>NZ_JAIVAL010000005.1 GCF_020171985.1 Halobacillus halophilus
TTGCTCCGTCAGACTTTCGTCCATTGCGGAAGATTCCCTACTGCTGCCTCCCGTAGGAGTCTGGGCCGTGTCTCAGTCCCAGTGTGGCCGATCACCCTCTCAGGTCGGCTACGCATCGTTGCCTTGGTGAGCTGTTACCTCACCAACTAGCTAATGCGCCGCGGGCCCATCTGTAAGTGATAGCGAGAAGCCATCTTTTAACCTTCCTTCATGCGAAGGTAGGTGTTACCCGGCATTAGCCCCGGTTTCCCGGGGTTATTCCGGTCTTACAGGCAGGTTGCCCACGTGTTACTCACCCGTCCGCCGCTCGTTCCACAAGCTTCACCCCCGAAGGGGATCCGCTTGCTTCCCGCGCTCGACTTGCATGTATTAGGCACGCCGCCAGCGTTCGTCCTGAGCCAGGATCAAACTCTCCATAAAAGTTGAGATTGATTAGCTCTTTGCACACCGAATGTGCTTGTTTGAATTCCTTCTATATTGAAAGAATATCTTGACGTACTGGTTGGTTCGTTCAGTTTTCAAAGATCAAATACTGCCTCACCGACAGTAATCAAATTCTAGCATAATGTGTTAGAAACTGTCAATACATTTAATAGAATTTGTTGAATAAAGTTTTCGTTTTGCTTTTGCAAAGTTGCTCTCAAATAAGCAACGTTAACTACTATACATTGCTGACAAATAAAAGTCAACAGTTTGTCTTCTTTTTTTATAGTTCTTTAATCGAAATGCTTAGGTTTAAAGTTAAAACCCCTAAACGCAGATGTTAAAAAGCACTCCTCCACAGAATATTCCATGCAGCAGGAGCGCTTTTTTAAGATTTTATATAATAAATGGATTGCTGTCTCTTTTTCCGGATAATCTTCGCTGCTAGTTTAGCACCTCGTTTATCATCTGATACTACTAAAATTTCCTCAGGGCAGTCGAATCTCTCTTTTATAGTCCGGGATAAATAACTCAAAGGGATATTTTCTGCCCCAGGGTAAGGGGACCGGTAAGCTGAAATATAATCCCGTATATCAATTACACAAAGATCAGCGCCCGAGAGATTGGATTGATTATACGGTTTTAAAGCTGTTTTTTGGTAAGCATTGTACAGGAATAAGCCTGCTATAATTAATATGGTCATATAGAATAAAGTCATAATTCTAACCCTTTCTAATTAAAAAACTAGTTCACCCGTCCACTTCAGCATGCCGCCTTGCATGTTTTTCACATTAGGAAACCCTTTTTCTTTCATGAATTCGGCCGCGTTCATGCTTCGACTCCCCGACCTGCAAACAAGAATATACTCTTTATCTTTAGGGTATTGATCAATTTCATAAGGAATGCTCCCCAGAGGAATATGCTTTGCTGTCGGAACCATACCCTGAGCTACTTCCTCATTTTCTCTTACATCTATTATTGTCAGCAGTTTATCCTGTGATATCATCGTATCTACTTCTTGAGGTGTAACTTCATCAATTTGGCTCATAACTTCTCCTCCTTCAAATCTTCTTACAAGATTCATTCTATTAAAAAAACCTTCAAAGTCAAGAGATTGAATTGACCCCAGTCAAGACATATAAAAGCCGCCTCCAGACAATTTGAAGGCGGCTTTTATATTCATTAATTCGCTACGATATTTACAAGTTTACCTGGTACGGCTATTACTTTTCTTACGGTCTTTCCTTCAAGCCACTGTTGGACATTTTCATTTTCTAACGCCTGTTTTTCTAAATCTTCTGCAGAAGCCTCTTGATTAACCATCATTTTAGCCCTTACTTTACCCATTACTTGTACAACAATTTCCACTTCATCTTCTACGAGCTTTTCTTCATCGAAAGATGGCCATTGCTGATACGTAATCGTTTCTGGATGTCCAAGCTTTTCCCATAACTCCTCTGTCAAATGAGGAGCTACCGGAGAAAGAAGCTTAACGAATCCTTCTACATAAGATTTTGGAAGTTCTTCTACTTTATAACCTTCATTGATAAATACCATCATTTGAGAGATCCCCGTATTGAAACGAAGCGCTTCAAAGTTTTCGGTAACTTTTTTAACCGTTTCGTGATACACCTTCTCAAGCTTATCTTCCGTAACGTCCTGCTTAATTGAATCTGAGAGTTCACCGTCCACGACGAATAATCTGAATACACGATCAAGAAAACGACGTGCACCGTCAAGACCGTTCGTAGACCAGGCTACAGATGCGTCTAATGGTCCCATAAACATTTCATAAAGTCTTAAGGTGTCCGCTCCATGAGTATGAACAATATCATCCGGATTCACTACGTTGCCTTTAGATTTGCTCATTTTTTCATTGTTTTCACCAAGGATCATTCCCTGATTGAAAAGTTTTTGGAAAGGTTCTTTCGTTGGTACTACCCCTGCATCGTAGAGAACTTTATGCCAGAAACGAGCGTATAATAAATGAAGCACAGCATGTTCCGCGCCGCCAATATATACATCGACAGGGAGCCATTTTTTAAGTTTTTCATAATCCCCGAGCTCCTGTTCATTGTGCGCATCAATATATCTAAGGTAATACCAGCAACTGCCGGCCCATTGCGGCATGGTATTTGTTTCACGCCGTCCCTTCATTCCTGTCTCCGGATCAACCACATTTACCCATTCCGCGATATTGGCAAGCGGAGACTCGCCGGTACCAGACGGCTTAATTTCGGTCGTTTTTGGAAGCTCTACTGGTAATTCCGTCTCAGGAACCGGAGTAACGGAACCATCTTCCCAATGGATAATTGGTATAGGTTCTCCCCAGTAACGCTGCCTGCTGAACAGCCAGTCACGCAATCGATAGGTGGTCTGTTTTTTACCGTGACCCTTATTTTCCAACCATTGAATCGATTTATCTATTGCTTCTTCCTTATCCAGACCATTTAGAAAATCTGAATTGATGTGTTTACCATCACCAGTATATGCTTCTTCTTTCACATTACCGCCGTCCACAACTGGCACAATAGGCAGATCAAATTTCTGAGCGAACTCATAGTCCCGTTCATCGTGGGCAGGAACTGCCATTATCGCTCCGCTTCCATAGCTCATTAAAACATAATCAGCTACCCAGATTGGAAGTTTCTCTCCATTAATAGGATTAATTGCATAGGAACCAGTGAATACTCCGGACTTGTCTTTAGCTAAATCCGTGCGTTCCAGATCACTTTTATTCATAGCTCTTTCTACATATGTTTGAACTGCTTCCTGTTGGTCATGTGAAACGATTTGTTCCACGAGCGGGTGCTCGGGAGCAAGCACAGCATAAGTAGCACCGAATAAGGTATCTGGACGAGTCGTAAATACATCAAATGTCCCTTTATCTTCTTCGATTTGGAAGGTTACTTCGGCGCCTTCTGATTTTCCTATCCAATTGCGCTGCATATCCTTAATACTTTCAGGCCAATCTAAATCTTCCAGATCATCAAGCAGACGGTCAGCATATGCCGTGATCTTCAACATCCACTGTTTCATAGGTCTGCGTTCAACGGGATGATCCCCTCGCTCACTCTTACCGTCAATAACTTCTTCGTTAGCGAGTACCGTTCCTAGTGCAGGGCACCAGTTCACAGCAACTTCATCTATATAAGCTAACCCTTTTTCATATAATTTTAGAAAGATCCATTGCGTCCACTTGTAATAATCAGGATCAGTCGTGTTTACTTCCCGATCCCAGTCATAGGAGAAACCAAGCTCCTGAATTTGACGGCGGAAAGTCTGAATATTTTGAGCGGTGAATTCCTCTGGATCGTTCCCTGTATCGAGCGCATACTGTTCTGCTGGCAGTCCAAAGGCATCCCAACCGATTGGATGCAAAACTTCATACCCCTGCATCCGCTTCATTCTTGAAAGGATATCTGTCGCCGTATATCCTTCTGGATGTCCTACATGCAAGCCTGCTCCAGAAGGGTACGGGAACATATCCAATGCATAAAATTTCTTCTTATCTGACTCGCTGTCCGTCTTAAACGTTTTTTGATCAAGCCAGTATTTCTGCCACTTCTTTTCTATTTTCTTATGATCAAAAGCCATTTCTTTTCCTCCTCATGTTCCTATCAAAATACAAAAAGCCCCTCATCCCTATATGGGACGAGAGGCTTGATTCCCGCGGTACCACCCAAATTAACGTTATTTAAACGTTCACTCGTGTATCGATAACGGCGATTCACCGGCAAAAAGCTACCATTAATGTTCACTTCTGCGACATCCGAGGCGAGTTCGTAATAATCAAGGACAGCTTTCACCAGCCACTGCCTCTCTATAAGCTTGATTTTTCACTACTACTCCTCTTCTACGTCATTAAGTATATAATCGTATCTTAATGAAACCAAAACTCTTTGTCAAGTTTATCAAGCCTATGTTTATAGTTAGATGATATAAGGTAAACAAAGCAATAAGGAATCCTATAAGGAGGTCGTATCCATGAAGAATTTAGTCCGTAAAGCTGCGAATTATGCCAAGCGAAATCCACAAAAAACCAAGAGTTATGCACGTAAAGCTGTAAATAAGCTTCAAAATCGCAGCAGTAAATCAAAAGTTAAGTAATCGTGTTCTCTTTTAAACTGCATCTTCATTGATGCAGTTTTTTTTATACCTCTCCTAAACTTACTGCTCTGCCATAATAGCCAGGCAGATACCACCTAATGGTGTAAATGAAACTTTGCATACATTACATGATAATAATTTTGCAAAAAACTTATCATATAATTCACATGTACGGATTTTTCTTCCCAAAACAGCCAATTTAATGATGAGATGATTAGGAATTATAATTTAAACGCCACCCATGCTACAATAATCTTTGCCTTAACCAAAATAAAAGGAGTTATTAAAACCAATGACTTTGCAGCCAATTCTGCACTATGCCCACTCTTTAATGGAAAATGTTATTACAGACGGTGACATTGCCGTTGATGCTACATGTGGTAATGGTCACGACACGTTATTTCTCACCGGTCTAGTAGGGGAAAAAGGACATGTATACGGATTCGACGTCCAAGAACAAGCGATCACTAAAACCGAGGAACGGTTAAAAAAACATCTAGTAGAGGAGCGGGTCACTCTCGTTCAGGACTCTCACTCACAATTAACTAAGTATATTTCTCCGGTCCATCAATCACAAATTAAAGGAGCCATTTTTAACTTAGGCTATTTGCCAGGAAGTGATAAAACTATTGTAACTAAACCTGCAGAGACAATATCCTCCATAGAACAGCTCCTTTCCTTCTTACCACAGGGAGGAATGATTGTTCTAGTCATTTATTATGGACATGCAGGAGGAAAAGAAGAAAAAGATGCTTTAACAGAGTATGTATCATCTTTAGATCAAAAATCATTCAGGGTGCTGCAATACGGTTTCATCAATCAGAGAAATACGCCGCCCTTTATTATAGCAATAGAAAAAACTTAGCCTGGGTCCTACAATGGACGACCAGGCTTTAATTTATGGTACATTTTTGTATTATAGTAAAAGAATTTTGCTTTACGGCCACTTACTTTTAGCAGATCTTTAACAAAGCTTTTTGCATTATCAAGCTTTCCGACTTTACGGTCAGCCAGGTACATGCCTACCAGCCCTTCATGAATCATTTGATGAAACGCTGTGTCAGGAAGTTCTTGTACTTCTTCATGAGTTTGCCGGACAAAATACTCAAACCGATGCTTCATCTGTTCTTCATGTGCATAATAAGAGCAGAAATTTAAATCTCCTTCTTCTTCGTCTTCTCTCTGATCAATGTAGTAATCCAGCAGTATATGAAGCCCCTGCATAAACGGGAAGTAACTTCTCTCCACTTGTGCTGCCAGCGATTCATCCATACGACCGTTAAGCATATAAGACACCAGGCAGAAGATTCCTAAAGTAGAGCCTGTGCAAGCTGAAAACTCATACCACTCTAAATGAGGCCACTCAGATTGATGGTCCTTAAACCAACTTTTAAGACGTGGTATTCTTTCCTCTTCAATCACGTGTTTATGTACTTGCAGATCAGTATATAATGACCCTAGTTTTAACGTATGTTTCTGCACAAGGGGATAATCCGAAGAGGCCTTGAGTACATTCTGGCAGGTATGTACAAGATCCCTTAAATAATTTCCATCATCTTTATCATCACGATAGTGATAATAATCCTTGACTTCATTTTCCGGAGACAAAGCATCTGCCATCGATTGATGAAGCATGCGAAAATCAACTGGATCCATAGAGGTACTGCGATCACACAAATTATCTAGATAGTCACTAATGGTCTGGTAAGCAACTATAAAGCGAATGGACTCTTTCCACTGTGGCCCAGCAAGCATGGAGTAAATAGAACCTCCTTCACAATGGAAGGTCTTATCTTCGATACTAGATATCGCCTGGGTTCTTAACTCTTTATTAGGAATTTTCTTAGCCCGTTCGGTCCAATAATTTAATTCCTTATGGACTTCAGGAAAAACCTCCTTATAAACACGAAACATTAAATGAACAGCATTTTGTGGTACTTGGGCTGTCACAACGACTCCTCCTTACCTGCTTGCTTTACTTGAAAATGGATAAAATTCAAAGCAAAATTGTAGACGTACTCCTGCTCAGGTTCATTAAATATTTCATGATAGAAACCCGGCCATTCTTTATAGGTTTTCTCCTTACATCCGACTTTATGAAACCACTCTTTAGTTTTCTCAGGATCTACCATATAATCCTCACCTGCCTGCATAACTAACAAAGGCACATCCGGAAACTCTTCAACTTCTGAAAATGACTTCTTAATCGCTTTTCGAAATTCCTTATACCATCGAATAGAGACCTTCTCTATAATAAGAGAATCCTGTTTATCTTTGGCAATAATCTCTGGATTGCGGGTTACATACTCCGGTTTAAAAGGAGCTTTTACGAGTACGGACGGCCAAACCTTATTTAGTACGTAAGTGACCGCTTCGAGAGACTTGCTGGCTCCGTTCAGTATACCTGCAGCAGGCGACGAGAGAATCACTCCATTTACTGACGGTTTTAATTCCTGCATAACCCGCATTACAACCGTTCCTCCCATACTATGTCCCAATAAAAATACAGGACGAGAAGAATCTGCTTGTTGCAGCCATTGACGAACTGTATCTATGTAGGTTTCGAATTTCTTTATATGACCTTTCTTTCCTTCTGCCAGACCCTGGCCTGGCAGATCACCATAAATAACATTATATCCAGCTTTCTGAAAGCTTTCAGCCAATGAACGATAACGTCCGGCGTGTTCAAAAGCTCCATGCACAATAATAATGGTTGCTAAATTTTGATTGGAGTTTAATCGTTTCACTTCTACACGGCTCCTATCACTTTGCTATACTTAATATAACCATATTATAAGGGGGTTTAGTATGATTTGCGAATATAAAGGAAAAGAACCCAGGATTGCTGATACGGCTTATATTGCTGAAGATACTGTCATTACTGGGGATGTAACAATTGGTGCTTACTCAAGTATTTGGTTTAAAACAGTCATTCGTGGAGATGTATCATCTGTACATATTGGCAGCAATGTGAACATTCAGGATCTTAGTCTACTTCATCAAAGTCCAGGTCTTCCTTTAGTGATTGAGGACGGCGTTACGGTTGGGCACCAGGTTACCCTTCACTCTCCGCACATTAAGAAAAATGCTTTAATAGGTATGGGGTCCTTAATCCTTGACGGAGCTGAAATAGGAGAACAGGCTTTTATTGGCGCCGGCAGTCTTGTCCCACCAGGTAAAGTGATCCCTCCGAACACCCTTGCTTTCGGCCGGCCAGCTAAAGTCGTACGTGAACTGACCGAAGAGGACCTGAAAGAAATGAATCGAATCCGAACCAGTTATGTAGAGAAAGGGCAATATTACAAAGGGTTACAAGGCTAATTAACCTAACGTACATCGTATCTATATTCCTATAGAAAAGGGAACTTCCTCTTTGAGGAAGTTCCCTTTTTAATATATGAGAAGTTTGTTAACTGAAACGCTGTTTTAACTCCTCTGCCTTATCTGTTCTCTCCCAAGGGAATTCTACATCTGTACGGCCAAAGTGACCATAGGCAGCTGTTTGCCTGTAAATGGGTCTGCGTAAATCGAGCATTTTAATAATGCCTGCGGGGCGGAGATCAAACAATTCTCTTACAGCTGCCACGAGGTCTTCTTCAGCAATTTTACCTGTATCAAACGTATTTATAGAAATGGATACTGGCTGGGCTACTCCGATAGCATAAGCTAATTGCACTTCAACAGTATCAGCAAGACCAGCGGCTACAATATTTTTGGCTACATATCTGGCCGCATAAGCCGCAGAACGGTCCACCTTAGTGGCATCTTTGCCACTGAACGCCCCGCCCCCATGACGCGCATAGCCTCCATAAGTATCTACAATGATCTTTCTTCCAGTTAATCCGGCATCACCTTGAGGACCTCCAATAACGAAGCGGCCTGTAGGGTTAATGAAGTATTTGGTACTGTCATCAATTAGATGAGAAGGGACGACCGGATCTATAACTTGTTCTTTTAAGTCTTTTTTTATTTGTTCAAGTGTAATCTCTTCTGCATGCTGGGTTGATATAACGATTGTATCCACACGAACAGGTTGATCATTAACGTCGTATTCAATCGTTACTTGCGTTTTTCCATCTGGTCGAAGATATTCCAACGTTCCGTCATTACGTACATCTGATAACCTTTTGGAAAGTTTATGAGCTAACGAAATCGGTAACGGCATCAGTTCTTTGGTTTCATTATTAGCAAATCCAAACATGAGGCCCTGGTCCCCGGCTCCTATAGCTTCTATTTCATCATCACTCATTTGCCCTTCTCTGGATTCATAGGCAACATCTACGCCACCGGCAATGTCAGGTGATTGCTCATCAATGGCTGTTAATACAGCACATGTATCAGCGTCAAATCCAAATTTGGCTCTTGTATATCCAATTTCCTTAATAGTTTTTCGAACAATGGCTGGAATATCAACATACGTATTGGTACTGATTTCTCCTGAAACAAGTACTAGTCCCGTTGTTACCGTTGTCTCACATGCAACTCGTGCATTTGGATCATTTTTTAAAATTTCATCTAATATAGCATCAGAAATCTGGTCACAAATCTTGTCCGGGTGACCTTCTGTAACAGATTCTGATGTGAATAACCGGCGATTGGCTGGCATTCTGAAAAACTCCTCCTTCTGTAAGTACAAAGTATTAGACGGAACTCTTTACCAGTATGTGTAGAAACTTTCTCATAGTCTTAATCTATGTTCTTTTCTTATGGATGTCACAACCTAAGGTGCAAGCAATTTGGAATAGCAATCGGCATATCAGTTGGTATAGATATTGCCTAAAAATAGAAAAAACCCTTCCTGACTCGAGGAAAGGGGGCTGCTTCCTTTCGCTCTTATCGTCCAAGGAGTATTCGTCCTTGCTTCAGGTTAGCACCATGTCATATTTTACATGACGGTTGCTGGGCTTCAAAGGGCCTGTCCCTCCACCTACTCTGGATAAGAGAGTTTCCGTTCTAAGATATCGTATCGAAAACGTTCTTTAATGTCAATTAATGCACTAATGCCGTGAGGAATGGCGATTTCAATGATTTATCCCCCTCGTTTCCATATCTGATCTCCCATTGTAATGGTCTCGAGGATTTTTTGGTGAGAATAATAAACCTTCTGCCTATTCCTACATAGTATAATTCATATGACTTTTCAAGTTCTCATTTCTTACTTTCCTCCATACTAAAGGAAGAAATTATTCACCACTCTTCACTCATTAGAAATAAACGGACTTGAATACGAGTGAACTTCTATCCTAAACGGTTTCCGATATTCACCTATTTCCGTTTTGTAATGATTGGATTCGGATACAAAAAACGAATACTTTCCATGGCCTCAGCATTGCTGAATCTCTAATAAATATCGTGCTTTCTTTAAGTCATCCAGCTTGCAAAAATTAACTTTAAGATTTAACCTGACAATCATAAAAAATTCTTGAAAGCATTTTCATTATTAGTATGGAATAATAAAACGATTGTGTTATACTAATGTTCAGATTAACACATAGCTTGGATTAAAATTCTCTTATAAAGGCGGGTAGACACATATGAGTGCCATTAATCAAATGTCAGAATTGAATCTTTTATTAGCCCAAGACCATGTCCACCATCAATTATCGGTCCCTCAGCTAGTGGAAAGGGTTCTGGATCGCAACGAAGGAACATTGACAAATAAAGGTGCCATCCAGGCAACAACTGGTGCTTATACGGGAAGGTCTCCCAACGACAAATTTATTGTCAAGGATGACCAGTCTAACCAATTGGTGGACTGGGGCAAAGTAAATCAACCTATTGAAGACAAAGTTTTTGTGAACCTTTATCATAAAGTACTGGATTACTTGAAACATCGCAATGATTTATTTGTTTTTAAAGGATACGCAGGGGCAGATGAAAAGTTCCGCCTTCCGATTCAAGTTATTAACGAGTTTGCATGGCATAACTTATTCGCCCACCAAATGTTTATTAGACCAGACGAAGAAGAAGAGAAAAACCATGAGGCAGAATTCACGGTTATTTCTGCACCAACTTTTAAGGCGGACCCCGAAGTGGATGGAACCAACTCAGAAGCCTTTATTATGATTTCTTTTAAGCACCGTGTAGTACTCATTGGCGGAACGGAGTATGCAGGCGAAATTAAAAAATCAATTTTTTCAGTCATGAACTACTTATTGCCTCAAAAAGACGTGCTTCCTATGCATTGTTCTGCAAACATCGGAAAAGAGGGAGATGTAGCTCTGTTTTTTGGTTTATCCGGCACAGGCAAGACCACACTGTCCGCTGATCCTCATCGAAAATTAATCGGGGACGATGAACACGCATGGTCTAATTATGGAATCTTTAATATAGAGGGCGGTTGTTATGCAAAATGTATTAACTTATCTCAAGATAAAGAGCCCCAGATATTCAATGCGATCCACTTCGGTTCGGTTCTTGAAAACGTAGCTCTCGACAGTGAATCACATACCCCAGACTACGATGACGTAAGCCTGACAGAAAATACAAGAGCAGCTTACCCGATTCACCATATAGATAACATCGTAGAGCCTAGCATTGCGGGGCATCCACATGCTATCATCTTTCTTACTGCGGATGCTACAGGTGTACTGCCTCCCATCAGTAAATTAACCAGAGAGCAGGCGATGTATCATTTCTTGAGTGGTTACACGAGTAAGCTTGCAGGTACCGAGCGCGGAATCACCGAACCTCAAGCTACCTTCTCAGCCTGTTTCGGATCACCTTTTCTACCTTTGCCGCCTTCTACCTATGCTGAAATGCTTGGAGAAAAGATTGAACAGTTTAATGCTGATGTTTATTTAGTTAACACTGGATGGACAGGTGGACGGTACGGAAAAGGCTCCCGAATGAAATTATCTTATACGCGTGCTATGATTCATGCAGCACTAGAAGGAGAGTTAAATTCTGTAGAGACATATACTGATCCATTCTTTGGACTCAACATTCCTATGCATTGCCCTGGCGTTCCCGACGAAGTATTGATTCCTCGAAAAACATGGGATAACCCTGAAGAATATGATCGGAATGCACAAGATCTTGCAGATAAATTCCATGAAAATTTCAAGAAATTTTCCTATGCTACGGAAGAGATTAAGCAGGCAGGCCCTTCTTATCACAGAAAATAGTAAAAAAGACGTCCGGGGTTAATACCGGACGTCTTTTTTAATTTTTTTCATGATGATCTTTAATTCTATGTAAGCATAAAGGAAGAACCTCATCTTTCATCATGAAACTAAAGCGTTCGTTTGTTTTCAAATTCTTAGGAAGATGTTGAAAAATAACAGGACCATGTGTTTCAAAGTAATGCTCCTGCTTACTTAAGTCGCCTATCACAGCAACGTACACATTCTTAATCACTGTGCCGCCTTTTCCCTCTACATGATACTGACCTACATATTGTAAATCTTCGACGCAACCTCCTGTTTCTTCCATCACCTCACGAACAGCCGCTTCTTCTGCTGTTTCCCCTTCCTCAACCTTTCCGCCAGGAAACTCAAACCCTCTGTCCTTGTGCTGGGTAAGTAACCATTGGTTATTGTACCGGCATATGACCCATACATGTTTCGGAGATTTAGAGAAAGGATGATCCTCAAAGGATAATCGAACTGGGTTTTGATAAAAGTCGTTAAATGTTTTCATGCTAGATCAACTGCCTTTAATACTTGATGTGGGTACTTTCTTTATTCGAACAATCCTTCACCTTTCTAAATCGTACCATAAGGATTTATAAATACAAACTACTCAGAACCAAAACGTTAGGTTCTTTTTTTATTTCTTCCTTTTATGACGAATCAATAAACACAAAAGGATTTTTTTGGATATTTTGAAACCATGTAGACCTTATTACGTATAAAATATAAATACTTTTCAGAAAGGGAGGATCTTTCTTGAAATCGAAACTATTTATCCTTATAAGTACCCTGACGGCTTTTATTTTAATTAGCGGCTGTGCGAGTTCAGAAGGAGAAAAGGTGGAGGACATTTATTCTAAAGCAGCTGAAGCTAGTAAGAATCTTGAGAACTTTGCTATGAAGGTGAAATCCAAACAAATTATTGATACTGGCATGGAAACAGGTAACGAAAACGGAAGTGAAGATTCCCTCGTCCCTGGCAGTATACCTATTGTTACTACCATAGATTCTAAAATGCAGACGGATCCTATAGCTTTCCATCAATCTGTGGAAATGATGGGACAAACTATTGAACAGTACTACACAGAAGATGGTCTATATATGACCATGCCTACAAAAGAGGGATGGTTTAAAGCACCAAAGCAAGTAGTAAAACAGCTGAACGCTATGGCTGCACAGCAGCAGAATCCGGCTTCCCAATTAGAGAACTTGAAGGACTATGCTGACGAGTTTAAACTGGAAGAAGAGGAATCCACCTACACGCTATCTTTTCATTCGGAAGGTGAGAGTGTTAAGAACCTTATAAATGATTCGTTGAATCAGATGCTGCCCAAAGAACAAGTGCCAGATGATTTAATAAAACAGATGACTGTGAATAAAGTAGAGTACACGTTTGTAGTGAATAAAGACACATATTATCCATCGTCTGTTGACATGGAAATGGATTTTACAGTCAATCAAAATGGAGAGAGCACCCATATGGTACAGACTTTCAGTGGGAAATATAGTGATTTCAATGAAGTTGGTAACATTTCTGTTCCTGAAGAAGTTAAATCAAACGCTAAGAAGATTGAAGGAATGGAAAGTTTATTTCAGTCCTAGGCGCTCAATGAACCGCTCCCGTAACAGGAGCGGTTTCTTTAATCTTCTAAAATTTTCATTTGTTCAATATGTTCTCGAGTCATCTCATCTCCAAGATCATGAATCATTCGAAAAGCAGATTTCATTCCTACGTCGTAATCATCATTGTCCTGATCTTGGTGGTAAGGCATGGCAGGAATGTGCGCCCGAAAAAAAGAACGCATATCAGAGTTATATACTTCATCAAAAATTTCTCTGAGTTTAATGATTTCTTCTTCTGTAGCATATACAACAAAATCGTCATTATTGGCATCATGATTTAGGGAAATTTCCTGAGTACCCACATTAATGTAATACTTATTTTTATTCATTATCCGCCCTCCTCCCTTTTAGTTTGAACCACTGATTGATTCTTATGAATTATTTCAGGAGAAGGTTTTCATTATAAATCGAATCTTTTGGACTTCTTAGTTACTCTCTCTAAGTATGATTCATCAACCTCTACGCCGATTCCATGATGCGATGGAACTTCTATCTCGCCATTTTCCATTTGAATACCTGGCGTAACGAGATCTTTATCAAAATATCGATCAGATCCGGATAGATCCCCTGGAATGCTGAAGTTTGGAAGAGACGCTAACGCTAAATTATGGGCTTTCGAAATGCCAGATTCAACCATCCCTCCGCACCAGACAGGGATATTTTCCTGAGCACAATAGTCATGGATTTGAATGGCTGCACTCAGACCTCCCACCCGGCTGATCTTTATGTTGATCACTTGACAGCTCCCTAGCTGAATTGCCTGCTTAGCATCGTGAAAATTCATGACTGACTCATCAAGGCAGAGAGGCGTTTTTAAGCGTTGTTGTAATTGCTGGTGTAAGTAGAAATCCCCTGCCTTAAAGGGCTGTTCAATCATGGTTAACCCATATTCATCAAGAGTCTGAATGTGATCCATATCTTCCTCCGTATAGGCACCATTCGCATCGATCATCAAAGGCAGATCAGGTGAGATCCGCTTAACTTGTTCAATATCTTCCCCCTCCCTGCCTTTATTAACCTTTACTTTGTACCGCTCATACCCTTTCTCTTCTAACGATTTTATACCTTCTACTGTAACGTCACTCAGACTAATGACAGCTCCCGCTTTTACACGTTTTCTAGTTCCACCTATCATTTGGCTCAGACTTTGACCGTTTTGTTTCCCATAAAGATCCCAAAGCGCACCTTCGACTCCAGCTTTAGCCATTGGATGCCCCTGTATGCCAGTTACCAGATTAGGAAAATCAAACGGGTGTATAATCTTCTGAAAATCAATAGTTGGGATAATACAATCGGAAATAATGTGCCAAGCGGTCTGAACCGTTTCTGAAGTATAGAAGGGCTCAGCAAATGCCGTTACTTCTCCGTAACCCTTTCGTCCCTCTTGATCCGTGATCTCCACAATGATTAACATTCTTTTCTTGATAACACCCTGGTGAGTGCGAAAAGGCGAACGTAATGGTAACTCGACCAAACGGAGACTTAAATAGTCAATGTTCATGATTTCTCTCCTTCTCCAATGCAGAAAACAGTTGGCGGCGCATCAGTTTATTAGAAGCATTCCTAGGTAGCTGTTCTATCTGATAAAATTCCTTAGGCACTTTAAATTTTGCTAAGCTTTTATTACAAAACTGGATTAGGTTTTCTTTATTAATTTTTCCATTATCTACTACGAGAAAAGCGACCGGCACTTCTCCCCACTTATCATCTTTCATCCCGGTTACTCCAGCTTCAATGACTCCAGGATAGCCTGTCAGCACACTTTCAATTTCAGCAGGATACACATTTTCTCCTCCTGAAATAATCATATCTTTCACTCGATCAACCACGTACAAAAACCCTTCACTGTCTTTATAACCAAGATCTCCAGTTCGGAAAAAAGTTTCTTCTCTTGAAGGGTGGTTATAATAACCCGAAGAAACCATGGGACCTTGGACAATAATCTCACCAACTTCACCGGCGTCATTATTATCAATCCACAGTTGTGCCAGAGATAATGGCTTTCCCGCTGAACCTATTTTCTGATTGGCTGTTTCAGGCGAAAGGGTCGCTACTTGAGAAGAGGTTTCCGTCATACCATAGGTTTGAAATACTGGAATACCTTTTGCTGCCGATTCCTGAAGAAGCGGCTCTGGAACAGGACCTCCACCTAGCAGCATGCACCGAAAATGCTCTGGGTAAAATCCTTCTTGTAAGTTGTTCATCAACCGCTGCATCATAACCGTTACTACTGAAATATGAGTCACGCCATGTTCCATAATGGCTTTATTTATTATACTTTCGTCAAAGTTGTTCACTAAGTAAACCGTCATGCCATAGATTACACTTTTCATCATGATAGAGAATCCACTAACATGAAACATTGGCAAACATAAGAGCCACTTATCTTTGTCGCCAGTACCCAGGTTTAACGCAGAGGCAATGGCGCTGTACCAATGGTTTCCATAGGTATGCATAACAGCTTTAGGACGCCCAGTAGTTCCAGAGGTGTACATCATTGTGAAAACTTGGTCTAAGTCAATTTCTTCCCTGAAATAAGACATATCCGTTACAGTCTTCCTGCCCACTCTATCCATTCTAAACACAGGAATCACAGGTGCCTCCGCTTCATCCAGTACTTCAAGCGCTTTTACTTCGGTCTGTTCCCCGGTTATCAAATAATGAACTTGAGCATCATTTACTTGGTAAACAAGTTCATTCGGAGTAAGCCGTATATTTAATAATACAATGGTAGCTCCCACATAACTTAATGCATGAATGCAAACAGGGAAATCGCTGCTATTCTCCGCTAAAATTGCAACGTGGTCTCCTGGTTTAATGCCTTTTTCCAGTAGAGATGCTGCCATTTCCAAGCTTTCTCTCCGTAACTCATTAAAATTCATAACCGTTCCATCAGGAGTTTCAAGCGCTATATGATCTGGATTTAACTCATTTTGTTTATCTAACCAGTGCGGTATTTTTTCTCCCATGATCCTCTCTCCTTTGCCACGAATTCAAAAAGGGGCACTCCCTTTTTGAATGGGATGCCCCTTACGACTAAAGCTTATTCAAATACATATACGATCAAGGAAAACGAGGGAACTTATCGAATTCGGGTTTCCTTTTCTCCTTGAAGGCATCCCGGCCCTCTTTTGCTTCTTCCGTCTGATAGTACAACAACGTAGCGTCTCCGCCCATTTGCTGCAACCCAGCTAATCCATCTGTATCTGCGTTGAAAGAAGCTTTCAGGAAACGAAGAGCAGTTGGAGATTTTTCGAGCATCTCTTTACCCCATTGGACTGTTTCCGCTTCTAGATCTTCTACAGGTACTACTGTATTAACGAGTCCCATATCTTCCGCTTCTTTTGCACTGTATTGGCGGCACAGATACCATATTTCACGAGCTTTCTTATGACCGACAATACGAGCCAGCAGACCTGCACCGTACCCAGCATCAAAGCTCCCTACTTTAGGACCTGTCTGACCAAATACAGCATTCTCAGCAGCAATGGTTAAGTCACATACAATATGTAATACGTGCCCGCCGCCAATTGCATATCCAGATACCATAGCCACTACAGGTTTTGGAATAACGCGGATTAAACGCTGCAAGTCCAGTACGTTTAAGCGCGGAATATGGTCATCACCAATGTAACCGCCGTGACCCCTTACTTTCTGATCGCCTCCGGCGCAAAAAGCCTCATCGCCAGCTCCAGCCAGGACAATTACACCAATTTTAGAGTCATCGCGAGCATAAGCAAAAGCATCGATTAGTTCATGTACCGTCTGTGGTCGGAAGGCATTCCTAACCTCTGGACGATTAATCGTTATTTTGGCAATCCCTTCAAATGTATCGTACAGAATATCTTCGTATTCGCGTTCGCGAACCCAATCAAAAGCCATATTGACTTCCTCCTTCTACATTTAATATGAACCTGAAAAGCACAAAACGCTTACATACATTGTTAATTATATCATGAAATTCTCAACAATTTTAGCAAAAACTCGTGGTTTTTCGAGATGAACCGTGTGACCGGCCTCTGCCACCTCTACCCAATTAGCGCTTAATAACCTCTGCTCCATGTGCTGATTAATTGAGCGAAATTTTACATCTTCTTTCCCTGTGACAAGCAGCACCTCTGCCTTTACCTCCTTAAGTTGGTTCCACCAGGAAGGCTGAGAGCCTGTACCCATTCCTTCCAGGGAGTCTGCCAACCCTTCAGCGGAGTGACTGGTGCGTTCTTCTCTCAGGGTCTTTCTGCGTTGTTCGGGAAGCTTGTTAAGAGTTTCAAATAGCGGAAGAGATTCCCAATATTTAACGAAACTTCTTATACCTTTACGATGTAATAAATCGGCTAATCGCTGATCCTTTGCCCGTCGTTCTATTCTTTCTAATTCTGAAGGCAGCCCGGGAGAAGCACTTTCCAGAATCAAACGACTGACTCTTCTAGGATAAATTAAAGCAAATGACAATGCCGTTCTTCCTCCAAGCGAATAACCCATGATATTTATTTCTTCAACGCCAAGTTTATCTAAAATTAAGGATAAATCTAAACAGAACTTCTCCATGGATAAGCTTCCGACCGGACCTGTTCTTGCATGGCCGGGCAGGTCTATCTTTATAAAGCGGCACTCTTTATTCATATAATTTAAACACTCGTCAAAAGTATGTGTACTTCCTGTAAAACCGTGCAGCAACAACCAGACAGGCCCGCTCCCAGTATCCTCTACCCAGTAACTGCGTTCTTCAGCCGTTATCAGCATTCATCTCCGCTCCAAGTAGTAATAGATTCCTCAATGCTCTGCCACTTAGCTTTATGAAAGGTAACGTGATCTTCACGATTCGTAATGACTTCAACCACGAAAAGACCATCGTAACCATAGCTTTCCGCTAATGCTTTCTTATAATCCTCCCAACTCTCTGCCCTTCTGTGAATGCCCCCGTACATTTCCACTATTTTTGAAAAATCCAAATCCAGCGGTGTACCGAACAACTCTTCAAAGTGGTCAGGATGCTTCACTTGTGGGAGATAAGAGAAAATGCCTCCCCCATTATTGTTAATCACTACAATAGTAAGCGGAAGCCTCTTTTGCTTGGCAATTAACATACCATTAAAATCATGATAAAAAGACAAATCACCAAGTAACAAAGTCGTCCTGCGCCCTGAAATAGAGGAGCCCAGGGCAGCAGAAAGAACTCCATCAATCCCATTAGCACCTCGGTTCGCGAGTACCTTAACGGATTTAGGAGTAGACATAAAGAAACTGTCCACATCCCTTATCGGCATGCTGTTTCCAACGAATAAATTAGAATGATCAGGAAGAAATTCTGACAAATATACAACAGCATGACCTTCATTCATTTGGTCTTCAGGCTCACTCAACATTTGATTCTTAGCGGTGCTGTTTAACTTATGCCATAGTTCCAGCCAATCTGTTTCATAACTTCCTTCTAGAAAGTAGCCGGACAATCTACTGCAAAAGAATGCAGGGTCGCTCCATATAAATTGGGCACTGATCCCCGCAGGCTCGCGGTAACTTTTGTACGCATCCACTATAAAATGATCCACTTGCCGTTCAATTTTTTTTACCCATTTTAAATAAGCTTTCGACACAGGCATTGCACCAAAGCGAAGAATATAATCTGGTTCAATTAATTCTTGAATGTGTTCAGACTTTAATAGAGCATCATAATTCTCTATGATGTTTCTCTTATCATGGGCCCCCGCTCTTAATTGAGATAGCGGGTCTGCCAGTATAGGAACACCAAGTCTGGCAGCGAGCGTTGTTACAAAGGGAGCAAGTTTTTCTTCTGTCTGCGGACCTACCACGATCACTCCCCGCTCATAACCCTTCAACCTTTGAAACAATTCCTCAAGCACTTCTTCCTGAAGGGAGGGGTTTCCAGATAAAGCACGAGGAATAGGCTTGACTCCCTCTCTCCAAAGCCCTTGCAAATTAAAATCAGGTATCAGTGGCTCACGGAATGGAAGGTTCAAATGAACAGGTCCAGGATGATTCCCTACAGCTTCTTCTACTGCTCTTGCAGCCTGACGCCTGCCGTACATATGAAGTCCTTCTTCGGGAACGGCAAGGTCATGATACCACCTGACATAGTCTCCAAACAAATCTGTTTGATCAATAGCCTGAGGGGCACCTGTATCCCTGAGTTCATGTGGACGATCCGCTGTAAGCACCAGCAAAGGAACACGGCTGTAATGAGCTTCTACAATAGCAGGGTAGTAATTTGCCGCTGCGGTGCCTGATGTACATACAAGAGCTACTGGTTTATGTTGTTCTTTAGCAATTCCTAACGCAAAAAAAGCCGCAGAGCGTTCATCAAGATGAACCCAATGGTTCATCTCGGAATGCTCTGCAAAGGTCATTGCTAAAGGTGTTGACCTTGATCCTGGCGAAATAACCACATGCTCTACCCCCGAAAAGACGAGCTGGTCAACAAAGTGTGTTACATATCTGGTTAAGGATTCAACGTGTTCCATTAACATCCTCCTAAAACTGAGAGCATCGGTTTTAATTTAACGTGTGTTTCTTCATACTCAGCATCCGGGTCTGAGTCCTCTACAACACCGCACCCTGCGAATAGGGAGGCTTTATCGGATTTTATCAATGCAGAACGGATAGCTACAGCAAATTCCCCATTATTATGCATATCAAACCACCCGATAGGTCCTGCATACCACCCTCTGTTTAACTTTTCATTGGTCCTTATATAGTCAACCGATTTTTTCTGTGGCATGCCTCCAAGAGCCGGTGTTGGATGAAGCTTTTCAATAACATCAAGCAGCGTGTATCCCTTCTCCAATACTGCCGTTACCGGAGTATAAAGATGCTGAAGATTTTTTAAAGGATATAGTACAGGAGCTTCCGGAATTTGAACATTATAACAGCATGCTTCCACTGCCTGACGGATCATTTCTACAACAAATTGATGCTCCTGCCGGTTTTTCGGGTCATATAACAAATCCTCACCCAGCTGTACATCTTCTTCTTTCGTTTTTCCACGGCGGATGGTTCCTGCTAAACAAGTAGAAACAAGCTGCTGCTTATCAAGTTTTGCAAGGCGTTCTGGTGTAGCTCCTACAAAGTATTCTCCTTCGCTTTCAAAAGCAAAAATATAACTATTAGGCTGTGTTTCCGCCAACGCTTTAATAACAGCTGCAAGCTGCACAGGGTCATCAAACGTAATACGTAATTCTCTGGCAAGAACCACTTTATCTAATAAGCCTTTTTTGATATCTTCTGTTGCCTGTTCAATCGATTTCTTCCAACCGGATGGATCAATTTCTTCTGAGTCTGTTCTTACCGGCAACTCAAACGTCTGATGCCCAGCTTTCAGTAAAGTTTCACGATGTGTAGATAATTGCGTGATTATCTGCTGCTTGTGGTCTTCTGGAAATATCAGAACATTTGTTGTCAAATAAGATTCAGAACCCTTATTGGTCAATAGAAAAGCCGGTATGGTCATCTGGCTATCAGGGAAAGCTTCCCATGGAACTTGTTCATTTTGATTGGAATCAAAACTAAATCCTCCAAGCGCAACGATCCCTGTCCCCTTTTCATTGAATTCATCATATGTCGATGCACTTTGATGGATGTTGTCCCACATGACCTGTATTTCTTTAAAGCGATTTTCGTTTTCCGCATACATTTTATAGGCTGATCCGACAGCCACCATTGTAAAATCTTCCTCAGCGCTTCGCCAAAACAAGCAATGATTGTTTATGGAAGTTCCAGCATCCAGAAATTGAAATGGATCGGATGGTTCTATTTGATCCACCACACTAATCAATTGTGGTTCATTTCTTTCTTGCGCCTGATTTATGGCATTTTCAATTATTTCATCTATTTGAGGTGCTTGTGTATGAAGCATCAAAATTCCTCCCATTCCTCAGGGGACATCGTTATACATTTATAACAATTCAAAAACCGTTTATTTAGATTCAGTAAAGTTTCATCTACATCTATTTTATTCTCTTTTTTCCCTTGACTCAAGAATTGTCCACCCAATCTTACAGTTTAATACATGTATTGACACTCAAGAAGTGTTTCTCTAAACTTAATTTGTTATCATATGAGTAGTTAAAGTACAAGGGAGAGGACATCTATGAGCTCTGTTCCAAATCAAAACATGAAAGCTTCCTTGAATGAACGTGAAGGTTTCCAGGTATGGTGGAGGCTGCTAAGACCTCATACTCTGACGGCTGCCTTTGTTCCTGTATTTGTAGGAACAATGCTTGCTGCAATGGAACAGCCGATCAATTTGGGGTTATTTGCCGCAATGTTATTAGCTTCTATCCTCATTCAAGCTGCAACAAACATGTTTAATGAATATTACGACTATGTAAGAGGACTGGACAATGAGAATTCCGTTGGTATTGGCGGGACAATTGTAAGAGACGGCATCAGCCCGAGTGTGGTACGTTCCCTTGCTATTGGCTTTTTTGTTATGGCTGGATTGTTAGGGATATATATTTGTATCGCATCAAGCTGGTGGATCGCTGTTATCGGTCTTGTTTCCATGCTATTTGGATACCTGTATACAGGCGGGCCTTACCCAATTGCCTATACACCATTCGGAGAATTGACAGCAGGTTTTTTTATGGGAACGATTATTGTAGGGATTAGTTATTATATCCAGCGATTGACGATTTCATGGGAGGTTGTTCTTGTTTCCATTCCCGTCGCTATATTTGTTGGAACCATTCTGCTTGCTAACAATATTCGAGACAGAGTGGGCGATGCCGAAAACGGCAGAAGAACATTAGCTATACTATTTGGTCATAAAGGATCAATTCGCTTTTTAACTGTCCTTTTTCTAATTGCCTACGGACTGACGATCGCATTAATTATCTTTAGCATTTTGCCCTATTGGTCATTTATTACCCTATTCAGTGTAGGGAAAGGTTACCAGGCTATTCAAGGGTTTAAAGGAAAATCTCAACCTCTTGAGATGATGCCGGCAATGGTAGCCACTGCCAAAACCAACACGAGGTATGGAGTCCTATTGGGCATTTCTATGCTATTGCAGATTTCGATCCCTCTGGGATAACTAAAAGGATGGCTTCAAGCCATCCTTTTTCTATAGGTTTGACTCCTGATGCAAAGGGAAATATGAGGTAAAGGATGGATATCTAATGGAAAAATTAATAAAAAATACTCTAATGGAAACCTTAGGTATGGAAATTGAAAATGCGCAAGCTCATTATGTTCAGATCCGCATGCCTGTGGATCATCGTACTCATCAGCCTATGGGCTTCCTACACGGTGGTGCAAGCGTAGCCTTAGCTGAAAGTGCTGCCAGTATAGGCGCATACTTAAATGTGGATGAAGAGAAGCAGCAGATATTTGGTATCGAAATTAATGCCAATCACATTAAGAGTATTCGCAAGGGGCACGTCACCGGTAAAGCAACGCCCATTCATATCGGGCGCAATACCATGGTCTGGGAAGTCAAAATCCTGAATGAAGAACAAGAAACGATTTCAATATCCAGGTGTACCATAGGGGTAGTACCTGTAAAAAATAATTGAAAAGGGGCCGATTTCACATGTTAACAGAGAAACAAAAAGAATCCTTTAAAAAACAGCTTTTAGAAATGAAAAAAGAAGCAGAAGAAGAGCTCGAGGAATACAAAGATGATCGATTGAAAAACGACTATGAAAATGATGACACGGGAGAGATTTCAAGCGTAGCCGATCACCCGGGAAACTTAGGAACTGATCAGTTCGAACGGGAAAAAGAGCAGACTTTTTATGAAAAATCACGTGAGAAATTAATGGAAGTCAATGATGCTTTACAGCGAATGGAAGAAGACCGTTATGGATTGAGTGAGAAATCAGGTGAACCTATCCCTGTAGAACGTTTAGAAGCTATGCCGACAGCCCGGTATCGAGTGGATGAAATAGAAGATGAATAATATTAAATAATAAAAAGCTGTCCAACTAATTGGACAGCTTTTTATTATTCAGGCAGCTTTGGAAGATCTAACACTCTTCTGCTCAATCCAAGGCTTTAGCTTAATAAATAATGGAACAAATAGTGCTCCAATAATGATTCCTTTTAGTGCATTAAATGGAAGAATTCCAGCTAAAATGGTAATCCATTTAACATTAGCACTCATAGTTTCCCACCCCATAAACCAGCTGTATGCCGGTAGGATGAGAAAGTAGTTAAGGACACTCATTCCCGCCGCCATAATAATAGAACTGGCTATTATGCCAGATACTAATGATTTTGTAGATTTGAACTTATGATAGATCATGGCTGCCGGGACCACAAACAGGACACCTGCTGCAAAATTTGCTACTACTCCTACTGGATCAGCAGCCCCTGTGTAGATGAGATAAAGTGTATTCTTTAATCCTTCTACGATGACTCCCGCTAATGGAGTAAAAAGAATAGCCGCAATCAGTGCAGGTATCTCACTGAAGTCAACTTTTAAATATTGAGGAAGTATAGGGAGAGGAAAATTAAGCAGCATTAAAACCATAGAAATACTTCCCATTAGAGCTAATATAATTAATTTAAGCAAATTTGACGATTGACCTGTATAAGGGTTCATCATCGATCTCCTCCTTCATCTTTTTCATCGATTCACATCCCAGATGAAGGTGAACGCATTCCTATTTCCATAATAAAAACCCTAAAGCATACATAAAGGGGCTTTAGGGTGGAGTAATTGTCCATAGGAAACACTGGGTAGAAATATATACACTTCTACCTGTTCCGTTCGCCATCTTCTCCCATCCAGACTGTAACTGTCGGTCCCGGATTTTCACCAGGTCCACCGTTTAGCACGAAGCCAAACGGGTCACGGACTAAGAGCGCAAATACGCTCATCACCGTCGGTCGGGAATTGCACCCTGCCCCGAAGATGGAATCGATATGTAATTGTACTTTTATTTTAAACAAAGAGTGTAAAAATGGCAACTCTAAAGTTATAAACCATTTTTACCTTAGTAAGGGTAAATGAGAACTTTCAATTGAGTTTCGGAACTATTCGTAATAAAAAAAGTATAAGAATTGCACTTTAATTTAGGCGGTCCAACTTTCATTTACCTTCTGCGATCTCCATAAAAAGATCCCGGTTTCTCACAAACCGGGATCTTTTCACTTTTCTATAATTGTACCCACGTATGCTGTTCGCCCCAGCTCTCTTTTGCTAACTTCTCTACCTGTTGGACAATTTCATCTTCCACAGCATAAGCGTCTCCCTGTTCATATTGGTTATAATGGAATGCATATAGCCGGGAGACAAATTGATGGAATGGAAGTGAGGACTCTCCCGGAATCTCATTACAACCTTCTACACTGGGCTCTATACCCTGCCCCCAGTCCTGAGAGCTATCGTTGTTTGGGTTATAGAAATATATCCGGATTTCTCCACTCGGGTCTTTAGCAATTCTTTGAATAGAAACGGCGTGGAGCCCTAATAATTTCCCAAATGCATTGGTAATAAATATTCCAACAGGGTTCGGATAGATCAGTTCATAACCTTCATTATAATCTGGATGATGGGTGCCATAAAATAAGCGGACAAATCCTGGGTAATCAGCTACGGATCCTGTCATAGGGTCAATCACACCGCAAAAACCTTTTTGTACCCAGTTACCATAAAATGCTGGATTAACCCACTTATGAACATCATCACCACGGAATTTAGAACGACGCACCAGTTCTGAATAAATCCGATCTAAATGAGGGACAAGAATTAGTGAAACAGGGTCTAATTCATCGTGTAGATCATCAACTAAACCTTCCCTTAAATCTTTGGAGTGAATCGTTTGTCCTTCAAAGGTAAGATCCACATCCCCGTCCCTAGCCGCTCTTGCAATTAAGTCAAGTAAATGCCCGGGAGCATGAAGGGACCATAGACTTATTCCTCTCGCTGTTTGACAAGTAGGGTTCATTCCCTGCCCTATACCAAGCGGCTGCCCAAGTACGCTGATTACTCCAGCGATCAGTATACTGTTCGCCGTAATCCCTTCATTTCCATTAATGGAGTTTAACAGCACTTTTCTGGTTTCTGAATGAAGATCCAATTCAAAAATTCTGCGCATCCCTGGAATAACCGGCGATGAAGATAGAACACCTCGATCCAGCATCTTTGCCAGACCATATAGCGACTGTCTTAATGGAATATGAATTCCCGCCTTAATTAATTGCTGCACAAACGAAAGGTGTTCTTCTAAATTTGCTTTTCCCTTATTCGTTAAATCCAGCGCCTCAGCCAGTAACTGAGGATGCTGTTTATTAATGTAACGGACCAGTACCACATGATTAGATGCGACAAGCCCCGTTTCACGCATCGTTTTAGCAAAAGAATGGGCTTCAGCCTTAAGGGCATCCTCTTTTAAGTTCTTAATTTTATTTCTGTATTTTTTGGTGTCACAGTTTTTGCTTTTTTTCGTTCTGCCTTTAATAGCGTCTACGTAGGTTTGGATGGATTTTCTATCTGACTCCGCAATATCTTTTTCCAATAACTTTTCGGCATGATTTACCATTTTAACTATCCTATTTACCATGATGGGACGCTGTGCAATAAGACCACTGATTTCTTTCACAAGTTCGCCTGAAATAGAAGCTAATGATAACTTTTCTTCTAAGAATTGAAATAAGCGCTCCATCCGGTCTTTTTCTTTTCCTTCTCCTTCAATTCGCGCCGCTTCTGTTTCTTCTGGAAATAGAATGTCTATGTTTAAAGCCATAACTTCGTGCAGAAAAGACTGAGCCTGACCTTCTGAAACCCCTTCCCGCTTGTACACCCCTTTGGCTATTGCCACCATTCTTAATTCACTTAGCATTTCTGAAATGGTTGTTAAACCACCTGCCTGCAGAGATCCTTTAACAAGATAAGGCTGCAGTTTAGACGGGTCTTCCCAGGGACTGTCCTGGAAAATGCCAGCTTGTTCATAGCGTTCCGCAAGTTGGTATAGCGCTGATAAACCTTCCTCATCATCCATCAGCTTAGCCGCTGCCTGTAATACATTACTTTGATACATGGACTTTGCAAATGAATAAGTAGACTCCATAGTCTCCAGTTCTTGTTTAAAAGCCTCAATTTTAGATGTATCCATTTCTACTGCCATCGCATGTGCTTCCTCCTAAATATAAAAATCATAGTCTACATAATCGGTTAATAACTGTGAAATCTCTTCGCTGTCATTCCCGTGCAAAAATACCGTTCCCCAGTGATTTCCATAACCTTCATTTGTATCCTGAAACTTTGTAATCGTGGGCTTATACAACGTATGTTTATCAAAACTCGGATGACTTTCCATCTCAGGCGGAATTTGCACTCGACTTACAGTTTTCTTGCGGGGATAGACTAAGAAACTTCCCGCATGTCCGTCGGCTTCTACTTCTTTAGGTACGTATTTTTCCAACTCTTCCTGAGTTGTATGAGGATCGCAACAAAGAAGATGAGCACCAAATGGATTGAACTTGTAAACTTTTTGAATCAGTTCAAATATATGACCGCCCGGAATCCGGTAGGCGACCTCTCCAAAGTAAACCTCTTCCTGATCCGTAATAAAGAATTCTGGATGAATCATGCCGTATTGAATATCAAACGCCTGGATAAGTTTCTCCACTTCTTCTACTATCAAAGGGCGATAGTGTTCTAAAGCAGCTGATGGCGGAACCATACTGGAGTATCCAAGAAGGACATATTCTGTGATATTCAGAAACTTGATTTCACCCCTATGAATGAAAACCTCACATGAAATTTCCATCCCATGCAGATGACTCTCTACAAGGCCGGGAAAGCTTTCATCCGTTAACTTGCTTTCGATATCTTCTTCTGAAAATATCATGCGATGACCTGCGGCTCCTGCCTTATTTAATGCTTTGAAATGGATGGGATCAGGATCCTGACTATGGTTTTTCAACAGGGATTGGTTAACCCTTCTGAAAAAACGTTTTACCTCTTCCTTATTTTCTACCTCTTCAAATACGCCTACTTTTAACCCACCTATATGAGCCCTGCGCTTCATCATCGCTTTATCTCTAAAGAGAATAGAGTGTTCGAATACATTTGGGTCATTACGCAGCCGGGCATTCAATGCGCCAGACCACTCTACTGTTTCCTCGAAAATAGGAATCGCATGACCAACATCCAATTCTACTAACTGTGCGTAAAGATCCCCTGATCGTTCATAAACCTCCTGGTAATGGCTTGGTTTTCCAAAATCCCATGCAAAAAAAGGAATGTTATGCTGCTCAGCATATGGTTTAAAATCTTCATGGCTGACCACTATATATGGTTTATTCATGTGCTGCATAGCTTCAATGGACGGCACACTCCACCCAATTAACGCTACTTTACTGCCGCGCTCTGGTCGTTCATGATTAATTCTAAGCGGTCCCATCTGCCTTCCGTTCAACCGCTTGCGATCATTTTGATTGGTAAATTTAAATGAATTTGTTTCTTGATTAAGCCTTGGCATATGATTTTCACCTATCCTTGAAATAATTAAGCAACATTTTGTTAGAATCTCCACGAAAGACCTGTTTATCCTAAATACAAGTGAATTTTTAAGTTAATTTTAAAAATATTTTATGTATAAAAAAACAGGACAGCTAGGAGCTGTCCTGTTCCGTTTCAAAGAATTTTATACCAGATATTCATATCTTCCAGTCCCGTCCCGATCCAGCTATTCTGAATCATGCACCCTCCATAAGTAAATCCTTGCTGAGCAGCCACAATATTCATTCCCATTGAAGTTGCCCTTGTATAGGAAAACATTGTATGAATTCCTAATTCTTTCGCTTTTTCTTCAAGAAAAGGATACTGATGAGATAAAAGACCTTTCCCTCTATGTTCAGGTAAGGTTGCACAGTCTGTAAATTCTGCTGCTTTATATTCAGGAAATACATCAGCAGAACAGGCACTAACTAACTTATCACCTTTAAAAATGAGCGCAAAATGAACATGATCGTTCATCATGTCAACAATATACTCTGGATTATGGATAGGAGTAGGATACTTAGCAAAAGCAGTTTGATAGAGTTCAGCCATTTCTTCAGCATTCTCTTCTCTACCCCACTTCATGGTATAACCATCGATTAGCTTTTTAGCTCTGGAGGTGGAAGAATGATTCAATTGTTTAACATAATCAATAACGTTTCCCTCTTTTTTCTTTTCTCTCGCAGGGTTTAAATATTTAGCATAAACTCTTGTATCATCTCCACGGAAAAAACCTTTAATTTCTCCTTCAAATTTACAGGAATGTGCTTGTAAATCTCCCTCTTCTTTACTTCCAGTTTTCACATAAAAAATAAGCTTATCACAGTCATTTTTATAGGCTGCATGCGTAAGCTCCTTTAGAAACCCACTTACATCATCAGGCAGATCATACACCTTAACCCTTCGGCTTACAGGTTCCACGTCAAAATAACTTTTTTCCATTAAGGTGCCGGCAGATAGAAAATCTCCAGATATCATCAGGTACACTCCTATTTATTGTCTATTGTGGAGAGATGGACTACTCCTTATCGACATAACTGCTGAACAACTCAGTATCCTTGTTCAGTAACCATCTTCAATAATCATTCTACCTTAACCACGTGTCTATATAAGTCTAATTTTCTTGGAAAGACTCCGAAGTTTTTGTCGAAATTCTACTATTTTTGCCGTATAGAACGTTGGTGATGCTATAATCTGTATCTCTGGAAATAAATAAGCCCCCCTCATGTACAATAAGGGGGAACTTCCGTTATGTCTTTATCCACTCATCATGCCTTCTCTTTTATGGGTTTCTGCCGCGTTAAGCAACAATCTCAAAGAAGACGATACAGTATTAATATCTACTAAACCATCTTCTAACTCTTTTACTTTATCCAGCTGATGAAATACATATTCTTCGCATCCATTAAACGTTAACTCTCCCGTACTTATTCTTCCCTTTAGAGACATAATACGTTGATGAAGTAATTCCCGATCCATTCCGCTCTCTCCTTCGTTAAGGAAATAAACTTTATACATTAATGGATAGTATATCCAAAGAATCAAGAATTATTCCAAACCAGGAGTGAATTAACTAAGAACATAACTTGAAACGGGGCTCATCGTACTTTTATTAATCTTCTAATGGATTTAAATTTTCTTCGCCTGTCATACTGGCAATCATTTCTACTAACAAGTCAATTTCTTCGTCGATATCCTTAATGCTTACGGTTTCTACCGGAGAGTGCATGTACCGAAGAGGTAGAGATACAAGGCTTACTGGAACACCCTTTCCAGTAAGACGCATTTTATCTGCATCTGTACCTGTCATTCTAGGAGTGAGTTCGTACTGTACTTTCATATCCAGCTTTTTAGCCGTTTTCTCCAGCAATTGGTTGATTTTACGATTGATTGGCGCACCTTTTGCTAGCACAGGACCTTCATCTAACTGAATATCCCCGTATTTATTTTTGTTCACTCCTGGATAATCTGTAGCGAAAGTAACATCACAGGCAATAGCCATCGTGGGTTCAATACCTGCAGCAGCAAAGAACGCACCTCCCATATTGGTTTCTTCATTAACCGTACTTGCCGCATACACCCCCACTTTAACTTGTTTTTCAGATAAGCGTCTGAGTACTTCTCCTACAATGAATTGACCGGTACGATTATCCAATCCTCGTCCAGCTATGTAGCGGTCCATCATAACTTCTGGGCTACGTTTATAAACTGCTAAATCACCAATTTGCACTAGTTTTTCTATCTCTTCTTTAGATTTTGCACCACAATCAATGAATAAATCATCAACCCCGAAGTCTCCTTTTAATCCTCCATGGTGTTGAGCATTAACGCCTATTACCCCTGTCAACGTTCTCTCATAACCTAATATCGTGACTTTCATGCCAACAGCAGCTTTCGGGTTAATTCCTCCCATTTTATCAAAATGAAGGTATCCCTGGTCATCAATTCGATTAATCACCAATGCGATTTCATCACAGTGGCCGGCCAGCAGCACTTTGAAATCCGCTTCCGGATTCAAAATCGCAATAGCATTTCCGGCATGATCCGTTCTCACTTCATGAGCAAATGGTTTCACTTCTTTAATCCAGCGTTTTTGAATCTCCATCTCCATACTTGAAGGAGAGGGAGTCTGTAGCAATTCAAGTAAAAAATCCAATCGGTTTTCATTCATTTATTATTCCTCCTTTGTCTCTCATCATCATATCAAAAAAGTCACTAAGTTTTCTAAATCATGCTTAAACCATCATTCTTTAGGGAAAGTATTGAGATGTAATAATTAGAAGGAGGGGTTTCGATGAATTTGGAAGACTGGTTTCAAAAAGGAATGACTGCGCAAGAATACGTGGATTCAATGGACAAGTTCCAAAAAGATCTTATATATATATATGAGCACTTTAATATCTCTACTGAGGACTATCCTTTTTTTGAAAAACTTCAGAAAAAAGATATACGTGCCGTGGTTCTTACGGAAGACTGGTGCGGAGATGCGATGTTAAATGTCCCTATTTTTCTTCGATTAGCGGAAGCTGGTCATATTGAAACACATTTTCTAAGACGTGATGATAACCTTGAATTAATGGACCGGTATCTTACCAACGGGAAATCCCGTTCAATACCGATTATCATCTTCATAGATAGAGATGGGGAAGAGATTTGTTCATGGGGGCCAAGAGCACCAGAGCTGCAAACGTTTTTGGATGATTCCATTGGAAGCCTCCCTGAGAAAGAAACAAAAGATTATCAGGAAAAGCAGAAACAGATGCTTACTTTTATCACAAAAGCTTATCGCGATCATCAGAATTTCTGGCATTATGTTTATAAGGATATGATAAGAACATTAGCATAAGTTTAAAGTTAACTTGCCCCTAAGCGATTAGGGCAAGTTTTTTTATGTTTGAATCATCTTTTTATTAGTTATAATGAACTAAAAAAGGGGCATTCATGATGCAATCCTTCGTTCGTCTATATTTTCAAATACCTTTATTCTTAAGACTTTTAGGGACAGTCATCGTGATGATGACTTTTTTCGGTATGATTATCCATTGGATTGAGCCGCGGAGCTTCCCTACTTTATTTGACGGGGTATGGTGGGCGTTTGTTACCGGGGCAACAGTAGGTTATGGAGACTATGTCCCATTGAGTGCCCTGGGAAAGATTACGGCTATTCTACTTATCTTAACTGGAGGCGGACTGGTAACCTTCTACATGGCAACTTTGTCAGCCTCTACAGTGAAACATGAAGAAGCTTTAGTTCGGGGGGAGGTGGACTTCCGTGGGTCCAATCATCTGGTGATCATCGGTTGGAACGAAAGAACAAGGCAGCTCATAGATATGATGGGATTTCAGGGAATACAGGAGAGAATTGTTCTCATTGATCGTACGATGCACGAATTTTACCGTAATTTGTCCTATGTACATTTTATCAAGGGAGATGCTACTGACGAAGACATTCTCTTAAAAGCGAATCTTTGCGAGGCGAGAATGGCGGTTATTACCGCAGACCCTTCTAAACGGGAAGAACAATCAGACCAATCCGTTATTCACCAGACGGTAGCGCTAAAAGGCCATCACCCGGAATTATTTATAATTGCCGAGGTATTGACTGACAGACAGAGAATTAATGCGGAAAGAGCAGGAGCAAACACAGTAATTCGATCAAATGATTTTATGAGCAGTCTATTCTTCCACGAACTTTATCGTAATGATCCAGTTCAGCCTTTTGAGTTGTTACTGGATTTATTGACGACCAGACAATTTCATGAAGAAAAAGTACCTGAAAATTTGGAAGGGCAGCCTATCATTCAAGCTCTTGAATACTTCTTGAAGAAAAGCTGCCAAATTATCGGTATTAAAAAGGGGAAAGAAGTCTCTTTTGATCTCGATGGAGAAATGAAATTGGAAAAAGGAGATTATTTAATCGTCTTCTCCCCGCTTCGTCAATAAAGCTTGCTCGGCTTCTGCCAGCACTTCCTGCCCTGTACTTATGTGCTCCTCTGGAAATGAAGCGTCTTTATCTACTGGCTCTGAGAATTGATCAAAAATTGCCCGGAAATTACCTTCCTTAACGTTATCATCAAGACCTGGATTGTATTTATGAGAGAGTAGGAAAGGTTCTTCCATGCGTATAGTTGCATAGTCAGTAGGAGCATCCATAGATCCAGACTCCATTGTAAACGGCAGTCGTATAAACTGATAGCCTACATGATCATCGATTTTATAATCGAAGTATCCATGTTCGTAATCCCAGTTGTCCGAAAGCTTAAAACCAATTGGTTTTAGGGCAAGTTCTGCATCCGTAAATCGATATACTTTTCCTGTAAGCGATGAAGATAATGGTATCATTCTATTCACTCCTTTTAAGGACTAGCTTGCCCAATTAAAAACACCTCAGGTCATCCAAAATATGGATGACCTGAGGTGTTAATTATTTCCTATCCTCTACACATAATAAAACGTAACTTACAGGCGTTTTTCAAGCTGTTCTTTCTCTTTTTCAAACCCTGGTTTCCCTAAAAGGGCAAACATATTTCTCTTGTATGCTTCCACTCCAGGCTGATCAAACGGGTTGACGCCAAGTAAGTATCCGCTGATCGCACAAGCCTTCTCGAAGAAATACACAAGATAACCAAACGTATAAGCATTTCTTTCAGGAAGATGAAGAATAAGGTTTGGAACTTGTCCGTCAGTATGAGCGAGCATAGTGCCTTGATACGCTTTTTCATTTACCTGATCAACGGTTTTACCTGCTAAATAGTTCAAGCCGTCTAAATTCTGTTCATCTTCTTCAATCGTAATATCAGAAGCAGGCTGCTCAACATGGAGCACAGTTTCAAACAAGTCTTTTCGCCCATCCTGAACATACTGACCAAGCGAGTGCAAGTCTGTGGAGAAATTTGCTGAAGCAGGGAAGATACCTTTTTGATCTTTTCCTTCACTTTCCCCAAACAGCTGCTTCCACCACTCACCAAAATACTGCAGAGATGGCTCATAGTTCACTAACATTTCAATGGTTTTTCCTTTGTTATAAAGTACATTGCGAACAGCTGCATATTGGTAAGCAGGATTTTCTGTAAGTTTACTTGAGCTTAACTCCTGTCGTGCAGCCTGAGCGCCTTTCATCATTTCATTAATATTAATTCCGCTTGCCGCAATCGGAAGCAGTCCTACAGCGGTCAAAACGGAATAGCGTCCGCCCACGTCATCGGGAACGACGAAGGTTTCATATCCTTGCTCTGAAGCCAACGTCTTTAAAGCACCTTTTTTCTTATCCGTGGTAGCGTAAATACGTTTACGTGCTTCCTCTACTCCGTACTTATCTTCCAGAAACTTGCGGAAAAGGCGAAAAGCAATGGCAGGTTCTGTTGTTGTTCCGCTTTTAGAAATTACATTAATTGAAACATCCTTATTTTTAAGTACATCAAAAAGTTCATTCATATAAGGAGCACTAATACTATTGCCTACGAAGAACACTTGCGGAGTATTACGATCCTCAGAGGCGAGTTCATTGTAGAAACTGTGATTCAGCATCTCAAGAGCTGCTCGTGCCCCAAGATAAGACCCGCCAATACCTATTACAAGGAGAACATCAGAGTCTGATTTAATTTTTTCAGCTGATTGATGGATACGTTCGAATTCTTCTTCATCATAATCTTCCGGCAGATCCACCCAACCTAGAAAATCACTTCCTGGGCCTTTTTTTCCGTGTAAAGCTTCATGAGCTAGAGTAACGGCATCCTGCATATAATCCAATTCATGTTTACCGAAAAATGGCAACGCCTTTTCATAGTCAAATCGTACATGTGTCATATCTTTCCCTCCATTTGGTCATATAATAACCTAATCCAATTTTCACTTTATAGGAACCTACTTCTATAATCAAGCAAACTTGAAATTGTAAACGGATACATTAAAAAAAGAGATCCAAAACCAAACGTAATGGATCTCTCTTAAGCAGCCTATTTAGACATTTCTAAAATTTGAACGACATCTTCGGACTCTAATTGATTAAAGTTCCCGAAAGGTCCTCTTTTCATTGCCCGATCAGTAATAACATCAAATTTCTCATCGTCGATATCATAGTAGCCCAGTGTTTCTGGAGCTCCTATTGAACTCCAAAATGTACGGAGTGCCTGAATTCCCTCTTCGCCAACCTCACGGCTGGATTTTCCTTCAGGATTAACTCCGAACACCTTCACTGCCAGCTGTTTGAAACGATCTGGGTTTACATCTAAGTTGTGTTTCATCCAATTTGGGAATAATATAGCGAGGCCTCCCGCATGAGGGATGTCGTAAACGGCCGAAACAGCATGTTCAATATTATGACTAGCCCAATCACCTCGATACCCCATTTGGAGCATACCATTCAGAGCGATTGTACCTGAATAAAGAATCGTTTCACGATGCTCGTAAGATTCCGGATTATCAAGAAGCTTAGGTGCCGTATTCACCACCGTTCTTAACACACCTTCAATCATCTCATCCTGAACAGGGGATTGCGTTGGATTATGGAAATACTGCTCTAACATATGAGTCATCATATCCACTATTCCATATACAGTCTGGTCTTTGGGAACAGAAACAGTATACTGAGGATCTAAGATAGAAAATAAAGGATTGGTATATGGCGGAGCTCCCCAGCCATACTTTTCATTAGTATCCCAATTGGTAATTACAGAACCAGCATTCATTTCTGAACCAGTAGCGGCAAGCGTTAATACGGTACCAAAAGGAATAGCATCCTCAGGTTTTTCTTTTCTTGTTACTAAGTCCCAAGGGTCTCCTTCATATTTTGCGCCTGTAGCGATCGTTTTGGTACAGTCGATGACACTTCCACCGCCAACAGCTAACAGGAAGTCTACTCCTTCTTGCTTACATATCTCCACACCTTTTTTCACGGTTGTCAGCTTAGGGTTAGGGTCAACTCCAGAAAGCTCAAGAATTTCAACGGAAGCTTGATTCAGTTGTTCAACCACCTGATCGTAAATTCCATTTCTTTTAATACTTCCGCCACCATATACCAGCAGTACTTTTTTAGTACCTTCAGGTAACTGAGACGGCAGCTGGGTTACTTGGTCTTTACCAAAAATTAATTTCGTTGGATTATAAAATGTAAAAGTATCCATCTATAGAAACTCCTTTCTAAACTATGTTCACTTATCATATTATCCCCCATTTTTGTCTAAGGCTCAAAAGATATGCAATATGTATATTTTTTGGAAGGTGGCTCAAGCTAGAAATGATTCTATTTCAATCTTGAACAGGAGGGTTTTATCATGAGTTGGATTCAACGTGTAGCTTTACTGCTAATTATTGTCGGAGCTATCAACTGGGGATTAATTGGGCTATTCCAATATGACCTGGTTGCTGGTTTGTTTGGCGGTGGAGAGCAGAGTGGAGCTTTTGCTCGTGTCATCTATACTCTCGTCGGCATTAGTGGACTTATCGCCATTTCCATTTACTTCTCACCTGCTGCTGAATATAGTGACTCTACAGTAGAATCAACAGAATAAAAAAATGGCTCAGGTTAGATAACCTGAGCCATTTTTAATCACGGATCATTATTTACGATACTTTTCACGATCATCAGACTGCTTGATCCAGTCTTCAAGCTTGTCCTTCAAAGTGTTAAATCCTGAAGAAGCATCTTCCTGTTGCTGCTGTTTAGGTGCCGCTTGTTTACGCGGGCGACGTTGTTCAGCCTTTGGAGCTTCTTGTGTGGCACGAATGGAAAGAGAATATTTATTGCTCTTTTCATCGATATTCAAGATTTTAACTTGCACTTCATCTCCTTCAGAAAGATGCTCGTTAATATCTTTCACAAAACCGTGGGTCACTTCAGAAATATGAACTAAACCTTGAACTTGATCATCAAGTGCAACGAATGCACCATATGGTTGAATTCCTGTGACTTTACCTTCTAATACTTGACCTTCTTGAAACTTCTCTGACATGCTATACAACTCCTGATATATATTATTCGATTCTTTTCACGCAATTAATGATTTTACCACAGTTAGGCACATTTAGCAAAACTCTATCCAGAATAAAATCAACAGATTACGTTCGTCAATTTCTGACAATTTCTTTAGTGACCCTTTTGTGAATTCAGGTCTTCTCTATTATCCTCCATGGTATAATGGAGAAAAGCACAGAGGAGGAATTGTTATGTCAATTGGGAATAATATTCGAAAACACAGAGAATTAAAAAAGGTTACTAAAGATGAATTAGCCATGAAAGCAAGAATGGGAGTTCACACATTAGAAAGCTATGAAAATAACGAACGAGTTCCCGAACTCGATACCATCTTGAAAATTTCTACTGTACTTGATATTCCCGCTTCAGAGTTAATGGAAACAGAAGAAGAAGATACGCTGATGGACGATGAATTACAAACCCTTATTAAAGAAGTTGGGGTTAAACGCTCAAAACTAATCTTAAAAAAGGCTCGTGATTTTTCTGAACAGGATGTTCTGCGGGCTATGAATCTCTTATACGATTTAAATCAGCAAAAAAAATAAATAAATAGGTTTAATATCTATCAAATGTGGTAATAATGTATAACGTAAGACTTTCTCGTATTCCCCCTGTGTAAGCAAAGCGTACGCTCGCTTTGCTTATTTTTTTTGAGAATGACTAACTTGAATCTAAATCATTTGAAACGATATATTTTCATTTAACTGAATCCATAGGTTATCATAAATAGTAAACAAACAAGAGACGGAGGGCTGACTATGAGTCGTTTTAACACAGTAACACCTAGAAAAGGGACAAGATCGGTTAAATGGGATATGGCTGAAGATTTGTATCAGGATAAAGAAGTACTGCCCATGTGGGTAGCTGACATGGATTTTCAGATCCCTGAGGCAGTCAAACAGGCTCTTCAAGAAAGAGTTGAACATGGCATCTTTGGTTACACTTGGCCGGATAACCTTATAAAAAATAAAATAACTGACTGGCTCGATAAGAGACACAATTGGGAAGTGGAAGCTGACTGGATTACATATAGCCCTGGAGTTATCCCTTCCTTGCATATGATTATTCAAGCGTTAACCCAGGAGAAGGATCCCGTGTTAATCCAAACTCCTGTTTATCCGCCTTTCTACAGCGTGGTAAAAGACCATGAACGAGAGTTAATAACTAATCCTCTAGAGTTTACGGGAGATCGTTACGAGATTAATTTCGAAGATTTCGAGCAAAAAATAAAAGATCATAAGGTCAAAATGTTTATTTTGTGCAATCCTCACAATCCAGTGGGAAGGGTATGGACAAAGGACGAATTAAATAAAATGAGTGAAATTTGCGTGAAACATGATGTGATGATCATTGCAGATGAAATCCATGCCGATTTAATTTTCAGTGGCCATACTCATATTCCAATAGCTTCCTTAAATGAAGAAATCAAACAGCGTACCATTACGTGTTTGTCTCCAACCAAGACATTTAACCTAGCAGGGCTGCAAGCCTCCTATTTGGTGACAGCGAATAAAGAATTTAGAGAACAAATCGACCAGCAATTTAAGAACCAGGGAATGGTTATGTTAAATACACTTGGTATTACAGCTATGGAAGCTGCCTATGAATACGGCGAGGAATGGCTGGAAGAATTAAATCAAACATTAGAGTACCATCGTGACTATGTCATGAAACGATTTCAAGAAGAAACCCAATCTATTCGAGTCCTTCCGGCAGAAGGAACCTATCTTCTCTGGCTGGATTGCCGCTCTCTCGGCCTCGAACACAAAGACCTTAAATCCTTTATGCAAACGCAAGCTAAAGTCGGCCTGAACGATGGGGCTTCTTTTGGAGAAGAGGGAGAAGGTTTTATGCGGATTAACATTGCCGCTCCTATGTCTATTCTTGAAGATGGAGTGACTCGGATTATAGATGCTGTTCAACAGAAAGAATAAAAAGGTCTCCCTCTTAGGGAGACCTTTTTAACTCTCTTCTTGCTTTTTATCCGGCTCTGTAGGGTCCGTAGTTTCATCTTCATCTGCCTTTAACGTAATTTCTCCACAGGCGATTCGTTCGCCAGAATTTCCAGATGGCTGAGACATTCCGTCATCTACACCACTGCTCAGAACAATGGATGTACCTTCCTTCCTTAACAGTGACTGCTGAGCTTCTTTAAGCTTAGCTTCACTTAAAACAAGCTTTACATCAATCATTCCACTTCCATCTGCTTCCACATTTGCCATGTCTCCAGCATGAGCACCCTTCGTATTCATCAATCCATGCTCTTTATCCATTGGATTAAAATGGTTACCCGCACTTTTAAAATCTGGAGCCTCACATTTAGGAAATTCATGAATATGAACCGCATGAATGCCCGGCTCCACTCCTTCAACCTTAAGGGCGACTTCCACCCCTTCTGGACGCTCCGTAAAAGTCGCGGTTCCAATTTTATCGTTTTCACTATTATAAATTGATGTTTCAAGCGGTGATCTTTCTTCTCCAGAAGCACAGCCACCCACCATAATTAAGAAAGCAAGAACTGGCAATAACCATTTGTACATAATGTACCTCCATTTATAGACCTCAATGTTATGATTATTGTCCCCCATCATTTAAAATTATATAACAAAACCACGCCTATGATTGGCGTGGTTATAATTTGTATATCAGTGTTCGTTCTCTTTGTGCTCCTTAGGATAAAACGTTTCTTCGGTTTTCTTTTGTTCTTTACGGGAGGCCTTAATAATAAAAATCATCGTTACAGCCGCAGCAATGATAAATAAAATAAGCATAAGTACTGCTGGAATGTACTCAGATTTATCTTCTGGAAAGTATAAGAATTCCATCATAGGACGATCACTTCCTTCCATATCTCCTGTCATTATATCAAATTATCCTCCCGTTTTTCACGAGCTTCACCATTTCTTCACAATTTAAATGTTTGGTACAATGAATGAGAAAAGGAGGAGTTTTGATGGCTGAATTTGAAAAAGGAGCTCTTGTAAAAGCTCACTATAAGACAGGTATCTATGTGGGAGAGGTCGTAGAAGACCGAAACCGCTTCTATTTAGTTAAAATACTCGCTGTAGATAAGCACCCTATGCAAGGTGATCTCCATAATCCAGGTCAAACAGAAGATGTATTCTTCCATCAGCGCAAAGCACTCAGCTTTAACGAGAAAGCTAATGTGCAAAAAGAAGCGGTTCATCCCTTTGAAGAAGAGACGGTTCCAGAATATGAGGCGTCACTAAAACAGGCTGTAGAAAAATTAAAGACAAAACTGACTAGAAGAGAAACAGAGTTCAACCTAAACGCCAAGCAGCAGCTTGAAGATTTAGAAAACCAATACTTCAAGTCATAATTGTCTCCCTGATGAGGGGGTGCCGGATAGGCTCCCTCTTATTGCTTCTTTAACCGCCGGGAACTTTTAGATTCCTCTTTTTCTTAACTGGCTTTCCATACACTTTATTCGTAATCCACGAAGCTTGTTCAAATAAGAGCATTCCTATAAAAGCAGCAATGACGATATATAAACCACTGAAAACTTTTAAGACCCCCGCAGCCGTACTTGCAATTACTACAGAAAACTCTCCACGTGCACACATGGATAACCCCGCTCTTAGAGAAACACGCTTGGACAATCCATACAACGGACCACCAAGTACTCCTAATAAAATCTTAGATAATACAGACCATACTAAAATGGATACAAGAAGCCCTGCCATAGGCACCCCATCTCCAAGCTCAATGGTCGTCCCAAAGTAGATAAAAAAAGTAGGAAGCATTAAATCTCTAACGGGATATACGGTTTGCTCGACTTTTTCAATTTTTCCAATCTCCGCTAGCATCATTCCGGCTAAGAATGCACCTAGCACTTCAGATAATCCAAGTAAGAGGGCGAGCCCCCCAAAGGAAAGGGCAATTCCGACCAGGAGTGCTATCTTAAAATCTTCATCATCAATTCGATCTAGAAACGTCTCGAAACGTTTGAAAAGGGTTTTACTTAATATGATAGCTAAGGCGGCCAATCCTAAGATTTTACCTACTAACAAAATAAAAGTAAGAGAAGTAAAGCTTTCCCCTGAACTCACGCCAAATAAGATAGCCACAACGATGGGCGCAACCAGGTCTTCAAAGATGAGGATAGCCAGCATAAATTCGGTTTCCGTATTAGCCATACGTCCACGGTCATCTAACAGCTTGGCGGTGATAGAAGAACTGGTCGCATACGTAATGCCGCCAATCAAGAAGCTTGAAAATAGATCTAAATTAAATAAAAGCGCAATCCCCGTTGTAACCCCCAGACTCAAGAATACGTCGAGAAGCCCCGAAGGCCATATTTTTTTCGCAATGCCTCCCAGACGATTCACATTAAACTCGAGTCCTAATATGAAAAAAAGCAATACAATTCCGATTTCACTGGCAAAATGCAGCAATTCGCTGTTGTGGAGGAAGTCAGCCAATATTATCCCTAATAAAATGTATAAAATGACATTGGGTACTTTTATCTTCAAACTTAAGAATCCTAAGTAAAAGATGAAGAGTAAAATCAGCCCAGCCCCCAGTAAAGCCGGAAAATCAGTAGGCACCTATGATCATTCCTCTCCTTTACACAAATCTGACAATGTGTCGATTTGATCCTGTTTACCAATTGTCATGATAACGTCTCCAGGTACCAATGTAGTATTTGCCTCTGGAATGGCGATGGTTTCATCCCCTTTGACAATACCAATAATGGTGGCCCCAGTCTTATTTCTTATTTCGGATTCTTCAATTGTCTGATTAGCAATACTTGAACGCTTTGATAATTCAACCCAGTCAATAACAATCTGATTCTTGAAGATTTTCAATTTATCAGCATCTACTGGCTGATAAGTAGCACCTAATAATTGTGCTCCAAGCTCTCTTGTCTCATCAGAGGTAAGATCCATTGCAAAATCAGCCTCTTCACTATCTGCATCCTCAAAAAAATAAAGCTCTCTCTTGCCTGTGTGGTGGACAATTAACACAAGCATGCTGTCTTCACCTGTTTTTAAAGAGATTTTTTGACCAATCCCAGGCAGCTGGGATATTGAAATGTTCATCTGACCAGCACTCCTTACTTTCTTCTTCCATTTAATTATAACAGAATGCTCCCTGTTGATAGGGCTGATTCTATATGAAAAGGAATTTCTTTATCATTTGAGTCATGATAAATTCTTTTAACGATCTAATATTCTTTATGCCCCACGCCAATTTGTCATCTGAAATGGTGTGTGGTAATTTAAAATAGGTAAAACGATACCTTAGGAGGTTAAAATAATGACAACACATATTGGGGCTGAAAAAGGAGAAATAGCAGAAAAGATCCTTCTTCCCGGAGATCCTTTACGAGCTAAATATATAGCTGAAAACTTCTTAGAGAATCCTGTTTGTTATAATGAGGTCCGCGGAATGTACGGTTATACTGGGACCTATAAAGGTGAACGAATATCTGTACAAGGTACAGGTATGGGTGTTCCGTCTATTTCAATATACGTAAATGAATTAATTGAAGGCTATGGTGTAAAGCAATTAATTCGTGTTGGATCTTGCGGAGCCTTACAAAATGATGTGAAAGTCAGAGATGTTATCCTTGCTTCTACGTCAACAACGGATTCACAAATGAACCGGATGGTTTTTGGCGGTATCGATTTCGCTCCTGCTGCAGATTTCAATTTATTAAAAAATGCTTATGACGCTGGTACGGAAAAAGGTTTAAAATTACGAGTTGGAAATGTATTTACGAGCGACAGTTTTTATCGCGACAATGCGATGGATTTATTTAAACAGCTCGCAGACTATAATGTATTAGCCGTTGAAATGGAAACCACAGCTCTTTATACATTAGCAGCCAAATATGGTTGTCAAGCTCTTTCTGTATTAACTGTAAGCGATCATATTCTTACAGGGGAAGAAACAACTTCCGAAGAGCGGCAAACTACCTTCAATGAAATGATTGAAGTGGCGTTGGAAGCTGCCATTCAAGAGTAATCAAGGACACCCTCTTCAAAGAGGGTGTTTTTAATTTTGTCTAACTTCAATTAGATCTTTCAGTTCCAATTCATACATCGTATCTCCTGCAATCACTAGGAAAAATTCGGGACGTATTTGTTCAAGTATCCCGCGAAAGGTTAGGTCTCTCGTATAAACGACTACGCATTTACCTTGGTTTTTATAGAGGCTTTTTGCTCGATCAGACTTCAGGATAGATCGAGGGGTGGAATCAGGTAATTTTAATGCCATAGTATTACCCCCTGCATCACAGCTTTCTTTATCTTATACAGTTCCTGTGGTTAGGTTTGGGCCAAAACCTTCTAATTTTACCCCCTTTCTACCGTTTAGGTTTAAAGCTCTTTCTACAAGTATTCCTAATCCAGTTGAAATTTATGACCAATTAAGGTCCCCTTAACCTGCATCCTTTATTAAGACGTCCCACCTAAAATTATGATATAATTACCATGTTCTGATTTAATACAAGTCAGAAACTGCAATTTTATATACATATATCTCTTAATTTGTGGAAAGGATGTCAACATGTTGTTGGACTTACTGCATAATTTCCCTTTATGGGCTTCAATTGCTTCGATTTTTTTTGCTCAGATAGTAAAAATTCCGATTCAATTTATTGCATCCAGAAACTTTAACCCCAGCCTGGCATTCAGCACCGGAGGCATGCCCAGCAGTCATTCGGCTGCCGTAACGGCGCTCGCTACAGGCGTAGGAATCCAGCAGGGATTCAATTCGTCGATTTTTGCCGTTGCTTGTGTGTTTACCATCATTGTGATGTTTGATTCAACTGGAGTCCGGAGGCAAACTGGAGAACAGGCCATTATGCTTAACATTTTAACAAATGATTTTAACCGGTTTGTGAATGAAGCAAGAGATTGGGGTAATAAAGAACAGTACCAGAAGAAAGAAGAATTGAAAGAATTATTAGGGCATCAGCCAATTGAGGTTTTTTTCGGAGGATTGACAGGAATTTTATTAACCTTTTTGCTCTACGCCTGGATTTATTAACCTGCAACTTGATATCTAAATTAAATAACATTAAAAAAGAAGGGTTCCCATGAGAAACCCTTCTTTTTTAACGCTTTAAAATTTGAGATCGAAAAACTTGTAAGGACTCGTTTTCATTTAGTACATTTAATCGCTCTTCTGAAAGAGTTCCGTTACCCTCTTCTATTATATAGACATCTAACGTTTTTTTACCCCATTGTTTGTAAACCTCTTCTACGGTTGGAAAATATAAATCAAGCTCATTCCCTTGAATAGCAGCACCTTTATCTGCGACAACCCCATAACCATAATCGGGAATAAAAAGTATCGTTCCTATAGGAAAGACATCGAGGTCGGCTGCAATCGTCGAATATAAATCTCTTTTTACATTGACTCCTGAAAAGGTAATGCCATAACCAGGGTGTTCCGGGGTTTTACCCGTCGATTCCGGCCCTGCCGTGTAACCGGTAGCTGTGACAGTATGCGACTGAAATTGAGAGAGGTTAAGCGTTTCAACTAGCTTTCGTTCAGATTCTTCTGCCGCCCTAGAAAGAAGCCCAGGTTGAGTGGCGGAAGCATCTATATATTCAGGAGCGTCCTTTCTAAACTTAACAGAGACCCATTCATCGAAATCTCCCATTGATAGATTGGATACATTGGCTACTGTGTTGTATAAAGCTAAGGTAAACAATACAAATAACAACGTTTTTTTCAGGCGTTTGCTCATGAAAATCACCTCTAGGTGTAATCATGTCCAAGCTTGAATAATTTATTCAGAAGCATTCAACTGAAATATGAAAATCGTTAGATGGATAAGGGATGAGGGGGTAATAACTCGCTTTCCCGGAGTCTTACAAGCGGTCTTACAAGACGCAGGAAAGCGAATTATCCCTCGCAGGACCTTTCTTCTCATAAAAAATTTCGAAACGTAGTCTTACACAATTCGTCCCTATTGCATAATAAGTCTTACGAAAAATCACCAATAAACTATAAAAGAAATTCAACTCTTTTTATTCTGGAGAAGTGAAAAGTTCCCGAGGTGCGACTCCCAGTCAATCGCATTAAAAAAATAGCCTCTTCTCACAGAAGAGGCTGTTTTTTTAAAACATTTGATAGCCATTTTTCCTTAACCAGCGGATAACAAGCCCAGCTACAATAGTACCAGCTAACCCGCTCGCCAAAATTATTATATCAACTACTTGTAAATTCACTATCTTTGCAAATACAGTCGGAAAAGAAGTGGTTGGTTGTGAAAAATACTCGGTCCAAGGAAAGTCGTCAACGATAAACAGAACGATCACTGGATAAACAAATGACATAACCCATGAGGACCGTAAAAGCATGTTCAAAAGGAAAGATATCCCAAAAAACAATACAAAAAACAATAAAATAGAAACAAAAAACTGTATGATGTTCAATGAAGTTCCCCCTAAACTTACACTTGCCTAATTATCTCCAAAACTCATTCTATAACTGATAATAGTAAAGCGCAAGCGCTCTATATAAGCTAAGAAAAAAGCAAAGGCAGCGATTTGCCTTTGCTTCTTGAACAATTGATTCAAAACATTATTGGAAAAAGTTCAGCTTACCTTTTTTCAGAACAAGCCCAGGTCCGCCAAGTTTAAGAAGGTAGCGATTATCAATTACCTTCTTCATAGCAGATGCAGACCAACCGAAGAGTTTCTTGTCGTTAAACACTACACCAATAGCATCTTTGTGCCCTAGAGAAGCGACAGTACCTTTAAGGTCTGGAGTGAAAGGCTCCAAATGCTTATCTCCTTTTACAAGCTTGGTAAGGTTGTCTGCTGTCTGCTCAGCCATTTGAATAGCAATTTGAGCTGTCGGTGGATATGGACGCTCTGTTTCTTCGTTAATAAGCAAAGCACAGTCCCCTACGATAAATACATCGTCATGTCCTGCAGGGCGCAAATCGTCACTTACAGGAGTACGTCCCCTGTTCGACTCAAATCCAGCTTGTTCGACCAGGCTGTTACCGCGTACGCCGGCGGCCCAGACAACTGTGTTCGTAGGAATTTCTTCACGTTGTTCATCTTTTTCAAAAACCAGTTTGTTTTCAGTAACTTCTTTAATCATCGCACCGATCTTGAATTCAACTCCACGACCTTCAAGCGAATTCATAGCATATTCAACTAACTCAGGGTCGAAACCTGGCAAGGCCGACGGAGCAGCTTCAACATTAATGATACGTACCTTTTCACGAGGAATATCATATTCCCTGCATAGCTGAGGAACGCGGTTCGCAAGTTCACCTACAAATTCAATCCCAGTGAAGCCAGCTCCACCTACGACAAGATTTAAACGCTCTTGCTTTTTATCAGCTTCGTTATTGTATTTAGCAAAGTTGTATTCAATATGTTGGCGAATCAGGCGGGCGCTGTTAATGCTTCCAATCGTAAAAGCATGCTCTTTTAAGCCCGGGATACCAAATGTAGCCGCTTCATAACCTAAACCAATGACTAGATAATCATACATTAAATCGCCGTTTTCAAGCATAACTCGTTTTTCGGACGGCTTAATTTCTGTTACCGTATCCTGTACAAAGTTAATTTTGCTTGTGTTGATAACGTCTTTAATAGGAATACGTGTATGATCATGGTGAAGTGTACCCGCAGCATTCTCATGGAGCCAGGTGGTTTGGTAATGGTAGCTGTGCTTGTTTACCAATGTAACGTTTGCTTCATTTACACCTAAACTTTTTTGAAGTTTAACCGCTGTAATAATACCTCCATATCCTGCACCGAGGATGACTATGTTAGGATTTTTCATGAATAATCACTTCCATCTCGTAAAATTTTTATTTTATCCGCTGAGTGTGCTTTGTGACTACTTTCACACATAATATTATAAAAAATGTCGTTATTCTAATATGTTTGTCACAAATTCGTTAACTAGTGTCTAGTCTCATATTAGACTTTTTTATTTTCATTTTCAACCCATAATCTCTTTATCAAAATAATGGAATTATTACGCGTTTTTGTAAAGGGTTTCAAGGGTGGCTGTTTCCCATTCAAAAATGTTTTGTGATAGAATGTACATTAGTGACATTTTTCAACAGGAGGTAAATTATGAGTGATAAGATATATGATATAACGGTCATTGGTGCTGGACCTGTCGGCTTATTCACCGCTTTTTATGGTGGTATGCGACAAGCCAGCGTCAAAATCATCGAGAGTCTTCCTCATCTTGGCGGCCAGCTCACTGCATTATATCCTGAAAAATATATATTCGATGTAGCGGGCTTTCCAAGAGTCCGTGCTCAGGAGCTGGTGGATAACCTTGAAGAGCAGGCAATGGCGTTTGACCCAACGATTTCATTGGAACAGTCGGTTGAATCTGTCGAACGTGTAGAAGATGATGTTCTTAAACTAACTACCAACAAAGAAGTACACTATACAAAGACCCTGATTGTTACAGCAGGAAATGGGGCCTTTCAACCGCGCAAGCTTAAAATTGAAGGCACTGATAAATATGAAGGTACCAATTTGCATTATCATGTCAATGATATGAATAAATTTGCCGGTAAGAATGTCATGATTTGCGGCGGCGGCGACTCCGCTGTAGACTGGGCACTTATGCTCGAACCTATTGCAAATCAGGTGACGTTGGTACACAGAAGGGATAAATTCAGAGCTCATGAACATAGTGTAGCCCAATTGGAGAACTCTAATGTGAAGTTAATGACTCCTTTTGCGCCTGAAAAAATGATTGGTGAAGAGCGAATAGAACAAGTTGAATTACATGAAGTCAAAGGAGATCGTGTTGAAACGATTAATGTAGATGATGTCATCGTTAACTACGGTTTCATATCCTCCTTAGGTCCCATTAAGAATTGGGAACTTGAAATTGATAAAAATAGTATTGTTGTGAATTCGAAGATGGAAACCAATATAAAAGGAATTTATGCAGCAGGGGACATTTGTACGTATCCAGGTAAAGTGAAATTGATTGCCTCCGGTTTTGGAGAAGGCCCTACAGCTGTCAATAATGCTAAAGCGTATATAGATCCAGGAGCACGTGTACAGCCTAAACACTCTACAAGCATGTTTTCATGACTCAACAAAAGGAGACCCCTTCGGGTCTCCTTCTTTTATGGTTCATCATTAGGCAGGGTATCTACGCGATTCCTGATTGCTATGTCTTTAACATGCTGAGACACTTGAATTCCTCCGATAACATAAATAAAAGTTAAAATTAAGTTCTGAACATTCATATCTATAGTCCCAAGACGTACATATTGAAGCATGGTAACGCCAAGCGTTATAAAAAAACCAATAATGATGGCACTAATTCTGTATTCATTCATCGACAAACAGTCTCGTAATGCCTGCTTCATTCTGGTGCTCTCCTCTCCCAAATAGATGATTTACTTTCATATATATGGAGCGAGGAACAAAAAAATTATCACATAAAAGAATCCGCCTTATTACAGCTATGATTCAAAAAAACTTATGATGTACATATATAAAAACTCCGGGTATCTTTAATAAAAACTGCCCCTCAGGACATAAAAATAGCTTGTAGAAAAGCCAGTCGGTTTCTCTACAAGCTGCGAACTCCTTAAAAGGAAAGTATTCATTTCTGTTTATCAGCAGTTAGGATCAGGACTTCCTGCGTTTGTAGCTGTCTTGAAGGAAGACCCACACCCACAGGATACAATGGCATTCGGATTATCAATTGTAAATCCTCCGCCCATCATGTTTTGCTTAAAATCTATAGTCGTACCTTCTATAATAGCAGCATCTTGACGGTTAATGACAACAGGGATACCGTTTGATTCTTCTGTAAGATCCAGCTCTTCATTAATTTCATCTTCGAAGCCCATAGCATATGATAAGCCACTGCAGCCTCCACCTTTTACACCAAAGCGAAGACGTACATCATTAGAATCTTCTTCTTTCAACATTTCTTTTATCTGGTGACTTGCCGCTTCTGTAATATTTAGAATCATCCTGAGCCACTCCTTTCTTTCTTAATGCTAGTATACTAACCACTGTCATAATTATCAAATGGATGAAATGTCAGGCGTTCTCTTTCTAAATAATGTTTGAATAGTGTTTACACGGAGAATAAGCCCTAGAGATCATGAATTAGAAAGTAGGACGACTATGGTTTCCACCTTAATTACCCATGTTCCATCTACAACTTTACATCTGCTTGCAAGTGCTTTTATTATGTATGCTTTTTTTGGTAAAAAAGAGTACACAATGAAGCAGCGTGCTCTCATTATGAGTCTGGGATTTATCGTTCTGATACCGGATGTACCTAAGTTTCTTGGTACTACAGCTTTACACTCGCTGATCAGCCTGCCTTTTTTATCCTTATTACTGGCTTTTCTTATTCAAAAATGGACTAAGACCAAGTACTGGTATAGTTTATTAGCAACATTTACTACTTTTATGGCAGGTGCGCTGCTCATTGATTGGATTGGAAATGGCTCCCGGCTTTTTTCTCCTCTTCTGAATAAGAATTATGCATTCACACTGCTTAAACACGAACTACTACTAATACTACTCCTGACTGCTGTGTTACTTATCGTATTAAAAACAAGCAATAAAGTGATTCTTACCACGGGATTGCTCGTTGCCTTGAGTTTCTTATCTTTAAAAGCTTATGGAAAATTAGAATTACAAAGCTATTTACGAAATCAGGTTCAATCCGCGCCTATCGAGTGGATAGACGTGAAACCACACGGACTTCTCGGGAGTAATTGGGAATTTGTCGTAATGGCTGAAGATAAAAAGATCAGAGGCACAGCTTCCTTGCTTGGAAACGATGTAAAAGTTACAAGCCGGTTCCAATGAACCCCAATAGCCTGTCATACAGATTAGGAGGAGAACTCTCTTCTGGAAGGGTCCATTCACAAAATTAGAGTTGAATTGGTGAGGAAAAAACGAGAATACAGTAGCCACGTCCTGTGGAACTTCGGACGACCCTACAATCGTGTAGGGCCATAGGAAAGTGTTCAAATGTGGAATCATCCCGAAAGACGAATTATTTCCTCACCATCCCTCTTCCCCACAGAATAACGGGCCCAAATCATCTCGAAACTGAGTCTTAAAGTAACTGACGATTTCTATGATAAGCTTCACGTAGGGAAACTAAAAGAAGGCATCTGAGCGATGCCTTCTTTTACGAACAAATTTTATAGGGTCTCTTCCAAGTGTACATATATTTTATCGACAAGTTCCTTCGGTGTATCTGCAATGACCCTGTCTCCTTCGACTATTGCATAAAGACTTTGAGAACAAAGTCCACAATTACTTAAACAGCCATATTCTATTACATCCAAATCGGGATCTTTTTCAAGAATTTCTCTAGCTTCCTGTGCACCGCTGGCCAAATTATTAATACAAAATTCTATCAATGGATTCATCCACGTTCACCTCTTTTTTATACGGATGAAACCCTATACCGCCCATATTTTAACACAAGGATCAAACAAACAACAGACATTTTCGTTATATCTTAAGCTTCAAGTCCTCTTGATTCAAGAGCTTGATAAATGGATTTTAACCTAGGATTACCTTCTCCTACAATCTCATCCTCTACGAGTACAAGCGGGTAAAAAAGTTCCTCCTCAAGTAGACGGCCAATCAGCTGCTCATCCGCTCCTGACTGATTTTCTGTATGAAGATCATAATAATGGTAAGAAACCTTATTTTCTCCATACTTTCGTGTTATGGCTGCTTGAAGCCACTCAAAGGTTTCTTTTGATCCTGGTGCATTTACACAACTCGCACACTTCACTTCCGCTCCATAAACGGTCAGGTTAATTTTCTTTTCACTCATTACTCTCTCCACCTTCGTCAAAATCATATATTTATATTTTACAAAACTGCGAAAAAAAGATAAAATGAAAATGGTTCTCAATTCAAAAACCATCAGACTACAATAGATTTTTTGCCGATTTCGTTTTATAATGGAATTATAGAAAGGGGAAGATTGAACATGAATGAACAAGTTCAAGAAGTACTGAATAAACTTCGCCCATTTTTACTCCGTGACGGTGGAGATGTGGAGCTCGTAGATGTGGAAGATGGCATCGTGCGCCTGCGTCTTATGGGGGCTTGCGGAAATTGCCCTAGTTCTACAATTACTTTAAAAGCTGGCATTGAACGTGCCCTTGCTCAAGAAGTACCTGGCATATATGAAGTCGAACAAGTATTTTAATACATGATTCCAGAGAGCCGGCGCCTCAAATAGGTGCCGGCTTCCTTTTATTCCTTTTAATTTCCAGATCGGAGATTTTCTTTCTTTTCTGTAAAGTGATAAAACCGCAATTGATGCCAGCTTATATAATGATCTGAATCGGTATCTCTTTGCAGCCAAGCTTACTTAACAGGCGTCAACAATTTTTCATCACTAAAGAATCGGCATAAGTTATCCAGGCATAATTCCATCATCTTAATCCGGGTTTCTCTGGTAGCTGAACCTATATGGGGGAGACATACAACTTGATTTAGTTGAAGTAGTGGATGATCTGCTTCTATTGGTTCTTTTTCAAATACGTCAAGCCCGGCTCCTGCTATTTCCTTATTCACCAATGCTTCGTACAATGCCTGCTCATCCACAACCGCACCTCTGGAAGCATTAATAAAAATGGCTCCCTCCTTCATTCTTTGGAAAGTTGCCCGATCAAACATATGACGCGTTTCAGATGTTAGAGGGACCATACTAACAATAAAATCCGATTGCTCAATCAGTTCATGAAACTCCGTAAAGGTAGCCTCCAATTTTTCTTCTGTTTCTTTATTTCGTGACCGGTTATGGTAAAGAATGTTCATATCAAATCCTATTGCTCTTTTAGCCACTGCTTCACCAATTCGTCCCATCCCCACAATGCCTATCGTCTTGTGATGAATGTCTGAACCAGCTAGAAGTAGAGGCGACCAAGGTCCCCACTCCCCTTTTTTAACAAACTCACTGGCTTCTACTATTCTTCTGGCTGCAGCCATTAATAAGCCAAAAGTAAGATCGGCTGTTGTATCCGTCAATACATCCGGGGTATTCGTAACTGCTATCTGTTTTTCTTTTGCGACAGTAATATCAATGTTGTCATAACCAACAGCCAGGTTGGATACAATACCCAGGGAATTAGTCTGCTCCAACAGCTCTTGATCGATAGAATCTGTCAGCATCGTTAATAACCCATCAGCTTGAGCACTTTTCTCTAAAAGAACTTTGCGCGGCACAGGCTCTTGTTCTTCTGGCCACATTTCAATATTTAATTGATCACGGTATAACCTAACCACAGATTCTGGCAAGGCTCTCGTTATAAAAATATATGGTTTTTGCAAGCTTTTCCCTCCATTCAATTTATTTTCATGACCAGTTTAACATATACTAATCCAACTTCACTTAATTGAAGACGGCTGTCTGAAAGTTCTGATATAATTAACTTATAACCCTATGCGTTTGTCTCAGAAGGCACGCGGGTATTTATAGTGGGGGAAATCGTAGAAAGGATGTGAGAGAGTGGCAAAAGATAAAAAAGTAACTGAACTTGAAACAACAGCTCGTGACTGGCTCGCAGATCGTGGTGTTACCATAGATGACATGGCTGAGCTTGTTCATTATTTACAATCACAATATCATGATGATTTATCTATGGAAGAATGCCGGTTTAATGTGAATCGGGTATTAAAGAAGCGCGAGGTACAGAACGCGATCATAACAGGAATTCAAATGGATCGCCTCGCTGAAAAGAAAATGCTTGAGGAACCGTTACAGACCACTATAGAAATCGATGAAGGACTTTATGGGATAGACGAAATTATTGCATTCTCTATCGTGAATGTTTATGGTTCCATTGGATTTACGAACTATGGATATATTGATAAACAAAAGCCAGGAATACTTAAGCAGTTAAATGATAAATCATCCGGGAAGTGCCACACATTTTTAGATGATATTGTTGGTGCTATAGCTGCAGCTGCCTCCAGCCGCTTAGCTCACAGCATTGCTGGCGACACTGACACAGAAGAAGATTAATACGTTATTTAAAAATACCACGCCTTCGGCGTGGTATTTTTAATTTTCTGAAACCATAATCTCATAACCAACGTAATACATATAAGTAGCTATTTATTACATAATTGGAAAGGTTGTGCATGACATTGCTGAAAAAAAGTTTAGTTTGGGCTGTGCCTGTTATCATCTCTATAGCAGCCCTGCTCCTATTGTTCGCAGAGAATTATTCAGATGTTACAGAACCTCCTACAGATGGATGGAGCCGTGGAATAGAACTTGGACTGACTCCTACTGTGACAGCACCTCATTTGAAATCTACTAAAGATGGCCAGCTTGATGTTTCTTATCTCACTGAAAAAGGCGTAAAAAAAGATACCTTTAACCAGGACTTTGAACTCGTTTCAGAAGAAAGCACATCTATTCCGGTGGATAAATTCACAGAATTCTCCTGGGTTGGTCAAAATCTTATTTACTCGGATTATCAGTCGATATTTCTAGCACAAAGCGGTGAAAAATTATCGAATATTTCCGGTTTCTTCCCTTTAAAGGCTCACACGCTATTTAGTAAAGAGCAGGAACTTTTCATGTTAGATAACGATACTTTAGCTCCAGTTTCCATAATGGAGCTGGACAGTGAGAATACTGAAATAACAGTTTCAGAAACAAAGCAGACTGCTTATATAATGACTAAAGATGTAGATACGACTGGAAATCACTTAAGATTCTATGAACTTAACGGCAGAGAAGTGATTGAATTAGGAAAAGCGGATCTTCGTGTTCGTGGAACTGAAGAAATTAGCGACATTCAATTCTCAGTAAAAGAGGAATCATATTCTCTATTAGTCAGCACACTCCAAAAACAAAGCGCAGGGGGAGAGCTTACCAACTTCTATTACTTCTCCCATTCGTCATTCGGCGAAGATCCACAACTTCAAAAAGTTAACTTTCCTGATCCTCATTCACGTTTGGAATTAAAAGAGATTTCTGATCTTGAAATGACTTTGGAGGAGAATTCCGTTACTCTATTGTTCAAAGGTTTTGGTGCTACAAAAACGACTTATTCAAATTCCCCGGAATTTAATATATATAAGGCAACCATATCCTTACAGGGAAACACTGAGGTCCAACGATTAAGTAATACCCCTAGTCCCTCAGCTGAACCAGTTTGGTTTGAAGAAGCACAGTCGGCAATTTGGATTGATCAGGGCAGTGACAATAATAATAAACTTATGCTTTCCTCAGATAAACCATCGATCATCAAGAAAGCGGACCGGATAAATAAGGAAGCATTTATCCAAAGCCTAGGAAAGACCGTCGGAATGTTTTCTACTGGGATGTTCTCAATTGTTATTGCTGGATTATGGTTTATCTGGCCATTATTTTTTATTGTGGTCATAACGTTTTCAAACAGCCGGGCCATGGATCATAACCGCTCTTGGATATTTTACACAGGAACGGTGATTTACTTAGCAGCAGCCCTACTCTTTAAAGATAGTATGTTTACGAGCCGGTTGATGGCAAAAGCCCCAGAATATTTAAGTTTTCAGGGAAGTTCAATTATTTACCTGTTGGGTTTTGCTTTACTTACGTATTTACTCCTCTCCTATGGAGTTAAAGAGAGAGACTGGTCCGTTTTTATTCGCTTGACTTATTTTATAGGGATTCACATAATCTTGATTACTGTGTTCTTCGGACCTTACCTATTATGAAAGTTGCATAAAAGAAGCAGAAGGAATCTACTCCTTCTGCTTCTTTTCGTTCATCCAATCTATTAAGTTTTTATATTTATAGGTTGGCTGCTTCTCATAATTCTCTATTTCCTGGAATGAACTTACTCCTGTTTCCACCATCAGTGTATCCATCCCTGCATTTATACCAGCTGAAATATCAGTATTGTAATTGTCACCAATCATAAGAACCTGCTTCTCGCTATAGCCTAAACGAGCGAGGGCCTGTTCCATGATAATAGATTCCGGCTTTCCAATAAATACTGGTTCAATTCCAGTGCTTACGCTGATAACAGAGGTTAACGCTCCATTCCCAGGTACCATGCCACGCTCTGTAGGAATCGCCCGATCTCCATTTGTACTGATAAAAGAGGCACCATTTCTTACGTGTAGGCATGCTTTTGTCAGCTTTTCGTAATTAATATTGTGATCGATTCCAATTATGACAAAATCGGGATAATCATCAACCACCTCATGTCCTTCCTGCAACATGGCGTCCACGAGCCCTTGTTCCCCAATAATGTAAACCTTGGAAGGCCCCTGCTGACGGCTAACATAAATTGCAGCAGCCATGCTGCTTGTCATAATTTGGTCATCCCGTGCGGGAATTCCCAGTTCATTTAATTTATCAGCAACTTGAAGGGCGGTTTTTGAAGAATTGTTCGTCAAAAACATAAATGGAAGATGGTTTGTTTCCAGATACTTGACAAATTCCGAAGCCCCTTCTACTCTCTGTTCTCCTCGATACATTGTTCCATCCAGATCAATTAAGTAAGCTTCATAGTGGCTCATTACATCACCTTCTACCGTAAAATTAGAATCATATAGAGTTGTTATTTGAGGGTGCCTAAACCATAGGCGCTATTAAATTGTTTTAGCAGTAAAGCTCCCGTTTGTTGAAGACTTGATTTCGAGACATTTGTTGAGCGGAAGGTCCTGCGGAGGACGATTTCGCTTTCCGGCCCTGCACGACGCAGGAAAGCGAGTTGTTGCCCTCCATCTCTCTTTCTTAGAAACGGACCAAATATATCTCGAAACTGCGTCTTACAGTAACCGGCCCTTTAGTTTAATAAGAACCTTATGCCTCATTATCGTCATTGACAAAGCACACACATTAGCACCGTGGCTAATTACAAATAAAAAATCGCGTAATACACGCGACTATTTTATCATAATTATTGATTTAATAACTATTTAATTGTCATTAGAAAATGCTGATACAGGACCCAATTCATGATTTAAGTAATAGCGTATGCGATCTGGGAATCTTTGGATTTCATTAAACTGATGGCTCCAAATGTCCTTAATAGTATGATGGTCAACGGCTGTATAATGCTGGACAATCATTTTTCTAAGACCAATCAATTGTTTATAGCCTTCCTGTTCTTCTGCAGGTAGTACTTGTTCATCAGTCAGAATATCAATGATATCCTCATAGCTCCCTGGATCTCGCATAATAAAGCCGTCAATCATCATATTCCCTACATCTATAATAGCTTCGATACTAATATGAGTAAGACGTTCCATTGCAAGCTTTTCTGAAAATGAATGATATGAAGACTTTGAATATTCATCCAGGATTTTTTCCATATACGTTAAAATTTCTTCAATCTTTTCACGATTAACAAAATACATCCTAATACCTCCGCAAAAAAACTTTTTTCACACAAATCTCTTAAATATGATAACATAATGCATGGTTTTAATTAAAAAAAGGCGATATTACTTACGCCACTTTTTATTAGTGTATACTAATTTTAACATGAATCGGAGGAGAATATATGGATAGAGAATTAGCACTTGAATTGGTGAGAGTTACGGAAGCAGCAGCTATTGCCTCAGCTCAATGGATGGGAAGAGGCGATAAAATGAGTGCTGATGATGCAGCAACTACTGCCATGAGAACAATGTTTGATTCCGTATCAATGGAAGGGGTCGTTGTTATTGGTGAAGGTGAACTAGACGAAGCCCCAATGCTTTATATCGGTGAAGAATTAGGAAATAAGACCGGACCTTCCGTGGATATTGCGGTTGACCCTTTAGAAGGTACTAATATTGTGTCAAAAGGGCATAATAATGCTGTTGCTGTTATAGCTGCAGCAGAACGCGGAGCTCTGCTCCATGCACCCGATATGTACATGGACAAGATTGCTGTAGGAAAGTACGCTAAAGGTCTCATCCATATAGATGATCCTATTGAGCGCACGATCGATATTGTGGCCCGTGCGAATAATAAACGTGTCCGGGATTTAACGGTTATCATTCAAGAACGTGATCGCCATCAGGATATTATTGATCGTGTTATCAAAAAGGGAGCTCGCGTGAAATTGTTTGGTGATGGAGATGTAGGAGCTTCCATTGCTACCTGCCTACCGGAAACTGGTGTAGACCTTTTCGTAGGGAAAGGCGGTGCCCCCGAAGGTGTCATCTCGGCTGCAGCTATTAAAAGTCTAGGTGGAGATATGCAGGCCAGGCTTTCTCCGCAGGATGAGGAAGAAATGGAACGTTGCCGCCAGATGGGACTGGCAGACCCCTTACAACACTTAACACTCGATCATCTGGTGAAAAGTGATGATGCAATCTTCGCAGCAACCGGTGTGACCGAAGGAGAACTGTTGGATGGAGTAAAATTCTTAGGTGGTGACCTGGCCCAAACAGATTCAATTGTCATGCGGGCTAAAACTAGAACCGTGCGATTTATTAAAGCTCACCATCATCTGGATTACAAGCCCCATTTAGTAAAGAATGAAGAATAGGAGTTGAAGATTCATGGCTCAAAGACCTCTCCTAGAGGACTTTACTCAGGAGACTAGCACCCGGTTTGTATGCTTTACAGCCGGGAGCCACCGTTTCGAGCTTGCTTTAATGAAAGCTGCTCATTTTAATAATCAGACGATGGTTATTAACCTTCACAAAAATCGTCAAGCCTTGTTGGATCTTGAAACCATTAGGAAAGATGGTCATTTGGAACATTTGTTCCAATTAAGTGCTATTGAAGCTGAAGAGTTAAGGAACTATCTTCCCGATCTCCTTTGAATAAAGAAACCTCCCCTGGAAAAACTATAAGCCAAGGGAGGTTTTTTTATGAGCAGAAAAGATAAAAAGCTTTATTCTGACTTTGCTAATGTAGAGGCGCAACGTAATTATTTAACGCCTGAACAGCTTCCTGAAGGACCTTATGGTGCCCCAAGAAATAAAGACAAACCTGTTTCCAATGAGAAGAGTGCTCCCTGGACAGAACAACAGCGTTACTATAGCGCGTTCAACTATGAATATAAGGCGTTGCACCAGGACCTTCAACGTCAAGAGGATGGCGCACACCCTATTCATGATGAGAAAAACCGGGATATAAAACCTTCAGAAGAAGAATCCGAATAAATTACTTTTTCTTACCCTAAAAAACCGACGGGCTTTAAGCCCGTCGGTTTTATTGATGGACACGCTTCAACACAAAATAAGCACAGCCAAAGTTGCAGTACTCATATAAGTAATCTTCAAGCGTACTGATTTTTGTATCGAATGTGGCTTTTGGGTTTTGATCATCGAAAAATCCTTTAAGACGAAGCTGACCATATCCCCAGTCGCCAACTATAAAATCATACTTACTTAATATATCGCTAAATCTTCCTTCTACATCTTCCTGTTGAAAGGCATCTCGATGATTCTCTACGATTTCAAAGTTCTTACCTGAAATTTCTACCACGTCTATCACCTCTATCCTGACATTAGTGTATCATATTTCCCGAATAACGCGGAAATACAACTTCACAAAATAAGTATGATTCATCAAAAAAAGTTCAACCTAAGTGAAACCGATTAATAAGGAGGAACAGAAGTGAAAAAGCTAACCATTTTATCGATTTTATTAGCCTGCCTATTTATGATCACAGGCTGTAACGAAACAACAGACCGAGAAGAAGAAACACGAGATGGGGATACACTAAACGGAAATGCTATGGATAATTACAATGACCAGCCTCTAGAAGGGCAAGTTGGATATGTAAGATTTAAGAAAGACCAATTGGATCAGGAAGCTGAAAAAAAACGTGATATTAAAGTTAACCGTGAACAAATGGCTGACATGATTACAAGAATGATTCTGAGATATGATGGATTTGAAGATGTTGCTACTTTAGTTACAGATAACGAAATTCTCGTTGCTTACCAGCCTCCCAATAATCACGACCGAGAGCAAGCAGCTGATATGGTTCAAAAGACTGCTTATTCTTTAGTACCAAGCTTTTATCACGTGTTTGTTTCCGATGATCCAGCTTCATTTGGAGACATCCAAAGTGTAAGTACTTCTACTGTTTATGATGAACAATATACAGAAGTGATAGACAGTATTATTAAGAAAATGAAGAAATCTCCGCAAGGTAAAGTACCTGAAAATGACAGTGACCAGCCCATTGAAGGTCCAAATATGGGCCCTGATGATAGACCTGGTACAGAGACGTGATAATCTGCCTTTCATTTCCAAACATAACATTAAGCATGTAGTTCATGCTAACAGTATCAAAAACCATCGTAGGTGAATATTAATGAGATGTTTAGGTATATCGCTTATCTTTTTTGTATTGATGAGCTTTGGAAGTGAACATATATATGCAGATCAGGAAAGTCAGGCAAGAATGGCCTTATATAAGAAAACAGAAGCTCTTACAAATATTTCATGGGAGTACCTGGCGGCTGTTGATCAATATGAGCGCCAAGTCCATGATGATCCTAAAGAAGGACGGGTCACCGCTATCAAACCCGAGCCCTTCTTTTGGACAGGGAGCGCAGGTGAGATGCCTGTAGATTTCTTCCCCAACGGTTGGGGCTCTGACGGTAATGGCGATAACAAAGCAGATATTGGAAATGATGAAGATGTCCTTTGGACCATAGGACAATACATTCTCTCTTATGGCACCACAGAGGATGATATTAAAATTGCTTTATTCAATTACTATAAGCGTGATTTAACTGTGCAAACGATTATGAATACTGCAGAAGTATTTAAAAAATTTCAGACAGTCTCCTTGACAAAAAGAGACTTCCCCGTGCCAACAGAAGCCAATTACAGCTATAGGAGCACCTGGGGAGATGCTCGTGGTTTTGGAGGACGACGCATCCATGAAGGTACGGATATTTTTGCTAATTATGGTGTACCTGTCAAGTCTACCACTTATGGAGTTATTGAAATGAAGGGCTGGAACAAATTTGGAGGCTGGCGAGTGGGTATTCGTGATATTTACAACATTTATCACTATTATGCGCATCTTAACGGATTTGCCGATAATATCGAAGTAGGAGATGTCGTACAGCCAGGAGATGTAATAGGATCCGTAGGAGCTTCCGGTTATGGACCACCAGGAACTTCAGGTAAATTCCCTCCACATCTACACTACGGTATGTATCAGGATAACGGCAAAAATGAATGGGCGTTTGATCCTTATCCATTTCTTAAAAAGTGGGAGCGTATGGTCAACTAAAAAAACCGGAATGGTGATTGAATTCACCATTCCGGTTTTCATTATCTTAACTTTTTGATTTTCGGACCGCATGGGTAATACTGAGCGCAAGTCCGCCCCATATAATTCCTATGGTGATAATAAACATTATAATTGCCATTATTTAGCAGCCCCTTTCGAGTCTTCATCTTCATTGAATTCTAACTCATTGTGCGGCCATTTCTTCATAGAGAAAAGAACGCCTACTACAATAGCTGCAATAGCCACTAACCAGCCACCAACAACTAATAAAGTCACAGGGTAACCTTCATACGCAGATGACAACTCAAGAATAAGATTCTGAACCATCATATACCCAAGGACAATAGGCGTAATAACCTGGAGGCACACTACCCACCAGTTACCCAGCATAATATCAGAAGTTTGATTCGCATGTTCTTTAAGGCCTTTAATACTACGTGCCAGCCACGCAAGGGCTACAATTTCTACGAGTCCCGATAATGCCACTCCAAACGTATTGATGAAATGGTCGACTGTATCCAGAATGCTTAGCCCGCCTCTTGTAGCATAAAGAAGGGAAATAACTGCTGCCAAACCGCCTCCTAATAGTACAGCTTTAATACGGGAGACATTAAACTTCTCCGATACAGCCGCTACATATGTTTCCGTAATGGAAATTAAGGAAGAGAGTCCGGCAAGAACAAGGGAAGCAAAGAATAAGAATCCAAACAACCCAGGGATTCCCGGAATCTGGCTGACAATTTCAGGGAATACCATAAAGGCCAGTCCAATCCCCCCTACTCCACGTTCCGCAGCCAGTTGACCTACAGATGTATCATATTGGAATGCCATAAATCCAACGGCTGCAAACACACCAATACCAGCTAAGATTTCAAATGATGAGTTAGCAAACCCGGTTATAAAAGCATTGTTCGTAATGTCTGACTTCTTCGGCAGATAAGAAGAATACGTTACCATGATGGCAAAAGCAATTGATAAACTGAAGAAGATTTGTCCGTAGGCTGCCACCCATACGTTAGGATCTGCAATCCGGCTCCATTCCGGCGTAAAGAATGCTGATAGACCATCAGCTGCTCCTTCAAGTGTCACTGCTCTGACGACTATAATTAAGAATAAGACGACAAGTAATGGAATGAAGATTTTATTAGCTACTTCAATTCCTTTTTTAACTCCTCGTGCTAAAAACCCTAAAGTGATAACCCAAACGGCAAGCAAAGGCAGCAGTACTTTCGGAACAAGTCCTCCAATCGCCCCTGCATCGGCAAGCTCCAGAAAATCTCCTACGAAAAATGCAGTTGGATCATCGCCCCAAGTTAAGTTGAAAGAATAAAAAGCATACATAATTGCCCAGGCAATAATAACAGCATAGTAAGTAGAAATAACAAAGGATATGGCAACTTGCCACCATCCCATCCATTCAAAGCCCTTTTTAATTCTCCCGAAAGACTTTGGTGCAGACCCACGGTATTTGTGACCGATGGTATATTCCATGATTAAAAGCGGAATGCCTGCAGTAAGTAAAGCAAATAGATAAGGTACGATAAATGCTCCTCCGCCGCTGTCATAAGCAGTGGCAGGAAAACGCCAGATGTTACCAAGCCCGATAGCTGACCCCATTGCAGCTAGCAGGAAACCAACTCGCGTCCCCCATTGTGCACGATTTTCCATGTGAAAGGCCCCCTTTTATTTATATAACCCCTCATTTAACTCTAAATCAGCAATGAGAGGATGTTTCAAAATTTTTATTTTTTTCTGATTATTTCTGCTTAAATTATAACCATCCGTTCAGGGGTTGTCAAAGTTATTTTAAAATATTTAGAATTTAACAAAAATAACAAAAAAAGGATAGAGACTTTGAAAAGTCTCCATCCTTAGGGTAATTATAACATTTATTTCTTCTCAACTGATGATGTTATGAAATGAATCAATATACCTACAAGCACCACAACAACCAGGGTTGCTAACAATGGAATCCACACTTGACCTGTTAAGCCAAGAAGAATATATCCAATCGAGGCCGCTACAGCAGCTATACCTGCATAAGGAAGCTGGGTGAGTACGTGGTCGATATGGTTTGCACCTGCACCTGTTGAGGATAATATTGTTGTATCTGAAATAGGCGAACAATGGTCTCCAAATACAGAACCAGCCAGTACAGCTGATAGAGCAGGCAGAATCATGGCCGGCTCCGTCACAGCCGCTATCTCCCCTGCTATCGGAAGCATGATACCAAAGGTTCCCCAGGAAGTACCCGTGGAAAGTGCCATGAATCCGGAAATGATAAAAATAAGCAAGGGAAGATAAGCAACATTAATATCCGCCTGGCGGAACTGCTGGGCTAGATATTCACCTGTTTGCAGCTGACTGATAATATCTCCAATCATCCAGGCAAAAACTAAAATATATATGGCGGGCAGCATGGCTTTAATTCCTTCCCAGAATACAACCGGTGCTCCCGACTTTGGTCCAGCCTGTCCTGCATATAAAACGCCTGCTGTAACAACGGCTGCAAGTCCTCCGATAAACAAGGAAATATTCACATTGGTGTTTGCGAATATCGCAAGCAGATCTACGGCACCCTCCGTATTTCGAATACCTGTGAAAACCATAGATGCTACTGTCCCCGCCACAAGCGCTCCAATTGGCAGAATTAGATGAGCAATTTTGCCATTGTTATGCTGCTTAAACTCGTCATTTAAATCTCCTGGCACATCTCCTTCGGGGTTAGTTAGCTGACCAGTATCTAAAGCTCTCTTCTCATGCGTCCGCATTGCTCCTATGTCGAGCTTCAAGAAGATGGTGAGAAAGACTAGAAGCAGCGCAGCGAACACATAATAATTGGCAGGAATCATAAGGATAAATGCTTCCAATGCCTGATAATTAGAAATTTCATTTGCTGCTAAAATACTTCCAATCGTGCCAATGATATAAGCCCCCCAGCTCGATATCGGAGAAATAACGGTAATGGGGGCAGATGTAGAATCAATATAATAGGCAAGCTTTGCCCTCGATATTTTGTAACGGTCTGTTACAGGTCTCGCCACCTGACCAACAGCTAACGCGTTAAAATAATCATCAATAAAAATGATAATACCCAACACAGCCGGAAGCAGTTTCGCCCCTTTTCGTGTGCGGATTTTCTCCACAGCCCATTTTCCGAAGGCCTTACTTCCCCCCGAGGCTGTCATAAAGGCTGTAGTGATCCCTAATAAAAATAAGAATGATAACAGGTAAAGGTTCCCAGAATTTAGAGCTCCTTCACTCACGAAAATAGTCGAAAATAATGACCATATTAAGGCAAGACCATCTTTGAGATCAATTCCCGTAAGCATAAATGCTCCGATAATAATCCCTATACCTAGTGATAGAATCACTCTTCTTGTTACCAAGACAAGGACCAGCATTAATACTGCCGGAATTAATGAATAAATCGTTCCTTCCATGATATTCCCTCCGTAAATCTTTTGATGTAAACGGGAGTAGGAAGGCTACTGCCTATAAAAATGAGGAATAAAAAAAGACAATGATAGTAGAAAATAACCTATCATTGCCTGTAGCAACTTGATTATCCTCCATTTCGATCAGTAGCGCCCCATGCACCCAAAAGAGCATGCATGACAGTGTGTCTCTTCTTCAGATATACACCAGCATAGGATAGTCTGACAACACTATCGTACACTTCGGCAGAAACTCATCCCTTTCATCAATGATCCTAGCTTGCCTGGCTCCCATTGATTACTAATGACGTCTGCACCTCTACCTCACCGATCTGATAAGGTCACGCATATTTATTTCCATGCAATTCTATCAGTATAGTTACATTATTGCAAGGCATCCATCGGAAAGGAAAAAGATGGTGATTTGTCTGGAGCTTCACCCTCCCCGCCATAGAAGTCAGGAACCTCTCCTAGAATAGTAGCTGTATCGATAGGAATATCCGTCGCTACGGTGGTCGTTTCAGTGGAGAAAGGAATCACGATCCTTACGTTCACTTCAATATGAATTGATAATTGGAATAATGCTGCATTAATGCCGTACTCTGTAATTTCACTTTGGAAGTTTGACTGTACATCACCAATCACTCGTAATTGAACCGGTACTTTTGGACCCAGGTTAGCAAGAAGCGAGTTATTCGTCGCCTGTCCGACAGGGATCTCTATTAATGTTGCGGGTTGTTCACCTAGTTCCTCCTGGGTCATATTAGGATCAATGTCAGGCTCAAGTGATGTATCTTCCATTGGTAATTCGTTTAGTTCCATCCTTTTTAGAAAGTTTTGGACACGGTACGTAGTATTTCTCAGTACCCTGTTCACTACCACGGAATTCCAGCCCATATAAACGATATTTCCCTTATCATCTTTTTCCATTTTTACTAAATCATTAAATTGTAGATCCTCAGCTATTTGTTTATTGACGGCTTCATTTATTGCGTCCCTTGCTAGTTGCTGGGTTTTTGTTTCAGCTATACCAATGAGTGCCGGAGTGATTCCCCTGTTGATTAGCCAGAGACTTAAAGCGGTGAATAGTAAAAAGAACAGAAAAGTCAAAACGATTCTTTTCCCAATTGAGGGTCCATTTGTAACTTTAGTTTTCCCCATTAAAACAACCCCTCCTGAACTAACTATATGTAGTCCAGAAGAGGTTTAGGCATAGAAATAATGATAACTTTGTTTCTTGGCAGTCTATAAAGTGTGCCGCATATTATTCATATGTTTTAAGAGCTTCCGATAGTAAATCCCGGAGTAACTCAGGCATATAATAAGCCTTATTGGGTGCATAAGCAATTTCAGGAAACAGCCTGCCAAATGTAAATGTATCAGCGGTTGAGAGAGAATAGGACTTCTCCTGATCGATAGGAGCGCCGTTTTTCGTAACTCTTACGACGCGTTCTTCGCCATCTTGCGACTCCTTGGTTTCTATTTCCACGCCGGCAAAGACCATTTTTCCAATTACTTCTCCACGAAAGCCAAATCCTTTCAAGCGGATTTCAGTTAACTTTCTTGTATGAGCTACCCGGATAACTTCAAGTAGTTCATCCCCTTTTAGTTCTACTTTACAGGGGTTCATGGGGTGAGGACAGATCCGGTGCACATCTTGATAAGTCACTTCCCCTTCTCCTAAATGATCTAATAAAATACCCGCATTCAGCATCGCCACGTCTGAATTTGTCCATTTCTGCAGTTCGAGGGTAAGTCTGGACATCAAAGAAGTCTCTTGGAACCAGCCTATATATAAGGGCTTCGTTAACCTTGTTATAGGAGTTTGTAAACGGTCGATGGCTCTTTCCCTCATTTCTTGTACATCCTGTGTGACTTTCTCATCTTTCCGTAAATTCTCAGTGGGAATCGCATATGCTTCCTTTTTCATTAATTTTTTTTGTTCGGTATCCCACTCTAATAGAATTTCTCCCAGATGAGTGCCATGTTTACCGGCAGCTGTTAAAAGCGAATCCTCCGTGTATTCACCATTTTGGAATAAGTGGTGAGTATGGCCGCCAATAATGACATCTATCCCTTCATATCGGCGTGCAATTTCTTCATCATCATTAATACCTAAATGAGAAAGAAGGATCACAATATCCGATTGTTCACGGACCTCATTTAACAATTCATCCAATGCATCATAAGGAGATTCAACTTCCCAGCCAAGCTGTTTATAGAACGTTTTAAACGGGGCTGTCAAGCCAATCAGCCCAACCTTTGTTCCCTTATTGGAAGTTAGAATTTCGTGTGACTTCAGCCATTTAGGCTGATTTCCTTCACCGTAACGGAGATTCGCACAGATCACTTCAAAATTCGCCTTATCATAAAGGGTATAAAGATCCTCACTTGAAAGAGTGATTCCTTCGTTATTTCCTAAATTCGCCAGATGATAGCCAGCTTGATTCAAAAGTTCCACGTTACCTTTTCCCATTAACCCTTCCGCTATCGGATGAAATCGATCCACATGGTCTCCGTTGTCCATTAACCAGAAATTTTCGCCTTTCCGGTTGTGCTGATCTTTCTTCCTTTTAAAGTAGCCGACGATTTGGGGCCAATTCTCAAAATGACTATGTAAATCACTTGTGTAATAAAAAAATAATTTTTCCTTCATCATCAGTCTCCTTATCCAATTCCTTGCCATATTAAACGGATACCGATTAAGATCAACAATACCCTTAAAAACCATTCAACAGCTTGTCCTTTTAGATGCCGGTTAACACGAGCCCCGAGCGTCCCCCCTAAGTATGCCCCTGGAATAAAGTAGAGTGTATAAGCCCATTCGACGTGACCTAGAAGGATATGGGTAGCAGAGCTTGAGATGCTCGCAAAGAAGATCATGAACATAGACGTAGCCGTTGCAATGTGGGCGGGTATATTGAATAATAAAATCATCGCAGGAACCATTAGAGAGCCTCCGCCAATGCCAAGCAACCCCGACAGCATTCCCACCCCAAGGGATAGAATAAGACCGAAAACAATCGGCATCTGATACTTATAAGTTGTTCCTTTAATAACCTTCTCTCTTTTGAGACCTTTATTGAACAAGTAGGTACCTGAAGTTTTCCTCGGTATAAAAAACAGCAAAGAAACTACAATCATAATACAGCCGAACAATAAAGAAAACATATCCGTTTTAAAAAATTGATTTAACCAAGAGCCTATAATTCCCCCAGGCACACTTCCTATTAGAAAAACATATCCGATTTTTTTATCTACGCGGTCATGCTTCAAATAAGAAAGCGCAGAGGACATTCCAGTAAATATCATAACCACCAGCGAAATTCCAACAATTGACTGTGGACTTACCCAGTCGAAAGTACTTAGCTGATCTCCTAAAAATAGTAATACAGGTACTAAAATAACACCGCCGCCTAATCCAGCGATGCTTCCAACTAATGCTGTCACTAAACCGATCATAAACATGAGGATGACCATTTTAAAACATCCTTTATCTCTATAGATAATATTATAGTATCATGTTTTCTATTCTTAAAACATCCAGCCTATGTTAAGAATTAAAAATACACTCCTGATGACGTAGCATGATTATAGTACATAAAAAAGTACAGGTGGATGAACCACCTGTACTTTAAGTGTAGTAATTAAATTGAATTAACCGATTGAACCTTCCATTTCGAATTTAATTAGACGGTTCATTTCTACGGCATATTCCATTGGAAGTTCTTTCGTGAATGGTTCAATGAAGCCCATTACGATCATTTCAGTTGCTTCTTCTTCTGAAATACCGCGGCTCATAAGATAGAATAGTTGTTCTTCAGATACTTTAGAAACTTTGGCTTCGTGTTCCAAAGAGATATTTTCATTCATGATCTCATTATAAGGAATGGTATCTGAAGTAGATTGGTTATCCATAATTAACGTGTCACATTCTACGTTCGAACGTGCACCTTCGGCTTTACGACCAAATTGGACAATCCCGCGATACGTAACTTTACCTCCATGCTTCGAAATTGATTTCGAAACGATCGTAGAAGACGTATTAGGGGCAAGATGGTGCATTTTCGCGCCTGCATCCTGATGCTGTCCTTTACCGGCAAGGGCAATGGAAAGAGTCATTCCGCGTGCACCTTCACCTTTAAGGATAACAGATGGATATTTCATGGTTAGTTTAGAACCAAGGTTTCCATCTACCCATTCCATGGTTGCATTCGACTCAGCTACTGCACGTTTTGTAACTAGATTATAAACGTTGTTCGCCCAGTTTTGAATCGTAGTATAACGGCAGTAAGCATTATCTTTAACAAAGATTTCTACAACCGCACTGTGAAGTGAGCTGGATGAATAGGTAGGTGCTGTACATCCCTCTACATAGTGCACAGAAGAACCTTCATCTGCGATAATCAATGTCCTTTCGAACTGACCCATGTTTTCTGAGTTAATCCGGAAATAAGCCTGCAGCGGCGTCTCTACTTTTGTATCTTTAGGAACATAAATGAATGATCCGCCAGACCAAACCGCAGAGTTTAGTGCAGAGAACTTATTATCAGATGGTGGAATCACTTTACCGAAATATTCTCTGAAAAGATCTTCGTTCTCTTTAAGAGCTGAGTCCGTATCTTTAAATACAACACCCAGGTCTTCAAGATCTTTTTCCATGTTATGATAAACCACTTCTGATTCATACTGAGCGGATACACCTGCAAGATATTTCTGCTCAGCTTCTGGAATACCCAAACGATCAAACGTATTTTTAATTTCTTCAGGAACTTCATCCCAGGAACGTTCAGAACGTTCGGAAGGTTTCACGTAATAAGTGATATCATCGAAGTTCAATTCTGATAAGTCTCCGCCCCATTGCGGCATAGGCATTTTATAAAACTGTTCTAAAGCTTTCAGACGGAAATCAAGCATCCACTGAGGCTCTTCTTTATAATTGGAGATTTGTTCCACGACTTCCTTCGTTAAACCTTTTTGGGTACGGAAAATAGAAATATCTTTTTCATGGAATCCATATTGATACTCTCCAACTTCTGGTGCTTCTTTAGCCATGATTATATACCTCCTTTTGGTATTGACAAAAGCTTAATCCTGCTTTTCTTCATCTACGCCTTTCTCCATAGCCTTCCAGGCTAGTGTGGCGCATTTGATACGTGCTGGGAATTTAGAAACTCCCTGTAGTGCTTCTATATCTCCAAGGTCAAGCTCGTCAGTGTCTACATCATTTCCTTGCATGAGCTCTGAAAAGAGTTCAGACATCTTAAGCGCTTTTTCTACGGGTTTTCCTTTGATTGCCTGAGTCATCATGGAAGCAGAGGACATGCTGATGGAGCAGCCTTCTCCATCAAACTTGGCATCTTTAACCAGATTATCCTCTACTTGCAATTGAAGTTGGATACGATCACCACAGGTCGGATTATTCATATCCACTGTCATATGATCTCCTTCAATCGCCCCTCGATTACGGGGGTTTTTATAGTGATCCATAATGACCTGGCGATAAAGTGTATCTAAATTGTTAAAAGACATCGCCAAAATACTCCTTTGTTGTTTGTAATCCTTCAACAAGTTTATCAATTTCTTCTTCTGTATTGTACAGATAAAAGCTGGCGCGCGCAGTTGCTGACACTTCAAGCCATCTCATTAAAGGCTGAGCGCAGTGATGACCCGCACGTACAGCAATTCCCTCAGCGTCCAAAACGGTCGCTAAATCGTGAGGGTGAACATCGGATAGGTTAAACGTAACAAGACCTGCGCGTTCTTTTGGTCCGTAAATCGTCATTCCTTCCACTTGCTGCATTCTATCTTGCGCATAAGCAGCCAGTTTTTGTTCATGTTTTTTGATTTCGTCCAGCCCGACTTCATTTAAAAAGTCTATAGCGGCTCCTAAACCAACCGCTCCAGCAATAATGGGAGTGCCTGCTTCAAATTTCCAAGGCAGGTCTTTCCACGTAGAATCGTACCAATTTACGAAATCAATCATTTCTCCGCCGAACTCAGCCGGTTCCATATCTTTAAGAAGCGCTTTTTTACCGTAAAGAACTCCAATTCCAGTTGGTCCACACATTTTGTGGCCGGAAAATGCATAAAAATCGGCATCCAGATCTTGAACATCAATTTTCATGTGAGGAGCACTCTGGGCACCGTCTACTAACATAACCGCATCATTTTCATGAGCGATGGATGCTAGCTCTTTTATTGGATTAATCGTTCCAAGAACGTTGGAAACATGCATAGTAGCCACAATTTTGGTGTTCTTAGTAATAGTTTCCCGTGCATCTTCCAAGTTAATCGTTCCATTAGCCTGAAGAGGCATATATTTTAAAACAGCCCCTGTTTCTTTAGCCACTTGCTGCCATGGAATGATATTACTATGGTGTTCCATTGGGGTGATGACAATCTCATCACCCTCTTTTAGGTTAGCTCTTCCATAACTCGACGCCACGGTATTAATGGCTGTCGTTGTTCCGCGAGTAAAGATCACTTCCTGTGTGCTTGAGGCGTTAATAAACCTTCTCACTTTTTCACGGGCACCTTCATACTCATCCGTTGCCCGTGTCCCCAGCGTGTGAACGCCTCTATGAACATTTGAGTTATATCCGCGATAGTATTCATCAAGTTTTTCAATGACCTTAATCGGCTTTTGAGATGTTGCGGATGAATCCAGATACACAAGCGGATGGCCATTTACTTCCTGATGAAGAATCGGGAATTCATTGCGTACCGCATTGATATCCATTAATATACTTTCCTTTCAATTACCTGCGTCAGTTGACGTTTAACGGCTTCCACAGGAAGCTGTTTAACAACGGGCGCAAGGAATCCGTGAATAATGAGACGTTCTGCTTCAAACTTGGAAATACCGCGGCTCATTAGATAGTAAAGCTGGACAGGATCGACCCGGCCTACCGAAGCAGCGTGACCAGCTGTTACGTCATCCTCATCTATAAGAAGAATCGGGTTAGCATCGCCTCGTGCGTCTTTACTAAGCATGAGTACACGAGATTCTTGTTCAGCATTAGATTTGGAAGCTCCATGCTCAATTTTACCAATGCCATTAAAGATGGCAGAAGCTTTGTCCTTCATTACACCATGCTGAAGGATATATCCATCTGAGCCTTGACCGAAGTGAGTAATATTCGCAGTAAAGTTCTGCTTTTGTTTTCCGCGGCCAATAGCTACTGTTTTCGCATTTGAATGAGAATTATCACCAATTAAATGAGTGATATTTTCAGATACTGTATCGCCTTCATTCATTTGTCCTAGAGCCCACTCAATCACAGCATCACGATAAGCAACACCGCGACGGTTCGTATAAACCGTTGTTCCAGAATCAAAGTTATCAACAGCACCAAAGGAAACCTTAGCACCGTCTTTAGCAATTACTTCAGTAACATTATTTGCTGAAGTTTTTTCTTCTTTATTATGAGAGATATAATTCTCCACATACGTTACAGAGCTATTCTCTTCTGCTACCACGAGAATGTGGTTAATTAGAGAAGCTTCTGGATCCTCCTGCCAGAAAATAGCTTGAATAGGTTCTTCAATTTGTACATTTTTAGGTACATAAAGGAAGATTCCGCCATTCATTAAAGCGGCATGAAGGGCTGTAAGACGATGTTCGTCCACGTGTACAGCATCATTCATGTAATATTTCTGTACTAGATCACTATGATCTCTGACAGCAGAAGCCATATCGGTAAATATCACACCTTGATCTTTTAATTCCTGATCAATTGTGGCATAGGCTACCGTATGGTTTCTTTGAATAACCAGGTTTTGCTGTTCTTTCTCTTTATCTAAAAAGTCTTGAATTTCAGCCGGTAAATCTTCAAGCGAATCGATAACTTCACCTTGAACATTGTGTTTGAACTCCGTGAAATTCCACTTGCTAATATTCGTCTTATCAGGCTTAGGAAGTTGAAGTGATTCTGATTTTTCCAAGGCATCCAATCGAAGGTTTCTCATCCATTCTGGCTCTTGTAAACCATTGGAAAATTGTGTTACATACTCTTTGTCGTATGGTAGTGAGACGTCTACTGTCATGTTAACCCTCCTATCTTAGTTACGCTTTTTGACCGATTGTTTCGTCTTCGATTCCCAATTCTTGCTTAATCCAGTCGTAACCTTCTTCTTCAAGACGTTGGGAAAGCTCAGGACCGCCGGATTTAACTACGCGGCCTTGCATCATTACGTGTACTTTATCAGGAGTAATGTAGTTTAGAAGACGCTGATAGTGAGTAATGATTAAGCAGCCAAATGCATCGTTACGCATTTCATTGATCCCCTTAGCTACAACCTTAAGAGCGTCGATGTCGAGACCAGAATCGATTTCATCAAGAATCGCAATAGCTGGCTGAATCATCATTAACTGAAGGATTTCGTTACGTTTTTTCTCGCCACCTGAGAATCCTTCGTTCAGATAACGCTGAGCCATGTTCTTATCCATATCCAAAGTTTCCATCTTAGAGTCCATGTCTTTAATGAACTTCATAAGAGAAATTTCGTCGCCTTCCTCACGCTGAGCATTAATAGAAGAACGCAGGAAATCGGAATTAGTTACACCGCTGATTTCACTAGGATACTGCATAGCAAGGAAAAGTCCTGCCTGTGCACGCTCATCCACTTCCATTTCAAGGACGTTTTCACCGTCTAATAAGATTTCACCTTGAGTTACTTCATATTTAGGGTGTCCCATAATAGCGGAGGCTAGAGTAGATTTACCTGTTCCGTTTGGTCCCATAACTGCGTGGAATTCACCACCGTTAATTGTAAGATTTACACCTTTAAGTATTTCTAGACCTTCGATTTCCACGTGAAGATCTTTAATTTCTAAAGTTGATCCTGCCATAATTAATACCTCCAGTATCTATAGTAATGGAATGGGTTTATTTATTGTAGATAGTAGAACCATTCTCAATTTATTCTCATTATAATCTTATATCATTTAGAAAGTGATATCAACTTTTTCCTTCCAGTGGAAATGAGCCGATTTTTCAACAATTTATGAGTGAAATTTTTTTGTTTCTACATTATTATAACACGAAAAAATCAGGTGACTAAAGATCACCTGATTCCTTGCTTAAGTTATCTATGCAATTGACGATCTAGTTGAGCAAACATCTTCTGGCCCTGTTCAAATTCTTTCTGGCGTTTTTCTTCTACTTTCAAACGTGTATCCAACTTGCTGCTGTACTCGGCATAACTCAGATTATGAGCCTGATGCATGGCTTTTTCCATTTCAGCAGTGTAATTTAAATTCAGTTGGTCACTAATAACGAATCAACCCTTTCAGATTATTTACACAATTCAGAGTACCATAGATCTTTACCCCTGCACAAACAGGTATAAACCCTGAAATATCTGATTCTACTTGATTCATTTCGATGAAAGCGCTTGATTCGGCCAGTACATATGAATACATCAGTTTTCCTTTAATTTTCTAACTATTCAAACTAATTAACACTGGAATTTAAATCCATATACGCATCCTGAACCAACGTTACAGCTTGACTCAAAGCTGCGCCTCCGCCAAAGGCAGCTGCTACACCGCAGGCCTCCAGGATTTCCTTTTCTGTTGCACCCTGATCGACACAACCTTTTGTGTGATAAATCATACAATATTCATCTTGAGCTACTATACTTATTCCAAGTGCCATCAATTGTTTCTGCTTTTTAGAAAGCTCGCCTTCTTTGAAACACGCTTCTGTAAATTCACTGAATTGATGAGCGACTTCTGGCATTTTCTCAGTAAAATCACCCATACCTTCTTTATAATCATGCAAATAAGTCTGTGTCCAATTCATTTGTTGTTCTTGCATCGCATTCTAACCTCCCAATAAAAATAAGTGACTGCAGTTAGTATAAACCGCAGCCACTTATCTTATCCGTTATTCAGAGCTGCCATCTACAGGCACTACAGCTCCATTATATTCTTCCTTCATGAACGTTTGAATTTCTTCTGAACGTAATACTTCTACCAATGTTTGCAGTGCTTCAGAGTCTTCATCTTTACTCTGGGCTGCGATCACATTTACATAAGGGGATTCAGAGCCTTCAAGGATCAATGAATCTTCACTTGGGTTCAAGTCAGCTTCAATAGCGTAGTTTGTATTAATCGCTACTAGAGCATCTTCTTCTCGTTTGTAGATCTCAGGTAATGTCGCTGCATCTACTCCGGAGTCAAATTGAAGATTTTTCGGGTTTTCAACAATATCGTCTACTGTAGCATCTACCTTATCTACGCTTTCATCTAATTTTACCAGGCCTTCGCGTTCAAGAAGCGAAAGGATTCTTCCATGGTCAGCTACTGAACGGCTCATCACCAGGGTAGTGCCTTCCGGAACTTCATCAACACTTGAAATATTTTGAGAGTAAATACCCATAGGTTCAATATGAATACCGCCAAGATTTACAAAGTCATAATCATTTTCCTGCATTTGTGTTTCTAAATAAGGGATGTGCTGGAAGTAGTTTGCATCAATTCTTCCCTCTGCTAAGTCCTGATTAGGAAGCACGTAGTCCTGATATTCTTCAATGGTAAGGTTAATTCCTTTCTCTTCTAGCAATGGTTTAGCTTCTTGAAGTACTTCTGCGTGTGGAACACTTGTGGCTCCTACAGCTATTTCAGTAGTTCCTTCTTCAGAACTGCCGTCGCCGCTGCTATCTTCCGAACCTGAGTTTCCTTCATCTGATGAACCGCATGCTGATAAAAGGATAATTAATAATAAAGTAAAAATACCGAGTGTTATTTTTTTCATGAATACTCTCTCCCTTTTAGTATAATTTAGAAATTTTATCTTTTATCCAATTTTCTCGAAACAAAGTCCCCGATAAATTGGAAAATAAAAACAATAATCACGATAAGAATCGTGCAAATGAAAACAACATCAAAGTCGCTGCGCTGAAAGCCATAGAAATAAGCAAAGTCACCTAATCCACCTGCACCGATTGCTCCCGCCACCGCAGTGTAGCCAATTAATGCTATAGCTGTAACAGTGATCCCAGAAATCAGTGCTGGCATTGACTCCGGAAGCAGCACTTTAAAAATCAAAGTAGAAGATTTAGAACCCATCGATTTAGCTGCTTCAATGACACCTTTATCTACTTCTTTTAAGGCAATCTCGACAAGCCGTGCATAGAATGGTGCGCCACCTATAATTAACGCAGGAAGTGCCGCTTTAGGACCTCGAATTGTGCCAATCAGAAAATCAGTAAATGGGAATAATAACAGAATTAAAATGATAAAAGGTATCGCCCTGAATATATTGACGACTGAAGCAGTTATCCAGTTTAATATCTTGTTCTGCCAAAGACCTCCAGGACCTGACAAATATAAAAGCAAACCTAACAGTAAACCTAAAATAAACGTCCCGGCTACAGAAATAAGTGTCATGTAAAGTGTTTCATTAGTAGCTGTTACCAGATCCTCCATAGTGACGTTGGGGAAAAATTGATTAATCATCTGGACTCACCTCCACTTCTACAGAGGTGGATTGAATATATTCAATCGCACGCGTAATTTCTTCTTTATCGCCGAGGAATTGAACAAACATTGTTCCGTACGCACCCTTTTGGGTTTGGGTGATCTTTCCGTGTAATATGTTTACATCTACCACAAACTTTCTGGACACTTCACTAATTAAAGCCTGATTAGTGCTCTCACCTACGAAGTGAAGACGAAGAATTTCCCCAGTTTTATAGGTATCCTTAATGAGTTGAAGGGAATGTTCGCGTTCAGGGTCTCCCATTACCTGATCGACAAACTTTTTGGTAACCTGCTCTTTCGGATAAAGGAAAACATCAAGCACGTCTCCCTGTTCCACAATTTTACCTTGTTCCATAACGGCTACCTGATGGCAGATCTTACGGATTACATGCATTTCATGAGTGATGAGTACAATTGTCAGTCCAAGCTTCTCGTTAATATCTACTAATAGATCAAGAATGGAGTCCGTTGTCTCTGGATCAAGAGCTGATGTCGCTTCATCACAAAGAAGAACTTTCGGTTTATTTGCTAACGCACGAGCGATTCCTACTCTTTGTTTCTGTCCGCCGCTTAACTGAGACGGGTAGGAATTACCTCGTCCACTAAGGCCAACCAGGTCTACCAATTCATTAACCCGTTTGGTTCTTTCGCTTTTAGGTACTCCAGCTATTTCAAGTGGAAAAGCGATATTATCGTGAACGGTTCGAGACCACAAGAGATTAAAATGCTGAAAAATCATACCAATCTCCTGACGTGCCTCCCGCAGCTTCCCTTTGTTTAAGGAAGTTAATTCTTGATCATCGATGGTGACCTTGCCGTCGGTTGGGTCTTCCAGTCGGTTTAGCAACCTAATAAACGTACTTTTACCAGCACCGCTATAACCAATGACCCCGTAAATCTCTCCCTTTTTTATCTGTAGACTAAGGTCGTCGACGGCACGGACGTCCTGGTGTTTTGTGCGAAAGACTTTGGATAAGCCTTTAATTGAAATCATGTCGTCTTCCCTCCATTAAAAAAACCTCTCTGCTTGAGAACAGAAAGGTTATCGTAACAATCTTTATCTGTTCTCTCATCTTCACAAGGAATTACCTTGCAGGAATTGGCACCTTGCCAAGTCTAAGCTTGCCGGTTGCCGGGCATCAATGGGCCAGTCCCTCCGCCTCTCTGGATAAGAGATTTCGTTATATTAATTTATTATCACTTTAATACATGTACGTACTATAAACAGGATTCTAGCATTGTTAGAATTTCGTGTCAACTTGATAATATTCATGTAAATTCGACAAAATAAAAACTCTTCCCTATTTAGAAGAGTTCGCTTATAACGCTCTTCTCATCTACCAAAGTAAAATACTCTGCAGGAATTAGCACCGTGTTCATCTGCATGAACCGGTTGCCGGGCATCAACGGGCCAGTCCCTCCGCCTCTCTGGATAAGTAAAGATGTCGCTATTAAATTAATGATTATGTTAGCATGGGCCTATAAATTAAGTCAACAAATAAGGAGTGGTTGCGTTGAGGAATGCACCAAGTTTCGAACTTCCGTATATAAATAAGGAAGGAACTTATAATACTAACGAAGATCTGGGAAAGGTCATTGTACTTACTTTTTGGACCTCCTGGTGCCCTGATAGCGGGAAAGACTTACCTAAAAAAGAACAGCTTTATAAAACAATGGATCATGAGAAAATAAAAATGATAACTATAAATGTAGCAGGGCGTGAACGAAGCGAAGCTGAGGCAGAAGAATATGCGGAAAAGTTTTTATCTCAGCCGGCTCTCAAAGACCAAGGACGAGCAACCTACGATTCGTATAATAGCGACGGGGTACCTACCACCGTTATAATTAACCAGGATGGTTTTATTCATTCACAATTCGGGGATAAGGCAGATTTCTTATCCATAGTAGAATCTCTTGGTGAACTTATTTAGCCAATAATAGAAGTGATTCTATAAATAATATATTCCGGTACGCCCCTTGAACTTTAACTGTGGTTTGGGGAAGAGAAGTCAACTTTTGTTCTCCGGCAAATAAAGTTTTCATAATCCTACTGGAAGATTGCAGCCGAATGTCATGATGCGCATTATCCTGATGATCTGTTTTCAGATGTACGCCTGACTGGTCTATAAACATGGAAACTTTAAGACTGCCAACCAGAAGCATAACGTTAAGCGTGCGCTCGCGCCAAGCAGGCAAAAGATCCGTTCTCTGATTCACTTGTTTTACCCAATCTTGAATGAATTCCATCATAGTTAACTCCTCCTTTATTTGTTAAATAAATTCTTGATAAGGAGGAGCCTTCCCTTCTTAAATAACGAAGAATCGTTCGTCATTTAGCGGGTAATTCATTTATTTTTTTACATATTCAGAGAGCTTATCGTACATAAAAGGAACTGAATGAAATGCATAAATCTTCTCTACTGTTTCTCCATGGTGGGTTACCAGGAGACAGGGGACGCTTTTAATTTGATACGTTTTCATTAGGTCAGGATGCAATGAAGCGTTGCACTCATTAAATAACTCCCTGTTATATGTGACCTCAATAGTCGTAAGCATCTTTCTGGCCAGGTGGCAGGTTCCACAAAAAGGAGTATGGATGAATGTTAATCCAATGTTTTGTTCTTCTAACTCATGGCCTGCTGTCTTGTTATCTATTTCCTGCACTATGATCCTCCTAAATGAGATAAATGGACTTTACGTTAAAGTGTCTATTTAATAAGGCTCTTGCTAACTCGGGCTCAGGAGTGGCGGCCACTTCCCGAAATGCTTTATCAATATAAATGTGTATGGCATGGGGCAGTTCTGCTGAAAGTTGTTTTCTTAACTTATAACCGGAGTCGTCTTCATCCACAAGAATATACACCCTGCGCTCGTCGAGATTGTAATCATAGATCATTTCCTCCATACGTTCGATCCCAAGTGTTCCATGAGTACAAATGATTTCTATGTCCTCCGCAAGGATTTTCTTAATTTTGCGCTTATCCGTTATTCCCTCTACAATTACGATTCTTTCTCCATCCATTTTCTATCACCCACTATATAGAAACAGACCATGCCAAAGGGGCATGGTCTGAACATGATTAATATGGTACACGATCATGTCAGACAAGGATTATATGTAGCCCTGCCTGTACAATTGCTCATGGTAAATGCTGAACTTTAATCTTCATTAATCATTTCTTCATATTGATCGGAAGACATTAATTCATCCATTTCAGAAGAATCGCCTGGTTCCACAATAACCATCCATGCTTTATCATACGGAGATTCATTTACGAATTCAGGGCTGTCTTCAAGCTCTTCATTCACTTCAACAACTTTACCGCTTAAGGGAGCATACAATTCTGAGACAGTTTTCACAGACTCTACACTGCCAAACGGCTCATCTGCTTCCAGTTCGTCACCTACTTCAGGGAGCTCTACAAATACAATATCCCCAAGTTCAGATTGTGCGAAGTCTGTAATTCCAATACGGACTTTTCCGCCTTCTTCTTTAACCCATTCGTGTTCTTCAGAGTAACGCAGATCTTTTGGTACACTCATTGAAATCCCTCCACTAAATTAAATATGATTTATGACAATTACAAACATAAAAGCTAGCTGCTTTTATTTCCAATGTTCTGCTCACTGCCCCACACTTCCTGAAAATTCTCAGGTTTGAAACCAACAGTGACCTTGTTTCCATCTGTGACAATAGGCCTTTTAATTAACATGCCGTCTGAAGCAAGCCATTCAACCATTTCTTCCTGAGTAGCATCCTTCAGTTTTTCCTTCATATTCAATTCTCTATACTTTTTACCACTCGTATTAAAAAACTTACGAGCAGGAAGATCACTTCTACTGATTAGTTTTACCAGTTCATCAGTAGTCGGGGGTTCTTCCACGATATGTATGGAGGTATAATTTATCCCTTGTTCATCCAGCCATTGTTGAGCTTTTTTGCAAGTCCCGCACTTGGGGTACCAATAAAAGGTTACCGGCATAACTATCACTCCTTACAGTTGATATATTATATTTTACCATAATGAAGATATTTATTTCATCGGTTAACCGAATTTAATGACCATCCTGATGTCATAGAGAAAAAAAGTCCCTGCTTTGGACGATCAAAGCAGGGATAATATGAATTTATACGACAAACTTTTCTGCTTGAATGAGTGCTGATGCTATTTCTCGTTTCTTAGCAATTACATTAATTGGAGTGTGTCGAGTTAGCTTTCGCAGTGCACCAAGCATCATTCTGAGAGAATCACCTGATTCAGCAGCGATCAACGTCTCCTTCGCATGGGCTTCGATTCGGTTAAATGCTTCTTGCGTGTAAACTTGCGTATAAAGAAGCTTCAATTCGTTTTTACTTTCACCGGTTTTCTGTAAAGCTTTATCCGTTCTTAAAATAGCAGACTCCATGTTATATATTTCACCTGTAATATCGGCAATATTAACAAGAACCTCTTGCTCATTTTCAATTTTCTCACCATATTTTTGGGCAGCTAAACCAGCTGCAAGCAAAGCAATTTTCTTAGCGTTCTTTAATAAATATTTCTCCTGCTCCAGAGGTTCGATACCTGGTTCTTCTGGCATAAGCGTCATAATTTCTTCCTGAAGAGCCTGCGCTTTTTGAAGCAATGGAAGTTCACCCTTCATCGCTTTTTTAAGAAGCGTTCCCGGAACGATCATCCGGTTAATCTCGTTTGTTCCTTCAAATATACGATTAATACGGGAATCTCTATACAATCTTTCAACTTCGTATTCTGCCATAAATCCGTATCCACCGTGGATTTGAACAGCTTCATCGACAGCAAAATCCAGTAACTCTGTTCCAAATACCTTGTTTAATGAACATTCTATTGCGTATTCAGCAATGACTTTAGCCACTGCTGCACCATCTTTAAGTTCTTCTTCAGACAGTTTGCCCATACTCTGTTCAAACAACCCTACAGTTCGATATACTGCGCTTTCGTTGGCATAGGTATTTGAGGCCACGGAAGCAATCTTTTCTTGAATAAGTGGAAAGCTTGCAATTGGGGTCTTAAACTGTTTGCGCTCTTTCGCATACTTTACGGAAAGTTCTACAGCCCGCTTCGCTCCCCCAACTCCTCCAATTGCTAATTTGTATCGTCCTACATTCAGGATGTTAAAAGCAATGACATGCCCGCGTCCAATCTCTCCAAGAACGTTTTCAACAGGAACTTCGGCGTCTTCAAGAACGAGCGTACGTGTAGATGAACTTTTAATTCCCATTTTCTTCTCTTCCGGTCCTGTTGAAACACCTGGATACTCTCTTTCAACGATAAAGGCTGTGAATTTGTCTCCATCTATCTTCGCATAAACGACAAATACGTCTGCAAATGCAGAGTTTGTAATCCATTGTTTTTCGCCGTTCAAGACGTAATGAGTGCCTGCTTCGTTAAGTTTCGCAGTCGTTTTGGCTCCCAGGGCATCTGATCCTGAGCCCGGTTCTGTCAGAGCATAAGCTGCGATCTTTTCACCTGTAGCCAGTACAGGCAGATATTTTTGCTTTTGTTCCTCATTACCGAAAAACACAATAGGCAGTGAACCAATACCTACATGTGCTCCATGAGTAACAGAAAATCCGCCACCACGAGAAAATTTCTCTGTAATTAAAGAAGAACTAATTTTATCTAATTGAAGACCACCGTACTCTTCCGGCACATCTGCACCAAGTAATCCAAGCTCACCCGCCTGCTTCAGCAATTTTACAGAATGCTCAAATTCGTGATTTTCCAGATTATCAATCTTTGGAACGACTTCACCTAACACAAAATCTTCAGCTGTTTTAGCAATCATCATATGCTCATCTGTGAAATCTTCAGGCGTGATAACATCCTCAGCCGATAAATCCTCCACCATGAATCCGCCGCCCTTAATCATCTCTTTTAATTCACTCATTTGTTCTTCCTCCTCTTATAGTAACTCAAAGACTCCAGCTGCTCCCATACCGCCGCCAATACACATCGTTACGACACCGAACTGCTCATTGCGTCTTTTCATCTCATGAATTAATCCTAACGTCAGTTTTGTACCCGTGCATCCCAATGGATGACCTAAAGCTATTGCTCCCCCGTTAACATTCACTTTATCTACATCAAGTCCAAGTTCACGTATAACACGGAGGGATTGTGAGGCAAACGCTTCATTCAATTCGAATAAGCCAATATCCTGAATACTCAGCCCTGCCATCTTCAGTGCTTTGGGTACTGCTTCAATTGGCCCTACCCCCATAATTTCGGGCTCAACCCCTGCTACTGCAAAGGAACGGAATTTCACTAAAGGTTTTAAACCTTCAGCTTCTGCTTTCTCACGATCCATTACGAGAACAGAAGCTGCTCCATCACTCATTTGCGATGAGTTCCCAGCAGTGACTGATCCTTTTGTCGAGAAGGCAGGCTTCAGTTTAGCAAGGACTTCCTTGGTAGTACCAGGGCGCACCCCTTCATCCATAGACACCATTTTTTTACTTTCTTTCACTTTATTATCAGCGCCTAGAACCCTGTCTTCTACCTCTACCGGCACGATTTCATCATTGAATTTCCCTTCTTGAATCGCTTTGGCCGCACGTTCATGACTTTGTACAGCAAAGGCGTCTTGATCGTCTCTTGATATTTCGAAACGCCTTGCTACTTCCTCTGCCGTATGACCCATCGACATATAATACTCTGGAGCATTCTTGACCAATTCAATATTCGGCTTAATCACATGTCCGCCCATAGGAATTAAACTCATAGACTCTGCGCCACCGGCGATGGCGGTATCGTTGTGCCCGAGCATAATTTTCTCCGCGGCGTAAGCAATACTTTGAAGTCCTGAAGAGCAATAGCGGTTAATAGTAATGGCCGGAACCTTATGGTGGAGCCCGGCGAGCCCAGCAATATTGCGTGCCATATTCATACCTTGTTCTGCTTCAGGCATAGCACACCCAATAATGACATCATCAATGCTTCCTTCGTAGTTACCAGCTCTTTTTAATGTTTCTTTTATGGTTAGTGCGGCAAGATCATCAGGACGCGTGTGGGCAAACGCTCCTTTTTTGGCGCGGCCCACTGGTGTCCGTGCTCCCGCAACAATGACTGCTTCCTTCACGGTTCTTCCCCCTTTAATAATTAGTTACGAAGCGGCTTTCCTTTCATCAGCATGTGCTGCATCCGCGCTTGTGATTTTGGTTCTCCGATTAAACTTAGAAAGGCTTCGCGTTCCAGGTCTAATAAGTATTGTTCATCTACAAGTGAACCTTCTTTTAACCGGCCCCCTGCAAGAACGAATGCCAGTTTTTCAGCGATTTTCAAGTCATGTTCACTTGCATATCCACTTAGCAATAGTGATTTGGCACCTAACAGCATGGTGGCATATCCTTGTTCTCCAACCACTGGGACTTTTGTTCTTTTAGGTGCTGTGTAACCTGAATCAGCCAGACCGATCACCTTCTGTTTAGCATCATACAGCAAGTGATCACCATTTGAACTAATAGCATCCAGCTGATCAAGAAAACCATTTTCTCGAGCTTCTTCAGCCGAAGTAGATACCTTAGCCATCGCAATTTTCTCAAAAACATTGTTGGCTACTTTTTGAAGATCAAAGTCTACCCCTTCAGGAATATTTCTAAGATGCTTCATGTAAAGCTCTTTATTTCCTCCGCCTCCCGGAATCAGTCCAACTCCCGGTTCTACCAGTCCCATATAAGTTTCCGGCGATGCCTGCACAGCATCAGATGGAAGACAGACTTCTGCACCTCCACCAAGCGTCATTCCAAACGGTGCTGAAACAACTGGTTTGTCAGAGTACTTCACTTTCATAAGTGCATCCTGGAAGTTTTTAACTACCATTTCAATTTCAAAAAAGTTATAATCCTGAGCTTCCATAAGCATCATCCCAAGATTTGCACCCACACAGAAGTTTTTACCTTGGTTTCCTATGACCAGCCCCTTGTAGTGCTGATCAACGTGATCTATCGAAAAGTTAATCATTTGGATAATATCCAGCCCGATCGCATTACTTTGGGAATGGAATTCCAGACAGGCCACATCGTCTCCTATATCTATTAAGCTTGCTCCCGCATTCTTTTTGATCACGTTTTTAGTTTCTTTCACTCTTTTTAAATTGATATTTTTCTTATTGAATACCTGCTGCTTATAATCGGTATTGTGATAAAAGTAAACGTTTCCATTTTCAGATTTGTAAAATGAAGCAAAACCTTCATTAAGCATATCTTCTATCCAAGCAGGGATGTTTTCACCATCTTCCTTCATTCGGCTCACGGAAGCTTGAACCCCGATGGCATCCCACATTTCGAATGGTCCCATTTCCCATCCGAATCCCCAGCGCATCGCTTCATCGATAGATGGAACATCGTCAGCGATTTCTCCATACAACTCAGCGGAATAAAGAAGCACAGGTTTGACTATGGACCAGATTAAATCTCCTGCTGGATCACCTTTAGCATTTACTAATGCTTTTAGTTTGCGCCCTGATCCTTTTTCCTGTTTAGCCATTTCTGTCGCTTTTGTCTTCAATTTTCCTCTTGTTTCGTATTCCATGGTCTCTGGATTTAACTGCAGGATTTCACTGCCATCCTTACTTTTTTGCTTCAGGAAAAAACCTTGACCGCTTTTAGAACCCAACCAGCCTTTTTCAAGCATCTGATTCATAAATTCAGGTATTTCAAAAGCTTTTTTCTCTTCTCCTTCTACTTGATCGTGAACATTATTGGCTACATGAATGAAAGTATCCAGCCCAACTACGTCCAATGTTCGGAAAGTAGCACTCTTTGGACGGCCTATCATTGGACCGGTGACAGAATCAACTTCCCCAACGCTGAATCCTTTTTCAAGCATTTTCTGTACCGTTACAAGCAGCCCATAGGTCCCAATTCTGTTCGCTATAAAATTCGGTGTATCTTTAGCTTCCACTACGCCTTTACCAAGTACGTCCTCCCCAAACGTTTTTATAAACTCAAGAACTTCAGGATCCGTAGCTTCGGTTGGAATTACTTCAAGCAGCTTCAGATAACGAGGCGGATTAAAGTAGTGAGTGCCTAGAAAATGCTTTTGAAAATCTTCGCTGCACTCGGCAGACATGGCTTCAATGGAGATTCCTGATGTATTGGAACTTACGATAGCTCCTTTCTTTCTATGCTGATCCACCTCTGCTAACACTTTCTTTTTAACATCTAAATTTTCCACAACTACTTCGATAATCCAGTCAACTTCACTGAGTTTTTCCATGTCATCACTCATGTTGCCGACTTCAATTAAATCCAGGCTCGCTTTACTAGTAATCGGAGAAGGTTTTTGTTTTTTTAGTGCCTCTTTATTCATTGATACTATCCGGTTTCTCACCGCTTTATCTTCAAGTGTCTTACCCTGCTTTTTCTCACGATCATTCAATTCGCGAGGAGTAACATCGAGCATAAGTACTGGAATTCCAATATTGGCTAAATGTGCGGCTATTCCGGCCCCCATGACACCAGATCCCAAAACAGCTGCACGCTTTATTTTACGATTCATACTATGTCCCCCTATCCATTTGAATGAATACTCATTCATTTTGTAACCAAAAAAATAAATGTTGCTAAGTTCGTATCTAATACTAATATAAATTATTTTCTGACATTTCGCAATCCTTTTTCTACAATATGATGGAAATATTTCGTTTAAAAGGAAGAATGGAAAAAATAATTACTCAGTTAGAACAAGAAAAAAAGCTGGTCTGTATATTATACTCTTTGCAACTGTGTCCATTATAACGGCAGGATTATCACTCACACGCCAAAGTCTTTCTTATGATTAACACCTCTGAATAGGCCCTTATCGTTTATTATATTCAAAAAAAAGATCGTGTCACAGCAAATTCTTGTCATGACACGGTCTTTGCAGATCCTTATTTTCCAAGGACACCTTTCAGCACAAAGGCTACGTTCGCCGGACGTTCAGCTAAACGTCGCATGAAATATCCATACCAATCATTGCCATAGGGGACATACACTCTCATTTTATACCCCTCTTTCACAAGCTCTTCCTGCCTTTCGACACGAATCCCGTAAAGCATTTGAAATTCGAACTGGTCATTAGATATATTATTCTCTTCCACTAACCGTTTCGTGTATTCAATAATAGCATCATCGTGGGTCGCAACAGCTGTATAGTTTCCATTTAAAAGGTGTATTTTGATAATCTTTTTATAGTTCTCATCCACATCTTTCTTTTCAGGAAACGCAACTTTCGGTGACTCTTTATAAGCTCCCTTCACTAAGCGGAGGTTTGGGTTATATTGATTGAGATCTTCCACATCTTCCGCCACTCGATAAAGATAGGCTTGCAGGACAGTACCAATGTGAGTGTAATCAGCTCGCAGTTTCTTGAAAATCTCAAGCGTTTTATCACAGCGATCATGGTCTTCCATATCAATCGTTACAAATACGTCTTCTTTCTCAGCCACATCCAGAATGCGGCGCATATTCTCCATTACGAGTTCTTCTGAGATATCAAGACCCATAGATGTAAGTTTTAATGAAAGTTGTGAGTCCAGGTGATGCTCACCTATAGCTTTAATAGCTTCGATGCACCCATCGGCTGCTTCCCTAGCTTCTTTTTTACTATCAATAAACTCTCCCAGGTGGTCGATGGTTACTGACATTCCTTTATCATTAAGCTTTTGAATGGTATCAACTGCATTTGGAATCGTTTCACCTGCTACAAATCGACCAGCGCCGAATCGGAGGCCATATCTTTTAGCTAACTTTGTAAAGAAACGATTTTTTGAGAGAAACAAAAAGAAATTTCGTAATATTTGTTCCATCACACATCCCCCTACTACCAATTTTATCTCTTTTATCCATAAATAAATGTAAGAAAATTAAGTTTTGTAAACGAAAACATACTCTTATTTTATCATCTTTTAAGATAAATGGGTACATAATCAATGCTTCACGCTTCGAATATTGTATGTTTTTCCATAAATATGGGTTTATTTTATGATAGAAAATTACTTTTATGGAATACTACAAAAGACTTTTTAAAGGAGGTAGATATATTATGCAACAGCAACAAAACCAACCGTCTTCTATGCAGCAGGCTCAACCGATGGCGCAAGTCCCAGAAGTCGTAAGCACCAAAGACCAGCTTTACATTACGGATATGCTTTCATGGAATTTGAATGCCTGCAAAAAAGCTCACTTTTTTGCTCAGAACTGTCAAACTCCTGAAATCCAATCAGCTTTAGAAGAAGCTGGACAGATGCATCAACGACATTACAATAAAATCCTGACTCACCTGGATACTCAAACCCAAAAACCTAATTAATGAATGGAGGTTCTCCAATTGAATCAAACATCAAGCAAAATTCAAAATCCCGAGACATCCGTCCCTAAAACACCTCAGATGAATGAGCGTGACTTTTTAAATGACCAATTAACCACGGAAAAGTACATGACCGCTTCTTATAACATTGCTTTAAATGAAGCGAGTAATCAGTCACTTTATCAGGATCTTGCAACTATTTTTAAAGAAACCCAAGATTGTCAGCGTAATTTATATAATCTCATGTTCAAAAACGGCTGGTATGCTGTTGAACAGGAGCAGCAGCAAAAAGTGCAGCAATCGTATCAGCAATTTAGCGGCTATAAATCGCAGCTTCCATACACCGTACAATAAATTTCTCATTTTAAGATAGCTAATGAGTTAACTAGTTATACTTCCAAAAGACTCAACATAGTTTCATAAAGCCCATGACAAAAAACGAGACACCCGGCTATTAATAGCCGGGTGTCTAAGATTAACCTACTGCTTCATATCCTTGTGCTTCGATTGCTTCCTTCATCATGCCTTTAGATACATAAGCTTCGTCATACATAACGTCTACTTTTCCACTGCTTAAATGTACCTCTACTCCGTGAACCCCTTCTAATTTTTCAAGAGATTCTTTTACTGTTTTTTCACAATGTTCACAACTCATACCATTTACTTCTAATGTTAGATCCATTTTTTTACACCCTTTCGTTTTCTTCTAATAACTGGAATACATTATGAGTATTGAGTTAAACCTTTTATCATTTAACTACTCTTAGATTTACTATTCCACAATTTTGCAATGGAATAACATCTGAGGATTGAATTTTTCAGAAGCTTCTATTATAAAGGCTGACATAAAACATTTTTAAATATAAACTGAAGGGAGTTGGATAAATCCACTTAAGCTAATCAATACTGGGTTTCCCTTTTTATTATGGTAAGGAGATTTCATGATGAGAAAGTACATCTATTTAGGTATCGCATTCGGAGGTGGAGCGGGCTCAAGTTTACGTTATATTATTTCGAATCTGCTTCCTTCCCATAGCGCCCTTCCTTATGGAACATTTATAGTAAATATGCTAGGTTGTTTTCTCTTAAGCTTTATGTATCATTTCTTCACAAATTTTTTTACAAAAGCTCGTGTTTTACAGAAGACTGTAACGACCGGATTTATTGGATCTTTTACTACATTTTCAGCCTTCACTTCTGAATTTGTACAATTATTTTTTGCGAACACTTATTTAGCTTTAATCTACATATTAGGGACGCTTCTACTTGGCGGTATTATGACCATTCTTGGGTCCCAGTTGGGAAAGAAGTGGTTTAATTGAATGCTTTGCTCGTATTTTTTGGTGGGATGATGGGTGCCGTAGCTCGATTTGAAGTAAGTACTCGCTTGAACGGTAAAAGTGATTATCCTTTAGGTACAGCAGCTGCTAATATTACCGGAGGATTACTACTGGGGATTTTATTTCGCCTGCAGGAAATAGTTGGTCTGAGTGATGGGCTTTGGCTCCTATTGGCTGCTGGATTTTGTGGAGGCTATACTACCTATTCTACATTCAGCTACGAGGTCTTTTATTTAATTGAAAAAGGCCAATGGATGAAAGGATTAGTTTATGCTGGAACTTCGCTTATATTAACTGTGGCTGGCCTCTTACTCATTCTCTTTATTTGAGTTTATACAGGAATGGAATTGTTATTTCAAAATGATGGTGAGCGGTCTTATCATCCCTTTATGCTCATGATGATGTGATCTATAAATAACCCCCACGATTTTTCTTTTTTTAGAAATCGAGGGGGCTATTGTGCACAGTATTTGGCTACAGCCTGCTGCAGCGAGTGCATATAATTTATTTCCAGCGGAAGCTTTAGGTCATTCAGCTGTTTTGCCTGATGCGGCTGGATGCCAATAATAATTATTTCCGCTCCCATATAAAATAAAGACTTCATCATATCGGTTAGAACATGAATACCATCCCTGTTAAATTCACCTACTGCTGTGAAATCAAATAGCAGTCGATCAATCCCTTCTCTCTGAGAGGACTTCAGCAAACTATCTTCTACAGCGTACATTTTTTCTTTGGTAATATCCCCAAACAAAGGGATCAACGCTGTATCTAACGAAAGCACAATAAAAGGAGCAGATAAACGATTACTTTGCTCAATCGCTTCTTCTAATTTCTCCTTCTCTTCAAGAAGCTCAAAATTTGTTTCATTTAGACGGCTTCGAAGTTGAGTTAGTGTCTGAGTAACTTTGGACAGTCGCTCGTCTTTTACGTGTAATAGCACTTCAGCATATAAATCATTCTCCCACGAAACGTACATATCAGCCGTTTTTATAGAGTCCTGCTTTTCAAAAGGTTTTAAATGTACTTCCAGGGAAGCTTTTTTTATTTCTGGTCTCACCGTCTCTTTTATTTTTGAGAGGCTTGCTTCATCAAAAATATCAAGCAATTGTTCTTTCATACCATGCAAGTCATATGCTTCTTTTGAATAAGCATATATATAGAAGTTTTTATTGATACGATAATAAGGCAGTGGGAAGACGTGTTCAACTTGTTTCATTTATTGCGCCTTCCCTTCCTTCATTAAACCACTGATATAAATGATTTAAATCTTTAACGACCATAACCTGTGCGGATTCGAACTCATCCAATTGAAACTTCTTAGCCATACGCCCGCCAATCATAATTAGAGGCTTCCACTCCAATTCCATGAAACGATGGAGTACTTTTTTTAACGCAGGCAGTCTATAAGACAAAGCAGCTGATAACCCAATAACATCGGGCCGGAATTTTTCAATTTGACTCATTGAATGCTCCATTGATAAATTCGGACCAAGGTATCTTACTCTCCAGCCCTGCTCTTTAAATGTGTCCGCAACCATCTTCAGACCAATATAATGCTGCTCATCTTCAACTCCGAACAGCAGAGCTTTATAATGTTTCTGGTGCTTTCCTTTAATCGGAGTGAGTTCGGATTCTAATCTGGATAAAGAAAAATCACAAATTGCCGTGGCTAAGTGCTCGTCAGCTACAGTTATTTTATTTTGTTCCCATAATTCCCCAATATAATACATAGCCGGGGTAATAATTTCTTCATATAGGAATGCTCTAGAATGAACCTTCATTAGCTCTTCCATATAGTTTAACGCCCCATCTTCGTCTCCATCTAAGAAGTACTGGGCTAGTTGTTTGTGTTGTTCACTCACACGAGTTCACCTCTTTATTCTGAACGAGTACGTAAATAATCTAAGGCTTGCTGCAAAAACTCAATATATACATTTTTTTCATATGAAGCCGCAAAATCTGAATGCTTCAATAATCTTATCAATCGTTCGTAGTTATCTATGATTAAACTCGTACCAACGTCTCTTGCCGTCAAAACACTGTTCAACCATTCTGTATAATCTATGAAAAATGCACCATCTCCCATTTCATAGGCGGTCTTTAAATGGTCAAGGTGATGATAATTGTCCTCTTCCGTTCGATCTCTACCATGCTGACCAAACTTTTCCCAAAGGTATGGATAATCATGATAAATCTCTGTAACTACTTGAGTTACCAACCACTCTTGCTCAATTTTATTCATCGAGCAACCACCTCATATTTGGAAACTTTCGGAACAATGCCCTGCAATTCCTGATCAGGATATTGACGTTCCAACTCGTGAATTTTCTTAAACTGATCGCTTCGTGCCCAATTCAAGTAAGCACTTTTAGATTCCCATTCCAAATGCACAGTTAATTCACCGGGTTTTCGCTCTTTTTGAAGTAGTTGAAAAGATATAAATCCCTCAGCCTGATCAACCAGACGAGATCGCTTTTTATATATATTAATTAATTCTTCCGCTTTATGCTCAGGCACTTCTACAGTTGAGTCAACTACAAACATTTAAAAATCCCCAATCTATGCTCTTATTCAATGAATACTATTTTATCATACTAATGAAATGTATGTATAATAGATCACTCTTAGCTTGTACCTTTTCACCTTGACCGACTTAAACTGACAATAAATATGAAAAGAAATCAAAATACACCGAAGGGTTTAATCTTATGTTTAGCGAAGGCGTATTATAGCACACTTCTTGAGGAGGCAAAGCTGTTGAAAGAATTTATTCTAAATAATCTTAGCAGGGTTAAAGCTGAAATATTATTCTCAGAAACATGTAGGAATCAATCAAGAACCAGTCAAAAATCTCGTCTGGCAGGTATGGAGTTTGCCTATTCAAATATGCTGTTTGTATTAACGGGAAATCAAACATTTGTAGATTTTAAGGATACAGATCAAGCAAAAAAATTTGTAGATCAATCCGTGAAACAGCATGTTCGGAAAGGATTTCGAATTGGTAATGAGGCATTGGATAAGTTGCTGATCATGGAGTACCTGACTGATAAAACAAGATATTAAAAAAAACACCGGGCAGTGCCCGGTGTTTTTATACATCTAACTTAGTATTTAATAACTTCATCGATTACATGCATTTCTTCATGATCGAGCAGGTTTTTGTTAACCATATCTTCAGCTTCTTTGTTCATATTATCCTGTAAATCTTTAAGTTCTTCTTTATCACCGACAAGATAAAATCTTTCCCATTCATATTTCTTAGCTAGCTTATCAATCTTAGGAGCAACGCTCTTGTACCAACGGTAACGGTTATGTTCAAAGCGTTCTTTATACTCATCTCCCTGGGAAGATTTCGCTCCGCCAGATCCCATAGATGGCTGGGCACGGTGAGGACCCTGGTGTTGTCTCCAGTCTTCTGTATTCAAATCAAGTTCAAAGATTTGAGTATCATTCAACATGCCTAGTTCTGCGTCAATAACTTTAATTTGTTGTTTCTGAGTTAATACGATTCCCGTTTTAGGGAAGGATTGACGCATCTCTTTTAATTGATCAAGTACAGGAGTTTCCTCCCAATAAAATTCTGTTTTAACAGGCATTTGGAAACGCTCAGCAAACCAAACAGTATCATCCGCTGTAGCGAATAGAACCACACTTTTGGCAAAGTGCTGTTCATTTTCCTCAATGAACTGTTCTACTTTTTCTTTCACCGCCCAATAATTTCGTTTTTCGTCTGAATCTCCATCTTCCTGAAGATAAGATTCAAAGTTATTTAATCCATTTTTCAAGTGTATCTTCCATTCCCCGCCTTGTTGCTCCGGGTCAGAAGGGTCGGTGTTTAAATACATTGAAAATACTTTTTGTGGTTTCTCTAAATGAATATGTTCTAGTTTTTTAATTTCTTTGTTTAAATCCATAAAACAGCGACTCCTTTCAAGTGCTAAATTAACTTCTAGGAAGTATGTTACCTGAAATTGGTCCGCTTAAACTCTAATCAAACAATTTTATTTGTTATTCGTTATTTTCTTTATCAGCTAATTGTTTTTTTAATTTTCTAATTTCATCATAAAATAGTGAGGTCTCTTCGTTCGAAAGCTGTTCATTTCCATAACGGACTTTCTTATATAAATGGAGGTTCTCTGCACTAATCCCTATACGGTCAAACCAATTTTGGAGGGACTCATTATACTTACGGCCATACCCGCATTTTTGAGCATAACGCTCAAATTGCAAGAACTGTTTTCTTACTGGACCGTCAGCAGGGCTTCGTCTAAACCTCCAATCTGATTCATGCTCCTCATCGGTATAATGTAGGTCATAGCTTTTATAAGTTAACATTTGTTTATCTATTGGATCAGTACTTTTGTTGTTTCTTAGACGGTACATAATATACAAAACGAGAATAATACCAATAATTAGTAGGATAACCGTTCCAGCCTGTGCAGCCTCTGTTAATTGCTGGGAGGGTTCACTGTCTGCTGAAGAAAGAGGTTCATTAGAATCACGCAGCATTTCACTGCTCTCCTGGTCCTGATTAAATGTCGCTGAAGGCTCAATTTCAGATACCTCAATTCCCGTAAGCTCTACTATAAAGAAAAAACCCTGAATCCCTTTTAAAAACACCATGGAAACTGCCTGCCATGAACCTGTAATGAATAACCTTAGAGGTTGAAACAATGCTGATAAAATAGAAGCACCCGCGAAGAAACCAAATAACAGAATTACTAATTTCTTCTTCCCTTTTTTTCGATCACTTTTGGAAACCTCTATGTAATGAGAGAAAAAATAACCAAGAATAATCACACCGTATTGCAGTGCTAAGATTATAATAATCTCTGTCTGGGCAAAGAAAAGCATACATACAAAAGCCGTAATCGTTGTAAACAAAAGTATAAATCGTTCGTTTTCCCGATCGGGTTCCTGCTCGTGCAACAGATAACGCCAAACCAGAAAGCCGGAAAGCATGAGGCTAAAAACCAGCGGGACTCCCATTACTGCAGCTATCCCAGCTACTAATACAGCTACAATAATGAAGGGAACGAAGCTGGAAGATAGCTTGGAGGACCCAAGGAAGAATAAAAGTGACAAGATAATGACTGTTATAAAGGGGAGAAGAGGTACCTGGAGAGAAATCCAGCTCCATCTTCCCATAAGAAATAGTAAAAAGAAAAAAGCCAGACCTTCACTTACAAATTGGTAGGACATGACGGTTAATTTATTTCCACTAATCATACAGATGCTCCCCTATAAGAAAAAGGCACCAAGATAGCTTGGCCTTCTTCTACTTGGACTTGAAATACTTTCAAACCTTTCCGGTTCCATTCTTTAATGTATCGATAAGTATGTTCAGGTATATCTCCTACAAAAATAATCGTTTTCTTCTTGTAAAGATTGTGGTGTAACCGGTGCATCAGCTCTTCCACTGGCATAAATAACTGGCTAACTTGAATCCGCGCCAGTAACTCCAGAGAATCCTTTAATTGTTGATTTCCACTGCCTTCAGGTTGAAAAAAGAATGGTTTTTCATGCGGTCTCCTCATATTGACTAATAGCTCAAAATCGTAGTTATTTCGTGCAGCAAAATAACAAAGGTAGCTTGCATAAGATAATAGATTTTCTAGGTTTCCCGATATGTGTTCGTTCCCCAGTCGGGTTTGCTGCGTTACATTTACAACAATCGTCCAGCTAATATCTGCTTCGCGTTCATAAACTTTAGTTTGCAGCGTGCCTGTTTTAGCACTTGCTTTCCAGTGAATACGATGAAACGGATCAGAAGATACATAATCTCTGGTTCCTACAGGAGTAAGTAAATCCTCAAATGGGGAAAATGATGCCCTCTTTTGACCAGGTGCTATTTGAAATACTTCTTCCATTCCATATACCGTCATTTGATTAGGGTAAATTACGATCTCCGTCTCATAATGTGGCAGAAACTTCATAGATATTGAAGTGAATTTTATTAAATGCGGAAAACGATATTGAATATCCGTAATTTTTGTAACCCCGCGCTTCACGGCTTTGATTGGAAGTCTTACTTCCTTTTCTCCTTCGCTCATTAATGAAAGTGGAAGTGAATATTGATGGCCTTTCGAACTCTTTCTGGTAATAGAACTATCAGCCTTAATGTTCGAGTTACTCTCAAAAGATAATCGCCCGTTTAGGACAGGAGCTTTTGAATTATTTCTAAATCGGAAATGCAGCGATGTATCTTCTCCAGGAAATAACCTAATTGAAGTTCTATGGTTAAAAAGTTTCAGTGATGCCCCACTGTATCCATCATACCATTTACTCGCTAGAGCAATAACTACGAGTAAACTAGTGGGTATCAGCAGATTGGATTGATTGAGAAAAAGACTTAATACTCCAGTCAATAAGATCATCGCTAAAAGAAAATCATAATACTTGTGGTTTCCATACCCAAGATCTTTCTTCCACTGGTTCACCGTATATCTCCCGTTTCCACAGGTACGGGTACTTGTTCTATAAGTTCACTTACCACTTGAGAATTCGTTTTTCGAATTGACCCCTCCATTGAAAGGACAATACGATGTTCAAATACATAAGGAGCCAGTTCTTTTGCATCCTCAGGAGTCACATAACTCCTCCCATTGAGTAATGCTTTAGCCTGACAGGCCCTCATATAAACTAATGCTCCACGAGTACTTACTCCTAATTCAATATCGTGATTATGCCGCGTTAAACGTACAAGATCCAATAAATAGTTCATCGTATCCTCAGCAATCGTCACTTTTTTTACTTCTTCGCGCAAAGTCAAAACATCTTCAGTATGTAGATCAGCCATTAACGTATCCATAGGTTCATCCAGTTGATAGGTACGCAAAATGTTTCTTTCTTCTTCGGCTGACGGATAGCCCATATCTATCTTAAACAAGAATCGATCGAGTTGGGCCTCTGGTAACGGGAAGGTACCCTGACTGCTCTCGATTGGGTTCTGAGTAGCGATTACAAATAATGGAGGCGCAATTCGTAACGTTTCTCCATCTACTGTGGTCTGTTTTTCTTCCATCACCTCCAAAAGGCTGGACTGGGTTTTAGGCGTGGCCCGATTTATTTCATCTGCCAATAAAATATTCGTCATAACAGGTCCTTTTCTTAATTCAAATTCCTGTGTTTTTGGGTTAAAAAATTGAATCCCCGTCACATCACTGGGAAGAACATCCGGTGTGAATTGGACACGGCTAAACTTACCATCCATGATCTTCGCAAAACTTTTGGCCAATTTCGTCTTTCCAGACCCTGGAACGCTTTCCAGCAGAACATGACCATCTGCAAGTATTGCTGTAAACAACAACTCTATAACCTCTCCCTTCCCTAATATCACTTGGTTAATGGATTCGTGCGCTTTCCTAACAGATTCTGTTTTTATACCCAATCTTCATTTCCCCTTTATGTATGTATATATACCTACCTAATCGTAACACATTTCTGATAATTCTATTTAAAAACAAAAAAACAACCTGTTCTCTTCAGAAGAACAGGTTGTTCGTAAAGAAATTGTTATTCAGCTGTCCATTCATCAATGACATCCTGATGTTCATCGATCCAGTTTTGAGCACCCTCTTCAGGAGTTTCTGCTTCGTTTAAAGCAGCCATTAGACTACCCAGCTGCTGGTCATCCATCTTAAAGTTATCAAACCATTTTACAACTGTAGGATTGTCTTCTTCCAAACCTTTACGGGCAGCATATGAAATATTTTCTGATTTGCCATATACACCTTTTGTATCTTCGAGGAACTTAAGATCCATTTCAGCGAATACCCAGTGAGGTTTCCATAGGGTTACAACAATTGGTTCTTCATCTTCAATGGCACCTTTAAGTTCTGTAGTCATGGTCGGGCCAGATGAAGCGGCAAGTGAATAGTCCAAATCGTATTCGTTAATGGCATCTTCCGTTAATGACATTAGACTAGCACCGGCGTCAATTCCCACAATTTGTTTCTCATCTAATACATCTGTAGTTTTCAAATCTTCTATCGTATTAATGTCTTCCATGTATGTTGGTACCACAAGTCCTAATTGAGTACCTTCATACCACGTTTCGCGCCAGTCAATATCTTCTTCATATTTATCATAGAAAGCTTTGTCTGTATTCGGAAGCCAGATTTCCATTCCGATATCTAGATCTCCAGAAGAAAGGGCTTCATATAGGAATCCTTTTTCTACCTGTTTAAGCTCCACGTCATAACCTTTTTCTTCTAAGACTATTTTCCACATATTTGATACGGCTACGTTTTCAGCCCAGTTGTTCATACCAATACTGATAGATCCTTTTTCTTCGGTAGATTCGCCATTATCTGAACCACCTTCGCCATTTCCACCTTCAGCGTTCTCAGAGTCGTCTCCTCCACCACAAGCGGCCAGTACAAGCACTATTCCTAAAAATAATGCAGGAAGCCATTTACGTAAATTGCTCATTAATATCCTCCTTTAGCATATTCCCTGATGACTTTAGTCTTGATTATATTTTCATATTATAGCATAAACAATTTCAAGTTCAAACAATTTTAACTGTACAAATACTCTTTTCAGTTTTCACTAAATTAAGTTTTAATCAATTGGTAGGTTCCTCTGGTCATCCAATATTTGGATGACCAGAGGAACCAGTATATGGAATTTATTTATTTGATTTTTTGTGAGCGCGACGGTCAGCTGCTTTACTTCTTTCTAGAGCTTCCATATCTTCGCGATCGGCTATCTCTTCGGAGAATTCAACATCAATGCCCGGGTGCTTCTGATCTTTAGGTGTTTGAGGAAGTCGTTGTTTTCTCTTTCCTTTTCCGCTGTTATGTTCATCTCTTCCCATTCGCAATACCTCCTTTTAGTTGATCATTTCTATTATTTACAACTAACATCTTTATATTCTCTAGATATATTAAATAAAATAAAAAAACCCCAGAATCATCCGTTTTTTGGATGACCTGAGGTGCTAATTATTTCCATATGAATGTTGCTGGATAGTCTTTGTTTTCGAAAGGCCTCTGGTAATGGAGAAACAGCCGGAAGCTAGAGCAAGAAGAACAAATAGTCCACCAACTGTAGCATTATGAATAACTGAACTTTGCTCAATTACGATACCACCTATGGTTGAACCAAGTGCAATACCTAAGTGAAGAGCAGAGTTGTTCAAACTTTGCTGGATATCAGAAGTTTCAGGAGCAGTAACTACGAGATAACTTTGTTGAGCCGGAGTGATAGCCCAGCTTAAAGAACTCCAGAATACCATGACAATCAAAAATAAAGGTAATGAAAAAGTAACATAAGGAATAATAAAGATCGCTAAAGCAAACAGTACAATAATACCTATGATACTCTTCTCCGCTCCCCATTTATCAGCTGCCATACCTCCTATACCGCCGCCCGAAACTGCTGCCACACCAAAAATAAAGTAAGCTATACTAACCCATGCTGGATCCAGCCCTAAAGTCGTTTTCAAAAAGGGTGTCAAATACGCATATAAGGTCAGATGACCTGTTAAAAACAAGAAGGAGGTCAGTTGGGCAGAAAAAATTTTCTTATCTTTTAAAGATTGAATCTGTTCCTTAATTGAAATCACAGGCTTTGGCTTAATTCGTTCCAAAGTAAATGCCACAGCTATCATAGAAACTAATGTAAGGATTGAGATAAGCAAGAAAGGAACTCGCCACCCAAACGCATTACCAATGGTTAGACCTATTGGCACTCCCAAAACCAGTGAGCCGCTAATTCCCATAAAAATAATACCGATAGCACGCCCCCGGTATTGATGCTCCACAATAGCAGACGCAATCGTAACGCCAAGCACTACCAACAAGGAGCCGCTTGCAGCCGTCAGTACCCTTGCCGCCATAAGAATAGCGTAAGAGGGACTCCAGAAAGCTATCATATTGCCTGTAAAAAAAATGAATAACGTCCATAACATCAACTGTTTTCTTTCTATTTTGGCAGTCGCTGTTAAAAGTATGGGCGAAGCCAAAGCAAAAACCAGCGAGAAGATTGTAATTAATAATCCTGCTTGCCCCAAAGAAATACGTAAATCAGCAGCAACGAGGTCTAAGGTGCCGCCTATAATTAACTCAACCGTACCGACTACAAAAGCAACAATAGCCAGCATGTACACTTTTTTGTTCATTCGACTAAAACCCTCTCCAATTAGGTTACCACTACAATAGTAACCATTCACCTTTACAAATACAAGAGAAAATATGCTAGTATATTTTACGCAACAACTTATTCCATGTATTCTGTAAGCAAGAAATTATGGTCAAGGGGAATCTATTATGTTACAAAAATTCGGTTTTACTCAGTACGAAAGCCAAGTTTTTGAAGTATTATCCGCAAGTCATCAGCCCATGGACGCAAGTACAATTGTTAGATTTTCTCAAGTTCCCAAGTCAAAAGTTTATGAAGTGCTGAATCGAATGGTTGAGAAAGGGCTAATCTTAAGTTCCTCTACTAATCGAAAAAAACTTTATAATGCGGTTCCACTTGAAACTATTATCGAAAACCTAACATCCGAGTTTGAAGCAAATGTGAAAGAGCTGAGGAATAAAGAATACACTCCCCTTCCGGTGGACGATCGTGTGTGGACGGTAAAAAACAGAAGAACGATCTCGTCTCTAACAAAAGATTTAACGGAGAATGCGAACTCCAGCATTTACATATCAGGTTGGAATGAGCATTTAAAGGATCTCACTCCATTGCTTGAACAGAAAAAAAATGAGGGCGTTACAGTAGAAATGCTGTCTGTAGGTGAACTGAAGAGTTCCATCCCACAAACTCATGTGTTAATACCGAATGAAGGACATGAAGCTCTTGAGAAATATCAATTATTGATAGTTGATGAAAAGGAGATCTTGTTCGCAGGGATTGAGCAGGGGGAGTGGCAGGGGATCCAAACACTATCCAGATCTCTTGTGAAATTTTTCACTGAATTCTTTTACCACGACGTAGCTCTTACCGAAATTACAAATAAATATGAAAACACTCTCATGGAGGATGAAAGTATCAAAAAAATTCTTATGAAACTGAGGTATTAAAAACACCTCGGGCATCCTCTCTTCAGGAGGCCCGAGGTGTCATCATTATACCTTTTCAACTACATAAGCTTTTTTCTCACGGAAATATTTTTCTCCGTCCTCAGCAGAATGTTCAAAGAATCCTTCAAATACGTCTACCACTTTATATTGGCGCTCAGGATCAGTAAACAATTGTGATTCATTGTTTGATAGAACAACCACATCGGTTGTAGAAACAAAGCTGTCTAATTCTTTTGCTAAATAGTTTTGACCTACTTCTACATTACTTAAACGATGTTGTGTCATTTCTTTATTCCACCTTTCATATATGGATGGTTTCCCCTTAAGATAAGCTGTAAAACATAAGAAATCGATTGGATATAGAATGGGTAATGGAAAAGAATTTACGAGTTTCACCTTATATTAAAATAGTGTGAACTTACCAAAGGAAGAATTTTTGTTTATTATGTTAGGCACGGAAGTTGAAAACCTCTAGTCCAGACTTTATCTTTAACAAGAATTCACGTGGCTTATCCCTTCAGCGGTTAAACTACAGCCATTACCTCTACCTTCAAACTAATGCATACCGAAATAACCCCCCAACATTATCCAGCTGTCTTTTTGTAAAGATCAAGCTGAAGGCTTTGATACAGGGAAAGCCCCTTTTACCCGGGGACTACTTGAATGTTTATTATGCTGAATTTAATATCAAAGAAGCGGGTATATGTGTTAAGAAAGAAAGGAATGAATTAAATACCTGCCGAATGTGACAGTTAACCCACAACCACGATCAATATTACCTGGTTTGAGCAGCAAATGAAGTGTAAAAGTATTAAAAGGAATTGAGAATGGAGGTTAAAAACCATTTTCAATCATCAAAGAAAGCAGAGGCCGGTCTCAAATAGCTTTTGCTGCGAGTTGGTCTTTTTATTAGATAGAGGTGTAAAATTGTTAGAATATAAAGTATTTAGTGAAGATCATACAAAACCATACGTACTTCTACTACATGGAATAGGTGGGAGTGCCAATATCTTCTTCCCCCAAATTAAAGAATATAGAAAACATTTCAATGTAGTCGCTATACACTTGCGAGGACATAAGGGATCTCCAAGTGTTTATTCAAACTCAAACTGCTTTTCTTTTAAAGAGGCGGCGAATGATATTCTTGAAGTTATGGATCAATTACGAATCAAGAAAGCACATGTCGTTGGGGTGTCTCTTGGAACGGTTATCATTCACCAATTGCTCTCCATAGCCCCCCATCGAATAGAAACAGCCGTAATGGGAGGAGCCATAACAAAAGTTAACCTTATATCCAGGCTGCTTCTTAATTTGGGAAAGCTGGCCAAAAATGTGATGCCATATTTATGGTTGTATTCTTTGTTCGCGCGAGTGCTGATGCCTAGAAAAAACCACAAAGAATCAAGGAATGCTTTCATAAAAGAAGCTTCTCAAATGAAACGAGAAGAGTTTTTAGGTTGGTATGATATAGCCCATACAGTAGACACTACCTTTGAAGATGTAGAAAAAACGGCTCCACTTATTCCTAAACTTTATCTCATGGGCAGCGGAGACCGCATGTTTAAGAAAGATACATGGAAGGATGTAAAGAATATGCCTAATACAACATGTCTTTTCATTCCTAATTCCGGCCATGTAGTAAACTTGGACACACCAGAGATTTTCAATAACTGCTCCATCTCTTATATAAAAGCCAAAGGAAACATCCAGGGCTCTTTATTAGAAGAAAAGACTTGAGCAATCGGTTTATGAAGGAGAAAGAGGTTCGAGGAGCGGCTCTTTCTCCAATAAAAAATCATTCGGTGTGTGTCACCACAAGCATCCCTCTCTGCCCTCTAAAGCTTTTTTCTTTTAAATGGATAACAATCGTTTCCGATACAGCAATATGATCAGTTCTATTAATAATTTAGGAAATCGCTTAGGGAAAAACCTTTTCAAGTAAAACTTATAGTATGCTTTTTTCAAATCGGGCCAGTATCGACATTCATAAGGTTGAGTAAATCTTACCACATCAATCAGTACTACTTCGTTATGGCTCGTTAGCATGATATTTCTAAGATGTATATCACTTGGTGTTAATCCCCTACTTCTCACATATGTTAGTACTTCATCAACTTTGCGTACCATCTCTGGAGAAATACGCTTTCCACTTGTGAGACAGTCATAAAAAGTTATACCTTCCACATACTCCATAATTAAAAAGCCATCTCCAACTTCTATTAAATGTGGGAAATATACTCGATTGGATAAACGACAATAAACCTCTGCTTCTCTGAACGCTAAATGCTTATGAGAAGGATAAAAGACTTTGATCACCTGATTGATGTTTTTTAATTTAAAAACGGCCGCACTTCGCCCCTGACCTACAAACTCGAGTTCAACCGGAAAACTTACAATTCGGTTGTCTTTAAACACAATTTCCTCGACCAGATCTTCTATCTTTTTCATAGTATCCCCTCTATGGAAAAACGTTTATTTATTACTTCCTATTATACCGGAGTTCACGAAAAAAGAATGAACTTTGCTTGTTCATTCTAAATTTACGCCACTATATCATTTTTGTGCTCAAATAAGAAAGCAGGGAGTATTTTTATCCCTGCTTTCTTATTTGAGCACTATTTATTTTTTTCCATAAGTTCCTTCTGAGCTTGTCTAACTAATTCTTTTACCATTTGACCCCCGATTGGTCCGCCGATTCGGCCAGCGTCCCGTGTACTTAAGCTTCCGTTATCGTATCGGTTTAATGGTATGCCTTTTTCTTCTGCGACTTCAAACTTTGCATTTTCAGGAGTCTGGCTTTGGAGTAGTCTTTGCTTTAAATCATCCAGGCCTTTTTGTGCCTCTGGGACTAATATTTTATTTCTTCTTGCCATATCATTAACTCCTTACTTCTTATACTTAGGAAAACGTTCCCGTGAAAGAGGTTTGCCTTTATGACTTATCAATTTTCCATCTTGGTCTAATTGATCAATATTACCGTCGATTGTTCCTTCTGTCATTGTGTCCGAAACTTGTTCATGAGTGACTGAAAGTCCCTGTGATGTCTCATCATTTTTTTCGTAATCCGCCGGCTCGTAACTGCGCTCTGCTATTTCTTCTATTTTTTGCTTTTTGCTCAAGATAATTACCTCCTTTACTTGCTCTTAGTTTCTGCTCCTTTAATAAAATTCATTCGATGTCCCTTACATTGAAAAGTTAGAGTTTGGATAAAATTATTTTTATCACCCAAACTATAGATGGAGGTGTTAAACAATGAGCAAGAAAAGTAATGCCGATAAAAGAAAAGCTCCTAAAACGGTGAACCCTCAAGGTTTAACAGAGGACATTGCCGATCAGCAGCCCGATTCCCAATTTGAACAAAAAGCTAAAAAAAGGAATACTAAAAGATAAAAGCTGACGCTTGCCCGTCAGCTTTCTTTTAGAAATTTTGAAACTAATGATATCGAAGGTTTTTCGTCATACATTTGATAAATGGTTTGAGAAATACGGACCGGATCTCCAAAAAAGAACCGCTCATAAAGGGTCTGTCTCGAACCGAATGAACTCATAGTCAGATCCCATGCTATCCTGAATAAAGCTACTCTTTCCTTGCCTTTCCATTCTCCCGCTTTCAAGTAATGGTCTAACTCTTGACCTACACTTGAATCAAACGTTTCTTCGTGAGGGATAGTCATTAATCCGCTTGCACCTAGGAGTTGAATGATTTCAATTAAACGAGGATACAATTCCTGCGTCTGATTAATCGCCACATATAGTGGCTGAATAGAGGGTACCATTGTTCCACTATTGTCTGTTTCAGCCTGATATTCTGAATAGTGCAGCAAAGCATTTAAACTCTCCAAACCTTTTACAATTTCAACCACTTTGGCCTGAACATGCTGATATTCTCCTATATTGATGGTGTCCACAATTTGATGAGCAATGCCTAATAAAAATTCTAACTTAACAATTTGTCTGGAAATAATCTGATGGAGCGTGAATGGAACGAATTTACCTTTCTTATAAAAATTATCAGCGGCTCGTATATTATCATGCAGGAATACCCTCTCCCACGGAACAAGTACATCATCGAATATTACAACTGTATCCATTTCATCAAATTTTGAGGAAAGAGGAGAATTGTAAGAGGAATGATCATTACTAAAGGATTCCCGGCAAATATACTTCAGTCCTTTAGTATTACTGGGAATTGAAAAACCATAGGCGTGAGAACTCTCTTGTACTCCAGGGGCAGAAAAAACAATGATTTGATCGGTCATGCCGCCCTGAGTGGCGAGCAGTTTTGCTCCTTTAATGATTAGCCCTGCTTTTGTTCGCCTCACGATTCGAGCATTTGTTACATCTTCATCAAGAAAAGCCAGCTTTCCACGATTATTCTGAGGATTTACAAATGTATGCGTAAAGGTAAGATCTTGTTCACGAGCTTCCTCATAAATGGATAGTAAACGATCCGGATAACAGTTAGCTTCCCCTTTTAATAAATCTGCCGAAGCGGCAAAGGCTGCAAGCACTGTATTCATATAGTCAGGACTCCGCCCTAATAAACCGCCGGAATGGCGTGCCCAGCATTGAATCATCTTTCTTCTTTTTTCAAGATCTTCTTTTGTTTTGGGAATTAAGTAAGAGGTTCCAATTTTATTTCCAGTGGTATCTGATGTGAAAGTTAATTCTTCTTTATGAGCAGGATGAAGCTGCAAATCATAAAGCTCGCCTTGAGTCTGGATTACTCCCCTAAACGCGGGATGACTTGATATCCTTCCCGTAAGCCTTTCTCCGTCCAGCCAAACTTCCGCGTTTATTCGATCCAGTCTTTCCTTGTACTCATTACCTGATATCGCAGGCATGTAATCACTCCCTTTGCTTACGTACACAAAAATAGTCGATAACATACCTTATTAAGTTGTTAAGATTATGTGAAAAATCTCCTACAAAAAGCCCACCTCTAAGGTGGGCTTGAAGGTTAGGACTGAGACACTGTTTCCGTCGTAAATTGTTCGGATTCGGTAGAGCCTTTTAATGCAGTAGTGGATGACGTACCTCCTGAAATAATTTGAGCTACTTCATCAAAATAACCGGTTCCTACTTCCCTCTGATGTCGGGTAGCTGTATATCCATAAGTCTCACTTCTGAATTCCGCTTGCTGTAATTCAGAGTAAGCTTCCATTCCCCGGTCTTTATATTGTCTTGCTAATTCGAACATGCCATGATTAAGCGCGTGAAAACCTGCAAGAGTTACAAACTGAAATTTATACCCCATCTCTCCCAGTGTTCGTTGAAAATTAGCAATCGTCTCATCGTCCAGTTTTTTCTTCCAATTAAATGATGGCGAACAATTGTAGGCAAGAAGTTTCCCAGGAAATTTCTCATGAATGGCTTCTGCAAATTTTCTAGCTTCTTCTATGTTTGGTTCCGACGTTTCACACCATACTAAGTCTGCGTATGGGGCATAAGCTAAACCTCTTGAAATCGCCTGATCTATACCCGCTTTCGTTTTATAAAAACCTTCCGCTGTTCTTTCTCCTGTAAGAAATTCCGCATCACTTCCATCCACATCACTTGTGATAAGATCGGCTGCATTCGCATCTGTTCGCGCTATAATAATAGTTGGAACACCCATTACATCCGCAGCAAATCTGGCAGAAATTAAATTTCGCACAGCAGTTTGAGTAGGCAGAAGAACTTTACCGCCAAGGTGGCCGCATTTCTTCTCTGAGGACAGCTGATCTTCAAAGTGGACAGCTGATGCTCCTGCTTCAATCATTCCTTTCATTAATTCAAAAACGTTCAACTGTCCACCAAAACCTGCTTCTGCATCCGCAACAATAGGGGCGAACCAGTCAATTTCGTGCTTTCCTTCCATATGGTGTATCTGGTCTGCACGCTGTAATGCCTGATTAATTCTTTTAACTACCTGAGGCACACTGTTTGCAGGATACAAGCTTTGATCCGGGTACATGTGTCCCGACAAATTAGCATCCGCTGCTACCTGCCAGCCACTTAGGTAAATAGCCTTAAGTCCGGCTTTTACTTGCTGCATAGCCTGATTACCGGTTAAAGCACCTAAGGCGTGAACGTAGTCTTCTTCATGTAGTAGGTTCCATAATTTTTTGGCACCTTTTTCAGCAAGTGTATATTGGATATCCATCGACCCTCTTAAACGGATAACGTCTTCTGGCTCATATGGACGTAACACGCCGCTCCAACGTTCTTCTTCCTGCCACTGATTTCTTAGTTTTTCTGCTCTTTCATTCATCATTCCGCTCATCCCCCTCAAGATAACTGCTCATAAGCTTTAATCGTTAAAAAGTCTTCAAACTCATCATTTCTAATTAAGGTATCGAATAGTTTTTCAGCTTCTTTATACGGCCTCTTTTTGAAAAAACCCTCCCCAACTTCTTGGCGGATAGCCTCCATCTCTTCTTCTTTTAATTTATCGTAAAGTTCAAACGTAATAGTACGTCCGTCATTCAATGTACCTTTTGGATGACGGATCCACTGCCACACTTGAGCCCTTGATATTTCAGCAGTTGCAGCGTCTTCCATCAAATGATGAATCGGAGCAGCTCCTTTTCCTGCGAGCCATGAGGCAATGTACTGAATTCCTACGTTAATATTTGTGCGTAATCCTTCTTCCGTAATTTCCCCTTGAGGAGCTTTCAGTAAGTCTTCTGCTGAAACTGTAATCTTTTCTTTCGTTTTACTGATTTGATTGGGTTCCGGCATTACTTCATTGAATACTTCCATGGCCGCCTGAACCATTCCAGGATGAGCCACCCAGGTTCCATCGTGTCCGTCCTGGACTTCTCGTTTCTTGTCAGCTATTACTTTCTGAAATGCTGCTTCATTCTTGGATGGATCATTTTTCACGGGTATTTGAGCTGCCATCCCCCCCATTGCGGGAGCACCACGTTTATGACAGGTTTGAATAGTCAAAAGAGAATAAGCACGCATAAACGGAACGGTCATCGTTACTTCTGAACGGTCCGGAAGTATCATTGATGGATCGTGACGGAATTTTTTTAAGAAACTGAAGATATAATCCCAGCGGCCGCAGTTAAGACCCGCAGAGTGTTCTTTTAATTCATACAATATTTCATCCATTTCATAAGCGGCGAGGATCGTTTCCAATAATACCGTTGCTTTGATGGTTCCTTGAGGTATGTTCATGTAGTTTTGAGCGTAAACAAAAATATCATTCCATAATCTTGCTTCCTTATGATTCTCCAGTTTAGGTAAATAAAAGTAGGGACCTGAACCATTCTTGATAAGCTGTTTAGCGTTATGGAAGAAATACAATCCGAAGTCAACCAGGCTTCCAGAAATCGCTTTATTTTGATAAGTTAAGTGCTTTTCCTCAAGGTGCCAGCCTCTTGGCCGTACCATAAGCACAGCAGTTTGTTCCCCCAGTTGATACAACTTTCCTTTTTCATTTTGAAAAGTAATGGTTTTCTGAATCGCGTCCCGCAAATTAATCTGCCCGTGAATCGTATTCGACCATGTGGGCGAGTTGGCATCCTCAAAGTCTGCCATAAATACTTTAGCTCCAGAATTCAGACCATTTATGACCATCTTACGATCAACGGGACCGGTAATTTCTACCCTTCGATCTTTTAAATCTTTTGGCAGATCACTTATCTGCCAGTTCCCTTGGCGTATATGTTCCGTTTCTTTAAGAAAACCTGGTCTTTCCCCAAGATCTAACTTTGATTGGATCTCTTTCCTTCTGTCTAGTAATTGCTTTCGTCTCTCTTCGAAGTGCAGGTGTAAAGATTCTATAAAAGCCAGCGCTTCCTGGTTTACTATTTCTTCAAAACCTGGTTCAAGGTGACCTTCCACCTTGATTTTGGATAACTTTGTTTCCATTACGAACCCCCTCTATATTGTTATATATAAGTTATATTATAATTTATTTGTTATATAACAGATATGATATAATTTTATTCAGTCTTTTTAGATAGACACCGATCGCATTCCATCATATAAGTATAATGATGATCTTTCACCTCAGCACCACATTGCGGACATGGAACAGAAACCGTTTGATTTTTCTTTTTCATTATAAAATTCCTCCTTTTTTTATATAACAGCATTATCAATCTTTAACTGTTATGATACAGTTTACGATGTGATAGCTTGTTTTGCAACAGTTTTTTGAAAATTCTATACAAATGGGCAGATGCTGTAAAATAAATTAACCTAAAAAACCTTGAAATAATGGGGTTCATAAGCTATATAGACCTCTAAATTCTTAACACCTTAAAAATGCCTGCCACGAGTGGCAGGCATCTTATTAAGCAAAAATTTCGTGTATTTTCTTTACTTCTTCTGAAGATAACTCTACATCCAGTGTTTTTAAGTTGTTTGTTACTTGGTCTACTTTTTTAGCACCGGGTATTACAGCATCAATGGAGTCCTGGGTTAAATACCAGGCTAGCACGAGGTGCGGAACCTCCACGTTTTTAGAATGTGCTATTTCTTTCAGTTGATCGACCTTTTGCAAATTCTTCCTATATTCTTCGCCCTGGAACAACGGATTCTTAGCACGAAAATCATCGAATCTCGTATCTTCGTTATATTTCCCTGTTAGCAGACCAGAAGCAAATGGAAAATAAGGTACAAAGGAAATTCCATTCTCGGCGGTGTAAGGTAGCATCTCCTTTTCTGCTTCTCGTTTAAACAGATTGTATTCTCCCTGAATTACGTCTACATATCCGTCTTTATCTGCTTCTTTCAACTGATCCACTGAAAAATTCGAAACACCTATGGAACGAATCTTACCTTGATCCTTCATTTCTTTTAAAGCTCCCACTGCTTCATCTTTTGGTGTGTGATCATCTGGAAAGTGGATATAAAATAAATCAATGTAATCCGTTTGAAGACGAGCCAAACTTCCTTCAACGGCCTCTTTGAGGAAAGAAGGTGAGTTGTTAAAAACAACATCGTCTCCTTTAAATTCATGTGCGCCTTTAGTGGCTAATACGACCTCTTCGCGATTTCCCTGCTCTTTGATAACTTGTCCAACTAATTCCTCAGAACGCTTGGGACCATAAATGAAAGCTGTATCTAGAAAGTTCATGTTGTTTTCAAGTGCCGTACGTACAACATCTTTTCCAGCTTCTTCATCAAGATTCGGATATATATTATGTCCGCCTACGGCGTTTGTACCCAATCCTATTGGATTGACGGATAAACCTGATTTCCCAAGGCTCACCAATTTGTCCATTATACTCAACTCCTTTATGAATTCTTCTATTCTTTTACCACGTTATTATAAAAAAGAAACAGTTCACACAGACTTTAAACACATCCACTGGAAGTCCTGAAAAAAGAGTGACTTCCATGCTTGATATCGATTATAGTTAAGACAGATTGACACATCACAATAGGAGGGATTCAATGAAATATCAAGTCACCCCATACTTCACCTTTAATGGTAATGCTGCAGAAGCTTTGGACTATTACACTCAGCTCTTTCAAGGGGAAGTTACTGCCAGACAAAGCTTTGGGGAAGCTGATTTTGAAACACCTGAAGGAATGGAAAACCGTATCATGCATGCACATTTTCAAAAAGACGGTTTTTCCTTTATGGTTTCGGATTCTTTTCTAGAACACTCCGTCACTACAGGAAATAATATTTCCCTGGCGCTTGAACTTGAAAATAAAGAAGAGATCCAGACCCTTTATGATCGCCTGAAAGAAAGTGGTACAGTACTTATGGAACTACAAGACACATTTTGGAATGCTTCTTTTGCAAAAGTAAAGGATCACTATGGAATCATTTGGGATTTAAACTACTCATATGAGTGACTAAAAAGAGCGGCTTGAAAGTAAAGCCGCTCTTTTTTAGATCTCTAAATGTTTTGTACAATTAAACAATTCACAAGACCAATGACCTTGTTTTAATATAACTTCAGTAATAGAAGTATTTTTCATATGTTCTTTTCGTATTTTTAAAGGATCAAGTTCGCTTACTAAATGACTGATTAAAGCTCCATGACTAACCACTAAAATATTTTTCCCGTCATGTCTATTCACAAGCTCATTAAGGACAGACACCCCCCGTTCCTTAATTTTTTCTTTTTTTTCGATTCCCAGGTCGAGCTCCCTCCAGCCGCTTCCCCATTTTTTAATTCTTTCTTCTTCTGTCGTTCCCTCAATTAGACCGCCGTCCACTTCCTGCAGGCGTACATCGCAGCTGATCTCCAAGCCTAGCCGACTGGAGATAATATCTGCCGTTTTAGCAGCTCTCTTTAATGGACTTGTGTATAAGACTTCCCATTCTTCTGTATGTAGCCGCTCTGCAAGCTTTTCAGCATCCCTTATTCCTTCTTGGTTTAAAGGTATGTCCGACTTTCCCTGCGCGCGTTTTTCTTTATTCCAAGAGGTACTTCCATGACGTATCAATCCTAATTTAGTCATTTTTTCTCACTCCTTCTCGTTCTCTGTAAAATATCATGGTTAAAGACTCAGTTTCGAAATATTTGTTAAGCGGAAGGTCCTCGGGGGACGATTTCGCTTTTCGGCCCTGCACGACGCAGGAAAGTGTTCAAATGTGGAATCACACCAAAAGACACGACCAGCATAAGCCGACCATCAAAAGGATTGCGGTTTTTCAATCCGTTGATGAGCGGCTTATGTCTCGAGTGTCTGGGTGATGGAACAAGACGAGTTGTTTCCGTAGCCAGCCCCTCTTAATATGAGCAACGGACCAAAAACATCTCGAAGTCGAGTCTTCAACTAATCGGCTCTATTTTAGTATTACCACCTTCGTTTAACAGCTTTAAATACTATAAAAAGGGCAGCTTATAAAGCCGCCCTTTTTTATAACTTATTCCAAGTCTGCGTCTGTAACTGCTCCTTTTGCTGAGGAAGACACTAACTTAGCATACTTCGCTAAGATACCTGTTTTATATTTAAGTGCAGGTTTTTGCCATTCTTGTTTTCTGCGATTAAATTCTTCATCAGAAACATCAAAATTAATTTGCTGCACATCACTGTCGATGGTAATCGTGTCTCCTTCTTTCAGAATGCCAATAGGTCCTCCCAAGGCAGCTTCCGGAGCTACGTGTCCAATCACGAAACCATGAGATCCTCCAGAGAAACGTCCATCTGTAAGCAATGCCACTTTACCTCCAAGCCCTTTTCCAACAATCATCGCTGTAATGGATAGCATTTCCGGCATTCCTGGACCACCTCTAGGACCAACATTACGGATGACGAGCACGTCGCCCTCTTTAATTTCATCATCTACGATAGCCTGTGTAGCTTCTGCTTCACTATCATAAACCCGTGCCGGTCCTTCAAATCGGCTGATCTTTTGACCAGACATTTTTGCGACCGCCCCTTCAGGTGCAAGGTTTCCTTTAAGTACTACCAGCGGCCCGTTTGGTTTAATCGGTTTATCCAGCGGCAGAATTACTTTCTGACCTTCTTTTAAAGCTGGAGCTTCTGCTAGGTTTTCAGCTACAGTTTTTCCAGTAACTGTAAGACAATCCCCATGCAGGAGGCCGTTTTCATGTAGTAGCTTCATAACAGCTGGAACGCCGCCGCTTTCATAAAGATCCTGCATAACATACTTTCCACTTGGTTTCATATCAGCTATATGAGGGACCTCCTGGCGTACTCTTTCAAAATCATCGAGCGTCAAATCGACTCCCGCTGAATGAGCCATGGCAAGCAGGTGGAGGAATGCATTAGTGGATCCACCTAAAGCCATTACTACTGTAATCGCGTTTTCGAATGCCTCTTTAGTCATAATATCTCGAGGGTAAATACCTTTTTCTAAAAGGTCTACCACTAATTCTCCAGCTTGTTTACATTCTTGCTCCTTATAATCATTTACAGCAGGTGTTGAAGAAGAACCAGGGATACTCATTCCAAGAGCCTCTACGGCCGAAGCCATTGTATTGGCAGTATACATTCCTCCACATGCGCCTGCCCCTGGACAAGCATTACATTCTACCTTATGAAGCTCTTCATCATTAATTTGACCTTCATGATACTTACCTACGGCTTCAAAGGAAGACACGATATCAATATCCTCCCCATTCAGCTTACCTGGTTGAATGGTACCTCCATATACATAGACTGAAGGAATATTCATACGTCCTAGAGACATTAAACATCCAGGGGTGGTTTTATCACAACCTCCAATTGCCACAACACCATCGAGACGTTCAGCATTCGTCACGGTTTCAATGGAATCTGCAATTACTTCACGGCTTGGAAGAGAGTAGAACATGCCCTCATGTCCCATAGCAATTCCATCGGAAACTGTAATTGTGTTAAAGATCATTGGAGCTCCGCCATTATGACGAGCACCATCCTTGGCTTCACGAGCCAGCCGATCAATATGTACGTTGCAAGGCGTAACCTCGCTCCATGTACTGGCAATTCCAATCATCGGCTTTTTGAAGTCCTCGTCCGTAAAACCTACTGCTCTAAGCATAGAACGGTTAGGGACACGATTAACTCCTTCGCTGATGACTTTACTATTAATTCTTAGATCTTTTTTGAGATCTTTTTTGGATTGATCCATCTCCTGCACCCCTTATCTTTTTATGTGTCGATTTTTGAAACAACTTATTATGATGATACTAACTAGGAGAAGTAAAGGCAATGACTTTTCTGAAAATATAAAACTTTCTTTTAATGTAAAACGCTTTCAATATGTTAACACTCCACATTTGATGAATAATTTGGTAAACCAACAAAATTTGCACACATTCTTCAGGAATTCATTACAAATTTCATTCTCAAAGTATGATAAAATAAGGAGCGTGTGGTAAATAAGGAACGAAAATGACTTAGTAAACTTTTTACCCAATTGACATAAACTATGTGTAGATAAGTTTATCCTTTAGCCCTCAATTTTTTAAGGGCTCAAGGCAGGATAATAGAAAAACAACTTTAAATGGGACTGGTGTTCATGGAAACTAAAGAAAAAATCTATAATAAATTATTAAAGCTTGTTAAAAAAGACAACGTGAAGGTAAATGAGAGGTTAAAAGACCACTTATATACGAAACTTGGAGGCAAAGCTGATTTTTTCATTACTCCTACCACTTTTCAAGAAGTTCAGAACGTAGTCAAGCTATCCAACGAAGATAATATTCCTTTCACTCTGCTTGGGAACGGTTCCAATCTGATCATTAAAGATGGAGGGATTCGTGGAATTGTTATTAATTTAAAACACTTAAACGATATATCCTCTGAAGGAAATACCGTGGTCGCTCAGAGCGGAGCAAGAATTATTGACGCCTCCAGGCACGCCTTAAAGCATAGTCTTTCAGGACTTGAGTTTGCCTGTGGTATACCGGGGACAGTCGGCGGTGCATTGTATATGAATGCAGGAGCTTACGGCGGTGAAATTAAGGATGTCCTGGATTATGCCTATGTAGTAGATAAAGAAGGGAACCTTGTGAAAAGGCTGGCTTCCGAATTAAACCTTGATTATCGTACAAGTAACATTCCTGAGAATGGAGACATTGTACTAGAAGCAACCTTCAACTTAAAGCCTGCATCTTATGAAGATATTAAAGCTGTTATGGATGATTTAACGTATAAAAGGGAATCTAAACAGCCTCTTGAATATCCTTCGTGCGGCAGCGTATTCAAGCGTCCGCCTGGATATTTTGCCGGTAAACTAATTCAGGATAGTAAACTTCAAGGAACGAATATTGGAGGAGCTGAGGTATCTACAAAACATGCGGGATTCATTGTAAATAAAAATAATGCCTCCACTACAGATTACATTTCTTTAATCGAACACGTCCAGCGAACTGTGAAAGATAAATTTGGCGTAGATTTAGAGAGAGAAGTCCGAATCATTGGTGAAGACTCTGATTAACTAAAAAGGATTCAGTCCACACAGACTGAATCCTTTTCTTAGTTTATCCTTAAAACTTAATCACCTTAAGCTTATAAGCTCCATTTCGAATATGGAGCATTTCTTATCTGGGAAAATCCCTGCATTGCTGAGCACGTCAACTTTTCCATCTTGTTCTTTTATTTTAGACTGACCTATACTAAAAAGTCAGTCTTCCTTCATTACTTCAACTTGGCAACAATCTTGCCTGATACATGACGGTCAGCTAAGCGTTCCAGTGCCTCAGGCACGTTATCCAAGTCCACAATTTCTGAAACCAGGGTCTCCAACTTTCCATGCCTAACCATATCAAGCATGGTGGCTCCCATTCTTCTCAAATCTTCTTGTGATTGCATGTCCGCCTTATGAATAGCGCCAAGCGCTATTTCGTGATAGGAAATGACTTGAGTAAATGGTTTAACTTTAGAAAAATCTGGTGCTCCTGCGATATAAACCAAGTGCCCCATATGAGCTAAATACCCGAGAGATTCAGTGGCGTTCTGGCTGCTTACTGTATCTACAACAGCATCCACACCCCGTCCTTCGGTAATATCCATCACTCTAGCTTCTACCTCTTCGTTCCTGTAATCAATTACAAAATCTGCACCTAAAAGCCTTACGTGGTCATGATTATGAGAAGAGGCTGTCGAAATTACTGTTTTTCCAGCTGCTTTAGCAAGCTGAATGCCAAAGCCTCCAACTCCACCAGCTCCGGCATGGATAAGAAGTGTTTCAGTTTGATCCAAAGGAAGTTTACGGTGTAGCGCCTGGAAAGCAGTGTATCCAGCGGTGGGCAGTGCGGCCGCATTTACAAATGATACCCCTTCTGGAATACGAGAAATTGTATGTGCGGTTGTTATATTATACTCAGCAAAAGCCCCGTCTCTAGTTAAATCTCCGTGATACACGACAGGATCTCCAATTGACCATTCCGTTACACCTTCTCCAAGTTCTCTAATGATCCCTGCAGAATCCAAACCCAGGATATGGGGGTATGACCAATCTGGATGTCCATTGCTGGCGGTTTTATAATCAACGGGATTTAAACCAGCAGCGTGTACTTCAATTAATACCTCTCCTTTGCATGGTTTAGGTGGCTCCACATTTTCAACCTTCATATCTTTCCAGTGGCTGTCTCCACGAAGCAGTAAAGCTTTCATCATAAGTCACTCCCTATTTTAAAATGTTGTCCATCACTTACTTTATGGTAATTCCCTTTCATAGAAAAAGGATTTGCTCACGTAAGGGTTGATTGGTTGTTACACTGCGATCGACGGCTTATAACTCCTCCCTTACCAATGGGCACCGATACATGGCTTAAAACGGGAGTTTAATGCCGAACAAATGCTAAAAAAACGACCCCGCTATCAGGGCCGTTTCATATCTCTTATGACATCCATTTAGGAGGAGTGTTTTTCTCCCAATAAATTTCTCCAATAAAGTGGTGTTTAGTAAAGTTGTCCTCGCTTAAGTGATAATGAAAATTGAACCAGTATCCTTCACCTGGCCGTTTATCACGACGGACGTGGAAACGAGCTTCTTCTTCATTGGTTCGATGATTGTATAAGTTAAAGATTTTCTCTCCATATCCAGGAGTAAGCTGCTCTGTTATTTCATAATAGGGAGCTTGTTCATCCGCTTTTGTAAGAAGCATCTCTACAACTTCTTCAATTTTAGGAAGAATCTCTTCCGTCATTTCAGCATCTATTTTATCGAGTATTTTAGGTCCCATTTTTGTAATCGTTTGTTCTTTAGCCTGGGCCATAATGATATCAACCGGATCTTCATCCAGATTTTCTGTTTCAATAGAACTTTCATCAATAAGAGGTTCCTCAATAGATAGAGGTATCTCTTTTTCTTCACTAGAATCTTCTGAAGTCATTTCTTTTTCTGCTGACTCAGCAGCAAGTTCTGTAGGAGGTATATATAAACCTAACGTAAGTACGGATATTAATATAACAAATATCTTTCTGCCCCATAATTTCATAAAAAATTAGCTCCTTTATATAGGCTCCTCTTAGATTTTATCATTTCAAACAAGAAAGTCTATATGAAAACGCAAACAATTTCGAATATTTCATGACAATCAGAATATACGTTCAGCTATATGCCTTTCATGTACATGGTTTTTCTATCGAGGGGCATCCTTAAAGGTGAAACCTACTTTATTAATAACTGGAGGAAAAGTCATGCAATCTCAAAATCAAACGCAATCAAATGAGGCAATGCAGCCTAATATGGCCCCTAATCAGAACCATGGCGGCCATGAGTTGTTCGACGCTCACGAGGTAATAGCCGGGGTAATCAGTATGCTGGATCAATATCAGATGTATGATCAACACATTCAAGATCAGGAACTAAAAGACATTTTACACCGTCAATCCACTTTCGTTACCCAGATGTACAATACTGTTGTCCAAAGCTTTCAAACTGGTCAGGATCCCAAAATGCCTACCCAGCAATATAGGATGCAACAGAACAACAATGCTGTGTATGGTCTGAAACCCGGGCAGCCTAAAAAGCCAAACCAGTCCGTTAATGAGCTTTCTGATCAGGGGTTATCTGCTTACATGCTGGGTCAAACTAAATCGCTGGCTTCACTACTAACGATGACTGCACTCGAAATGACAAACCCTGTCCTTCGACGTGTCATTTCTGACAGTGTCCCTAACTTCATTGAGATGAGCTATGAAATATTCCTTTATCAAAATAAAAATGGATACTACCAGGTGCCTCAATTAAACCAGCAGGATATGAACCAAATGCTTCAAAGTTATCAGCCTGCTCCAATACAAACTCATTAATATTATCAAAAAAGCTGGAGCCCCATTTCTTACTCCAGCTTTTTTCATCTCCTCTAGACAAACACACTTCCTCCCCTCGTTAAATATGCTACTTGTATCCTACTGTTAAGGAGGGTCTGCAAGTGAAATTATTAACGAAAACCTGGCTCGAGGAACATGGCACCCATTTAGCCTCGTGGAAACAAAGCTCTTTTAGAGATTTTTCCAACATGATGAATGAAAAGGAACACCTTTATCCTTGTGTCCCAGGTAAAAAGGGATTTAACTCTGACTCGCTGCGTTTTGGTTTTGCAGATAGTCCTGACTCCCCAAATGCTTGCAAACAAGCTGCTGAGTATTTAAAACAATACAGTGAAATCTCCAGAGATACTGGAAAATACGCGTCCCTTATTCTATTCTTCAATACAGAAACACAGGAAAGGGATATAGAGCACTATCAAGCTCTCTTTTGGAAGATTTTAAATAATCTTCATACTTATGACGAGAAGTCTTGGCCTGAAGATATCCCATTAGACCCTTCTCAAAGTGCTTGGGAATTCTGCTTTCACGGAGAACCTTACTTTGTGTTTTGTGCTACACCAGCCCATCAAAATAGAAAAAGTCGTTTTTTTCCTTATTTACTTCTAGCCTTTCAGCCCCGCTTTGTATTTGATGAGATCAATAGTGAGACCCCTCAAGGCCGAAAGCTAAAAAAGATTATTCGCACACGCCTGAAAAATTATGATCACTACCCCATCCATCCCGATTTAAAATGGTACGGTGAGGAAGGAAATCTTGAATGGAAGCAATATTTTTTAAGAGACGATCATTCTTCTCTTTCAAAATGTCCTTTCAGCGGGAAGAACCAATCTCCATCACAAGGGAATGATAATGAAACAGGAGGGAAATAGTATAAAGAGATATATAAAGGAGTAAGCGATCATGAATCTACCTATACAATGTTGGAATGAATACGATGAATTAAAGACGGTAGTAGTCTGTTCACCGCCGGCTTTAGAGATCCCTGATCAACAAACGGCTGAGAACGTTCAATGGCTTAAACCATTTGATCCGGCTAAAATCGTTCATCAATTCGAAACACTAGTTCAATCGATGAAACAAGAAGGCGTCCAGGTTATCGATTATTCAGAATACTTATCACAAGATGACCGAAACTTTAATCAACAGCTAGTCAGTCGAATCTTTGTCCGGGATTTAGCTTGTGCATTTGGCCGTACACTCCTTCCCGGCAAAGCCGGTACATCTATGAGAAAACCTGAATATGTCCATAGCCATAGTGTATTTCAAGAGTGGTGGGATGAACGTACATTTCCCATACAAGCAAATAACAAGTGGAATTCTTTAGAATATGGGGATGTCATTGTATTAAACGAGGATGCTGTTTTAATTAATGCAGGACTTCGAACAAGTATGGAATCTTTGGATGATATACAACTTCACATCAGAAAAGCAGGTTTTTCAGAAGTTGGCGTCATTGACTTGCCACGCAGGTCCGATACACTCCATTTAGATATGAATTGTAATGTAGCAGGTGAAAGACTGCTCCTCACTAAGAATTATTTACGCTATTTTCCCATTGAGATTCTGGACGGCCAAAGCCGTTACTGTATGTTTCATGAATTCATTGAACGTCATGGATTTACATTAGTTTGGACTGATAAAGTTAAAAATACGGTGCCGGACATTAATTTTCTTACCCTTAACCCGGAGACTATACTTGTAAGCAAACAACTCAACAAAAAGATAATTCAGCAATCTCCCCACTTGCGTAGAAAAAATCTAATTGAAATAGAGATCTCCGAATTAGAAAAAGGGGGCGGAGGAATCCGCTGCATGACTTTGCCACTGAAGAGAAGCTAAATGGACAAGCACGCGTTATTTCTCAAATTAAACCTTCAAGCCAGGCAGGAAAGTATTCCATGCCTGGCTTGCCTGTCTCTATTTAAACTCTTTATTTAATGAAGCAAAGATCTCTTCCACATTTTTTCCTACACTGGATTCCACAGCAGCCAGATAAGCTCCTTCCAAAATCGGGGCAGAAGTAAGATGAACGTTTTCAAAACCAAGCGTCTCAATCGCCATCTCTGCATTCATTTGAGCACTTCCAATATCATAAAAGACAATTGTTCCTTTTTCATTGTGTATATTTTGAATAGCCATTTGTATCCGCTCAAAGTTAGTACCAATCTCTCCACCTTCAAGTCCCCCGGCTGCTTCCACAGGGATCTCCCCAACTACTTGCTGTAAAATTTCACAGATTCCCGCAGCAGCTTTTTCACTATGTGAAACTAGTACAATTCCAACATGTGACATGGCTTTACTCGTCTCCTTTTATACAGTCTGCCAGAGCTTCAAATACATAGTAGGAGGACATGGCTCCTGGATCTATATGGCCCTTTGACCGTTCTTTTAAATAAGCGGCACGTCCTTTGGTTGCCACAAGATCTTTAGTTTTTTCCATGGAAGCTTGTGCGGTATCAAGGATAAGCTGACGATCAAATTCCTGGACTTCGCTCATTTGATCTGCCAACGGTTCCCAAACATCGAGCATTGTTTTTTCTCCGGCTTCTGCTTTTCCACGTTGTTTAATTCCAGCGACGGCCTCCTTCAACGCTGAAGAGAATGTTTGAAAATCAACGTTTTCTGCACCTTTTACCGCAGTCGACATTTTTAAAAATACGGTACCATATAAAGGTCCGGAAGCTCCGCCTACTTTAGACATCAATGTGGTGGCCACGTCTTTCCAGACTCCGGACACATCTGAGTAATCTTCTCCAGATATTTTATTTACTGCTTCCTGAAAGCCACGGGCCATATTAATCCCATGATCTCCATCGCCGATGGCCTGATCCAGCGAAGTTAGTTCATCTTTATTGCTTTGAACCTTATCGTTAATGTTATGAATCCACTCTAGCGCATGGCTGACTTCCAACTTCATGTGATTACCTCCCTTTTACACTTTAAAATCTGGTGCCTTGGACGGTTCATTTAGCAGTTCTTTTAATTCCTCGTCTACTTTCAATAAAGTGACTGAACAGCCCGCCATCTCAAGCGAAGTCATGTAATTACCCACGTATGTTTTATAGACGTTTATTCCTTTTTCCTGCAGATGCTCTTGTACTTTTCGATTAACAATATAAAGTTCCATCTCAGGAGTGGCTCCCAATCCATTAATCATAACCGCTACATCCTCAGATCCGGTTAGACCTAAATCCGTAAGTACTAAGTCCGTCAATTCTACAGCAATGTCATTAGCTGAACTCACCGCTTTTCGTTGTGTACCAGGCTCCCCATGAATACCTACTCCGATTTCTAATTCCTCTTCGTCAAGCTCAAAGTTAGGCTTTCCTGATGCCGGCATTACAGGCGGCTTAAGAGCCACCCCCATTGAACGCACGTTAGCTACTGTCTTGTCGGCCGTGGCTTTTATTTCTTCTAAAGAAGCCCCTGTCTCAGCTTTAGCCCCTACTATTTTATGAACAAAAACAGTTCCGGCAATTCCGCGGCGTCCAGAGGTAAATGAGCTGTCCTCTACTGCCACGTCATCATTAACAACAACTTTCTCCACTTTGATGCCTTCTGCTTCCGCAAGCTCTGCCGCCATCTCAAAATTCATAACATCACCGGTGTAGTTCTTAATGACAAGAAAAACTCCGGCACCGCCGTCGACTGCTTTTATCCCTTCTAATACCTGATCTGGTGTCGGTGAGGTAAACACCTCTCCCGCTACAGCTGCATCCAGCATCCCCTGACCAATGTAACCCGCATGAGCCGGTTCGTGCCCGCTTCCACCACCGCTTACAATACCTACTTTATTTTTTACAGGAGCATCTTTCCTAACTAAAACTGTCGTATCCTGCACTCGTCTTACATCATTCGGATAGGCAGCTGCAATTCCATCCAGCATTTCTGTTACGACCTGATTTGAATCATTGATTAATTTTTTCATCATGCTCGTCCTCCCTGGATTGAACTATCGTATACAATCGCATCGTAAACAGGTCCTTCTTCTTAGAAAGACCTGTTCTGATAACTATTTGTACTCTCTTGTTGCAGCGACTGCTTTCTTCCACCCGTTATAAAGATCGTCTTGTTTATCTTGTTCCATGTTTCCAGTAAATGTACGTTCGTTTTTCCATTGTTTCTGGATACCTTCTTTATTTTCCCAATACCCCACGGCTAGTCCTGCAAGATAAGCTGCTCCAAGAGCTGTTGTTTCCTGAACCTCAGGGCGTTCCACAGGAACTCCGAGAATATCGCTCTGAAACTGCATTAAGAAATCATTTTTCACAGCACCACCGTCAACTCGCAATGTTTTTAAGTTAATTCCCGAATCCGCGATCATTGCATCAAGTACATCCTTCGTCTGATAAGCAAGTGACTCTAAAGTCGCACGGACAAAGTGAGCCTTTGAAGTTCCACGTGTTAATCCGAATACAGCTCCACGTGCATCACTATCCCAGTATGGTGTACCAAGTCCTACAAAGGCAGGTACAAGATAAACCCCGTCAGTAGAATCGACAGATACTGCCAGATCTTCTGTTTGAGGAGCACTTTCAATCAATTTCAACCCATCTCGGAGCCACTGTATGGCTGACCCAGCTACAAATATACTCCCTTCAAGTGCATATTCAACTTTGCCATCGATCCCCCAGGCCAGAGTCGTCAAAAGTCCATGCTCTGATTTCACTCCTTCTTCGCCTGTGTTCATCAGCATGAAGCATCCTGTCCCGTACGTATTCTTAGCCATTCCTTTTTCAAAGCAGGCTTGTCCGAAGAGAGCGGCTTGCTGGTCACCTGCAATTCCTGCAATCGGCACATTATGACCAAAGAAATGATAATCAACGGTCTCAGCATATACTTCAGAAGAAGGTTTTACTTCGGGAAGCATGCTCTTAGGAACGCCTAAAATATCCAGAAGCTCTTCGTCCCACTTCAAGTCATATATATTAAACATGAGTGTACGGGAAGCATTAGAGTAATCTGTTATATGCGTTTGTCCACCCGATAATTTGTAGACAAGCCATGTATCAATAGTGCCGAACATTAAGTCCCCATTCTCAGCTCTTTCACGTGCTCCATCGACGTGATCCAGGATCCATTTTACTTTAGTGCCTGAGAAATAAGGGTCTAATAAAAGGCCGGTCTTATCCCTAAAGAGATCATTATGCCCCTGAGCTCGTAACTCTTTGCAAATATCCTCTGTCTGTCTAGACTGCCATACAATAGCTTTGTAAACCGGTTTGCCCGTGTGTTTATCCCATACCACTGCAGTTTCACGCTGGTTGGTTATACCTATCCCGGCAATTTGATCGGGTCCAACGTCGGATTTTCTTAATACATCAGCCATACATGCCAGAACGGAAGTCCATATTTCATTAGCATCATGTTCCACCCAGCCTGGCTTTGGAAAAAACTGCTCAAATTCCTTTTGAGCTGTTTCCACAATTGTTCCTGCTTCATTGAATAATATTGCTCGAGAACTTGTGGTTCCCTGGTCAATTGATAAGATATACTTGTTTGTCATCCTAATCTCTCCTTCAACTTTAGCTTATTTTTTCTTCTACTTGCTCGGCTACAGTGTGCTCTTTTTTCAATTCAGAGAAGGCAGCTCCTACTAAAATGATAGCTACAAAAACGCTAAGTACCCAGAATAGACTTGTAAATTCTTCTAAAAACATAGCACGATAAAATACTGCTCCATAAATCCCACCTAAAATTGGACCAACTACTGGAATCCAGGCATAACCCCAATCCGAGCTGCCTTTTTTAGGGATAGGCAGAAGAGCATGAGCAATTCTCGGACCAAGATCTCGAGCAGGATTAATGGCGTATCCTGTCGCACCTCCCAGGGACATTCCTATAGCAACAATTAGTAACCCTACGATTAAAGGATTTAGTCCTTCTGTAAATTCGTTCGCCCCGATAAACATAAGCCCCATCAACAGAACGAAAGTACCAATCATCTCACTAACTAAATTAGAAAAAGGACTTCGCACAGCAGGATCGGTTGAGAAAACAGCAAGCTTTGCTCCCTGATCTTCCGTGCCTCTCCAGTGAGGAAGGTAGTTTAAAAATACAATAACTGCCCCAATAAAAGCACCGATCATTTGTGCTGTAATATAAACCGGCACTTTACTCCACGGGAATTCTCCTACAGCAGCAAACCCTAGAGTTACTGCCGGGTTAATGTGAGCTCCTGTAAAACTTCCGACAGCGTAAACTCCCATCGCTACAGCAAGTCCCCACCCAATCGTTATAACGACCCAGCCTGCCCCTTCAGCCTTAGAATTTTTCAGCACTACACCACCGACCACACCACCACCAAAGATAATCAGAATCATCGTGCCAATTAGTTCCGCCAGAAATTCCGACATGTTACTCCACTCTCCTTCTTCAATTCAAGATGACAAGGTAACGGGTGTTCTAAAAAAAAGACTCACACTGAAAGACGTACGTATCCCAAAGGATGTACTAGTTCAGTGTGAGTCTCCATGTCTCCGTCACAGCGTTAACTTGTTAGTTATAAAGTTACTCGAATATGAAAGCGTTGTCAATATTTTTCTTAATTTTCACTTTATTAATACTATTTGTCGTATAACAAAGAAACCTTTTATTTCCTGAAAAATAGTATTCCAATAAAACTTATTCAATAGACCCTATGGGAGTAAGAACATATATTATTATATTATAAAAAGGCTAGAGTCTATTGAATAGACTCTAGCCTTCCATTAAATTTAATAAAAAGAAAATAAAAAAACCACCAATTATGTATTGGTGGAGACGGTGGGAGTCGAACCCACGTCCGGAGATATCGGCACTCGGGCTTCTACAAGCGTAGTTGATATATTATCATTCGCTTCCTCTTCAGCCTATCAACAGGCTTCCGAGGAGCTAGCCTGATTAGTCTCTTCGTTTTTCCTCAGGCGGAGGAAAAACGCGTAGCCCGTTTCAGTTTGAGACCCTTCATCTGCCACACGGGCAATGCCAGGAAGGATCAGCTATAGGCTGCTTATGCAGCTACAGCTAGGTTATCGTTAGATTCGCCAGTTATATTTAGGCAAATGACGTTTAACGAGACGTCACCTCGACTCGCAACCCGAGCTCGACCTATCCCCGTCGAATCCGTAACGTCCCCGTTAGGATTAAAGGATAGAGCATCAAGCTCTAAAATGATCATCGCGTTTAGCGACAATTATTATTATAGCATAATTATAGCATTTTTCAAGGGAAGTGTCTATTTCAGACTATCTTTAATCGCACGATCAATTTCACGTTTTTGCTGCTTACGCTTCAGATCCTCACGTTTGTCATATTTTTTCTTACCTCTACCTAATCCAATCAATACTTTCGCTACTCCATTTTTTATATACATTTTTAAAGGAACAAGTGAGTAACCTTTCTGCTGGGTTTGACCAATTAATTGATTAATCTGTTTTCGATGCAGCAGTAACTTTCTCATACGCGTTGGATCGTGATTGTAGATATTTCCCTGCTCATAAGGTGATATATGCAGATTATGCAAAAATACTTCGCCATTGTTAATACGGGCAAAGCTGTCTTTTAAATTCACTCGTCCATTACGTATAGATTTGATTTCCGTTCCTTGCAAAACAATCCCGGCTTCAAAAGTTTCTTCGATTGAAAAATCATGGCGTGCCTTCTTATTCTGTGCAATTGTCTTACCATTTCCTCGTGGCATAGCGTTTTCCTCCTCTTGTGCGCAGCATCTATTGTACCAAATAACCCTGGTGTTTCCAATTCAAACACCAATCTAGATAGAAGCATAATGAATGGACTTTTAATGATAAAAATGAGAATATAATTTTGGAAAATGATCAATAAAGGAGTCTCCTGAATGGAACAAGTTATGAACGTCCAGCCTTTATCACATAAAGACCGACCGGCACTTGAAGCCATGGATACTGGAATTGAAGATGATTACGTGATACGGATTTTTGAAAAGCTAATTGAATCTGATAGTCATGAGATTTTCGGTCTTTTTAAAGAAGGAAATTTGTTATCAGTAGGCGGCTATAGCTTATTTGGAAACGGAAAATTTGCCATGTTGGGCCGTTTACGAAGTGACCGGCGGATGCTTATGAAGGGAAATGCCACTGAACTCCTGAAGCCTATAGTAGAGCAGCTTTTACGCGATCCTCAGGTTGCCTGGGTGGGAGCAAACACTCATCTCCATAACCTTCCCGCCAGAAGAGTCCTGCAGAAAATATCGCTTGAAGAGGGTCCTATACTTCATTTCTTGACCCTGAAATCACCAGAGCTATTAACCCATCATAAGCCGGGTCCTGTTTGGGAAGAGGTAACCAGCCTTCAGTATAAAAAGGATCTTCTTCATTCAACCGTAATGACTGAAACTGATATATTCCCTTATGAATGCTACTATCCGCTTCCTTATGATTACGCCTTGTTTACTGACCAATACCTTGAACAGTCCTCTTTTTACCAGAGCCCCGATGCTTCACGATTTGTAATTGTGAATAATGATACGAAAAAATTTGACTATTCCCATGTGAAATATTTTTGGGACGATCACTATAACCAATCCGGTTTTTTTGAAACGATACTTCACCACTGGAAGCAGCATCCTAATAACGTCGGCTGCTGGATTGATTTCTCAGCGGAAGGTTTTAAAAGAATTCCGGATTTGTCTCCTTACGATGTTCAGGAACCATGGGCGTTATACAGTAAATGGAAATAAAATTCCCCTACGTCTAAAAAACGCGCGAAGCAGCTCGCGCGTTTTTTATGTTACTTCTTTTTTTTGCTGCCTTTTTTCGGCACACCTTTATTTCTATAAAAAGGTTTATTGCCCTTTTGCTTATTCTTTTTCTTTTCTTTTTTCTTATCCGGCCCTTTAGAATTAATCTGCTTAGGTTGAGCGGGACGTTTACGTTCTTTTCTAGGTTTCATTCCATCAATTTCAAAATCAACGACACGGTCATCCAGATTTACATTCGTTACTCGAATAGTGACTTCATCCCCGATTCGAAATACATTGCCAGTACGTTCCCCAATCATAGCAAATTGTTTCTCATGGAAATGGTAGTAGTCATCCGTTAATGTACTAACGTGAACAAGACCTTCTACTGTATTTGGAAGTTCAACAAACATGCCAAAGCTTGTCACAGAACTGATTACACCTTCATACTCTTCCCCAACCTTATCCTGCATGAATTCGGCTTTTTTCAAATCATCCGTTTCACGTTCAGCATCAACGGCTGCTCGTTCCATCTCGGAAGAATGTCTGGCAATTTCAGGCATTTGATCCTTCCAGTGTTTCCGAGTTTTATAATCCAGTTTATCTTCCACCAGATACGTGCGAATGAGACGGTGGACAATTAAATCGGGATAACGGCGTATCGGCGAGGTGAAATGTGTATAGTAATCTGTAGCTAAACCAAAATGACCGAGGCTTTGAGGATCATATTTAGCCTGCTGCATCGAACGCAGCATTAGTTTTGAAATAATCATATCCTCCTGTGTACCTTTCACTTCTTCTAAGACTTTTTGAAGAGCCTGCGGATGAACATTATCTGCTGTTCCTTTTACTGCATACCCAAGATTAGCTACAAACTCAAAGAAGTTCTGAAGCTTGCTTTCATCTGGATCCTGGTGAATCCTATGAATGAATGGAACATCCATCCAGTGAAAGTGCTCTGCAATGGTTTCGTTGGCGGCAAGCATGAATTCTTCTATTAAACGCTCCGCCACCGAACGTTCTCGAAGTTTAACATCAACGGCTTTTCCTTCTTCGTCTACAATGACTCCGGCTTCTTTAAAGTCAAAGTCAATAGCACCACGGTCCATACGTTTACCACGAAGCGTTTTGGCCAGGGCAGCCATATCACGGAACATCGGCACCAGGTTTTCATATTTCTTAATTAGCTCTTCATCTTCGTCCTCAAGGATTTTATTCACATCTCTGTAAGTCATTCGTTCATTGGTTTTAATGACACTTTGAAAGATTTCATGTGCTACTACATCGCCACTTTTATTAATTTCCATTTCACAGGATAGGGTCAGACGATCAACTTGCGGGTTTAATGAACAAATTCCGTTAGACAGACGGTGCGGGATCATAGGGATTACACGGTCTACTAAATAAACACTTGTAGCACGCTCCCGAGCTTCTTTATCAATCGAAGAACCTTCACCCACATAATACGTGACATCCGCAATGTGAACACCGAGTTTAAAGTTTCCATTATCAAGCTTCTTAACTGTAACGGCATCGTCCAGATCTTTTGCGTCCGCACCATCAATCGTTACGATTGTTTCGTCCCGAAGATCGCGTCTGTTCTTAATTTCTTCTTCACTTATCTGATCTGGCGTTTCTCCCGCTTGCTTAAGAACTTCATCTGGAAAATCTACTTTAATTCCATGCTTGTGGATAATGGAAATAATATCAATTCCTGGATCATTTTTATGTCCAAGTATTTCAACGATTTCCCCTTCAGCACTCATACGCTCTTCCGGGAATTTCGTTATATTCACAATAACTTTATGACCATCGGCGGCACCATTGGTCTGTCCTTTAGGAATAAATATGTCATTAGGAATCCGTTTATCATCGGCTATAACAAAACCGAAATTACGGCTTGATTCATACGTACCTACTACTCGGGTCGTTGCCCGTTCTAATATTCGTATTACAGTACCCTCAGGACGATTTCCTTGTTCATCTCTTTTTTCAATTCGAACCATTACTTTGTCATTGTTCATGGCAGAATGAAGATCAGAATGATGAAGATAGACATCATCCTTGTCTTCTTCATCTGGGATGAGAAAAGCAAACCCCTTTGCATGCATCTGGATACGGCCACGAATAAGGTTCATTTTTTCAGGGAGTCCGAATCTGTTCTTTCTAGTTCTTACGAGTTCCCCTTCTTCTTCCAATTCATTCAATGCTTTCATAAGATCTTTGAATTCATAGCCGTCCTCTAACTCCATGGTATCTTCTAATTCTTGTACGGATAATGGTTTAGATGCAGTTTCTTTAAAAAATGCTAATATTTGTTGTTTTAAATTTGTGCTCAATTGTCTTACCTCCTCTAAAAGTAAAGGACAAGACTCTGGTGATTATGACCAGTCCAATGATTCAAGAAATTCAAGGATATCCTCATGCAGCTGTTCCTTTTCTTTACCCATTGTAATGACATGACCAGAGTTTTTGTACCATTTAATGTCTTTATGGTTGGATTCTACTTGTTCATAAATATAGTTTGCGCTATCTTGGTTAATCATTTCATCTTTTTCTGCTTGTACTACAAATGTTGGTGTGTAAATTTGATCCACTTCATCATGAACTTCGTTAATAAATCCACCTAATTGCTTAAACATTTCTTCTGAATCGCTCAATAATTCTTCTACTTCTTTATTAATCGTTTCCTGGTCTTTACCCTCAAGCTGCTTGTACTGCCGAGCTTTCGCTTCAAAGCCCTGGGTTAACTGCTTTTCGTTATCAAAAAACATAGGCGAGCACATGGTAACTAAACCTTTTATCGGTTCCGAATAAGCCAGCTTCAACCCAAGTACTCCACCAAGAGACAGACCAGCCACGGCTACTTTTTGGTAACCAAGGTCTCGCAGATGGTCTAAGGAAGCTTTTACATCCGTCCACCAATCTTCTGGTCTTGCATCAATTAAAGCTTCCAATTCCTTACCATGACCTCGGTATATCGGACCGTGACTTGTGTATCCGTGCTTTTGTAAAAATCTTCCGAGCATGCGGACATCAGCGGAATGTCCGGTAAAACCATGTAATAATAATACCGCGCGCTCTCCTTCTTCAAACGTAAAAGGTTGTGGCTGTTTAATTTTCATGTCATTCTCTCCTTACTTCATCTATTTCCTTATTTCCAATTTTCATTCTAATAATACTGTTTTCAGCTTACCAGAATTAACCCCCGGTTCCTTTTTTTGAGCTTATATGACAAATTATACCCTTTGTGTAAATACTTATCGATTGTAATAAAAAAACCGCGCTAAGAAATCAGCGCGGTTCTACTTTCGCATTCTTTAACCCAAAATATAGGCTGACAAGAAAGCCAGGACAAAAAATAAGACCCCTGTTACGATTGTAGCTTTATGCAATACAGCATCAATCCCTCTAGCTTTTTGCTTACCGAACAATTGCTCCGCTCCACCAGATATGGCTCCTGACAGCCCGGCACTTTTCCCTGATTGTAACAGTACTAGAACAATTAAAGCTATTGTATCAATAGTCAATAAAGTTATCGCGAGTGTTTCCATGTTGTGCCAACACCTCCTATAGACGTACAAATCACTAGACTAAATGTAGCATAAAACCATTCTAGCTTCAAGAAAATTTAAACTTCTATGTGTCTCTTCCTAAAGATGATCGTCCATGTCTTTACGGGATAGATCAATTAAAGCGTGGAAGGATAAGCTGAAGGGTTATCGGAGAAGGAATGATTGTTTTTGATAATTTTTGAATGTTTTTGCTTGATTTATGTAAGGGTTTTCTTTATTATAGGAGTTGAGATAAAGAAAGGAGAGGTGCCCATGCTGACTCCAGAACGACATCAAATTATTTTAGAAACCGTCAAAAAATATCATACAGCTAAAATTAAAGATTTAGTGCAATCAACAGGAGCATCTGAATCCACAATTCGACGTGACTTAGACCAATTAGAGCATGAAGGTCTACTCCGAAGGGTTCATGGGGGAGCATCTTTAAGAGCTTCAGCGAGCGACGAGCCAAGCATGGGGGAAAAAATCACAAAGTACCATAAAGAAAAAAATGCCATTGCCAGCTATGCTGCTTCACTCGTCAGAGACGGTGATTGCATTTTTCTCGATGCAGGCTCCACAACCTACGAAATGATTTCTTATTTATATGGTAAGGACATTACCGTAGTCACAAATGGGCTCGATCAACTCGATAAACTCACAGAATATCAAATTAAAACTTACGTAGTTGGCGGGTATGTAAAGCATCGGACAAGAGCTGTCATTGGAACAGTGGCTATGCAGAACCTGCAGCAATACCGATTTGACCAATGCTTTATGGGGACCAATGGTATTTCTTTAAGGGGAGGTTTTTCTACCCCAGACCCAGAAGAAGCTGCCATTAAAAGTACCGCTTTATCTTTATCTCAGGAACGGTATATTTTAGCTGACCATTCCAAGTTTGAAGAAATATCCTTCGGAAAATTTGCCAATCTCGATGAGGCATACATTCTGACAAATTATGAAGGACTATATTTAAACGATTACAAAGAAAAAACTAATATAAAGGTTGTGACCACATGATTTACACGTGCACACTGAATCCGTCCATTGATTATGTAATGAATGTGGACGAGTTCAAGCCCGGAGGCCTTAACCGTGCAAGCCAGACGTTTTACTATCCTGGCGGAAAAGGCATTAATGTTTCACGGGTAATGGCAAGACTGGGGGTTAAAACGATTGCCCTTGGTTTTACAGGCGGGTTTACAGGTGAATTTGTTAAAGACTTCTTGAATAAGGAGGAAATTAATCATCAATTTATCGATACCGATCAAAATACAAGGGTGAATGTAAAGTTAAAAAGCCAGCAAGAATCGGAGATTAATGGTCCAGGCCCCATACTTTCCTCTGAACATCAGGAAGAACTTATGAAGCAGGTTCGCACTTTTACTAATGATGACACACTGATACTTGCTGGGAGCGTACCATCTTCTTTACCAGAAGATTTTTATATAACCATCGCAGACGTGTGCAGCAAAAATGGTACTAAATTAGCCGTCGATACTTCTGGAAAGGCATTAAAGCAGCTCATCGGCCTCCCTATCTATTTGCTTAAACCGAACCACCATGAGTTGGGTGAACTATTTGATGTAAGCATTGATTCTATGGAAAAAGCTGCGCATTATGGGAAAAAGCTTGCAGATCAAGGTGTTCAACATGTGATTGTCTCCATGGGCGGTGATGGTGCTGTGTATATAGGTCCTGAACAGCAGCTTTACTCCAATGTACCTAAAGGCCAGCTAAAAAATTCAGTCGGCGCGGGAGACTCTGTAGTTTCTGGCTTTATTGCCTCCATGGCAAAAGGGAAATCGACAGAAGAGGCTTTCCGTGTAGGTGTTGCTTCCGGGAGTGCTACCGCCTTTCAGGATGACTTATGCACCGCCGAAGATGTTGAGGAGCTTTTGGATGAAGTTAAGATTTCTTCATTAAATATAGGAGGGAAACCTAATGAAAATCACAGAATTATTGACTAAAGAAACAATTCTGTTAAACATGACTGCTTCTTCTAAACCGGAAGCAATCGATGAACTCATTGGAAAATTGGATAAAGCAGGTAAATTAAATGACCGTGATGAGTTTAAACAAGCGATTCAGGCTCGTGAAGATCAAAGTACTACGGGTATCGGAGAAGGAATTGCTATCCCTCACGCAAAGACTGGCGCTGTGAAAGACCCGGCTATCGCATTCGGACGATCTCAAGAAGGGCTGGATTATGAATCGCTGGATGGCCAGCCGACCAATTTATTTTTTATGATTGCTGCTTCTGAAGGGGCTAATAATGCTCACTTGGAAACATTATCACGTCTATCTTCATTTTTAATGGATACTAATTTCCGATCTAAGTTGGAGCAAGCGAAAACGGAAGACGAAGTGATAGAAGCCATCAACGCAAAAGAAGCTGAAGAAGATGGCGACGAGGAAGCTGAAGAAAGTACTTCAGCTGGAAAAATCTTAGCGGTTACCGCATGTCCGACAGGAATTGCGCACACCTATATGGCAGCTGACAAATTAAAAGCAACGGCAAAGGAAATGGGCGTAAATATTAAAGTGCAGACCAATGGTTCCGGCGGGGTTAAAAACCGTCTGACCAAAGAAGATATTGCCGAAGCTGATGCAATCATTGTAGCTGCTGACACAAAAGTTGAAATGGAAAATTTCCACGGAAAACCCGTAATTGAAGTTCCAGTAGCTAAAGCTATTCACGAACCGAAAGAATTGATAAACAAAGCGGTTAACAAGGACGCTCCAATTTATCAGGGTGGCGGAAAGAACCAATCCGAGGATTCAGAGGAGAAAGGACAGCGTTCTGGAATTTATAAACACTTGATGAACGGTGTTTCCAACATGCTTCCATTTGTGGTTGGTGGCGGTATATTAATAGCCATCTCCTTCTTCTGGGGAATTGAATCCGAAAACGAATTTGCTCAAATGCTGAGCACCATTGGGGGCGGAAACGCATTCTTCCTTCTGGTTCCAGTGTTAGCAGGTTTCATTGCTTCCAGTATTGCAGATCGTCCAGGTTTTGCTCCTGGTATGGTCGGTGGTTTAATTGCGATTACGCAGACGTCCGCTGAAGGTGCAGGAAATGGATCTGGTTTCTTAGGTGGCTTAATCGCCGGTTTCCTAGCAGGTTATTTGACCTTGCTCATTAAAAAATGGCTTGAAGGGTTACCTGCTGTTTTAGATGGTCTGAAAACCGTACTTTTTTACCCAGTACTTGCTATTTTTGGAACAGGCATGATCATGTTGCTTATCAACCCAGCTTTAACAAGCGTTTATACTTGGCTGTTTGACCTTCTTGATAGTATGAGCGGGGCGAACTTAGCACTTCTCGGTATCATTGTTGGAGGTATGATGGCTGTAGATATGGGCGGTCCTGTAAATAAAGCTGCTTACACGTTCGGCATCGCTGCTCTTGAAGCCAATAATTACACCTTCATTGCTGCAGCTATGGCAGGCGGAATGGTCCCGCCACTAGCAATGGGACTAGCCACTACTTTCTTCAAAAATAAATTCACACCACAAGAGCGCGAAACCGGAAAAGCGGCTTACCCACTTGGTGCTTTCTTTATAACAGAGGGTGCTATTCCATTCGCAGCAGCAGACCCTGCCCGCGTCATTCCATCCATGGTTGCAGGAAGTGCTTTGGCCGGGATGTTGACCATGTTATTTGGAATTGGCCTTCGCGCACCACACGGTGGTGTGATCGTAGCTCCTCTAGTTGAAGGCGGAATTACCCAAATCCTGCTATATTTGGTAGCTATTGCTGCTGGCTCAATTCTGGGAGCAATTGTGGTTGGATTCTTGAAAAAAGACATCCAAAAGGCTTAAAATGATAAAGTTAGGGTACTCAAAATATAATACATTTTTTAAGGAGGAACTAAAATGGTAGAGAAAACATTTAAAATTACATCCTCAGACGGTGTACACGCACGACCTGCCACAGTACTTGTTCAAAATGCCGGCAAGTATGAATCAGAAATCAATCTTCATTACAAAGAAAAGGCTGTTAATTTAAAATCCATTATGGGTATTATGAGCCTTGGCATTCCAGCAGGCGCTGAAGTCAAAATTACTGCAGAAGGCAGTGATGAACAAGAAGCAGTAGATCATATGGCATCTACAATGAAGAATGAAGGGCTGGGGGAATAACCCATGACTAACCTTCAAGGAATTGCAGCTTCCAGCGGTATCGCTATTGCGAAAGTCTACCGTCTGGAAGCTCCAGACCTTTCTTACAGTAAAAAAGATATAGAGCAACCTGAACAAGAAATCAAACGCCTGCATGATGCTCTAGATGTTTCAAAGTCGGAACTTGAAAAAATTAAAGAACATACTAAAAATTCACTTGGCGATGAGCATGCTGAGATTTTCTCTGCTCATTTGCTGGTACTTTCAGACCCAGAGTTGATTAAACCAATTGAAGATAAAATAAAAGCAGAGAATGTGAATGCCGAAGCTGGTTTAGATGAAACGGCTAACATGTTCATCGACATGTTTAAAAACATGGACAATGAATATATGCGGGAACGTGCTGCTGACATCCATGACGTTACGAAACGGGTTATGGCGCATCTCTTGAATGTAACGTTCCCTGACCCTGCTTTAATTAACGAAGAAGTTGTTATTGTAGCTGACGATCTTACCCCTTCTGATACTGCACAGTTAAACAAACAGTATGTTAAAGGGTTTACCACGGATATCGGCGGCCGTACTTCTCATTCTGCAATTATGGCTCGTTCACTGGAGATCCCTGCAGTAGTCGGGACAAAAGATGTTACCTCTAAAGCACCTAAGGATTCGATGATTATCGTTGATGGAATAAACGGCGATGTAATTATCGAACCTACAGAAGAACAGGTAAATGACTATAAGCAGAAACAAGAAGACTTTGAACAGAAAAAGAAAGAATGGGCTAAGCTGAAAGACGAGCCTACTGTTACTTCTGAAGGAGATCATGTAGAGCTTGCTGCTAATATTGGTACCCCTCAGGATGTGGATGGTGTACTGAATAATGGAGGCGAAGGAGTAGGTCTTTACCGTACCGAATTCCTTTATATGGGTAAAAGTCAGCTTCCAACAGAGGAAGAACAATTTGATTCCTACTCTACCGTATTGAAACAAATGGGCGATAAGCCGGTGGTAGTAAGAACATTGGACATCGGCGGAGACAAAGAACTCGATTATCTGGATCTTCCTGATGAAATGAACCCGTTCCTTGGTTATCGAGCTATTCGTTTATGCCTGGAACGTGACGACATCTTCCGTGTTCAGCTGCGCGCTCTTCTACGTGCCAGTGTCCATGGAAATTTAAAAATCATGTTCCCCATGATTGCGACACTCGAAGAATTCCGTCAGGCAAAAGCCATCCTTGATGAAGAGAAAGAGAAATTAATCAACGAAGGTAAAGAGGTCTCTGAAACCATTGAAGTGGGTATGATGGTTGAAATTCCTGCCACGGCTGTAATTGCCCGTCAATTTGCAAAAGAAGTTGATTTCTTCAGTATTGGGACAAATGACCTTATCCAATACACGATGGCTGCCGATCGAATGAATGAACGAGTATCCTACTTGTACCAGCCTTACAATCCTGCCATTCTTAATTTGATTAATAATGTAATTGAAGCTGCTCATGCAGAAGGTAAATGGGCCGGAATGTGCGGAGAAATGGCTGGAGACGAAATTGCTATTCCTATTCTTTTGAGTCTTGGACTTGATGAATTCAGCATGAGTGCTACTTCCATTCTTCCAGCTCGCACGCAAATCAGAACCCTGTCTAGAGAAGACTGGATTTCTTACAAAGATGAATTACTATCAAAAGGAACATCTGATGAAGTGGTCGATTTTGTTAAAGAAAAAACACAATTAAGGTAGTATTTCCAAATGAAATGTGGCAAACTAAACGTGTGAAACAGAGAAACGCCCCTTTTTATGTTATTTAGAAAGAAGTGTTTACGATGACGTTTACGATTATTATGATCGTTTGTGTAGCTATTGTCCTTGGGATTGCAGCTATGTTTGGAACGGCAGTCTCCAAGGGATATGATTACGAACACACCATAGATCCTCTTCCGGAGGAGCCACATCACAATCATCACAAGGATGAAGAAGATAAAAAAGCTGACGCCAATCAATAAGCGTCAGCTTTTTTGTATCTTCCGTACTAGCTCCATATCAAAATCACAGTAAAGCTCCCATTACTTGAAGACTCGATTTCGAGACTTTTGTGAGAATTTGGTCCTGCGGGGGACGATTTCGCTTTTCGCGGGCATGTGCTGAGCTTCCTCGGGCTTAACAGCCCTGCGGGAGCTCACCGATCATGTTCATCCCGCAGAAGTCTTCATCGTCCCCCTCCGGACCTTGCGAAATAGGGAGCTCGAAATCATGTTTGAAACGTCCCGACTTATGACTCAGATAAACGTATAACAATTAGCGTATACGTGTAGATAATCACTGCTATAGAAGCTTTTGAGGCGGATCAAGCATCTCCCTACCGCTTATAGAAGGGTCCGTTCACCCTTCCATCATAGGGTGGCGAAGGAAACGACGAGACTCCCGCGGGAGAAGGAGCTAGGCGAGACCCCACAAGAAGTGTTAACGACTGAGGAGGCTTGCCAGTTCCCCCGCAGGAAAGCGAGTTGTTTCCGTAGCCATCCCTCCTCTGTATTAAGTATCGGGCCAAAGATATCTCGAAACTGAGTCTTCAACTAATCGGCCCTTTAACGTAATAAGCTCTTATAAGAAATCAACTATTTGTGAAATTGTAATTAAATAACTTATATTTGTCTTCCATTGAGGTCCTGGGTTTAGCTTTTGGCACTTTCTTTGGGTACCCCATTTGAATGACTCCTATCAATTTATGTATCTCTGGGTTCAGTCCGACACCTTTTATAAATTCCATATCATGTAAATATGGACTAGTGGTCCACAATCCTCCGACCCCTTTTTCCCAGGCCAACAACTGAACATTCTGGATGAAAGCGCAGACCGCTGCATAATCTTCTTCATATTTGTGCTCATTTGCATCCTTTTCCATGAAAATCAAAGCGTGATGGGGAATATTCTCTAGAAACTCACGAATCCCCTGTTTCATCCTTTGGGATTTTTCCTCGCTATATCCTTCAAAGAAGCCCTTTCGTGTATAGCTTTGTAAAACCAGTTCAGCATATACTTGTTTACCTTCTTCCTGAAACATGTAAATGTTCCACGGCTCCTTCATACGGTGAGTCGGGGCCCATGAAGCGGATGTGAATATTTCTTTTAACATACCCTCAGGAACTTCTACTTGTTTAAAATCATGAATGGACCGCCGGTTTTTAATAGCATCTGCCAACTCCATGCCATCCCCCCCTTCTTTTTTAGAAACTGTAAAATATTGCTGATATATTGAACATTAGGACCGTTGATATAAGCCTAATTTAAGTCTTTTTTTAAGGAAACAGGTTTGTAATCTGATCTCCCATCAAGTACGCCCACTCTCTTAAAAAGAACGGGATTTTGGTTTTTAGAGTCTCATAAGCTGAATATTGTGTGGGTACACCTGTAACATCCATCCCCTGACTTTCAGCCTCTCCCACAGCTCTTTTAAGATGAAATTGATCACTTACAAGCAGATAGGAATCAATTCCTTTACGAGAAGCTACTTTCTTTGCATTAATTAGATTTTCTTTCGTTACCAGTGATCGTTTCTCAATTAAAATTGATTCCTTTGGTATTCCATTCTTGACTGCATATTCTTTCCCTACTTCAGCTTCTGAGGCTGCAGCTTCCTGACTCCCGCCCCCGGTAAATATAAGATAATCCACTTTATCATCCTTAAAGAGTTCGAGAGCTTGCTTTAAGCGCCCCTTAAACACTGGACTCGGCTCTCCATTCCATTGTGCTGCCCCGAGTACTATGGCAGCATCTGCATCAGGTATATTCTCCTCTTCCCCGAATGTCCATAAACTATATCCTGTGTAAAGACCATACACCACTATAAGAATTGAAATTATTTTTAATAATCGACGCATCGTTTACTGTCTCCTACTCTTCGCTGACTATTAACCATCATATCATAGAAAAAAGCCTCTCTGAATAAATCAGAGAGGCTTGAGTTAAAATTATTTATTCAAGTTGTAGAATGCTTTTCCACCTGCGTACTCAGCTGTTCCAAACAGTTGGTCTTCAATACGAAGAAGCTGATTGTACTTGGCTACACGGTCTGTACGTGACGGTGCACCTGTCTTGATTTGCCCTGCGTTTGTAGCTACGGCAATATCAGCGATAGTCGCATCTTCTGTCTCGCCAGAACGGTGGGAAATAACAGCTGTATAACCTGCACGCTTGGCCATTTCAATTGCCTGGAATGTTTCCGTAAGTGTGCCGATTTGGTTCACTTTAATAAGGATGGAATTTCCTACACCCTGTTCAATGGCACGTCCAAGTTTCTCAGTGTTTGTAACGAACAAGTCGTCACCTACCAGTTGTACACGGTCGCCAATCCGGTCGGTAAGAAGCTTAGTTCCTTCCCAGTCGTTTTCGTCCAGTCCATCTTCAATGGATACAATTGGGTATTTGTTTACAAGCTCTTCATACCAGTCAACCATTTCTTCGGAAGTACGTACAACGCCTTCACCTTTCAAGTTGTACTTGCCATCTTCATAAATTTCAGAAGAGGCAACGTCCATCGCAAGCTTCACTTCTGCGTCAGGCTTATATCCTGCTTCTTCAATTGCTTCAATGATAGTGGAAAGGGCTTCTTCATTGGATTTAAGGCTTGGAGCAAACCCGCCTTCATCACCAACACCTGTATTATAGCCTTTGTTCTTAAGCACTTTCTTAAGAGAGTGGAAGATCTCTGCACCCATGCGAAGAGCTTCTTTAAAGGTTGGAGCACCAACAGGCATGATCATAAATTCTTGAATATCTACGTTGTTATCCGCATGCTCTCCGCCGTTAAGGATGTTCATCATTGGCGTTGGAAGTGTGTTGGCCGTGAAGCCTCCAAGATATTTGTATAGTGGAAGACCTACCACGTCAGCTGCTGCGTGAGCTACAGCCATTGATACACCAAGAATAGCGTTAGCACCTAGTTCTCCCTTATTTTCAGTACCATCAAGCTCGATCATCATTTGATCAATAATCACTTGTTGAGTAACGTCCATTCCAAGCAGGTTAGGAGCAATTTTCTCGTTCACATTCTCCACTGCTTTTTCTACACCTTTTCCAAGATAACGATCCTTGTCACCGTCACGAAGTTCTACAGCTTCATATTCACCAGTAGAAGCTCCGCTAGGTACAAGTGCCGTACCAAATGCGCCGGATTCTGTATAAATTTCAACTTCAACAGTTGGATTACCGCGAGAGTCTAATACTTCACGTGCGTAAACGTCTGTAATAAATGGCATTTAAATTCTCTCCCTTATTTTTTAATTAATGACTGACCTGTCATTTCTTCAGGTTGTTCAATGTTTAATAACTCCAGAAGGGTTGGAGACAAATCTCCCAGTACTCCTTCTGTGCGAAGCTCAGCACCTTCTTTAGTAACAATTACAGGTACTGGGTTAGTCGTATGCGCAGTCATAGCATCTCCATCCGGAGTCGTCACTTCATCTGAATTACCATGATCAGCTGTAATAATGGCGTGACCGCCTTTTTCATGAATCTTGTCTACGATTTTACCTAAGCACTCATCTACAGCTTCAATTGCTTTAATGGTCGGCTCAAGCATGCCGGAATGCCCAACCATATCCGGATTAGCAAAATTCAGGATAATGGCATTATGCTTTTCAGCATCTAACTCGCTTAAAAGAGCGTCTGTAACTTCATAAGCACTCATTTCAGGCTGCTGATCATAAGTTGATACTTTTGGTGAATCAATGAGAATACGTTCTTCTCCATCAAATTCATTCTCACGTCCGCCACTCATAAAGAAGGTTACATGAGGATATTTCTCCGTTTCAGCAATACGCAGTTGTTTCTTATTGTTATTCGCTAGTACTTCTCCAACTGTATTTTTTAGATCTTTTGGCGGAAAAGCGATCTTGCTGTTAACTGCATCGCTATATTGAGTCATTCCTACAAAGTAGGTGTTTTTCGGAGCATCTTCGCCTCTATCGTAACCATCAAAGTCATCATTAGCGAATGTTTTAGATAGTTGAATGGCACGGTCAGGACGGAAGTTAAAGAATATAATAGAATCTTCATCGTTCACTGTACCTTGAGCCTCACCGTTCTCATCTGTTAGAACTACTGGTTCAACAAATTCATCATAAACTTCTTTCTGATAGGAGTCCTCTACTGCTTGAAGTGGGTCCTCATACTTATGACCTTTACCATAAGCAATAGCATCATAAGCGAGCTTCACTCGTTCCCAGCGGTTATCACGGTCCATGGCATAATATCGCCCTGATACCGTCGCGAGCTTACCGATGCCGATTTCCTCTACCTTGTCCAATGTTTGCTGGATATAGGTCTTAGCTGATTGCTGTCCCACATCACGTCCATCAAGAAAGGCATGGATATAAACCTCTTCAAGGCCTTCATTTTTGGCTAATTGAAGTGTTGCGAACATGTGGTCAATATGGCTGTGAATCCCGCCATCCGACAATAAGCCGAAAATATGAAGGGCTTTATTTTTAGCTTTAGCATTTCTTACTGCATCTAGTAAGACTTCATTCTCATAAAACTCGCCCTCGCGTATAGAAAGGTTAATACGGGTAAGACTTTGATAAACTACACGTCCAGCACCAATGTTCAGATGGCCGACTTCTGAGTTCCCCATCTGTCCCTCTGGAAGACCTACAGCTTCTCCGCAAGCGATTAGCTGAGCATGAGGGAACTGGTTCCAATACCGGTCGAAATTAGGTGTATTCGCTTGTTTAACTGCATTGCCTTTTTCTTCATCCCGCAGTGCGTACCCATCGAGGATGATTAAAGCTGCTAAATCATGATTACTCATGTTTACCTGCCTCCACAAGTTTTAAGAAAGAGTCTGCTTCAAGGCTCGCTCCACCAACTAATGCTCCGTCAATATCAGACTGGGAAAGCATTTCATCAACGTTAGCCGGCTTTACACTGCCGCCATATTGAATACGTAAGGCATCAGCAGCATCTGCATTAACATAGTTGCTGACCGTTTCGCGGATGTGAGCACATACTTCATTAGCTTGTTCTGCAGTAGCCGTACGGCCTGTACCAATAGCCCAGATCGGCTCATATGCGATAATAACTTCAGCACACTGCTCGTTTGTAAGTCCTTCAAGAGCTTTTTTGACTTGAGATTCTACATGATTCATAGTTTGATCTGCTTCACGCTGATCAAGCGTCTCCCCTACACAGATAATAGGAGTAAGTCCATGTTTAAACGCAGCGTGCACTTTCTTATTTATATCTTCATCGGTTTCTTTAAATACTTCACGACGCTCAGAGTGGCCGAGAACTACATACGTGACACCAAGTTCTTTAAGCATTACAGGGCTTACTTCCCCTGTGAATGCACCACTTTCTTCAAAATGCATATTTTGAGCACCAATCTTTAAGCTGGTCCCTTCTGTTTCTTCGACTAATTTTTGAAGAAACGGGAAAGGGGCACATACCACGGATTCCACTTTATCAGAAGATGGGACCTCATTCTTTGTCGTCTGAATAAAATCTTCCGCTTCGCGGTGAGTTTTGTTCATTTTCCAATTTCCTGCAATCACTTGTTTACGCATGTCTTCTTCACCTCTCCTTTATTTATCGTTTAGCAGTGCGACACCTGGAAGCTCTTTACCTTCCATAAACTCAAGGGATGCTCCGCCTCCAGTTGATACATGATCCATATCGTCTGCATAGCCGAATTTCTCTACAGCTGCTGCAGAATCTCCGCCGCCGATAACCGTGTAACCTTTGGTTTCAGACAAAGCATTCGCTACAGCTTTTGTTCCATTCGCGAACGTTTCAAGTTCGAATACACCCATTGGGCCATTCCAGATTACCAACTTGGAGTTGTTGATGACTTCAGCATATTTCTCCCTTGTTTTCGGACCAATGTCAAGAGCCTCCCAGTCAGCCGGGATATTGTCAATGGATACTATTTCAGTGTTCGCAGAATCAGAAAAGTCATCTGCAACCACAACATCCTCAGGCATAAGGAAGTCTACACCTTTTTCTTCAGCTTTCTTCATATACTCTTTCGCTGTATCGATCTTATCTTCCTCTAATAATGATTTACCGATTTCGTAACCTTTAGCTTTTACAAAAGTATAAGCAAGTCCGCCACCGATAATTAAATGATCTACTTTATCAATCAAGTTATCGATTACACCAATTTTATCTTTTACTTTAGCCCCGCCAATTATAGCTGTGAATGGACGATCTGGATCAGAAAGTGCTTGTCCCAGCACATTAATTTCTTTTTCCATTAGAAAGCCAGCTACTGCAGGTAGATGCTCAGCTACACCTGCTGTTGATGAATGAGCACGGTGTGCAGCCCCGAAGGCATCATTCACGTAAAGGTCTGCCATGTCAGCGAATGCTTTTGATAATTCCGCATCATTTTTCTCTTCACCAGGATGGAAACGTACGTTTTCGATTAGAAGAACATCTCCGTTATCCATTTCAGAAATGGCTTTGTTTACTTCTTCCCCATGTACCTGGTCTGTTTTCGTGACAGTTTGTCCGAGCAGATCACTTAGACGTTTCGCAACAGGATCTAGTCGAAGTTCTTTAACGACTTCGCCTTTTGGTCGACCAAGGTGACTGGCAAGAATAACTTTAGCGCCATTCCCAGATAAATGTTTAATGGTTGGAAGAGCCGCTTTAATTCTAGTATCATCTGTAACTTCTTCCCCGCTCATAGGAACATTAAAATCCACACGGCAAAATACAGTTTTTCCGTTTACCTCTACATCACGAATGGTTTGCTTATTCATGAGATGACAACCTCCTTGGTTTGTAGTCAGGGTAGATTAACCTGCCACTATGTACGTTTCCACTTCGGTTTCCAGTGAAAACGCGAGAGCAGCAAAACCTCTGAAACATGGATAAAGGAGGAGGACATGAGACCCCCTCCTTTACTGATTCTTCATACTATTTAGGAACTGTTTCTTCTTACAAGCCTTGGTTTTTAAGATAAACAGCCAAGTCTACACAACGATTGGAATAACCGAATTCGTTGTCATACCAAGAAACAACTTTAATCATATTGTTTTCAAGAGCAAGAGTGGACAAGCCATCAATTACAGAAGAGTTCGTGTTTCCATTATAGTCAGAGGAAACAAGAGGCTCGTCACTGTAGCCCAGAATGCCTTTAAGCTCGCCTTCAGCTTCTGCTTTAAGAGCTTCATTTACTTCTTCAACTGTTACATCTTTTTCAAGCTCAGCCACAAAGTCAACGATGGATACGTTAGCAGTAGGTACACGCATAGCCATACCACTTAGCTTACCATCAAGCTGTGGAAGAACTTTCGCTACCGCTTGAGCAGCACCAGTTGTTGTTGGAATAATATTTTGAGCTGCAGCACGGGCACGACGATAGTCTTTATGAGGCAGGTCAAGAATTTGCTGATCATTCGTGTAAGAGTGAACAGTTGTCATCATACCGCGTTTAAGACCGAATTTTTGATCCAGTACTTTTGCATATGGTGCAAGACAGTTTGTAGTACAGGAAGCATTAGAAATGACATGGTGAGAATCTTTGTCATATTGATCTTCGTTAACACCCATAACCACTGTCAGGTCTTCTTGTTTAGCTGGTGCAGAAATGATTACTTTCTTAGCGCCTGCATCCAAGTGTTTTTTAGCATCGTCACGCTGAGTGAAACGTCCTGTAGATTCGATTACCACATCTACACCTAGGTCGCCCCATCCAAGCTGAGCTGGGTCTTTTTCGGAAAGAACTTTAACTTCTTTACCGCCAACGATTAGGTTGTCCCCATTTGTTGTAACTTCTTCATCAAGAGTTCCGTGAACCGTGTCATACTGAAGCAGGTGCGCAAGCATGTTAGCATCAGTCAAGTCGTTCACTGCTACTACTTCTACACTTTCATTTTTCAACGCAGCACGATAAACGTTACGTCCAATACGGCCAAAACCGTTAATTCCAATTCTTACAGTCATGTAAAATTCCTCCTTGGATTCTATGCATTATATATTTAAAGGGAAATTCCCCTTATTAACTCTTTTGCCGCACCTTCATCGGTGATAAGGACATTACTCTGTCCCGGCTTAAAATAGGAAGCAATAGCCTGGGCTTTTGAACGGCCGCCAGCTACGGCAATCACATGCTCTGCATGCTTTAAATCTTCTAACTGAAGCCCGACCGTTCTAACTTTATGAACGATTTCACCTTTATGGTTAAAGTAATAACCAAAGGCTTCTCCCACGGCTTCGCGACTTTTAATAAGGCGCAATTGTTCTTCAGAAGTTTTCCTTCTTTCTGCCATCATTAAAGCATCCCCTACACCGTGGATAATAATTCCTGCTTTCCGGATAATCTCAAGTACTTCCTTTATAGAGGGTTCCTCGATAATGGTCTTATAAGAATCCTCACTTAAAGGGTCGGGTACATAAAGTAAGCGATAATCACCTCTGGCTTTTTTAGCCATTTCAGCACAAATGGTATTCGCCTGATTTTCCACTCTTTCCCCAAGACCTCCGCGTGCAGGTACGTAGAGGCATTCATCTGCACCTTGAAACGGTGTCATCATTTCAGCTACTGCCGCCATCGTCGTTCCACCAGTAATTCCGATGGTTTGACGGGGGATTAAATGGTCTCTTAGATAATTGACACAAGCTTTTCCCATTTCACTTTTAACCCAGTCGAGCTTATCACTATCACCAGGAACAACCACAGCATAGTCTAGGTTTAATTTATCCTTTAATTGCTTTTCTAAAACCTTTATCCCCGTAACTTCTTTAATGAATTCTGCTAATTGCTCCAGAATGTTTTGACCTTCATAGGTCAAATGCATTCCGCGGGAAGTTATTTCTACAGACCCTTGCTTGTTTAAAAAGTCCACTTCACTTCGAACAGTACGCTCCGCCAACTCTACGTTTTCCGCCAGGGCGCGACGTCCTACAGGCTGCATAATCTGAATGTAATACAAGAGGTTATAGCGTTGCTGCATTACCTCAACAACTTCGGGGAAAAGTTTTTTTTGTAAGTCAATTAAGTCTCGCATGGAAAAACTCCTTATGTTAAAAACCATCGATCGGGCCGGATCTCGTCCCGGGCAGTCATATTATGTCCCGCTTGGAGCAAAAAAAACATCTCTTTCACTTGTTATATTAACAGTGAGATTGGGGAGGCGCAAGCAGAAGTGAGTGAATTTTTAATGTAAGCGTTCTTCTATAGCTGTAAAGGTTATAGAACGATAGTCTAACTCATCTCCATTAACTTCAAGGACGGGAACTTCTAATAAGTACTTTCTCATTAGTTCATCATTTTGTTCAATATTAACTTCCTGCACATTAATTTGATATTCCCCGGAGAGCAGTTCAACTAAACTGCTGATCTCATCACAAAGCGGACACTTTTTCTTTACATATAAGGTTATATTGTTCACGCTTCTCCTCCTTTACTGTTCTAAGTCAAATTAAGCGTTCCATTCTCTATTATACATAGAAAAAGAGCATGCACCAGTCAGGATGCATGCTCTTCATTATCATAAACGCCATTATCTATTTTCAGCTTTCTCTTCTGTAAGAAATCGGTTAATTCTTCATAGGCATTATTCTTAGGTGTTCGCTTCAACGATTCATAATTAAATGATAGTTTTTGCTGATGCTGCATATCGAACACATGAATCCGTCTGTCCTCAGAAATTTGCTCAGTCGACAACATTTTATAACGGATTAAGTTTGTCATAAATACCCCTTTTCTTTGGCAAAAACGTCAAGAAACGGCTGCTGCATGAAATAATAATAACATAGAAATTAAAATAAAAAAATTACATTGACATAACAATCAAGTTAACAAATGTTCGTATACATTTTGTTTCACAATTGTTTAATATGAATGCTAACGACTTGTTGAACAAATTTATTATTTTAATATAGAAACAAACTTCTATAACGCAAAAAACGCCTTTCCGAAAGAAAAGCGTTTTTGTGAATATCTGTTTAATTAGCAGCGCGCCCGAGAGGATTCGAACCTCCGACAGACGTAGAACCGGAATCTACCGCTCTATCCAACTGAGCTACGGGCGCAAATCGACATGCAATATATATTATATGAAGAATATATGAATATTGCAAGGTTTTTTTGCCGACTGCATCCAGAGAAATATAGTAAGAGTATAGGAGCAGCCCATTATAATAAGATAGAAATTTTAAAAGGAGGGGCTGAAATAAATCATCCCATACAGATAATTTTCGTTCGACTTCTGCTTCACAGGTGCTATAATCCATCGAATAAAGTTCTGAATAGGAACTGAAGAGGTAAGACCTATGAAATCTCTAATCCTGCATTTGTTCGTTATATTATTTGTCTCCCTATACTGGTAAACCAAAATGTCATGCTAAACGGCCGCACAGAAAACTTTATTAAAAATTAAGCTTATTTAGTAATAAAAACCATACACTCTACGTTTATCCAACAATAATTAGGGAATGATGGTATAAGGAATTCTACGAAAAAGGTCGATCGTTTTTGTTTGACCTTTATTGACCTTAATTGTATGATAAATATATTCCATCATAACTAGTGATGATAAGGAGGAAATCACAATGAACTTAGTACCTACAGTTATTGAACAAACAAACCGAGGAGAGCGTGCTTACGACATATACTCCCGTCTATTGAAAGATCGGATTATTATGCTTGGCAGCCCGATCGACGATAACATTTCCAACTCCATTGTAGCTCAATTGCTATTCTTGGCTGCTGACGATCCGGACAAAGATATTTCACTATATATTAATTCACCTGGTGGTTCTATTACATCCGGTATGGCTATTTATGATACGATGCAATTTATTAAACCAAACGTGTCTACAATCTGCACTGGTATGGCTGCTTCAATGGGGGCCTTCCTGCTAAACGCTGGTGAACCAGGTAAGCGTTATGCCCTTCCAAATAGTGAAGTTATGATCCACCAGCCTCTAGGCGGTACTCAAGGTCAGGCTTCCGATATTGAAATTCACGCTAAACGTATTATTAAAATGCGCGAGAAATTGAACAAAATTCTTTCTGAACGTACAGGCCAGCCTTATGAAGTGATCGAACGTGATACTGATCGTGATAACTTCATGTCTGCCCACGAAGCTGTAGATTATGGATTGATCGACAAAGTTATGGAGAAATCTTAATCTAATACTTATCCGCTGTGTATTTTACACAGCGGATTTTTTATGAGCTTAATTTAATTTTTAAGTTCATTCTTTCACAAGTACAGGTTTACTTTTCCTTCACAAATTCGTGAAGCTGTTCCATTGCAGTTTCCTCATCGGAACCATCTGCAATTAATTTAATACTTTCACCCGTGCCCACTGCAAGACTCATTAGCCCCATAATGCTTTTGGCATTTACCCGCTTGTTTTCCTTCTCAATAAATATATCACTGCTGAAGCGGTTAGCATGTTGAACAAATTGAGCGGCAGGCCTTGCCTGTAATCCTGTTTCCAGTTCAATCTTTATATCCCGTTCTATCAATGAATTCTCTCCTCCCTTACTCTCTTATTCCACCACCGAAAACGCATTCATAAAAACCGAAAGAAAACGCTCCCGATCAATGAAAGCGTTTTTAATTATAGTTCATTATAGCATGAATTATAGTGTAGAAACATTAATTTCTTGTGTTTTCTGTGACTTCTCCTCTTCGAACTTTTTCAGCAAATTCATCTATTTTGCGCAGCCGGTGGTTAATGCCGGATTTGCTTATCGCGGCTCCTGAAACATATTCCCCAAGTTCTTTTAAAGAAACATCCTGATGTTGTAAACGTAAGGAGGCAATCTCCTGAAGCTTATCAGGTAGAGCTTCCAGACCGACGGTGCGCTTAATAAATTTAATATTTTCTACCTGTCGGAATGCGGCTCCTATCGTTTTATTTAAATTAGCTGTTTCACAATTCACTAAACGATTGACAGAATTCCTCATGTCTCTAACGATCCGCACATCTTCGAATTTAAATAATGCTTGATGAGCTCCAATATTACTGATTAGTTCCGTAATTTTATCGGCTTCTTTCAAATACGTAATAAACCCTTTTTTTCTTACCAGGGTACGAGCGTGCAGACCAAAACTATTCATCAGCTGACACAACGCTTCGTTGTGTTCCTCATCAGAAGAATAAATTTCGAGGTGATAGGAGGAGGTTTCTGGATTATTGACCGAACCACCTGCTAAAAATGCGCCTCTCAGGTAGGCACGCTTGCAGCACGTATCGTTTAAATACTTTTTAGGAATTTCTGGATTAATGGATAGTGGACCTTTCAGGATTTCCAGGTCATGGAGAACCTGCTCAGCTTTTTCAGAAAGACGTACAATGTACACATTATTTTTTTTCAATCGCATTTTTTTTCGAACCAGCAGTTCTACCGGATAAGGGTACAATTTTTTAATTAGCATGTACGTTCTTCTTGCTATGGCTGCATTTTCCGTTTGGATATCCAATATATAATGACGGTTGGAAAAAGAAAAAGTCCCGTTCATTCTAATTAACGCCGCTAATTCTGACTCCATACAGCAAGCATCTGCTTCTACGTTGGTCAGTTCTTTTTTTATCTCTGATGCAAATGACACAGCTGGACACCTCCCTCTGGCAGAAAGCCCCTCCATTAAAGCATCGAATGCAGTAATTGAGTAAGCTTATCTGTATCATGCCGCAACATGGCTTGACTTTCATCTATAATATCTTCTTCTACTACTTCAATTCCCATTGACTTAATTCGCTCTATGTCATAAATAACGGGTTCAGCATTTTCTTTTGCGTAGGCTTTCTTTACTTTTTGTTCAATCGGCTGGTTATGAACCACGATCGAGTTAATAACCCCTTGACCAATGTGATCAAATAACGCCTTCAAATGGTCTCCAGCAGTATATCCTGAGGTTTCCCCTTCTTGGGTCATAACATTACAGACATACGTAACTTTAGCCTTAGTATCTCTTAAAGCCTGACCAATTTCAGGAATAATAATATTAGGAAGGATACTTGTATAGAGACTACCAGGTGCGATCACAATTAAATCCGCTTCCTGTATGGCACTCACAGCTTCCGGAAGCGGCTGAACAGGTGTAGGGCTTACAAACACCTTTTTAATTCTTTTCTGTTGTTTAGGAATGCTGGACTCCCCTGTAACAATGGTGCCATCTTCCATTTCTGCGTGTAAATTCATAGAGTGATTCGCGATAGGATAAATGTGCCCTCTTACATTTAGAACTCGAGAAATTTCTTTAATTCCCTGATAAAAATCCCCAGTCATGGATGCAAGAGCAGCAAGAAGCAAGTTACCCATGGAATGACCAGACAACCCGTTTCCATCTGCAAAACGGTGCTGGAAAAGATCCAAAAGCATCGGCTCAGCATCTGATAAGGCAGCGACTACATTTCGAATATCTCCCGGTGCCGGTATAGCCATTTCATTACGAAGTTTCCCCGAGCTTCCTCCATCATCTGCTACAGTTACAATGGCAGATAGGTCAATTGGCAGATTTTTAAGTCCCCGAAGAAGTACAGGCAGGCCTGTGCCTCCGCCTATAACCACGACTCGGGGTGTGGCTGTATGATCCATCCTTTACAAACCCTTCCTTTTATCAATATCTCTATGGGTCACGTGTGTGACGTAATCATTAGAGAAATACTCTGATAAATATTCTGCCAGTGCCACAGAACGGTGCTGGCCGCCCGTACAGCCTATGGCTATCACAAGTTGGCTTTTACCCTCCCGTTTATATTGCGGAAGCATAAACTGTAGTAAATCTTTAAGCTTCTCTAGGAACTTCTGTGTATCTGACCACTTGAAAACATAGGAAGAAACTTCCGTAGTGAGACCAGTAAGCGGCCGCATGTGTTCTACGTAGTGGGGATTAGGCAGAAAACGAACGTCAAACATAAGATCGGCATCAATTGGCACACCATATTTAAAGCCGAATGAAACCATTTGTACAGAAAATACCTGCTGCTCACGTTGGCGATAGCTTTCCACAATGCGTTCACGCAGTTCTTTTGGTTTTAAAGAAGTCGTATCAATTAAAGTTTGTGCACGTCCCCGTAACTCATCAAGCATTTCGCGTTCTTTACGAATCCCTTCCAGTGGAAGTCCTTCTTTCGCTAAAGGATGGGATCGGCGGGTTTCTTTATAGCGTGATACCAGCGCCTGGTCTTCAGCATCGAGAAATAAAATCTGCTCGTGGATCCAATCTTCTTTACCGAGCCGGTCTAATGAATCAAAAAGAGAGTCAAAGAATTCCCGGCCTCTTAAATCCATGACTAGTGCGACACTTTGAATGTTATTAGTAGAATCCTTCATCAGTTCCAGGAATTTAGGAAGCAAGGCTGGCGGCAGGTTGTCCACACAAAAAAAACCGAGATCTTCAAAGCTTTGAACAGCCACGGTTTTTCCTGCCCCTGACATTCCGGTAATAATTACTAACTGAGTATTGTTCGCTTCTTCTTGCATCCTCGATCGCTCCTCATTTAGTCAGGTCGTGACGGATCCATATCCTTATCAATCAGCTGAAAATCCGTCGTATATACAAATGTCCCATAAATTTGATCATCGCTATTTAAGATGTGCTTAAATATATGGCGGTCTCCTTCAGCCATTGGTTTACCTAGCACCTCATCTACAGGCACCCATTCCAGTTCGCCTTCCTCACTAGTCTCAAGGAGATTTCCAGAAGCAGATGTACAGTAGAAAGTGAACATCATCCATTCTTGAACTGTTTTTTCACCTTCACGCATCACAAAAGTAAACGATCCTCTTAATTCCGGTTCGTTAATTTCAAGTCCTGTTTCTTCCTTAAATTCACGGATTGCTGAATCTTTAATATTTTCACCGTTCTCCATTTTACCACCAGGCGCTACATACCAGCCCCTTCTCGGCTTCTTCAACATTAATATGGAGTCATTCATTCTTAAAATACAATTGGCTACACGTTGCAACTTACAGTCACCTCATTTTCTTTCTAGAGGACATCATCCCTCATTATACAATGAATATGTCAGAAGCTACAATATTATAATTCAATGCAAAAAAATACACAGGTGATAAGCACCTGTGTTTAATAGAGATATCTAATAAAAGGGGGTCAATTAATCAACTACATTGTAACTTAATTCTATGTCACAGGTGTTACAGTGCAGTTAATTTAAAGTAATTTTTAGTTGACCATTTTCAGCTCTTCTAATAGGTTCTCAATATAATGCTGAGCAGATTGTGCAGCTATACTGCCATCGCCTGTAGCTGTTACGATTTGACGCAGTTCTTTTTCACGGATATCCCCTGCAGCAAACACACCCGGCACTTTCGTTTCCATTTTTTCATCTGTTTCGATATAGCCTTGATCATTCGTAACACCGAGGCTTTCAAATGGCTTACTTAATGGAATAAGACCAATATAAATGAACGCACCATTTGTATTAAATTCATACTCTTGATTTGTTTTCTTATTGTGAAGGTTCACACTGCCTACTTTGCCATCTTGTTCATTAATGGAAGTCACAACGGTGTCCCATATGAAATCAATCTTATCATTATCAAAAGCACGATCCTGAAGAATTTTTTGAGCGCGAAGCTCATCGCGGCGGTGTACAATCGTTACTTTGCTGGCAAAGCGGGTTAGATACACGCCTTCTTCTACCGCTGAGTCTCCTCCGCCTACAACCACGAGCTCTTTATCGCGGAAGAATGCACCATCGCAAACCGCACAGTATGAAACACCACGGCCGCCTAATTCTTTCTCTCCAGGTACACCAAGTTCTTTATATTGAGCCCCAGTTGTAATAATAATGGTTCGCGCTTTATATTCTTTTTTACCTGCTTTAATTGTTTTATACTCTTTTCCATCAATTACTTCTTTGATATCTCCGTAAGCATACTCAGCTCCGAATTTTTTCGCGTGGCCAAACATTTTATTAGAAAGGTCTGGTCCAAGAATGCTTTCGTAGCCAGGGTAGTTCTCTACATCTTCCGTGTTGGCCATCTGCCCGCCCGGTATTCCTCGTTCTAGCATTAGAGTATCAAGGTTAGCACGGGAAGTATAAACGGCTGCAGTCATTCCTGCTGGACCAGCCCCTGCGATAATAACGTCGTAAATCCGATCTTCCGTCATCCGTTATCAGCTCCTTGTTTCAGTGTGTTTCCTGATGCCTTCGTTCATTTCATGTACATATCATATTAAAACAAATAAAAACCGTCCATCAATGTGCTTATCATCTAATATTAATCATGAGTGATTCTTTTCTATAAAGCTACAAATTTCGCCATAAAAACAAGCGGGCCCTTCCAAAAAAGGCAGGGAGGTCATGTGATGATTACTTTTAAGATCAGTATTCTTTCCAGGGGCCCTCTTCTCTACTCAAGGTCGGAAATTGCTGACAACCTTTTTCCCATAATTCTAACGCCTTAGAAGGATTACCTGTATGATAAACTGAAATACTGTACCATTTATAATAAACTCGTCTTCTCGTAACCTGGCGGTCTTTCAAACTGTGAAAGCGATCTACAGCTTCTTCGTAAAACCCTGCTCTTGCCAGCGTCTCAGCGACAGCTAACTTTTGCTGACTGTGCATGGGATAGACATTGCGAAGGGGATGAATGTGAAGCAAAGCTTCTTCTCTGTCCCCCTGCATAATAAAAAAGGCAGCAAGGTTTACGTGGCTGTGTATATTTTCAGGTTCATTTTTCAACCATTCTTCTTCAATTTCGATAGCTTCCTTCTGATCTCCGTTCATGAACAGCGCATAAGCATACTTATGCTTCGCCATTTGAAAATCAGGAAAGAGCTGCATCATTTCTTGTAACAAGCTTAACGCCTGGTCCCACTCTTCATGTTCAAGGTGATAGAAAGCGGTCTCTTGATAGATCAGTAAATCATCTTCATCGTCAAAAGCCCACTCATCATCATCTTCTTCCTCATCCACTGACTCAAGCATTTCCAGGAGCTGCTTCGATGCTTCCTCAAATTCTCCATCTTCGGACTGTTCAAGATAGGTTTCAGCATATTTTTTTGCATCACTTAATAAGCCAAGATGAGCATAGTTGTTGGCCATCAAATAGTAACAATCCACATATTCTTTTCCGAAACGGGCCAACACTTCCGTCAACAGCTGGTTAGCCGCGTGATACGAACCGATCTCCGTGTACACAACAGAAAGCTGGCAGGTATAAAGTGGTTCGTCAGGTGCTGCCTCTATTGCTTTTTTAAGCCACTTCACGGCTACATTGAAACGACGTTTCTGAAACGCCTGAATTCCATGGGTGAAATAGAAGTTTCCAGATGGCAAAAAAGGGATAATATTCGTATTTTCTTGAGCAGCTGTGCTATTTGATGATGTCGTCATGAGCGTCCCCCTATTTCCGTTACAAATCTCACTAATAAAGCAGTATAACATAGAAATGTGTTATGAAATAGGAGATTTTGTAACTTTTAAGAGTGGCGTTCTTCCAGAACCGACAGTACGTCATCAAGTGGAACTCCACGATCGGTCAGAATGACAAGTAAGTGGAAAAGCAGATCTGCTGATTCGAGGGCCATTTCTTCTGGATCATCATTTTTAGCTGCAATGATCACTTCCCCTGCTTCCTCTCCAATTTTCTTGGCAATCCGGTCTACACCTTCACTGAATAGTTTGGCTGTATAAGAACCTTCCGGAAGTGTAGATTTCCGTTCAGCGAGTGTACTTTGCAACTGATCCAGAATTTGATAGCGATTCTCTTTCACTTGTCCTTCTGTATCGGTCAATGATTTCGAAAAGCAGCTGTAATCTCCTTTATGGCATGCAGGTCCGTTTGGAACAACCTGCACGAGTAAAGCATCCTGATCACAATCGAAATGGATGCTCGTTACTTTTTGTGTATTTCCAGAGGTTTCTCCTTTATGCCACAGCTCTTGACGGGAGCGGCTGAAGAAAACGGTTTCCCCAATTTCCAATGTTTTTTCTAATGATTCTTTACTCATATAGGCCAGCGTCAGTACAGCCTTTGAACGCGCATCCTGCACAATAGCAGGGACAAGTCCTTGTTCATCGAATTGCAGATCATTTACATTCATCTCACGATTACCCCTTTCTCCTTCAAATATGCTTTTACATTCGCAACGGACGTTTCTTTATAATGGAAAATCGAAGCAGCTAAAGCAGCATCCGCATCGACTTCTGTAAATACATCATAGAAATGTTCACTGGACCCGGCTCCGCCTGAAGCAATGACGGGTACGTTAACTACACCTTGCACTGCCTCTAATAAAGGAAGATCAAAGCCTGTCTTTTCACCATCTTTATTCATAGATGTCAGTAGAATTTCACCTGCTCCACGGCGGACAGCTTCTTCAGCCCATTCGGTCACTTTCCACTCTGAAGGGGTACGTCCTCCGCGGGTATAAACGCGCCATGTTCCCCATTCTTCGTCATAACGAGCGTCAATCGCTACCACAATACACTGGCTGCCGAAATAATCCGCTCCTTCTGTAAGCAGTTCAGGCCGGTTCACCGCTGATGAATTTAAAGAAACTTTGTCCGCTCCGTTTCTTAAAGTTTCTTTTATATCTTCGAGTGAGCGGATTCCTCCTCCTACTGTAAAAGGAATCGCGAGCTCTGAAGCTACCGAGCGAACAACATCAATCATCGTTTTCTTTCCTTCATGAGTAGCTGAAATGTCTAAAAAAACCAGTTCATCCGCTCCTTGCTCGTCATAAACCTTAGCAAGCTCTACAGGATCTCCGGCATCACGAATATCGACGAATTGTATCCCTTTCACTACTCGTCCTTCCTTCACATCCAGACATGGAATAATTCGTTTGGATAACATCAGCTTTCCTCCAATTCAAGTGCTTCAGTGAGCGTGAAACGATCAGTATAAAGAGCTTTTCCAACAATGGAGCCGATAACGTGACGGCCCTGGTAGTTCTTGAGTATTTCTAAATCACTCAGTCCCTGAATGCCTCCTGAGGCAATAACATTAACCTTTGTTTCATCCGCTAACCGAACAATTTCTTTTACATTAGGTCCAGACAACATGCCATCTTTCGCAATATCGGTGTAAATAAATGTCCTTGCTCCTGCATCGGCTAATTCACGGCCTAAATCAACTGCCTGTATTTGAGAACTCTCAAGCCACCCTGCTGTAGACACGTAGCCATCTCGTGCATCGAGCCCGATGACGATACGCTCTCCATAATTACGAAGAAGAGATTTCGTTAATTCTAAATCACGAACCGCAAGTGAACCGATGATCACTCGATCCACTCCCTGGTCCAGATAAAAACGTACATCTTCTTCACTGCGGATTCCTCCGCCAATCTGTATATGTGAAGGCAATTCCTTCGCTGCACGAATCACGTGCTCCGCATTTTTTCTTGAACCTTCTTTTGCTCCGTCAAGGTCGACCATATGAATCCAGGAAGCACCTTTATCGGAGAACTCACGGGCCACTTCAAATGGGTCATCCCCGTACACCGTTTCTTTATCAAAGTCTCCCTGCTCCAGGCGGACACATTTTCCATTACGCATATCAATTGCTGGATAAATTGTAAAACTCATCTCAAAAACTCCTCACTGTTTAACCATTACTTTGCAAAAATTCTCTAAGAGCTGCATGCCGGCTCTACCGCTTTTTTCGGGATGAAACTGGCTTGCTACCAGGTTATTACGGCCTACGATGGCCGGTACATCCAGGTGATAATCAGCTGTTGCATAGAGGATAGATGGATCAGGGGTCTGTGCGACAAAGGAGTGAACAAAATAAACATATTCTTCTTTCACGTCGGAAAGCAGCGGCTCTTCAGGCTTGAGCAGGTTCATCTTATTCCAGCCCATATGAGGCACTTTATAGGATTCCCCCTTTTCATTCACTCCTGGAAATCTTACAATTCTGCCCGGAAAGAGACCCAATCCTGCAGTTTCTCCGCCTTCGTCACTGGCTTCAAATAACAATTGCATGCCCAGGCAAATACCGTAAATCGGGACCCCTGCTTTGACTTTTTCCTTGATAAAAGGGATGAATCCATGTTCTTCCAGTGCTTTCATAGCATCGGGAAATGCACCAACACCCGGCAGAATGTATCCATCACAATTCTCAATATCGGCAGGACGTTCACCAAATTTATAAGGAACTTTCAAACGCTCTAACGCTTTAGAAACACTGAATAGATTTCCCATACCATAATCTATAATTCCTATCATTTATAAACTTCCTTTCGTACTTGGCACCCCTTTGACCCTGGGGTCAATTTGAGTAGCTTCATCAAGCGCACGAGCAAGTGCTTTAAACATGGCTTCAACAATATGGTGTGTGTTATGTCCATGGTGAAGAACAATATGAAGGTTCATTCTTGCTTCTACCGCAAATTTCCAAAAAAACTCATGTACATTTTCCGTGTCAAAGGTACCCAGACGGTCTTTAGGTAACTCCGCTTTCCATTCCAAGTGCGGACGGTCACTAAGATCCACCGCTACTGTAACAAGCGTCTCATCCATAGGAAGTGTCATCGAACCATACCTTTTCATACCAAATTTGTCTCCCAGGGCTTCCCGGAATGCCTGCCCCAGACAAATGCCGATATCCTCAGTCAAATGGTGATCATCGACTTCCACATCCCCATGTCCTTTAACGGAAAGGTTAAATAAGCCATGCTTTGCGAAAAGCTCGAGCATATGAGCTAAAAATGGGACCTGCACGTCCAAATCTGCTTTACCAGAACCATCAACGGAAATGCCAAGTTCAATGTTCGTTTCCCTCGTATTTCGTACAATTTCAGCGTACCTTTCGTTGGTCATTTCCATCTCTCCTTCCTTGTATCAATCGCCCTTGCATGAGCTTCTAATCCTTCCAAACGGGCATATCGTGCAATCTTGTCCCCATGTTTTTTCAGTGCCTCCGCACTGTAAGAAATCACACTAGACTTTTTCAGAAAATCATCTACATTCAAAGGACTGGAAAAGCGAGCCGTACCGTTCGTCGGGAGAACGTGATTCGGCCCGGCAAAATAATCACCCACAGGCTCGCTGCTATAAGGTCCGAGAAAAATAGCGCCTGCATGTTTAATTTTACCCAAGTGCTGAAAAGGATCTTCTGTTACAATTTCCAAGTGCTCAGGAGCGATTTCATTTACAGTAGTAATAGCTTCTCCCCATGTTTCGCATAAGAGGATCATGCCGTAATCCTCCACGCTTTTACGCGCAATCTCAGCACGTGGCAGCTTTTCTAGTTGGTCTTTCACTTGATGCTGGACCTGTTCGGCCAGCTGCTGACTCGTTGTTACAAGAACACTGGAAGACCGTGCATCGTGTTCGGCTTGAGACAGAAGATCAGCGGCTACTTCAGAAGCAAGGGCCGTGTCATCAGCCAATATAGCAATTTCACTGGGACCAGCAATCATATCGATGTCTACATCGCCAAAGACTTCTCTTTTTGCAAGGGCCACAAAAACATTTCCTGGTCCAGTAATTTTGTCTACCGCAGGAACGGTCTCCGTCCCATAAGCCAAAGCTGCAATTGCCTGAGCACCACCGACTTTATATACATCTTCAACGCCAAGTATATGAGCAGCAAGTAATACACCATCCGGAACCTTACCATCTTTCCCAGGGGGAGTGACCATTACAATCCTCTCCACTCCAGCTACCTGAGCCGGAATCACGTTCATAAATACAGAAGATGGATAAGCTGCTGTGCCCCCAGGTACATACACACCGGCCGCTTCAACAGCGGTGATTTTCTGGCCTAGAATTGTACCATCCTCCGATGAATCAAACCAGGATACAGGTAGCTGTTTTTCATGAAAACTGCGTATATTGGCGGCTGCTTCTTGCAGAATCTCTACAAATTCCCCGTCAAGCGCTTCGTATGCTTCTTCAAATTCCTGTGGTGAAACTTTGTACTGATCAAGCTTTACCCCATCGAAGCGTTCTGTATAATTAAGTACGGCTTCATCCCCCTGTACTTTCACATCGTCAATAATAGCTTGAACGATCTTTCTTTGTTCCTCTGTTCCCTGTTCCACACGGCGACGTAATGATGTACGGTCACTTTTTTGAATAATTTTCATTATTTTATTCCCTCCATGACGTCACTGAGGTTTGTCACCATGTGCTCAATCTCTTCACTTTTCAAGCGATAACTAACCGGATTGACAATTAATCTAGACGTGATGTCGGCGATCTTTTCATACTCCACCAGACCATTCTCTTTCAAAGTCCTGCCTGTAGAAACGATGTCAACGATCCGGTCGGCCAGCCCAATTAATGGCGCGAGTTCAATTGAACCATTGAGCGGAATTATTTCAATTTGCTCGCCCTGTTCACGAAAATAATCGGACGCCACCTTCGGATATTTAGTGGCAATCTTTGGGGCAATACGACTGAGAGGCTGGTCCGGCACACCTGCAACGGCTACGTAACATGGACTGATTTTTAAATCGAGTACTTCATAAACATCACGATCTTGTTCCAGAAGAACATCTTTTCCGGCAATTCCAAGATCAGCGGCGCCATATTCGACATAGGTAACTACGTCCATTGGCTTTGCCATCATCACACGAATATTTTGCTCAGGAAATTCAAGGATAAGCTTCCGGGACTCTTCAAGGTCTGCCCCCAGGTCATAACCGGCCCTTTTCATCAACTCAGCTGCTTCTTCATATATCCGGCCTTTTGGCATAGCGATTGTCAGACGTTTATTCATCCTGACCACCTCCTACCTGTGTTAAATCAATTGTATTAGCTAATTGTGCGTAAAAAGCAGGTAGATCCGGGATTTGATCTACGTGCTGTAGAAGAACCGCATGTCCTTCTTTTCGATATTGATCTGCCTTTCTTTTTCCCTTGGCATATGAATCATCGTCTACAATAATACCGATGCGTTCGTCCTGGTCCTCAAGATCATTCAGTGCTTCTACCAGGCGCTCTAAATGGACGGCAAAACCTGTAGCTGACGCATTCAGTTCAAAGGATGGAAGCAGTGTATCATAGCGCCCACCATTACAAAGCAGAGCCCCCAGATTTGGCGCATATCCCTCAAAAAGAATGCCAGTGTAATATTCCATATGGCTGATCAGATTTAAGTCAAACTGAATGTAGTCTTCTACACCGTTTACTTTTAGAAGACGATAGAGCTGTTTCAATTCATTGACTGCCTGCATACACGATTGATTCCGGGCGAGCGAACGACTGGCTTCAAAGATTTCTTCTCCGCCTCTAAGGGAAAGCAGTTCAAGCAACGCCTGTTTTTTTTCTTCGGAAATAGATAGCGACTTCACACATTCTCTAAATCCAACATAATTTTTTCTATATAAGTAATGAAGCAGTGTTTCCATCGTGTCTTCATCATCTCCAAGAAGATCACTGAAAAATGCTTTTACATATCCAATATGACCCACGGTAATGACAAAATTATCGAGACCCGTCTGTTTAAGAGAATCTACAAGCAGGGCAATGACTTCCGCGTCCCCATAAGAGGAGTGGTCGCCAATTAATTCTGTTCCTACTTGCTCAAATTGTGCAGGTTTACCACCTTCAGCCTGCTGGGCACGAAAAACAGGACCGTCGTAAGCCAGACGCAGTGGAAACTCTCCGTTCTTTAACTGCGAAGCGGCTACACGAGCAATTGGGGCCGTCATATCCGGTCTAAGTACAAGTGTGTGACCTTGCTGGTCCAGTAGCTTGAATAACTGTTGATCGAGCGTCGCACTCACTTTTCCTACCGTATCGTGATACTCCATAAGCGGTGTATCCATAAATGAATAGCCATATGATAAGATGGCTTCTGATAACTGTCTTCTCGCTTTCGACTTTTGATTATAAAAAAAAGGGAGCGTGTCGCGCATCCCCAGTGGCTTTTCAAACATTAACCGTTTAACCATTGGTATTCATTCCTTTCCACAAATCCTTTAGCTTGCTAATATGCTAACAAAATAAAGATACAGCGTCAATGCTCAGTCCTTCCCTTATGTTCCCCTCCTTATCATAGCAGAAACAATAGTTTCGGTCTTATGTAAGAGGTGAGGATGCAGAAGGAATCACGATCAACTCTTAAAAAATCTATGTTGAATATTGGTGATGATTTAATAAGCAAGTTACTACGCTATCGGGCCGTTTAGTTGAAGACTCGATTTCGAGATATTGGGTTCGTTTATAGGTCCTGCGGGGGATGATTCGCTTTCGGGCCCTGCACGACGCAGGGTCGTTCGACGTTGCCACAGGATGCGGCGGTCTTAGTCGAACTTCCTATGTTTCACCTCAAAACATGGCAGACTCACCGCTTTCACTCCTACAAAAAAATAAGCTCCTAAGTAAATAGGAGCTTCGACATGGGGTCACTCTTTGGCTTTTGACAAGCCTAGTAATTCATCTGCGTAGCGAAGTGTCAGGGGATCTCCAGTAACTTCTTCCTTTCCAAAAGCAAGCTGAACGTAAATTTCAGCCTCTTTTTTTGCTTTCTCACTATTTTTTCCGGCTTCAAGAGCGATGACAGCTTCATAAATGAATGCCATCTGTCTGGCAATTGATTTACTATAGTACGTCTGAATATCAGATGATTGATTAAGAGTATTGGTAACCTGGTCTGCCAGGGAGTTGATTTTTTGTTTTACTATCTCTACTTGAGGAGCAAATCCATTGACCTGCTCAAGGCGGTGGTTCATTTCTTCATAAAAAAAGGAATGGGCTTCAAATTTATTTAACAGACGGATAACTTCAAGGCCTAGTATATTCGCAGTACCTTCCCATACTGTGAGCACTTGCGCGTCACGCAGCAGTCTGGGCATTACAAAGTCCTCAATGTATCCATTACCCCCGTGTAATTCAATCGCTTCATGTGCAAAGGCTACTGCCTGCTCTGCCGTTTCTTTTTTTAGAATTGCAATTTTAAGCCTGTTCATGACTTCTTCTGAAGAAGGCGTTGAGCTCTTGCTTGAGATATATCCTTCGAAATGATGGACCATGTCAAAAACTGCTCTTGTTTCTATTTCCTGTTTTACACACAAGCGGACCAGTGTATCTTTGACCATCGGAAAATCAATCAACCTGTTTCCAAAAGCTTCCCTTTTACTAGCGTAATCCAAGGATTCCTTATAGGCACGCCTCATAATACCAATAGAGGCTGTAGCATTGCACACCCTCGATAAATTCAGTGCTTCCATCATGTAATAGAAACCTTGTTCAGGCTTGCCAACCAGATAAGCTTCAGCCCCGCTAAACTCTACCTCCGCAGATGGAACAGCACGAACACCAAGCTTGTCTTTCAATCTGCGAATCTGAATACCATTCAGATCTCCGTTGTCTTTTCTCCAGGGAACTAAGAATAAACTGAGTCCCTTCGTGCCTGAAGGAGCGTCTTCCAACCTTGCGAGAACCATTGCTATGCCACATGCACCAGCATTACTTGCAAAGTATTTTTCTCCGTAAATCAAGAAATGATTTTCTTCAGAAAAAGCTTTGACTTCATTAGCCCCTACATCCGAACCGCCCTGCCTTTCTGTTAAAAATGTCGCGCCTTCATATAATTCAACTTCCCCTGTAGAAAGGACGTGAGGAAGATATCTCTCCTTTAATTCCTGAGAAGCATAACGTTCGATTAAATAAGCAGTGGCCATCGTCAATGTGACAGGGCAGTAGAACCCTGACTCCGCCTGGGAAAGAAGGTAACCTTGAGCAAAGGAATATACATAGCTTCCAGGACGTCCAAGCTCTGGTATATCTTTATGAATGTAGCCTACAATACCCGCTCCATATGTTTCCTCAATCGTTTTTTTATACCCTTCATTTAACCACACTTCCGATTGGTCTTCCCCGTACTTATCATACTTAATTAACTTAGGCTCACCTTCGCGATCTGTATGACGCGCCCGTCTGTCAATCTCACCAGCACATAAAGCGCCGAATGCTTGCAGTTGTTCGTCCGCCCATTCCCATAATGATGGGTCCAATTGTTCCTTTAGAATCGTCTGCAGGTTTGAATCTTCCTCATAAAAATTCACGGTTTTCCTCCTACCGAGTGTGGATTTGGTCACGAAGCTGATTCTTCATTAATTTCCCCGTAGCGTTCCTTGGGAGTTCCCTTACCTCTTCATAGAGCTTAGGGATTTTATAATCTGCCAAGTCCTGTCGTAAGTATTCCCTGCAATCTTCCGCAAGACGATTTATTGTACCGTCCTGAACAATGAAGGCTTTAACCGTTTCTCCCCAATCTGGATGAGGCACCCCAACTACAGCGGCATCCTGTACGTGTGGATGTCTGATAAGTGCTTCTTCAATTTCACGAGGATAAACGTTCGAACCACCCGATATAATGATGTCTTTTTTACGGTCTATCACCCAGTAGAAGCCGTCCTGATCTCTTAGCGCCATATCCCCGGTATATAGCCATCCGTCTTTTAAAACTTCTTTTGTTTTCCCTTCATCCTTATAATATCCTCTCATCGTTCCTTCACCACGCAATATAATTTCTCCTACTTCATCAATTCCAGCTTCATTTCCCTGATCATCAACTACTTTCATTTCACAATTCAAGGCTGCTCTCTGCCCGATACTCCCTGCTTTATCATCATGTTCAAGCGGCAAGAGCAGCGCCCCATTAGGTCCCGCTTCCGTTAAACCATACACACAATATAATTGCTCTGTGTCCAGTTGTTCCTGAATGAACTGTACCTCCCTCCTTGATAACGGAGCTCCTCCATAGACCCAACATTTCATCCACGACAAATCGGTTTCCGTTACTTTAGGATGCTTGGCCGTTAATAAATAAGCTACTGGTGCACCGAAGAAATGAGTAGAACGTTCCGATGAAGCTAGTTTAAGTAAAAGTTCCGGACTAAAAGATGGAGCGAGGATATGAGTTGCACCTACATAGATGCCAGCAGCCATGAATAAATGAAGTGGAGCAGAATGACTAAGCGGCATCATGTGCAGTATACGGCTGTCTGGCTTCATCTCCATTTCCACTGCCATCATTCGAGCTACAGTTAAAATATTGCGGTGAGTGAATACTACTCCTTTTGGTTCTCCAGTTGTACCAGAGGTATAGAGAATCGAAGCCTCTGTATCTTCCTCGACCGTGTTCAAGATTTCCTTCCCGCTCTCCTGGGACATTAATTCTTCAAATGACAGCCAATAATCCGTAGCGGAACCTGTTTTGATAAATGTCCCTTTTTTCTCGTGTGCAAGCTTGGCCACTTGTTCAAATAGAAGTTCATGAGTCAGAAAGAACGTCGTATCACTATGATCAAAAATATAAGATAGTTCATTGGCTATTAATCGGGCATTTACTGGCACGGCAATGGCACCAATTCGGTGAACAGCAAAATAACTGATGGCAAATTCAATCGTATTTGGCATATGAATCATTACTTTATCGGCTGGATGAATACCGAGCCTCTGCAAAGCATGTGCAAACTGATTCACTTTAAAATTCCATTCTTTATAATCCAAACGGGCATCCGGAGTAATCAAACCCTCTTTTTGAGGATATTTTCGGGACTGATAAGCTAAAAGTTCTGATAGATTCACAGGGGTTCCCCTCTCCTTTTTACTAACTCTTCTTCAAACTTCTGCAGCCATGAATTCATCTCCGTTTTCAATTGCTCCAATTCCAATAAACGTCGGTCAATTTCTCTCATTTTTCGGCGACCATACTCCATCGTTTTTTCTAGTTGCTGGACACCTGAGGGATCAAGATCAATCAGTTGGATCATGTTTTTAATTTCTTCGAGTTGAAATCCATATTTCTTCCCGCGAAAAACTAGACTTAATCTGGTTATGTCTCTTCTGCTAAAACGTCTGTGTCCATTCTCACGATGGGGATGCACAAGTCCAATTTCTTCATAATAGCGGATCGTTCTTGTGGTTACCTGAAATTTTTCTGCCACTTCAGCAATCGCTAAATTCTCAACCATCTTTCCCTCCTTGATACGTTTGAAAATTCTAACAATTATACTATACCATTTACGTTAACGTTAAATTCAACTATAAAAATTTGGAAATTATCATAAAAAAACCCTGTTTATTAAACAGGGTTTTCTGCCTCATAGATTCTGTCGTGATTGTAAAAGAAATAAGAAAGCCAGCAGAGATTGAGGAATCTTATCGCGCTTCTTCCACTCAATTAAATATCCATTTATACGTTCAAAGCGATGTGCGGCTTCTACAGGAATGGCATTCTGCTTAATAATAGCCCAGACATCCCCTTCATGGTCTTTCACCTGGTAGTGTCCAATGTAAGGGTCTCCCTCCGCGCTCCATCTGCAATAATCTTTCTCTACATAGCGAAAGATCCTCCTGCCTGTGGTTTTATGTTTAGCATCCTTTGTGTAAGCCACATAATGGCCATTAGGAAGCTGAACATATCCGCGCCATGAGAATCCCCCCTTCTTCTCTATGTTGTACACAGCATCTCCGTGTTGATTGTACATGATATAATCTGCAGAAAGAATTGATCCATAATGAGCGAGAAATGTAAGCTTATGCAGCAAGTTGGGTTTTTCATTAATATGATTATATTCCTTTCCATCCATATCATATAATGTGGCCTGAAACACATTTTTCGTGCTATGCCCCATATACATGCGGGCCGGAAGTTTCTCAACTGCCTCTGTTATAGGATCCTCTGTAAAACCGTTATCAGTCTGTTTAGCTTTTTCATAATCTCGGAAGCCGGTTTTTAACAAAGCAAACCCGCTAATCGTTAACACGGGGCCGTACAGAAGACTCAGCGGAAAGCTTTGATACTGCCAGGCAACGATACTCAGTAAGAAAAATAGGCCCCCAGCGAACAAGACTCCTCCGGTAATCAATTGCCTCCGCCCGTCATGCCGGATCAGAGTTTGGACATTCATCATCTACTTCACCTCTCCTCCTAATATTACGATTCCTTTTTGGTAAAAGTTTCATAACTAAAGTTTACCATATATTGTATTTTTACATATACGCAAAAAGAGCGCCCCGGATATACGGGACGCTCTTCAGCGAAAGAAAGGTTTACACATATTCAATTGGGACTACGGCTTCTTTAAGAAGCTGGTCCAATTCTTGCGTGTACGTACGTTTTTGTTCATCGGTGTAATCTAAGGCTTTGGCCATATAGTTAATAACAGCATCCTTGTGTTCATGAACCCAATTAATATTAAAGAATAAAGCTGCCGTCCTGCGCACAAAGAAGTCGACCGGTTTATACGTGAATTCTGCTTCCAGTGCATAAGCAAGCTGGGCAAAAACCACCGGTTCAAGCTGAGCCTGTTGAGCTTCCTGTTTACGATTTTTATAAATATGGAAGACCGCGTCTACATTGGATCCGTAAAGACGGACAAGTTTTTCAGCCATTTCTTCGGAAAGACCGATAGATTCTCCTATCTGAATTCTCTCTTTTAAGAACTGCTTAAATCCTTGTGAGCCATTTACTTCTCCACCAGAAATCGGCATGTACTTCGTTTCAGAGTCAGAATATAGAATTCCGTATTCCTCCATCAGTTGATCACGTACCAAATCTACTGCTTGTTGAGACATCTTACGGTAACCAGTTAATTTACCGCCTGCCATAGAAATCAAACCTGAATCAGAAATAAAAATTTCATCTTTTCGAGAAATTTCTGAAGGATCTTTCCCTTCCTCGTGAATTAATGGACGTACCCCGGCCCAGCTGGATTCTACGTCTTCCGCTGTTACATCGACGGTTGGAAACATGTCATGAATCGCATTTAGTACATAGTCGCGATCATCTTCCGTCATGGTCGGGTGTGAAATATCAGCAGAATACTCCGTATCGGTTGTACCAACATAAGTCTTACCATCACGAGGTATGGCAAAAATCATTCGACCATCTGGGCTGTCGAAATAGATTGCCTGCTTGAGTGGGAATTTGGACTGATCGAACACGAGGTGTATTCCTTTTGTAAGTTGAAGGGTTTTTCCTTTTTTCGATCCATCAATTTCACGCAGATCATCTACCCAAGGACCTCCTGCGTTAATGATTTTTTTAGCTTTCACATGATATTGCTTTCCGGAAATGGTATCTTCGATTTTAGCACCGACCATCTTACCGTCTTCATTATAGATAAAATCAACCACTTTAGCGTAGTTAAGGGAGTTTGCCCCATGCTCTACCGCTTTTTTCATAACTTCAAGTGTTAAGCGGGCATCATCGGTTTTATATTCCACATAGAAACCGGCCCCTTTCAGATTTTCCTTCTTGACAAGTGGTTCTCTTTCTAACGCTTCTTCAGGACTGAACATCGTACGGCGTTCCGATTTTTTCACCCCTGCCAGGTAATCATAAACACGCAGTCCAAGGCTTGTGGAAAATGGACCAAAGTTTCCTCCCTCGTGGAAAGGTAGCATCATCCACTCTGGTGTAGTTACGTGAGGGCCATTTTCGTACACGATTTCTCGTTCTTTCCCTACTTCTGCAACCATTTTAACTTCGAAATTCTTTAGGTAACGAAGACCGCCGTGGACAAGTTTAGTGGACCGGCTGGAAGTACCAGCTGCGTAATCCTGCATTTCAACCACTGTTGTTTTCATTCCTCTGCTGGCTGCATCGAGAGCAATTCCAGATCCAGTAATGCCCCCGCCTATAACAAGGACATCCCAATCTTCCTGGGTGAGTTTATCAAAATGTGATGTTCTCTCATAACTTGAGAAAGGTTTCATGTTATCTCTCCTTATTTCGTTGGGCTTCATTAATGTTACCATCTTCTGATACGTTTATTCCCCATTATTCGTGGAAATATGTGTGCAATTACCTATTGTGACAGAATCTTGGACCGGATATAAAAAAAGAGACCACGAGTCGCTTTATGTTATGTGCATAAAGGTTCGTGGTCTCTCCATATCTCCGACCGATTGAATTAACTTGTATCCCAATTATATCAGATTATTTCCCTAAGTCAAAAAATCAGTCCTGCTTAAATACGCGAGTAGCCTCTACTGCTTTTTGCCAGCCTTTGTATAGATCTTCACTTTTATCTTTATTCATCGTCGGTTCGAATTCACGCTCTATCTTCCACTGATTTGCAATATCCTCGCGGGTTTCCCAGAAGCCAACGGCGAGACCTGCAAGATAGGCCGACCCAAGAGCAGTCGTTTCATTTACCTCAGGTCGTTCAACTGTAACGTTAAGCAGGTCACTTTGGAACTGCATTAATAAGTTATTTTTTACGGCTCCTCCGTCTACACGAAGTTTTTTAAGTTCAATGCCCGAGTCCTCTATCATAGCATCCACAACATCCTTAGTCTGATAAGCCAAAGATTCAAGTGTAGCTCTCACAAAATGAGCTTTTGAGGTTCCACGCGTTAGACCAAACACCGCTCCCCTGGCATCACTATCCCAGTATGGTGTACCTAGACCGACAAACGCCGGAACGACGTAAACGCCCTCTGTATTGTTTACTTTCCCAGCAATCTCTTCACTTTGAGGAGCATCTTCTATCATTTGCAGACCGTCTCTAAGCCATTGAATTGCAGATCCTGAAACAAATATACTGCCTTCCAAAGCGTACTCGACTTTTCCGTCAATTCCCCAGGCAAGAGTTGTCAGCAATCCATTATCAGATTTAACTGCTTCCTCACCCGTGTTCATTAACATAAATCCACCTGTACCGTAGGTGTTTTTAGCCATTCCCTTTTCAAAACAGGCTTGGCCAAATAAAGCGGCCTGTTGGTCACCAGCAATCCCGGCGATAGGAACTTCTTTTCCGTAAAAATGATAATCTACGGTATGAGCATAAATTTCGGATGACGGTTTAACCTCTGGAAGCATACTTTTCGGCACACCCAGGATGTCGAGCAATTCGTCATCCCATTTTAAGTCAAAGATGTTATACATGAGCGTACGGGAAGCATTAGAATAATCCGTTACGTGAGCTTTTTTTCCAGATAGTTTGTAAATCAGCCACGTATCGATTGTGCCAAACATCAATTCTCCATTTTCAGCTTTTTCCCGTGCCCCATCTACATGATCTAGTATCCATTTCACTTTCGTCCCTGCAAAATAAGGATCAAGCAATAGACCGGTTTTATCCCGGAATGTGTCATTCAATCCTTGGTCACGAAGTTCATTACAAATACTCTGAGTCTGACGGGACTGCCATACAATCGCTTTATAGATCGGCTTCCCTGTTTTTCGATCCCAAACCACCGTGGTTTCCCGTTGGTTTGTGATTCCAATTCCTGCTACTTGTCCTGCGTCAATATCGGCTCTTCTAAGTACATCCGCTATACAGGCGAGAACCGAAGTCCAAATTTCGTTAGCGTCGTGTTCAACCCAGCCTGGTTTAGGAAAATGCTGTTCAAATTCTTTTTGACCCGTTTCGACAATTTCACCTTTATGGTTGAATAAAATAGCTCGTGAACTGGTCGTTCCCTGATCAATCGATAAGATATATTTTTCCATCGTTTATATTTCCTCCTCTAATCATTAAGTATTAAGTAGTTTGAGCTTTCTTGAGCTCTATTCTCATGGATGAAACCAGCAGGGTTATTATAATTACAGATAGGATCCAGAATCCTGCCGTGTAACTTCCTTTGAATATAGCCTGGTAGAATAATCCTCCATACACGCCTCCGATAATCGGGCCAAGTACCGGTACCCAAGAGTAGCTCCAATCCGATCCGCCTTTACCAGGGATAGGAAGAACAGCGTGAGCTATTCTTGGACCTAAATCACGTGCAGGGTTGATTGCATAGCCAGTCGTAGCTCCAAGTGACATACCTATCGCTACAATTAACAACCCGACAATTATGGGGTTCAGACCTTCCGTAAATTCGTTTGCTCCAATGAACAAAATCCCCATCACTAGTATAAAGGTTCCTATTATTTCACTGATTAAATTGGAAATCGGACTACGGATAGCCGGGTCTGTACAGAAAATAGACTTAATCGCTAATTGATCTTCTGTATCCTTCCAGTGAGGGATATAGTGAAAGAATACGATGACTGCGCCTATAAATGCGCCTGTCATTTGGGCAGCAATATACATGGGTACCTTCTCCCATGGAAAATCTCCAACGGATGCCAGGCCTAGCGTAACTGCAGGATTAATATGGCCGCCCGTTAGTTTTCCTACGGCATAAACACCCATGGCTACAGCCAATCCCCATGCTACAGTAATAAGAACCCATCCACCGTCTGCCTTTGTATCTTTCAAGTTTGCCCCGGCGATAACACCACCGCCAAGAATGATAAGTATCATCGTTCCAATTAGTTCTCCCATGAACTCAGTCAATAGTCTTCTCTCCTTCCTGATAGCCGTTCTACATAGAAAAAACCACACAAACTAATCGCTTTAGCTGAAAGCGTTTGTGTGGCTTCGTCAGTTTCAATCACGAAAGGACTGAAGTTTATCTTTGCTTATATTGCCATAAACCAGAACGTGAAGTTGAAACTGCTGAAGCCCCCGCTTCAAGAGCTCGATTGATCTCATCATTCGTTCGAATCAAACCGCCAGCAATAACAGGGATGTCCAATTGATCTTTAATCTCTTTTATCATTCCCGGTAAGACTCCAGGTAAAACTTCCACAAAATCAGGCTTTGTTTTTTGAATGATTGTTATATTATGTTCAATAGCCTGGCTATCTATTAGAAATAAGCGCTGCACAGCTATAAGTTCATGCTTTTTAGCCTGATGGATTACATTGGCCCTTGTCGATATCACGCCATCGGGTTTAACTTCCTGGGCTACATACTCCATACCATAATCATCTGCTTTCAATCCTTGAATTAAGTCTATGTGTACAAGCACCTTTTTCCCAGCTTTTTGTCCGATTCTTACCAGCTTTCGAAGTAACCCCAAACGGCTGTCAAGAAGAATTATATATTCCGTTTCGCTATCTAATAAAGCTTCAAAATCTTTAATCTTCCGCACAGCCGGCAGGACAGATTGATGAATATTCATCCGTTCACCTCATTTCTTTTAAGAACCTTCGATAAATGATGCTGAGCAGTACCTAAATAGGCTTCGGATTCATTTCCTTCTCCTCAAGGTGAAGAACCAGGGAAAGTGGGGCTCCACGTAATTAGGCACTACGCATCCTGGGGGCCATTTATAACTGAATCGGATTCCTTACGCTCGTCCATTTCTTCCTTCGTATAAATTACTTTCATAGGATTACCTCCAACAAAAGTGCCTGCGGGCACGTTCTTATGAACTAGCGTACCCGCTGAGACAACGGCTTGATCCCCTATTGTAATACCCGGGAGGATCGTCGTATTAGCCCCAATCAGTACTTCATTCCCGATGGTGACATCTCCTAATCGATATTCATCAATTAAATACTCGTGAGCAAGTATGGTTGTATTATAGCCAATTACCGTATTACGGCCTACTCGAATCCTTTCGGGAAACATAATATCCACCATAACCATTAAGGCGAACGCAGTTTGCTGTCCAACTTCCATACGTAAAAGTGTCCGATAGAGCCAATTTTTCATCCCCAGAAAAGGCGTGTAGCGAGCCAGCTGAATGATAGTGAAATTTTTAATCACCTTGAAAAACGGCACCGTCTTATATATGTGCCATAAAGAATTCGCACCTTCAACTGGATAACGTTCAGTCTTCCTCATCGGTTATCCCCCTGTAATTTCAAGCAATTCACTCATATGGTCGAGCATAAAATCAGGCTTAAGCTGTTCAAGTACCTCTCTGCCTTTAACCGTCCAAGCTACGCCCGCTGTGTGAGTACCCGCATTATGACCGGCTTCAATATCATGAGTGTTATCACCAACCATCAGGGCTTCTGATGCTTTGGAGTCTAAAGCACGAAGAGCCTTAACGATAGGTTCAGGATGAGGTTTTGCGTTGGTTACATCGTCAAGGGTAATAATTGTTTCGAAATACCCGTCAAGCCCCGTAATTTCAAGGCCCATCTGAACCGTGTTTTTCATTTTGGTGGTTACAATCCCCATCCTGTACCCTGCTTCCTTTAACCGGTGGATTGTATCCACGACTCCCTCATAAGCCCTGACATAAGACTCGTGATTTTCAATATTATGTTTACGATAAGTTTCTACCATGTCTTCCACACGATCGGGATTAATCTTCGCTAAACTCTCGCGAAGAGGAGGACCGATAAAGTCCAGAATTTCATCTCTACTGTATGAACGATCACTGAACTCATTTATGGTATGAGTAAACGAAGCGATAATCAGCTCATTCGTGTCGATCAGGGTTCCATCTAAATCAAATAGAATGGTGCGTATGTTCATTCGAAGTTTCCTTTCTCTCTTGTTGTAGTTTGTTCCATATAAAGCCGACTGCCGCGGTAAGTAAAATAGCGGTTACCAGCCGTATTGCGAGGAGCGGCCATATAGGTATCCCAAGTGGTATAAAAATCAGTGTATCCTCTACTACAGCATGACAGGAAACTAGAAAAATCAGAGCTAAATACATGTCCTTCTTGGATACCCCATCTTCCTCTACTGCCTGAATCATTAAACCAGCACCATAAGCAAGGCCAATTGTTAATCCTGCTGCTAGCGTCATAGAGGTGTTCCGCTCCATCCCAAGGAAACGGGTAGCTGGAGCAACCCATTGTGAGAAGCGATCTAGCCAGCCTTCTTCACGTAAATATTGCATAAAAACCATTAATGGGATGACAATGAGAGCCAGCTGTAGAATTCCCATAAAAGCCGTCTGCAGACCCTGCCAGATAATCTCATTCCATCCTTCTGGAGCAGCAGCTTTCTCCGGGGTTAAACCATATTTAGCTGATCTGCTTCCACCATTCCAGATAAGATTGATAAAAATGGCAGACAAGAAAGCCAAACCGATCCTTATTCCAGCCACAAACCACCAGCTGACTCCCACTCGCTTGGCAACTGTAGACTCTAACAGCAGATTATGGGAAAAAGACATCATCACCGCCATAATAAAAACTTCTTTTACTGAGAAATCAAAAGAAATAATGGCGGCAATCCCGGCGTACAAATTCAAAAAGTTGCCTAATACAAGCGGAACAGCTGCTTCTCCTGATAATCCGATCCATTGCATCAATGGTTCCATATGATCCATTACCCATGGCAGCACTGCTGTAAATTGAAGGATCGTTACTATAAGGGTCACGGGAAAAATAACTTTTCCGAGTGACCATGTAAGGTCCAGTCCTTTTCGACCCCCTCGTAATGCAATACCCTTCATTTCCTACTCTCCCTTATTTTGCTTTTTTTCCGTTATAATATTTATCCGCGTACCCAGCTTTTCTACGATAAACCATCACGGCTGCAGCAAATAAGACTAAAACGATGGATATGAATTGAGCCATACGAATTTCTCCGAACAAATAAAGACTGTCAGTGCGCATACCTTCAATAAAGAAACGTCCAACAGAATACCAGATTACGTAGCTTAAGAACACTTCTCCGCGACGAGGGTTGAATTTATGACGCAGGACAAGAAGAAGAACAAACCCTAGGATATTCCATAAAGATTCATATAGAAAAGTCGGATGGTAAACTGTGCCTTCAATGCACATTTGCTGATTGATAAATCCAGGCAAATACTGCATAAAATTATTGTAAAACGCCTCTGAAACAGGGCCGCCATGCGCTTCCTGATTCATAAAGTTTCCCCAGCGTCCAATCGCTTGTCCAAGAATTAAACTAGGTGCAGCGATATCCGCCATCCTCCAAAAGGAAATGCCTTTCAAACGTGTATAGACAACAGCAGTAAGTACGGCCCCTATCAGAGCCCCGTGAATAGCAATACCGCCTTCCCACACAGCAAAAACCTTCCACCATGGACCGCCGGCATAGCGATCCCATTCGAAGATGACGTAATAAATCCTTGCAAATAAAATGGATACTGGAATTGCATAAACTACAATATCCACCATATAGTCTTTTTTAAGTCCCAGGCGTTCGGTCTCATTGGTCGCAATCCACAGTCCTAAAAAAGCACCAGTGGCGATAATAAATCCATACCAGTAGATAGGTAAAGGCCCCAATTGGATTAAGACAGGATCCAGAGCCTCAGGTGTACAAGTCATGTCGCGCACGCTCCTTATTCATTTTGCTGATCTTGGTCGATTACATTGGTTAAACGCTCCGAAAATTCTTCAGCCGCATTCACGCCCATACGCTTCAAACGAAAGTTCATAGCTGCTACTTCGATAATGACAGCCAGATTCCGTCCCGGACGAACCGGTATAGTTGCTTTAGGAATTTCCACGTCCATAATTTTCATTGTTTCTTCTTCAAGACCCAGACGATCATACTGTTTGTTTTTCTCCCACAATTCCAGATTAATAATGAGCGTGATCCGTTTGAAACTCCGCACGGCCCCTGCACCAAACAATGTCATAACATTGATAATCCCTAGTCCGCGAATTTCCAGCAGATGTTCTATAAGCGGGGGACTGTTTCCTATTAACGTATCATAATCTTCCTGGCGGATTTCCACACTATCGTCTGCTACAAGACGATGACCTCGCTTGACCAATTCAAGGGCGGTCTCACTTTTACCTACACCACTTTGCCCAGTAATGAGCACACCTATCCCGTAAATGTCTACTAGGACACCGTGAATAGCCGTAAATGGCGCAAATTTTGTTTCAAGAAAATTAGTAAGGCGGCTGATCACTCTTGTGGTTTTATGAGGGGAACGCATTAATGGTACCCCCGCTTCCTGAGCAGCGGTGATTAATTCACCCGGAATGTCCATGCCTCTTGTAATAACGATGCCGGGTGTAACATCTGTACAAAGTTTCTCTGATCTTTCCTGACGCTGTTCATTGGATAACTCATTGAAATATGAAAGTTCAGTCTTCCCGAGAAGCTGCAAACGCTCTTTAGGATAAAACTTAAAGTAACCTGTCATCTCCACTCCTGGACGCGAAATGTCACTTGTATGTATTTCACGGTGTACGCCATCTTTCCCAGCCATCAATTCCAATTGAAATTGATCCAATAAATCTTCTGTACGCACTTTACTCATCTATAAAAGACCTCCTTAGTCGTTCAATCACTAAACACTATTGTAGCATGTTTTACAGGATCGTGGACATAGGCAGAAAATGCGTACATCTAATACCATTCACGCTTTTTTATACGGTGTTTACAGTAAAGCTCCCTTTACTTGAAGACTTGATTTCGAGATATTTAAGGTTGAAAGGACAGTCCTTCGGGGGATGATTTCGCTTTCCGTGGGCATGGGGTAAGCTTCCTCAGGCTCCGCCTTCCGGGATCTTACCGAACATGTTCATCCCACAGGAGTCTCCATCATCCCCCTCCGGACTTGCCAAATCAGAAACTCGAAACCCTCCAAAAAGGCCTCCTATAATTAGCCGGAGAACAAAAGAACATCTAGCTTATTCAAGTGTACAATTCCTGATATATAAGGGTTTAAGGCTGATCCAAAACGATTACCTCAATTATAGAAGGGTCCGTTCACTCCTCGATCATAGGATGGCAGAGGAAACGACGAGACTCCCGCGGGAGAAGGAGCTAGGCGAGACCCCACAAGGAGTGGTAACGACTGAGGAGGCTTGCCAGTTCCCCCGTAGGAAAGCGAGTTGTTTCCGTAGCCAGCACCTCTCTATATCTACAACGGACCAAAGATATCTTGAAACTGAGTCTTCAACTAATCGGCCCGTTAGTTGAACAAAGCTCATATGAAAATCTGCCTCAAAGTTTAACGGAACCATTTAAAAAACGTTCAAGCAATAGGTGCTTGAACGTTTTTTCTATTTCATATCTTTAATCAGACTATTCAATATTAAATTAATGATCGAAATAATAATAGCCGCAATTATAGCCATTCCAAAACCTGCTATTTCAAATGTACTGCCTAAGAATACATCCGTTAGCCATAAGGTAATAGCATTTATGACTAAAAGAAACAGCCCCAGTGAAACTATCGTTATGGGCAGGGTTAATACAACTAGAATGGGACGGACAATCGCATTTAAGATCGACAATATTAATGCAGCCAATAAGGCGCCGCCTACACCATCAATATGAATTGACTCAAATAAAGTACCTACCGCAATAATTGCGATCGCATTTACTAAAATATGCAGCAGCCAGCTTTTCACAAAAATCACCTGCTTTCTTCTATAAGCTTATTCATTCTTGGCCGGAAGGAGAAACCGTAACCGAGCCTGTTTTTGTTTCCGCTTCTAAATGATAAATAGATTCATACTCATCAAATGCTTCAAACGTCAATTGTTTATTAACTACCTCTTTTTTATCATCCAGAATTTTATAATTATCGATCTGACAATTTAAGCTGCCAAAGTTTGAACGCAGCTTTCCATCCACTCGTTTATATTTAGGTAAAGACACTTTAATGCTTCCTGTAGTGGCTTTGTAGAAACCAGTATGGGCTTTTCCTCCAAAATGATCGACTGTGATGCTTCCACTTACAGTAGACACATCACTTTTTCCAAAGTCACCGCCCAGTGTCACAGCACCGTTCAAAGTATCCATTTCACAGGTATCAAACACACCGTCGGCGACCGTTATAGCTCCGTTACCTGTCTCTACCTTACAGGTTTCCCCACTAACACTGTTCAGCTGAATCCTTCCATTGGAAGTTTTGAGCTGATAGTAATCACTATCCATGTGATTAAAAGTAATGGTGCCGTTTGCCAATTTAGATTTAATGAAATCATATTTCTTTTTCGGAAGGGAGAGGTGAACGAACGTTTTAATTTTTTTTGAGGGACTGGCTAAACGTAAAAGCCCGTTATGAATATCAAATTGGCCATCTGCTAAGAAGTGCCTCCTGGCTTCTTCTTCCGAATCCACTTGATAAACCCGAACATGATAAGCGGCTTTTGCATAGTGCCCCTCCCAAGTGTCTACATCAAGAGAACCATTAGCAATCGAAACGTCTATATCGTTAAAATTATCAGACTCTGTTTGAGTCTCATAATTGAACTCTACATACTCACCAAACGATAGGTCAAAATCAGTGTTTTTTATTTTTTCTACAGCATCGCCGAGAAAACTCTTAATTCCATATTTCTTTTTTTCTCTTTCATCTGCTTTTGATTCACCTGCTTCCCTGTTTTCTACAGCAGCGAGAAGCTTTGCACCTTCTTCGGCTGATACATTGCCTTCTTCAATCATTTTTAAAATCTTCATGCGCTCTTCGTTCATCCCTACCATCTCCTTTTCTCATTATTAAAGCATTCCCGGCATTTGGGTTAAAAAAACCAATTAAAATACACCTTGAAAAAGACAGACGTTGTCAATTCCAAGGTGTCATAATAATTACGTAAACGAATAACGATAAAATCTTTCAGTTTTCAATCGTTCCAACTGCTCTGGCTGATTATTTAATAAACTCATCATACCATCTGCCTGAGAAAGGTGTGCTTTTATTGCTGCTAATTTACGTTCCCAGTAGGGTGTAATATCATAAATCAGCTCTGGCTCTCCAAGTTCAGCTTCATGATTGTTAGAGATGGCATGCATCCATACTTCCGGACGTTTATGCGAATCCATCTTTTTCACTGCTTCTACCGCTGCAGCACCTAGTGCGTCATGATCTGGATGGACGGCATACCCTGGATAATGGGTAATAATCAACGTGGCATTAAGTTCTTCTATCTTTTCTTGCAAATGACGGGCGACTTGCTCGATTGGTTCGAATTCTAGGGTCTTATCCCGATAGCCAAGATACTCCACGTTAATGTCCAATTGTTTCGCTGCTTCCTCCAGTTCTTTTTTACGATAGGAGGACAACGTTTCACGGTTAGCAAATACAGGGTTGCCCATATTTCTACCCATTTCTCCAAGAGTACCGCATAAGTAAGTAACCGGCACTCCTTTCTCTCTGTATTTAGCTATCGTGCCTGAAGCACCGAAAGATTCATCATCAGGGTGCGGAAAAATAACGACTACATGTTCTTTACTCATCCGGATCAGCCTCATGTGAAAATGGGGTTTCGCTAATTTCCAAAGCCACCATTAAACGTCCTTCACGATCATGACCGGCCATAAGTAAACGATTTTTATCATCAATTTCAAAATCGCTCACCCCTTCTGCGTAAATCCATCCAATATCTAATTTTAGACCTACACGATAGGAACCTCCTGTGCTGACGATTTTACCATGCTGGTATTTTACGTGGGCATTACGAATAAACGCACCAACATTATAGGCTTCCTCATCAAAGTGGCTCGCATAAGCGCCGTTAGTAGTTTCTAAATGTACATATACATCTTTGTTAGCCAAGCTGTCAATCTTTTTTTGAACTTCGGTCTGACTAATTGGTTTCACTGCGAATTCCTCCTGTCTAAACATCCTGATGACCAGAAATAATAACTAGAATATTTCTTTGCGTGCATGGTTTGCGTGGAGAAACCGCAAGAGAATCACTCTCCTCCGGTCCTCAATCTAACCTATCCACCACGATACTGAACTTGGAGGGAGGCGTCAAAACATCTACTCGCTGGCTGCTTTTTCCTTGGACTGTAATCTTTGCTCCATCCGTTTACGATCGCGTTCCAATACTGGCTTAAGATAACGGCCGGTATAAGAGGCCTTAGTTTCCGCTACTTCTTCAGGGGTACCGGTCGCAATAATTTCTCCACCTTTGTCCCCGCCTTCAGGGCCTAGATCTAGTATATAATCCGCCTCTTTGATTACATCAAGGTCATGTTCAATAATCAATACGCTGTCCCCATTATCGACAAGCCGCTGAAGTACTTTTAAGAGACGGGAAATATCATCCACATGCAGACCTGTAGTAGGTTCATCAAGAATGTAAAAGGACTTCCCATTCGAACGCCGGTGAAGTTCACTGGCCAGCTTCACACGTTGCGCTTCTCCCCCGGAAAGAGTTGTGGCCGGTTGTCCGAGTTTAATGTATTCCAGACCTACATCGGCTACTGTCTGCAATTTCCGTTTAATCTTTGGAATGTTATTAAAGAAATCCAGAGCTTCTTCAATCGTCATAGCTAATACATCTGCGATACTTTTTCCTTTATATTTTACCTCTAGAGTTTCCCGGTTATAGCGCTTGCCATCACATACTTCACAAGGAACATAAACGTCAGGCAGGAAATGCATTTCAATTTTAATAATTCCATCCCCGCGACAGGCTTCACAACGCCCGCCTTTCACATTAAAACTAAAACGGCCTTTTTTATATCCTCGGATTTTCGCTTCATTCGTTTGAGCAAATACATCACGAATATTATCGAATACTCCAGTATAAGTCGCCGGGTTTGAACGAGGGGTACGGCCAATTGGTGATTGGTCTATATCGATCACTTTCTCTAAATGTTCCATACCTTCTATTGTTTTATGCTTGCCTGGTTTTTCTTTGCCTCTATGCAATTTCATGGAAAGCGATTTATAAAGAATTTCATTTATAAGTGTACTTTTACCAGACCCTGACACACCCGTCACAGCTGTAAATAGTCCCAATGGAATTTGTGCATTCACATTTTTTAAGTTATTTTCCTCTGCACCTTTAATTTTCAGGAAACGCTCATCGGGTGATCTTCTCTCAGAAGGAAGTGGAATGAATTTTTTTCCGGAGAGATACTGACCAGTTAATGACTTGCCACTTTTCATTACTTGCTTAGGTGTACCCTGTGAGACGATCTGCCCGCCGTGAGCACCAGCTCCTGGACCGATATCAATTAAATAATCAGCTGCGAGCATTGTATCTTCATCATGCTCTACTACAATTAGAGTATTATCCAGATCCCTCATACGCTTCAACGTATTGATTAACCGATCGTTGTCACGCTGGTGAAGTCCAATAGAAGGCTCATCCAGTACGTAAAGCACACCGGTTAGAGCAGATCCAATCTGCGTTGCCAGTCTGATACGCTGAGCTTCGCCTCCTGATAGAGTCCCGGCAGAACGGGACAAGGTTAGATAATCCAGCCCTACGTTCGCGAGGAAACTTAATCTTTCACAGATTTCTTTTAAGATCATACGGGCAATTGTTTCCTCTTTTTCAGTCAATTCAAGTCCTTCAAAGAATTCCTTTGCTTCGGTTACGGAATAATCAGTGGTTTGACCAATATGTTTTCCGTTGATTAATACAGCCAGGGCTTCTTCATTCAAGCGGTTGCCTTTACACTTAGGACAGGGTTTTTGAGCCATATATTTTTCCATTTGCTCACGGATAAAATCCGAACTCGTTTCACGATATCGACGAGAAATATTGGGAATAACACCTTCAAAGAAAATTTCATTTTCCCGCACTTTTCCGAAATCATTTTCATAACGGAAGTATACTTTTTCATCGCCGCTCCCATATAAGATTCGCTCCATATGTTCCTTCGGTAAATCCTGAATAGGTACATCCATATCTATTCCATAATGATCTGCAACACTTTTCAGAAGTTGAGGATAATACTGGGAACTAGTTGGTTCCCACGCAGCAATGGCATGCTCTTTCAAGGAACGAGACCAGTCGGGTATAACCAGATCAATATCTACTTCTAACTGCGTTCCGAGACCATCACACCGGTTACAAGCACCGTATGGACTGTTGAAAGAGAACATTCTCGGCTCCAGTTCACTTACAGAAAATCCGCAGATTGGGCAGGCATGATGTTCAGAGAAAGACAATTCTTCCTCTCCTATAACATCTACAAGGGTATGTCCCCCGCCTAATTTTAAGGCCGTTTCAATTGAATCGGATAGCCGGCCCTCGACTCCTTCTTTAACCACAATCCGGTCCACAACTACTTCAATTGAGTGCTTTTTATTTTTATTTAAATTTATTTCCTCGGAAATCTCACGCATTTCTCCATCTACTCGCAGACGAACGTACCCTTCTTTCTGCAATTGTTCAAATACTTTGGCGTGCTCGCCTTTCCGTCCTGAGACCACTGGGGAAAGAATTTGCATTTTTGTTCTTTCTGGATACTCCATAATTTGATCAACCATCTGCTGTACGGTCTGGGAATTAATTTCAATTCCATGTTTTGGACAAGTAGGGCGTCCTACCCGTGCGAACAGCAGACGTAGATAGTCATAAATTTCAGTTACCGTCCCCACTGTTGACCTGGGGTTACGACTAGTGGTTTTCTGATCAATCGAAATGGCTGGAGAAAGACCTTCTATGGAGTCCACATCCGGTTTATCCATTTGTCCTAAGAATTGCCGCGCATAGGCACTTAGAGACTCGACATAACGTCGCTGCCCTTCCGCGTAGATGGTGTCAAACGCTAAAGAAGACTTTCCGGAACCGGACAACCCTGTCATAACGACCAGTTTATTCTTAGGAATATCAATATCGATCCCTTTCAGATTGTGGGCCCGGGCTCCTTTAACACTAATATGCTTGCTAGCCATACTTCCTCATCCCTCCGCTTTTAATTCCAATAAAATATCACGTAATTCAGCCGCTCTTTCGAAGTCTAAATCTCGAGCCGCCTGCTTCATTTCTGTTTCCATATTGTCAATCGTTTCCTGACGTTCTTTCTTCGTCATTTCAGAAGGGCGTTTCATACCGCTGTCGTAAGAACCTTCTTCTTCGGAAACGGCTGTTGCTTTAATAACATCGCGCACTTCTTTGTGTATTGTTTTCGGGGTAACCCCGTGTTCTTCATTATAAGCAATTTGCTTTTCACGACGCCTGTATGTTTCATCAATTGCAAACTGCATCGACTTCGTAATTTTATCCGCATACATGATGACGCGACCGTTTTCGTTACGTGCCGCTCTTCCAATTGTTTGAATCAGGGAACGATCCGACCTCAAGAACCCTTCTTTATCGGCATCCAGAATAGTAACTAAAGAAACCTCCGGGATGTCAAGACCTTCTCTCAGCAGGTTAATACCGATAATTACATCGTATTTTCCTACTCGCAGATCGCGGATAACTTCTATTCTTTCCAATGTTTTTATTTCAGAGTGCAAGTAAGCTACTTTAATACCAAGTTCTTTCAGGTAATCCGTAAGGTCTTCAGACATTTTCTTCGTTAAAGTGGTTACAAGTACACGTTCATTCCTTTCGGCGCGCTTATTAATTTCGCCTACAAGGTCATCGATTTGACCATGAATCGGGCGCACATCTATTTCAGGATCAAGCAGTCCCGTAGGTCTGATAATCTGTTCGATAACTTTTGGTGTATGTTCCAATTCATAGGGTCCTGGAGTAGCAGATACATACGTAATTTGATTGATATGTTTTTCAAACTCAGGAAACTTCAGCGGCCGGTTGTCAAGTGCTGAAGGAAGGCGAAAGCCGTGATCAACTAAAACTTGTTTACGCGCCTGGTCCCCATTGTACATACCCCGTACTTGAGGTAGTGTAACGTGCGACTCATCCGCCATAATCATAAAATCATCCGGGAAGTAGTCCAGCAGTGTGTATGGAGTTGCCCCCGGCTCACGAAACGTTAGATGACGTGAATAGTTTTCGATTCCTGAACAAAAGCCCATTTCATTCATCATTTCCAAATCATAATTCGTCCGCTGCTCTAAACGCTGAGCTTCAAGCAGCTTATTTTGTTCACGTAATTCTTTAACGCGCTCAATCATTTCCTGCTCTATATTTACAATTGCTTTTTTAAGTTTGGACTCTCGCGTTACGAAGTGGGAAGCTGGGAAAATCGCTACATGCTCACGGTCGCCCATAACTTCTCCAGTCAGGACATCAATTTCGCGGATCCGATCGATTTCATCACCAAAAAACTCAACTCGTATAGCATGTTCTTCACGGGAAGCCGGTATGATTTCAACAGAATCCCCGCGTACACGGAACGTCCCCCTCTGAAAATCAATATCGTTGCGGGCATATTGAATGTCTACAAGATTACGTAATAATTCGTCACGGTCCTTTTCCATTCCTGAACGGATTGATAGTACCTGGCTGCGATATTCGTCTGGAGAACCTAAACCGTAAATACACGATACACTGGCCACAATAATAACGTCGTTTCGTTCAAACAAAGCTGAAGTTGCCGAGTGTCTCAGCTTATCAATCTCATCGTTTATACTCGCGTCTTTTTCTATAAATGTGTCAGAGGAAGGCACATAAGCCTCCGGCTGATAATAGTCATAGTAGCTGACGAAATATTCGACAGCGTTATTTGGAAAGAATTCTTTAAACTCGCTGTACAGCTGGCCAGCCAGCGTTTTATTGTGGGCAATGATCAATGTAGGTTTATTAACTTCCTGAATCACGTTGGACATGGTGAACGTTTTACCTGTCCCTGTCGCCCCCAAAAGAGTCTGATGTCTTTCACCACGATTTATTCCATCAACAAGCTCTTGAATGGCTCGCGGCTGATCTCCCTGCGGGGAATATTGTGAAACCAATTCGAATTTATTCTCCATGACGAAAACCTCCGTTCTTAACTAGTCATCATTAGTTTACCACATTAGTTTATCATTCTAACATTAAACGAACAAACATTCGGTACTAAGCAGGTCCGTACTTTTCCAGTTATTAAAAAACCCCGGGAAATCTTTATTCCCCAGGATTTTCATAGTTATTCTTCTTTAGCAACAAGAATCTGACCAGTCTTACCTTCATGTAGAAGGGTCTTCATGATAATGGTTGAAAGTTTTCTTAATGGGTAGGGTTTGACCAGATATTCTTCCACTTCGATATTAGGGACTCCCGAGTGACTGAGCGCACTTGAGATAAATATAGGAATGTCAGACAGATGGTCATAGTTCTTAATAGCTCGTATAATATCCCACCCAGAGACTTGATCAGCTAATGTTAAATCAACGATAAACACATCAGGCTTCATTTTTTCCAATTCATTAAGGGCTGATCGACCTTCATTGAAATGAGAAACTTTAATACCTGCGTCACCTAATTCATCCTTTATAAGCTGAGATAAGTTAATATCATCTTCGATAAGGATTACATGCGGAACTTTTTCAACCGGACCATCTTCATTTTTTAACGGTTCATGTAAAGGAAAGGTAATGGAAAACACGCTGCCTGTTCCCTGTTCTGAGAGTACAGAGATACGCCCATTATGAATTTCTGCAATTTCCTTACTGATAGCAAGGCCAAGCCCCGTACCGCCGACTTTACGCTGACTTGAGTTATCCACTCTATGGAACTTAGTAAACAGCTTCGTAATTTCGTGTTCCGGAATGCCTAGACCTTCATCCGCCACATGCACGTACACGTTAGACTGATCGTTATTTATAGCGACTACCACTTCTCCTCCATCCGGAGAAAACTTAATGGCATTCCCTATGATGTTATTCATCAACTGTATAATCTTCTCACGATCCGCGTGGATCTTTGAAGTTAATGTCTGATCGGTGAACACCATCCGGTGGTCTGTATGAGTGATACGGAAGTTCTCTACCACTTCTTCGACCAGGCTTCCCAGTTCTACCACTTCTTTATTGAAAGAAGACTTTCCTGACTCCATCCGCTGCAGATCCAGAAAATCATTGATAAGGTTTGTCAGCCGCTTTGCTTCCCCGTGAATGGTGTTTAGATATTTTTTTCGACGTTTTTCCGGGAGATCACGGTGAATCATTAATTCCGTATATCCAAGTACACTCGCCAGTGGAGTTCTTAATTCATGACTCACTGTACTAACCAGATTTGTCTTCATCTGGTTGACTTCAAATTCCGAAGTAATATCACGGAATACAAACAAAGTACCTTCTTTTTCATGCTGGTGATAAATTGGCTCCGCATAGACCTCAATTATACGAGACTCCTCTTCAGCGCCTACCTCTATTCTCACACTGCTCCTTGAATGTTCGTTAGTGAATACCATTGCTCTGCAAAAGGCTGTAAAGCTATCCGCGTCAGAAATGTACGAGGCTATTTGATGCATCCAATCTTCAAACTCCACCTTTAACCAGGTCTGTTGGTCCATGTATGGAAGGCCAAGGAACGCCAGCCAGTTTTGATTGTATTGCACAAGCTTTCCAGCTTCATCTACAAACAGGATTCCTTCATTGATATTATCAATAATATCCTGATTCAATTGACGGTTAATTTCTGATTGTTCATAAGAATCAATTCTTTCGATGTATAATGAAACCCGCTGTAAAATGGCATTAATTCCATTAATCTCTTCCTTTTCATAAGAAGCTCCTATCCTTGTAGCTACAAAGAATGCCTCCAGTTTATTTCTGGAATTAAATACAGGTACATAAAGATCATAACTTTTACTAGATTCATTAAAATAACCCTTTTCATAGCTCGTCATTTTGCGATCCCTGATGTAGGGAATGCGTTGAGTTCGTAACCGCTCTACCACATGAGCGAAAGAGGTTATCATATCGTCTTTCAAATCTTCCTCTCTTAGACCGATTTTCGCGTACCCGCCAGAATTAAGCAGCATAAAGAGGCCATGGTCGAAAGGATATAAAATAGAGAGCTGGTAAATGACCTGATCCAGCAAAGACTGCTTATCCATGGTGGTTGAAAGCGTCTGGTTCATAGAATTTAATTTTTCCACTGTACTTCTTGCTTTCTCTGTCTCTCTTAAAGAATCTTTTAACCGCTGTTGGGCCTGTTTAATATCTGTAATATCTTTTTGAATGACAATAAATTGTTCGACTCTGCCATCTTCATTTATGTAAGGAACTACAGTGGTGTTTGTGTAAAAAAAACCTCCACCTTTACGATTACACCTAACTTCTCCTTTCCATACCTTTCCATGTTCTACTCCAGAGAAGGCCTTCTTTACATCCGTATGATTATAAGACTCTTCTGTTAGGCTTAAGAAATGACGCCCTTCCAACTCACTTTCCGTATAATCCGATGCTTCTGCTAATTTTCCGTTACAGGTTTGTATCCATCCATCTTCGTCCAATATAGCGACAATGGATGACTCATTTAAAGCCAGGTCCTTGTTTCGTAAATTATTTACATAGGATTCAAGCATTTCCTGTTGAGCCAATAGTTCTTCATTTTGAGCAGAAAGGTTGTCTTCCCTTTCTCTAATTTCTTTGGCCATATATTGAAAGGAACGCGTTAATGTACCAATTTCGTCTTTTCGCTTACTCGAAGGGAACTCATCATAATTACTTCCTGCTGCTAATGCTTCCGATGCTATCGAAAGTTCAGAAAGAGGGCGTCCTATTCCCCGGCTCAACGTTCTTGAAGCAAGTGAAAGGATGAAAACGACAAGTATCATCAGGGCAAAAAGCAAGTAAGAAATCAGGTCCATCCGCTCAAGGAAGTTATCATTTTCTGAGGTTAATGATTGTTGAGCTTCATTCGATATATCTTCAAGAGTTTGGATAATTTCGTTAATTTGCTCGGTTGTATTTGCGAGACTGAGCTGTCGTATTTCTTCAATATCCCCATTTTCTAAAGCCATCTGTACTTTGGGGATTAGACTTTCCCAGTAGTATTCCAAAAACAGGTTAAGATCAGAAAAAAGTTCGATTCGTCCACTAGACCACTGCATTTCCTGAGCTTTCACTAAATATCCATCAAGGTTTTCCCTTGCCTGTTTTGCCTGGAACAATTCATTATTATTATTGAATGCTATGTATCCACGAGTTCGAAAAACCATGGTCTGATACTCTTCTTTAATATTGCGTAATACGTTACGCTTATCAACTAGCTCAGCTGTCAACGTCTCATGCTCTCTCTTGTTGGAGTATTGTAAATAAAAAAGAAAAGATGTAGCTAGACAGGTGGCAGTCACTACCACCAGCATAACGATGAAGAATTTTCTTCGAATCGATCTTCGAAAATAATCCATCATGTCAGGATTTCCTCTACTAATTGAATTAATTCAATTGGACTGAAAGGCTTCCCCATAAAATACTGAATGCCTGCGTTCTTGGACATCTCCACATCAGACTCCTGAGTTTTAGCGGTTAACATAATGATAGGTGGTCGATTTTTACAACCTTGATTTATCTTTTCGGCTACTTCAATCCCGTTCAACCCTGGCATCATGTAATCGAGAATAACCAAGTCCAGCGTTTCGAGCTGCAGAATCTCCCACGCCGCTTTCCCATTTTCAGCTTCTTTTATGATATACCCTTCGTCTTCTAGTGTATCTGAGATGAGCATTCTGAGTACCTCTTCATCATCAGCTACTAAAATTCGTTTGTTCATCTTTTACCTCCCTTATGGCGTTGAATCAGCCTGCGGATACGTGCGACTAACTCATCTGTGCTGAAAGGCTTTGTCATATAATCATCCGCACCAATATTTAAAGCCTGTATAATATCCTTACCTTTCTGTCTTCCCGTAAGCATAATAACTACAGTTTCCTGATCATAAGCTCTTATCTGCGATAATACCTCCAGTCCATCCATCCCCGGAAGCACCCCATCAAGAAGGACAACATGTTTATATTTGTCTTCATGATCATCTTTCAAAAAACTTTCTCCGTCCTTATATGCTTGAACTTCCACAGAATGATCAAAGTAATTTAACGTTTGAAGCCGGTCCGACAGTATCTCTCGAATGATAGAATCGTCATCAACAACTGATATATGGACTAGTTTGTCTGCGTTCGAATTAGGGATATCCTGAGTTGGCTCATATATAGTGACGGTGCCCTTACCAGAACGCTTCCCCCTGTACAAAGCCAAGTCAGCTTGCACAATTAGATCTTCCATTTTTAAACCAGATTTGTTCATCTCTGTTAATCCTGCTGTAAAGCTTAAAGAGAACTCATAGTTCTTATAGGTATGAACAATCGACTTAAATTCTTCTAACATATTTGAGAGTCGCCTTTTAGCCTGTATTCTGCTTATGAGAGGCATGACTACAATAAACTCTTCGCCTCCATACCGAATCACACTGTCTTCAGGGCGGGTAGATGCATGTAATACTTCAGACAGCTGGATTAATACCTTATCCCCTACCATGTGTCCATAGCTGTCATTTACATTTTTAAAATCATCTAAATCAAGTATGGCGAGGCAAAATGTTTCCTCATTTCTTTGGAAGTTTCGCTTCTTCCTATCCAGTAAATCCTGGAGATAAGTTCTGTTATAGGCTTTAGTCAATTTATCGGTCGTTATTTGTTTTTTTAAAGATCGTACATGTAAAAGCCTGTTTCGAATGAGAGTAGTAAAGACTTCAAAATCAATAGGCTTTGGGATAAAATCGAGAGCTGAAGTTTCATACACTTTTTTTGCTAACTCGGGAGAACCATCCTCGCTGATGATCATGACAGGAGTTAAAATACTTGTGGCCTGCGTACTAATTTCTTCCAATATTTCTAAGCCATTTTTGTTCTCTAAGTAAAAATCAATCACGACTAAATCCGGCGTTTCATCATAAAACAGATGCAGTGCCCTTTCCTCTGTGGCAGCGATCAGGATATTGTAGCCATGACTCTCCAAGTTGTTGCGAAAATGATGCAGGAAATCTAAATTATTTTCTAAAATTAAAATTGTAGGCTGTTTTTCCTCTCTCTGAAAGACAGGCAGCTCCTGCTCCTTCCTGGGGAATTCTAATTCCTTATTCAAAGCAGCATGGAGAAAAACCGGCTGTAATAATTCCGACCATGAACCTTCCTGCCAGCTTGCTGTAGATACTGGGTTGACGTGATCCATTACTTTATCAGCTTCCGATGATAATTCCGGGAGTTGTATAGAAGCAGCTGTCCCTTTTACGGAGTGAAGAAATTGGTAGATCTCTTTTTCTTCCACGTAAGGAAGTTCCTGCCATTTTTCAATTTTTTTAGACACGTTTGTTAAGAATAATTTCTGATATTTTTCAAAGGATTGCACATTTCCACTCCTAGTAAAATCAATCGCTTTTTATCGATCGGTCTAATGTTCATTATAATAGATTTTTGAAAACAATGGGTATAATTTCCTGTAAAAAAACCACTACAAATGTTCTGTAGTGGTTTTCTTATTTCTATTCGAATGTCTGATTATACTGGTTCACTTCAAAAAGATCGGTCAATTCTATATCAGGGTGTTTATCCTCAAACCAGCGGAGTGAGAAATCATTCTTAAATAGAACTAACGGATTGCCTTCCCGATCTTCGACTAGCATATTCCGCTCATCAAATAAAGATTCATCAACCTGGTCTTCGCGCAGCCAGCGCGGAATGCGCTCACCGACCGAAGTCAGTTCTATTTCCACGTTGTACTCATTCTTCATACGATACTCGAAAACTTCATACTGAAGCTCGCCGACAGCTCCAATGATATAGTCTTCAAATCGATACCGCTTGAACAACTGAATGGCTCCCTCTTGCACAAGCTGTTCCAATCCTTTTCTGAATTGTTTGGACTTCATTACGTTCTTAGCTGTTACTTTCTTGAACAGTTCAGGCGGAAACTGAGGTAATTCATCGTATTCAAAATTCGATTTTCCTGTAACGATGGTGTCCCCAATACGATACACATTGGGATCATAGATTCCGATAATATCGCCGGCATAGCCTTCTTCCACTGTTCCACGTGAAGAAGCCACAAATTGCTGGGATTGTGCCAGCTTAAAAGACTTCCCTGTACGGGATAAGGTTACGTTCATCCCTCGTTCAAATTTACCTGAGCAAACTCTTACAAAGGCTATCCGGTCTCTGTGCTGTGGATTCATATTCGCCTGGATTTTGAAAATAAATCCAGAGAATTCTTCATGATCCGGTGAGACAATTCCTTCTGTTGACTTCCTTGGCGCAGGTTCCGGAGCCATCTCAATGAACGAATTAAAGAATGTTTCCACACCGAAGGGTGCGAGGGCGCTTCCGAAGAACACTGGGGTCTGGTCCCCTCTCATGACTTTATCCATATCAAAGCCATCTCCTGCTTCATCAACAAGCAGCATTTCTTCTTCCGCTTCTTGGAAGGTAGCATTTTCAGAAAGCTCTGGATGTTGATCCAGTTGATCATAAGGAATATAGGATTCTTCTTCGTTACCGGTATAATGTACAAATTGTTCGTTGTTCCGGTCGAATACCCCAAGGAATCGTTTACCCATACCCGCCGGCCAGGTCATTGGATAAGTCTCGATATTTAATGTTTCTTCAATTTCCTCCATTAACTCAAAAGGCTCACGACCCTCACGGTCCATTTTATTAATAAACGTGAAAATCGGAATGCCCCTCATTTTACATACTTTAAATAATTTTAGTGTTTGGGCTTCAATTCCTTTGGTTCCATCGATTACCATAACTACACTGTCAACAGCAGTCAGGGTACGATACGTATCTTCACTGAAATCTTCGTGCCCTGGTGTATCAAGTATATTAACCTGGTAGCCTTTGTAAGGAAAATTCATTACACTGGAAGTAACGGAAATTCCTCTCTGCTTCTCAATCTCCATCCAGTCAGAGGTAGCGAATTTTCCTGACTTTTTACCTTTCACTGTACCAGCCGAACGAATGAGATTACCGAATAACAGCATTTTCTCAGTCATGGTCGTTTTCCCAGCGTCAGGGTGGGATATAATAGCAAACGTACGGCGTTTTTTCATTTCGTCTTGAATATTCATCGTCATATCCTCCATATTATTATTCATTCGGGTGACTTACGTAAGGTAGGATATACGTATCACATTGGCCGATTCACTCCATAAAAAAACCGCTCACTCGATTGAGCAGTAATCTCGAATTTATAAAACTCATACTTTGAAAGTTAGCACAACCATGCATTAAAATCAATCAAGAATCAATGAGATCCCCTATTTTCGCTTGCATAAATTCCCACCTCAGGTCATCCATATCCTGGAAGACCTGAGGTGGGAATTTATGGGGGACCCGAGGTAACAGATATAGTCAATTATCATCTGGTCAAACCTGTTATAATAGAGGAAATACTGATAGTAAGGATGCCATTTATGCAATCGTACTTATTACAACCAAGTGATATCAAGAAAATAACCGGCCACACTTTTTATAAACGTGGTAAACAATATTATGAATCAAAGAAAGTCTATGGACTTTCATATAATGGAGCTATTCGCTCCTGGAGAGCGGTCGTTGCAGGGACGCACGATTACGAAGTGCGTGTTTTCTTTTTTGAAGAGGATGATGTCGAAGCCACCTGCGAATGTGAAGCTTATAATAATTACTATACCTGTAAACATATCGCTGCCGTCTTAATAGCTATCCGTGAACGCGCCCTGGAAGAACTAGGGCCCAAACTGGCCGTAAAGGGTCGCCAGGCGAAGAAAGAAACCAACCATGATCGCCTGTTTGCCATGCGTTTATTTGAAACTTTCCGACAGCGCCAGGAAAACCGACAGGCAGATGGTATGAAGAAGCCCATTCAAATTCAATACTTCCTTCATCTACATTCTATGCTAGGGACAAAGAGTTTAAGTGTTGAATTAAAGTTTGGAGAAGGCTATCCATATGTTATAAAAGACATTCGTGAGCTACTTGAGCATATTCAGAAAGATCAGCCTTACAAAATATCCAAAAAGTTCACATTCGACCCAGCCGAGCACGTTTTCGAAGAAAAAGATAAGGAGATCCTGTCTCTATTACAGCAAGCCTATGAGCAAGAACGTTTTTACGAGCAACAATGGACACAAAATGATAAAAAAACGCTGCGTATCTCTCCGGTGCTGGCTCAAAACCTACTGCCCAGGCTTGAGGAGCAGCAAGCACAAGTGTCTGTTAAAGGCGAGCTTACTGGTCCTCTGCGCTATAAAACGGAATTCCCTGAGCTCTCTTTTTATATATCGGAAGAGCGCGGTCATTTTCATATGCATATGAACCATTTGAAGAACTATGATTATTTAGCTGAATATCATCTTCTTTACAAGGAAGGTACGTTCTATGCGCTCGATCCACAAAAAGAGGAAGTGCTCGGAACGCTATACACTCTTCTTCCTTATAATTCGAATGGAAACCATACCGTGAGTCACTCTGATATGGAAGGCATTGTTTCTTATGTACTTCCGGAGCTTGAGACCATCGCCGAAGTACAGCTGGATCAAACAGCACAGAAAAAAATCAGTCAGCATCCGCTGCATGCAGAAGTTTACTTGGATTTCTTCCAGTGGACACTGACGATTAATGTCCGTTTCCGCTATGGAGACCTGATAATTGATCCTTTTAAACAGAATGCTGCTCCCAACCAGACCATTGTTCAGCGTAACAGTACAATAGAACAGTCCATCATACAAATTATTGAATCTGCCGAATTTAAATTTGATGGAGAAATCGTTTATATTGAAGAAGAAGAAGCCCTTGACACTTTCTTTTCCGAGTACTTACAAAAATTGAAAGAGTATGCTGAGGTTTATCTATCTTCTTCTGTCCGCTCCCTGCTTGCCGAACAGGATCATGAGCTCAAACCATCTGTTCAAATGGAAAGTGATGGAAGCTGGCTCGACATCAGTTTCGGTATTGATGGAATAAGTTCAGAGGACGTAAGCGCTGCAATGAAAGCAGCGATTGAGCGCAAAAAATATTATCGCCTCTCTGATGGAAGTTTGCTTTCATTGACCACAGAATCCTTTGAGCGTTTTCAGAGGTTGGCGGACGAACTCGATATCTCAGCAAAGGATATTGACAGCAGTGAGCTGCATGTTTCCCAGGCACGTTCACTGCAAGTTGATGATGTATTGCAGCCGGAAGAATCAGAGAGAGATCAAAAATTTACTAAACTTGTAGAGCGTCTTCAGTCTCCAGAAACATTTAATTTAAATAAACCAGCAGGTTTACAAGCAGATCTACGTCCTTATCAGATGACTGGATTCCGTTGGATGAAAACCCTTGCTACCTATGGATTAGGCGGGATTCTTGCAGATGATATGGGGCTAGGTAAAACCATTCAAGCTATTACTTTTCTTCTTCATGAAAAAGAAGAGGGCGCACTAAATGCACCCGTCTTAATTATTACACCAGCTTCACTCGTTTATAATTGGAAAAAGGAACTCGAAAAGTTTGCACCAGAATTGTCCGTCCAGATCATATCGGGAGATCCAATCGCTCGTCAGCAGTTGATTACAGAGGGATCAGCAGACGTTTGGATTACCTCCTATCCTCTGCTTCGTCAAGATACGAAGTTTTATGAATCGACTCAATTTCACGCTATGATTCTGGACGAATCACAAGCTATAAAAAATGATACAACCAAGACTGCTTCAGCGGTTCGAACGATTCGCTCCAGGCATCGTTTTGCTTTAAGTGGTACACCTATTGAAAATTCACTTCAGGAGCTCTGGTCGATTTTCAGAGCTATTATGCCTGGATTTTACACAAGTAAGAAGAAATTCATGCAGATGAAGCCGGAGAAAATTGCCCGCATGACCCGCCCCTTTATACTCCGGCGCATGAAAACCGAAGTCCTGGATGAACTTCCGGATAAAATTGACACGGTACAGTATTCAGAACTTACCCGCGAACAAAAAGAGGTATATCTGGCCTATTTAGAACGTATTCAAAACGATATTCAGGAAACCATTGCTACAAAAGGAATTCAGCGAGGAAAAATTGAAATCCTTGCCGGTCTCACACGCTTGAGACAAATTTGCTGTCACCCTTCTCTTTTCCTTGAGAATTACGAAGGCGGGTCCGGTAAATTGGACCAACTGAAAGAGCTGGCTCACGAAATGAAAGAAAGCGGACACCGCTTACTCATTTTTTCCCAATTTTCCAGTATGCTGACGTTATTGCATAACGAACTCTCTAACGATGGTATTGACGGATTCTATTTAGACGGAAGTACGAAAGCTGACAAACGAATGGAGATGGTGGATCAGTTCAACCAGGGAGAAAAAGATGCCTTCTTTATCTCCTTGAAAGCCGGAGGAACAGGCTTGAACCTGACTGGTGCGGATACTGTAATTTTATATGATTTATGGTGGAACCCGGCGATTGAAGAACAAGCTGCAGGCCGGGCTCATCGAATTGGGCAGGAAAGAGTTGTACAAGTAATCCGTATGATTTCTGAAGGCACCATTGAAGAACGCATTTACCAATTGCAGCAAAAGAAACGAGATCTCGTTGACCAAATCATTCAGCCAGGAGAGTCGATGCTCACCTCATTAAGTGAAGAGGAGATTCAAGAACTATTTAAGTAATAAAACCCTGACTCTAAAATAGCTAATCAATTCCACAACCAAAGAAGCCTTTTTTCATTTTTTATTCAGAGGAACTCCATTAAAAAAACCTCGCTGTTCACAGCGAGGTTTTTTCATCATTAAATAGGTTTCTTTTGCAGTTTAAACCAGTAACCGCCCAGTATGCTTGCTCCAATAACCATGGTGACCGTAGAAAGAATCATGTGAATAGATGAGGCTACCACAACGTTTCCGGTTACTACAATCACAAATCCTACTACTGCATTTAATAGCAGTGAAAATAGATAGAGCCAGGAGAGTGTTACATGGTATTTGAATTTAGATGCGTATATAACAAACCATACGGCCGCTACTAATATTACAATGGTTGCAACCCAGTGAAGAGAATATACCATATTAGCAATCGCTTCACTTTTAATCAGATACTCAACCGCCGGGATATCAAGCATAACATTACTCGCACGGCTGTGTTTGAAGAAGGCCCCTAAAATGACTTGCATAACGTAGATACTGAAACCTATTAAAAACGTCTTGTAGCTCATCGATATGGTAGACCAGCTCGTCCGCCCGAGCTCAATTTTTTTCTCGTGAAGGCTGTAGCTTAGAAGGACAAGCACAATTAACAAGATTTGGCTGAATGTTACATCAAGCGTGGTAAAACCTGGAGGCGTACCGAGAAGAACATTAAAGCCTCCAACTAAGGATTGAAATACCAGTAACCCTAAACTCGATATAGCCAGAATAAGCACGGACTTTCGTTTACGGTGTACATATAATGCACCGATCGCATTAATGAACGTAAGCATGGCGAGTAAAGGAACCATTAGCCGGTGAGAATATTCTATAAGAACGTGATAATCAGTGAAATCCGGTATGACTGAACCATTACAGAATGGCCAGGAGGTTCCACACGCATCCCCGGAATTTGTCGCCACAACAAGATTTCCAAGAATAAGAGCGAGGAACGTTACAAACGTAGTTAAAATTGAAAATTTCTTCATCGTCTTACCCTTTCTCTATATATAATGACGATCGTCAATACATTGCATCATTCATTTAAAATCATATCATGAAAGTCGAATAATAGAGAATGATAAACCCCATCATGCTCATGAACTTTTTGTGAACGAATGCTTTTTTCGGATTTTCTTCACAATTAAATAAACGAGGGAGAGAACAATGAGAACCATATTGATCAATGAGAAAATGCCTGCATAATGATCTTCATCCCAATAAGATACCCTGCTTCTGAAAATATAGGAGCTGACAGGATAAAATAACGGAACGGCATCCTCCACGTGAGTAAGCAGGTCAACCACAACGTGCCCAAGCCAGCCATACATGAGGGCAGACCATTTTGTGAGCTTACGGCCCTTCCACACGAGTACAACCACGAATATAACCATCCATATAAATATAGAATGACCAGCCTGCCGCAGAATACTCACTACTGGATGTTCAAATAAGTCATGAACAATACTAAACAGTGACTTTAATGGATCAGGATCATCTACGACCTGAAAAGCGTTACGTGAAATACATAAATATAGAAACATCACATAATATACGATATCTGGTAAAATGCTCCCGAATATAAACCAGGGGGTGTGTTTCTGTTTTCGACTCACAAAAAAAGTCCAGTACCCATGGTGAAGTGTATTCATTTCATCGTCTCCCCTCTATTAGCTTGCAGCACACTTGTATTCGTCTGAGTGAGACTAAGAAAAACAAAGATGACCGGAAAAAAGAGTAGTTGGCTCTCATAGAAAAAGCCCACCTTGGATCAAAAAGGTGGGCTTAATTGGCTCAGTTACTCTCTATCTTAATTACCAGAATCATTGGCAATTTTCCATGTTCCAAGACGTCTTGGATCTCCGCCTCCATACATCTGGGTCACATCCCCATTCGTACGAATGCCTAGACCTTGTATGCCTCCATAGAATACGGGAGAATCGTGCGTGATAACAGAGTAATCCATTTCACTTCTCAAACGGTTTACAGCTGCCTGATCCACCATGTTTTCCAAGTGGACCACGTTATCTGCCGTATAGAATCGAGAACGGCTGATTGCCTGCTGGAGTGTAAGCTTTTCGCCTTCCTCCGTTACTCCATATTCATATTGAATCAGAGCTTGCAGAAGCATAGCTGGAATTCTTGATCCACCCGGTGAACCAATACCCAGCACTGCACGACCGTCTTCAGCAAAGACTAATGGAGATACGAAAGAACGAGGCCGCTTACCAGGCTCATAGTCGTTCATAGCACCATCTACAGTGTCAAAGTTACTCATTTGATGGTTCATAAAGAACCCTTCAATATAGCGACCAGATCCAAAGAATTTCCCGAGTGAGTTTGTCGCAGAAACCATCATGCCATTCTTATCCACTACGACGAAATGAGTAGTGTTTCTGGAATCTGCTTTTTCACCAGGAGATGTAAGGATTTCAGCTGAACTGGTAAGCTCCTGACCTCCTACACCGAATTCTTCTTCAAACAACTGATTGGAATAACTTTCAGATGTTAGCTTCTCCTGGTTTACGTCCACAAACTGAGGATCTCCAAGAGTATGAACACGGTCCGAATAGACACGGTTCACAATCTTATTTACAAGATGAATATAAATATCTTTATATTGAGGCTGGTTTACGACTTCCTGCATATTTTCCGGCATGTTTCCAGCTAAAAATGCGGGAAGCTCACCATTTTCATTTTCAAATTCTGTTCTCAGGACTTTATCCAGATTTTTTTCTAATTTCTCAAGCATTTGAAGAGCCTGAATAACAATGATACCGGAAGTCGGTGATGATCCAGCAAAGACTTGCTGACCATTAAAGTTACCAGACGGTGCTACACGCTCTCCAACTTCATAAGATGCCAGGTCATTCGGTCCGAAATTTACCTGCTGTTTAATCTGCTCTGCTATTTCACCTTCATAAAATGATTCAGGTCCGTTTTCCTGAAGAGTTTTCAAGGTGTTAGCCAGTTCATCCTGTACAAGCGTATCGTTAATTTCTAACGCACGACCTTCTGGATAGAACTTATTAGATATAGCGGGATCTTCGTTTCCGCTTTGGATAAATCGTCTGGAATTTTGAAGTTGTTCGTGAAAGATCCGGCCGACTTTTACTCCATCTTGACTATGAGTCACCGCATCATCCAACAATGTACTCCAATCCATGTTATTTCCATAATCCTCATAAATAGCGCCCATTCCTTTAACAAATCCGGGCACAGCTATATCTCTTTCGGGTCTCGCACCGCTTAGAGGAGCTGCTTCTCTATAGTCATAGGTTTTAGCTCCTTCGCCAGGTTCGTGTACAATCATCTGGCCGCCGCCGCCCATTCCTGATCCATAAGGTTCAACTACGTTCAAGACAAACGATACAGCGATGGCTGCTTCTGCTGCATTACCGCCTTCATCCAATACTTTCATTCCGGCTTCAACCGCTAGTGGGTGAACAGCACTTACGCCGTACACTTTAGAAGCATTTTCGCCATCTGCGTTGCTTACCTCCACTGTTTCTGCTCGATCTTCTACCGTATAAGGCTCACGGAACTGGTCGAATTCTTCTTCGAAATAAAAGTTCCAACCTATCAGTCCTATAAAGACAATCGCGGCAATGGTGTAGGTGATTTTCAAATAATTCAAGGCACCAGCCCTCCTATCCTTCTATTACTCCAGCTTTTTTCAAATCAATAACTAAACGGTCGTCTTCCATGCGCCAATACTCATTGTCTAACTCCTTGCGAAGGGTTCGGAAAATTCGAAAGTCTCTCAAAGGTTTCAAGAGTCCATTCGTTTCCCGGGGACGAGTATCCGAAATCTGCATGGGTACAAAGGATAGTTCAGCTCCACCATCAGTCAGAAAATCCATTTGGGCCATAGTCGAGTCCCTCGTTCTTGTCCAACCCTGGTCAAAAACGAAGTTTCCTAGACTGTTCATAACAATGGCTGTATTTCCATTATCCTGTGGATTATTTGGGTCGCCTTCCACTTGCACGCGCGTAACAGGCTCAATCACGTGGGGATGGTGCCCAATAATAACATCAGCCCCCATATCTGCCATGAGATACGACAGTGTTTCCTGTTCCTGACTAGTGCCTCCTGCATACTCATCACCCCAGTGAGAGTGAACCATAACCACGTCGGCATTTTCATTAGCCTCACGAATACGGTTTTGGAGGACTCCCAGTCCGGAACCGGTAAGTACACCACCTACATATTCGCTTGCACTATATCCCTGTACATAAACATCCGTAAAACCAAGCATGGCTATCTTTCGACCATTTGCTTCATAATAATGAATTTTACCAGCATCGGTTTGGGCTTCATCCTCAGGAAAAAGATCTTCAGAAGGATCCAATGCTTTACCTATCCCAAGTAAGTCTATATCCAGAGGCCCCATGTTCTGGATGGTTTCCTCAAGAGATAGACTTCCATAGTCCATCGTATGGTTGTTCGCTAAGTTTACAGAGTCGAAACCGGCTTTTGCAACGGCTTCCCCTGCTCCTTTATCCGAGTATAGGTGAATAGCTTTATTGCGGAGCTCAAAATCCTCCATATCCTTTTCTATTTCAGGATTATCCGCATCAATAACCGGGTTTTCAAAGTTCCCTGTTGTATGATCTGACTCTTCAATAAAAGGCTCTACATATTCAAATACACGACCAATTGGCTCTCCACTTCTCTCAGCTGCTTCACGTACGTGACGGCCAAGCATCATATCGCCCACCATGGATACTCTGTACTCCACATCGTCAGGCCTCGTATCTCCGGGCATCGGTGGACGGTCAATCCATTCATGACCAAAAAAAGGTATAGCTAGTAGAGCCGCAACAATGAGCGAGTGGGGGGCAGCTTTTTTCTTGTGCTTTTTAGTCCATACTTTCATTTTGTACTTTATATCATTCTCGTTCATAAAAAATGCTCCTCTAAATCAAGTTATAAACTGTAATGGCCACGAACGTAAGGAAGGCAATGACGAATGTAGCACTAAAGGTCGGGAGTACTCCCTGTTTTTGGATCGAATTCGCTATAAGTCCCGGTACAATAACCCCGATCCCCCGAAGCTCCATCGTGGGGAATGGGGTGAGCGGATACAGATAATCCATTGACATCTTCATCAAAACCCCTACTGTAAGCATGGCCGCAAATTTACGGCGTCCATAAAGCACAGTAAACCGAGAAAGCACCTGTGAAACTATTAAATACGTTAATAAACTAATTAATCCGACTACTAATACATACATAACCTGATCAAAAATCAAAGCTACATACCCAGGAACTACCAAACCAGCTGGTACCACCCCTGTTTTCTCAGAGTATAATAAACTCAACAACACACCTACAACTATTGCAATATATAAATCTGTACCGAACACGACAACTCCAACTCCTTTAGCGGTATTTCACTTTACTTATTTGTTTGAAGAGTTCTTTCTTCATAAGCTTCTTCTGTGATGGTATGGCTTTCTTCTTCTTCCCAGCTTGTTTGATAGTCTGATAGAGAAGGGACAATTTCAAGGTCCTGAATCGCAGCTGCCAATTCTTCTCCTCCACCGACAATATTTCCTATTCCATAAATGACACTATTTCCAGGCAGATCTTGCAAATGTTCAACTATAACTTCAGCAGACTTATTCTCCAAGTTGATCATGTTCGAAGCTGATATACTGCCATCATTGTAAGCATTTATAACCGGATCAACGGTTTCTCCCATTACAATCAGGTTATCCATATCAATATGGGGAAGTACTCTTTCAGCAAAATCAATCGTACGTTCGACACGGTCACTACGACAATTCATAATGACGGTTTTTTCGTCTGTAGGATAATCCAACTCCTGAATTCGCTCCCAAATGTTTAATGTTGATGTAATATCATTTGCTGCAAATCCATTAAAGAAGTACTTAGGAGCACGCTTTTTCCCGAATCTGTGCACACGCATAGCACCCGGGTCTACAGGTGCAGTCAGCATACCTCGGAGGGCAACTTCCCGGTCAATCTCCAGAATGTCCGCAACGGCAAGTGAAAGCGCCGCGTTCTGAGGGAAAATCATAAACGGGAATTTCTTTAAATATTCTTCTTCAAACAGACTTTCATCCGCAACTACAACTTTTGAATTACGGCGTCGTGCTATTTTCTCAAAATATCCTTTATATGGTGTGTCAGGGATTACTACATGGCCATTATGGGGTATGGTGGAACTAAAGGCTTCCGCAATGTCATCCAAAGTCGGGCCCATAACATCCATATGGTCTTCAATCACATTAGCAATCACTGTTATATTTGCTTTTACTAGACGTTCCTGGAATATCCTTTGATATTCTGGATTTACGGCCATGCACTCACTAACAAAAGCATCTGCTTTTCTTTTCACTACTCTTTTGGCCATTGTTTTCTGCTCACTAATATTCGGTCCTTGAAGACTTCGGACAATCGGCTCTTCTTCTTCCTGATCCCAATAGAACATCCGAGCTGACGTTCCTGTAGTCTTACCTGCTACCCTTCTTCCATCTTCTTTTAGAATTCCCATAATTAGACGGGTAACTGTGGATTTACCTCGTATTCCATTAACCAGAATTCGGGTAGGGATCTGCTTCAAATTTCGGTCATGAGAAGACTTTTCTCTTAAACCAACGACTAGGACTATCACTGCAAAAATAGCCAGATAAACGATTTCCTCCACTACTTTTCCTCCTTAAATTTCCTTTCTTTAATGTAAGACGATTTTTTATCACCTTATGTAATAAGCTAATATTCTCTCTCTACGTCCTTTAAAAGTATAGATAATATTCCATACCCTATTAAACATTTTTCAAAAGGAATTTTCAAAAGTTTAACGATTATTTAGATTGAATGTGTTTTATAAGACATACGTATTCCAGATCCCATATGCAGGCTTTAACATCAAATTAACTGTAGTTCCCTCTCATCCCATTTTTTATGTCATTCGACAGAGTCAATAATCTCCACGAAAAGAGAAGGTTGCAATGAGCTATTCGATCTTTGGATCTAACCCCTACGCTCAGCAAAGATATAACGATGTTTATAAGCTTCATCTCCTTATGAATACGCACAAAAAAACTGGGATACAAAAAGAAGAAAATTCCGATCTTCTTCCGTAACCCTTGGGACATTGCAGGCGCAGCTTATTTGATCTTCATACTGCCCAGCTTAACCGTTCTAAGCAGAAATGGCCAGAAAGTGGGATAACTCCTTCTCACACCATAACTGATTTAAACGAGACACCGCAATAGGAACAAGCGATCTGGTAAAAGTATTAATTCACCATGTCTATCATGTCGTAAAATCTAATAAATCCATTAAAATTTGACCCTCGAGTAATTCTACCATCTCATGTCAATCCCAATATCTAATCCACTTAAAATAGTTTAACAGATTTAGAACAACAGCCCCAAGGTAAATATTGAATATACACATTTACGTCATCGATGATCGCCTCATTCACGCAAAATCGATACCTCTAAATATCAACATACATATCATACCATTTTCCAACAATAATTCTACACCATTCTACAAAAAGGTGAAACAAAAAAAGCAATGGAAAAATATATTCCATTGCTCTCATTCATTCACTTCGTTTATCCAGTTGATGTCTGGGACGTTTGCGCTTCCGCCTGGGCTTGCTTAATTAAGCAGCGTCCTTTTCCATGCGGGATACACATCGGTGTACCAAAAAGAGGGTCTTGTCTGACATCACAATTCATTTCAAATACGTGCTGCATTAGATCACAGGTAATAACTTCTTCCGGCTTCCCTTGAGCGTATACCGTCTGATCTTTAACAGCTATAATATGATCAGCATAGCGGCAGGCCAGGTTGATATCGTGAAGGACCATTACTACCGTTCGCCCATTGTCCTGATTTAAGTCAAACAACAAATCCAGTATTTCAATCTGATGAGTCATATCAAGATAAGTGGTTGGCTCGTCGAGTAAAAGGGTATCGGTATCCTGAGCAAGAGTCATTGCAATCCAGGCCCGCTGGCGCTGTCCACCGGATAAAGAGTCAACCGTACGCTCTTTTAATTCCATTAGATTAGTATCTTCCAGTGCTTTGTTAACCGCGTACTCATCGTCTTCAGACCAGCGCTTAGCAAAACCTTGATAAGGGTAACGTCCTTGCTTAACTAATTGATAAACACTTAGACCTTCTGGAGTTGTTGGACTTTGAGGAAGGATTGCCATTTTCTTTGCAACTTCTTTAGTCCGCATTTTTGAAATATCCTCACTATCAAGTACAACTTCTCCTGATTTCGGTTTCAGCAAACGTGCCATTGAACGCAATAAAGTGGATTTACCACATCCATTGCCTCCAATGAGTACGGTGACCTTCCCTTTTGGAATGCTGATATTCAAAGAATCTATAACGACGGAATCCCCATAACCCAAGGTCAGGTTGTTAGCCAACAGTGTGTCCATAATCTCGAACTCTCCTTTTTCTACCCATTACGAAATCTCTATCGGTCTGTTGGTAATCTATATTTTTATAAAACTTAACTATATACGTGTCTAATTTTTCTTTCATTTACTAGTTTATGTGCATTCAAGAGCTCTGTCAATGAATTTGAGAATCATTTTCAGTTTGTTTGATGGTTATATGTATGAATTTGATTAACTATTCAGACAAAAAAAGGTCAAAAATCCCTGAGAAGGACTTTTGACCTTTTTAAAACTTGCGAATACGGATTCTAATTTTTCAAAAGAGTTTATTTCCTTAAGCTTATGCTCCGTTAATACCCAATGGAAAAGCAGTTCCTCTCAATCAGCCTTACAAAGAAGATGGAGTAAAAAACCATTTAATACACACTAACTGACTTCTCACGCCGTGGTGGTTCGACGAAAACCAGTCCCAGTTCATAATGCTCCCCTTCATATAGAGGGCGCTGAACGTAGCGATTTTCCCCCTGTACGTCGTGGACTTCGATTTTATTAAAAGCTGCATTTTCCTGCAGGGCTTCATAAAAATCATTTTCCGTACGTACTTGTCTGTTATTAACTCTTACAACCAGTTCCCCTGGTGAGAGTCCCATTTGTGCCGCAGGGCTTTTTGGAATGATCCCGAGAATGAGAAGACCGTCCTGGTTCGCCGAGAAAAATGGCTGACGCTTCTCACCTGACAAGTGCTGAAGCCGAATCCAAGTACGCCCTAGAAGGCTTATCACAACAGCCACTATTGATAAAACCGGCAAGAACAGGCTGCCAGCAGCAAAACTAAGAACGAATAGGGCAAGAAAAAATGTTCGACGTCCCACGATTTTGGCTGCCTTTACAGGCAGTTGTCCACGTGCAATCCATTCCCATCCCGTGACAAAAGGAACAAGTATTAAACCAAAGCTTTCCTCACCGATACCGAAAACAGGCCACCACGGCGCAAACGGTTCTATGGATCCAGCAGGAAAAAGGGCAAAGAACGGTATGAGCGCAAGCTTTCTGCTGCGGTGCTGACCAATCCACATTCCTCTTCTCCCCATCACACGCTCTGGAAAGGTAGATAACGAAGAGGTTCTTAACATAAGAATACCTTCCACTAACAAGAACGCACTAATCAGAAATGGGAGCGCTGTAAGCGGAGTGTCCGTAAGTGGAGATACCCATGATAATTGTCTTACACTTTCCGGAAAGTACGGAATGAAATATATAACTAGGTAAGTGGCTCCAAGTGTATAGGCTGCTGAATACCAGTTCGATCTTAAAGGAATACTGAGAACCAATAGCACTCCAGAAACGAGCAATAATAAAGGGAGAGAAAGGACAAGTCCGCTCCCTACCGCAAACACCGATATAAGGAGTCCGGCAGCTAATGATGTTCCTAAAGTACCGCCCCATTCTGAAAAGGCATCATATATACGAGTTCCAAACTGCCTGCGCTCGCTTTTAATCCTACGCCTCGTTAATATAAAACCCATAATAATAGCTATATAAAGGAATGGCTGTGTAAACACCCGGCCTGCTCCTTTGACGATTTCCATAATCCAGACTTCCAAAATCATTCTCCTTTCCAATCTTAACAAAAAAGTCCGCAGTCAAAGACTACGGACTTTACTTCTCGAACTAAGGGGAAGGCCTGCTTACTCGAAGAGAGCCTCCACAGCTTTATCCATCTGCCGGTCATTTTCCTCCTTGCGTACTTCTTCTACGATTGCTTCTTCCAGCTTACCACCCGTCTTTTCATCTACATCACCTGTAGCTTCTAGTCCGTTTTCAGCTTGAAAAGATTCTACTGCAGATTTCGTACCCTGACTGAAATAACCATCCGTCCGTCCTGGCTCATATCCAAGACCTTTAAGCATCTTTTGAATGTTTTTCACTTTTTCATTATTATCATTATACTTCAGCTCTTTATCAATTTCGACCGGATTCGTATAGAAGTAGGAGGGCTGCTTCACTTCTATTGTAGGCTCTACTCCTTTTTCGTGAATCCAGTTTCCATTAGGTGTTAACCATTTGTAAAGGGTGAGTTTAATTGTGCTTCCATCCCCCATTGGAATTGCCTGCTGAACCGTACCTTTCCCGAAACTCTTGGTACCTACAAGATCATACCCTCCGGCTTCATTCATCGTTGCAGCAAGAATTTCTGAGGCAGATGCACTTCCCTCATCCATCAACACTGTAATCGGATAATCTTTCTTTTCTTTAAGATCTGAGAAGTAACGGGATTTCTCCCCATTACGGTCTTCTACTTGAACAATCGGCTTATCATCAGGAATAAATTCTTTTAAAATCTCCTGAACATCTGTAAATAGACCACCCGGATTGCCACGGACATCAATTACCAGTCCCTCCATGTTGTCTTTCTCCAGCTTCGTTAGAGCTTCATGGAATTCCTCGGACGTTTTTTCAGAGAAAGAGGTAATCTCTATGATACCGACTTTCTTTCCATCGACCTCTTTTGTATTGGAATACACTGTTTCAAGCGGAATATCATCACGAATAATATCGATGGTTACCGGCTCGCTCACGCCTGGACGATCTACCTGCAGCGTAACCTCAGTACCTTTTTCACCTCGGATTTTCAGGACCGCCTCGTATAAATCAAGACCTTCTACACTTTCTCCATCTACTTTCAATATTTGATCATTCGGTTTTAATCCGGCTTCCTCAGCGGGTGAGCCTTTAATTGGGGCTACAATGGTTACCTTGTCGTTTACCATGCTCACTTCAGCACCGATCCCTTGAAAAGAGGATTCAATAGATTGGTTAAATTGCTTCATTGTTTCCTGATCCATATACACGCTGTACGGATCTTCAAGAGTGTCCAGCATGCCCTGAACAGCACCTTCTATTAATTTATCTTTATCTACTTCACTTACATAGTTTTCTTTAATTGTACTGAACGCCTGTTCTACTTTTGCTAAATCTGCACTCTCCGACTGATCTTCAGATGCTTTATTCTGTTCCTCCCCCGATGTATTGCCGGGATTGTCAGCATTTTGATCCGCATTAGCCCATGATTCTGTCTGGGAGCTCTCCTGTGTCCCTTCAGCGAAGTATTCTATTCCTATGTAAGAACCTGCAGCTCCCAATAGGACCGCAAGCACCATGAGGAGTGCTACGTAACGCGGTTTTATATTCATCGCATTCACCCTTCTACTTTGAATTTCCCTAATGTACCTATCCTAGCAAACGTATATGTGCACCGTAAAACTTAGTTTCCTTCCTGCTTTAAGTTATGCCACAAATCTTACAGGCATGTCTATCTAATTATAGGAAATATTTATACTTTTTTCTACTAGATTCGAAAAACAAAATATACAATCACAAAACATAACCATACAAATTATTAACTTAACGCTAACATGCTTTTTACACGATCACGGTACATTAAATTTACGGCAATAGATAAGAGAGCGGAATAAACCCTTTCTGCCACTAAGTTTAAGGGAGGATACACACTTATGAACCCACGTATTGAAGGAGTTATTTTTGACTGGGCAGGCACTACCGTTGATTACGGCTGTTTCGCCCCTGTCCAAGTGTTTATGGAAGTATTCTACAAGCGAGGAGTTTCCATTACTTATGAGGAAGCCCGCGGCCCAATGGGGCTATTGAAAGTCGATCACATTCGTGCAATTTGTGAGATGGATCGGGTTAAGACTGCTTGGAGAGAGGCTCATGGGAAGAATCCGGATGAAACGGATGTAAGGGCTCTATACGACGATTTCGAACCGATGCTGTTCCGTATTTTGGATCAATACGCAGATCCAATCCCTGGCGTGATCGATGTTATGGATCAACTAAGAGAGAAAAACATAAGAATCGGATCCACGACTGGGTACACGGGTGATATGATCGAAATTGTATCACGTGAAGCCGCAAAAAAAGGATATGTACCCGATTCGATCGTTACTTCTACCGATGTTCCCGCAGGTCGTCCTTACCCATGGATGTGCTTTCAAAATGCAATTAATCTCAATGTCTATCCCATGCTCCATATGATTAAAGTGGGAGATACAACAAGCGATATGCAAGAAGGTGTGAATGCAGGAATGTGGACCGTGGGTGTTGTAAAAGGAAGCAATATCCTTGGCCGGACAGAGCACGAAGTACAAACAATGGATTCCATCCAGTTGAAGCAGGAAATTAATCAATCCGTACAGTACTTAAAGAATGCCGGTGCAGACTATGTGATAGAAGATATAACCATGCTTCCTGAAATTGTTGAAATGATTAATAAGCGTTTAAATTCTTGTAGTGTAAGCTATGCATAATCGAACAAATATTAGTGAGAAAGGAGAATAAGCATGGAAGATCACTATCTATTATTAACACCAGGTCCTCTGAGCACCACTAACACAGTTAAAGAAGCCATGCTTAGCGATTGGTGCACATGGGACAATGATTACAAGCGGCTCGTTCAATCCATACGGCGTGACCTCCTGAACATAGCCGGTGCATCCGATGATGTCTACACTTCTGTTCTTATGCAAGGAAGTGGAACATTCTGCGTGGAGTCAGTTATCGGAACGGTCATTTCCCCAAATGAAAAGCTGCTTGTTATCGTAAACGGCGCCTATGGGAGAAGGATAGTCACTATCGCGGAGCGTTTAGGGATCGAGACCGTCCCTTTTGAATGCAGCGAGACGAAGTATCCTGATCCTGCCCAGCTAACCAGGATTCTTGAGGATGATCCTTCCATTACACATGTCTCCCTTGTCCATTGTGAGACAACTACAGGGATGATGAACCCTCTTAAACAAATAGCTTCCATTGTAAAGCAGTACAGACGGACCTTGATTGTAGATGCCATGAGCACTTTTGGAGGGGTGCCTATAAACATAGCTGAGATGGATGTTGATTACTTGATCAGCAGCGCTAATAAATGTATTCAGGGGGTTCCTGGATTCGGGTTTATATTAGCCAAAAGAGAGAAATTAAAAGCCTGCAAGCATCAGGCCAGGTCTCATTCTCTGGATTTATACCACCAGTGGGCCGTCATGGAAGAGCAAGAAGGTAAGTGGCGCTTCACTTCACCGACTCACACTGTCCGGGCTTTTAAACAGGCATTGGATGAATTACGTAAAGAAGGCGGTGTGGAGGCCAGAAACGAACGCTATATAGCCAATCAGCATACCCTTGTCAATGGGATGAGAGATCTCGGATTCATTCCTCTTTTATCGGAGGAAAAGCAATCCCCCATCATCACTCCTTTTTATTACCCTGATGACCCGAGATTTTCTTTCGAAGCGTTTTATAGAGAATTAAAGAAAAGAGGGTTCGTCATCTACCCTGGAAAAGTGACGGACTACGACACTTTCCGGATCGGCAATATTGGAAACGTTACTCCAGAAGATATAAGGCATCTTCTCACTGCTGTACAAGAAAGCAATTACTGGGAAAATCCATAAATGCCTTATTACGCAATAGACTCAAATTCGAGATGATCCGGGTCCGTTACGAAATGTGGGGAAGGGCTGCCGGGGAAATAACTCGCTCCCTATGCTCCTGCACGACGCAGGACCGGAAAGCGAAATCTTCCCCCGCAGGACCTTTTGCTGAACAAATGGCTCGCAATCTCGTGTTCAAGTATTGGGAGCTTAACCTTAAGATCAACACGGAAGATTAACAGAGCTTCTCTGAATAAAGTACAGTGATTTTTTACTCCACGAGTCTCCAATACTTACTTTACGAGTTGAAGCAAAGATAGTTTAATAACTTTATTCAGCATAAAAAAAAGCGCTCCTGATTCAGGAGTGCTTTTTTATGCTGAATATAAAATTACGGTTATTCATCATATCCGTAATTGCCGCGCATTTCATCCCTTACGACCATACCATCCTCAATTGCAATGACACGGCGAGGGATGGTGTTCACGATTTCCCGGCTGTGGGTAGCCATCAAAACGGTGGTTCCTCCAGCATTTATTTCATCTAAAATGTGCATAATTTCCCAGGAGGTTTCAGGGTCCAGGTTTCCTGTGGGCTCATCTGCAATTAAAATCTTGGGACGATTAACAATTGCTCTCGCAATGGAAACTCGCTGTTGTTCGCCTCCGGACAGCTCATCAGGTATAAAACGAGCTTTGTTTCTTAAGCGGACCTGATCCAATACTTCCATCACTCTCTGTTTGATGTTCTTTTTGGATTCCTCAATCACTTCCAGGGCAAAAGCCACATTTTCATAAACGGTTAAATTCGGGAGAAGCCTGAAATCCTGGTACACCACACCAATTTGACGGCGCAGCATGGGAACCTTCCGCTCTTTCATGGTGGAAGTATTCATATCAATAATATTAACACTTCCTCTGGAAGGCTTTTCTTCACGGTAAATCAATTTGGTGAACGTGGACTTACCAGCACCGCTTGAGCCGACCACATAAACAAATTCACCTTGTTCAATTTGGACATCCAGACCATTCAGAGCCGTAACTCCATTTGGAAATGTTTTATATACACCTGTCATATCTATCATATGGCGATCACCTTAGTCTTTTTTTTTAGTGCTTCCTGTCGTCTCTTACAAACAACTTTATTATAACATTGAAACTCGATAATTTTAGACATAAAAATATTACATTTCCTTTTCAGTTTATTCAATTGCCGTAAAATAAAAAGCCCGGCGCTTAGCCGGACAATATAATCATTATGCTATTCCATTGTAGCAAGCCAATCTGCAACCGTTTGAGCATCCTCATCGGATACCTGACTTTGAGCTGGCATTTGGCCTTTACCATTTTTGATAATATCTACAATTTTAGCTGCATCGTATTTAGATCCAACTTCTGTTAGAGCTGGTCCAAAACCGCCGCCTAATTCACCACCATGACAGCTGGAGCAGTTGTTTTGATATACTCCCTCTGCACCTGCGGAGTCAGTTGCACCTTCTCCCCCACTGTCCTCAGCAGATTCTCCGGACTCGTCCTGCGAGCTTTGATCAGTCTGTTCTTCAGAAGTATTGTCCTCAGAAGCACCTTCGTCTCCGCCGCCACCGCAAGCACCAAGAACGAGTAACATAGCGAAGAATAATGAGAATAGTAGTTTTTTCATTTCGATTCCCCCTCGAAAAATTAAGTATGGGAATATTATAACCTTCCTATCCCGATTTGAAACCCTCACCAAGTACTTCGGTGGCATTCATCGCTACAACGAACGCCCCAGGATCCACCACTTTTACCGTTTGTGTCAATTTAGTGAATTCATTCTGCTGGACGACACACATAACGACACGACGTTCTTGATCCGTGTAACCACCTGCACCACTTAAAACCGTAACACCACGATCTATTTCCTTAAAAATTGCCTGACGGACGTCATCCACTTGTTCTGTAATGATCATCACATTCTTCGAGGTGTTTAAGCCCACTTGCACAAAATCAATCGTCCGGCTGGTCGCAAATAAACCAATCAATGCGTATAACCCTTCCTCCAGGGAAAACACAATGGCTGAGGTTAACACAATCATTCCGTCCAGTAATGCAACACTAATGCCCAATGGGAAATGAGTAAACTTATGCAGGACTTGTGCAGCAAGGTCGATTCCACCCGTAGAAGCTCGGCCTCGGAACACAATTCCAAGTCCTAGTCCTACTCCCATTCCGCCAAAAATTGCCCCGAGCAGCGGATCAGGGGTAGCAGGTTCTAAGTTACTTGTGATTAAAACAAATAATGGGAGTGTAATCGTGCCTACAAAAGATTTAATACCGAAATTCTTACCTAAAATAACTACTCCTATGATAAACAAGGGAATATTAAGTATCCATTGAACAATTCCCGGTTCCCATCCGAATACACCTTTAGTAATTGTACTAATACCTGCTACACCGCCAGATGCGATATTATTTGGTAATAGAAATACATTAAAAGCTAATGCCACAAAAAAGGAACCTATAATTACAAAAGCAAACTCCATCGTATGCCGTAAAACCGGCGGCATCGGCTCTCTTCTATACTTTTTCGCCATCATCATCATAATCCTTTTCCCCCTGCGTAATACCTGTTTCAATTCTATTGATTTTTTTTATTTAAAAAGCAGCACCTGAATCCCTTAATGTATAGCAAACCTTATGGAGTATATCACTGCCTTAACTTACTGTAAATGAGACTGAAATAACGTATTAATGCGGTAAAGAAGAAAGGATGATCCCATAAAGAAAGCGCGGGGCCTGGCGGCTCCCGCGCGTCTCATTATCCGTGAAAGGACTTCTGCTGTTTAACGATATTTTCGACCAATTCGTAAACGTCATCACGCATGTCTTCACGTTCCATTGCTACAGCAAGAGTCGTTTTAATAAACCCAAGCTGATCGCCAACGTCGTAACGATCGCCTTTAAATTCATAACCATACACGGGCTGTTCCATATTAAGACGTTCGATGGCATCGGTCAGTTGAATCTCCCCGCCTGCTCCTATATCCTGTGTCTCAAGCATGTCCATAATCTCTGGAGTAAATACATAACGTCCGATAATAGCAAGATCAGAAGGGGCTTCTTCGATGGAAGGCTTCTCCACAAAGTGCTCCACCTGGTAGCGGCGGCCCTCCTGGTTCTTGGGAGCAATGATTCCATATCGATTCGTCTCATCGTGCGGTACTTTTTTTACGCCAATAACAGAAGAATGGGTTTCTTCAAACTGATCCATCAATTGTTTTAAGCAAGGTTCATCCGAGCGGACGATATCGTCTCCAAGAAGAACGGCAAAAGGGTCATCACCTATAAACTTACGCGCACACCAGATGGCATGTCCGAGTCCCTTAGGTTCTTTTTGACGAATATAATGAATATCCACATGTGCAGACTGTTTTACCTTTTCAAGCAGGTCAATCTTCCCTTTTTTATATAAGTTTTCTTCAAGCTCAAATGCATGATCAAAGTGGTCCTCAATAGCTCGTTTGCCTTTCCCTGTAACGATGATAATATCTTCAATACCTGACTCGATCGCTTCTTCCACAATATACTGAATTGTCGGCTTATCTACAACAGGAAGCATTTCTTTAGGCATGGCTTTCGTCGCGGGCAGGAACCTTGTTCCAAGTCCCGCTGCAGGAATAATCGCTTTTTTCACTTTCACTGTTTGGTCACCGCCTTATTAATTGTGTTCACTACCTTCATCATAGCAAACATTCATATAAAAAGGTAGTTCGCCCCGGCTACTCTTCTGTCTGAAAAAAAAGAGCCTTTTAAATAGGCTCCTTTCTTAAGACGCATCCATTTTGGATCGTAAGAACGAGTTAATGAATTTATCAAGATCGCCGTCCATGACCCCCTGGGTATTTCCAACATCCACATTTGTTCTATGATCTTTGACCATGGAATAAGGATGAAAAACATACGAACGAATCTGGCTTCCCCAGCCGATTTCCTTCTGTTCTCCACGGATCTCATCCAGTTCCTGCTGTTGACGTTCGATTTCGAGCTGATAGAGTTTGGCTTTCAGCATTTTCATAGCTTGTTCACGGTTTTTAATCTGGGAACGTTCAGACTGACAAGTAACGACCGTATTTGTCGGCTGGTGCGTAATTCTTACAGCGGAGTCCGTTGTATTTACGTGCTGGCCTCCTGCACCACTGGAACGGTAGGTGTCAATCTTCAAATCTTCTGTATTAATGTCAATATCAATTTCATCATTGAATTCCGGCATCACTTCGCAGGAAGCAAAAGATGTATGGCGGCGTCCGGATGAGTCAAACGGGGAAATGCGCACGAGTCGGTGTACCCCTTTTTCGGCTTTTAAATAACCGTAAGCATTGTGACCTTTGATCAGCAAGGTTACACTTTTCACTCCGGCTTCATCACCCGGAAGGTAATCCATAGTCTGTACAGAGAAACCTTTTCTCTCTGCCCAGCGAGTGTACATACGGAGCAGCATGCTCGCCCAATCCTGGGATTCCGTTCCACCTGCGCCTGGATGGAGTTCAAGAATCGCATTATTTTTATCATAGGGTTCGCTTAAAAGAATGTTCAGTTCAAACTGATCAAGGTCTCTTTTTAATTGCTGGACCTGCTCAACTAAATCTTCCCGTAGGTCGTCATCATCTTCTTCTTTGACAAGTTCATAGGACACTTCAAGGTTTTCATGAGTTTCCTCGTGTTCTTCGAGGGTATGAACAAGATTTTTTAATCCATTTACTTCATCAATAACTTTCTGGGCCGTTTTTTGATCATCCCAAAAACCCGGCTCAGTCATTTCTTCTTCTAATTCAGCAATGCGGGTTTTTCTTTGATCAATGTCAAAGAGACCCCCTGAAGTCAGCTAGTCGTTCAGCTGTATTGTTTAACTCATGGCGTACGTCTGCCATATCCATAATAATCACTCCTATAAATATCTACGTGCTTACGATCATGTTTACTTCTGCCTGGTCCTTAGACAAGGGAAGACACTCTCTTAATGAGAGTGCCTTACTCCTTATTTTCCGTGGCAGTTCTTATATTTTTTACCGCTTCCGCAAGGACATGGATCATTTCGACCTACATTGTCTGCTTTCACATACGGCGTGCGCTTTTTGCTCTCTTTGCTTTCTTCTCCATCGCTGGAAACAGCTTTTGCTCCCTCTGCTACTTCCTGACGCTGCAGGTTGTTACGGATCTGAGCTTTCATCACGTAACGGGAAACTTCTTCATCAATTTTTCCAACCATTGTTTCAAACATGCCGAAACCTTCAAACTGATATTCACGAAGGGGGTCATTTTGTCCATATGCGCGAAGGTGAATCCCCTGGCGAAGCTGATCCATTTGATCAATGTGATCCATCCACTTCTGATCGACAGTGCGTAGAAGAATAACTTTTTCAAATTCACGCATTTGCTCTTCAGTCAACTCTTCTTCCTTTTCATCGTAACGCACTTTAACTTTTTCAAGTATCAGTTCTTTCATTTCTTCAGGGTCTTTGCCTTTCAAATCTTTCACAGTAACGTCGCCTTCTTCTAGAAGATTGGCACGCATGTATTCAACAATTGATTCAAGTTCCCAATTCTCATCTTCTTCCTCGCTGGTATGAGCTTGTACATTCTGCTCCACCGTACGTTCAATCATTTGTTCTATAATTGAACGAAGATTTTCCGAGGTAAGCACATCATAACGCTGCTTATAAATAACTTCACGCTGCTGGCGAAGTACATCGTCATAGGACAGGATTGTTTTACGAGCATCAAAGTTGTTACCCTCAACACGCTTTTGCGCTGATTCTACTGCGCGGGAAATCATTTTACTTTCAATAGGCTGCGAATCATCCATACCCAGACGGTCCATCATACTGCGGATATTATCAGAGGCGAACCTGCGCATCAATTCGTCATCCGTAGCAAGGTAAAACTGAGACATCCCTGGATCTCCTTGACGACCGGAACGACCTCGCAGCTGATTGTCGATTCGGCGGGATTCGTGACGTTCCGTACCGATGACGGCCAGCCCACCTGCTTCGACCACTCCATCTCCAAGTTTAATGTCAGTACCACGACCAGCCATATTGGTGGCGATCGTTACAGCACCTCTTTGACCAGCATTCTCGATAATTTCTGCTTCACGAAAGTGGTTTTTGGCGTTCAGGACATTGTGCGGAACCCCAGCTTTTTTCAAATACCGGGAAATGATTTCCGAGGTCTCAACGGCTACCGTACCAACCAGGACCGGCTGTCCTTTTTCATGTCGTTCTTTAATATCTTCAACAACCGCTTTAAACTTCCCGTCAGAAGTTTTATAAACCAGGTCTGCTTTATCATCACGGATGATTTCACGGTTTGTCGGAATTACAATTACGCGCATATTGTAAATATTCAGGAATTCTTCTTCTTCTGTCTTTGCTGTACCTGTCATTCCGGAAAGCTTCTCGTACATACGGAATAAGTTTTGGAACGTGATAGATGCAAGTGTCATGCTTTCATTTTGAATCTCAAGGCCCTCTTTAGCCTCAATCGCCTGATGCAGACCGTCACTATAACGGCGTCCTTTCATAAGACGTCCAGTGAATTGGTCAACAATAACTACTTCTCCCTCATCCACTACATAATCCGTGTCACGGTGCATAGAGGTATGAGCTTTTAGAGCCTGGTTAATATGATGAATCAGCGAGACATTCGAAAGATCAAATAAATTTTCGATCTTGAAAAAGCGCTCGGCTTTGTTGATTCCTTCTTCTGTAAGCTGTACGTTTTTGGTTTTCTCATCATAGGTGAAGTCCTCTTCCTGCTCCAGTAAACGCACAAAAGAGTTGGCAGATTGGTATAGATCCGCTGACTTCGATGCCGTTCCTGAAATAATCAAGGGAGTACGTGCTTCATCAATAAGAATCGAGTCTACTTCATCAATAATGGCAAAATGAAGCGGACGCTGTACCATCTGCTCTTTATACAGCACCATGTTGTCACGTAGATAATCAAAACCGAACTCATTGTTCGTCCCATAAGTAATATCTGCGAGGTAAGCTTCACGCTTTTCATCTTTGGACATCCCATTCAAATTCAATCCTACGGTCAAACCTAAGAAATGGAAAAGTTCTCCCATCTCTTTAGCATCACGGCTCGCAAGGTAATCGTTGACCGTAATGATGTGAACGCCTTTTCCTGTAAGAGCGTTTAAATAAGCAGGCATGGTAGAAGCAAGCGTTTTACCTTCACCTGTTTTCATTTCGGCTATATTACCTTCATGCAGCGCGATCGCACCGTCGAGTTGTACTTTAAATGGACGCATGCCAAGCACACGTTTGGAACCTTCACGAACGACGGCGAAGGCTTCTACTAATAAATCATCTAGTTTTTCACCATTTTGATATCTTTCCTTAAATTCATCTGTTTTCTGACGCAATTCATCGTCAGAAAGCTTTTCATATTCATTTTCTAAAGCGTCGATATCCTCAGCGGTTTTATCGAGACGCTTCAATTGACGTGAGTTACCATCGCCAAATATTTTCTTTAAAGTTCCTAGCATTGCAACCGCTCCTCTATTGGTTTCGAATCTTCGGTTGGTTAGTTTAATCCATATATTATCATAACACTAAGAGAAGCTGACTGACAATAAAGTACATACCCATGATGAACGTTTTGTGACGGGCTTGAGGGCCTTTAAGATGAAGCAGCTTAAACTATTAGGACGAAGCCGTAAAGGGCGACCGGTGTTCCCGTATAATCTGATGTTCGGCACCAAGCTGTCGCTGATAAAGTTCATGAACCCGCCGGTTAGTTGCACCAATAATATCTACTAGCTGAGCAATCGTTTCTTCTTGTTGCCTCAGACGCTGATATAAAAAATCACAATCATGACATGAATCAGTAGCTTTCATTCATTTTCCTCCTGAAGGTTGAGTTCATAGTTCTTTTATATCATGAAGAGTTAGAGAGAGCGAATGCTCAAATTTAAAATTTCAGAGCTGTCTATAGAAGATAAATCGGGATTTATGTAGAAAAAAACGTATAAATAGGCACGAATTCTGCTTAAAGATATATTTACCATTCATTTAAAAAGCCCCCCTGCTGGACAGGGGAGCTTTGTCAATTAATCTCAAGTTTCGATAAGGCCATAACGTCCGTCACGGCGTTTATATACAATGTTTGTCTCATCTGTATTCGCATTTGTAAAAACATAGAAATTATGTCCCAGCATGTCCATTTGCAAGGCAGCTTCTTCACTGTCCATTGGTTTCAGGTCAAAACGTTTTGTTTTTACAATTTGAATATCAAAATCGCTGCTTTCTTCTTCTTTCAGTTGCTCTTGCTGAGCTTCCCGTTCCAGTTCGGCAAATACATGTTTAGGAGCACCTTCCTGGCGGAACTTACGGTTTACCTTCGTTTTATGCTTACGAATTTGACGTTCCAATTTATCAACCACAAGGTCGATGGCAGCATATAAATCTGTATTGTGTTCCTCCGCACGAAGAAGCAGGTTCTTCATTGGGATTGTGACCTCGATTGTCTGCTCATCATTATAGACACTTAAGTTTACGTGAACCTCAGAAGATGGTGGATTATCAAAGTAGCGCTCCAGTTTGCCCACCTTTTTCTCCACATAATCCTTAATAGAATCTGTCACTTCTAGGTTCTCACCACGAATGGTATATTGTAGCATAAGAAGTGTCCTCCTTTCATCCTTATGTGATATATATTCTATCATACCCTGACCCTTTCCTGCATAAACTATCTAAAAATTTTGTCAAATTTGTGTCGGTAATTGTTGGAAAAGCTGACAAACCGGGCTAAATGTGGGTTTCAGGACGAAGATTGGCCGGGCTTGCCGACACCAGGACACCTAGCGCTGATAAATCACAAGAGCAAACATATCCTCATAAAGGGGGTGTCCTTAATGCACAATATATGGTTTCACATAGGATTGCATTTGGCTTCTCCAGCTCTCATAGGCCGGTACTACCTTTTCTACAAGTAACTGCCGTTTGTCCTCATTCGTTTCAAGCTCAAACCATTGCTGCAAATGCTTTACGACATCATGGAAATCTCCGATTAATGTAATCAAATTAATATCTTCATTAAAAAGCGCAACCATTTGTTCGTGACTTGTACTTGCCTTATCCAGGGCGAGCAGCACATCTTGAAACACTTGCTGCACTTCTGCCGGTGCTTCTTCTTTAATGTTCTTTTCTAAGTATTCCAATGCTTCGCTGATCGTATTTAATAATTGATCATATTCAAATAATAATTGATGCTGTTCGACGGTTAGTTCTGACAAAAAAATCACCTGCTACTTTTTATGGTCTAAATACATTCCATCATAATTCGACACATTTTGATAGGGATTTGCGTATCTTTGTTTGGAAGACTTCTGCTTTTTCATATTACGCATATCTCGTTTTAGACCATTAAAAAGAAACTCAAGCTTCTGATTAATCTTAACATCCTTGTGTAGCACTTCAGCTATCATCTCCCGTTCAGCTTCGCTTTCAGGCTGAGGCAGCTTTAGGAGAAGAGCAGATCTTTCCGCTAGAATCCCTTCAACATACGCAACCATTTCAGCCCGATTTTTTTCTGTGACCGTCTGGTGAACTTTTTCCTCTAACTGTTGGGTGAGTTCATAAAACTGTTCCCATACGGTCATTACGCTCTGCCGCCCTCACCCTGCTGCATACGCCTCGTCTGCAGGATTACTTCTTTCCACGTATCCCGAAATTCCTCAGTAAGTTCTTGGACTTCCTCAAGAATTCCCAAATCATTCGTAATATTAGCCTCCATTAAGCGACGGTTCATATAATCGTAGAGAGGCATGATATCATTTGCAACCTCATAATCCTGATCCATGGTCACCATAAGCTCTCTAATGATTTTTTGCGCTTTTTGGATATTCGTGTTTTTCTTTTCTATATCATGATTCTCCATTGCTTTTTTTGCTGTCTTAATAAATTTCAAACATCCATTGTACAGCATCAGAGTAAGCTCTCCGGGAGAAGCCGTTTCTACCGAATTATTCTGATAGGCCTGAATCGACATTTAGCCATCACTCCTTTTTAAAATCAACCAAAGTTCTGCATTAAATAGGCAGATTGTGAATTCATCTTCTGAATTGCTGATTCCATCGCACCGAATTGTGCCCAGTAACGATCTTCAATTTGGGACAATCGTTCCTCGAACCGTTCCATTTGATCATCCATATCTTTAATACGGCGCCCCAATAAAAAATTATTATCTAAGGCTGTCGATTTTCCAGCCTTTCTTTCAATAGAAGATATTGTCGTTTCGATACTGTTTTCAATACGGCGCGCAACGCCTGGTTTTTCCTCCGTACCGGCAAAAAGCTTATGTACAGATTCCGGATTAGTACTTAGAGCTTTGCGAAGATCATCTTCATTAATTGATAGTTTTCCACCGTCTCGATAATTCGAAGAAGTGGTAATACCAATTTGCGACATCATTTGAAAATCTCCATTGTTATCGACAGGCGTGTACCAATTCGTGCGCATGCTGCTTAAACCATTCTCTAACACAGAATCATTTCTTAGTAATCCGCTTTTTGCTTTTTCGTTCCAGAGCTCAATCTCTTTTTCTTCCATATCTTCTTTTTGCTTATCTGTAAGGGGAGGAAATTCCCTATATTTCTTTTCTTCTGTTTTACCAATCATTTCTTCAATGATTTTGTTGTATTTATCGACGAATTCAACAATCTTATCAACAGCTTGATTCACGTCATTATTCACATTCACTTTGATGTTTCCATCAGTTATATCATTAAATGTAAAATTTACACCGTTTAAAGTGTAATTATTGGAATGTGAAGTGATTTTCAGACCATTATTATATGTAAATTCAGCATCCGTACCGCCTCTTTCTGCTTTCTTCCAGGTGCCGGTAGAGTTATCTCCATTTTTAATCCCAAGAGTCGTAGACAGAAACTCATCTGAACCATTAAAACCAATTTCTGCACCAAGAAACTCTCCGCTATCCTCTGGGTTAAAGTTACCTGTTTCTGTTCTTTCCATCATGACTTTATCCGCACTTTTGTCATAAAAAGCCCTCACACCTAAGTTGGAATCGCTGATCTCTGAGAGGATATTATTAAGCGATTTATCTCCTGTTACTTCAAATGTCTTTTCGTTTTTAGTGCCATCTTCATTATAAGTGGTTACAGAAAAAGACTGCCCCAGAGTCAGACTGTTTTTCAAGTTTCCTTGCTCTGTACTCAGCTTTGCATCTGGATCGAATGATGCACCCGCTTTACTAATCGCACTTTCACTATAGTTATAAGCTGCAGTGGCTGTTTTTTCGACACTAATGGTATAATCCCCTGTGCCTGCTGAAGAGCTGGCGGTAGCTGATACAGCTGAATTAGAGGATGTTACATCTTTTGAATTAAAGGTACGCTCAAGCTTCATGTCAAAAGCGAGTGTATCTAATTCATTCAACTGTTTATTAACATCGCGATAGGCATCCCGTTGCCAAGTCATCCACTTTTTATCTTGTTCCATTTTATTTAACGGCTGCCGCTCCGCTCGCATAAGATCGTTAATAATTTTATCCGTATCCATACCAGACGCCAGACCGCCGATTCTCATATCACTCATATGTTCACCTACTTATATTTTGTGATGTACTACTATTTCAAGAGATTATGTCATCGCCCCTGCCATATTAAAGGAGAGATAATCTATCACCCAGTTGGAAAGCAAAGCTTCTGAAAAATGTGAGTATGGCGTGTGACCACGTATAACCGCCTTCACCAGTTCCTGGGTTGGTTTCTTACTATATCGGTAATTCCTATACAGAGATGAAGTGAAAACAAAAAAATCCCATCATGTAAAACGGGATTTTCTCGCTTTCTACTATTTAAATTGACCAATCTTCAGCTATGAAGAGAAGTAGCTCTGACATTAAAAAAGAAGTACGGGGCTTCTAGACACCCTATACCCATGTAAGATTTAAAACCTTCGTCTTCCAAGTCCGAAGCTTAAAGAATGTTATGACTATCCTATTTAATCATCTTTAAGCATATCTAAGAGATTCTTTGTTAACGTAGCCGCTTCGGTATTTTCTTCTTGAATAGACGCGTAAATTTCCTGTCGATGGATGCTCACATTTCGTGGAGCATCTATGCCCACCTTAACTTGACCGCCTTCTACAGAAACAATTTTAATTTCTATATCATCCCCAATACGAATCGACTCTCCTGCTTTACGATTAAGGATTAACACGGCTGTCACCGCCTTCTTGACTGTTCAGCAATAAATGTCGGGTTTGATAGCTCTGGTCGTTAAGAATCAACTGCTTTGATTTCCTGTTTTTCACGTTAATAATTACAGGAGCCTGCAAGTTCATCGTCGAATCTTTGAAAGGTTCACGTAAAGTCAGAACGTTATAAACAAGTACATCATCCGGACTTGTCAATCCAAGCTCTTGCTTCGAATCTTCATCTACGTTAAAAACATAATCTTTAAAAAATATGTAAGGACTTGAGACGATTAAGGCGACCCCGGCTGCTTCAACTGATTGCAAAGCAAAATAAACAGCTGAATCGTCCACTGGGATTAATGCATAGGTTTTATACATTTCAAAACCCGGCAGCCCACTGTGGAATTTCAAAAGTTTGGCTTCATCAACTTCTACATGACCAAAGTGTTTTGTTGCGATCTTCATGCTTATCCATCCTTTATTCTAAACTTGCCAATCAATGTGTATATTAGCATGCTGTTCTAAATTCACTTCTACTTTCCCAGGTTGATAGGTTAAATCAGGGGCTCGTTTAACCGTTTGAATTTTGGGAGGGTTGGCTTCCATTGAAATGGCTGCAGGAGCAGGCTCATATTGAATATCCACCAGGTCAAATGCCGGCTTTCCCCCAGGAATCATGGAAAAATCAAACTGTGCATTCTGTTCAGCATGAGCGGCAATTGGATTACCTTTATTCTCAATTCGCATGAGTTCATCGCCTTCCTGGGCAGTTCTGGATATCCCCTCCATCCAAATTTGCTGAGCTTTAGCAGCCGTTTCTTCTGTCCGCGTAAAAATACTCTTTAATCCAATATTGTTCCACGCCTTCGTCTGATCAATGGTCAACTTCCCAGAGCGCTGCTGAATCCTTACATCCGCTTCTGGCTGTTCAATCGTCTGCTCTGCCCTGTACTGGCGGATATCTTGTACAGCTGGGCGGCTTATAATACCCAGCCTGGCTTGAGTTGTTTGAATTTGCAGCTTAGGGATCGACATGGAGCACCTCCACCTTTTAAAAATAGAGCGGACGACATTAAACGACCCCACAAAAGTGGGGTCAAATTCACCTTAGAAAGTCCATCAGCGTAGGTTGTATGATTCGGGATCCAACACCTAGTGCCGCTCTGTGAATGCTTTCCTGAGTTTTTAAATTCGTTATGACCCTTTCAATATCCGCATCTTCGTTATTAGACATCATCTTACTAGCCGTAATTTCCTGGCTTTCCAGGCGGTCTTCAATCAGATCAACCCGGTTCATTCTTGCCCCAAGGTCAGCACGTTCATTCACAATCTGATTGATTTTATTATCGAATACAGCGATATAGCCATCCAGCTTATTTGAGCCATTTTCCAAATCAGCTGCAAAAGCTTCAAGATCATCGAAAAGCCCCTGGTCGAAAACGGGCTGGGGATTTACATTCGCTTGAATCCGGACGCCTTCAGTTACGCCAATCTCAACTTTACTCATACTACTGTTTATCGTAAAGACCTTGGTATCCACGGGCTCTTCAGTCGTATTGGCTCCATTAAATATGTACTTATCGTTCACTTTAGTGTTCGCTATATCTGCCATATGCTCTTTTAACTGGCGGATTTCTTTGGCTATATTTGCTTTCTGTTCAGTGTCATATGTGCCGTTACTTGCCTGTACAGTTAACTCTCGAACCCGCTGCATCGCCTGCGTCGCTTTATCGAGAGAAGAATCACTGCTGTCCATCCAGTTATGAACCTCGCCGATGTTCCGTTTGTACTGTTGAACTTCTGTGAGTTGAGACCGGTAATTAATGCCCTTCATGGACACCACAGGGTCGTCGGAAGGCTTCGTAATTTTTTTTCCTGTGGTAAGCTGCTCCTGGTATTTACCCATTTGTCCGTAACTTTGACTAAGATTACGAAGCATATTATTTGAAAGCATACTTTGCGTCACACGCATCGTTCATCCCTACCTTCCTACTCGTCCCATTTGATTAATAACACGGTCAATCATCTCATCTACAACGGTAATATTCCGGGCTGCTGCGTTATATGCATGTTGAAACTTTACCATATTCGTCATTTCCTCATCCAAAGAGACTGAACTGACTGACTGACGCTGTTCCTCAACGGATTGCTTCAGCGTACCGGAATTTCCCGCCATCCGTTGAATTTCCTGAGTCTCTACAGCCATGCCTCCAATCATGGATTCATAAAAACTGTTTAATGACGTATCACCGCCTAGCAGTTGAAGGTTATTATCCTGTACGTATCCAAGAGCGAGCGCATTATCTCCATTTCCGGCCAGCGGTTCCGAACTGCTGGCTGCTGCAATATGATCGTTATCCTTTTTTATTTCGTCCGTCAAATCAATTGCCCCTGCTAATCCTTCACGGATACCTTGTGCATTCACCGCGGTTGATCCTAAAGAAAAGAACGCCGGGGGCGTATTCCCCGTCTTAATCGAATTTAGACTGGCTCCACTCGTTTGAATGGCATTAAATTCAGTTGCAAAAGCCGTGGCCATCTGATCAAGATCTCCCAGCATTCCTTGATAGATGCCCCGTTGGTCTCCTGACTCATCCTTATATCCTCCTGCTTCAATCAAACCTTTAAGCTTGCCCGGTGAAGCAAATTTCTCCGGGGCATAAGACGTCGAGCCTACTTTAATAGACTGAGCCAGGTCTGTATCGTCAGTCGTGTAAGTAACGGACAATTGATTAATCGAGTTTGTCACGCCATCGAGCAGTTGCGAAGCCGGGGAAATTGGCTGCCCGCTTCCGTTCATTAAGGTAATTGATGCTTTCCCCATTGCTAAAGGACTCGCAGAGGAAGGAGGTTCTTCATAGGACACCTCTATATTAACGTGTTCTGAAAGCTGGTCGATGAGCCGGTCGCGTTCATCGTATAGATCATTCGCTACATAACCATGTGGCTCCAGTTCAGCAATCTGTTTATTTACATTATTAATCTGAGAAGCCAGAGAATTGATCTCCTTCGTAGTGACACTTACCTCATTTTTCACATCAAGCTGCATCGTATGGATCGTATTGGATAAGTAATTGAATGTCTCCGCTACAGCCTTCCCGCGCTGTCTGACTACTGAACGGGCTCCTGAGTCTTCGGGATTAACCGACAGATCCTGCAGCGACTGCCAGAAACGATCCATAGTTTTAGCTAAGCCATTATCAGAAGGTTCATTCATTACTTCTTCCATACGTTCCATGGAGTTTGCCATTACACTATAGTAGCCGGAACGATTACTTTCTCCACGATACTGATCATCTAAGAATTGAGTGCGGACACGTTCAATACTTTGAGCCTGCACTCCCGTCCCCATCTGACCAGGAATTTCTGAGCGATTTCTGGACGCAGTTGGATAGGGCCCGGTTTGTTCAAAATTAACACGCTGCCGCGTATAACCTTCTGTATTCGCGTTCGATATGTTATGACCAGTGGTATAAAGAGCGGACTGTTGAGTGAATAGCCCTCGTTTAGCTACTTCAAGTCCATGGAAAGTAGATACCATGATAATTCTCCTCTGTGTTAGGCTTTTGAATCAAAGGTGGATCGCTTCGATTTATTGTTTTTTGAAGAAGCTGATTTCCCTCCATAATTGACACTTTCAAGTGAGGGCTGAAGCATATCAAGCGACATGTTAATAAACTGCAGCGACTGCTTCGTCAGCTGAGCGTTCAGCTGCTCCTGCTGTTTAAGGTTTGAAAGCACAAGTAACATTTCTTCATAAATGGCCTCAAGCTTTGACTGAGCGTCTCCTTCTAAGTTAGCAATTATGCGGGAAATGGTTGGTTCATATGTAGAGAGGCCCTGAGCCTCACACCAGGAAACAACAGCTTCAACACGCTGCTTTTCCACTTTATTTATGGCCTGCACGTGTTTCCTCTCCTGAGTAAGCAGTTGCTGTAAACCACTGGTGTCATTGGATTTCAGGGCTTCTGTTTTTTTCCGAGATAAAACAAGCAGGCTTTCATGCACTTGCTTCAATTGATCCATGCACTGGATGACAGATTTTAACGTCAATGCCATTCTCCTTTAGTTTTTGTTAGACCAGAAGTTCAGCATTTTTTTCGCCGTTTCTTTCGGATCGGCCTGATAATTTCCGGACTCGACTTTTATTTTAAGCTCTTCAATCATCTTTTGGCGGACTGGATCTGTTTTTTCCGCACTTTGCATTTGTTTCGCCTGACTCGAAATTTCGACTTTATCCTGGGGCTTGATGTGATTTTTCACTTCAGCCGATTTGTTTACCTGCTTTGTATAAGGGTTAAAATTTGATTGGTTCGGTCCATTAATTCTCATTCGGATCACCTCTTTTCGTAAATAGTAACGACGGTTTCTTATAATATCGTCTGAATGATTCAGCATTTAAATCCATCTTATTATTTATTTTCCACCGAGTAATAAGTCCTGTTTTCTTTCCCCTTTTTTTGCTTTCAAGCTCCTTATTGCTTTCGTGGCGCTTCAATGCCTTTGTTATTTCCATCTTACATCTTTCGCAAATACGACCGTCCTGAATAGGTCTTTCGCACTTCTCACATAGGTAACTAATATTCGGAAACTGAGCTGGATGTAATCGCTTTTGTTTTACGAATTCCCTGATCTGCTTTTCAGAAACCCCCGTAGCGACTTCAATTTCTTTAACTGCTGCCATCCGATTCTGCTTTTTGCGCATAAATGCATAAACCTTTTGATAATTTTGTTCTTCTTGATTTCTGCATTGATTACAAATTGCGACAGTTCCTGCTAAAAAAAGGGCACTACAACGCGGACAATTAGCTAAACTCCCCATTACGCCGCCTCCTATTCGATATCTATTTCTTATATCGGCTTCGAATCTCGAAGTCAAAGGTTCTTAACAAAATAATTAACGAAAAATAGTAAACGAAGTCACGGCTGGACATCCAGCTTGTTTTAAGAGTGATGCCGCATGCCTCACGGTGGTTCCTGTGGTGTAAATATCGTCCACAAGTATAACGGGCTGATGAACAGGATGGGTCAGTTTAAAAGGATTATTAGACGTAATACGCGCGTACCTTCCTTTTTTTGACTGCTTTTCTGAATTTCTTCTTTCGAATAAAGATTGGGACCTTCGATTAAGTAAACAAATGATGGCTTCAGACTGGTTAAAGCCACGCTCTGAAAAACGTTCTTCACTTAATGGAATGGGAGCAATAATGCAGTCTGAATTCCTCATTCTACTAAAATGTTCCACAACATGCCATTGCAATGCTTCCAATAAAATATAATCGCCTCGATACTTCCAGCGGGCTACGAAATCTTTGGCAAATTCATTGTATTGGAAAACCGAGGTATTTTTAGCTAGCAGGCCAGGATGATTCCTCTCCCACCATTGACAGTCTTCACATACACCATTCTCACCTTCTCGAAAACAGAGGACGCAGCCTGGTTTAAGAGGTTGAAACTGAGACTCACAGACGATGCAAAGTATTTCTTTTTCCGGTACATTCCAAAAATTGGCCCACGTTATTTTAGGGATGATCTCCTCGTGACAAATTAGACACCTCACAACTTCTCACCCAATCGATTCATTTTCATAATGGATTCACGAGCATCCAACAGGGGATTTGTTTTTCCCGTATGAAAAAAGATAACGTCTCCATAAGGATCGTCGGGACTTCTCCCCGCCCGACCTGCAATCTGAACGAGTGCAGCTTCATCAAACACTGAATGACCCGCGTCCACAACATATACATCCACTGAGGGAAAAGTAACCCCACGTTCTAAAATAGTCGTCGTAACCAGAATCGGATAGTGCTTCTTTCGAAAAGCCATGACTTTGTCAGCCCGCTTTGGATCTTCCGCATGTACGGATTCGACCACCATCTTCCACTTCCTTAGATATTCAGCTATCTGATCAGCCTGTTTAACTGATGGCATAAAAATAAGCAGCTGGCGATGGGATTGTTGTTGCTGTTTAATTTTTTCAAGTAAACTTGGAGGAATCTTTCCGCGTTTCAAATGGTGAAATAGATTCGGGGTCAATTTCAGTTGGGGGACAGGCAGTGGATGACCATGAAAACGAGTGGGGATGAAAACCACTGGAAGGGTTTTGTTCCGAATACGTTTATGCTGAGCTTTTCTAGGGGTCGCGGTAAGGTAAATAAGAGAGGATTCTGTTTTGGCAGCACGCTTTGAAGCGTAGTGGAGCGCAGGATCCTGATGAAATGGAAAAGCGTCAATTTCATCAATAATCATCACATCAAAAGCATGGGCAAAACGAAGAAGCTGATGGGTGGTTGCAATAAGAAACTGTGCAGCTCCTTTTTTATTCGGACTATCTCCATACAATGCTTCCATCTCAACGTTCGGAAAAGCAGATTTCAGACGTGGCAGCAATTCTCGTACGACGTCAGTTCGAGGAGTGGCAAGACACACCCGCTTTCCAGAAGTGAAAGCTTCAGTAAGTCCGGGGAAGAGCATTTCGGTTTTTCCAGCACCGCAAACTGCCCAGATTAGTTTTTCACCTTTCCCTAGCTGAATCACATTTCTTATTTCATCAGCAGCTTTTTGCTGAGAAAAGGTTAATTTTCCTTTCCATGCGCATGGATTTTCTAACCGGGGCCATGACACATTTGAACTGCCGAAGTATAAAGATTCACATTCCATAACTCGTCCCATTTGAATACAGGAGCGGCAGTAAACACAGTCTTTTCCGCAGATAGCATGAGGAATCTCAGCGAATAGGTGCTGTTCCTTATTCCCGCACCTCCGGCAGCGAAAGCCCCAGAAATGGTGATCCAGACCAGGAACCTTTATTAGTACGTTTTGTGATAAAGCAGTCATGAGATGCGGTTCATCAAGAGGGATTTCACAATGCAGCAGAAGTTTACCGGCAAGTTGAGGGTAGTAGTGAGGCGTGTCTAGACCGGGGAGCCAATCAAAATCAGAAGAAAAATAAGTACGCAGAGTATGAAGCATGCATTCACCATCCTAATATAAAAGTGGAGCCTGCTTGAGTCTCACAAACAGGCTCCACTTCAGGCTTGACGGTACCAGCCAAGACCGATTGCGCCCTCACCGAGATGCGTGCCGATTACTGGACCAAAATAGCTGACTTCGATCTCTACATTATTAAACTGCTGTTCAATTTCCTGCCTAATCTGTTTGGCTTCATCCAGCCTATTAGCATGAATAATACAAGCTTTATACATTCCACCTTCTTCAATAGACTCCTCAAACAAGGTTAAAATGCGCTTAAGAGCTTTTTTTCTGGTCCGGATTTTTTCAAAAGGAACAATTTTTGTATCTATAAAATGGAGCACAGGTTTTACTTGCAAAAGGCTGCCTACAAACGCCTGAGCTCCGTTCAAACGGCCTCCCCGGTGTAAATGTGTAAGATCATCCACCATAAAGTACGCTTTCATGGACTGTTTCATAACCTCAAGACGGTTAAGAATTTGCTCCGGGGTCTCTCCATTACTTGCAAGCTCGGCAGCTTCAAGAGCATAAAAACCCTGCATAAGACAACTTATTTCGGAGTCAAATACATGAACGTCGATCCCTTCCACCATATCACCAGCTGCTATCATTCCTTGATAAGTACCGCTGATGCCGCTTGAAAGATGAATGGCTAACACGGCGTCGTAATCGCGGGCAAGCTCCTCCAGTTTTTTAGTCATTAAACCGGTGGAAGGCTGCGAAGTTTTCGGCAGTTCACCACCTTCTTTCACCATATCGTAGAAGTCTTCTGCGTTTATATCTATTTCTTCCTGATAGGATTCGTGACCAAAAATTACGTTCAACGGTATCATATGTATGTCGTTGGCTCTGCGCGTATCTCTCTTAAGATAAGCTGTACTATCTGTAAGAACCGCTGTTTTCATGTGATCCAACTCCTTGTCCACTGTATATTTTCTAACTTTATATGTCTCTTACTATGGGAAAGTATTTGTCTATTATTTTACATGAACCCTCACTTAATTGCACCAATAAAGTAGAAATAAGCTGATAGGTAACCTGGTAAAAAAAGGCTCGGGTCACCCAGAATATGGATGACCCGAGGCCCCTTTTATTACCATTTCTTATTAGAAAAAAGCTGCCGGCCTGAGCCAGCAGCTTCAATATTGACAATGCGATTAAATAACCTCAACCCAGCCATTCTTAATTGCTGTTACAACCGCTTGAGTACGATCATTTACGTTCATCTTCTGCAATATATTGCTCACATGGTTTTTTACGGTTTTTTCACTAATATAAAGGGATTCGGCAACTCCGCGATTGCTGTTTCCATCCGCCAGAAGCTGGAGTACTTCGCATTCACGACGGGTAAGCAGATGGAGCGGCTTGCGGTATTCAATCGTACGATAAGCACTGCTGCCTTTATTTTCGGACAGACGACGATATTCTGCGACCAAATTGTGAGTCACCTTTGGATGCAGATAAGAGCCGCCTTCCCCAACTACTTTAATTGCTTCAATAAGCGCATCTGAATCCATTTCTTTTAGCAAATATCCTTGTGCACCCGTTTTAAGTGCATGGGTTACGTAGTTTTCATCATCATGAATAGATAAAATAATGACCTTTAAGTCTGGATATTTCTTAGTAATTTCCGCCGTAGCTTCGACACCATTCATGCTTGGCATGTTAATATCCATCAGGACCACATCCGGCATATAGTCATCAATCAACTGAAGAGCTGAACTGCCATCGTCACCCTCTGCCACAACTTCAAAGCTTGTTTCGAAGTCTAAAATTCTCTTTACACCTTCACGGAATAATTTATGGTCATCAATCAGGACTATTCGTGTCGTCATGATCTTTTCCTCCTATTTCCTTTACATTCACTGGATTTTTTCAGCATCCCTATCCTATAGGTCTTTGTAATCTTTTTTTGTCTCTTTTTGTCTCTTTCTGTCTCTAATTACCTGTATATCGTTGTACCCTAATCCTAATTTCTATTATAAACGATTCACGTCATTTTACATAGTTATTCCTGTAATTAACTATTTATTGGAATATGAATCGTGACAATGGTCCCCTCTCCGGGGCTTGAATCAATGGTTAGATCTCCATCCAGCATATCCACACGCTCACGCATGCCTACTAAGCCAAATGAATTATCTTTCTTAGATTTAGGATCAAAACCTTTTCCATCATCTTTTACGATGATCATGGCCGAACCGGCTTGTAGTTCCGTCTTTACCTGGATTAAGGAAGCACTCGCATGCTTGACAGCATTCTGAACCGCTTCCTGAATCAGCCGGAATAACGCAACTTCAAATTTAGATTCAAAGCGGCGTTCTTCACCGAATAACGTAAATGTTATTTTCAGATCATTATAATCCTCTACCGTAGCTAAATACTTTTTCAGCGTAGGAATTATCCCTAAATCGTCAAGAGCCATTGGGCGAAGATCATATATGATACGACGGACTTCGTAAAGTGCGGAGCGAACCATGGTTCGAACACTTCTCATTTCTTTCATAGCTTCCTCTACGCCTCTTTCCCGGTAAATCCGGTCCACTAGGTCTGAACGTAGCATCACATTCGCAAGCATCTGGGCAGGCCCATCATGAATTTCTCTGGATAACCGCCGCCGTTCCTCTTCTTGAGCTTCAATAATCTGAAGACCGAATTGCTGCTTTTCCTTTGCATCTTCCAGCGCATCGGTCACGTGTTTAAAATCTTCAGTCAAATAGTTTAGAACGACAGAAATTTTTCCACCCAACGCTTCGGCACGTCCAATCGTTTCATCCAAGTTTCTCAGGCGCCTTTCTAAGTCATCACGACGATTGCGCAACTGCTTTTCCTTCTCGCGCTTCATCGATAAATCCATTTGCAACCCGTGCGTTTGCTCATACACTTTACGAATTTCATCTTCTGAATATTTCTGGAATTGTTTACTTACTTCTGACAAGCGCATGCGGGAGAAACGTACTTTCTGCTCCAGTTTGTCTCCCTCATCTATAAGAGAACAAACCTCTCGTTTCGTTTCCTTAAGCTCTTTATCCAGTTTTTCATATTCATTTCGGGATTCTTCACCAATCTGAAAAATTTCATCTTTACTATTGGTGACAGTATCCACCATTTCATGAATGATATGGTCAAGTGCTTTATCCCCAAATTTCTTTTCGCTCATCATTGTCCCTCCATCAATATTCACACACACTCATTCGTTAGGCCTAAGCCGTTTTATGGGGGTGTTTAATTATAAAGTTACTTTTCTTTTTCTTTTTTTGATAAAACAACATGCCATTTGCTGAATCATGTCCCCGCCTATATAATTAAGTCTTTAGGAGGTTTAACACATTATGTTAGAAAATTATTATACCGTAAAGCCGAATGGATCTGAAGAAGTGATCATACAAAAATCCCGGTTCATTGGATACGTACGACGCTGTGAAACGGAAGAAGAAGCCCAATCGTTTATTCAGGAGATTAAGAAGAAACATAATGATGCGAACCACAACTGCTCAGCTTATATGATTGGCGAACATGATTTAATTCAAAAAGCAAACGATGACGGGGAACCAAGTGGTACCGCTGGTGTTCCTATGCTCGAAGTATTAAAACGAAAAGGATTAAAAGATACGGCTGTGGTGGTTACGCGCTACTTTGGAGGTACAAAACTCGGGGCTGGCGGATTAATTCGCGCATATTCCGGCACAGTATCTCAAGCTATTGAAAAAACAGGCATTGTCAGGCGACAGCTTATGAAATCTATGCACGTAAGCGTAGCTTATCACCTGCTTGGAAAAGTAGAAAATGAAGTACGAAACTCTTCCTATACGCTTGAAACGATTAATTACATGGAAAATGTGGAATTAATAATATATGTAGAAAGCGGGCAGGAAGAAGCTTTTGAAAGCTGGATAACTAATTTAACCAGTAATCAAGCTCAACTAACCCGGGGAGATTCATCTTATGTAGAATTTGATGTCACACCTAGCGAAGGAGCTTGACCCCGTTTATGAAACGCAAAAAACTAAAAATTGCCTTAAGCATAGTGGGCTTTATTCTGTTAATCAGCATTGGTACTGCTGCTGGCTATGCCATTTATTTAACTGATAAAGTCAAGGAGACGGCAACGGAGTCCCACCAGGAACTCGATCGTGGTGAGAAATCCCAAAAAAGAGAAAGTGAAGTAAATCCTGAATATGATGATATTTCCGTATTATTCGTAGGAATTGATGACAGTGAAAAAAGATCTTCCGGCGGCAATCGGAATGCTTTATCCGATGCACTCGTCCTTGCAACTTTTAACGATAACAACAAATCGATAAAAATGGTGAGTATTCCGAGGGACTCTTACACGTATATTCCCGAAATAGGCTATAAAGATAAAATCACTCACGCTCATGCCTTTGGCGGGATCGATGCAACGGTAGAAACTGTGGAAAAAATGTTTGATATTCCTGTAGATTATTACGTGAGACTTAATTTTAATTCATTTATTGAAGTGGTTAACTCTATCGGCGGGATCACTTATGATGTACCATTTGATATTACTGAACAAAATAGCGCCGACAAAGACGGAGCTATTGAATTGGAAGAAGGGTATCAAAAGTTAAATGGTGAAGAAGCCCTGGCTCTCGCCAGGACAAGAAAATATGACAGCGATTTGGCACGCGGCGAGCGACAAATGGAATTAATTCAGGAAATTGCACGTCAAACGATGACAACAAGTTCACTAAATAACTTCGGTGATATTCTCAACTCCATTAACGACAATTTAAAAACAAATTTAACATTTGAAGAAATGATTTCATTTAAGGATTATTTCTTTGATAAACAAGGGATGACCTTTGATAAAATGCAGTTGAATGGTGAAGGAGGAAAAGTGGATGGAGTCTGGTACTACCAGGTAAAAGAAGAAAGCCTGGCCAATGCGAAAAATCAGCTTCAAGCTCACTTGAATTTACCGACCCAAAATAATAAAAACTCCAATACCTTCGCTGAAGAAAACGAGGATGAAGACAATTCTATGTAAAAACCTGCTTGATCGATTAAGCAGGTTTTTTGCTGTATTTTGACTGAACATTTCCTGGGAAATATTCAGTTACTGTCGAAAATTTAGAATAGCGATAAAAAAACTCTACGGAGAAGGAATGCCTTCTTCGCAGAGTTTTCTAACTACCTACGAGTACGGTAATCGCGAATCATATTGAGGATTGGTTTATAATCCTTCCCAATCAAACCTGTCATCTCGACGATTAATTCAATCATCAGAATAAGAGCCGCCATTACAAACATAGCACCAAACATTGTTGCCTGTGAAAAGATAACAGCTGCCAGACTAAACAGGGCACTAACAGCATAAATCATGAGAACCGTTTCTGGATGACTGTACCCCAAATTAATCAAACAGTGGTGGAGGTGTGATTTATCAGGGGCTGACAACGGCTTTCGTTGAATCACCCTCCGCACAATGGCAAACAGCGTGTCTGAAATGGGTACGCCGAGAATAATTACTGGAATAATGAAAGAGAATAGAGTTACATTTTTAAAGCCCAGAAGTGAAAGCACGCTGATCATAAAGCCAAGGAACAACGCTCCAGTGTCCCCCATGAAAATTTTGGCTGGATAGAAATTGTAGATAAGAAAACCAATTGTACTTCCTAACATCATAAATCCTGCAAATACGACAAATACATTTCCCATGGTTATTGCCATACCTGAGATCGTCAGTAAAGCAATTGCTGACACCCCTGCAGCCAGACCGTCGAGTCCGTCGATTAAGTTAATCGCATTGGTTATTCCTACAATCCATAATATGGTGATGGGTATGCTTAAATATCCAAATTCCATTTCACCACCGAACGGGAGGTTAATGTACTCGACTTGTACACCTCCCATAACCACCACAATAGCAGCTACAATTTGCCCCCCAAGTTTAACTTTGGCGGAAAGCTCCTTTAAATCATCCAGAACCCCGGTCGCAATGATGATACTGGCCCCAATAAAAACCGGCCAAGTATAACGACTTTCAGGAAAAAAGAATAATAGTCCTCCTGCAAAGCTTAAATAAATGGCCAGTCCACCCAGTCTGGGCATAACCACTTTATGGACTTTTCTATGGTTCGGCTGATCAGTCGCTCCAATAGCAACAGCAATTTTTTTAACAACAGGCGTGATTAGTAACGAAGCAATAAAACAGAACAACAAGGCCTTATACTCCATAAAGACCCTCCTCAGGTTTAGTATGTCCTCTCCCAAACAACATAAGCTGAAATAATTTTTCCATATTTTTAGAATAAATAAGTGACTGTTATCTCATAATAATTCTAGATGATTATAGCATAAGAACCGGCGTTCAGATATACATATTTCTTTAAATATTTGTTAGCCTATTCCTAACATTTTCAAACACGAAAAAGCTATTTCTGACAAAAGTATTTAATCTAAAAAACTCCCCGCATGCCGGTATTTATATCTTTTGGGACAGTAAATGCAATCGTGTATTTATTTGTAAAATATTCGTGAATCTTACTTTTTAAATACGTAACCACGAACCCAATAGGATTTCGAATAGAAATGTATCCTACTGGGTGTCTTATACAAAAATAATTCATCTTTCCTATTTCTTTATAAAAATTAGGGTTTAAGCCGCTCCTCAAAAGTAAATACATGGTTAGGTACAGCTTTACCTTGCAGTATGCTTCAAGAATTCATAAAATAGGTAACGCATGTCAATTTTACTAGGAGGATTTCTTACAACATGGCCACACATGAAAGAAAAAAATTAGAAAGATCCTTAAAACCTCATTGGGTTTGGGCAATTGCATTTGGCTCCGCTATAGGATGGGGAGCTTTTGTACTGCCGACAGACTGGATCGGGCAGGCAGGTCCTATAGGGGTTGTGCTCGGAATTCTGCTTGGCGCTGTTCTTATGATGATTATCGGAGTAAGTTATGGTTTCTTAATAGAAAAATTTCCAGTGACAGGCGGAGAGTTTGCCTATGCTTACATTGGATTTGGGAGAACATTCGCCTTCTTAGCAGGCTGGTTCTTAACACTTGGATACTTATGTATCGTTGCTCTAAATGCTTCAGCGCTCGCTCTGCTTGCTAAATTTCTGTTTCCAGAGTTCGTACGAACAGGGAACCTGTATGTTGTCGCTGGTTACGAAGTGTCGATCATTCAAATTGCGATTGCGAGTATCGCCCTTATTTTATTCGCTATTTTAAATATCAGAGGTGCCAGTTTTTCCGGAAGAACACAATTTATTTTTAGTATGATTTTAGTTCTTGGAATTACATTGTTAGGTCTTGGAGCTATATTTACAGATGGGCCATCCCTCAATAACATTACTCCGGCCTTCAAGCCGGACCAGACAGCTATTGCTTCCATTCTAACGATTTTAGCACTTGCACCATTTGCTTATGTTGGTTTCGATAATATCCCTCAGGCAGCCGAAGAATTTGATTTTAAACCCAAAAAAGCATTTGGTTTAATTATTTGGTCTTTACTTGCTGCCGGCCTTGCCTACAGTGCCATGATCCTGATCACCGCAAGTACTATGCCCTGGCAGGACCTACTCGCTCAGATTAATGCAGAACAATCGGTATGGGGTACAGGTGACGCCATTGAAAGTTATCTTGGACGTGCTGGAGTATTGATTATCGCTATCGCTGTTTCCATGGGTATATTTACAGGGTTAAACGGATTTTATATTTCATCAAGCCGTCTCACTTTCGCCATGGGCCGTGCTCGCATATTACCAAATGCGTTCCGCAAACTTCATTCCAAGTATCACACGCCTTATGTAGGTATTTTATTCACAATGGCCATTTGCCTGATTGCTCCTTGGTTTGGACGCCAGGCTTTATTATGGGTAGTGGATATGTCTTCTACAGGAGTAGCCATTGCTTACTTCTTCTGTACAGCAACCGCTTATAAATTTTATCGTTGGTCCTCGAACCAGCCTGCTAAAAGCAATACGGATATAGTGTCTCCCGGCAGGAAGTTCCTTTCCTTGATCGGAATGCTGAGCTCCATTGGATTCCTTGCGTTACTCCTTCTACCTTGGTCTCCAGCATCACTTGGCAAAGAGTCTTATATTGCCCTCTGTATCTGGATCGTAATCGGAATCGTTTTCTATATCTTTAACTACAAACGCTACAACAACATTGAAGAAAAAGAAATGAATTATCTCATTCTCGAAAAAGAAGAAGTATAAAAAGAAATCCCCGGGAGAACCCGGGGATTTCTTTTATGATTTAGTTAAAATAGCTGCTGAAGTATTTGTTCCAAATACTATAGATCCAGCTTTTAACCCATGTGTGCTTATCTTCTTTTTCATGGTCTTCGTCTTTCTTACCACCATGATCTTTGTCTTTACGATCTTCATTATCACGGCCTTTGTCCTTATCTTTCTTATCCTTTTTATCTTCCTTTCCTTTACCTTGATCATGACCTTTATCTTTATTGCCATTATTTTTAATCATGATTTGAGCTAGTACCGGATCATGGTCACTCGCACGTCCATCAGCTTCTGAGAAGTCAGAGTTAATATTTACCGTCTGAATTTTCGTCTGCTTGGCAAGGTTGTTGCTCACGAGAATGTGGTCGAGAACTTGAGAATTTCCTTGATAAATATAGGTGTACTGCTCTTCAGTCGGAAGAGATTCGATCATGTTGGTTAAAATATCACCTTCAAGCGTATTAATCGGAGCAGAGAACTGAAAGTCATTTAAATCCCCAAGCACAACGACATTAGAATCATCCATCTCCTCTTCAACTTTCTGAACAAAGTTGTTGATTACAGTTGCTTGCTGGATTCGCTGTTCTTCGCTGCCCAGCTCGACTGGCTGATCAGCACCGAATAGTCCATCATCTCCACCTTTGGAATTAAAATGATTGGCCACAACGACCACTTTTTCCCCATTAAATTCGAATTCAGCTGCTAATGGTTTTCGAGAATCGTCAAAGGCATCATTTGTGGGATCAACTCGGCCTGGGTTCAAGGTGAGACCATCTTCGTTCACATCTACGCCGGTTACCGCATCTCCATCTGGCTTGTCTGTCAGTGTTACTCGATCCGGGTTGTAAATAAATCCGACGCGTATGTTTCCTCCCGGCTGCCCGCCGTCCGTTTTATCCAGGGGAGCAATATCAGTGAACTCATACTCAGGTCCACCCGCTTCAGCGATAGCATCAATTAATTTTTGGTAACTTTCGTTCGCTTCTACTGTGCCATCATCAGTCGGGCCGTTATTGTCTTGAACTTCAATTAAACCTACCACATCCGGTGTATTTAGGTTTTGTATAATAGATTCCGCAATCTTTTCAACTTTCTCAGGAGAAGTATCTGCAGAGAAGTTCTCGACGTTGTAGCTCGCTACAGTCATTTTTTTCTTAAGAGCTTTCAAATCCGCAGATTCCCGCTCTGTGCCACCGTCTTTAATTTCCGGGAATTCTCCAGTGGGACGGATCTTATAGTTGCTATAGTCGTAATTAACAACTCCGGTGATAGATTGCTCAAAATAATCACCTGTTTTCGCGTTAATATCTATTCCGTCCACATCGATGAGCACACGTTCCGGATTATAGTCGTCTGGAGAAATAAGCAACCCCTCTGCACGGGTAAATAACTGATCTTCACTCGTTTCTACATACACTGGAAGCTCATCATATTTAACTGGACCGGATACTTTTGCATCTGGTAGTTCAATTAACATCCCTTCCAGACTCTCATAGAAATCAATGCCGTCTTCTGCCGGATCGAAGGTTTCCAATCCATCGTTTTCAATAACTTCTGTTGGCTGTTCACGATCTTCTCCAATCACTACAGGATCTGGAATATCTGCCCCGGAAGATTTCACATTCACAGTGGAAGCACTAATTTGAGTAGTCAGCAGATCGTTTGCATCGGAATATCCATCTTCGCGCCACTCCGTAACTTCTCCGGTCGCCGTTACGACATCACCAACCGCAACATTAGAAGAGCGCTTGTAAACGTAAATCCCTTCAGATGTAGCGATGTCATCATCTGGGTTAAGGCTTTGCATGTAAAATCCTTTGCTGCCATCAAGCTTCGTTACGACACCTTCGACATTTTTTACGACTTCGCCTTCATAAGGAGAAGTATGCGAAGCTCCCTGTATATCGTGGATTTCAAGGGAGTCAGCCGCTTTTAGTGCTGTATAAGTAAAGGTAGAAACCTCGCTAACTTCTCCATTCTCACGGACAGCTGCAGCTTTTATCGTAGTATCCTCCGTAATCGTGATCGGTTCTGTGTATTCTTTACTTTCAGCTGTAGGCTCACTTCCATCCGTGGTATAATGAATCGTCACACCTGGCTCAGCGGCGCTGAGAGTAATTTCTGTTCCTGTAATGACAGAACCGGATTCTTTATTTGCTGTAACAGCGAACGCTTCTTGTACGATATCAGATTTCGAACGAGGAACAAGTTTGTAATTATCGTAGCTGTAGTTCACGACACCTTTAACCTGCTCATAGGTCTCACCAACCTTAAGAAGACTCTCATCCTCTGGGGTGATTAAGAATGTTCCTTCAGCACCTTGCGCTGTGAAATCTCCATATTCATTCACGTCGGTGATTTCTACATTATTTACTTCTACGAATTCGCCTTCAATAGCTTCTCCTTGATCATCAGAAAATTGAGGTGCTGTTACTTTCTCAGGTTCAGGAACTCCTATCCCCTCTTCTGTAACTTCAACAGATGCTGAAGAGGTTTGAATTTGCTCCATGCCATAATAATCACCTAGTTCTCCTGAAGCTGTAACCTGATCACCAACCTGTGCGGTAATTCCCGGGGCTCGAACAATGATGCCTGCTGACTCGTCTTGTATGTATAAGTTCGTTTGTCCGCCAGATACAAAGGCTGCCGTAGCAATTCCCTGTACACTTACCGTAGAACCTTTTTCACTTTGACGAGCCTCAGAAATAGATACAGTCTCTACTGGAGTGTCCGGAGTATCATTAACTTCGTAAGAACCCAAGTAATCAAATGTATCTTTGGCATAGCTGTCCCACTCGGCTGAGACATCGTAACTGTCCGTTGGATCTGTGTCCCCAGTAGTTATAGAAGCTTTTCTAACCAGAGTGACGTCTTCAGCAAAAACGCTATTATTACCAACTTGCCCAAATGAATCGATAATTTCTCCGTCTTTTTTCAATACGAGTGGATCGTTTCCGTTAAAGCTCACAATTCCATCCGTTAAGTCTGCCCTGTCTAAAATATCCTGGGCGGCCTGGCTGTCTGCAATGACGAACGTTTCCCCGCTTGCTAATGTGCCTTCAAGTTCCTGAGTCTGAGAAGCTTCAGCCGCTCCATTGGAATAAAGTTCAAGCGTATAACCCGATAAATCAATAGCACTCCCTGTGCCATTATAAAGTTCAAGTGCTTTATTATAACTTGACCCTTCCACATATTCAGAAATAAACAAGTCTGCAGGTGCTTCCGCTGCCTTAACATCAGACATCGGAATCGCTGTAGAACTTAACGTCAGTACCGTTACTAAACATCCAGCAACTACTTTTTTCACTGATAACGCCTCCCTGGTAATTTATGCCTTGTTGGCCCATGCTCTTCCAGTATAAAATATCCAGCCTCCAAAATATGTTGTAATTTTGTAAAATTAGATAATTAATTCCAATGTATCAGGATAAAATAACTAATTATGACAAATAATTTACACATTGTCGGACGATAGAAGTGTGCCTTTGGGTTGTTTTCATATATGATAAAATATAAATTTGAGAGGTTAGAAGAATGAGGTGTGTTCGATGAATTCCAGAAAAGTTCGTATTCGAAAGAGAAAAAGAAAGAAGAAAATCAGACGCATAAGTGTATTCCTTTTGATGCTGGCCGTTCTTGCCGGGGGCACGTTTTATTACGTATCGCAGGTCTATACAGCATCTTTCCAGGCTTTAGATAGAGGAGAAAAATCAGATCTTCGAGAGGAAGCTGTAAACATTGGAGATGATCCCATTTCTATACTTTTAATGGGGGTAGAAGATTATTCAACAGACGGTTCAGCAGGCCGGGCAGACACACAAATTGTGATGACGCTGGATCCGAAGACTAACCAGATCACCATGACCAGTCTTCCAAGAGATACCGAAATTACACTTCCGGAAGAAAAAGTTGGCGAGAAGTATTCAGGAGAGCATAAATTAAATGCCACCTATTCAATCGGTGAAATTTCAGGTTATGGATCTGAAAAACTTGCTGTAGAAACTGTGGAAAACTATCTCGACATTCCTATAGATAAATTTGCTACCGTTAACTTTGAAGGATTCATGGAAGTTGTGAATTTACTAAACGGAGTAACTGTAGATGTGAAAGAGGGCTTTTGGGAACGAAGCAGTCAGAATTACAATAAAAAGATTGAGTTTGAAGAAGGACCGACAGCGATGAACGGCGAAGAGGCTCTGGCATTTGTTAGAATGAGGAAAAGAGAAGCAGCCCTTACTTACCCGAGAGAAGAACGCCAGCGCCAGTTTATCCAAGCTGCAATCGACGAAGCGATCTCTGCGGGCACCATTTTTAAAGCTGGTGAAATTGCGGATGTAATCGGGAAGAACATTACTACGAATCTATCGCCCCGAGAGATTTATGCATTACAGAAAGCTTTTTCTTCCGATAATTCGGACGTAAAATCATTTACTATTGAAGGGGAAAACAAACGCCTTGAAAATGGGCTCTACTATTTTGTTCCAAATGAAGAAAGTTTACAGGATGTAGAAATCAAATTGAAGCAGGAACTTGATCTTCCTGGTGCTTCAAGTTCAGCATCTCCGGAGGATTCATCATCTGACTGAGTGTACTGCGGAAATCAATGCCCCGTATCGATGGATGAACGGGGCTTTCTGTTTTTATTATTCTATTCCTATTAAAAAAGGATCTCCTCATTGGAGATCCTTTTCTTAAAACTTAAACGTCCTAGGAGCCCGTAGGCTTAAAAACGAGCACACCATAAACTCTTTCGAAGGTGTATGGACCATCATACTCGATCAGGGGCACAACATCCTCATTTTGAATGCTGATTTTACTAATCGTCGGTTTCGACACCATAATGCGTTGAAATGTATCTTCCGTTAACTGACGGGAAGGCTCGATCACAATCGTTCGATCAATCCGTACACAATAACGGCCTAAAATGTGTAATTCTTCTCTGTCTAAATATAGTTTTGATAATTGTGCCAATCCACTTCACCCTCTCTGTGTTCTATAAGAAGTGTTTAGCACATCACCCTATCCCTGTATCCATAATATAATAAAATTTCTATAATTTGAAAAGTCTTTATAGGTAAAATAAGACACGAGAACTACAAATTTCGATTTTTTTCTCAAAATGATTGCTGGACTTCAGCTAAGAGGTCCGCACGCCACTGTTTTTTCGTCTGTATATATTCTTCTTTTAAGTCGATCGCTTTTTCTTCCCCAATGTTTTCTTTTACATGTTCATGAATGGTTTGAAATCCCTTATCCGTATTCGTTTCCAGACGATCGGCTGCTGAGTTATATTTGCTGAAAAAATAACTGAAAGATATATCTTCACCATTCTGCTTTTTAGTCACATACTCTTTTTGAGCTTCTGTAACGATTTCATCCATTCTTCTTTCAGCTTCTTTAATGAGCTGTTCATATGATGTTTCATAGAATGCCATTCGTTCAGCAGGATTTATTTGTCCTTCAGTACTATTATCCGGAAGGTTAACTTCGTATGCTTCATCCGCTAACTGATCCACTTCCTCATCAGCTGTATCATGAGACTTAATGAAGAACACATATGTAAAATACCCGCCTATTGTGATTATAACGACCATGAAAAGCAAAAGAATTTTTTTCATATTAAATCCATTTCCCCCACTCTATTTTATCTTAAAGATTATAGCACAGAAAAACCCTCTCCTGCGTTTCAAGGCAGAAGAGGGCTGATTATATTGTTATTCTTCTATAATACGATAGTTGGTATGAGCTACAACCGTTCTATCATATTCAAAATCAATTTCATTTAAATTATCCATAATCGTTAGATCCACAATTACAGAGCGCTGGCATTGACTAGGAATCACTTTTCCCGTGAAAGTAATATCGTTTCTTTCAAAACTGACTACTTGGCCGGGGGTCGCGATTTTATCATCAGGTTGTATCATAATCTCTACCCTTTCTCTATCTTTTTTTATTGAGTTGATTTTACATAAAATTGACAAACAATTCAAATAAAATCTTTTACAGAATATGTTACTTTATTCGACAAATAAATACAAGTCAAACGCTATTGTTTTTGTGAAATATCTATTACAATTTTTGAAGTGTTGCCAACAGTCAAGAAGACCATGGTAAGTCATTCAGCATTAGTGAAGGTACCTCATTTTTATTTTCCTTTTATATCCACCTCAGGTCATCCATTTATTGGAATATGATAACTCAAATACCGTAGTCTATTCGTACCATGGACACTTGACAATATATAGTATATTATGAAAACGGTTTCACTATTATTAGGAAAGAGGGGAAATAATTTGAAGAAATTTTATTGGCTCATAGGTATAGTCTTTTTCTTATTGTCATTTGCGCAACCGTTTGCACTAAACGCTTTTGCTGATGAGAAAGTGTATGATACGGTCGTACTCCGAGGAAGCGCTGCTTCACTTGATTGGAGTTCTAATGATCACCCGCTCGCTTATGATTCAGAAGAAGGCGTGTGGAAAAGTGATCCAGTCGCACTAGAAGGCGGAAATGAAGTCGAATTTAAATACGTATATGACGGCAGCTGGATGCCAGGAGCAAATTTAACATATACACCGCCACAAGATGGTGATTATACGTTCGTTTTTTATCCGGAAAATGAACGTACAGTAGACGTCCGTTCAGCAAACACGGCTTCTGGAAGTGTAACATTAGAGTTAACTGTACCTGAGGAGACTCCAGATTGGGTGGTGCCGACCCTTGCTTCTAATATGAATGACTTCAATTATAAGGTAAGCCCCCTCCGTAAAGTTGACGAACGAACTTACCAAATTCAAGTGAATGGAGAATCCGGGGAAAGACTATCCTACTTCTACAGTTTAGGCGGCGAGCCTTATAAAGAAGTGCGCGAAGAACCCCGTTCAGCTGTATTTACAGAAGATAATCACGTTCAAAAAGATTCCGTTACAGAATGGGAAACGATACCTGTAGCTCAGGACGTTACTCACGATTTTAACCACGAACCTTATACACCTGACAAAAAAGATAATGTTACCGTAGAAGTCACAGTAGATCATTATGGACCGATTGATCAAGGAGCTGTCTACTATACTACAGACGGGTCCAGCCCTGTTGGGAAAAGAGGAGAAGTTGAAAATGGAAAAACAGCTGACCTTCAAGTTACCGAAACCACAACGAATGATAACGGTTTAAAAACATCTATCCTTACAGGGACAATACCTAACCAAAAAAATGAAACACGGGTTAAGTATAAAATTGATGTGTGGAATTCTGCGAGTAAAGGCTCACAATTCGCCGATAACAATGCACTCACGTCAGAGAATGCCACAGAATTTGCTTATTACGTAGAGGATTATCAATCGCCGGATTGGGCGAAAGAAGCGATCATCTATCAAGTCTTTGTAGACCGCTTCCGTGATGGAACGGAACAAAACAATTCCTCCGTGGACCCTTCCCTTCCTTATGATGAACAACTAAAAGGATGGATGGGCGGCGACCTTCAAGGAGTATTAGAAAAACTGGATTATATCGACAGCCTGGGTGTGAATACCATCTGGATTTCACCTATTTACGAAGGACCTTACTCGCATGGTTATCATCCAGCAGATTTTATGAATATCGACCCACGCTTCGGCAGCAACGAACTCATGAAAGAACTGGTGGAAAAAGCACATAAACGTGATATTAAAGTTGTTTATGATTTAGTTCCAAATCATACGTCAAATCAGCATCCATTCTTCCAGGATGCAGTAGAAAAAGGAGAAGACAGCCCTTACTATGATTGGTACTCATTTACTAACTGGCCAAATGAATATGAAACATTTTATGATGTCCAGGAATTGCCGGAACTTAACAATGACAATCCCGAAACCCGAGAATATATGCTAGATGAAGTCGTTCCTTTCTGGATGGAAGAAATTGGAGTAGATGGTTTCCGCCTGGACTATGCGAAAGGTCCAAGTCAGAGCTTCTGGGTGGACTTTCGTCATAAAGTGAAGGAATTAAATTCGAATGCTTTCATTTTTGGCGAAGTATGGGATAACCTCGATACGATTACATCCTATACAGGAAAACTAGACGGAGCTATCGATTTTGAAACTCAGTCCGCCATCCAGAATGCTTTTATCAATGATGGCAGCATGAACCAGCTGGCTTCTTCCTTAACAACGATTCATGATGCCTATAGTGAAGAATTTGTACCAGCTACTTTCTTAGACAGTCATGATGTACCGCGTTTCTTATATGAAGCAGATGGCAACACGCAGACTCTGAAAAATGCTGCCTCTCTGCAGTTCACACTGCCCGGGGCTCCGATCATTTACTACGGTGACGAAGTAGGACTTTCACAGAGCGGCGATCATAATGCCGTTGATGAATGGAAGGATCGCTATTATCGTGAAATGATGCCTTGGAAACCATCTGAGCAGGAGCAGGATGTGAAAGCTCATTATAAAAAGCTTATTGATATTCGACAGGAACATGAATCTTTAACAACGGGGGACCTTCGCATGGTTTATTCCGATGACAGTGTTCTCGTATTCGAAAGAAAACTTCCTCAAGATCAAGTCGTTGTAGTCATCAATAAAGGAGAAAGTCAACGCAAGCTGGATCTTATTGATCTCTACAATCAGCAAACACCTAATCGTGTCAAGTTGACCTCGCTGATGGATGGTAAGAAATTGAAAAGTCACAAGGGATCACTTGAATTAAAGAGTGATGCCCACTCTGTTTCCATCTATGAAGTACAAGGAAAGCTCCGCATGGATGCCCCTGACGAGTACAAGAAGTATTCAAAAGTGGCTTTGCGTGGATCTGAACCGCTTGACTGGGAATCAGACGCCAACTTGTTATCCTATGATGACAGTGAACATGTCTGGAAAAGTGAACCCATCAAGTTAAAGGCAGATGAAACGATCGAATTTAAATATGTACGCGATGGAGAATGGCTAGAAGGAGACAATCTAACATTCACTCCCGAAACGGATGGAGACTATATATTCATCTTTAATCCTCAAGACCAATATCGAATAACTGTGGTCCCTTATTCTGAATCAGCTAATCTCGGAAAAGCTTCGTAGGAAAAAAAGCCTGCCGCATATGGCAGGCTTTTTCATATCTATTAAACTATTGCTTTTCCTTCGCTAATATATTATATTACCATTTGTACCCAATTGGGTATGTCACCTTTCGCTAACCGCTCCCTGCCACGTTTATCCTTACATACAGGAGGACCACTATGAAAAAACATCTATTGATTAGTCACCTTGTACTTCTAACCATCTACCTGCTTATCTCCGCTTCCCCAGTAACAGCTTCAGCAAGTTTTACTGATATAGAAGAACATTGGGCTTACGAGGAAATTAACTATCTAACCGAGCAGGATCTATTAAATGGATATCCGGATGGTACATTCAAACCCAGCCGATCTATCACACGTGCAGAGGCTTCTAAGGTCATTGCGGACCAGTTAGGTTTGAAACCAACGAAATCACCCGCTTTCCCAGATACCGATGGTCATTGGGCTGAATCGTATATAAATGCGATTGCAGAACGTAATATTATTATCGGATTTGAGGATGGAGAATTCAAACCTAACCACACCCTCCGAAGATCCGAACTGGCTGTTATCCTTACGCGGGCATATCAACTGGAAGGAAGCAGTTCTTCCACGTTCTCTGATTTATCTAATAATCACTGGGCCTTTTCTCACGTAAGTGCACTCTTGGCCAATCATATTACAACCGGATATGAAGACGGGACCTTTCGCCCCTCCCGAGATGTATCCAGGGCTGAATTTTCAAGCTTTTTAGCACGAATTTTGGATGACCGATTCAAAGTCAATGGTGAGAGTAATGAACAAAGAATTCCCGTGCTCATGTATCACAGTCTATCCAGGAACCCTGCGGATTGGAGCTCGGTTACCATATCGCCAGACAAGTTTTATGAAGAAATGTTATATCTAAAAGCATTGGGTATGACTACAATTAGTTCTCAACAATTAATCGATGCCAAAAACGGGAAAACTGAACTACCTGAGAATCCTGTGATGGTTACGTTTGATGATGGTTATCGCAACAACTATCAATATGCTTATCCAGTGCTTGAGAAGCTCGACATGCAAGCCGTCATTTCTATTATTGGATGGAGTGTAGGGCGTACGACTGATTTAGGAGAGGAGCTCGAGATCACTCCTCATTTCACATGGGCCGAGGCAAAAGAAATGGTAGACAGCGGTCATGTGGATATCCAGAGTCATTCGTTCAATCTTCATAACCCTGGAACTTCGGATACCTATGCAAAAGGAACACTTCCGCGTGAGGGAGAAACGCCAGAGGAACATGCGGAGCGCTTTAAAGAAGATACTTTGAAAATCCACCAGCTGATCGAAGAAAACCTGGGGTATGAACCTGAGTTGTTCACCTATCCTTATGGCGTTTATAACCAAACTACTGAAAGCGTCTTGAAAGAATTGGGGTATCAAGCAACACTCACAACTCGTTCTGGAATATCTGATCTAAATAACGGTTTATTCCGTATGAAACGAATAAATTCCCCTGACTATCTGCCAAGTTATCAGCTGATGGATAAAATTGTTCCAGGTGGTGTGCAGGTTCCTTTTAGAACCGTTCCAACACGTGAAGCCCGGATCGCTAAGCTGGAAGATTATTTAGGTATGAAGTAATTATAAAAGGCTAAGAAATAAATATTTAATTACTGTCAATGATCAAAGCACGAAATAATTAAACGCTTGAAATCAGATTATAAAAACCTGAATTCAAGCGTTTAATTCGTTTAGATAATTTTTTGTCCCAGTCTCTTTTATTTAAATCGAGTAGTCTTATCCCAGCCAATAACCTGCTGTTTCTTCTTTGCTTTTATGTAAAATACAAGACTTCTTACGAATAAATAAGAAAACAACTGAGCATATGTAAAATACATAATAAAGCTGGTGAAAATATTCCTAGGGGTGAAGCTGTTCTCAGCAGCTTGAGCGCTCATTAACTGAGTTGTATATATAATATAGGATACATACCATATAAACATTAACGGAATTGTATAACTTATGTAGAGTAAATCAAACACCCCTAGCACAAACCATACATACGAGAGCACTAAAAAGAACCAAAACACCACATATACCATCAGCTGATGAATAGAATGGACCATCATTTTACCTTTAAAATAACCAGGTACAGTAAGTGTTTTTTCAACAATATAAAGGTTTCCCTGTAGCCACCTTGTCCTCTGCTTGATATACACTTGTATCGTTTCAGGTTCCTGTTCCCAGGTTACAGACTGAGGCACAATGGGAAGAAAGAAGCCCTGTTGAGTAATTCTCAAAGTTAATTCAGCATCCTCTGCGATAGCGTAGGGATCATATCCTCCTAGTTCTTGTATTACTTTTCTTTTCACTAGCATGTTCGTTCCTGTTAGAGAGCCTGTTCGAAACAGATGCCATCTACCAGCCTGCATGAGTAATTGGAAAACTTGAAACTCGATAGATATCATTCGAGTCAGAAAGTTTTTCCTTTCATTTAAAGTACGAACATATCCTACCGCACCGGCAGCATTTGTATAACTATGAGCCATTTCAACTAACTGCACCAGCGCTTCTTCTTCAGGTTGATTGTCCGCATCGTAGACACAGAAATATTCTCCGTGAGAAATCTGTAATCCATAGTTCAGTACTCTGGATTTTCCTTTAGGTTCACCTGGTGGGACCAGTATATGATGGACGCGGTGATAGATTTCATCGTATTCTCCTGCAATTTCAGAGGTATCATCTTTCGAATTATCATTAAGTACGTATATATTAAGTTCTCCAGGGTAATGAAGCTTTACCATGGCATCAAGCGTTTCTTTAAGAACAACACCTTCGTTATGAGCAGGAATCAGTATATCAACACTTGGATATTTCTCAAGAGAAATAGACTTATGTTCTTTTGTACGATAATACAAGCCTGCGATCGTTAGCAAAGTGTAGTACAACATTAAAATTAAAAATAAAACAGTTGTAAATAGCAATAAATTTTTCATAGTTATTAAGTCATAGAAAACAGCAATAAATATCACAATACTAGCAAACACCATGCTAATTAACACTTTTCTCATATCTGCGGACCTTCTTTGGAGGCTGGAAAATCTATGTACCCAATTCCTTCAGTATTCCATTGCAACTTATCAAAAGCTTCGGGAGTATAAATGATTTTTAATCGAGAGATAATTCTATTTTTCACAATCGCCAAACCATCTTCATCTGTGTTTTGTAAAAGACATACAATGACTTGATCATCATATTTTCCCACAATATCAAAATGTTTTCTGACCGATTCATATATTACATTGGAAACTTTTACAAAACTGGTTTGCTTAACCCGACGGGGCAGCTTTTCAATTCCTATATATAGAAGGAATCCTTTTTCTTTTTTGCGATCCATGGAAGTTACGATGATTTCTTTTTGTTTTTCAAACTCACGTTTTGATAGTAATTTGGTATCTGCAATATACTCTTCCAGTTCAATTACACGGTTCTGTAATTGTTTATTATCTCTGGATAAAGAAGAACTCCACTTTGCCAACACATAAACGGACCATAGATTAACCAGAACAAGCGCATGAAGCATTACCCACTCTAATTGAGTATAAGAATTCCATTTTAATACAAAAGCCATACCTAAAATAATTAATGAAGAAATAACCGTAAAAGCGATAAAAAGAAGAAAAGTTGTTTTTTCACTCATTACTAAAAATAAAATAGGAGGAACTAAAAAAATTAATATCCACACAGGATCAGTAACAGAATTTAAGCTATTGTACAAGAAGAGGAAACTGAATACCCAAAGTACGAATGCAATACTAATACTTCGTCTTACCAATTATATAACCCCCTTATTAATTGTTCATTATAATGTATATATGATACCTTTGGAACCTATAATTTTACCTACTAAGCACATTGCATATAGGTATAAGTATTTATAACTTAAAAAAAACGACATCGAATATGTCGTTTTAAAATATGCCCCGCTATGGTTATTTCTTATAGTCCCACGTCACTACCCACTCCTCTTTCACTTTTGTGACCACAACCTTCTGATGTAATGTGAACAAGCCATATTTTCCTCTAAAAGTCTGAGCCACCGTCATGCTGTATGCAGTCGGGAAAGGTTTAGCTCCCTTTTCCATACGCCAATTTTTGACCTTCTTCATTTCTTCTATGGTAAAAGTAAATGTTTCAACCCCAAAGTGATTCATGAATACATGAGCCCGGTCCTGAATATAGGGGCCCTTCGCAAATTTTTCTTTCATAAGGGGATGAAAAAGCTGCCAGGAATCCGAGTATTCACCCCTTTGTTCAAACGAATAGAAGCTTTCAACAACTGCTTTTGCTTGTTGAGCAGGACTTGTCTTATACATCACCACCCCTGTAATTCCGCCCGCGATAATCAGTATCCCAATGATCAGCGCAATCTTGCCCTTCATCACTCACCCTCCTACTTCAGACTCCCTATTACCCTATGCATACAAAGCTTAGAATACGAATGGGACCTCAGGTCATCCATATTCTGGATGACCTGAGGTCCCATAAATTAACTCTATTCCAAATCGTACAATTCTTGGGTAATATGCTGCTTTCCTGTCAGCACATCATATTGAAAGTGCTGGTAGTCTCTTAACATCTTTTGAGTGGAGGATGGCAGTTCATCAGGTGAAGAAACGGTTTCTCCCTCTGCAGTCATATAAATCATATCTCGAAAAGCTGGGAGTTCCTGCTTCATTCCTTCTAGAAAGTCATAAAATTTTGGTGCCTTATAATGAAGAGCATCCGCTACCATAGGAGCGAGGTAAACAGGACTTACTGTTCCAATTTCCTTTTTCATATCCATTTCGAAATTAGACAGAAATAATAATGGAGTTTCATAGAACTTCGCCTGCTGTTTCTGGTCCTCTTCATCCCCAAATCCTGTCTCTTTATAAGCTTTTAAATTGGCTCCAATCGAAGGAAGATGATCCCCAAAGAAAACTACTATGGTCGGTTCGTCCATTTCCTGAATACTCTCGTTCAGTTTTTTAAGTGTTTCATCAGATCGTTTGATCCCCTCCGAATACACTTCAATCTGTCTCTCGGTATCAGGAGAAAGTCCTTCTCCGCTCACATCAATCGTGCTCCCTCCCTCATACTTATCTTCACTATAGGGAAGGTGATTCGCAATGGTGACCGCGTGGATGAAAGAAGGTTGTTCCTGCTCTTCTATCGTATCGAGCAGTTCTTTCACTACCGATCTGTCTGAAACGAACTGTTTATTGTCCTTTTTAGTATACGTCATATCATCAAGGAATGTAGATTGATCAAATCCAAGATTCGGATATACTCGCTGTCTGCGGTACAAATTGCCTCCATTTGGATGAATAGCTTCACTGTAGTATCCACGATCATTTAAATATGATACGACCGATGGATAGCTGTCATTCGCTAAAATATGATTGAAGGGATTTCCACCTGGATTAATATAACTCATCGAATAGCTGGTCAGCGCCTCAAATTCTACATTAGCCGTCTCACCCCCGAAAGAAGGGCTCAAAATCTGTCCTGATGGGTACTCTTCCATTAGACGTCGTGTATTTTTCATTGGGTCCTCTGAGAAATTAACACCCAGATTTGTTGGATCCCAGAAGGTCTCATTCATAAAAAAGATAATATTCGGCTGCTTCGGATTTTCTTTTTCGTCGTCTGCTCGTGCGAAAACTTCTTTCGCGTGTACCACAGAGTCTTCCATTACTGTTTGATTATATGGCTCAGGTTTTTCTACTACATCGAGCTTAATGTTAGAGATCATTCCCAGAACAGGGCCATTGTAATAATAATTGTTTTTCTGGTTCCAGGGCATAAAGCTTGTATATTCTTCATAGTAGCTTTCTGTAAAACGATCATCATAAAGCATAAAGGAATACAGTAGATAAGCCACCGGGACAAGTATAACCAGGCGGGTAATCCATCCTATTTTAATTTTCGGCATTTTATACCAAACATACACACCTGCTACAATAAGGCCTATGATTAGCAAAGTAGCCGTTATAGAAATGGAATCTGATATTAATGGAATGACATCCTGAAGCTGGCCGATTTGAATAAAGTCATTCGGAAATAATGGTTCATTCCGATAGATCTGTTTGTAATGATTCACCAGTGCAAGTATAAAGGAAACGAGTAGAGCGATGCCCCCGCCCATGTAAGTTTCTCCGATGATAAGAATCAGCGCCAAAGTGAAAAGGGATAACAAAAAAACAGTAAACATATAACGCTCAGGATATTCCTGAACCCATTCCGTGGCTCTTCCAAGCGTAATATCCAGATGAAAAACCATAAATAGATAGGAAGCAGCCGCGCCAACCATTCCGGAAACAAGCAAGGCTGTTGCAACTCTGTATATACGAGATTTATATAAAGTGTCTATCTTATTCCGATTATGCAGCCACCAGGTAGCTGTCCCCCACATAACCAACGAAAGTACTAGAATAGATGTTCCGAGGCCGACGGTATGAATCTGAGCCCAGTCTATTACAGTCTTCCATCCCGAAGCAATGGAATACGTAAGAATGCTGTAGCATAAGCCTAACGCTACAGTGAAGAAAAGAAATAACGGAAATGTACGGATCAAACTCTTTCCCATCCAAGGTACCTCCCAATTCTCTATTAATTCCGAAATAGTTCTATATTCTTCTCATTTTAGTATTAAATGTAAATAAAATCTATATTTTTGTAAAGATAATGTAAATTTCCCGATAAATATCTTCCAATTTCAGAATTATAGTTTTATAATTAAAAGTTTTAATCAAGTACACATACCAAAAACCCCCACCTCAGGTCATCCATATTCTGGATGACCTGAGGTGGGGGTTTTTGGTAGTTCTTTAAATTAAAAAGAAGCACCTCTAAACTTTAGAGGATGCTTCCTTTTCAGTGGCAGATGCACGATGCTTAATCTCATAGGGAATAATGATACGCTTCGCAGGCTCCGACCGGTCTTTCACTTTTTCAATTAAACACTTAGCAGCCTGGCTGCCAAGCTGGTATATATGAATATCTACAGTGGTAAGCGGTGGTCGGGTGACCTCTGACAAATACACGTTGTTGAAACTGACAATTGAAACATCATGAGGCACCCGTTTACCGAATTCCTCAAGCATATTCACCACACCAATACTCATTAAATCGTCTGCAATTACGAGACCCGTAGGAGGGTCAGGAAGACTGAACAGCTCATGCACTGCCTGCCGCCCTCCTGATTTTAAGAATTCGGTATGAATTCTATAATCCTCTAAGAAAGGCAAACCTGCTTCTTCCAAGGCCAGTTCGTAACCGCGCATTCGATCTACCGTCACAATTCTGTCCTTAGAGCCGCCGATAAAACCAATATTCTTATGGCCCAGGCTAATCAGATGGTTCGTAATGTCTTTGCCGGCTCTTATATTATCATTATCCACATGAGTGATTTCATCCACACGTTCTGATGGCTTCCCAACTACGACAAAGGGAAAGTCCTGCTCGAGCAGAAAATTCACGACCGGGTCATCGATTTGAGAATATAAAAGGATAATGCCATCGACACGATTGCTGTAGACCATCCGTTCGACGCCTTCCTGCATTTCTTCATCCGTTTCCCCTGTGCTCAGAAGCAAAGAATAATCTAAGTGATGAGCCACCGCACTAATGCCTCTTAATACTTCTGGAAAAAATGGGTTTTGAAGAGCCTTGTCTGCACTGGTAGGCATAACCACTCCAATGGACTGGGTTGACCGGTTAGCCAAGTTACGTGCATTGGCATTCGGATGATATCCCATTTCTTTCATGGCTTTTTTTACACGTTTCTTCGTTGCCTCGCTGATCCTCGGGTGATCAGCAATGACTCGTGAAACGGTGGACGGCGCGACCCCTGCAGCTTTAGCTACTTGTTTAATGGTTACTCCCAACACGATCACCTTCTATTTTTAAACAGTCTTTTTTAAAATGGTATCTCTAATCATAACAGAAATCCAGACAGGCTTATAGAAACCACTGATTTCATTCACAAAAAGAAGATGCCTGATGTATGTACAAAAGGCATCCTCCATAACTTAAGCTGAACTTCTTACTAGACTATCCCTTCGTCCCTCCGGCTGTCAATCCTGAGACAAAGTACTTCTGCAAGGAGAGGAACAATATTGAAATCGGCAGGGCAATTAAGACCGATCCGGCTGCAAAGAGCGTGAATTCATTTCCAAATTGATCAGCAATCAATTCATATAATCCTACAGCCAACGTAAACTTTTCTTCTGTCCTAAGTAAAATTCTCGCTAGTATAAAGTCAGTAAAAGGCGTAATGAAGGTGAATAGGGAAACGACTGCAATCATCGGTTTTGCAAGTGGAAGAACGATTTGCCAGAAAACACGAAAATTCCCGGCGCCATCGATACGAGCTGATTCATCCAGCTCTTTCGGTATCGTATCCAAATATCCCTTCATCAAGTACGTATTCATCGGTATGGCTCCACCTGTGTAGACAAGAATAAGCGCAAGATGCGTATCCAATAGATTCGTTAAGTTCGCGAGTGCATAGATCGCAATAAGAGCGGCGAAGTTTGGAATCATTTGCAGGATTAAGAACGTCATCAAACCGTTCTTACGTCCATAGAACCGAAATCTGGAGAAAGAGTAGGCTGTCATACAAACAAGCGCTACAGAAATCGCCATCGTCAACAAGCAGATTTTTATCGTGTTCCAATACCAGAGCAGATAATTACTTTTCTCTAAATCAAATAACTCTTGATAGTGCTCAAAAGTGGCATCAGATGGAATGATCGATGAGCCTGATAAACTATTTCCAGGGTTGAGAGAAGAACCGATAATCCATAGGATCGGATACAGGATAATGGTAATCATCGCAATGATCACTATATAGGATAAGGTCAACTGTACAATATTTTGTTTATTTGATCTCATATTACATCATATCCTCTTCTTGGAATGATTTCGTCCTTCTGAATTGCCATAAGGCCACAGTTATAACGATAAGGGAAAGGATCATGGTAATGGCGGCTGCTTTTCCATATTGCGCCGACGTCATAGTCAGGGAGTAGATCCACGAAATCAGAATATCGGTTCCTCCTGCATTTTGATCAGGAACGGCCGGACCTCCTCCATTAAAAAGGAAAATAACGTTAAAGTTATTAAAATTAAACGTATATTGTGTAATCATAATCGGAGCCGTGGCGTAAAGGACAAGCGGAAGTGTAATGGCTTTGAACTTCTGCATAACCGTTGCTCCATCGACTTCTGCCGCTTCGTATAATTCATTCGGAATCGATTGCAGAACCCCTGTAACCATGGCGAAGATAAACGGGAAACCAAGCCACGTCTGAATCATGATTAAAGCAATTTTGGTGTAGGTAGGATTAGTGAGCCATGGGATATCCCCCAGACCGAAAATAGCCAAGATATCTTCATTAATCGTACCAAACGTTTCATTAAACATTCCTGCAAATACAAGAATAGACACAAATGGTGGGACGGCCCACGGTAAAATGAAGATGGTACGAATTGTTTTTTGCAGAACGATTCCTTTCTGGTTCATTAAGACGGCCAGGAAAATTCCAAGACCTACTTGCAGCGTAGTGGCACCAAACGTCCAAATAATGGTCCAGGCAAGTACACTAAAGAACGTGTTCCGCCAGATCGGGATCTGAAAGATTTCAATAAAGTTCTGGAAACCGACCCACTCTACTAAATTGGCAGGCGGAGAATGGTATAAATCATAATTAGTAAAAGCTAGTAAGATGACAAAAAGAATTGGAAAGATAACGACAAATATTAGCAGCAGAAAACCAGGGGTCATCATTAAATAGGGGAATCCTCCGCCTACCAGGTTCTGATATTGCTGCCGTACGGAATTAGGTTGTTCATTCAAGTCTCTCTGTTTGCCCACTTTAAAAGCGTCATTTAGATTCAGTACATAGATACCGAGACCAAGAATAGTAATTAAAACGGTAAGGATACCTTCTACAAGCAGCACAATAGAGTGATCATAGGCGGGATCGCTTCCAAGGGTAACTAATCCCCAAAATCCAAACTGCAGTAAATCCGAAAAGGCCACAAAGAAGGAACCAGTTAATACGAGGAAGATCAATCCTTTCAGCCACTGTTTATTATAAAATTGACCGAGGCCTGGAATGATCGAAAGTGCGAGCGCAATTTTGCGTTTATTTGTTGAAGGTTTATTTCCCTGCTCCCCCATGTTCAGTCTCCTTTCACTTTCTGTATGTATGGGTAAAAAAGGAAAGCAGTACCCGGATAAAGGGGTACTGCACAGCCCTATTCGTTCCCTGAGTGATTCAGTTCAATTTGTTTACTAATGGTGTCTGTTGCTTCATTCAACGCATCTTCTGGTGAAGACTTCCCGGTGGCGATCAATTGAAGCGCTTGAGCCATTGGTTCCCACACTTCACTCATTTCCGGAATGTTCGGCATAGGAATGGCACGTTCAGATTGAACTGCTACCGCATTCGCTCTCTCATCATCGGCAATAATTGGATCTTCAATTAATGATTTGATTGGCGGAATTTCATTCGTTTCTTCAAAGCGGATCTTCGCATTTTCTTCGTTCGCAATCCATTTGATCAATTCAGAAGCCCATTCTTTATTTTCAGAAGCTGAAGATAAGTGCCATCCCTTCACACCTACGAATGTTTGTGGATACTCACCATTAGGTAATTTAGGAAGTGGCGCTACGCCATAGTCGATACCTGCTTCATTCAACGCCTGAAAAGCCCATGGACCATCCATCATCGATGCGACTTTTCCATCCTGGAAAAGACCGTCTTTCGCAGATCCACCGCTCTCCCCAACGATCCCCGCCGGGAATATTTCTTCATACCATTTTTGAATATAGCTGGCGCCTTCGATAGCTCCTTCATTGCTTAATCCAAGATCCTGGGGATTAGGAGAACCGTTTTCTTCGCCAAATACATAGCCTCCATAACCGCTCATAACAGAGTTGGCAAAGTAGAAGTTATCCCATAGAGCAAGGAATCCGTACTGTTCACCCTGTGTAAAGTCTTTAGAGAATTCGAATACTTCCTCAAAGGTTTCAGGTGCTTTGTCCATATGTTCCTTATTGTAAATAAATACTGGGGTTTCTGTTGCTTTTGGAAGACCATAAAGTTTTCCATCATAGGTTTCAGCTTGAATAGAAGATTCTGTGTACTTGTCCGTAACGGATTGCTCATATTCGAGAGGAGAAATTAGACCTTCAATGACCAATTGACCAATTTGATCATGAGGCAGCGTCAATACGTCCGGTCCTGTACCTGCCGGACCATCTAAACGCAGTTGTTCACGCATCTTAGAGGACATGTCCAATTCTTTAAACTCCACTTTAATACCATGCTCTTCTTCAAAACTTTTAATTGCCGGCTCAAGAGCGACGCCTTTCTCTTTATCCTCCCAGATCACCAGTTTCTCTGGTTTCTCCGGCATTTCACCTTCCGCAGAGCTGCTGTTTTCTTCACTGTCCGAACTCTCTTCCTGCTCTCTTTCAGGTGCACAAGCAGCCAGTATTCCTACAGTCAGAAAAGCAATTAACAACGCACTTAACCATTTCTTCATTAACATAGACCCCCTAATAATTTACTATTCTATGTATGCGATCTACCAACTTAGTGAAACCGATTGCACACATCCTGGTTCACATTATACAAGCTTTTACAAATAATGCAAGCGGTTTCATTTCGATAAATTTAAAAGATTAATAGAATAAAACCCCAACAAAACAATATGTCCTAACCCTATTCTTAAAATTGACGGATGGTTGTATTCTGTTATAGATTATTAGAATAGCCAGAATAATTAATGCAATCGGTTGTTCAGAAAGGATGTTGATTTTGATAAAAGAAGCCGTCTTTCACAGACCAGGCCATAATTTTGCCTATGCATATGACGCTGAAACCATTCATATTCGACTGCGGACGAAAAAAGGGGATATGAGAAAGGTAACTCTCATTCATGGAGATCCATACATATGGAAAAAAGGGGAATGGCAAACAGAAGAAAAGCCAATGGAAAGAACCGGGAGTGACGATTTATTTGATTACTGGTTCACCTCCTTACAACCCCCATATCGACGACTACGCTACTCATTCAGGCTCGAAAACGAAATAGAAACAGCTGTATTTACGGAAAAAGGATTCTTTAGTGAAGTCCCTCTCGATGAAATCGATTACCACTTTTGCTTTCCTTTTTTAAATTCGGCTGATGTGTTCAAGGCTCCTAGTTGGGTGAAAGATACGATCTGGTATCAGATTTTTCCGGAAAGGTTTGGGAATGGAGATCCTTCCCTCAATCCAGAAGGGACCTTACCCTGGGGAAGTAAAAAACCGGAACAGGATAGTTTTTTTGGCGGAGACTTCCAGGGTGTAATCGATCACCTGGATTACCTTACGCAACTCGGAATAACCGGGATCTACTTTACTCCGATTTTCAAAGCTCATTCCAATCATAAATACGATACAACCGACTATATGGAAATTGATCCACAATTTGGAGATAAAGAGACTTTCCGCAAGCTGGTAAAGGCTTGTCATGAAAGAGGCATCCGCGTGATGCTTGATGCAGTCTTTAATCATAGCGGCTTTTATTTTGCACCTTTTCAAGACGTATTGAAGCGCGGAAAGAACTCTCCCTATTCTGAGTGGTTCCACCTGTGGGAAGACAAAGTGAGCCCTTCCCCTGCACCGAATTACGATGCCTTTGCTTTTGAATCGTATATGCCCAAGCTGAATACTGAGAATCCTGAAGTAAAGCAGTATCTGCTGGAGGTTGCCCGATACTGGATTGAGGAATTTGATATTGATGGCTGGAGACTGGATGTAGCCAATGAAGTAGATCATTCCTTCTGGAGGGAATTCCGCCGCACCGTCAAAGAAATTAAGCCTGATGCCTATATCCTGGGTGAGATCTGGCATGACTCCATGCCCTGGCTTCAGGGGGATCAATTTGACGCTGTGATGAATTATCCCTTTACCAATGCCGTCATTCACTTCTTCGCTAAACGTACCATAAGCCTTACCCGCTTTAAGCATCAGCTTGTTCACGTTCAGCATATGTATCCAGTTCCCGTGAATGAGGTCTCCTTCAACCTTCTTGGCAGTCACGATACACCGCGGGTTCTAACCTATGCTGAAGAGCATAAACCAACCGCAAAACTCATGTACTTGTTCCAAATGTCTTACGAAGGAACTCCTTGCATCTACTATGGAGATGAGGTGGGCATGACCGGTGGAGAGGATCCTGACTGCCGGAAATGTATGATATGGGAGGAAAATGAACAAGATCTGGAGATGTTCGCTTTTCTTCAGAACATGATTTCATTGCGCAAAACAGAACCAGCGTTTGGCAGCGGGGGAAGCTTCCAATTTGTAGATTACGGTGAAGAACTGCTTGCTTATGAAAAACGTTCTAAGGAACAAACACTTCAATTCTTCATCAATCCTTCGGAGCAATCTAAAACAGCTAAGGTTTCTGCAAGAAAAATTATGGGAAGCGACCATTATTCAACCGCTCAAAATGATGGAGTAGTCGTAGCTCCTTATGGTTATGTCATCATTGAAAAATAATTGAATAGATACCAGCTCTTAAAAAAGCGGATTAAGCTGCGAAGTCAAGTATTCGGTAAATACCTATTAAAAAAACTGCCAGGGAGCTTAAGTATATTTATAAAACCGCTATTCAAGCTGCTTCTGCTTCTATTCAAAAACTTCAGCAACCGTTCAGGAAACTCAGCCTGGACGCTTGTTTTATTATCCATCATAATGGAGAGAGTGACATTTCTTCTTCCTGAACCACATTTGGTGTTAGGTTACTTGGAATAATGGGAAGACTGTATAAGGAAGTCATTTTGAGAAAGAATCAGAAAAGGAGTGGATAACATGAACAACAGTCATTTTGACAAGATTAAGAACGGGGAAGGTTTCATCGCTGCGCTTGACCAGAGCGGAGGCAGTACGCCAAAGGCATTAGCAGACTACGGTGTACCGGAAGATTCTTATTCAAATGAGGACGAAATGTTCGATCTGGTTCACCAGATGCGTACCCGACTTATTACTTCACCATCCTTCAATGCCGATCAAATTCTAGGTGTCATCCTGTTTGAACAAACGATGGACCGCGAAATTGAAGGCAAGTACACGGCGGATTACCTGTCCGACAAAGGTATTGTACCTTTCTTAAAAGTAGATAAGGGACTTGCCGAGCAGGAAACTGGCGTTCAGCTTATGAAGCCTATTCATGATTTAGATGACACGCTGAGCCGTGCTAATGAACGCAATATTTTCGGTACAAAAATGCGTTCTGTCATCCACGAACCGAATACAATCGGTATCAAGGCTGTTGTAGAGCAGCAATTTGAGATCGGTAAACAGATTCTGGACTATGATTTAGTCCCTATTATCGAACCGGAAGTTAACATTCACAGTAAGGATAAAGAAAAATCCGAAGAAATCCTAAAGGATGAAATCCTTAAACAGTTGAATGAATTGCGTGAAGATCAAAATGTTATGCTGAAGCTTTCCATCCCAACGAAAGCTAACACATACAAAGAATTGATTGACCATCCACGCGTACTTCGTGTTGTCGCTCTGTCAGGCGGTTATTCCCGCGATGAAGCGAATGAAAAACTGAAAGAAAATCATGGCCTTATTGCAAGTTTCTCCAGAGCGCTGATTGCTGATTTAAATGCTAATCAGTCTGAAGAAGAATTTAATGCATCCCTGAAAAGTGCTGTAGATTCTATTCATGACGCTTCTGTTAATAAGAAATAAAGGAACATTGAAAGTGTCGGGTTTACGTAAAAGTAAGCCCGGCACTTTTTGCGTTCACCAAAACCTTACACAACATAAAAATACCATCATTGCTTCTACACAATGATGGTATGAAATGTCTTCGTTTATAGCGCTTCTTTGTACCTCTGGTAATAAGCTTCCACATTGTTGAGCAGTAAAAGCTCTGTGTATAAATAGGTTTTTACATTAAAATCGTTAAAATCAATATTGGTCAGCTCTTGAATTTGTTTAATTCTGTAATTAAGGGTATTCGGATGTATAAACAACTCGTTAGCAGTCTGCTTACCTTTTCCATTGTTCGCAAGATAGACCTCAAGTGTACGCAGAAGGTCCGTCTGTTTCTCTTTATCATTCTGGATAAGCGTCAACAAATCATCGCTGTAGTAATCTTCAGAGCTGTTTTTTTCATATAAGGCCGCTAAATAACGGTAGATTCCAAGCTTGGAAAATTCTCTGGGCATCGTTTCTGGCCGAGGGGTAATGAAGTTCGCAATCTCGATGACCTCCAGGGCCTCCAAAAAACTCTTTCGCATATTGGCGAGGATGGTATATTCTTTCCCCACTCCAATAAGAAAGTTGTAGAATTCATCTTCCTCACTATGCTCTTTGATCTCATCAATCAAGAACCTGGCCAGGTTACGTGAGGAAAACTCCTCCTGTTGAACACCGTGAACGACAAGAATCATCTGGAATTCGGTCTTTAGAAAATGAACACTTTTTCTTAAGGAGAAGTCCTGAATAGCTTTCTGCAGATAGTCCAGCATGTACTTATACCGGGGAGCCGTAACTGAAAAAACGACCACCGAAAAACGGTCCGGGATTGTAAGCTTAGCAAGCGTAGCATCATGACGAAACTGGCTTTCACTGTCGTATTCATGGTGGAGAAGTTTCCATAGGAGATCCTCTCTCCTGCCTTCCTTCGCATTCATCCGCTCATAAACATCATAGATTAATTTACCAAGATGAGGCGTCACCTCTTCCAAAAACGTCAGTTCTTCCGTGGTGAGCAGTTCATCAGATTCCTGCACCCAAATGTATCCCATTGTGTATCCTAAATGTTTGGCGGATATAACAATACGCTGGTGAAAACCCAGCTCCTCAATTGGCTGAATCCGGATTGGGTCCTGCCGCTTCTCCAGTCTTTGTACAATCCCCTCTTTTTTTAATCGATCAATTATGAAAAGGGGGCATTTTTTGGAGAGAATCGTCTTTTGCTGAGTAAGATCAAATTCCTCAATCGAAGAACTGTAAGAAATCAATTCGAAATTTTTATTTTCGATGATGACAGGCTTGCGAAGCTTGGAACTGATCAGCTCGGTTGCTTTATGGATATCCTCTACTTGAAGAATTAACTCGTTAATTTCCATCTGAATCCTTACCTTTCCAAGTAGAATGGTTTCACTTATTTAATCTCCATTATAGCGATTTCCACAGGAAAGCTAAAGCAAAAGAAAAAAAGCTCTCCCAAATTGGGAGAGCTTTAGTGTATTATTTAATTTAAAATTTTTCTGAAATTGTCTTCGCTAGCATATGAAGCGCTAGATAATCTGGGCCGCCGGCTTTAGAGTCCGTACCAGACATCTTGAAGCCGCCAAATGGCTGGTAACCGACAATTGCACCTGTACAGTTACGGTTGAAGTACAAGTTACCTACGTGGAAATCTTCTTTCGCTTTTTCCAAGTGCTGACGATTGTCAGAAATAACCGCGCCTGTCAGACCATATTCCGTGTTGTTAGCAATGTCGATGGCTTCGTCAAAGTCTGCTGCTTTTGTAAAGCAGACCACTGGTCCGAAGATTTCTTCCTGCTGCATACGGGAATTTGGTGCAAGGTCAGCGAATACGGTAGGATCGATGAAATAACCTTTCGAATCATCACCTTTACCGCCGGTCATTAAACGACCTTCTTCTTTACCTACTTCCATATAGCCCATGATCTTATCATAAGCAGCCTGATCCACAACAGGTCCCATATATACATTACCTTCAGAAGCATTTCCTACGGTTAATTCTTTCGTGCGTTTAACAACCATATCCAGCAGTTCATCGTACACGTCCTGATGGACTACAGCACGAGAACCAGATGAACATTTCTGTCCGGAGAAACCGAACGCTGACGTGATAATGGCATCTGCTGCCGTTTCCAGGTTCGCCTGGTTATCGACAACTACGGTATCTTTACCGCCCATCTCAGCGATAACTTGTTTCAAGTGGTTCTGACCAGCTTGAAGCTCTGCTGCACGCTTGATAATACGTGTACCTACGTCACGGGAACCAGTGAAGGAAATTAATGCCGTTTTCGGGTGATCGACAAGATAGTCCCCAACGTCTTTACCGCTTCCTGGTACATAGTTTAATACGCCTTTTGGAAGACCTGCTTCTTCCAGTACTTCTACGAATTTAGCAGCGATTACCGGGCTGTTACTAGCCGGTTTCATGACTACTGTGCTTCCGGTTACAAGTGGAGCTACCGTTGTACCTGCCATAATCGCAAAAGCAAGGTTCCATGGTGGAATTACAACAGCTACACCAGTAGAAGTATAAATGTAACGGTTTTGCTCGCCTGGACGGCTCTCTACTGGTTTACCGTCTTTCAATTCGATCATTTGACGACCGTAGTATTCAAGGAAATCAATCGCTTCAGCAGTATCAGCATCGGCTTCTTTCCAAGGCTTACCTACTTCGTAAACTAAGTATGCAGAGAATTCATGCTTACGGCGGCGAATAATGCTCGCTGCACGGAATAGTAATTCAGCACGAGCACGCTCAGACCATTTTCTCCAGCTTTCAAAAGCTTTAGATGCGGACTGTACCGCTTTTTCAGCAATGTCCTGGTTTGCTTTAGAGACAGATCCTACAAGCTGCTTTGTATTAGCTGGGTTAGTGGATTCAATTTGATCATCCGTACGAATGCGCTCCCCATCTACTAATAAGTCATGTTTTTGACCTAGTTCTTCTTTTACTTGTTTTAATGCCTCTTCAAATGCTTTCACGTTTTCCTCTTTTGAAAAATCTGTGAATGGTTCGTGTTTGTATGGTGTGACCATGATAAAAACTCCCTTCAAAAAATTAAATTATTTACTAAAGATTCCTTTTATAGCAAAGGCTATGTTGGCTGGCCTTTCTGCTAAGCGCCTCATAAAGTATCCATACCAGTCTTCTCCATAAGGAAGATAGACTCGAACGGTGTACCCTTCATCTTTCAAATCTTTTTGCAGCTGGTTTCGCATGCCGTACAGCATTTGAAACTCAAATTGATCTCTGGAAATACCATGTTCTTCAGCTAATTTCTTCGTATAGTCGATGATCGCATCATCATGACTTCCGACAGCTGTGTAGTGACCATTCAGGAGATTCGTCTTAATCAACTTTTTTAAGTTTTCATCTACTGATTCCTTCTCCGTGAATGCTACTTTTCCTGATTCCTTGTAAGCACCTTTCACTAAACGAAGGTAAGGGTCATAAGGTTGAAGTTCGTTTAAATCTTCCTCTGTACAGTAAAGATACGATTGAAGCACGGTTCCGAGATTATCATATTTTGCCTTCAAGGTTTTATACATATCTAGGGTGGCCTGGCACCTTGAAGAGTCTTCCATATCAATCGTTACCGTTACGCCGTTTTTCTTGGCTACTTCCAGAATATCCTCCATGTTTTCCTTAACAAGCTCTTCACTGATATCCATTCCCAGTGAGGTTAACTTCAAGGAAACTTCAGAGTTCAATTGATTATGAGCAATGGACTGGATGGTTTCGATACATTCCTGCTTTCGCTCTTTAGCTTCCACTTCGGAATTGACGAACTCACCCAGGTGGTCCACCGTAACTTCCAATCCTTCCTCGTTAAGCTGCTCAATCAATGGAATTGCCTGCGAGAATTTCTCCCCGCCTACAATCTTGTCAGCCCCAAATCTTGATCCATATCGTTTTGCTAAGCGGTCTAATACCTTGTTGTTTGAGAGGTATAAGAAAAAATTCTTACTTATGGCTTCCAAGACCACCACACTCCTTCAATCCTCTATTTCTTGCTTATGTGGAGTTTGTTTTCGATGGAATTCAAACAATTTCATCTGTTAAGAAAATTATAACGATTAATGGGTTGGAGCATCAACGTGCTCCAACCACAATCTTTACCACCTTGTTTTATGGTAACTCCACAATGCCGAATCAAATTTCGCTTCTTCGGGCTAATCTATCTAACTATTATTTCAATATATCAAGCGTACTAGCAGGTGTTCCCACTTCCACATAGGATCAAACCATTTCCACTCTTTTCTTTTATTTCCAATAGGCCGGTTTCCCGTAACTCTGATACAAATCTTCTTCAAAACTCCGAGTAACCGCTTTATTTTTTTGGTAAAGCGGTCCTTTTTCAATGCCATCTAGAGTTAAGGATATACGGATTTGATCCTCGCTCCATTTTGCTTCCTCAATCCAATCCGGGGAAATTAGCGTAAATGCATGGGTAGACCAACTGCCTGTACTAACTACGAAATAACGGATGATCCACGTTTCTTCTTCTATTAAAACATCTGTAATATAACCGGCATGTTCTTCTTCCGCGAATACATCCGCGTGACTGAAGACGCCTTTCATGTGGTTGACACTTCTTAAATGATCAGAGCGATCGGGAGTACTGACCGCGGTTTGCTGGCTCGCTGCTTCTGAATCAGAATCTAGCGGTGTATCCTGCTCACCCCAGACACTTTCGCCTGCCCAGTACTGACTCCAGTTGAAACGATCAGCAAACTCAGCTTCTTTTTCTGGATCCATTTCTTTCTCATCGCGTAAGCCAGCCCCTTCCCGCAAGTCTTCGCGAGTGTGATTGACTTCAATAACTTTTTTATCGAAATCAATTCGGCTTATTGCTGAAGGTGATAAGTAGATGATTTGATCTGGAAACCATTTTTCAGATGCAATGGTCAAATAACGGATTGTATAATTCTCATCATCAAAATATAAATCTTTAATTTTTCCCATTTCTCCATCTTGCGCTACGAGTGTCAGTTTCTCTAAACTAGTAGCATTCAAAAACATAGTTTTTCACCTCTTAGTAGAATTTGTTTCTTATTAGACAATTCCCACCCTACTTTATGGATTAAACGGGAAAATAGTGGTTTTTGTTATATTAAAATAACCCTGAAAAGTTTGTTAAACTTTTCAGGGCTCTATAGTAAACATAGATTCAGCTTCCGACGACAGCTTTTCGTAAATGATCGGCAAACGCCATAAGCTTGTCCATATCCGATACATCTTCTTCGAATAAAGGTACTTCTACTAATTCCTGCTCTGAGAAACTTTCTGTGATCTGTTTCAAATAGGTCTGTTCCTGTTGTCTCCTCCGTTCTAAGAACGTTCCATCAGCGTGTGAGGGAAGTACTTTATTTATAATTAGTGTCCGAATGGGAAGATCATACTGGGCAAGCTGTTTGATCGCCTGCTTTGTTTCTAATATAGGCAGTCGCTCTGGGATCAGCACAAAAATGAAACCCGTCTGCTTCTCGTCGAGAATGATTTCACGTACCGCTGCAAATTTTTCTTTTCGTTTTTGTAAAATAGTAAAAATCGGATCCTCTACGGGTTCGCCGTCATTAAGCAGTTCGGTATAGTTTTGATTTGTTTTTCGCCGGCGTTCGAGCATCCCGTCGATCCAGACAGACATCAACTCGGGCAGGGAAAGCAATCGGACTGTATGGCCAGTAGGAGCCGTATCAAACACGATTTTATCAAAGTTCGGTGCTTCATCTAGAATGATTGAAATCAACCGGTCGAACAAGGCCGCTTCATCTGCTCCTGGCGAAGCACTAGCCATGTCGATCTGACGATGCACTTCCTCCACCATTTTGGATTTGACCAGCCCTTCCAGATTTTCTTTTACCTCTTGAATATAGCGCTTTGATTCCTGTTCCGCATCCACTTCCATTCCCCACAGATTAGCGGCAAGTTTTGTTTTCTCATGCTCCAGATTTTCGTGGAAAATATCACCGAGATTGTGAGCAGGGTCTGTAGAAACCACTAGCGTTTGATACCCTTCTTTGGCAAATGCAGCTGCCATAGCAGCCGAGGACGTAGATTTACCGACGCCTCCTTTACCACCGACAAATACGATTTTATTCCCCTGTAGGTGATTCATAGATTATCTCCCCTTTCTTTTCTCTCTCAGCAGCAGCGGATTCCATCGAGCGGGGATTTCTCCATTCCCATCCGCAAATGCCAGTCATGGAATTTGTCGATAATGTAAGGGTATAGTTCCAACGTATAATAAAAAGCTGGGTTCGGGATCCCAAGCATGTCTGAATAAACGAGCAGCATAAATAAGTCATCTTCATCTCTCAGTTCTCTGGCAATTTCCTGCTTATGAGGAAGGCTAAGCACTTCATCGTACCATTCAATAAGATTCTTTAATGAGAATTTTTTATCCATTCATTACCCTCCGGTTTCAGCTTGAAGTTCGCGCTTGTAGGCTTCATGATTTTCTACGAGTTTTCCATTTATAAAAATAGCATTATATTTCAAGTGGAACAGAATGTACTTTCCGGCTTTTACAAGAGAGATGTGCCTCTCCTTCACTTGTTTTAAAAAATAGAGGAAGATAGCCAGCATATTTCGAGGGTCGAGAAATGTAATCTGCACAAGGTCGCCATATTCACGTTCTGTTTCCTGGTATAGTCTTCCTAAGGCTTCCCTGTCCTCTTCATGATGTTTGAATTCGTCCTTCATATGAATTAATCCATCACGGTCACTGCAAATCCCTCCGCAGCATCCCATTCCTACTTCCTGCTCTGGACGAATGATCATGACTTCCACCATTAGTTAATCCTCCTTTTCATCCACTCAAAACACCTTGTTAGTTTCACACTAAAGCTCCCGTTACTTGAAGACTTGATTTCGAGATTTTTGTGAAAATTTGGTCCTGCGGGGGACGATTTAGCTTTTCGGCCCTGCACGACGCAGGGTCGTTCGACGTTGCCACAGGATGTGGCGGTCTTAGTCGAACTTCTTATATGTGCTGAGCTTCCTCGGGCTTAATGTAATGACCCCCAAATGTTGGACACCTCACGAAACCTAGGAGGGATCCACCATATGCCCAAACTTACTTCCCAAGAAAAACACTTGGCTGTACACCGTTATCTCACGGAAAATGTGAG
>NZ_JAIVAL010000006.1 GCF_020171985.1 Halobacillus halophilus
GCTTACCACATATAGGAAGTTCGACTAAGACCGCCACGTCCTGTGGCAACGTCGAACGACCCTGCGTCGTGCAGGGCCGGAAAGCGGAATCGTCCCCCGCAGGACCTTCACTCTAACCTTATATCTCGAAATCGAGTCTTACAGTAACCGGCCCTATTGTGTAATAAGCCTTTTATGGAAAGTCAACAATATGCTTTAATAGAGTCTTTTTTTAAAATAATTGTGCTCTGCTGGGGTGGGGGACTCGCTTATAAGAACAATAAAAAACATGCAGCGAAACCTGAGGAATCGCTGCATGTTTTTTATTAAGGCTGAAGAAAAATAGCTTCAAGCGGAGGCTCGTCACCAGCTAATCCAACGGCAACAGCTGTATAAGCCTGATTAGGATTTAAGGTTACGTTTGGCACAGTTAAGGCTGTCTGATTTGTTCCTGCCACGCGGACTTCGAGATTAGCGGTCGTCGGCGACAGGGTCAAGTAACGGGTAGCTTTTCCGAACGGTACATTACGGAAGAGCACATCTCCGCCCTGGACCGCAATATCAACGTTCGGAGCATTAGGTGATAAGTGCCAGAAGCGGACCTTGGCATTTCCAGATGAGATACTGTCATTATCTGCGACGGCGATCAGCCGCAGGTTGTTCAGCCTGCCGGCAGCCGCAACCGTGTACATATTACCTGCTTCGACCGAGACGTTTTGTGATAAGACGGGCTGATTAGTTTCTCCAGCTGGGTAAATGTCGATCCGATACTGGCCTGCTGGTACGCTTAGATATTCACTTTGCTGCTTATACTTAACCCCTTCGAGAACCTTCTGGCCATTCACATACACATCCACGGCAGGAGCATCCGGCGATGCGTGGAGGACGCGGACCTTCGCCTCACCGTTCATCCCCATCATACCGGAGTTTTCGCCGCGTTCTTGCATCATGATCCAGCGCTGCATACATTCCAAATGTCTTTGGTAATAATAGATGTGCTTCTGAGGATCAGAATACTTATAATAATTCGACAGCATATCGTACTTGGCAGCGTTCCACGCCAATTGATCATAAGGGTCATAATTATACATGGGCAGGCTCCTTTCATAAAATAACTCCCCAAATAAGCTTATTCAAATTATCAAAAATGAGACCCCGTTTTTAAAATCCTGCTTTACAAGAGCGGGAGATCAACGCGCGAGAAGAGAGATATGATACAATAAACCATAATAATTAAGTGTTAAAGTAGGTGGAGTTCTTGGTTAATATGAAAGACGTAGCCAGGGAAGCTGGTGTAGGGCTAGGTACCGTTTCTAGAGTTCTGAATAAAAATGGACCTGTTAAAGAAGCTACCCGCTTGAAAGTAGAAAGGGCGATTGAAACTTTAAAATATAAGCCGAATGAAGTTGCGCGGAACTTTAAAATGCAGCAGTCTCAATCAGTTGCACTCATTGTGCCTACGATTTGGCATCCTTTCTTTTCAAATTTTGCTTATCATCTGGAGAAGAAACTTTCAGAGAACGGCTATAAAATGATTCTTTGTAATTCACAAAGTGATGTAGATAAAGAGATTAATTATATTTCCATGTTAGAGAAAAACAAAATAGATGGACTGGTTGCCATTACGTACAGCTACGACCTGGACCAATATATATCAAGCGACCTGCCGATTGTGAGCATCGACCGTCACTTTACGGAGGATGTAGTGTATGTAACGAGTGATAATGAAAGCGGCGGCCGTATAGCTGCAGAAGAATTGATGAAGCGGGATTGTAAAGAAATTGCTTTTCTCGGCAGTCTCTCCAGTATTAAAAATGAATCCATGAGACGTCGTCAGGGATTTGAAAATGAAGTGAAAAAGCATCACTTTCCGCATCGTATTCTCGAGTTGGAAGAACCTGTCCATGATATTGCATGGAGTGTCCGCCAGTTTTTTGAGGAGTATCCTGAAGTAGATGGCGTTTTTGCAATGAACGATAAATGGGCGAGAATTATCATTGAAGAATTGAAAGCTCAAGGTAAAAAAGTTCCTGAAGATGTACAGGTGATTGGTTATGACGGCGTGACGCCGAGTAAAGAGGAAGAGTTAACCTTCTCCACGATCAAACAGCCTGTGCCGCTTATGGCGGAGAAAGCAACACAAGCCCTGATGCAAATCATTCAGGATGAACCTGGGGAAGGAAAGATCATTCTGCCGGTCGAATTTTTTGCTGGAAATAGTACAAAAAAGTATTGACATATGATGCTGAAAGCGATAACATTTGATGTATCAAAGAAAGCGATTTCTAGAGTCGCTTTTCTTTAAAGCGAAAAGTGGAAACGTTTCCACTTATGACTCCAGTTTTTGAATAGCCAATAAACGGCGATTTATTTTTTTACCCTAAAGTGGAAACGTTTCCACTTTGTAGAATGATTCATAGGAGGGGAATGGAATGGCTAGAAACCCTAAAGCAGTTGCCGATGCCGTACTGGAAGCTTTTGGCGGACGTGAAAACATTTATAAGGTGTCCCATTGTGCCACCAGGTTACGCGTAGAATTGCACGATGATAAGAAAATGAATAAACAGGCTTTTGATTCCGTTAAAGGGGTGAATGGTTACTTTTTTCAGAGCGGCCAGCACCAGGTTATTTTGGGGACAGGTTTTGTAAATAAAGTATTTGCTGAATTTGAAAAGAAAGGCATCGCTGAATCTCAAGGAGAAAAGGAAGAAGAAGAAAACACTTCGAATAAAGGGAAAATGCAGCAGCTGACCAAAACTTTCGCTGATATCTTCATTCCCGTTATTCCTGTACTGATCGCTACGGGTCTTTTAATGGGCTTACGCGGATTATTAATTAACGGGTTTGGAATGGAAATGTCCGGTACGATTTTGAAATTATCACAGGTTCTAACCGACACGGCCTTTACCTTTATTCCTGTATTAGTGACCTGGTCGGCTATGAAAAAATTCGGAGGATCTCCGGTTATCGGTGTAGCCCTCGGTTTAATGCTTGTTGCCCCTCAGCTTCCTGATAAATGGGCCGTATCTTTTGGAGAGGCCGAACCGCTCCTGCTGCCATTGTTAGGTTTCGATATTCCGATCACAGGAATGCAAAGTTCCATTCTCCCAGCTGTATTTATGGGCTGGTTAGCCGCTAAAATTGAAAAGAGCGCGCGAAAATATATTCCGGAAGTACTGGATTTAATATTAACACCGTTTGTCACCTTACTCTTCTCGCTGATTCTAGGTCTGGTTATGGTCGGCCCGCTGATTTTAGGAATTGAAAATCTAATGACTTCAGGCATTATGTACTTTTTCGAACTACCCTTTGGATTAGGCGGGTTTATTTACGGAGGCGCCATCCAGTTCTTAGCCATCACGGGTATGCACCACACCATTGTACCCATTACCGTGAAGATGGTTGCCGAGACAGGCTATGACTTGATCAACCCGATAGGTACCGCGGCCATTGCCGGGCAGGCTGGTGCGGCACTTGCTGTTGTCCTTCAGCAGAAAAACCGGATTAAACGATCCAATATGTTCGGTTCTGTCATTCCAGCATTCTTAGGGATCACGGAGCCTGTCATGTTCGCGATTAACCTGCCGAAAGTAAAACCGTTTTTCTTCGGATGTTTAGGAGGAGCTGTCGGCGGCGGTCTGGCTTCGATTCTGGGAATTGCCGCTGCGGGAACAGGCTCAACGATGCTTCCAGGACTTCTGTTGTACATTGGAGGCGGTTTCTTTCAATATATTTTAGTTATTCTTGTTGCATTAGCTGTATCCTTCCTCGTCACATTCTTCGTTTATCGTGAAAAGCAGGAGGAAGAAGTGGAACAGCCAGAGATGAACTATGATGTGAAACACGGTTAATTTATAAGTCACTAGTCATTTTACTAAATTTAAGTGTGAGTCACGCTGACTACACTCTAAAACAGGGGAGTCGGGGAAAGATGAATTTCCCTGCTCACCCTTTATCATGTATGGATAATTGTGCATGCCATCCTGTTTACAAACCATTAAATAGGAAAAAGAAAGGAGCCCTTTATGACGCAGCTTATAGACTTTTCTAACCGTCAAAACCGATTCTTATCGCTGACGGATGTATCTACACAGTATTTGCATATGATTGAAAGCAAAACCAAACAGGATCCTTACTATCCTACCTACCATGTGGCTCCTCATCATGGATTACTAAACGACCCGAACGGGTTATCATATTTCAACGGGAAACATCACATCTTTTATCAATGGTTTCCCCTCGGGCCTGTTCATGGCCTTAAGCACTGGTATCACGTATCTACAGAAGATTTCGTTCATTTTGAGGATCACGGCATCGCTCTTTATCCTGATTGTGAGTTTGATTCTCATGGATGCTTTTCTGGAGCGGCCTTTGCAGAAGGAGGTATGCTGCACCTTTTCTATACAGGAAACCACGTCACAGAAGAAAGGATACCGAATCCAAGTCAAGTGTATGCCTCGATGGATAAGCATTTGAATATTACAAAAGGTAGTCCTATCACTGATGAACCTGCTCCAGGATTCACCCATAACTTTCGTGATCCTGTCGTTTTTAAACGAGAAAATATTTACTATATGCTGGTAGGTGGCGAAACCAAAGAAGGGGAGGGGGCGCTGGCTCTTTATCAAGGAGAAAGTATGCACCAGCTATCTTTCCAAGGAAAAGTGACCACAGATCTTCCGGATGCCGGATATATGTGGGAATGCCCCAACTACTTTGAGCAGGACGGGCGCGGGGTGTTCATCTTTTCTCCTCAGGGAGAGTTAGAAACCGATAAATATAACTTCAATAATGTGTTTTCCGTCGCTTATGTGCTCAGTGATCCGCTTGATGTTCAGAAGCTTCATTATGAAGGAAAACAGTATATTGAACTTGATAAAGGCTTCGACTTTTATGCTCCTCAAACGTATGAGGATGAACGGGGAAGAAGGATATTAATAGGATGGCTCGGTAACTCAAAAAGTGATTACCCCACGGATGAGAATATGTGGGCACACATGCTGACGATTCCACGGGAGATTACCCTTCAAAATAACCGCCTCGTTCAACAGCCTCTGGAGGAACTGAAGAAATTACGTCTGGATGCAGCAACATTGGAACAGGAACATGGTTTAAGCTCCCGGGCGTTTGAGCTGGAGGTATCCGTGGAGCCAGACTTTAGTCTAACTTTCAGCAATCGTAAAGGTGAATCTGTTACCTTCTCATCGAATGGGGAGGAATATTGCTTGGATCGTTCCCACATGACTCATACGTTTGCCGAAACCTATGGAACGAAGCGGTATGCCTTGAGGAAATATAAAGAAAGCCACCACATTCGTATGTTTATCGATTCTTCCAGTCTGGAAATCTTTTGTGATTATGGGGAAACCGTGTTTACCAGTCGAATATTCATAGAAGAGCTGGAATACTTGAATTCAGAAGGGGTCTCGGGGACCCTGTACAACCTGAAGTCTATGACCCTTGAAGCGCATCATGGCTGATCAAGAAAATCTGGTCTTTCAACTCAAAAGAATGCCCATGCGGAGAACTACTATTAATAGAATGGTGTAACTGAAAAACCAACGAGATCATTTCTTCAGGTGAAAAAAGTGGAAGGACCAACCAGTCCTTCCGCTTTTGCTAATAGATTTTTTCATTTAATGATGGTTCAACAAACGGGAGCTTGTCTTTTAATTACCACGTAGATCTGTGGTTATATAAACGAAATAATCTGTAGATTTAGTCATGGGTTGTCTTATTTTTAATCAGATGATCGTAGTAGTGGAAGGGTACAGCAGCGGAAGGATCCGCCTGATTTTATAATTTCAGAGAAATCTATGGGAATGACTTGAAAACCCTTTGAATGCAGTTCATCGTTCAATCGTTGATTCTGGGGAAGACTAATCAGCTTGCCTTCCTCAATAGAAAGAACATTGGGCCCCATATGGAATTGCTCTTCCCGGGTTACCGGAATCAGCTGGAATCGGGACTGAAGCTTATCGAGCCCACTATCAGTAAAAGCAGGAGGATAAACGAGAGCTGTATGATCACTAATAATATTAAAAACACAATCCAGATGCAGAATATCATCCTCAAGATCCAGCGGTTCAATCGTATAGGAAGGGAGTTGTTCTCGTAACGTTTCTATGGATTTCTGGGACGTACGCCCGCTTATTCCAATCCAGATCGTCTTTCCATCAATTAATACGTCCCCTCCCTCGATGGAAGAAGGAAACGGTTCCTGGAAAGGAATTGAATTTTCATAAAGCCACTCTTTCAACAGTGAAGTTTCTTCTAACCGCACTTCTTCATTCATGGAAGCCACGAAGAGTTGGTCATGAATGACAAACGCAATGTCTCTCGTAAAGACTTGCTCGTGTAATTCAGGATGAGCGGAAAGTTCCACCACTTCAGCACCATGCTCTTTCAGCACATGAACAAATGTGTCGTGTTGATCAAGCGCACGCGGAATATCGATATTGACGTCTTCATAATGTTTTTGCGTTTCATTAATAACCGTCGATATTTTCATAAAGGATGGTTTTGCAACCAGCACTCTTTTTAATGCAGCGTATTCTGTTCTGCAGTGAATTCTATTGCTCAGTGTGCATTCCTTCATCTTCATAACCTCCATCTTGCGCTTTCATGGTTAATTCCCCGGGTCATCCTTCCTAAAACCTTCAAAAATAAGGAAATGGACACCTATTATGTAAGAAGCTCAAAGTTATAAAATACTTTGAGCTTCTTCGATACGTTTATACACTATTAGTTTAACTCAAAATAAAGCGGCTTAAGCATTAGCGGTAACATTCTGGTCGTTAACATCAGGATCAAAAGGATTCGTAGAACTGAGACCGTTGTTGGTGACAATCCAGTTTCCTGTGTTAAGAGCACCTGAGCCCGCGTTTGTCTTTGAAGTACTCTTTGGTGAAAGATAGAAGGAATCCCCGAAGTTTACGACCCCGCCGCCGACACTGTTTATACTGATGGGACCGACTATGGCCGGCATTTATGATCGCCTCCTTCTTATTATTAGTTCGATTCGACGATATAGTTACAACCTATGCGAAACCAGGATCTATTGTTCTTCACTTAAGAGGCGGATATGTTTTGTTCTCGACACGGCATCAATATGGTCAATACCTCCAACTTGCACGATTCCGGCAGTGGAGACACCGGTAACATGGATATCATTTACATAGATCGCCTGATTCTGATAGTTGTAGGTAGGAACGGTAATCGGAGGTAGAGGGGTGGTGGGCTGTACGGAGAATACGGGAAAATCTTCAAAGTTGAACGTATCGGAAATAAATTCAGAGCCTTCTTTTTGTACAGCCAGCACTTTCGACCAGGGAGAGGCACGGTGCACATCTCCGATCGAAATATGAGAGGCGATCAGGGCAGAGGTAATGTCAATTTCATCGACGTAAACCATGCGGTTATACATTATCACCATCCTCAATAACCACAGCTTCTCCGTCCGTTTCCATAGGTACATATGGACCAATGATCAAGGATTCTGGGGGGGTATCGAAATAAGATTGTAAGCGAATCGTTTTATTGTCCCCGATCAGGAAGACAGAGGAGGAGGAGACCGCCGTTACGCGGATTCGTCCCACGTGGAGACCATAGTTGTGAACGATGTGATTCATGAGGTACCATCTCCTTGGAAAGAATCAAAATACTGAGCTATGGAATGTCTGATTTCATTTTGCACCTGATTAACGAGACCGGCATCATCCAAATCTGGATTTTGGTTCTTATAGTGTTCGATTCTCTGAGAGAGCTGCTTTCTAACATCGGCAATAATCTGCTCCTTGTGGTGATCTGTCACAGGGATATCGTGATCGCGGGTATATTGATTCATCCACTGGGGAATGTCCGTGTTCATGTAACTTTGCAATTGGTGGAGGACGGGGTCCTGTTGAGGACTCATCTGACCCTGGTTTGCATAGTAATCACCGATATCTGCCGCATCCGTTCCATTGGGAGTTAGTCCAATTTGCAAAGTTCCTTCCAGGGTATCGATCTTCAACTGGTCAAAATGATACTCGATTTTTTCAATGACGGTCTTAGGGCTCTCATTCATTTGAAGCTGTTCGATTTTCTGAGTTAATTGATTGATCAGCTGCTGCTGGTTTTCCATGTGCTTCATAACCTGCTGAACCCATGACTGCCATGATTGGTAATTGTTGTTCAAATGAGATCACCCCCTGTTTAACTTTATGCACAATAAACAAGACTATGATATGGAAAGTGGAACGAGGGAAGGACCTTCTGCTTCAGGAATGTCTACGGTACCTTCTGCCGGCATGGCTGCCGGCGCAGCGCTTTGATAAGCTCCCGTATTATATAGGTCAGCTTTGGCTTGAATAACTCCTGAGCTGCCAATTTGCACAATAGAAGAATTAGCCACGGTGCCGATACGCAGTACATGAATGCAAATGGACTGGTGGACAGTAATGTTCATGAAGCATCCTCCTAAGAATCATTAATTAACGATTGATCAATCATCTCCTGGTCATTGACATAGGTATTAGAGCGGTTTATATCAATCTTTATTCCATTCCCCGTGTTAAATGACCCGCCGCCAGCAAATGTTTTTACCCAGGCTTGTGGGGCCATATTATACACGTCGCCAATGTTGAATATACTGGAACTGGATAAGGACGTCACATTTACGGCTCCTACTTTTGCCGGCATTTAAAAACTCCTTTCTTTATTTTATGAAACGCAATTGTCTAAATAACAGAATAAAAGTAAAATAAAGCTAACAGGGGGAATAAATATGCATTCAAAGGCGTCACCATTAGGTGAATCAGAACGATTAAACTGGATTGATGCAGCACGCGGACTTGCCATTTTAGGCATCTTCATGGTAAATGTGCCTGCCTTTAACGCTCCCTATTTTTTGTACGGGGGAGCCGCCGAGGCCTGGGATTCATCTCTGAGTCATACCGTGCAGGCGATTATTGATATCTTTTTTCAAGCAAGTTTTTATACGTTATTTTCTTTTATGTTCGGGTTTGGCATGCAGATGATGAAAGACAGGCTGGACGAGAAGAAGCTTGATTATCGCCCAATCATCTTTAAAAGATTAGCAGTATTGATTGGTTTTGGCTTAATCCACGCCTTTCTAATCTGGCATGGAGACATTCTGCTTTCTTATGGAGTCCTTGGGCTTACTTTGTTTGCGTTTTTCCATCTAACGAAAACTGGGCTTTTGGCCGTGGCTTATAGTATGCTTGCGTTTCTTGTCCTGCCAATGACATTTGCCCTTTATTCGATTCGCGGGCGGCTGCAGGGGATTGTTGAACAAGGAGCAATTAATGAAGCTATCGCGAACTACGGGACAGGAAGTATAACCGAAATATGGCAGCAGAATGCTTCTGACTGGCTCTATTCCAACCAACTTGCCAATCTGCCATTCCTAGCTCTCAGTCTGCTGCCCATGTTTTTATTTGGTTTATATGTGTGCCGCAAGCGCTGGCTTCACGAGCCGGCTGCTCATTTGGGGAGTATAAAAAAAGTGTGGGCCATTACAGGCGTCCTGTTTCTCATTTTTAAGGCAGGTCCTTACTTGTATGGTAATCCTGCGTGGTTTGGAATTATGCAGGACAGTGTAGGAGGGACAGCTTCGGCCGTATTTTATGTGTTGTCGGTTACATTATTGTTCCAGACAAAATCAGGGGCAAGTTTTTTACATCCCTTAACGTGGATTGGAAGAATGTCGCTATCCAATTATATTCTACAATCGCTCGTATGCTTTGTTCTTTTTTATTCGGTAGGATTTGGTCTCTACGGAGATGTGCCGCCGATCATGAGTGTAACGATTGTAGTGGTGGTTTATTCGCTGCAGATTTTTGCAAGTAAGGCATGGCTTAAGAGGTACCGTTACGGTCCTCTGGAATGGCTTTGGAGAACATTAACTTACGGAAAGTTACAACCATTAAAACGTAAGCAGACAGCGGCTTCTTAATAAGAGGGGGACACACCATGAAACGTGAAGAACTCATCAAAGAAAGCAAGGAATGGGTAGAGGAACGAATTATATCAGAAGAGCAAAGGGATCAACTGCTCGAGCGTTACCCGGCCCGGCAGCATAAACCTCTTCTGCTGACCTTTGCTGCTATTTTCATAGGCCTCGGATTTCTAACATTTATCGCTTCCAATTGGTCCGCGATCTCGGATGTGTTTCGAATGGCGATTATAGTGGGAAGTTTACTTGCCTTCTACGTTGCGGGTGAACAAACTTACAGGAAGCACTCCAAGCGCTTAGGAGAAAGTCTAATGCTTATTGCGCTTATGATATTTGGAGCAGGGATCTTTTTGACGGGCCAAATGTATCATTTTACTTCATTCAGCGCTCTGCCGTTCTTTGTTTGGTCCATCGCCGCATTTGGATTGTTTCTCCTATGTAAAGAAACACTTTTCTTTATAGCTTCAGCTGTTCTAACTACGGTGGGGCAGGTGTACAGTGGAGTTACGTTTGGGGAGTATCATATATGGACTGGGTTACTCTTCATCCTTGGTTTAGGCTGGTTTACAGCGCGGGAACAGCGGACGGATTATTCGGTATGGTTCGGGGCTGGTTATTTGATTCAAAGTCTCGTCCTTGTTCTCAGCAGTGGTTATCCTTATTACTGGCTCATTAATCTGATCCTCTTCCTTTATTTATTCGATGATGCAGCCGCTGGAAAAGGGAAGCTGCGTGTGCTCAAAACGTTCAGTGTCGTTTCAGTCTTTTTGATTTTAGTTTTTCAAGTCTTCTTTCTTGGAGAAGGTTTTGTAGAGGTCCAGACGGAATCCTCTTTCTATTTCTTTATTGTATGGGCCGTCTTTTTTGTCGGAGCTGTGGTCCGGTCTGCCATGAGCTCTACGAATTACTACTGGATTGACCTATTATTATTCTTGCCGCTGTTCCGCTTTGAGTTTGCTGATGCGCTGTCGCTCGCTCTTCTATTTGTTTATTCCTTGCTATGGCTCACTTCCGGCTATCAGCAGAGTGTGGCACGCTGGGTAAACAAGGGGACAGCTGCTCTTCTGGCTACGACCTTTATAGCTTATTTCCAGCTCGCCTGGGACTTCATGAGCCGCTCTCTTTTCTTTTTTATCGGTGGAATCCTGCTGTTTGCCTTAAGCTTCTTCCTTGAAAGGAAACGAAGACAAGTGAGCAAAGGGGAGGTAACGCCATGAAGCGCATTTGGTTTTATGTCATTGTCTGCCTGCAGGTTCTGTTTCTTATTCTGATGTCGATTTCTTACTATACTATGGACACATGGGGAGAATCCATCCGCTTAAAAACGGCTCCTGTAGATCCACGGGACCCTTTTTATGGGGACTTTGTAACATTATCATATGAGGTGGAAATGGTTCCTGCGGATAAATGGAATGTTTCTGCTGATATAGGTTCTGGAGAAAAGATATATTTGCTGCTTGAGCCTGATGAAAAAAATCTTTATACACTTGTTAAGGCTTCCGCTGAAAAACCTGAGGTCAGCGAGGAGGAGGTCGTCCTTCCTGCCCGTCTCGACTGGCATGATCCTCAAAGAGGAGTGTATATGGTAGATATTGGTTTGGATCGTTATTTTATTGAGGAAGGCACAGGTCAGCAATATGAACAAAACAGGGAGGATCTGATTGTGGAAGTTATCCTGGCTCCCTGGGGACAGAAAAAAATTGATTCCGTAACGAAAGCGGAGTAAATAAAGAGCGCTTTTCCTAAATGGAAGGGCGCTTTTTTTTATCAGTTAAGTTGGATTAAACCAGGCCAACGTAGCTCTTTTTATGATTATACGCTCTCGCAACTGCTGGCACGGCCCAATCAAGAGTGAGCACAGCCCAATCGAGTGAGAGCATGGCGCAATCCAAGTAATTACAAGTTGCGGCGAAGGTTTGAAAGGGGAATCTTACTTTCTCACTCTATATATTTTCACTGAACCTGGGTTATATGGAAGTGTTTTAACTGTTAAATCAGGACGGAGAACTAATGGAGCGAAGTAAAAAAGCCTGGAGAGAAAGTTTTCTCTCCAGGCTTGTGGGTTTTATTGACTAAGAACTTCTTTAATTTGAGTAATGGCCCAATCAAGATCCTCTTTTTCAATAATAAGAGGAGGACCGAAACGAATCACGTTTTCGTGCGTTTCCTTACAAAGCAGTCCTTTTTCTTTCAATTCTTCACAGTAGCCGCGGGCAGGTTCTGTCATTTCAACACCAATGAACAACCCTTTACCACGAACTTCTTTAATCTTCGGATTATCAATTGACTGCAGTTCTTTCTTCATGTATTCACCGAGCTCAAGAGAGCGTTCGGCCAGTTTTTCTTCTTCAATAACATCCAGTGAAGCTACAGATACAGCACATCCTAATGGATTTCCGCCAAATGTAGAGCCGTGAGAGCCCGGGTTAAATACACCCAGTACTTCTTTATTTGCGACTACACACGAAATAGGGAATACTCCGCCTCCCAGTGCTTTACCGAGAATTAACATGTCAGGACTTACGTCTTCCCAGTCGCAGGCAAACATCTTACCGCTTCGGCCAAGACCTGCCTGGATTTCATCAGCTATGAACAGCACGTTGTTTTCCTGACAAACCTCATAGGCCTCTTTCAAGAATCCTTCTGGAGGGATAACGATACCCGCTTCACCCTGGATCGGTTCAAACAGGAATCCGGCGGTGTTTTCAGTGATAGCTTCTTTGAGAGCCTCCACATCACCGTAAGGAATCAACTTAATTCCTGGAAGCGTAGGGCCGAATCCGCGTTTATATTCTTCCTCTGAGGAAAGAGATACGGCTGTCATGGTTCTTCCATGGAAGTTGCCGGTACAGGCGATAATTTCAGCTTGATTGTCTTCTACTTTCTTCACATCATAAGCCCACCGTCTAGCTGCTTTAACAGCTGTTTCAACGGCTTCAGCTCCTGTGTTCATTGGAAGAGCCATTTCCTTATTGGTAATTTTACAAATCTTCTCATACCACGGTCCAAGCTGGTCGTTATGGAAAGCTCGGGAGGTTAAAGTGACACGGTCGGCCTGGTCTTTTAATGCTTGAATAATCCTAGGATGGCGGTGCCCCTGGTTCACTGCAGAATAAGCGCTTAACATATCCATGTAGCGATTGCCTTCTGGATCCTCTACCCATACGCCTTCCGCTTTCGATATAACGATCGGAAGTGGGTGATAGTTTTTGGCGCCATATTCTTGTGTTTGATCAATGATTTCTTGACTGTTTACTGACATGATATCCCTCCAATTACATTTCAATCTTTTATTATTATAACAGGTTTGTTTTATTATTCTCACCCTAACAAGGTACTTATTGGTAGGAAATTTTGACGGACTCGTGCTATTATATCCGTAGATTCATGTAAAAGGAGGAAGAACATTGGCACATCTACATATTACCTCATGGGTAATCGCATTTGCTTTGGTGGGACTTGTTACAACATTTGCCCGAAGCGGAAATGATAAAGGGGCAAAAATTTCCCATATGATTCTGCGGGCGGACTACTTATTGATTCTTTATTCAGGAGGATCACTTTTTGCGAGCTACGCGAACTATAGCGGGCTGCTCATTTTTAAAGTGCTTGTTGGCTTATGGACGATTGCAGCTATGGAAATGGCATGTGTGAAGTATAAGAAAAAGAAACCAGCTGCTATTTGGTGGACACAGCTGGTAGTAGCGGGAGCCATTGCTATTATTTTAGGCTTTGGTTTTCTTGGAGCAGGCATACTTCCTGCTAAATAAAAAAAAGCGGCAAGCCTTGTACAGGCTTTGCCGTTTTTTTGTGGGGGATTTTCTACTGTCCTAGAATGAGCTCCGCTACTTGGGGGGTAACGGGAGATATCCTTTATCACTTATAATGATAATCATTATCAATTGAGTTGTCAAGCAGAACTTTTAATAAGCGGGGAGTCGCTATCATATAGTAAGCTATGATGTGTTTTTTATGATTCAGCTTACTTTAAAGGATGGTGAAGCTCAATGTGCGGTATTGTGGGTTGGATTGATGATAAAAATAAAGTGCAGAATAAAGCCCCTCTTTTAGAAAGGATGGCCGATACCATCCGGCACCGTGGTCCAGATGATTATCAAACGTGGCTGGATGGGCCGGCAGCTTTTGGACACCAGCGTCTAATTGTTGTAGACCCGAACGGCGGGAAGCAGCCAATGGTTCGGGAGGCACATGACGAACAGTATGTGCTTTGCTATAACGGTGAGTTATATAATACGGATGAAGTACGAGATACATTAAAAGCGAAAGGCTGGACGTTCCGCTCTCATTCGGATACAGAGGTCGTCCTCGTCAGTTTTATGGAGTGGGGAAAAGAATGCGTGGAGCGATTAAATGGCATTTTCGCTTTCAGTATTTGGGAAAAAAAGAGAAAACGTCTGTTTCTAGCCAGAGACCGGCTCGGAGTTAAGCCGCTGTTTATGCGACATCAGAAGGACGGTCTGATGTTTGCTTCCGAAATGAAAGCCATCCTTGCCCATCCGGATGTAGAACCAAGAGTTGGAGCGGAAGGAATTCAGGAGATACTTACGCTTGGACCTTCGAGAACTCCGGGGCACGGCATTTTTGAAACGCTGCAGGAGCTGCGCCCAGGTCACCGGGCGTTTTGGGAAAAGGGAAATCTTTCGATTGAGCGTTACTGGAACGTGAAGAGCGCCGAGCACACCGATACGTGGGATGAGACCGTAGCGCGCGTGCGGGAATTATTTATTGATGCTTCCGAACGGCAGCTCGTGTCTGATGTAACCCTGGGCACTTTCTTATCGGGAGGGGTGGACTCAAGTGCCATTACGGCTGTAGCCGCTGAAAAATATAAAAACGAACAAAAGGGCGCCCTGCAGACCTTTTCCATTGATTATAAAGATCAGGATAAATTCTTTAAGAAGAGCGCTTTTCAGCCGGACCGTGATGAAGCTTATATTAAGAAAGTTTCAACCCAGCATCAAACCCGGCATTACGTGATGGAAGCGACACCTGAAGATCTAATATCAAGGCTGAAGCAGGCCGTGACGTTAAGAGATCTGCCAGGCATGGCCGATGTTGATTCATCACTGTTATGGTTCTGTGAAAAAATAAAATCTCATGTCACCGTCGCTTTGTCAGGAGAGTGTGCCGATGAGATTTTTGGAGGCTATCCCTGGTTTTATAGAAAAGAGGATCAGGAGCGGAAAGGGTTTCCATGGATCCGTTCCCTGGATGAACGGATGAATCTAGTGAGAACGGATGTCAGTGAGAGCGTGGATATGGAAGCATATATGTTGAAGCGCTATCAGGAGACAATCGATGAAACGCCGGTTCTTGCAGGGGAAGACAAAAAAGCGGTGAAACATAGACAGATGGCTTATCTGAATATGAACTGGTTCATGCAGACCCTTCTTGAGCGTAAAGACCGGATGAGTATGGGGGCGAGTCTTGAGGTACGTGTGCCTTTCAGCGATCATCGTCTGGTGGAATATGCGTGGAATATTCCCTGGAGCATGAAATTTCACGGAAATCAGGAAAAAGGTTTGCTGAGGGAAGCGTTGCGTGGCGTTCTGCCTGATGAAGTGCTGTTCCGAAAGAAAAATCCATATCCCAAAACGTTTCATCCCGCTTATACAAAAGCGGTCTGTACATGGATGAATGAAATAGTAGCCGATGCGAATGCACCGCTGTTCGAGCTTTTCGACCGCAACAAAGTAAGGAAGCTGAATGATTCAGAAGGTCAGGCAATCGGAGCTCCATGGTTTGGTCAGTTAATGACAGGTCCCCAGCTAATCGCCCATCTCTGTCAAATTAACTATTGGCTCAAAACCTATCACGTACGTTTGTAAATAGCTACAAAATCTCAGAGTTGTTCTTACAGTAAAGCTCCCGTTTGTGGAAGACTTGATTTCGAGATATTTAGGTTGAGAGGACAGTCCTTCGGGGGATGATTTCGCCTTCCTGGATCTCCCCGTAGGAAAGCGAGTTGTTTCCGCAGCCGCCCTCATCGATTTTAGGCAACGGACCCAAGTTATCTCGAGACGGAGTCTTACACAATACGGCCCGGTTTGTTGAATAATTCTTTTTTAAGAAATTAACAGACTTACAAAAAGATCGCATGGCTGAAGCAGCCGTGCGGTTTTTTTGTGGAAATTCTGCAAATGTGACCATTGTATGTATTATTGAAAATAGATGCCGAGTACAATTGACGGGGAAGGTCTGGAAAGGATAATCTAAGAGAGTTACCTTTATTAGAAAGAAAGGAGAGCGGCCATGAGAAAAGTACTAGCTGGGATTCTGTTTATTCCGTTATTTCTCTTTTTTGCTTCTCAAACCGTAGCAGCAGAAACAGAAGAACGTCAATGGCAGGATGAAAGCGTATACTATATATCGATTGATCGATTTATGAATGGCGATAATTCTAACGATAAGGAAGAAAGTGAAGCCTATCACGGCGGTGATTTAGAAGGAATTATCAAGCAGCTGGATTATATTAAGGAGAAGGGATTTACAGCCATTGAGATATCTCCCATAATGGCCAATCAGGATGGAGGATATCATGGTCAATGGATCGACGATTTTCGATCGGTTGATGAACACTTCGGTACCATGAAGAAAGCTGAGGAGCTGGTCGAAGCAGCCCATGACCTTGACCTTAAGGTGATGTTTGATTTTGTGGTGTCCCATACCGGCAGCGACCATCCATGGAAAGAAGATCCACAAAAGAACGATTGGTATGAGGAAACGGATACTACCTATCCTGAAGCCTGGACAGAGAAGATGTCCGTATTAAATCTGGACAATTCTCAGGTGCAGAGCTATTTTCTAGACACTGCTGAGTTCTGGATTAAGGAAACAGGAGTAGATGCGTTCCACTTACATAGTGCTGTTCCTTTACCCGATACGTTTTATAACGATCTGGAAGAACGGGTTGAGTCCGTACAGGAAGGGTTTGGATTATTTACAGAAAATCGGAATGGGGAAGACGATTCATCCGTTTCCTTTCAATCCGTGACCCGTGAGACGTTTCAATCCTATGGAAAGAGCCTGGATGATCTTTATACCGTCTGGGAGGATAACGTCGAACATAAAGCGGAACCTTACGAGACTCTTCGTTACATCGACGACCCTTCAACCGGGCGATTTACGCACCTGGCGGTAGAAGAAGGGCAGAATCCGATTACGCGCTGGAAGCTCGCTTTGACGTATCAGTTTACGATTCCCGGAATACCTGTCATGTATTTTGGTACAGAGGTTCCCCTTGATGATGGTGGCGATCCGACGACCATTAAAATGATGAACTTCAAAGCAGGGGACGAGCAGCTGAAGCAGCGTATTGATAATTTAACCTCCATGAGAACACAATTTCCTGCGCTCACGCGCGGAGATTATGAAGAAATGTACAATGATGAAGGTCTGGCTATTTTTAAACGGAGCTATGAAGATCAGACGATGATCGTTGCGATTAATAATGCAGAAGAAACGAAAGCCGCTGTACTGTCCGATTTACCGGAAGGGCAGCAGCTTAGAGGGCTCTTACATGATGGAATGGTACGACAGCAGGATAATGGAGACTACCGGCTTGGAATGGAAAGGGAAACCGCAGACGTGTTTGTGGTGGAACCAGACGAAGGCTATAACTGGCTGTTTATTGGTTTTGTCGGCGGCGTTCTTGGTCTATTTGTAATTGCTGTAACCGTGATTAGCCTTAAAAACCGCAAAACAGAGAACTCTTAATCTAAACACCCCTCTTTATCCACAGATGGAAAAGAGGGGTGTTTGAATTAGGATGATGACTTTTTCTTTTTTCTTCTGACCAGCCAAAAAAGCAGACCCACTCCGGCAATAAGTGCGAGAAATGGAGAGTAGCCCAGGAAGAATACAATGAGCCAGGAGAAGAATTGCCCAACGTAATGCAGAGAATGGATAAAAGCCTGCTTGGTTTCCTCCCAGATGTTACCCGGGGAGTTATTCAAATTTGCTCCGGAGGCTGTTTCTTGAATGGAGACGGTTATCGTAGAGAAATCGCTCTGATTCTCTAAGTAGTTTATTTTCCCCTTTAATACTTCAATTTCAGATTGAACACGTTCGAGATCTTGAGAGATTTTAATTAAATCTTCTGTCGCTTCGGCCTGTTCCATAAAGGTAAGCAGACGAGATTCAATTTTTTCCTTAGCTTGCAGACGAGATTCTAAATCCACGTATTCTTCGGTAACATCGCGTCCGGATATATTTCTTGAAAGAACGTCACTGCTGATCTCTTCGATGCCTGTAAGCAGAGATTCAAAGTTCGACTGAGGCACTCGGATGCGGATATATCCCTGTCGTCTCCCCTGCTCGTTTTTGCTAATATTGCTTTCGACCATATGAGCTTCCTGCTGGTTCATTCTTTCCTGAAGGTCCTGGTGAAATTGATCGTAATGATTCGTTTCAACGTCGATGTTAGCTTCATAGACCATCATGCGTTGTTCGCTATTTTGAGCGATTCGGGCCGGGTCGTTTTCCTCCCTGTTTTCAGCTTCAGAAGGAGTTTCTGACAATCCATTGGACGCGGCAGAATCCGACGAGGATTCTTCGGATGTCTCTGCACTATTGTCTTCATTTTGACTGCAGGCGGATGAAACAGCAAGAAGAAGCAGGATGCTTAAGGCAATTCTTCCTATCTTCGTCATCATAAAAAATCCCCCTTTTTTAATATAGTCGTTAAAAAAGGGGAAAGGTTACACAGAACTCATTCTATGGGGTATCATTTAAGAAAAATAAAGCAATGGTACCGGGACCAGCATGAGCACCGACGGCTGAGCCGACCATTTCAAAACGAATATCTTCAGTCTCAAACTCCGATCGGATCATGTCGGCCAGCTGCCTCGCGGTTTCCAGGTCATCACCGTGGCTGATGCCGATGCGCTGATGTTTTAAATCTTTGCCACGTTCCTTCATAAGTTCAATCATTCGCTTCCAGACTTTCTTAGAGCCGCGAATTTTTTCAAGAGGAACAAGCTTGCCATCTTCCATATGAAGCAGCGGTTTAATTTTAAGCAGACTCCCGACAAATGCAGAGGCTTTGCTTACGCGGCCGCCGCGATATAAATATTCCAGATCCGCTACTGTGAAAATATGTTCCATATGAGCAGCATGATACTTTCCAGCTTCTAAAATATCTTCAAATGAATAGCCATCTTCTGCAAGTTCAGCAGCTCTTATGGCCACGAGTCCGCAACCCAGTGAAGCTGCTTTCGTATCGATCACTTCAAACTGAGAGTGAGGGTATTCTTCTTTTATTTCTTCTTCTACCATTTTGGCACTTTGATATGTACCGGATAGTTCCGACGAAAAGGCAAAATAAATAAAGGGCTGATCGTTCTTTACAAGTTCTGTGAACGTTTCTCGAAAAGCCTGGGAGGAAACCTGAGAAGTCTTGGGGGTTTCTCCGTTCCGCATTTTTTCATAGACGTCACGGGGGGATATGGTTTTCCCATCTTCATACTCTTCTCCATTAATGGTCACTTTCAACGGGACCATGGTTAACGAATAGCGTTCCAGAGTTTCAGGGGAAAGATCACTGGCTGAATCACATACAATTTGCACATTCATAAGATCACCTGCCATTTATATTCTTTCTTTAAGTTTAGGCATAATAGGAAGGATAGTCAAAGCAATTACAAGAAAACGTACGACAATTCATGAGGCATTTCGACGGAAACTTTCCCACATTACTCATCTTTAACTTGATTTTGTCTCGTTACGGTGATAAAAAAGATAGTAGACTACTCGTAGGAGGTTGCGGATTGTTCACAGTTGAACTAAGAAGAATTATGATTGTGTTGTTAGGGGCAGTATTTAATGCTATCTCCCTGAACCTGTTTCTCATTGAAGCCAATGTTTACGCAAGCGGGTTCACCGGAGTTGCTCAGCTGCTTACCAGTATATTTAACGATTTTTTGGGTGTGCCAGGAATTAGTACAGGTCTCATCTTATTCATACTTAACGTTCCAGTAGTAATTTTAGGCTGGTTTAAAGTAGGGAAGGGTTTTACGGTTTATAGTGTTATATCAGTTGCCTTCACCACCCTTTTTCTTGAATTAATACCCGTGCAGCAGCTTTCAGGAGATATTATCCTGAATGCCGTATTTGGCGGTGTAATTGGTGGTATGGGTGTCGGAATTACGCTCAAATGGGGTGCATCAACAGGCGGCCTTGATATCGTAGCTATGGTGCTTTCGCGTATGAAAGACCGTCCCATCGGAATCTACTTCCTTGTACTGAACAGTGCTATCATTGCGATAGCTGGTTTATTATATAAACCGGAAAACGCGTTGTATACATTATTGACATTATACGTAACGACTCGTGTGATTGACGCTGTTCATACACGTCACGAAAAGCTTACGGCTATGATTATTACATCAAAAGCAGCCGATCTCGAAAAAGCGATCCATTCTCAAATGGTGCGAGGCATTACAACTCTGCCTGCCAGAGGTGCTTTTACTCAGCAGGATAAAAATATGATGGTTATGGTGATTACCCGATATGAGCTGTATGACCTGCAGCACATTATCCAGGATGTCGATCCTTCTGCGTTTACCAATATCGTCCAAACGACAGGTATTTTCGGTTTCTTCCGAAAAGATGACAAATAATCTGTAACATTTCTGTAATATGGTCGTCTAATCATGTAAATAGAAAAAAGGAGTGGCGTTATGAAACATATGTTAGCCATCTTAATGGGGTGCATGATGATTACCATGGCGGCCTGCGGAAATGAAGCAGAGTCTGAAACAAAGTCTAAGGAAGTTAATGAAGAAGAGCCAAAAGCAGAAGAACAAACAGAGGAAAAAGCTGAAGAGGTGGAAGCACTCATTCGATCTTTAAATATGGATGTGAACGTAGAAACATCAGAAGATACGGCTGATTTTAAAATATCGCTTGAAAACACCTCGGACGAGACTGTAACCTTAGGGTTTACTTCCAGCCAGGAATATGAAATTCAAGTAACGAATGAAGAAGGGGAAAGTGTTTACACGTTTTCAGCTGATAAAATGTTTACACAGGAAATGATCCGTAAAGATTTGGCAGCAGGGGAATCGATAACAGCCGAAGAAAGCTGGACAGGCATTGAACAGCCTGGGGACTACGAGGTCACCGTAACGTTCCTAGTAAATTCAATCAATGAACAGCCATTAGAGGCTGAACCTTTCCAATTAACGAAATCATTTAGCATGGAGGCTTCGGATCAAGAAACAGGGAACAGCCGGGAAGGTAATGAAGTACCATCTGAAGAACCAGAAAAAGTAACCCCGGTAGACTCTGATAAAGATAAGGAAACCACAAATGAAGAAGTCAATACAGAAGAGAAGACTGTAAGTGCCGAGGAAGACGGGTTTCGTAATATTGAAGTAAGCGGTAAAGATGGAGCCTATACAGTCACGGGTGAAGTCCACGTATCTCACGGAGAATTTACCTACCTGGTTGAAGACGGTCATCACGTGCTGATTGAACCCGACACAATGCAGGTAGGAAATGATTCCGAATGGACCCCTTTTACGCTGGAGCTTTCGATTCCGAATGAAGATCTACCTGATTACGGTATGGTGACTCTTACGCTTAAAATGAAGTCTGAAGGCAGTGAAGACAAACTGATAAAGAATATTGCCTTAGAGGAAATAGAGCAGAGTGAACCGGAGAATGAAACGGAAGCAACGACGCGAGAGGTTAAAACGGAAGGTGAGGCATTCCGCAACGTAACCGTGTCGGGTGAGAATGGAACTTATACCATTGAGGGAGAAGCACGCGTTCATGAAGGAAGCTTCGTATACACCGTGGAAGATGGACATTACGTACTAGTGGAACCAACATCTGTACAAGTAGCTGAAGGTGCTCCAGCGTGGTCTTCATTTGAGGTGGAAATTGATATACCGGAGAAAGACCTGCCGGGATTCGGCTCACTGACTTTGACTATATTTGAAGAAAGTGCGGAAGATGGAAGTCCTGTGCACGTTAACAACTTACTTCTTGAGAAATTTAATTAAAAGAAAGCCGTCACGCTCATCGTGACGGCTTTTTTGATTAGACTGAAATGTTCATTTTTCAACAATGTTATTCAACTAAAGGGCCGATTAGTTGAAGACTCAGTTTCAAGATATATTTGGTCCGTTGCTAAGAAAGAGAGAAGGATGGCTACGGAAACAACTCGCTTTCCTGCGGGGGAACTGGCAAGCCTCCTCAGTCGTTATCACTCCCTGTGGGGTCTCGCCTAGCTCCTTCTCCCGCGGGAGTCTCGCTGTTTTCTCCGCCATCCTATGATCGAGGAGTGAACGGACCCTTCTATAAGTGAGGTAATCGTTCTGGATCAGCCTGAAACCCTTAAATATCAGGGATTATCCACTTAAAAAAGCTAGATGCTCTTTTGTTCTCCGGTTAATTATAGAAAGCATTGTTGGAGTTGCTGATTTGGCAGGTCCGGAGGGGGGTGATGGAGACTCCTGTGGGATGAACATGATCGGTAAGATCCCGGAAGGCGGAGCCTGAGTAAGCTTACCACATATAAGAAGTTCGACTAAGATCGCCACGTCCTGTGGCAACGTCGAACGACCCTGCGTCATGCAGGGCCGGAAAGCGAAATCGTCCCCCGAAGGACTGTCCTTTCAACCTAAATATCTCGAAACTGAGTTTTTAAGTAACGGGAGCTTATGTTTAATATTAAAGAGTTCTTAAGCATCCTCACTAAAAAAGACGGCCACAATACATGTGGCCGTCTTTTTTAATGATTAATACCCGTATTCTGCTAACAAACCTTCGACTTTAGGAGTTAATGTTTCCCATTCAGCATTCGGTAATTTATTTACGGTAATGAAATTTTGGAAACCGAACACATTGTCCACTCCATCAAAGTTCATGAGATCATTTAGAATTTTATGGTCACTTGTCTGTCCAGGCATAACAGATACACTGCCATCCCCTTGAAAAATCATGGAATCAGTTGTAAATTTACGAGCATTCGGATTTGGTGTTTCTTCTACTTTTACTGCCATTTCGCATCCTCCTCTATAACATCTTTACCTATTCTATCAGATATTCTTCCAACTCTAAACTGAAAGCTAATATTCCATTAATTTCATAAAATCTGTGTTACAATGAAAACACTTTTTAGGAGGTGTTTTATGGAAACGCGGCTCATTGATGTGTTGCAGCCCATTAAAGATAACGATTACCAACTGCCTGAAAACCAAAGCCTGCAGGAGCTTACAACGATGATGCTCCAGAAGATTGGTACGGTTCACCCGGTTCTTAGGGACGATCTGATCCATACTATTTTTACAACGTTTATTGAACGTGGACACTACAGCCATGAACAATTAAAAAATATATTACAATCCGTACTAAATAAAAACTATCTCTTTTACCGGATAGGTACGTCTAAAAAACAGGAAGATGCCGTTTTTAAACGAAGTTTTTCTGTTTTATTAATTCCTCCCATCATGGAAAAACACCGAAAGACACCCTTTTTAAAAGAAGCAGAGGTCCATAGAGTATGGGACCATCTCAAAAGGTATATGCAGCAGGAATCGGATCACCGGGGGTATGTTGAAGGAAAGGGCTGGGCCCATGCAATGGCTCATGCAGCTGATGCTCTTTATCATGTGGCTTCCTGCGATGAAATTACAGAAGCGGAAATACGAGAGATGCTGCCGATTATTAAAGATCAGTTTCTAATTGACCATCCTTATTTATTTGATGAAGAAGAACGAATGGTAACCGCGGTTATGATTATGTTTAAGAAAATCAAACCGCAGACGCGAATGGAATGGCTGGAAACCCTGCTCTATGTGCGGGAAAGCTGGCAGGATCCCCGCGAAGATATTATAATAAACAACAGTAAGCATTTCCTGAGAGCCTTGTATTTCCGTATGCTGGAAGGAGATCATCGGGACCTTCGGCAGGTTTTAGAGAACCTGCTTCGTGAGCTTAGAAAACAAGAAGCCTATTGATAGATGTGGGGTAAACGCTATGATCCGCTGGGGATTTTGGATTGGGACAACTTCTGGACTCATACTCGGTTTTTACATGTGGCTGGTTGAACTAGTAACGGGTAAGAAAGTATATACATTGCTCATGAATGTTGATTTTATTCCCGTGATTGGAAGCATTGAATGGCCGGCTGCGATCGAATGGCTATTCCATTTAATTATTTCCTGGATTATTGGCGTCCTGTATGTGTATGCGTTCAGGCGCATCCTGAAAGATTCTAGACGTAATCGCTGGTTTCTTGCTTTAATCTTAAGTGCGTTTGCCGCCACCAGTTATGTGCCGCTTACGCTTCTCGCTATTAAGGAAACCCCGGCGTTAACCGATGGCGCAGCTATTTTATATTGGTTAATCGGACATGTACTATATGCAGTGGTCTTAAAAATATCCTATTATCGTTCTTGATTCATGTTAAAGCCCGGGAAATGGAGATCCCGGGCTTTTTAGTGTGCATAAGGACTGATGAAGCCGTGCTGAAGGTACATACTAGAAAGAGTATTCATTGGTCTAAACTTGAAGGAGGCCGACGTAATGATCGACCAGGCGGAATGTCTGATTTTTGACTTAGATGGCACGCTGTATGAGGATACGGATCACTTCGAATATTACGCTCAGATGCTTCAGCAACGGGCATCTATGGAAAACCGCCCTCACATAAAAAAGGATTATCGTAAAGTTCTCGCTGGCAAACATCCATTGCAAATAGGTAAGGTTTATGATGTTGAAAAAGATGTCATCCTAACAGTCGATCCCTTTTCTAATACAGCACAAAAGGTGGAAACTTGGAGGGGAAAGGTGTGGCCAAAGAGCCGCACGGAAGTAATATACCCTGATTCGCTCACCTATGATTTAGAAAAACTGATCGCCCTGGGAGACGGCTGGTGGATTCCATATTCAATTGCGAGGCATTATGGCGTATCGGCAGAAGAAGCACGTGAATGTTATGACCAAACGAAAGAATATATGGTTTCTGATCTGTTTTCGCTTACGAAAACGGAGGGGCTTAGAGATGCCTTGCTCAAATGGAAGAAAGAGAAGAAGTTAGTTTTAATCACCAATAGTGAAGCTCACGACGTTGACCATATTTTAAAGCGGATAGACCTGACCGATCTGTTTCATGAAATAATTACTTCGGCAGCGAAGCCGCTTCACACGACCGAGTTATTTCAAGGACTTTTAAGGAATGGCAAGTACACTGCCGGAACCGTCATATCTATTGGGGATAATTTCATGAATGAGATTGCTCCGGCTCTTGCGCTTGGAATGAAAGCTATATGGATCTATCCGCCCGGGTCTGATTGGAATCATAAGGATTTAAAAATTGTGAAGAGTTTTGAAGAGTGTACGAAGACATAAAAAAGATACAGCCATTCATCCAGTGAAGCACGATTCAAAAGGAAGAATGGCTGTATCAAATTCAGAAAAAATTAGGGGGTACATATAAGATACCCCAAATTCAATAATTATAACTCCTGCTAAGGACACAGTTTTTAATAATTAAAAGGGGTAAAAAAGACCAGGCTGGTCATCCAGCCTGGTCTCTTACATGGTTTATCGCAAACTTTGATGGTGGTTTTCAAGCTGTTGTTCTAACTGCTGTAGCTCTTGTTTCTCTTGTTGAGAACATTGGCTATATGCAGATTGAATCGCTTGTTTAGCCGCTTGCATGTCTTCCTGGCTCATCTGCTGGCTGCCATTGCCATCACGGTTCTGTGTGAAACGGTTTACCGCTTCACGCGCGTTTTCAAAAAGGTTTCTGCCCTTCATTTAAAACCCTCCTACCGTATGCTGATCAGATTCGATTTCTTTTCGTTTAGCGTCTGAAAGCCTTTTAGGCTCCATCTTGCTTTCGTCAAACTGACGAACTTCTGTCCAGCGTTCTTCGTTGCGATCTTTCTGTTTTTGCTGTTCCATGACAAGCCCTCCTGTCATAAAAAAAGCCTGAACGTTTTTCACGTTCAAGCTTAGTATGGAGAATTGCCTGTAATCTAACCTAGGAAAATGTTGACTTACATGGCTTTTTTATTAAGTTTTAAATATTCGTTCAAGAACGCTCCAATGCCGTTATCTTCGTTTGAATGCGTAACGTGTTTCGCGACACCTTTTAGTTCATCAATGGCGTTCCCCATCGCGACGCCGACACCGGCGTAATCAATCATTTCCAAGTCGTTGTCTTCATCGCCAAAAGCAATAATACGATCCTTTGGAATGTGGAAGTAGTGAGCAATTTTGTGAAGACCTACCGCTTTATTCAGGCCGGCACGGACGATTTCAATCACGTGCCATGGTGCGCCCCATTTACGATGATCAATTAAAGAAGCATGCACATCGAGTTCTTCGCGAAGCTTCAGAATTTTATCTTCCTCCGGATGGATTAAAATGGAGGTCGGATCATCTTTTAAGTTCGACTGTAAGCGCCCAATACTGATTGGATTATCGTTTTTCGTTTGGAAAATGCTCATAATTTCCTCATCATGCTGATCTAAATACACTTGATCCATGACTTCAGCCAGAATATTTTTGACACCCAGCTCCTTACATGTATCGATAATTTTATGAGCGGTGCGTATTGAAAGCGGGGAGTGAAGCGCATCCCACTTATGATCAGTAGGGTGGTGGATTAAAGCGCCATTAAAGTTAACCATTGGCGTCTTCAGTCCTAATTCATGATAAAAATCAATGCTCGCTCGATGTGGACGCCCTGTCGCAATCACCACGATGTGACCTTGACGTATGGCATTAAGCACGACTTCTTTTGTTTCCGCGTGGATGACTTTATCATCCGTCAGAAGTGTACCGTCCAGATCCAGTGCTATTAAATGTTGTTTGTCCATATCTTCACCTCATTTGTATGTATAGTGTAGCGGTTGGAAAGGTGAGTTGTAAAGAATTCCCGCCTGTATCACCTAACACTTCCCAATTCTAACGGGCAGTGTTACGATTATACTATAACCCACTTTTGTAATAGCTATTTAAACAGGACGTAAAGATTAGTTAGAAAGGAAACACGTTGATGATCGGAATTCAAAGGAAGACTTTAAAAGGCGTACCAACACTTACCGTAGTTGATTCAGCAAAACAAGAGGAGCCAATGCCTGTATTTATTTACTTCCACGGCTTTACATCGGCGAAGGAACACAACCTTCCTCAGGCGTATCTACTGGCAGAAAAAGGCTACCGAGTCATTCTCCCTGACAGTGCCTATCACGGTGAACGGGATCAGGATCTGTCCAAGGATGAGCTGAATTTTAAGTTCTGGGATATTGTATATCAAAACTTAAAAGAACTTCAAGATATAAAAGACGAACTTGATCGAGAGAACCTTATTAAAGACCGGCGGATCGGCGTCGGAGGGACATCCCTTGGAGGGATAACAACGAGCGCGGCTCTAACCATGTATCCTTGGATTCAGGCCAGTGCCGTTATGATGGGTTCTCCGAAACCAGTTGATTTTGCTAAGCAGCTGGTTGATGAAATTGAATACTTCGGGCTGCAGATTCCACTGTCAGAGGATAAAATGGAGGAGCTCTTTGATTTTCTCGGAGCGATTGATCTATCCAAACAAATGGATAAACTATACGGAAGACCTCTTTTCTTCTGGCATGGCGATGCGGATCCTGTTGTTCCATTCGAGCATTCATACGATTTTTATAACGAAGCCATAAAATATTATAAAAATCCGGAGAATATCCGTTTCTTAAAAGAAGTTGGCCGGGACCATAAGGTTAGCCGCTTTGCGATCCTGGAAATGGTCAACTGGCTTGAATTAGTTCTATGATGGAATCGATTGGTTTATTCTGAGTCGATTTTTGTTTATAATAAAGTTTGAACACATGTGAAGGGGGAAAATTTATGAGTACAGCAACTGAAGAAAATGCGTTGGGTGCCCTTGAGAATGTCATTGACCCTGAACTCGGTATTGATATCGTGAATCTAGGACTTGTCTATGGCGTCGATATAGATCCAGACGGCAATGCGACCGTAACTATGACATTAACAGCGATGGGCTGCCCGCTCGCCGCTCATATCGAGCAGGATGTTAAAGGCTGCCTTGCTGACCTGCCGGAAATCAATCAGGTAGCCGTTAATATTGTCTGGAATCCACCATGGACGAAAGATCGTATGAGCCGTTACGCTAAAATCGCTTTAGGAATCCCAGATTAATGAACTTGGCCCCTGCCGTATAAATAGGCAGGGGTTTTTACATAAATACGCAGAGGAGAGGGAATCACAATGAGCCACCAGACCCCAGTATTTCAAGTAGTAGGATACAAAAATAGCGGAAAAACTTCCCTCTTATCTGAATTGATTGCCTATGGTACGGAAAACGAGGAGCACGTAGCTGCGATTAAACATCATGGTCATGATGAACCATTGAAAGTCATGCATCATGGAACAGACAGTTACCGTCTGCATGAATCCGGGGCTTTTATGACAGGAGTGGACAGCCCGGGCCGCCTTCAACTGGAGCTTAATCATCCGGAAGGCTACCCGCTTGAAAAGCTTGTCTCCTTATATCAATTTTTCGGTCCGGATTTAATCGTGGTGGAAGGATTTAAGCAGGAAACCTACCCGAAAGCGGTTATTATAAAGAGAGAAAAAGACTTAGAACTGCTCAAGCTTGAAAACATCCGTCTGGTAGTCACGTGGGACGAGTCCCTCACAAGCCATGTGGAGCTTCCTGTTTACAAGCTGGAAGAATGGAAGGAACAGTTGCCTGAAATCTATAAACTGGCGAAAGGAGGATAAGATTTTGGGGGAGAAGTATTGGATCTCGGATAAGCCTCTAGTGATACAAGAAGTAGTGGATCTCGTCACAAGGAGAAATGCGGGAGCTATTAATACCTTCATTGGTACCGTGAGAGAATTTACAAAAGGAAAAAGAACCCTTTATCTGGAATATGAAGCCTATAAGGCGATGGCAGAGAAAAAATTAGAGGAAATTGGTGAGGAAATTAAAGAGAAGTGGCCGGATGCAGAAACAGCTATTGTCCATCGGGTGGGCCGCCTGGATATTACCGATATCGCTGTTGTGATCGCGGTCTCCACACCTCATCGTGCCGATTCTTATGAAGCGAGCCGTTATGCGATAGAGCGGATTAAAGAAATTGTGCCGATTTGGAAAAAGGAACATTGGGAAGATGGCGAGCAATGGATTGGTGATCAAAAAGAAACAACATACGGAATTCCTGCGAAGGGAGATGCATGAAAATGAATCAAATTTTATTTTTTGCAGGTCTCAGAGAGCAGGCCGGGGAAGAAAGCATCGAGCTGGATATGAACGGCCGTTCTATCGGAGAGCTGAAAGAAACATTATCAAGTCGCTATGCTATAGATAAAGTAAAAGAATCCATGGCAGCTGTGAATGAGGAATTTGTACAGGATGAAGAGATCGTAAAAGATGGAGATACCATTGCCTTTATTCCACCGGTTAGTGGTGGCTAAAAAAGTCAGCCCGCTGCAGAAGCAGGGCTGACTTTTTTTGCTAAACGTGATATCCCACCGGTCCTTGTTCATCTAACGAAAAGGGCCCATTTATCTTGAAACTGGGTCTAACAGAAACGGGAGCTTTTCTGTTAGGTCGGTAAAGGTGGTTCATTAAATTTTTAGAGCCAGATGATGAGTAAGGTAATACCGCCGACGATAAAGCAATAGAAGGCGAAGTATTTCAAGTTTCCGCGGGCCATGATATTCATAAACCATTTTAAAGAAAGATAGGAAGCGACAATAGAAGCTAGAAAAGCTGCAATGTAGCCTATCCATAAATTATTTTGAGAGGCATCTGTAATGACTTCTTCCGCTGACAATAGCATAGTTCCTAAGCTTACGGGGATGTATAGAAGGAAAGAGAATCGCAGCGCGGTTTCCTGTTTCATCCCGAGGTACATAGCAGCCACAATGGTCGCACCTGAACGGCTGATTCCTGGAATTAAAGCAATAGCCTGGGCAAACCCTACAATAGCAGCATCTTTCCAGTTCAGTTGTCCGTCCCCTTTACGGCCGCGCATATTCCTGATCAGCCATAAAGCAACACCGGTGATAATTAACGTAATTCCAACTGTTTGTGGTGTGGACAATCCTTCAATCGCATCTCCCAGTAATATTCCTAAGACACCAGCTGGAATCGTACCGATAATGAGATAAATGATAAAATCAAAATCATCTTTCTGTCGTTCATCTTTGGTAAGTATGTAGCCGATTCCGTTTTTAACTAATCGGACTAAATCATGCCAATAGATAATAAAGACGGCGATCAAGGAGCCAAAATTAACAAGCACCTCAAAATTTAATCCTTCAAAATCCATATCCAGGATGTTTTGGACAAGTACCAGGTGTCCACTGGACGAGATGGGAATCGGCTCTGTAAATCCTTGAAATATCCCCAAAAATAAATATTTAATCAGTATCAAAATTTCTTCCATTATTCTTCCTCCTTGATCCCTTTACCTATAATACATATGTGTTATGTATAGTGGTGCGTAATAAAAGAGTTCTGTCAATATAAAGTCACTTGATGAAGAGCCGGTTTAAGCGAAGAGATGAAACGGAATTCTACACAATCGGTGCCTTATCTACAAGTACCCAGCCTATCAAAAGCACTTCTCTACTATACGGTTACTTGATTTCTATGTGCAATAAGCCAAGTTATTCATTTGGATGCGGTTTATGTACATGAAAAAACGCTGCTATCATTAGACAGCAACGTTCAATGATGACCTATCTTTAAGCTTCGTCTTTAATGAGTCCTTCGCCAAGTATCACTGCCGCCCCAGTAAAAAGAAGCGTCATAATGAACACTTGTATGAAATGAAAACTTCCTCCAGCCATATTACTGACTACATAGGCTGTCATGAAGCTAAGTAGAAGGGCCCAAATCAACGTCCAAACAAACTTCATTTAAACTCACCTCAATCATACACATTCTATTTTAATACTATCAGAACTTCCTAAAAAAAGAAATAAGTATTCGATGCTGTTCATGATTCAAATCAGTCGTGAATAAACTGAAATGATGAAGGAGGGGACGATCAATGCTTATAACTGTACACCCATGTTTTCATTGGATCGGCTATCATATGAGCACCGGTTTTTTACAAGAAGGCAGGCAAGTGATTGGAATTGACCGCATGGAAGCGTCTCTAAGTGAACATTTATATATGTATGTAGGGAGAAATAGTAACTTTCAGCATTTTTATTCGAAAGAGGACAAAGAAAGGCATTCCCAGCCAACAGATGATGAATTATTTATTGAATATGCAGACCAGTATTTAATTGTAGAGAGAAAACATGAGGATCGGATATTTGTACAAGTTGAGCTGCCTGAGCTGTATGGAGAGTGGATGGATATCAGTCAAAAGGGCATCGAACAGGAAGATGAGCTATTAGAATGGGTCAGGGATTCTAAAGCTGTCTATATTAGTGATTTTTTAAATGAATTTATTCCGTATGTCCTAACGCTGAAGGAAGAAAGACAACCGAAGCCTATTGAGGATTTGTGCAGTTCAGAGGATCAGGTAAAGCGAGTAGAGAGTGTATGGAAAGCTTACCAGACGCTGAGAAAACTTTATTTGTAATAGAAGTTTCAAATATACACATTTACTTTATAGAGCACACCCATGTAGAATAAGAGAAGATATAAGTAGTTTTTACTAGGAGTGCTTATTGTGAAGTGGGTATATACAGGATGTGTGCTTTTATTACTGCTCACCGGATGTAATCATATTGCTGGAAAAGCCGATCATGCAGGAATGCTGGTAGAAACCACCATTGATGATCAAGCCTGGGGAGAGCAAGGGTACGAGGGTTTGAAAGCGATAGAGAGAGAATACGGTGTCGATGTTTCCTATAAAGAAGGTATTAATAGTTATACAAAAACGGTTCAAGCAGTAGAAGAACTGGTTAATCAAGGGGCTACGGTCATTTTTGGTCATAGTCATGTGTATGGGAATTATTTTCAACAATTGCATAAGCAGTATCCTGATATCCAATTTATTTATTTTAATGGAGCCTTTACGGCGGACAATGTTACCAGTCTGAATTTCAGTGCTCAGGCCATGGGCTTTTTTGGAGGCATGGCAGCGGGGCGGATGACAGAAAGCGATAAAGTTGGAATTATTGCGGCATTTGAATGGCAGCCTGAAGTAGAAGGGTTCTATGAAGGTGTCAATTTTCAGAACCCGCAGGCTGAAGTCGAGATCACGTTTACAAACAGCTGGGAAAATACGGAGAAGGCTCTCCGTCAGTATGAACGGTTAGAGAAGCAGGGAGCTGATGTGATTTATCCCGCTGGGGATGTATTTAACCAGGCTGTTATCAAACAGGTGAAGCAGGATGACCATTATGCGGTCGGTTATGTGAATGATCAGTCTGATGTTGGCGGGAAGGCTGTTCTCACCAGTACAATACAGAAAGTAGATACTGTTTATAAAATTGCTATGGATAAGTTTTTAAACGATAACCTGCCTGGACGTCCATTAATGTTTGATTTTGAAGAAGGGGCTATTGAAATGGGGCCTTACAGTTCGGATATGCCGAAAGAGTTTCAACAGGAAATTGATCATGCTGTAAAGCGGTATATTGAAACAGGATATCTGCCCAATCATCAAAACTCTGAAGCCAAATAAGGCTTCAGAGTTTTTTTATTAAGAAACCGGCTGGAATTTAAGAAAAAATAGAGCATTTCCGCTACTTTTTAAATTTGTTGACCATTGGTTTAATCATCGGATAGATTGACTTCCACGTTTTGTTAACTTCTTCCCACATTGTTCCCCAGTCAGCCTGTGGCTGTTCTTTTTCTTTTTCCTCTTCTTTTGGCTCTTCCGCTTGTTTACGATTATTGGGACCTTGCCAGAAATGGTCGAATGGAGATTGAGGTCTTTTGGCCATGACATTCACCCCCTTATATCTACTTTATGTAAGAGGCGCTTCCTCTTTGTGGGCGGCCCTATTATTGGAAAAGCTTCTACTTGCAGAAACCAAAGAGATGAATTAAAATTAGTACCAAGTCATAAGAATTGATATAAGAATTTAGACTTTACCTTTAAGGGGATGAATATATGAACGCAGGTATATTGGGTGTAGGTCACTACGCTCCAGAAAAAGTCCTTACCAACCAAGATTTAGAGAAAATGGTGGATACAAGTGATGAGTGGATCCGGTCCCGTACTGGAATAGAAGAACGCCGTATCGCGGCAGATGGGGAAGATACTTCTCATATGGCAGTAAATGCCGCCAGAAGCGCCCTTGAAGATGCCAACATGGATGCTGAAGAATTAGACATGATTTTAGTGGCTACCGTTACTCCTGATCAGCCGTTTCCTTCGGTTGCAACGATGCTGCAAGAACAGCTTGGAGCTAGAAAAGTAGCGGCAATGGATTTAAGCGCAGCGTGCGCAGGCTTTATGTATGGTGTCATTACAGCTAAGCAATTCATTGAAAGTGGCGGTTATAAGAATGTCCTGGTAGTCGGTGTTGAGAAATTATCCAAAATTACGAACTGGGAAGATCGAAACACATGCGTACTATTTGGAGACGGGGCAGGCGCAGCAGTAATCGGTCCGGTCAGTGACGATAAAGGGATTATGTCCTTTGAACTTGGATCTGATGGAAGCGGTGGACCACACTTGTACCAGGATGAAACCTTGTTCATGAATGGTAGAGAAGTGTTTAAATTCGCAGTAAGGCAAATGCCTGAGTCTTCTGTGAATGTGGTCAAGAAAATTGGTCTGAAAGAAGAAGATGTAGATTATTTAATCCCGCATCAGGCTAACATAAGAATTATGGAAGCCGCACGCGAACGCCTGGGTATTTCAGAGGATAAGATGGCTACGTCTGTGAAACGATACGGGAATACATCTTCCGCATCAATCCCGATGGCTTTGTCAGAAGAAGTAAAAGCAGGTAAAATAAAAGATAACGATTTAGTAGTACTTGTCGGATTTGGTGGCGGACTCACCTGGGGCGCCGTAGCTCTCCGATGGGGTAAGTAACCGAGGAGGAATACAATTATGGATAAACGACGTGTCGTCATTACCGGTATGGGAGCAGTCACTCCTGTAGGTAATTCAGTAGAAGAAATGTGGAGCAGTATTAAAAGCGGCCGATCTGGTGTCGGCGAAATAACGAAAGTGAACAAAGATGATTATCCGGTCAGCGTCGCTGCTGAATTAAAAGACTTTGATCCTTCCAGCTATATTGACCGTAAAGATGCTCGCCGTATGGATCCATTTGTTCAATATGCCATGGTTGCTTCTCATATGGCCGTAGAGGATGCAGATTTGAAGATTACAGATGAAATTGCGAATCGTACCGGGGTATGGATTGGCTCAGGAATCGGGGGAATGGGAACGTACGAATCCCAATTTGAAACCTTCCAGAAAAAAGGCTACCGCCGCGTGAGTCCTTTCTTCATCCCCATGATGATTCCGGATATGGCAGCCGGACAGGTGTCCATTTCGCTTGGTGCCAAAGGGATTAATTCCTGTACTGTAACCGCCTGCTCTTCCGGAGCGAACTCTATTGGCGATGCTTTCAAAGTTATTCAAAGAGGTGACGCCGACGTCATGATTGCAGGCGGAACCGAAGCGCCGATGAACAAAATGTCCTTTGCCGGCTTTGCGTCTGCACGGGCGCTTTCTCTTAACGAAGATCCGAATACAGCGAGCCGTCCATTTGATAAAGACCGTGATGGCTTTGTCATGGGCGAAGGTGCCGGTATTCTAATTCTTGAATCCCTTGAATCGGCAAAACAGCGCGGAGCTAAAATTTACGGTGAACTAACAGGATATGGCTCAACAGGTGACGCCTATCATATTACATCACCAGCTCCAGAAGGGGACGGAGCTTCCCGTGCGATGAAACAGGCTCTGCAGGATGCAGGGGTTGAGCCGGAAGCGATTGATTATTTGAATGCTCACGGTACTTCGACAGAATTGAATGATAAATTTGAAACCTTCGCAGCCAAAACCGTGTTTAAGGATCATGCGAATAAGCTGGCAATCTCGTCTACGAAATCCATGACCGGACACTTGCTTGGTGCTGCAGGAGCTGTAGAATCGGTTATTTCATTAAAAGCGATTAATGAAGGGATTCTGCCTCCGACGATTAATTATGAAACTCCGGATCCGGAATGTGATCTGGATTATGTGCCGAATGAAGCGAGAAAACAGGAGATTAATGCTGTTATGAGTAACTCTCTAGGCTTCGGCGGTCACAATGCAACATTGATTTTCCAGAAATACAACGACTAATATAAATAAGATCCCCGATGCTACAAATGGCATCGGGGATTTTTTTGTAGCTATTCTTCCTGGTCATATAAGAACTTCTTTAAGTCCTCGCGAGTTTTATTCTCTTCGTGATTTAGAACAAGACCGATTGGATATGGTTTCCGCTCATTCCATACATTATCCTTGGTTGGAATGCGGATCGTTTCCAGCTTCTCGGGAGGATGAAGGAAGTAATCCTTAGCTGCTTCCATATACATACCGCTTCCTGCATCTGTATCCACGTAGGGTTGGATAGAGCCAAGCAGTCGGGGGACTTTCCAAAGACTTTCAATGGAAAGAAGCTGTTCTTTCAATAAGGTTAGAACTTCCTGCTGACGTTCTACACGCCCGAAATCACCCTCGCTGTCACTTCTAAAACGTGTATAAGCTAGCAGTTCCTCCCCATCCAGCCGCTGAATTCCTTTATTAAGGTCAATGACGGTGTCGCCGCCTTCTGATTGATAATTCAAATCATTCTCTATCGTAACCTCGAGTCCATCGGGGGCAATCGTATCAGCGATATGACTGAATCCGTTGAAATCCACCGTCGCATAATGCTCCAATGGAATATCGAAATTTTGAGCTATCGTTTTTCTAAGAAGTTCCGGTCCTCCCAGGGCATATGCCGCATTAATCTTATTGGAACCGTGCCCGGGAATCTTTACATAAGTATCCCGCATGATAGAAGCAAGCTTCAAACTCTGCTTTTCCGGGTGATAGCGAAGAATCATTATGGTATCCGTTCGCGCAGTCTCTGTAGATCTCTGGTCTGTCCCTAAAAGGAGAAGCGATAGGGCACCACTGGGGTCCGGCTCTCCATGAAAAGGATAAGCGGCCTCTTTGTCATCATCTTCCAGGTTTATATCAGGTTTGATGGGGGCATGGTTTTGCTGGCTTAACGCCTGCTGCTTTCCTGCTAAATATTCGTAACAGGTAAAGCCGGCAGTAAAAAGAAAACAAAGTGATAAAATAGCCAGCACCGCCTTTAATCTTCGTCTTTTTTTATCAATAGAATCGTTAGAACGATTGGTACTCAAGAGATCATCAACCTTTCCTGCTTACGGTTCCAATCTTCCCTTAATTTACCTTTAATTGGCAAAGAAGTAAAGAGGAAGAAGGAAGTACGAAACAAGGGCATGTCGGCGGGACAACCTTCATATTATAGAACAGGAGGACAGGCCGGGAGGTTGTCACATGTGGTGGTGGATCGTATTTTTGACGGGGTTCGGTTTTGCTGTAGCTGGAGGAACCGTGACGATTACGTATTTGAACCTTATTCCAGCAGGTCTTAGCTGGTGGGAATTTCTTATTTTGATTCAGACCAGGTATGAGTGTTACTTGTTTCCCTTAGGGATTTTGTTCATTACGACAGCCATTATATTTATGAGAGATTAGTTTAGTAAATAATGGATCTAAAGAATAAAATAGCCATTATTGGTCATAATGTAACCTAAAGAGATCACTGAATGAAAGTGAGGGGCCGATATGCTATACATGCACGACTTATGGGTAAATTGGTTTGAAGGTGAAGAGAATGGATATAATGTCTGTCGATTCCATGAGTGGAGGAAGGAAGACGGAATTGAACTAGTAGATCAAATTCCACTCCTGCTTGTTACAAATGAACTTTTTAACTTTATTGAAAATGATTTGCAGGATCTGCCGCTGCCCTTGCTGCAGGAGATCCATAGAAAGACGTACATGAAAAAGAATCAAGAAAGACAAACCGTAGAATATGCTGCTGTCGTAACAAACGGAGAAGATGTCATTGTATTTGATACCCTTGGGTACACCCTGCCTGTTAAAAAAAGCCGACTCATTCCAAGACAGGAGCGTCTGGTATTTGAGATGGTTCAAGGTAAGAAGCCTGTTTCCTATTCAATAGAAGAAAGTGTATTAAAAGAACACCATATTCTCTCTCTGGAACCTGCAAAAATGGCAGGCCTGACCCGTAGAGAAAGGCAGTTAAAACAACTACTTATGATGGCCCTGGACCAATTAAAAAACTCCGATCATCCGGAAGAAATCAGATATTGGCTTACGGAATGGGACCCTGACCAATATCCATACTTGAAGCAACTGACGAATGAGGAGGCATGGGACCTCTTATATGAGGGAACCTGTAAGGGATGGACTTCTTTACATGAAGAGCTGTGTGAGAAACTGGTTAAAGGGCAGCCCTTCTTTGAAACGATTTGGCAAGGAGAAAACCAGCACGTCTCCCACAAAATAAACAGCCAGAATTGAGTGGTACCACTCAATTCTGGCTTTTCTTCTGGATTTTCCGTTATTTTTTCTTTCTAACGCGGCCAAGTCCCATGGCTTTCTTCGCTTTGCGCAGCATCTTATTGGCTACAAAAGAAGCATCTTCAGCCCCTTTATCTAGAATATCATCCAGTTCTTCAGAATTAATCAGTTCATTATAACGATCCTGGATCGGTTTCAGCGTCTCGACGACAGCAGCTCCCACGTCTTCTTTAAAAACTCCGTATCCTTTTCCTTCATATTTAGTTTCTAGTTCTTCAATGCTGATACCGGAGCAGATTGAATAAATCGTCAGCAAGTTAGATACTCCCGGTTTATTTTCCTTATCGAACTTCACAATGCCTTCTGAGTCCGTAACGGCACTCTTTACCTTTTTCATTATCTTTTTCTCATCATCGAGCATCGAAATATAGCCCTTCTGGTTTTCGTCCGACTTGCTCATTTTTTTAGTCGGCTCCTGCAGCGACATAATTCTGGCTCCCGTTTTTGGAATGCGGACTTCAGGCACGGTAAAGATATCGTTGTATTTATTATTAAAACGCTGAGCCAGATTTCGTGTCAGTTCCAGGTGCTGCTTCTGGTCTTCACCGACAGGTACGATATCTGTCTGATAGAGAAGAATATCCGAAGCCATGAGGGGAGGGTACGTCAGCAGTCCTGAGGTAACGCCTTCCTTGCCTCCAGAAGCGGATTTGTCTTTGAATTGAGTCATCCTCTCGAGTTCTCCTATATAACTCACACATTGCAGCATCCATCCAAGCTGCGTATGCGCAGGCACCTCAGACTGAATGAATAATGTAGATTTCTCCGTATCGATACCGGATGCTAAATACAAAGCGGCAAGAGAACGAATGTTATCCCTTAGCTTTAAACGGTCCTGCGGTACTGTAATGGCATGCTCATCTACAATACAGAAGTAGCATTTCTGATCATGCTGTAAGTCTACGAAGTGTTTCATCGCTCCTAGGTAGTTCCCAAGTGTTAACGTACCACTCGGCTGGATCCCTGAAAAAATGGTTTTCATTACTTTCACCTCATTATTAGTTTTAGGCTATAAAAAAGGATCATTCATCTCTTCCATATGGAAGGGACGAATGATCCGCGGTGCCACCCTGATTACTTTTAAACGTAAAAGTCAACTTTATGATCGTTAACGCTGATCGTACGTCAATAGAAGCTCCTAAGGCCCAATTCCTCCCACTGATCCTGACTGTTCGCAGCATCCACAGTCTCTCTGAAAAGATTACAGCAGCGAGTACTATTCCTTATTCATAGCCTTTAATTTTATATTGTAAGATTTATATTATAGCCGATAAATGCTTCACGCGCAAATCCCTAAAGATTATAGTAAAGAGCCAGTAAAGCCAGTAAACCTGCTGTTAACATGCCGCCATGAAAAAGAAAGAATTTGAGCCACGTACTTTCAATAGTCTGGGAAGGCAGAGGTTTCTGCTTCCAATCGTCAAGATAATCCTGCTGTTTCGAAACGCGGTTATAAAATCTTCTCATACTATACGTAATGGCATCGAAGAATCCTCCGCGGATCACCCACAGAAGTATTCCGACAAATAAATAAAAATAGGCAATATAGAAAAGCTGATTAATAAAATGGAATAAATCATAGACAGGTGCCAAAATAGCGAAAAGCAGGCTGACAAGCAGGAGATTTCCTGCAACACCCATCCATTTATTTCTTAGCACATTCACCGAATGTCACACCTTTCCTTAAAACTCGTACATATTATATCACGTCTTCCTCTATGAAGGAATTGTAAATGGGATTAATAAACAGAAAATTCACGGTTGAAGGAATATTGAATGGTATATTCACTTACTTTAACGTATAACCGCATTAAATGCGGGTTCATCTCTTAAAGCCTCCCTTCTTTATACAAATTAGCTTATAATTAATGCAATTCGACACGTAAATGTTGTAAAATAAACTAGGTAATAAGTCACATTTTATGTTACAGAAAAGTAATAATGATGGGCTTCATACTATTTTTCGGAAAAAAAGGTAATGCAAAATAGTTAGAAAACTTGTATAATTCGTATTGTGGACAAAGCGCCACGATACTTTTAGAAAAATTAGGGGAGGTCTTTTCTACATGAAAAAGACAAATTGGTTATTGCTAGTACTAGCATTAGTACTAAGCATGTTCCTGGCTGCATGTTCAGGAGGAGGAAATGAATCCGAAGGAGATTCAGGTTCTTCTGACAACGGCGGGGACTCAGAGAATACTGAAGAACAATCTTCAGGAGATAGCGAACAAGTACTTAACATTACGGATAGTGCAGAGATCCCAACGATGGATCCAGCACTTGCTACAGACGCAGTAGCTTTCCAATTCCTTGGTTCCACAATGGACGGGCTTTATCGTCTGGGTGAAGGTGGAAAACCAGAACCAGCAATTGCGAAAGACCACGAAGTAAGTGAAGATGCCCTTACTTGGACATTTAACCTGCGTGAAGATGCAACATGGTCAAACGGTGAGTCTGTTACAGCGAACGACTTCGTTTACGCTTGGCAGCGCGCTGTAAACCCTGATACAGGATCTGAATACGGTCCTTACATGATGGGCGGAGTTATTAAAAATGCAACTGCTATCGCTGATGGCGAAACACCTCCAGAAGAACTGGGTGTTAAAGCAGTAGATGACTATACGCTTGAAATCACTCTTGAAAAACCGATTCCTTATTTCGAATCATTAACTACTTTTGGTACATTCCTTCCATTGAACCAGAAATTCGTTGAAGAACAAGGCGAAGATTTCGCTCTTGAAGCTGATACTCTAGTATCCAACGGTCCTTTCACAATGACTGAATGGAACCACGGCGAAGGCTGGACTCTTGAAAAGAATGAAGATTACTGGGATGCTGAAGCAGTTAAACTTGATAAAATTAATGTAAGTGTTGTTAAAGAAACTTCTACTGGTGTAAACCTTTACCAGAGCGGCGACATCGATCGTACAGCTCTATCAGCTGAATTCGTTGACCAGTACCGTTCTAATGAAGACTTCCAAGTTGAGAAAGAACCTACTTTGTTCTACTTGAAGTTTAACCAGGAGAACGAAATCCTTGGAAACGTGAAAGCTCGTAAAGCTATGCAAATGATCATTAACCGTGAAGACATGGTTAACGTTATCCTGAACAACGGATCTATCCCTGCTGTAGGTGATATTCCTGAAGATTTCGTTAAGCACCCTGAAAGCGGAGAAGACTTCCGTGAAATCAACGGAGATCTTGTAGAAACTAACAAAGAAGAAGCTCAAAAACTTTGGTCTGAAGCTAAGCAGGAACTAGGTATCGAGAATGCTGAAATCGGCTACCTTGGCGGCGACAGTGATGTTGCTAAGAACCTTGATGCTTACCTTAAAGATCAGCTTGAAGAACTTGAAGGATTGACTGTCAACGTTCAAGCCGTTCCATTTAAAGAGCGTATTGACCGCGACAAGAATATGGAGTATGACATCCAGAATGCTGGATGGGGACCTGACTATATTGACCCGAATACTTTCTTAAACATGTGGGTAACTGATGGTGGAAACAACCACACTGGTTATGCTAGTGACGAGTATGATGGAATGATCGAGAAAGCGAACAACGAGCTTGCTCAAGAGCCAGTTAAACGTTTTGAAACATTCCTTGAAGCAGAGAAGAAACTAATTCAAGAAGACGCTGTACTTGCTCCACTTTACCAGCGTGCATCTGCTAAACTAGTTAAGCCATATGTTAAAGGTGTCATTACTAACCCTATGGGACCTGACTACATCTACAAGTACGCTTATATTGAAGGTAAATAATAGACAAAACTATTCTAAACCATATATAGGCTAGCTAATAAGGGAGAGAGTATATGTCCAAACAGTTGGCGTATGCTCTCTTTTTCCCTGTAAAGAAAGTATTCTAATTATAGACAACTTTCTGTCTATTCAATAAAATTAAGATAGTAGGTTTTAAATTCACAGGAGGTGTTCATATGACACGTTATATACTTCAACGACTTGGATACATGATTATAACGATGTTCTTGATCGCTACCTTTACGTTCTTCCTGATGAAATTTTTACCAGGTACTCCCCTAAGTGCTGCAGATAAATTATCAGAAGAGCAACAAGCGGTAGTGTTAGAAAAGTACGGATTGGATGATCCAGTACCCGTACAGTACTTCAATTATATAGTTAACCTTACACAGGGTGACTTAGGTATATCTTTCCAGTTTGACAACAGGGAAGTGACCACCATTATTTTGGAGCGTATCGGACCTTCGATGACCATAGGAGTTCAAGCTATGATCGTAGGTACTATTTTAGGGATGCTCCTCGGATTAGTGTCAGCGATTTATCATAATGGATTTTTGGATTATGGTTCGACATTCATAGCCGTACTCGGAAAATCCATACCATCATTCGTATTTGCAGGGATTCTGCAATACTACGTTGGCGTTAAATTAGGCTGGTTCCCGGTTGCCTTGTGGGGAACGTGGCAGCACACAATCATGCCAACAATCGCCCTTGCGATATTCCCGCTCGCCATTGCCGCCCGTTTTATGAGAACCGAGATGCTTGAGGTATTAGGATCTGATTATATTACAACGGCTCGTGCAAAAGGGGTTAACAAATTCGGCGTTGTTTTCAAACATGGTCTGCGAAATGCTTTAATTCCATTGGTTACGGTACTGGGACCGCTAGCAATCGGTTTAGTGACGGGAACACTTGTAATTGAAAACATTTTTGCCGTACCTGGGATTGGTGAACAGTTCGTTAAAGCGATTAACACAAATGACTTTCCGATTATTATGGGTACCACGTTACTAATCGCGTTCCTTTTCATTTTCATCATCCTTGTCATTGATCTCCTTTATGGAGTTATTGATCCTAGAATCCGACTGGCTGAAGGAGAGTAGTAACTTATGGATAACCACAAACCATCGAAAGAATTATTTGTACCCGTAGAACGACAGGAAAATGAAGGTGAAAAAATAGCCAGACCGAGTCTTTCTTTCTGGCAGGACTCATTCATGAGACTGCGGAAAAACGTAGGCGCTATGATTGGTCTTGCGACATTGATTATCTTAATTCTTATGGCTATTTTTGGTCCTTATATGAACCAATACGGAGAATTCGAGCAGGACCTTGGCCGGGCTAAAATGCCTCCAAAAGTTGAAGGTCTTGGCTGGCTCGGGATGGATGGGACCCTATCCGCAACGATGTCAGGTGCAACAGTAGAGCAGGCAACGACTAATGCGAATATGCGATTTAATAATGATGAAGAATTTATTAAAACATCCGTTGTGAGTGACGGTTCAAATGGAGAACCTGCTCAGGTTAAAGCGGTATATGATGTGTATGCAGCAAAAGATATGAATGATCAGTCATTCTGGTTCGGTACAGATGGACTTGGACGTGACTTATGGACACGTACCTGGAAAGGTACTCGTATTTCCTTGTACATTGCGTTATTAGCTGCAGCTATTGATATGGTCATTGGTGTAGCTTATGGAGGAATTTCTGCTTATTACGGAGGCCGTGTCGATAACTACATGCAGCGTATTATCGAAATTCTTATGGGTATTCCGAACCTGGTCGTGGTCATTCTCATGATCCTGATTCTCGAACCCGGAATAATATCGATCACCATTGCCTTGACGATAACCGGCTGGATATCGATGGCCCGGATTGTCCGAGGACAAATTCTGAAGCTGAAAAACCAGGAATTCGTATTGGCATCAAGAACCCTTGGTGCACCGGACAACCGTATATTGAGAAAGCATTTAGTGCCTAACGTAACAGGCTTAATTGTTATTAATACCATGTTTACGATTCCAAGTGCCATATTCTTCGAGGCTTTCTTGAGCTTTATCGGACTAGGACTGCCTACTCCAATTGCCTCATTAGGTACATTAATCGATGATGGATTTAAGTCTCTGCAAATTTATCCGCATATTTTATTGTTCCCGGCAATTGTAATCTCTCTAATCATGATTGCCTTTAATGTCTTAGCAGACGGTCTTCGTGATGCATTTGATCCGAAGATGCGTGAATAGGAGGTAGGTGTAACAATGGAAAAACTACTAGAAGTAAATAACATGCATGTATCCTTTGACACCTACGGCGGTGAAGTCAAAGCTGTACGTGGGGTTAGTTTCGATCTTAATAAAGGAGAAACTCTGGCTATCGTAGGTGAGTCAGGTTCTGGTAAATCAGTCACAACGAAAGCTCTGATGCAGCTGATCCCTAAACCGCCTGGCCGAATTAAAGAAGGCGAGATCCTTTTTGAAGGCAGAGATTTAACAAAGATGAGTGAAAAGCAGATGCAGAAGATCCGTGGTAAGGAAATGGCTATGATTTTCCAGGATCCGATGACTTCCTTGAATCCTACGATGAAAGTAGGAAACCAGATCATGGAAGGGTTGATCAAGCACCAGAAAATGGACCGCGCACAGGCACGCAAGCGCGTCGTTGAACTATTGGACCTTGTAGGGATTCCTGATCCTGAAAGCCGATTAAAGCAATACCCTCACCAGTTTTCTGGTGGAATGAGGCAGCGTGTCGTTGTCGCTATAGCACTTGCTTGTAATCCTAAATTGTTGATCGCCGATGAGCCAACCACGGCCCTGGACGTAACCATTCAGGCTCAAATCCTTGAGCTCATGAAGGATATTCAAAAGAAAACGGATTCAGCTACGATCTTTATTACGCATGACCTCGGAGTAGTAGCCAATGTGGCGGATCGTGTAGCAGTTATGTATGCAGGGAAGATTGTTGAAATTGGAACTGTAGATGATATATTCTACAATCCAAAACATCCTTATACGTGGGGATTACTCGGCTCTATGCCGTCTCTGGACAGTGCCGACGAAGAATTATATGCCATTCCTGGTTCTCCTCCTGATCTATTGGATCCTCCAAAAGGAGATGCGTTTGCCCCTCGTAATGAGTACGCGATGCAGATTGATCTGGAGCAAGAGCCTCCGATGTTTAAAGTTTCTGAGACTCATTATGCAGCTACATGGTTGTTGCATGAGAATGCGCCTAACATGGAGCCGCCTGCATCGATTAAGAAACGTATGGAGGGGATGGCTAAATCATCCTCAAGCAATGAGAAAGGTGATCGCATATGAGTCAAGAGAAGCTGGTAGAGATTAAAAACCTAAAACAACATTTCAAGACCGGCCGCCACAGCGTGGTTAAAGCTGTAGATGGCTTGAACTTTGATATCTTTAAAGGGGAAACATTTGGTCTTGTTGGGGAGTCCGGCTGTGGAAAATCAACAACAGGACGTACCATCATTCGTCTTTATGATGCTACAGATGGAGAAGTTATCTTTAATGGTGAAAATGTTCACGGTAAGAAAAATCGTGAAGATTTGAAAAAGTTTAACCGTGAAATGCAAATGATTTTCCAGGATCCTTATGCTTCTTTAAATCCTCGTATGAAGGTAGAGGATATTATTGCAGAAGGTATGGATATCCACGGTCTTGCCAAAGACGATAAAGAGCGAAAAGCTAAAGTTCATGAACTTTTGGAAACAGTTGGTTTGAACAAAGAACATGCGAACCGCTACCCTCACGAGTTTAGTGGCGGGCAGCGTCAGCGTATAGGAATCGCCCGTGCGCTGGCTGTAGATCCAAGCTTTATCATTGCGGATGAGCCGATTTCTGCGCTGGACGTATCTATTCAAGCGCAGGTTGTTAACCTGTTGAAAAAACTCCAGCATGAAAAAGGACTGACGTATTTATTCATTGCTCACGATTTGTCCATGGTTAAATATATCAGTGATCGCATTGGAGTAATGTATTTCGGGAAATTGGTGGAAGTTGCCGATTCAGATGATCTGTATAATCACCCGATTCATCCTTATACTCAATCGTTATTGTCAGCTATTCCGCTGCCTGACCCTGACTATGAACGTTCCCGTGAACGTTTTACGTATAATCCGAATAATCACGACACGAGTGAAGAGCCGGAATTTCGTGAAGTACGTCCAGGCCACTGGGTGCTTTGTACGACGAAGGAGTTCGACTTCTACAAAAAAGAACATGCCACTACTAAATAGTATGTGTTTAAAAGAGATCTTGCCTTTCAAAGGACAAGATCTCTTTTTTTAATGACTCTATCTGATCAAATTAATGGAAACACACCGTAAATGGATGCATACCCTCTGTTATTTGTAATAGATTAAAGGTTGGCACGTGTTTCTTTAATCTTTCATGGAACCTGCTTCTCTGGCTGTCATGGCCCCTATGCCATTACGTAAATCCTCTTGAATTTCTTGTTTTACTTTTTCGGGGTCAGTCCTGGAAGAGGCTGCATCCATTCCTGAATGCGGTTTCCCTTTTCTTAAAGGTGCACCCTTAGTTCCTGTTACCCCTGTTTGGTTATTGATCATAACCACTCACCTCCATAGCTATAGGCTTAACATATAGCTAAAAATTAATTAGGTGAATAAAATATTACAAATAAGAGAGCGAACCTCAACTAATTATTTTTAGAAATTTCTACTCTATAATAGTTAAGAAAGAAGACGATATAAGAAAGAGAGGTGAATTTTACTTACATAAATTTCAATTTAGGGCTATTCTTAGCAACTAACCTCTTATATAATGAATAGTGACAAAAAATTTAAATAGGAGCAGGATGAAATGGGGAAAAATCGGAAATGGTTGTTCATCGTTGCTAGTCTTTTACTGATTTCTTGTGCTGTACCACTACATAATGTTAATGCCGCAGATGAAGAAAAGAAAGAAATCTCTATGCTTACGAAGAAAGAACTTGGTTTGAAGAAGCTGGATACCTCAGAGCCAGCTGCACGCTTTGTTTATAATTCAGGGTTCAAGTTCGAATATCCTGATGCTGTAAGAGGGATCTATGTAACTGGTCCTTCAGCGGGCGGGCAGAAAATGAGTGAATTGACCAAACTGGTAGAGAATTCGGACTTAAATGCCATGGTAATCGATATTAAAGAAGACCATGGAAACATTACGTTTCAACCGGAAAAAGGCTCGCCGTACGCAGACATTGCCGAACCATTTATCGATAATCCCAAAAAAATGCTGAAAACATTGGAGGAGAAAGGGATTTACCCTATAGCCCGTGTGGTGGTATTTAAGGATTCAATGCTTGCTAAAGAAAGACCCGACCTGTCTTATACAAAGAATGGCAAAGTATGGGTGAATGGACGGGGAGAAGCTTTTGTTAATCCATTTTTAAAAGAAGTATGGGAATACAATCTGGACATAGCGAAGCAGGCAGCTGAAATGGGCTTTCAGGAAATCCAGTTTGATTATGTCCGCTTTCCAGAGGGATTCGGAAATCGTGACAGCGTGCTGGAATATGACCAGGGTGAATATGCTGACCTGGAAATGGAAGAAGTGCAGAAACGTGTGAAAGCTGTAACCGATTTTGTGGCTTTTGCTAACGAAGAATTATCTCGTTATGACGTGGATGTGTCTGTAGACATCTTCGGATATTCTGCTACGATTCCGGAAGCTCCAAATATTGGTCAGAATTTCTCGAAAATCTCTGAAAATGTAGATGTTATATCATCGATGATTTATCCAAGTCACTGGGGGCCATATTTTGGCATAACCAAACCGGATACCGAACCTTATCGTGTGATCGACGAATACGCTAAAGTAGAGAACGAGGTCCTGAGTAAACTGGAGAATAAACCAACTTCCCGCCCATGGCTGCAGGATTTTGAAGCTCCCTGGCTTTATTCAGGAGCTACTAAGCAGTACGGTAAGGCTGAAGTAGAAGCCCAAATTAAAGCTCTGGAAGAAAACGGGATCCATGAATATCTCTTATGGAACGCCACCAATAATTACACACCAAATGTTGATTATACTCCTATGAATTAATAATAAGGAAGAGTGCTGGACGCCGGCACTCTTCGTTTATTTTTAAAGGAAGCAGGGAAGGTTACTAAATGGAGGACTTCTACGGATTTAACAATAATCACAAACTTCTGTATAATGAAGGTAATTAATGAAAAGGGAGTAGATCAATGAATTGGTATGAAAAGCTGAACAAATATTTTCCAGTAGAGGAAATGAAGTCAAAAGAACATATGGAAGCATTGCTCAAAGAAAAAAGCGACGTTTACTATAAGGATGAAAGTGATAAACACGTCTTAATGTATGCAGAATTCGATTCTTTCATTTTTATTGATTATGTATACGTTTCCACAGCTGCTCGCGGCCAGGGACTTGGGCATAAACTTATTGAGAAAATGAAATCCAAAAACAAACCAATCATTCTGGAAGTAGAGCCGGTGGATTATGATGAGACGGATTCCGAAAAACGTCTTCGTTTTTATCAGAGAGAAGGCTTCAAGCACGCTCAGTCGATTGGATACACGAGGCGCTCCCTCGCTACGAATGAAGTCAATCAGATGGAGATTCTTTATTGGTCCCCTGAAGGTGCTTCGGAAGAAGAGATTTATGAACAAATGAAACGTATGTACACGGAAGTTCATACCTATAGAGATGAAGATTTCTACGGTAAATCCTATCAGCATGTAGATGAAGTTCTTCAGATAGATGAAAATCGTGGAACTGATGATATTTTAGACGAGCTGGATAAGTCTAAAAATTCTTAGGTTTCATTACCCACCAATAAACAGGTGGGTTTTTTCAATAAATGTTCACAATTGAAAAAAACTCTTATTTTTTATTGAATTGTGGTTTAAGGTAACGCTTGTAGTGGTACATATTACTTCAGGATGAAATTAGACGTCTCAAGGTTTGTTTCGATTCATATAGACATATGAAACAGTTGACAGATGTGTTATAGTTAAAGTAGGTCAGATTATAAAGATTGTAATTTAATAAGCAGTTCAAATTTTTACCATAATAATATTTGAGGAGTGAAGTTTCTGTATGGTCACACTTTATACCTCACCAAGTTGTACATCATGCCGTAAAGCAAAGGCTTGGCTTGAAGAGCACAATATCGCTTATACGGAGAGGAACATCTTTTCCGAACCCCTTACTCTAGATGAGATTAAGCAGATCCTTAGAATGACGGAAGATGGAACTGAAGAGATTATCTCTACACGTTCTAAAGTATTCCAAAAGCTGAAGGTTGATTTTGATCAACTGCCGATGCAGGATTTATTTGATCTTATTCAGGAAAACCCTGGTTTACTTCGCCGCCCGATCATCATTGATGACAAGCGTCTGCAAGTAGGATATAACGAAGATGAAATTCGTCGCTTCCTTCCGCGAAGTGTACGTACGTTCCAATTAAAAGAAGCACAGAAGTTAGTTAATTAAATAAACGTCAAAACTGTGGTCCCGAGGGTCACAGTTTTTGTTTTAATTATGTCCTTTCTTTTCGTTTATTCACAGAATAACCTGTAAAAGTAACGGCTATTACAGCAAGGACAGGCATCCAGGCTTTTACATCAGGATAGTCCATTAAGAGGTAAGAAACGGAATGATCCTCGATAATCATTTCGGCTGCTGTATAAGCGAGTAATCCAGCTCCAAAGTAAATGAGAAGGGGAAACTTGTCCATAAGCAGGAGTATGAATCGACTTCCCCAGATGATAATAGGCACGGAAATTAATAATCCGAAGACCACAAGTACAATATTGTTATGCGAAGCTCCGGCAATAGCTAATACATTGTCAAAGCCCATGACAATATCTGCCAGTACAATGGTTTTTACGGCGGTCATTAAGTTATCGCCGGCTTTAATATCCTGGCTGTCATCGCTATCTGTTAATAATTGCATGGCAATGTAAAAAAGAAACAGTCCACCGACTAATTGAAGATAGGGAATTTGGAGAAGATAAAGAGCAACAGCTGTAAGTAAGATACGAGCTGCGATAGCAAGACCTGTCCCAAGAAAGATGGCCTTATTCCTCTGGTGCTTAGGAAGGTTTCGGCTGGCAAGGGCAATGACAATGGCGTTGTCACCGCCTAAGATGATATCAATACTGATAATGATTAAAATTGGTTCAAGCATGTCCCAGTTCATAATAAATCCTCCCGCTTGTAGTGACAAAGCATTCAGAATAAGCTAAAATGATAACCCAACAGAAACAATAAATGGATCTATAAAAAAAGATATTCATTTTGGGTATGGTTATATGCTGAATTGAAGCAATTTGTTTTCCATTTGCCTTACACTGTCATACAATAGAATTAATCAATCCTTCATTCTACACATTTTGAAGGTTGAGGCTTTAACCTAACGGGTAAGGTTTAATAAGCATTAAAAAAGGGTGAGTATTCCCTTCCCCCTTAATACTTGTTAAGAAGGGAGAGAAATTTCATGGAAATAGAACGTATTAATGAAAACACGGTTAAGTTTTACGTCACTTACCAGGATGTAGAACAGCGTGGGTTCGACAGAGAAGAAATTTGGTATAACCGGGAACGAAGCGAACAGCTTTTCTGGGAAATGATGGATGAAGTAAATGATCAGGAGAACTTCCAGGCTGATGGTCCTTTGTGGATTCAAGTTCAAGCCATGGATAAAGGTCTAGAAGTGATCGTTACAAAAGCACAAGTCTCCCAGGATGGTCAAAAACTTGAACTCCCTAGTGACGATGAAAATGCTATTGATGTACCGGTTGATGAAAAACTGGAATCTTTGCTTGACGATAAATTTAGTAAATCTGATCAAAACGATCAGAATGAAGAGCAGGACACTGAGGATGAGGACCACAAGGATGAACCGTTGACATTTACATTGAAATTTAATGATTTTGAAGACGTCATTCAACTCAGCCACTACATGTCTGTTGAGAATTCCATGGATCAGCGTCTTTTCCATTTCGAAGACAACTATTATTTATATATTCAGTTCATTGATGAAAATATGAGTGATGAAGAACAGGAAAATATGTTGAGCCAAGTAATGGAATTCGGACATGAGTCACCTGTAACGATTTATCGTTTAGAGGAATATGGTAAGACCATATTCGATGAACAAGCTTTGACCAGGGTCAAAGAATATTTTCCAGCTCATTAACGTTTACAAGCACACCCTTACAAGTGTGCTTATTTTTTTGTACATAAAGGAAAAATGTGGATGGATGTCGAATAGAAGAGGAGGAGGTGAAGGATTGTTTTACGCCGAGGATTCCTCAGGAAATCTACACTCATTATTGCATTTAACCCCTCAAGAACTGCATGTGCTACACACTAGCTCCTACTATTGTCCTTATTGTAAAGATACTCTGTTCATTCGATCAGGACCAAAAGTAAAACCGCACTTTGCGCATTATCCGAAGAGTGAGTGTGCTGCCAACCGAGGAGAGAGCGAAGCGCATGAACAAGGAAAATGGGCTCTGTATGAGTGGCTGGTCCGTCACAACTACGACGTTAAATTAGAATACCCGTTACGTGGACCTGGTCAGCGTCCTGATGTATTTGTAACCATTGGTGCTAAACGAGTAGCCATTGAATATCAATGTGCCAGACTCTCTAAAGACGAAATTCAGCGGCGGACGAGGCAGTACAAAGAACATGGTATTTTCCCACTATGGATTCTCGGAAGTCATCTCTTGAAACAATCGTCTCCAGGTACGATCCACATGACCGAATTTCTTCGGAACTTTCTCTATTCCTTTCATCATCACTATTCCCTCTACTTTTTTAACTCCAAAACCCAGTGCTTAACGATTGCTTCCAACTTAAGAAGCGTCAGCCAGCGGAAAACTCTAGCAGATCTGCGCTCTTATTCGCTCTCAACCATCCAATTCTCTCATCTGTTTCAAATCCCTGATTCATCCTTTTTGCATGACTTGCTGCCCATGTGGGAAAAACTATTATATAAGCAACGGACCGTTTACAATCCACACGTCAGTAAAGGAGTGCAGGCATTTCGGGATGATGTGTACAGAAGAGGGGTTCACGTTTCATTGCTTCCTACACTTGCTTTCCTGCCCTCTAAGGGAGAGCTTGCTGGTGCAGGGCCTTCCTATGTGTGGCAGACGAAGTTCCTGTTTGATCATTTCATAGAACTGGAAATAGGAGCTCCCGTGTTTTTCCCTGAACAGGCTGTTCCTCCCACTATTAATGGATATCAGCCGGATTTAATGAAAGAATATGCCTATCTGCTTGAAGCTCTCGGTTACATCAAGAAATCCGCGAAAAAGGGATGGGTTAAGACAAAACAGGTTATCTTTCATCAACATATGCAGAATGCACTCGAAGACGATCGAAAGACGGTCGCCGCATTAAAAAAACTGGAAAGAATTAATATTTAAGAAGGGATTCACACCTGAATCGAGAATTGGTTAGGGTGACGAACTATCTGAAGGAGGATCATGATGGCAGCAACTAAACAATTACCAAAAAGAGAAGAGGTACCTGTAGAAAAAACGTGGGACCTTGAAGCTATTTTTGCTACAGACGAAGAATGGTATAAAGAGCTGAAAGAAGCAGAAGAACTTCTGCCTGAACTGGATCAATACCGGGGGAAAATTGGTGAATCTGCTGAACAGCTTTATAATCTACTTGATTTTCAAGATAAAATTTCTAATAAAATAGGCCTGCTATTTACTTACGCCCATATGCGCAAAGATCAGGATACAACAAATTCCCATTACCAGGAAATGAATGCCAAAGCGGAAAGTCTATATACGAAGATCGCTTCGGCAATGAGCTTCATTGTGCCGGAAATCTTAGCTCTTCCGGAAGGGAAAATTAAAGGATTTATTAAGGAATATGAACCACTCAAATTGTATGAGCATACGCTGGATGAAATTACGCGCCAAAAAGAACATGTTCTTAGTGAAAAGGAAGAAAAACTGCTCGCTGGTTTCTCTGAGATAGGAGCCAATCCATCGCAGACATTTGGAGCTTTAAATAATGCGGATCTTACTTTTCCAACGATTAAGAATGAAGAAGGGGAAGAAGTAGATCTTACTCACGGACGTTATGTCGGTTTTCTAAAATCCGATGATCGCGAAGTAAGAAAATCAGCTTTTGAAGCGATGTATGATACGTTTGGTTCTTTCAAAAATACCTTTGCTTCAACATTAAGCGGTCATGTGAAGAAAAATAATTTTAATGCTCAAGTGAGAAATTATGAGCGCGCACGTGAAGCTAAATTAAACAATAATAATATTCCGGAAACGGTTTATGATAATTTAATTGAAGCTGTTAATGAACGGCTGCCACTGCTTCATCGCTATATCGAACTTAGAAAAGAAGTTCTCGGATTAGATGCAGTTCATATGTACGACATCTACACGCCGCTCGTTAAAGACGCGGAAATGAAAGTATCTTATGAGGAGGCAAAAGACCTGGTTCTGAAAGGTCTCGAGCCGCTCGGGGAGGAATATGTCAATACCGTAAAGGAAGGCTTTGAGAACCGCTGGATTGACGTTGAGGAGAACAAAGGGAAGCGAAGCGGGGCTTATTCCTCAGGTCACTATGGCACAAATCCTTATATTTTAATGAACTGGCAGGATAATGTGAACAATTTATTTACACTTGCACATGAATTGGGGCATTCCCTGCACAGCTACTACACCCATGCGAACCAGCCGTACCGTTACGGGAATTACTCCATTTTCGTGGCTGAAGTGGCTTCCACATGTAATGAGGCATTATTAAATGATTACATGTTGAAAAATACGAAAAGTGAGAAAGAACAGCTTTATTTACTAAATAACTTCCTGGAAGGTTTCCGCGGCACTGTATTCAGACAAACGATGTTTGCTGAATTTGAACACGAGATTCATATGCAGGCTCAAAACGGTGAAGCCTTGACAGCGGATAAGCTGACAGAGATCTATTACGACCTGAATAAGAAATATTTTGGAGACAACATTGTGATTGATGATCATATCGGTCTGGAATGGGCCCGTATTCCTCACTTCTATATGGGGTATTATGTGTATCAATACGCTACTGGCTACGCGGCAGCTACGGCGCTTGCAGATCAGATCCTTTCTGAAGGCGACACAGCAGTTGAACGCTATAAGAGTTTCCTTAAAGCAGGAAGCAGCGACTATCCGATTGAAGTGCTAAAACAGGCAGGGGTGGACATGACTTCTAAAGATCCGATTTTGTCCGCGCTTGATGTATTTGAAGAAAAGCTGAATGAAATGGAAGAACTGCTTAAAAAATAAGCATATAAAAGACCCGCGTGATCCTTACTGGCACGCGGGTTTTCTAATGAAATCCTTTAAAAGTTTTTCTGTGATAAATAAAGGAGATGCACAGATAGATGGAAATAAATAGAAGGGGGGAGGTAATGTATAAAGGATATAATCGCATTAAGCCGAACAAGTGAAAACTCCCCAACAATAAAATAACCAGGCAGCAGGCGATGATTTTCCAAACTTTCATAGCTCTTCCTCCTTTGATTATATGTATGACACCTCTTAGCCTGTCTATGCTTATCAGCCATATTTTACGGGAAAGAAAAAACCTTAGATCAACAGAGATCTAAGGATGGTTGGATGGATTCTCAGGATCTACACGGTCCTTTTTTCTTAACTCCATCATTAAGGCAATAAAGCTGATAAAACCGCCGATTGCAAACAAGTAAGAAAATATAGAATGATTAAAAACGGGGTCACCTGTAAGTAAACTGTTAACGCCCCAGAAACACACGATAAGGTTTCCAATTAAACCGACGCCAATTCTTATTTTATTCATATTTCTCTCCTCCCTCTTGCACTGTACCTTATCCATTTAAAGAACGGTTTATAAATAGAAAGCTGACGACAGCAAGCAGCAGCTGTTTGTTTTTCCATGAGAGCTCGTTCGACAATTCTACGATATCGTTATCCACGTCTCGAAACAACTCCGTATATTCATGAGGGAAGCGTCCATTATAAAAATGCGCCCAACGGTGCCCTTCTTCATCCGATAAGGAAAAATCACCAGTAGTACCTGAGGCTTTTACGGAAAGAACACGCTGCTCGTCCTCGTCCATTATTTCACCCTTCACTTGAAAAAGACTTTTAAATTCTTCTTGTATGTAAGTACCTGCATGATGTCCTTCTTGATTGAAAATCGTAACCTTTGTCTCTTTAAAACCGTTTCGTGTGAAGGAAAAGAGCTTATCCCCGTCCTTTGTATAAAAGCTGTATGTACTCGGAGCGAGTGATAAAAAAGATTTACGGTAGAAGACAAGCGGATACAGCCACCAGGGGAGCTTCTCCGTCTTCAACATTCCAAAATAGGCGCCATTCTTCTCGAAGGCCAACAGCCGTGGGAGTTTCCCTGAATCGGCTTTCCATACGACGTGATCGGCCTCAAGCAGTGAACCAGACGATTCGGGAATAGATAAGTCTTTAACCTTATTATATTTATGACGGCTCGAGGCAGCTATCATAACCATAAAAATAACAGGGACAAGGAGGACGGCTGCTTCCAGCCATTCTTGACTGGTCTCCGGGCGATTTAATAATAAATACCCTGCCATAACCAGTATAAGCACTCCGGTAAGGGAGTAGGCCAGTTTTTCTCTTCTTTTGTACATGTCAGCAATCATTGTTAATCCTTCTTTCTGGCCCAAACGCCCACTGTCATCTACATTACGTTTATCTCTCATAAAAGTTTCAAAGGATTATGGAGGTAAGAACAGGTGCAGGCATGAGGGCGGTGCATGTGCTCATAAAAAAACGATACCGAAATCGTTAGACAGCTATCTAACCATTTCGGTACCGTTTCAAAAATGTTTATTATGTGCCGAGATATTCCCAGAAGGCCCCGTGTTTTACAGGGACTTCACGCGCTTTTTGTTTCAGCACTAATTTTTTCATTTCTTTTTTAGCCTGTTGTTCTGTCCAGTCGTAGACGACCGCAACTTCTTTGTTCGCTACAAATCGGTAGTAGTGCAAAAAGTCTTCCAGAGAAGGTTTGATGGCAGGGGTTGGATCCTTTTGCAGCATCTCCTTCAGAACTTTTACATACACATCATAGGAATACATACCGGTTATTTTCAGTCCGGCATCTTCTTCCGATTCATTGAAAAGAACAATGGTCGGCGTTGATTCTACTTCCATTTCGTGTGTCAATTTTAAGTCGCAGTTCAAGGCGTTGCGAGCGGTATCTGAATGAAGATCTCTTTTGAACTCTTCTACGTCCAGACGGCTCTTACTGGCGCATTCAATTAATACATCTTCATCCGATATGTTTTGTTTTTCCAGGAAAACATACTCCTGAATTTTTCTGAGAAACCGCATACCTGCTTTTTTGCCTTGCAGCTCGGCTGCTTTTACAGCAAGAGAAGCCGCATAAGGGGAGGAAACCGGATTCTCAATCCAAACATCACCATCACAGCACATGCCGGTGCGGGAAGTGGTGCTGTCCCACGCTTTTTTCAGGTTTTCAGGTTTCTTCACTTTGTTCTGCTGAAAGGAAGTCAACTTCCCGCTTATAATGGGACGGATAGTAAAGAAGCGGCCGTACTCGATAGTGAGTTTTTTTAAGAATGGTTCAAGTGACCAGCATTCAGGACAGAGCGGATCGATAAACACATAGATTTCTATGGGCCGCTTTAATAAATTGAAAAAACCGCTGGCTGTTCCTTGTGTATCGTTATTGCTGCTCAAGCTTTTCCAACTCACTTCGATTCTCCTTTCTCCTCTTCTGGTGTGTTCATCATGTGGTTCGCGGTCATCGTTAGCCGTTCGAAAATAGCGGACCGGTAAGGTTCTTCAATAGAAACCTCGTTTAAAGCGCCTGACATACAAGACAGCCAGGCGTCTCTACGGGTGGGTGTAATCTCAAAAGGCAGATGTCTGGCTCTCAGCATCGGGTGACCGTGCTCTTCGATGTAAAGAGGAGGGCCGCCGAAGAACTGAGTCAAAAACTGTTTCTGCTTCCGCGCCGTTTCTGTTAGATCCTCCGGAAAGATCGGAATTAAATCCGGGTGACGGCTTACTCGGCTGTAAAATGCTTCGACGAGCTCTGATATTTTTTCTTCACCAAGCGCCTCATAAATCGTTCCAGGTCGCTGTACCATAAAATCCCTTCCTGTCTGTTAATCCATTTTAGCAATGGGCGTGTTCTACGGCAACTATTCTGATTCTTGCCGGGCTTTATAAAAGCGTTTGATCTTATTATCTGTTTCCCTTTCAGGAATATTGCATTGATTTAAAATTTGGGAAAAAACGTTTTTTCCTTGTTCTTTCGACTTAGCTTCCAGTTCCAGCTCAAAATCCTCCTGATCATAATAGAGACTGTGATCGAGGACAAGAAGGGTATCCTTGTACTCGATTTCCTTTCTTCTTGTGGTCAGGGAACCAAGGAATTTCAAGTCGTCTAAAGAAACGCCAAGCTCATCCAGCTGTTTTCCAACATTTGGTTTCTCCACCATGCGGTTTTGAATCCATAAATCTGCCTCGTGTTCAGACAGTGAGTCATGGGTTTCAAGCAGTCCTTCTGGATGAGGCTGTTTCAGGGTCAGCGTCCATTGATCATTTTTCTTCCTGATGCGGAGAGCAGCCCCTAGACTGCGAAGCTTTAAATCATCTGATTCAAAATAATAATTGGTTTGCTCCATGAATTCAACTGATTCGAATGGGTATAATTGGTGGACTCGATCGTACTCATCCTTTGTGAGCAAGTTCTTATATTCAATTTCGATTTCCTGGGACAATTTAGAATGCCTCCTTTATCATTTCTGATGTGACTTAACTTTATGATACAATGAATGCATGAGAAAACGCACATATTTACTATACAGATTGGATACATAAAGGTGGGCGCAAGATGAATTGGGATATATTTATAGCACCTTATGGACAAGTAGTTGACGAACTAAAAGTTAAATTAAAGGGAATGCGCCAGCAGTTTGAATATGAGATGGAGCAGTCCCCGATTGAATTTGTCACAGGGCGCGTAAAACCAAGATCAAGTATCATTGAAAAAGCCAGGAGAAAAGCCATTAATCCTGAAAACATTGAAAAAGAGTTACAGGATATTGCGGGTGTGCGTGTCGTCTGTCAATTTGTAGATGACATTTATGCTGTCGTAAACATGCTGAAAAACCGTCACGACTTTAAGATCGTTGAAGAGAAGGATTACATCTCCCGCAAAAAAGAGAGCGGTTACAGGTCCTACCACGTAATCATTGAGTATCCAGTCGAAACCATCCATGGAGAAAAGATTGTGTTAGCAGAAATTCAAATCCGTACACTGGCTATGAATTTCTGGGCGACCAACGAACACTCCTTAAATTATAAATATGCTGGTAAAATACCAACTGAAATTAAAAGCCGGTTAAAAAGAGCCGGAGAAGCAGCCTTCCGTCTGGATGAAGAAATGTCCAAGATTAAAAGTGAAATCCAGGAAGCACAGAAAGTATTTTTGCGTAAAGAAGATCAGAAAAACCATACTAAAAAGAAGTAGAGGAGTGGGCAGCAGATGAAATTCTCGATCCTTTCTAAAGGCGACCAGAAATCGAATGAAATCCGATCCAAAATCAAAAATTATTTAACTGAATTTCAGTTGGAATACAATGAGGACGAACCTGATCTTGCTATCTCTGTAGGAGGAGACGGCACCTTATTAGAGGCCTTTCACACCTATGTTCACCGCCTTGATCAAACAGCCTTTATCGGGATTCATACCGGCCACTTAGGCTTCTATGCCGACTGGATGCCGGAAGAACTGGAAAAGCTGATCATTGAAATCGCGCGGACGCCTTTTCAGGTGGTGGAGTACCCGCTTCTTGAAGTGACCATCCGCCCGAAAGACGGGGAAGAGGAAGATCGATATCTGGCATTAAATGAATGTACCATTAAAACTTCAGAAGGTTCGGTCGTTTTTGATATCGAAATTAAAGGCGATCATTTTGAAACCTTCCGCGGAGACGGACTTTGCATTTCTACACCATCCGGCAGTACAGCTTATAACAAAGCGCTCGGCGGTGCGATTCTCCATCCTTCTCTGGAAGCGATTCAGATCGCCGAGATGGCTTCCATTAACAACCGTGTGTTCCGTACCATCGGTTCTCCACTAATTTTGCCAAGCCATCATACCTGCTTATTAAAGCCGTTGAACGACCGAAGTTTCCTGATTACGATGGATCATATTACCCGCACATATAAAGACGTGAAATCAATTCAGTGCCGTGTGGCGACTGAAAAAGTCCGTTTTGCCCGCTTCCGTCCGTTTCCTTTCTGGAGACGTGTCCACGACTCCTTCGTATCCGATGAGTATTCAAATTCGAAAGATTGAGTACGGTTACCAAAAGCTGGCGCGTGCCGCCTGAGGCATCAAGTCAGACAGTGAGGGATTTCCTGCAAAAGCGGGCCGGTTTCTCCCGTCAGCTCATCAAACGAGTGAAAGCGGCGGGATCCATTTCTGTCAATCACCAGCCTGCTTCTCTCAAACTGAAAGTGGAGTCGGAGGCAGTGGTTACCGTTTATTTTCCGGAGGAAGTACGCGGTGAGAGGATGACTCCTGAAGAAGGAGCCCTCATAATCCGCTATGAGGACGAAGATGTGATCGTTATTGATAAACCATCTTCAGTACCGGTCGTTCCATCTTCCCACCATGAAGGTTCTTCCATTGCAACCCGGCTTCTTCATCATTACGAGAAGCAAGGACTTTCCAATACTGTTCATATTGTCACAAGGCTGGACCGGGAGACGTCAGGACTTATGCTTGCCGCGAAGCACGCTTACAGTCACCGGTTGCTTACGCTTGAGAAAAGCAGGCTCGATCGCTTTTATACGGCCCTGGTAAAAGGAAAGCTCAAAGAGAAGGAAGGCGTTATTGAAACGCCGATTGCCCGGAAACCAGGCTCTATTGTGGAACGGACCACTTGTGAAGATGGAAAACCATCCAGGACGTTATACAAGGTTCTGGAAAGCTATGCACAGCATACGCTCGTCAGACTGAAGCTTGAGACCGGGCGGACTCATCAGATCCGAGTCCATATGGCTTCCATTGGTCATCCCCTCGTAGGGGACACTTTATACGGGGAGACAGAAGATCTACCCTGGAGCGGCCAGGCTCTTCATTGCCATGAGCTTGCCTTCGCCCATCCCTGGACAGGCGAGCATATGTCTTTTACCTCGGGCATTCCTGAAGAGTGGAATCGTTATGTCAGGACAGCTGAATACTAAAAAATCAGACTCGCCCGGAGTCTGATTTTTTAGTATCTGAATTTCTCTTCCACGAGCGGCATGGAGGAAGGAACACTAACGAGTTCTTCTTCCGGCAGGCGAAACGCCGTTAGTTGGCCTCCAAATACGCAGCCCGTATCAATGTTGACGGTTTTATTAACGAAGCGGGGTTCGCGCACTGGCGTGTGTCCGTAAACGACCCACAAGTCGCCATCATAATGCTGCGCCCAGTCTCTTCGTACAGGACGTCCGTCCGGTAGCTTTTCTCCTGTAATATCGCCATACAATACGAAGGTTTTGACCTTTTTATTATTTTTTCCGATATCTTCTCTGCGAATACCAGCATGGGCGATGACAGCGTCCGCTTCTTCCAGCACGTGATAAAGAGGTGATTCTTCTACCAGTGTCATAAACTGCTTTCGAACCTTCTTTTGTTCACGTGTGGATAAGCTTCGGTATTCTTCTGCTGTGGTTTCTAAACCGTGTGTTTCTTCTACAGGGTTGCCGAGGAAAAACCGGTACAGTTTATTGCAGTGGTTGCCGGGCACATAGAGCGCTGTTTTTTCTTCTAATACTAACTGGCAGACAAACCGAATGCACTCCACTGAAGCAGGACCGCGGTCCGTAATGTCACCAACAAAGACCGGAGTGCGTCCATCAGGGTGATAAGGAATTCCGTTTTTCCATTCGTAGCCAAGTTCCGTAAATAGCTGCTTTAATTCATCAAGGCAGCCATGAACGTCACCAATTACATCAATTTTCATCATCATTCTCCTTCCAATAAGTTAATAAAATTAAGATGGCTCTTAAAATGAAGATAAATTCGCTCAAAATGCCATAGTAAGCTAAAGGACCGGATTTTGTAAGGCTCGTCTTCGAGATAATTTAGGCCCGTTGCTCATATAGAGAGGGCCTCCCACTCAAAAATTGTCTCGAAACTGAATCTACAAGTAATGGGAGCTTTTCTGAAATAAATCCTTACTGAGAATTACAGAGTTTGTGTACATCGGCTTAGAATAATTAAAAAAAGGCGGGAAGTCTTTTACAAAGCTTCTCCACCTTTAGTGAGTGTTATTCAAACATATAAGATCTTGTACGGGATTTGACGTTCAGCACGAGGCCGATTGCGAGCATATAAGCAAGCGTCGAGCTTCCACCGTAACTTAGAAAGGGAAGGGGAAGTCCTGTGATCGGAAGCAGCTGAATGGACATGCCGATATTTTGAAAGACTTGAAACGCGATCATTCCTACGACACCGACAATCAAATAACTTCCAAACGCATCGTTACTTTCTAGAGCGATTTGAATCATCCGGTAGACCAGAAGGAAAAACAGCGTGACGACAATACTTGAACCTACGAACCCAAACTGTTCGGATATTGCTGTGAAGATCATATCGGTATGGCGTTCGGGCACCATCACTTCAAAGTTGCCCGGACCTTTTCCGGTCAGCTGTCCGGAGCCGATCGCTGTGATGGCTTTAATTAGCTGGAGGCCGGCGCCCAGCTCGTACTTTTCAGGCTGAAGCCACCCATAGAAGCGGGAGTCCACGTGGGCAAATACGGATTCCTCAAAGAACGTGGTAACCTTTGTGATATTAAATAGGAACGTGGTCGCAACAGCAGCAATAACGACTAGTACAGATGAGACGATCGAAAGCAGAATTCTCCATTGAATACCGGATACTAAAATCATAAATGTGGTAATGGATACTAACACAAGGAATGTACCCAAGTCCGGCTGCACGGCAATAAGTCCCATCGGAACTACAGAAAGAAGCATCAGCTTTCCTAGCAGCATAAGATCCGTCTTTACAGTTTTCATCCGGGTTTTTTCATTATGTTTAACAATCACATGAGCAAGCGTTATGACAAGGAAAACCTTCATAAATTCAGAGGGCTGGATGGTACCGATGCCAGGTAATTTAAACCAGCTCCACGCTCCGCCTGAATAGTGAACGAGTCCCGGTGGAAATTTAAAGAAAAGCATAAGCAAGGCCGTAAGACCAAATCCGTACAGCCCCCATACGAGTTGATGAAGGCGGTCATAATCCAGAATCATAGCCACGCCTGCGACTATGCTTCCAAGTATGTACCAGACAATTTGTTTCATATAAGAACCCTGATCTCCAGCGCCTAAGTAAGGATCTACGGTGTAAAGGGTATAGCAGCTGATGATTCCAAAGGCCAGGACAATGAATATAATGGTAAAATCAATCGGTGAAGTTTGCTGATTATCATTCATGAATGTTCCCTTTCTATCAAGCAATCTGTTAAACTACGGTTATAATTGTAAGTGTACATGATTCTTCCAATAATTTTAAGTCAACTTTAGGATTTAATGAAAAGAAAATACTTTCGTTGACAAACGCCCAGTAGGCAATTAAGATTAAACGGTCAAAAACGAACAGAACGTCAAGGAGGGGAGCTATGGAACACTTAGATGACCAGGAGCGCCAAGAGGTTTGGGATACGATAAAGGATGCGCTTTTTAATGATTACATTGACCAATTCCGCGCCGAGTTTCTAGAACTCCACCCTTATGATCAGGCCATGATTTTCGAGGGATTAGATGTTGATGTTCGTATGCAGATCTATACGTATCTATCTCCCGAAGAAGTAGCCGATTTCATGGAGCATATTGATTATGAGGAAATCGAGCCGTTTTTCTCTGAAATGGATCCCAGATTTGCGGCACAAGTATTCGCAGAAATGTCTACAGATGATGCGGTAGATATTTTTAATGAACTGGATAAAGACAAAGTGGCAAGCTTCCTGACCATTATGGATAAGGAAGCGGCCCAGGAAATAAAAGATTTGCTGCACTACGAAGAGAAAACCGCGGGCTCTATTATGACCACGGAGTTCGTCATCGTGGAGGCCGGCATGTCGATCAGGGAAGCGATGCTTCATTTAAGAAAAGAAGCCCCTGATGCTGAAACGATTTATTACACCTATGTCATTGACGAAGACAAGCGTCTGGTTGGGGTTATATCGCTTCGTGATTTAATTATCTCAGAAGACGACTGGCTTATATCAGACGTCATGAATGAGCGTGTGGTGTCTGTTTCTGTAGCGGAAGACCAGGAAGAGGTCGCGCGAATGGTAAGAGATTATGATTTTCTTGCCCTTCCCGTTGTTGATTTTCAGAATCACCTGCTCGGCATTATTACGGTCGATGATATTATGGACGTTATGGAAGAAGAAGCAAGCGATGACTATTCCAAGCTTGCCGGTATTTCCGATGTAGACAGTCCTGATGAAAATGCTTTTGATTCAGCTAAAAAAAGGCTGCCCTGGCTGGTTATTCTGCTGTTTTTGGGCAGTATAACGGCAAGCCTGATCGGCCGCTTTGAAGAAACGCTTGATAAAGTTGCGATTCTTGCGATCTTCATTCCGCTTATTGCCGGAATGGCCGGGAATACAGGGACACAGGCTCTCGCGGTTGCTGTTCGCGGTATCGCAACAGGCGAAATTGATAAACAGGGTAAGACGAAGATGATGCTGCGGGAAGCTGGAACCGGAGTGATCACCGGAATTTCCTGCGGAGTTCTCATTACACTTGTCGTTTATTTCTGGCAGGGGAACTTCTTTTTAGGCTTACTCGTCGGACTTTCCATTTTATCGACGTTGATTGTAGCCACCCTGGCTGGTTCACTCGTACCTCTCATCATGCATCGATTTAATATCGATCCTGCTGTTGCATCAGGACCATTCATCACGACCATCAATGACATCATTTCCATACTGATTTATTTCGGTATGGCGACAGCATTTATGAATTTACTCATCTAGTGGAAGGAGGGCGAGTATGGAACATGGAGCTTCAGTAACTTCCTTAGTTATTGTCATACTAGCTGCATTTATCACTCCCATCTTATTGCATCGTTTTAAACTGAACATGATTCCCGTCGTAGTCGCTGAGATTATCGTCGGATTAATTATAGGAAAAAGTGGTTTCGATATTGTGGAACAGGGAAGCTGGCTCGAGATTTTATCAACGCTCGGGTTTATCTTTCTTATGTTTCTTAGTGGTCTCGAAATTGACTTCTCCATTTTTGCCAGAAGGAAGAAAAGGGCTAAGCCCGAAAATAAAGGGACAGGAGCTCCAAACCCGGTCATCGTGGCTTTAATCGTGTTCGCCGGGATATTCGCCATCTCCCTTGGTTTGTCCTATCTATTTGTACTGGCTGGATTTATCGACAATGCTTTCTTAATGACGCTGATCATATCAACCGTATCGCTTGGAGTTGTGGTACCGACACTTAAGGATGCGCAGATGATGAAAACCACGATTGGCCAGACGATCCTTCTGGTGGCGGTTATTGCTGATTTGGCAACCATGATCCTGCTGGCCGTTTTTGTATCCCTATATGGAGAGAGCCACGGTAATACATGGCTGCTGCTCATCTTATTTGCGGTCGGGGTACTGCTTTACTTCGTCGGCAAGCAGTTCCGCCATCAATCCTTTGTGGAAACAATGGCTAAAGGTACTATCCAAATCGATACGCGTGCCGTATTCACGTTGATTATCCTGCTCGTAGCGTTATCCGAAACGGTAGGCGCCGAGAATATTCTAGGTGCGTTCCTGGCGGGTACTCTCGTTTCTCTCTTATCTCCGAACCAGGAGATGGTGAAGAAATTAGACAGCTTTGGCTACGGATTTCTGATACCGATCTTCTTCGTGATGGTCGGTGTAGATCTTGATGTCTGGAGTCTGTTTACCGATAACCGCGTGGTCATTCTCATTCCATTATTATTCGTAGCGCTGCTCGTATCGAAGATCGTGCCGGCTCTGATTTTGAAAAAGTGGTATGATACGCGGACAGTACTGAGTACAGGATTTATTCTGACTTCTACGCTATCGCTCGTGATTGCAGCTGCAACAATCGGGGAGAGAGAAGGCATGATTGATGCCCAGATGGAAGGAGCACTGATATTAGTTGCAGTGCTTACCTGCCTGGTTGCTCCGATTGTATTTAAGAAGATTTATGGTAAGTTTGAGGATGAACACCATAAAACGATAGTGTCCTTTATCGGGTCCAACCGCATGACGATGCCAGTCGTTCGCGAACTTGACATCAATTCATACGAGACCCACTTGTATCATACAAAAGTAGATAAGATTGATGATAAAATCAGCCGTTCCTGCTTCGATATTAAGGAGCTTGATGGCTATAACGTAGAAGCCATGAAAGCATATGGCGTATTTGAGGTTGATCTGCTTGTTGCTTCTACAGGAGATGAAGAGAAGAACGCGGAAATCGCGCGCTTTGCGAAAGAAGAAGGAGTGGAACGGGTTATTGCCCGTGTGGAATCTCCCCAATTGACGGCCGAGCTTAAAGAGCTTAAGGTCAGCGTATTCTCGGTATTCTTATCTTCCAAAGCGCTTCTGAAAGCAATGATTGAAGCACCGAACGTGGTTGATATCATTACAAAACAGGAAAGTGCACTCTACCAGATCAATATGAACAACTCCACGTATAACGGAGTGTATCTCCGTGAATTTCCGTTTACGGGAGACGTGATTATGGTCCGTATTTTCCGTGGCAAAGATTCCATTGTACCGCATGGGGACACGGAGCTTAAACTGGGCGACCGTCTCATTGTGACGGGTTCAAGTGAGTATGTAGATGAATTGAAAATGGACCTTGAATATTAAATCATGAAGATCTCCTTTCGTTGAGAAAGGGGGTCTTTTTTAGTGTGTGATTTTGTCTGATATTGAGCCGTGAGGAAGCGTGATTGGACCATGAGAGCCGGATTGACGCTGCAACGGAACGTGTGGAATAGAAGCCTTCCAGCTGAAATTGGAAATTCATTTTTGTGAAACGCCTCTCCTACTATACCGTAGATGTACTAGGGAGTTTAGAACGGAGGAGGAGAAAGATGAGCGTACTTGTTGACCTGATCATGTTACTGTTGGAGCTTTCCTTTTTGAAAGTTACGAAAGAAGATATTGAAGGAAATCTAAGGGAACTGAAAAGACATTCGTGGTTTCAGGACTACCTCTCGGATGAATCGAAGCGCCAGCAAATCATCTATGATGCCAAAGTACGCCGCGTGATCGGAAGGTTATCGAAAAAGAAATTAAGAAATGTCTCGTATCAGGCATATTGCCAGAAGAAAATAGACCGTGTCCTTCGATAGAGGATGCACACTGAGTGAGCGCGTCTGACCTTTGAAACGGGAGGTATATGTTAGGCTTGACGAAATACGAAGTTTTTCTTATTTCGATAGAAGAGGACGTGGGGTAGAATATGAGAAAGAGTCTTAATGAACAGATAAAGCTGCCGGGTGCACGTTTGGGAGTGTCCCTGGCAGCTTTTGTATTGATTATTTGAATATTGACGTAGTTGTTGCTCTTTTAAAAGTAATGCAAGCAGACTCAACCTTATTTCTGAATGGTTTTTCGGATTTCATCTTCGATTATAGCCCACGCTTCCCGGGCTTTTAACTCGGGACCTAAATGAGTGAAGGCGTGATAGCAGTCTTCAAATACTTCATGTCTTACGGGCACGCCGGCGTTTCTTAATTTGGCAGCGTATGTGTCAGCTTCCAGGGAGAAAGCGTCATATTCCGCTGCAATTATAAGGGCCGGGGCCAGCTTATCTGTATGAGGAGCTAAGACCGGTGAAGCAAGGTGATGTTCCGCCTGATTTCTCTCCGGTACATAGCACAAGTTAAGAAAATGGGCAGCCTGAGGGAAACGCGCGCGACCGGGATCGCCTTCTGGTTTTTCAGCATGGGGCGTAACGAAGTCAAGCATGGGACAGATCAGCACCTGGAGGAGGGGCTGAGGTTCGTTCCGCTCCTTCAGCAAGAGACAGAGCGCTGCCATAATATTTCCACCTGAACTTTGGCCGCCGACCATGATTTTTTCTGGATCAATTCTAAGGTCTTCAGCATGATCTTTAATCCAGTGCAGCAGCTGATAGGACTGCTCTAAAGGTCCCGGGAAAGGATATTCCGGTGCTTTGGCATAGTCCACATTTATTACGACGCAGCCCGTATGGTTCGCGATCTGACGGCAGTATGGATCATCCATCTCTTTTGAATTCATAATGAAGGCCCCGCCATGCAGATTAATGTAGACAGGCAGATTATTTTCGGTTGCTCCTTTTGGATAATAGCAGGATATATATGTATCTTTCACATCCGTTTCAACGAGAATATCCTTTTTTTCCTGAACGGGCTGTATAGGAACCATAGGTGTATTCAGAGATTGATCTGAAAAGAAACGGAGTGTATTGGCTATAATAGTTTTATACATCATGAACCCCCTGTTTTTAAAATGCTTATACCCGGGTGAAAAGAAAGATAATCGTCTTCACAAGGTATACAGCCGATCGTGCTGATTCACGATCGCAACAATCGTTTACATACAAAATAAACATACGCTATGCTTAAGAAAGATGAGGTGATCGCCATGTGGTTTATGATTCTTGCCATAATTTCAACTCTGCTGCTATTTTGGCAGAAGGTTTCATTTCCTATTCAAGAACCTGGAAAAACGAGTACATACTCGATCATTATACCAGCACGTAATGAAGAAGAAAATTTAAAACGCTTACTTCCTTCCATTCTCGCAACAAAGAGTAACCAAAGGGAAGTGATCGTCGTGGATGACCATTCAGAAGACCGGACCCGGGCAGCGGCAGAATCCTTTGGAGTCAAGGTTATCAGCAATCCGCCTTTACCGGATGAGTGGATGGGTAAATCCTGGGCCTGTTACAACGGGGCAAAAATAGCAAAAGGAAAAACGTTGTTTTTTCTTGATGCCGATACATGGTTTTCCAAACGCGGCCCGGAAAGAATCATTCAGTTTGCTGAGAAAAAAGGACGAAACACGCTGGTTACGGTGCACCCCTATCACTACATGCATTCATTCTGGGAAAAGTTTTCTTCTATTTTCCATCTGGTGGTGTTTGCATCTTCAGGAATTACGACGATCGTGAAGGATCAGATAAGCAAGCATGGAGGGTTTGGTCCCTGCTTGATTATACCGGCAGAGACGTACTGGGAGCTTGATGGTCATCAGTCGATCCGCAGTGAAATTGTGGAACACCTTGCGTTCGCGAGACGTGCCGAATCCAGAGATGTAGAAACCTATGCCTTCAGCGGAAAACACGTCGTGAACATGCGTATGTATGAAGCCAGTCTGAAAGCGGTGGTGGAAGGTTGGTCTAAAAGTTTTGCTTCAGGAGCAAAAACGGCATCGCCCTGGATGACGTTTGCTGCAATTCTCTGGATCACAGCTATGATCTCTTACCTCCTAAACATTCCTGACATGGGGTGGTGGAGCCTGGTCGGTTATGGAATTCTTGCATTCTGGCTCGCTCGTACACTCCGGGAAATGGGGAACTTCAAGTGGTACGATGCGCTCCTTTTTCCGCTGCATTTCTTTTTCTTTGTTGTTCTGTTTGGTTATTCCATTTTGAAAACTTTCTTTTGGAAGGAATCAACCTGGAAGGGACGGAATATAGCCGGAAAGAATAAAAGAGGGTCGTCCTGATGGTTACTAAGATTATTATTGCCTGGGTAATGATCCACATAAGCATCAGCGTACTGGTATCTCAGCTGCCCGCTTCCATAGTTTTATCTTTATCGAGACTATATGAGTTGAAGGATTGGGAAAAAAACGGCAGATTGTATGAACAACTGAAGGTAAAGAAATGGAAGCATCTTCTTCCAGAAGCCAGAAAATGGGTGAATCAGGGGAAAGGAAAGACGGCAGCTCATCTTCGAAACGAAAGAGATTTTCAAGCTTTAGCTCTGCAGACCAGCCGGTCCGAGCTGTCTCACTGGGTTCAAATTCTTCCTGCGCCTTTGTTTTTCTTTTTCCTGCCTGTGTGGGCCGGGTGGATTATGGTTCTCTATGCGATTGTATTTAATCTGCCGTTCATCGTTGTACAGCGCTATAACCGCACCCGGTTAGAACGATTCAGGAAGGTTTACGAAAAGAAAAAGCAGTGACGCGCTGCGCCAGCGCACAAAAAGGGACGGAAAGCCGCGTGAGGCGCTTCCGTCCCTAACTATTCATTTAGAAATTTTTCATATTCTTTGGATCGGCTGATTTTACTGCGGCACCTTCAGATCTGTAGATCTCTTCCATTGCCTTCTGCTCATCAACGACCGGAACGAGGCGCGTCTGTTCTCTGCGCTTTTGCTCAAAGTGAACGGACAGGATAATCAATCCAGCTGGTAGTAACAACCATAACCACAACATCTAATCCCGCCTTTCTCGGATCTATACGATCCTATGTATTGTATTCCCTTCTCACCAATAATTATCCCTCCTTTTCATGGAAAATCTGCCATTCCTGTTAATGGATGAAAGAAAAAATGAAACGATGGAAGCGGTCGAACCGTACGTATGGAAAGGGAGTGATCGAATATGATGAGGCTTATGTTTATCCTCGCCGCGCTTGCCATGCCGGTTTCATTGCTGTTGGATCAGGCAGCTGCCGGAATCTTAATTTCCCTGTTCTTTCTGTTTGCAGGTGCTTTCTTCAGCAAACCAAGATTCAATCGTTATAAAAGAAGCTGAACAGTTGATAACAAGTGAGATTTATTTGGAGGTGGTAAAGTGGAAAAACATTACCTTAGAAACTCTTTAATCGTTGGAGTAGCTGTGTTTTTGATCAGCATGTTTGTCCTTGCAGCCCTTGGAGCGCCTGCTCCTTATTTGGGAAGCTTAGTGATCGCCTTTTTCGCATTTGAAATCAGTTTTTATCATTTGTTTGCGAAGAACAGGGGAGAGCGTAATTTTTTTTATAAAAAACGAAATAACTTGTAGGCGAATCCTTTTCACGCCATCTTAACTTATTGTAGTTGTACTACCAATGTAATGTATAAATTGCATATTGTAATATATATGTTACAATGATGGGAGAAAGGATCGATCATAATGGAAAATCAGGTAAAGGTATCGCGAGTAGGTGTTCATCTCACTCAGCAGCAGTTAGCTGAGAGGGTGGGGGTGACCCGGCAGACCATCAGTTTAATTGAAAAAGGAAAATATAATCCAACGTTAAAGCTATGCCTTGAGATTTGTTATGCGGTGAATAAGACGCTGGACGAAGTATTCTGGATAGAGAAGGAGAGTGGGTCCAATGGAAAGAATTAAAGATGAACGGCTGCAGCTGAGGAATTTAAAAAACATTCGGATCGTCTATATCATACAGACTTTTGGGATTCTAGCTATTCTTGCCTACGATCTTGTAACCAAAGGCATGGATGGAATGACTGGAAATCCTTTGTGGGCCGTTTTTATGATTTCAGCTGTGGTAAATGCGTACTTAATGATGAACATTAGTGTGGATCATGAAAAGCAAACATCACCAAAGAAGGGCCTTTACATATCCCTTGCCGTTATAAGTGTCCTATCTATTGCTAGTGGTGTAATGGTGACATTAGTGGGTTCAAATGGGATAGGGAGCGGCTTTTTAATAGGCGGCATTATTTTAGTCTGTTCCCTGGTGCCGGTGATCTATATTTACTTACTAAGAAAAAGGAAAACCGAAGAAGATGATGAAGAGGAGCTCTCCAGCTGACTTATTTCTATAAATAGGACCGAAGTTTTGATTCAACAGAACTTCGGTCTTTTAAATTGAAAAAACGCCTCCCATAGTGTAATATTACACTAAAATTAAATGGGAGGAATGTGTATGTACTTAATCCCGCTTGTCCTATTTCTATTTCCAATGCTTGCTTTCGTAATAGGAGTTCTAGGTTGCGCTCTTTTTAAAAAGCTGTTTCTTGCTCCGGCCGTCGTATTTGGTCTTTCACTGCTGGCTCAACTCCTGTACTTAAATTCTTCTTTTTTTATGTGGGTCCTCATTTATACATCCCTTGCTTTTGCCGGTAGTCTTATCGCTCATTTTCTCCTCCGGACATATCACCCCAGCCGCAACGTGCAAAAGACTGTTTTAAGCGTTCTTCTAGGGGCGGTGCTTATTCCTGCTTTGATTTTTGTCCTATCAAGGCCGGTAAATGCTGCGCTAATGGAGAAAAAAGTGGAGAAACACCTGCGCCAGGAAGAATACTCGACAAGAGACATTACCTCCATTGAAACCTTTTATGAGGGAAAACGTAATACCAACCGGACCAAACCGGTTATTGCGGAGGTTGTTTTTACAGATGACCCTGATCATACATATCGCTATATCGAATTAAAAAAAGAAAACAGGATTGTGCAGATGTGTGAATATGAGAGGAGCCCGAACTTTTTTACGAACGATTATACGGCGGAGCGGCCGCACATGAGGAAGGATTGTTTAAAATAAATGGACGAAAAGGGGCTGGGGATATGAGCAAGGATATGGTGAATGAGATAAGAAAGCTAGTAGAGAAATCTACGGATGAGGAAGTACGATCCCTGTTATTTCAAATGGCAGTCATTTTGCATTCTAAAAAGGAAGCAGGAGTTTCGGAGGAATTCATACTTGAGGACCTCATGGAAAACTTTAATCGTTTTCGATCCTATAAGGAACAAGCAAGATATTCTTCTCTTCGTAACGCTGAGCGTGTCCATATCGTATTTGGAGAGTCCTCTGCCGGTAGTTTGTCCGTGGCTTTAAAAGAGTTGGAGTCGCAGGATTATGTGCTTTCATTACACGATTCATTCTCCTACGGTCCGATTTGGAAACTCCACGAGGAAAAGGGGTTGAGCAACAGAAAAGAAACCATTCAAACCATTGAGGCCGTTCCTAGCCATATTCCCATTTACATATGGAGTGGAGAAAACGCTTTGGAATACACGGGACTGCGATACGTGCTCTATTTATTAAGAAGCATATCGAACTCGATTCATTTCATGAACCCGAGTGTAATCCATCCCAGGTTATTTCCAGTTGAACAGGTGGATTATTCCCTTTTACATACAGGTGAGATTTCCCCTCGCCAATGGAAAGGGATGTTAGATCAGTGTGCGTCTGCATCACCCCTTTCCAAACCGGATCGTCAGGGGCTGGTTCGGGAATGGGAGACTTTATCAACTACGGAAGAACGGCTGCGTATTCGGAAAGATGGAAAGCTTCAATCCATAGAGGAAGATTACTATGACAACTACCTTGTTCAAATCACCAGGGAAATACACGAAACACAGACGGAGAGAGATTATATCAAAACGGCAAGAATCATTGGCGAAGTGATGGGATCGCTTGAGCAGAGTATCGGTGACTCCTTTTTTGAATATCGGATTCGAACTCTAATTTTAAAAGGAGTCTTCGAAATCAAAGGTGTGCCTAAAGCCATGAGGTATTATAGTGTAAAGCTTCGCTGACTGGAGCTGCATAAACCAGCACTTTTAAATCGTATAGTTTCTTACACAAAACTCCGGATACTTGAAGACTTAGTCGAAGCGGTTATAACAAACTCCGTAACGGGAAAAGAACATCAATACTCCTATGTCATCACTGGTGCAGACCCTTACAGTTTTCACTTACGAAAGCAGAAAGTGGGCTGCTTTGGTGGATAATTGTATTTTGTTAGTTGATATAATAAAATAGGAGCAGGTACTAATAACAAATCCCAATTGTAGAAATCACCTCAAGGAGGGCATGGAATGAATTTATCATTAGAAGGACGCACCTATGTCGTAATGGGCGTAGCCAACAAACGTAGTATTGCGTGGGGCATTGCACGTTCTTTACATGAAGCAGGCGCGAGACTTATTTTTACTTATGCATCCGAACGTTTCGGGAAAGCCGTACGTGATTTGGCAGACACGCTTGAAGGGGAAAACAATTCCTTATTCTATGAGTGTGACGTAACCAATGATGAAGCCATCATTCAAACGTTTGAAAATATCCAGGATGACGTAGGTGTCATTCATGGACTGGCTCACTGCATTGCATTCGCCAACCGCGATGAGTTAAAGGATGAGTTCCTGAACACAAGCCGTGACGGATTCTTAACTGCTCACAACATCAGTTCTTATTCCCTTACCGCTGTGGCACGTGCCGCTAAGCCGCTTATGTCAGAAGGCGGAAGCATTATAACCATGACGTATCTCGGCGGCGAGCAAGTCGTCCAGAACTACAATGTTATGGGTGTCGCTAAAGCAAGCCTTGATGCAAGCATGAAGTATTTAGCGAATGACTTAGGTAAGCACAACATTCGCGTGAACGCGATTTCCGCTGGTCCAATCCGTACGCTGTCCGCTAAAGGCGTAGGCGATTTCAACCAGATTCTGCAGGAAATTGAAGAACGTGCGCCACTGCGTCGTCCCGTTACACAGGAAGAAGTCGGCGATACCGCTTATTATTTAATGAGTGATCTTTCCCGCGGTGTAACAGGAGAAGTTATTCACGTGGACTCCGGCTTTAACATTATCGGTTATTAATAAAAAAATCCCCGGACTCTTTTCAAAGAGTGCCGGGGTTTTTTATGCCAAACCTTCATCACAAAATTTTTTATTAGGATACGAGAGGAATCAAAAAAACCATTTCACTTGTTACTTGAAATAATCCAATCGGGTTTTGAATACTATGGTTAGTAAAGCATTTGTTTAATTATATTTATCCTGACCAGCAGAGAAAAGGATCGTTCGTTACTGTGTTAAAACTTTGTAAAAAAGGAAGAAATAACGTCGAACTTGGGCGATTGTGAACATGCTGTCCCAATCAGGCATATACATAGAACGATGACCCTATTAAAAAGGAGAGATCCAGAATGGCTGAAAACACGGAAAACAAACGAATGGCAAAGCAACCGATGCTTTATATCGCCCAACCTAAATTCAAACCTGCTGAAGTTTCCATGCAGACCAGCTTTCGTACTCAGCGGAGCCAGTCTGCTCCAGCACCTGCCGAGCAGCCCGCTAAATCAGAGGCACCCTCGACTTCTCTTCATGAAAAAGAACTGAGACTAAGAAACCAGAATAAAGCAGCACCCGCAGCCAGTCCGCCAAAAGCGAAAGAAGAGGCACCTGCCGAAGAAGAGCCGGAGAAGAAGGAGCAGCCTGAATCTTCACGAGATCGCCGACTTCGTTTCCATGAATTATCGCTTGAGGAGAAAGTGAACTACTTCTTCACGCTATCTCCGCACGTGCCAAAAATGAAGTGTGAGGTCACGACCCAGGATAATAAATACAGAGGCTACATTACGGACTATAAAGATGGAATCGTCCAATTGAAGATTTTTCAGAGGCCTTTCCAGCAAGAAGTTCCGTTTAAAGACATTACCGACATTCGATTAATCGGATTCTAAGAAAAAAACCGCGCTTTTCAGCGCGGTTTTCGTTTGATAATTACAATGCTGCTGTTGCAGGCAGGCAAGTAACGTGACAGAAGCAGTTCAGATCAACGGTAATGCAGATACCGGAAGCGCGCAGGTTTCTGCAGCTTTGGTCAGCTGGAGATTTCGGATCAAATCCATGATGGTGATGATATCCATCAGAAGATTCGTCTGTTCCCCCTACATTTCCGTGATGATGATGGTCAGCGAACAATAGTTCTACTACTGCACATCCGTCGTCATCTACAGATTTAACTCGGAAGAAGAAGCTCCCTTTAATTTCGCATTCGTCTCCGCTTCTTTTCGAACCGTATCCTTTAAAAGGTTTGCACCCTTCTTTACAGTAAAGGATAACTGGAACCGTATCGAATCCAGAACCTCCGCCTGTGTCCCCTAAAAGATCAGCGATGGATTGTTCACAGCTCGTCATGCATTCGTGGATGACGTCATTCTGAGCATCTACGATATCTTTAAGGATATCAATGACACAAGAGCCACTATCGAATTTTTTACCACAACTCATATTTATTTTCCCCTTTCCATACGAATTGACGTATTGTCTTTACTAGAATATGTTTTGACCCTTTGACGGTGTGGGCATTTGTCATCTTTCCTCAATTCTGTAGGTTTTTTATTGAATAATGGGCAGGAGACCATACTTCATCGAGACAAACGCATAGATTAACAGTGAATTCGAATAAGGAGATGAATAGCATGTCTGAGAACAGAAAGGTCATCCGTGTGAAAGACCTTGTTATTGAAGCTGAAAACGTATTTATTGAACCTCAGCGCAAAGAACACCATGACAGGCGCGACCGTGTAGATCCATTTTTCGGAGGACGCCGTAGAAAAGGTGAGGTAGCTGGGGAATCAAGCGATCGTCACGATGAGTCCTCCAGCAGCCGGGGCGGATTTTCCTGGATTTAATTAAAAAGATCTTCAGCCACTACCGACAAGCGTAGTGGCTTTTTCTTTATGGTTCGATTGTCAATCATCGTTGATGGATCCAAAGATATTTGAACCGGATTGTACAGATAAGGGTGTCCGTTGAATAAGTTAAGGAATAGTGAGATTTACCAGTGCCATCCATTTGAAAGGGGAGGTTAAGGAATTGGGGAGTATAACTTGGTTGGAACTATTATTGCTCGGGCTTGCGAGCTTCCGGCTGACAAGGCTGATTGTAGATGATCTGATTATGGAATGGCTGAGAAAGCCCTTTTTTCATACGAAAGTAGTTGAACAGGCAGATGGGAAGAAAGAAGAATGGGAAATACCTAACGGCTGGATCGGCGAGGGGTTGAGCTGTCACTGGTGCGTCGGTGTCTGGTCGGCTCTTATTAATTTTCTTCTATATTATTATATTCCGTTTGGTTATTTTCTGGTTCTGATCCTGGCCATTGCCGGTTTACAATCTATTTTCTATAAATGGAGTGAAAAGCTCTCATGAGTGAGAAAAAAGATAAAACAATCTTTGAAGTTTTACAGGAAATCAATGAGGAAACGTCGAAAAACTATGGAATCATTAAACAGCCTGAGAAGAAGTTCCAGGGCTGGGAACAGGACCTCCAAGCCTGGGATCGCCGGTTTTCCAAACGGATGACGGATATGGAACGATTCTTGAATAAGCAGATGGGTAAAGTCGAACGTTTTTTTGAATAAAGGGTGCGTGAGGGAGGTATATCAGGGCCGGAAAAAGGGTATGGGTCTATAAACGAGGAGGAGTTATAGATGGGGTATATATTGCCGGTTAATCATTATCAATATAAGGATTATCATGATCGTACGATCCAGACCGAACGCTCTCCCTTTATGCTGGAACAAATTTTTAAAACGACGCTTGATAATCGATTAAAGCAGCATGAGCAGTCGCGGGAAGAGGACCGGCTCGAATACCAGGAAATGAGCCGAAAGCTTTTTACCTCTAAAGATATGCATGCTGCGAAGAATCCAAGGCAGCCAGCTGAGCCAATTCAAGAAAAAGTATATTCTGATGTAACAGGAAAAGGGAAACACTTTAGCGAAAGTATTTAGAAAAGCTAAAGGAGTTGATTTTGTGTCTTTTCATTCCATCAATGAACACTGCTATTACTATAGCGGTTCCGTAAATATCGGATACATCCATAAAGGAACAGATGGCCTGCTGATTGATGCCGGCCTGGACCGTTCCTCTATAAAGAAGGTGCTCAAGGAGCTGAACGAACGCGGGCTTCCATTGACGCACCTTTTTATTACGCATGCCCATGCCGATCATTACGGCGGAGCGGCTTATATCCAGCAGAACTACGATGTCTATACGATCGCCCCTGCCTTTGAAGAAGCGGTGCTGAAGTATCCAGGTCTTGAACCACTGTATTTGTTCGGCGGCAATGATCCGTTAGAAGAGCTGCAGAATAAGTTCCTGCAGGGGCCCGCCATTACCATTGATGAAGTGGTAGAAGAGGGAACGTTTCAAGCCGGAGCCATTGAAGGAAAGACTTATCTTCTGCCAGGCCACAGCTATCACCAGCTTGCTCTGCGCGCTCACGGTATTCTTTACGCAGCGGACAGTTATTTTGGAGTTGATACTTTACATAAGCATAAAATTCCTTACAATTCTGACGCCGATCGAACACTCAAAAGCTTGAACCAATTACTGACCATTTCGTGCGATGGCTTTATACCTGGCCATGGAGAGTATGAAGAGGACGCATCGGCTACCATTCAAACCAATATCGATTATCACGAAGAAATTCTGGATACGATGGAAGACTGCATTCAGGCACACGAAAAAGGGATCAGCCATGAAGAACTTGTTTCCTCCATGTGCGAACACTATGGGGTAAAAGCTCCTCAGCTGTCCCAGTGGTTATTATACCGGACGGCCATTACGGCGTATGCGATTGCTTTAGTGAAACAGGGAAGGGCGGTTCATCAGATTCAAGACCATCGTTTTGTTTTTACGGCACTAGAAGCCGATCAGAAATAGCTGCGGCTCGCCTTCTTTATATTCAGCGTAAAGGACGTCCTCCGGTGAGTTGAAATTCTGGGACTGCAGCTGCCGTTTCAGCCAGGCTTCATTCTGCCCGATTTCCTCCAGACTGTCCCAGATCACTTCACCATCACTGATCAACGTACGTGGGAGTGGTACGGCTTGCGGCGACAGATTCATGTCTCCGCGGGTTACATTTTGATATTGCGATGCTTTTAAAACGGATACGGTTCCGTCCGTTTCCAGTACCGCATACTGCACCTCTTGAACAGAAAATACGTCTTTCGCGCGCAGCAGGTGCTGCAACTGATTGATATCCAGCTTGCTTTTCTTCAACTGTTCTCGATCAATGTCCCCTTTATAAATAATGAGGGATGGCCGGCCTTCTAAAAGCCCACGAGTCGATTTGAATTTTTCCGTGATAATTTCAGTAACATAGATGAGGACGCCCCATAGTAGTACCGCAAAACCAACTTTCATAACACCGATTTCTTTATCATACAGAGCATTCCCCACAAGCTCTCCCAGTACGAGGGCAGCAATAAAGTCAAACGCGGTAATTTGGGTAATTTGTGTTTTTCCTAATACTTTTGTGAGAATAAATAAGGCTAAAAAGCCAAATAAAGTTTCAACCGTTATTTGAAGATATTCCATTTATGATCACAGTCCTCGTAAAATTCTTTATTCTTCATTGTGGTCAAAAAGGAAAGGATCTAAACGAAAAAAACTGCCGATCCAAAAGGGAACGACAGTTTTTTCGTTTATAAGGCTTTGGTCATCGTCACGTGCGGGATACCTGCATCCATAAACTCATCGGAGACGGTCTCATAGCCCAATGACCGATAGAAAGCTTCTGCATGCGTCTGCGCATTCAGCTTGGAGGCTTGATAAGCCTGCTCTTCAATGAGGGATTCCATAAACAGAATCATCTCTTTGCCATATCGCTTGCCACGATACGGACGCTTCACGCAGATACGTTCAAGCTTTCCATAATCGCCGACAAAGCGCAGACGAGCCGCCGCAATGGGCTCGTCTCCTTCATAGCCTACCAGGTGAACGGCTGTGTCATCATGTTCATCGATTTCTAAATCCTCGGGAACGTTCTGTTCATCAACAAAGACGACGCGTCTTACGTGAAACGCGTCGTCTTTCTCTTGTGAGTGTACAACCTGTCTGATCTCCATGTACTTACCCCTCCCCAAGACGGAAGGTTTCATACACACTCCAGGCGCCGTTCTCCAGCTGATAAAGAAGCTGGAAGCGGCCAACGTTATCCTGAATGTCGAATTTGTTCATGCTTAAGCTGCCGTATACATCGAAAAACTCATCATCCGATAGCTTCTGGGCAATCGTAATGTGAGGAACGAATTTAAAATCTTTTTTATCCGGCAGACTGCCTGTATGAAGCTTTTCATTTAAATCAAAAATCTCCTCAGAAGGCTCCACTTTCAAGTAAATCGTATTGGTTACCGGAGAAAAGGAACTCACTTTGTAGATGCCGTAAGAAAAAGGCTCGGTATTCTTCGCAATTTTTTTCAATTCAGGAATGATTTTTTCCTCGATCTCACTTTCTTCTGCTTCGAATGGTTCCTTGACTGTAATGTGTGGCGGAATCAAAGCATAGTGCGGGTCATAGCGTTTACGATAGGAATTCGCGACATCTTGTACTTTTTTTGATGGAAATACTGCAATACCGTATCTCATGGAAATACCCCTCCTGATTCTTATTTCAATTCTTTTATTCTCCAAAAATGGTTAATAAAGCGCGTTTGAAATCCTTCTGCCACGTGCCCCACGTATGGTCGCCTTCAAGCTCGTGGAACGTATAGCTGCACGGACGTCCGGTCAAGTAGTTGTTCAAGTCACGGTTCGGCTGCAGGAAGTTCTTCCTGGCACCCTCTGTCGTCTCCACATCATACTCCTGATCACCAATCGTATGGTAAATCGTTAAAGAAGACATATCTTTCGATGACTTAATCACTTCAAACACGTGTTCATCAACATAAGGGCTCTGCATAATCACATTGCCAAAAACATTCGGAAACTTCACCGCTGTCATGAACGAAACCGTTCCAGCAAGCGAATCCCCGACAAGTGTTCGACCACTGCCCATATGATAACCCGGCAGCTCTTCATCAAGAAACGGGACCACTTCGCGAATGAGGAAATTCACATATTCCGCCTGTTTCTTCCCGTCCGGATGATATTTATCCTGTCGATCGTACTTGTCCCTATAATGAATACCAATAAAAATGGTATTCTCAATCTTTCCTTCACCGTGCAGCTCATCACTAAGCGTAGCCGCACGTCCCAGCTGGAAATAATCGTTACCATCTTGCATAATACAGAAATGGTACTTATACAAGGGGGAGAAATTTTCTGGGGTGTACACTTTGAGTGTCATTTCTTCATCTAAATAGCTGCTATTAATTGTATATTCAGTCATGGATCCTTTTCTGCCCAATCCGATTACCTCCTAACATGCAAATAAGCTCCTATCAAGATTCCCGCTGCCTTCTGTACATAAACGTACCATAACTATTTTATCATACAATTATGTAAAAAGTAGAGAAGACGAAGAAAGCGCTTGATAAATAGGATATTTTGAGGATATTTACACGTCGTTCACAAAAAATTAAAATTCTGTTGACACGTATTCGGTTACGTTGTATATTATTAGTTGTCAGACGACATCTTATTACATACGATTCCGTAGCTCAGCTGGGAGAGCGCCACCTTGACAGGGTGGAGGTCGTTGGTTCGAGCCCAATCGGAATCATCCATACAAAGTGCCGCGCCAGAGTCCGTCATTACACGGGTTCTGGCGCTTCTTCGTTGTATTAGAACATGGGGCTATTTATGAGTGATACAGGGTAAATGGGGACAAAGTGGGGACAAATTTTAAAAACCACTTATAATAGTGTAAGTTTACACCTGTTTTATGGAATTATGTACTCATATTTAGATAGAGAAGTTACCGCAAATATCGAAATATCGAAATATCGTTAAGAATCCTATTAAATCAAGTATTAAGGCATTTCGATAAAAAATACATATCGAAAACAGGTCGAAATTAGCGAAATAAAAAAAGATCCGCAATTTAATGCGAACCTTAGTTTGATTTATTTACTTGTGGCTGGAAAAGAGTATTTAGCTTGTCAGCCGCTTCTTCATCCGCTTGCCTTACATATTGACCGTATATGTTCATTGTAGTTTTAATATCTGCGTGGCCTAATCGTTCAGAGATAACTTTAGCGTGTACGCCTTGATTAATTAATATTGTAGCGGCTGTATGCCTTAGGTCGTGGAAGCGGATAAACTTAAAGCCTGTACGCTTTATAAACCTTCTCCACCATGTACCCGGTACTGTAGGATACAAAGGCTTCCCAAATTCAGACGAGAATACATAATCATATTTACCGCCTTCCCATAATTCAGCAGCTCTTAATTTATCCTTCTTCTTTTGATGCTTATACTTTTTCAATTCCTCAATTATAAATGTAGGCACTACCACAGATCGAATAGAGGACTTTGTTTTAGTTGTCTTAAGGTTAAAGCCTTCACCATTCAAATATTGAAGCGAGTGCTTCACTTCTATAGTACGTGTATCTAAATCAATGTCCTCCCATTGAAGGCCAAGCAATTCTCCGCGCCTTAAACCTGTAGTAATGGCTAGTTTTATTATTAACCTTTGGTGTATAGGTTGATCCTGGAGCAAATGAAATAATTCCTGTACTTCCTCTTGTGTGTACACTTCTGTTTTTTCCTTAGATACTTTAGGCCGCTTCACATTCTCCACAGGGTTATTTTTAATGATGCCCCACTCTTTAGCCCTGCTAAATATATTCCTCAATACTCTATAGTGATACAAGATACTTGAATCAGATAAGCCGCCTTCTTTATCATCCATTCTCATACCATCATTTTCTAAGCTATTTAGATAATTAATTATATGGATCGTTTTTATTTCGTCTAATCGCATGTGGCCGAATTGTGGAATTAAGTAATTCTTAATAGGGTACATGTGGTTTTCTAATGTCTTAGGAGCAAGGTGTTTTTTAGCGTACTTTTCACACCATTCAGATACAAAGGCTTCAAACTTCATTTTAGATGGATCAATATAAGCGCCTGCTTCAATTTCTGTTACAAATTCAGCTAAACGCTTGCGAGCTTCTGTAATATTCTTTGCCTTAATGGTTTTCCGCTTCCGAATGTATTTTCCGTTTTTGTCTTTACCTAATCGAACTGTTAACCTCCAGGACTCATTACCTCTATTTTCAATGCTCCCACTTCCAGACATGTTTATCTAGTCCCCTTTCAATAAAGAAATGCTTAAGTATTTCCATTAAGTCCTCTATATCTTGGTTTGTCATCTGCTGGTCAGTGTCAATCATTGAGGTAGTTAAAGTTAGGATAGCTTTATTAATAAAAAATTTTTGATTTTCCTCTAATCGAGTTTCCCCCCAATAAAAGGGTGTATCTAACAAGAAGTATTCAAACACTCTTTCTAAATCAACTTTATCAGGTTGCTCTGCTCTTGCATCTGCTAACATACCTTTCAACCTAGAGATAAAATCTTTTTCTAAATATCCTGCTTTAACTAATAAGTCATTGTAGGAAACTTCATAGTAATCTGCTAATAATTTGAGTGTATTAGGAGCAGGATTTCTCTTTTTCTTAGTTCTTGGATCATAACCTTTTTCCAATGTGCTTAAATAGGTGTGGCTTATGCCTGTCCCCTTACTTACTTCCCTAAGAGATTTTTTGCCCCTTAGTTCTCTTAAATAATTTCCAAAATCGCCCATTGTTTTCACCCTTTTATAAGTATGAGTCCATTGTAATTCATGGTTGACAAAAACGCAAGATAATATATAATTAATTTAGGGAGGTGGAAACCATGAATACCAATAAACTCAAAGAGATTAGAAAGCATAGAGGAATGTCAATTTCAGAGTTATCAAGAAGAACTGAATTAAGCAGAATGACAATATATGCTATAGAAAAAGGAAGTACCAATCCTACTCTTAAGACTGTTACTTCTATCTGTAAAGTGTTAGATAAGAAACCATGTGAGATTTTTTTTGATGTACTTGTAAATCATGAATACCAAAAAGCGGATTACAGAGGGTAGCAAAAAAGGAATTGCACAATCCAGAAGTGTATAGGAGGGGATTAAGTGGAGAGGACAACCTTAACCGTGAAGGAATTAGCGAGCTACTTAGGGTTATCGGTGGATCTTGTATATAGATTAGTCAGAGAAAATGAGATCAGCTATGTAAGAATCGGGCGAAGAATCCTTTTTAAGAAGGATAGCGTGGAAAGATGGTTGGATGCACAAGAAATGAACAAAGAAAAAATGCACTCCGGGCAAGAGTGCATCTGAAAGGGCGCTTGTATAAATGTCTGACTACAGTATAACACAAACCAAAGCGGCAAACACGATATTCTATAAAAGTGCTGTAGCCTATGCGGAAAAATTAGAGTGGCCGGTCTTTCCATTAAAGCCAAAGGATAAAACGCCTATTTATAAAGGTGGTTTCCATAAGGCTACAAAGGACATAAACCAGATTAAGGAATGGTGGACAGATCATCCAGAGGCGAACATTGGTATTCCAACAGCAGTAAGCGGCTTTATAGCTTTAGATATTGACATTAGACATAGTGGGGATGAATCACTACAAGAATTAAAAGATCATTATGGAGAGCTTCCAGAAACAGTAGAAGCCATAACAGGAAGTGGTGGAAGTCATTTACTCTTTAAAGATCCTGGTGGAATAAGTAACAGGGCTAACATTAGGCCAGGTATAGACGTTAGGGGCGAAGGTGGATATATCGTAGTAGCTCCTAGCCTTCATCCAAGCGGTGGGGCTTATGAGTGGGAATTATCGAGCAGGCCATTAGAAATAGAAATTGCAGAAGCTCCTAAGTGGCTCTTACACCTTATTAAAGAGGAAAAACAGCCAGAAGGAAAAACTTATACTCATTGGACGAGCCTTTTACAAGGGATTGGAGAAGGTGGAAGGAACGAAGCAGCCGCTTCATTAACAGGGATGCTCTTAAGAAAAAACATCCATCCTGCCATAGCATATGAGCTTTTGAGATGCTGGAATGAGCGGAATGATCCTGCTTTACCTGTAGAGGAATTAGATAAGACGTATAATTCGATTCTAAATAAAGAGATACGAAGATTGAAGCAAAGGGGGCGCTAAGTCTATGGGGTATGACGAGAGCAAAGCAAACGAATTACAGCAGCTTAAGGATGATGATGAAAGTAAGAAAACACAAAGTCAGATCCTTGTAGAAATGGCTTCTGATATAGAATTATTCCACACTCCAGATGAAACCGCCTATGCTGTCTTAACAATAAATGAGCATGAGGAAGTAATGCCATTACGGAAAAAGAAGTTTAAACGGTGGTTACGGATGCAGTATTACGACACTTTTGGGAAGGTTGCAGGTAGTCAGGCTGTAGAGGATGCACTATCCACCTTAGAAGGTGGGGCATTGTTTAAAGGGGAAATGCACCAGGTTCACACACGAATAGCCGAATATAAAGGCCGCTTCTATATTGATCTTGCTAATGAACATTATGAAGCTATTGAGGTGTCAGAGGATGGATGGAAAGTTGTTAGTCAAACGCCTGTATATTTCAAGCGTACAAACTCATTAGGAGAGTTACCTGCTCCAGAGCCAGGAGGGCGCATAGAACAGCTTAAGCCATTCTTGAATTGTAGGAATGAGGATGATTTTAAAATGGCTGTAGCCTGGTTACTTGCAACAAAGCGCCCTGGTTCTCCTTACCCTGTTTTGTTAGTACAAGGGGAGCAGGGAAGCTCCAAGAGTACGACTACCAAAGTATTAAGAAGTTTGATTGATCCATCAGAAACACTTCCTCTAAGGAATTTACCTAAGAGTGAGGAAGAATTAGCTATAGCTGCAAGCAAAGCTCATATAGGGGCTTATGATAACATTTCATCTTTATCAAATGCGCTATCAGATACCTTTTGTAAGATCGCCTTAGGGGGATCAGTCGCAAAGCGTGAGCTATATAGTGATGATGAAGAAGCGGTTATTACTTTAATGAAGCCAAGTATATTAAATGGTATTTCAGACGTAGGGAAGCGCCCGGACTTATTAGACCGCTCCATTATGCTAAACCTTCCATCTATTCCAAAGGACAAAAGAACAGATGAAGGCACGTTCTGGAGAGAGTTTGAAGCTGTCAGGCCTAAGATCATAGGAGCTTTTCTTGACGTAGTGAGCGCAGCTATTAAGGGATTGCCCTATACAGTAGTAACGAATAAACCACGAATGGCAGACTTTGCCCTTTGGATAACAGCAGCAGAGAAGGCTTTAAATTGGAAACCAGGCGAGTTTATAGAACTTTATTCACGTAACCAGCAAGAGGGAATCAATCAGTCATTAGAAACAGATCCGCTTGCTGTAGCTGTAATAGATTTTATGAAAAATCGTAAGCAGTACAAAGGCACTCCTACAGAAGCCCATGAGCTTATAACCGAGTATGTGAGGGATCAGCGTACTATCTATTCAAAAGCATGGCCTACACCACGCAGTATAAAAGGTAGATTAACCAGGATTGCTCCAGGTTTAAGGTCAGAAGGGATATACTTTACCGACTTAGGACAAACGAGCGAGGGGCGCTTAATTAAGTTGGAACGTATGGAGGAAGAAGCTCCTATATCCGAGGATGGGGAGGACATAACTATATGACTGTATCTGAAATCATCCAAACGGTAGAAAGCGCAGGCTGTATGCTCCAGGTGTCTAATGGGCGTTTAAACATTAAGCAGGGGAAGCGGTTAGATCCTTCCCTTGTACAATGGATCAAAGATAATAAAACGTCTGTATTAGAAGTCTTAGAGCGTGATAAGAGCATGAAGGAAATAGGATTCATGGTAGGAGTAGCTGGAGAGATTTACATGCAGTCTATGAGCCACAGATCCATAATTTATATGGAGCATAGGCAGGATAAATGGGTATTGTGGCGTGAGAATTACGAGCAGGGGCGCACAGTGGCCACAAGGCACAAGATATTAGTGCAGGGATCTTTCTATGAAGTACAAGCCCGGGCGAGTAGTTATTTTAACTACTTAAAGGGGGTGGGTGCTTGAGAAGGTCAGGCGAACCGCTTCCTAAAGATATTCTTAAATTATAAAAATCGGAGGAATGAAAAATGAACTTAAACGAAATGAGAAATCAAGTGAGAAAAGCAGAAAAGGACTTGCAGCCAGAAGCAAGATTAAGACAGTTTGAAAGTATGCAGGGGCAAGTAAGGGATGAATTACAAGCTCTTGAAAATGAAAAACAAGGGAAAGCGAAGGAGTTTGATAGTAAGGCAGAATTTTTCAAGCCGACTACAGAAACCACTATCAGCAGTAAGGAAAAAGAAGAATTTCCCGAAATGGTGGTTGTAGGAGATCGTAAGCTGCATAGCAAGAATGTAGCTGTAATGGACTACCTTACTAAAACGGTACTATCACGTGTGGCCATAGAGGTAGAAACTCCAGAGGACTTCCTGGAGGTTGTGAGCGAACTTGCCCACCATGAGAACGAAAACATGAGGTATGTACTCATTGATAGCTTTCATGAGCTGTCCAATATGGTCAAGGATATGGATAGTTATAAAGTAATTGAATCCGAGGTTAGACAAGCCTACAAAGCCGCTGTACAGAATGTTAAAAGCAAAGAGCAGCTCAAATATGAGGATAGACTTAAAGAAGCGGAACATGAGAAAGGAAAGCTATTTACTAAATATCTGCCTATTGAAAAGAACATACAAGAGTTCTCCGGGGAATTAAACGGAAAGACAGAATGGTTAAGACGTGAGATTCAGGGAGAATCACAGAAAGTATTTTAATCAGCTTAGGGGCTCCTGCTTCTTCCTTTGCAAGGGACAATAGGGGGTGCGGGGGCTCTAAAAAATAATGGTAAGGTTTTAGCAAGGTGCAATACTTTTATCTAAGGGGGTGTAAGGGAGTGGATCAAATGAGAAAGAATGAACGAAATAAGACAAGGCGTAAGATGACAAAAAAAACTCATTATGAACAATCGAAAAAGCTGAAAAAATTAGCAAAGGAATTGAAGATACCTTTTAAAGTTACAGGATAAGGAAGGAATGATATAGCATGGGTCAAAATGGCGAGAAATTAAACAAGAAGCAGGAGCTTGCGGTTATGGCCATTATTACAGAGCCTACCATGCAGAAGGCAGCGGACAAGGCAGGGATAACCACAAGTACCCTGTATAGGTGGCAACAGTTAGATAGCTTCCAGGAGCAGCTTCACCAAATGAAGAAAGAAACGGTGTCACAAGCTACCGCACGATTAAGGCAAAGCATGACTATAGCTGTAGATACATTAACGGAAATGGCATCTAATCCTAAGACTCCTGCTGTAGCCAGGGGAAGTGCTGCGAGGACATTATTGGAATATGGTATGAAGGCACACCAAATGGAAGATTTACAAGAGCGTATAGAACGCCTGGAAGAAATGTCAGAGAGTGATAGCGCATGAACTTAGAAAAGCGATTGAAGAAGCTGGAAACGCAGTACAAAGGCAATTCAGTTACGATTCAATTTACAGATGGAGACGAGTTTACTGTTACGAAAAAGGAATTTAGATCCATATGGTTTAATGCTCCCAGTATGGTCAATAACAGGATATATCAAAGGATGAAGGCCAAATATGATAGGGGCATTTTAGATACATCCGGGCTTATTCATTCAATGATAGCTTATGATCCTAAAGAAATGGAGGGACTATGGGAAGATGAATCTTAATAAGCGTGTAATGAAGCTAGAAAAGCAGATGGAAGAAGCAAACAAGGAAACTCAAGAACAGATGGTATGTGCTTATCTCAAGTCTTTAACCGCTCCAGAGTGTTCAAATGAGGACAGGGAGCGGAAGTATCAGAAGGTTAAGGAATACGTGCCACACGTTCACCATGTAGCCATATAGGAGGTGTGAGAGGGTGAATATGCTTAATAGGGTCAAACGTATAGAGAAGCGACTAACTACCTATAACGCCTTACCTGTACTCTTTGTGGAGAGTAAGGAAGAAATTGAACAGTACCGCAGTCAGATAGACGAAAAAACAGTAATATTCATTGATGATTATGGGGAGGATTATGATTAATGAAGAACTTAACTAAGCGTGTGAAAAGTCTGGAAACACGATTAAAGCAAAGTGACAACCTTCTTATCTTGATTACTGTACCAGGTAGGGAAAAGCCCCGGGAACAGATGGAAATCGAACCAGACAGCGCATATAAGCAATATTTAGATGATGCAGGATTCAGATATGTATATGTGAACTTTTAGGGAGTGACAATCGGTCATTCTCTTTTTTGTTAAATAAGAAGGACTTTGGCATTAATATGGAGAAATAACAACATTTAGGAGGTGATAAATGTGAATATACAAGAAAGGTTTCCTAATTCGGGTTTTCCGTTATCTGATGAAAATGAACTAAGTATGGATTATTTTGCTCTACATACAATGGAAGGGTCTGGAGAAGAGACGCAGTTATTGAGTATTAGAGCAAGCTTTGAAGGATATTTATTTATTATTAATGGTGAAGAGGAATTAGATCTAATAATGTTTGGAGTAGGAGTCAATAATATTCCAATTCGATTTAATCCTGGAGAATTATATTGTTTTGTACGTCCTATTGAGGTTACTGATAGAACTTACACTGTGCAAGATGTGGAAATCAGAATTATTTGAGAAGGATCGCCTACTTTATTAGTAGGCTTTTCGTCATTAAAAATAAGGTAGGACAAACTTACATCCGCTGATATGAAGGGAGCGGCATATACATAAGAACATTCTTTGCCTGCCTATACCATAGGCCATTCCAAGGATCATTCTAAGACAAGCCACAAGGTACAGAAAGCCGTATATTCCTGGGGCTATACAATGGAAAGTTAATGTTAACTTGCTCTAGGGAATGGCCATTACACCAGACAGAGGAATAGAACATTATTTCGATCTTATTGTAACGCTATTTATTTTATCGAAATATTATCGAAATGCTCTAAACGTTGATAGGGCAGGCTTAATTTCGATATACCGATATTTCTATAATTCTACTCCCTTAGTCTAAAAAGCTAAAGAGTAAGGATAAGAGGGAGTTGTTTTGATGTAGTGGCTCTATAACCTGGTGGGGACAAAGTGGGGACAAACTTTAACATCCTGTCCCCAAATCGAGCGAATGGAGCATGAAAGAACATACTCAATGTACCGATATAACAGTAGTTAGCATATTTAAACTGTATCATACTTTCTAAATATACCACTTTGACAGGGTGGAGGTCGTTGGTTCGAGCCCAATCGGAATCATCCATACAAAGTGCCGCGTCACGAGCCGTTGTCCAGAGCGGTTTGTGGCGCTTTTAATTTTTCGAAGACTTTGCGCAGACTTACCGTGGACTTCTCGCAGGGTTGCGCCTATAAAATTAGTCCCGAGCACGCTTTTTCCGTAAAAAACGGAGGAGGCGTGCTTTTTTGCGTTTAGATGAATTATTTGAAACGTTCTTGTCGATCAAATCGGCAGAAGGTCGAGCAGAATCAACGATGAAACAGTACAACGAAAATTTCTCGTTCTTTATGCGTTATTTAAATGAAAAGAAAATCGATCCGACCTTCGAAGACTTAAATCGAAATGTCTTCCGAGACTACATTCGCTACATGCGGGAGGCAATCGTGACTTTCGACACACATAAATACAAGTCGAAGAGTCAGAGGCGTAGAGGTTTATCGCCAAATTCGATTAACACCCGACTTAAAACCTTACGAGTGATGTTCCTGTGTCTTTATGAAGAAGAAATTACGGACGTCAACTCGATAGATGGCGTTAAGAATCTGCCCAATCCGCAGGGAAAATCGAAATTCTTACGGATGACGAGTTAAAACGACTACTCAAAGCGCCTGACAAGGACTCATAAGCAGGTTACCGAGACTACGCACTCACGCATTTGCTCATTGATGCTATGATGCGCATTAATGAAGCAACTAGTCTTCGAGTGAGTGAGTTTGACTTCGGTAAGAACGAGGTAACAATTCGAGCAGCATTCGCTAAAAGTCGTAAAACTCGAACGATACCGATAAAACCTGTGACGGCTCGTGTGGTGAAGCGATTGATAGAGGCTAACGAGGACTTCTTTACGGACTACGTGTTCCTGACGAATTACGGCGAGCCAATAGATAGGGATGATTATAGGAAGCGACTGAACGAACACGCACAGACCGCCAAGATAAAAAAGAACGTTCACCCGCACATATTAAGGCATTCAGCTGCGCCTTCATTTCTCGAAGCAGGCGGTGAACTACGTCACTTACAAATGATGCTCGGACATTCGGACCTTCGAATGGTCGTCAGGTACACGCATTTATCGAACAGAGCGCTACAGTCTCAACACTCGAAGTATTCAGCAGTTAATCGTGTTACTTCGAAAATGAGCCGACCTCGTAAACGAAAGTTGTAAAGAGCGACAAAAAGACACAAAAAAAGGCGCAACCGCCGAGCATACGGACTTGCCGTAACTCAACGATATACACCTATCGCCTAATTGGAAAAATATAAAAAAAGGAAGGCTAGTCAAATAATAAATTGTCTAAGGTTAAAACGCCAGAGCAGCAAGAACTAGAGGAGTTCACAGCGAAGTCACCGCATGCTTCTACCCCATTAACGAGACTTAAGCAGACTCACCAATCGTTTCAAAGAGACAAAGGCATTAATTAACTAGCGCCCCGTTTGACCACGTTTCGGAGCGTGGGAGAGGAAGAGAAGGCTCAACGGCGGGAGTTCGGAATTGGAACGTCTGCTTCCGCCAAATCAAATTATACAAAGCCGTAGAGTAGTAAAGCGGTAGAATCGTCGATACAACCTCGGTTAGGACCGGGCAAGGAATCAGCTTGAGAATAATGTTTATGAAGTATTAATTAATAGGTTGACCTTAATTTTCAAATATTTCACTCTTTTTCCTTGTGCTGGTATAATGTAGTAATTAAGAGGCATAGAGGAGGTATTAAGATGGCAAGTATCTTTATTAGCCATTCATCGGAGGATGTAGATTTCGCTACAAGATTTATGGATTTGTTACAGACCCAGTTTGGTTTAACTAGAGATGATTTTTTTATGACGTCTGATGAAGAGTTCGAGGCAGGAGAAAATTGGATAAACGTAATAAGGAATGCAGTGGAAGAGTCAGTAATTATCCTTCCAATCTTAACTCCTAATTTTCTAGATAGCCAATTTTGTTTGTGTGAGTTAGGCGCATCATGGGTAAGCCAGAAAGCTTTATTCCCTATCATAGTTCCTCCATTAGATCACCGAGCTCTTGACGGAACACCTTACCGTTCATGGTCTCAAAGTATAGTCCTCCAAGACGAGCGCAACTTTATGCAGGTGGCAGAACAAATGAAAAAGAAAATTTCTAAAGACTTTAATTCTGTAAGATATCAGTCTAGAGTAAAGTCTTTTATTGATGAAACATTAAAGCCGTTTGTAAGACTTATGGAAGGTAGAGAGGTTATCTCAAAAGAGGCTGTTTTGGAGTTGAAGGCTAAAATTCAAGAATATGACGGTGCTTATTTTGAAATCGAAAGTGAACTAAGAGAGCTTAGAAAAGAAAATTCTGCGTTGCGTGAAATGAAAGATTCCAGTGAGGTTCAGGCGTATGACTACTCTCAAATGTCCGAGTGGGACGCTTTTATTGAGAAAGTTAAGAATGTTAAAGAGGAACTTCGAAAATTATCCATTCTTGCCACTAGTGTTTTGTATCATGACTATAGTAAGGGCTCTTCAACTGATACTGGATATATGAGAAGGGAAGAGCAAGGAGAACTAAAAGAGCTAGAAAGTAAAGGTTTGATAGTATGGGATGAGGGTTGGGTGCCAGATTATGACCATAATGTGATGATTAGGGCTCGCAATTCTTTAAAAGAATTGGATTCTTTAATAAAAGAAAACTTCTCAAACGAAAATTTTGTTGATAGGTTTGACCAGGAGTATAATGATGTTCGTTTAAGTCTCTTTTATTCTCCATTTTGGGAGGAAGTACTAGGGGAAACAATTTACCATTCAACATGGTAGTTACAAAAAGAGATAACGACCAACAGTTTAGGAAGAGAAGTTGTTCGAAGGATTCGTAGGTTTATTTGTGATAGCGAGACCTATTCTTACTCTAGAGGATGACGTTAATCCTAGCGGGGACTTATGATATGTAGAATCGGTGCTTTTTAGTCTAAAAAATCTCTCGATACTGAAACTTTTTATCAAAAATCTATTGTAAGTATCCATTAAATCCCTTATTATGTTAAACGTGTAATTATTACAAGTATTTTACATATTCATATTAGGGGGAGAAATACATGAAAAAGTTCTTTAAATTGGGTTGTCTTAGTGTTATTGCACTTGTGGTTCTCGGAGTGATTGTTGCTTCACTTGGAGGCGGGGGAGAGTCCGATACAGCGTCTACTAATTCCGATGGAGAGAGTACAGAAACATCGGCTGACGGTGGGAACTCCGAAGAGAAAGAACAAACATACGGCATTGGCGATAAAGTAGATGTCGGAAAGATGGCGTTTACTGTAAACGAGAAAACTACGGCTAGCACAGTCGGTCCAGAAATGCTTCAAGAAGAAGCTAACGGTAAATACGTCATAGTCGACGTCACCGTAACGAACAACGGAAACGAGGCTAACACGGTGGATAGTTCGATGTTTAAGCTGAAATTCGAGGACAAAACGTACGAGGCGGATTCAGCAGCTACGATGTCAGCTAACGAGGACGCCGTAGAGTTCTTCTTAGCCGAGGTAAACCCCGACTCAACTATCGAAGGAAAAGTAGCTTTCGACATTAACGTTGAAACGGCGGAAAAAGACGGGCTGAAACTTCAAGTATCCGAGGGTGTATTCGGCACTAACACTAAAACCATCAACCTTAAATAACGACTAACATGGCGTGATAGCACCCGTTTACCTCAACGGAAGTGAGATTGCACGGGCAAGTTTTGAAGACATAACCCGCATGCAAGAACGTAGGAACCAACGGAAAGAACGGTTCACAGGTTATTTCACGAGGCTACCTTCGGGTAGTCTCTTTTTTAATTTCTTACTCGAATTTTTGTATTTCTCGTATTTTTTTATTAGCCGATCGACGCTATTTTCCATACCATCCATAGTTTCAATGAATCTTTCATTTGATTGCTTGTTTAGTATCATGAGGTTATCCTCTCTTTTTAGTGCCTCTACTGTTCCAATAACAGCAAGATACTCTTCAAATACGGCTAAAGGAATATCTTCGATTACAACTTTTTCTTCCAATTTACTCTTATCTAAAACCCCTCTAGTAATTTCAAGCATCTCTTCAGAATAATTATTCTCACGTACGCTTCTTATACCTACTAGTAAAAATTTTAAGTTTGTTTTAATAAGTTGGTAGGATCTTATGTCTTTTTTTACCCGATTAATTTCTTCCGTTTTAGTTTCGTAATGAAACTTCGCCATGGAGTTAAGCCATGAGACAACGAGAGGAATCGTAGCGCCTATTAGTAATGTGATTATCGTTTCCCAGTTCATTGTACTCCCCCCCTTTTTTTCAATATTTTACCATAATTACCGAAATTCTAGAGGGAATTAACGGAAACTTGGCGAATATTACAACAAAGCATAAGTAAAAAGGAGTGTAATACGATGAACGACTATCAGAAACGTAAACAAATTTTCCTTGGTTTTTCCGGTGCAGGGCGTTACGAAATCGTCTCAACGCTAAAACTGCCCGACGGGGACCATTTAATCGACGTCAGCGACCGCCAGTCCTCCGAACCTCCGACTACCTACTTACAGTCCAGCGTACATACCCTTCCCGACAACGACCTCAAAAGATTTCTCCTCGAACAAATGAAGATTATCCAAGCGGGAATTTACGATGAAGTAGACGAGGAATAAGACGGGGAGGCTGCATTAATTAAAAGGGGTGGTCTGAATTGAAGTTGATTAAACTATTTATATCAAACTTTAGAGGAATTGGTGGAGAAGAAGGAAAACCAGGTGTGCAAATTGATTTTGAGGACATTAACTTGATTTACCTAATCGGTCAAAATAACACGGGGAAATCATCGACTTTGAGTGCGTATGAATACTTTGTAAAGTCAAATATGCCAGCAGGTGAAAACGATTTTCACAAGCACAGTAAGAAACCGATCACTATTGAGGCTTGGATTCAAGGGGAAAATGAAGATGATTTTGAACATAGGGCTATGAAAAGTTCTATGAATCCCCAAACAAAAATCGCAAAGTTTAGGAAAACGTGGACGGATATTGGTGAATCGGGAGTTAAACATACCTTCGATTATCAAAACAATGAATGGAAATCTGGAGGAGGCGGAGGATTTGATTCCATACTACAGAACGCTTGTCCTGAACCTGTTTGGCTAAAGGGGTTAGATTCCGTTGATATCGTATTAGAAAAGGTTCAAAAGATGGTTAAAGAGAAAGTATTGGATAATGCTTCGGAATTAGAAAGGTTTAACAATATCAAAAAGGATTTAGAGGAATTAAGAAAAGAAATTATACAAGCAGACTTCTCTCAGAAGGTAGAAGGGCGTTTAAACGACCTTATGCAAGAAACCTTTCCGGATCTAGAAGTTTCTCTTTTTGGTGAAGAAAAAGAGGATCTAGGTAAAAAGCTTTCAACCTTCATAAATACCGACATAAAATTCTCAAATCAAGGTCACCCAATAAACATGAGTAATCATGGACATGGTATAAGGAGACAATTCTTATTCAACGCGTTGAGAGGGTTAGGACATGTTTTTTCTGAACTCGAAAAATCTAAAAAACAACGTGATGATAACGTTATTGATAATTTAGACCAAGAATCTAAGCATTTTAGGAAGAGAATGCTTTTAATCGAGGAACCCGAGCTGTTTCTACACCCTCAGTCAATAAGAGTGTTTACGGATGTACTATATGATTTAGCAGAAGGATTTGAGTTTCAAATAATGGCTGCTACCCATTCACCTATTTTAGTGGATTTAAGTAGAGATCATACAACTTTAATTAGGACAAAAATGGAAGAAAATGCAGAAGTAAAGCTTCATCAAGTAAATAACAATATTTTTGATGATGATGAAAAAGAGAGGATGAAAATGCTCAATTCATTTAACCCGTATGTATGTGAAGCGTTTTTCCATGATAACGTGATCCTTGTCGAGGGTGATACAGAGGCAGTAATATTTAGAGAGCTAATTGAAAAAATGATTAAAGCTTCCGAATTATCTATCATCGATGCGCCTTTAGTGGTAAATTGCGGTTCAAAAATGAACATTCCTTCATTTCAAAAGGTTTTAAGACACTTCGATATTAAGTACTTCGTAGTTCATGATTTGGATGAAACCTTCGATAAAAATGGAAATAAAAATCCTGCGTGGACTCTAAACGAAAGAATCTACGAGGAGATTGTAAATTGTGGCGATAGATATAAGGCAAGCAGATATGTAATGGAAAGGAATTTTGAATCAGCCCATAGTTACAAATATAATTCTAATTTAGGGAAACCATTGTCTGCTTATAAGTTAGTAGAAACATGGGAGGTAGACGATACCTCAAAGCACGCAATCAAAGCTCTTAAAGCTTGTCTAACTAGAGTAGTGGAGTATGATATTTTTGATCATGAATGGGTAGAATCAAGAAAAAGTCCAATACCTGAAAATGTTAAGTAGCAACATGTAGTTAATGTCGACTCTTAATGAGAAGCCATACAGCGAAGTAACTTTCGGTTCGACGGGGGATAGTCCGACTCACTTCAACAGAGTGGAGGTCTTAAACCCACGGTTGCAAGGTATCGGCAATATACCCTATACTAGGGGAAATCAATACGGAATAAGCGTGCTCATACGCTGACTTAACGAGAATGACTTTACGTTGACTTCCCGATGACCTTCGCTCGTACCTTGACAGGGTGGAGGTCGTTGGTTCGAGCCCAATCGGAATCATCCATACAAAGTGCGAAGGCGTTATGATCCGTATCCAGAGCGGGTTGTAGCGTCTTTTTTTGTTGTATTTCTGGACCAATTATAAATTTATATTCGAACAATCTACCTATAATTATATTGTAAGGTTAGTAAGGAAGAGTGGAAAATAAGAAAAAAAGTAGTTATTGAAGGAATATGGAAAGATTTATCGAATTATTTTGCTATTAAGTCATTAATTCTATTGAGATAAGGAGGGCAGTAAGCGGTCATAATGTCAACGATTAGTGGGCCATGGAGCTTAGTGGTTAATAAAATTATGTATGACAGAACAGTCGAGTAAGGGAAGGTTAATCTCATTCTTAACGTGTAAAAGAATGGAAGTTAAGCAACCGTTTACCATGAGACTGTTCTTTTTTTTATCTTTACCAAGCTAAACCTTTTCTTAATGTCCATTGCTTTAGCTCAGGTTCAGAGGGAGGCGTGGTGACGTTCCATGGATAAAATAAATTCGCAATTTTTAAGCATGGGAGATCAGAATCGTAAAGTTATTTATCTGAAGAAATACCTGAAGAAGTTTGGTTACTATCAATCTTGTCCTTGTCTTGAAGAAGCATTCTGTAAACATCTCGATAAATCAGTGAAGGATTATCAGTTGTATTTTGGATTGTCTATTACCGGAAAATTAGACGAATCTACTATTACTCAGATGCAAAAGCCGAGGTGTGGATTGCCTGATTTGTTACCTGGAGAAGAAGTTCGTGAGAAAGTAAACGATTATAGTCTAAGTGGTGGTAAGTGGGAAAATACGAACATCAGGTATTTTTTTCAAAATGGAACGAGCGATATTTCTGGGACCAATGAATGGGATATTATGCGTCAGGCAATGGATCGTTGGGCGGATGTTACGCCTTTAATATTTACACAAGTGACGACGGAAGCGGACGCTGATATTCGATTTTTATGGGCAACAGGAAGTCATGGAGATGATGATCCATTTGATGGCTTTGGAAATGTACTTGCTCACGCTTTTTATCCACCTCCTGTAAACTCACGTCCTACTGCTGGCGATGTTCATTTTGATAACGATGAAAAATGGGATACAGAGGACGGTGGATTTTGGTGGTGGAGGCGACGTGATCTTCTGACTGTGGCGATTCATGAAGTCGGCCACGCTCTTGGTCTAGCCCATTCTACTATAGATAACGCGATTATGTGGCCTACTTATGAAGGGGAGAGGAGAACTTTACATTCTGATGACATCGAAGGGATACAGGCGCTTTATGGTTCTCCAGTCAGGCCCGCCGGTTCAAGGTTCGCAGAAGCAAGTATGTGGGCATTAAAGAATATGGGAGGGTACGGAACCATTTCGATTGATTTAGGGCGTCCTCGGCGCTTTGCCGCATGGGGAACCATCACCATGATGGATTCTCTATCCGATTTAGATAGAGATAACGCTGTTGTTGCAGAGGTGTTTCAAGTTGATGGAGTCGAAACATGGAAAGCTGTATTTGGTGGTGATCACTGGGGTGCTGCTGGTAATTCCTCTAATGTACACCAGGGAGCGTATGTTGGTTTTGGGCAAACCATTACTTTTCGAATTCGTTCCATACACCCTAATGATATGGAAGCTTACGGTGTGGGGGCAGTTATGGTACTTGATGATGAAATATAGACAAACTAAGAAAGGAAAATGCCGATGTTAGTTTATATGATCTATGATAAAAGCAGTGGAGAAATCGTACACATGCATCGTAATGTAGATATTCATGGAAGAAGTTACACGTGTACAGAAGAAGAAATTCATCGGATGATACCTCCTCATATTGATCGAAAATCTGTTGGCTATATTTCAACTGAACTTGATCAACCTCCTTCAGGAAGGCAAGTGAAAATGAGTGTAGATCTAACGAAAAATGCACTTATTAAGACATTCATCGATAAAGATGCGCCTATTGAAAAGAATGAATAATAGTCAGGAGGTGGAATATGGACGCATATGAAATTAGCATGTGGGGACTGAAAAATCATGGCGGCAGCAACACTGTAACGATTGATCTCGGACGGAACAGAAGCTTTCTTGCCTGGGCATCGGTAACCATGATTGATTCACTTAATGATTTTGATGCGGACAATGCTGTTGTTGCAGAGGTGTTTCAAGTTGATGGTGTCGAAACATGGAAAGCAGTATATGGAGGGGAACACTGGGGTTCTGCCGGAGATTCTTCCAATGTTCACCAGGGAACTTACGTAGGATACGGCCGCAGAATCACCTTTCGGATCAGGTCGGTTCATTCAAGTGATTTAGATTCATATGGTATGGGTGTAGTAGTGGCTCAATAGTGATGCCGAGTGTTGTCCGACTCCATTTGTTATCATCTGTATAAAGTGCTAAGAGATATGCTCCGTATCTGAGGGCATTGAAAGCTTCTTTTAATGTGCTGAAAAATTTCCTTAAGATTTTGAGCGCGTTTTGGCAAATAAAGTAAAGCATCTTTAAAAAACTTTTTGAATATAGTATTTATGATTTGGAAGGTGAAAATAAGAGTGTTAGACTTGATATATCTTTGAACCTTTCATGATTGGAATGGGCATGCCCCCTACGAAAGATTATTCAAAGGTGTGGCCTCACCTTCAATTAAAGGGTGGGGCTTTTTCTTTTAAATCCGTTACATAAGAAGCCCCGGGTGGTTTTAATAACCCGGGGCTGATTTAATTAACTTAATTCCAGATAAAGCTCATTTGGGTTAATAAAATTAAAACTACTGACTTTTCCTTCTTCATTCGTTTGGGCATGGCCCCTGATTTCCACCGTTTTACCTTCACCGCTTTTGTTAGTGGTATAGGACACATCTATCGAAAATTTATAATAGTCTTCCTTATCTTCTATCGTTATACCTTCCGTTTTTAACTGAATCTCTGGATATGCTGCTTTCAGGTAATAGGAAGCATCTGGAGAATCTATAAAAGAAGCTTCATAGAAACTGTCACTTACATAGGGTTTATAATGCTGCTCAAAGTATTCAGCAGAATCACTAAGGTGCTTCTGGTAGTCTTCGCTTCCAAAGTCCTTGTTTTTCATACCGTCTAATGCTTTTTCCAGCTTTTCATTCGGTCCATTAAACATGCTCTCTAAAGCAGCTTGTATGTTTTGCTTACTCTCACTTTCATCGTCTTTTTCTTTGGTTTCATCGTCTTTCTCTTTGGTTTCTTCGGCTGTGGCTTCGGAAGTTGAGTTGTTTTCTGCTCCTGAAGAACTTGAACCAGAACTGGAGTTAGAGCACCCGATAGCTAAAAACAGTATGGAAAACCACACGACAAACTTAAAATATTTTTTAATTCCTCTCATACTTTAAACAAAATCCTCTCCATTATAGAAATTTAATTCAACTTTGTTTACGAGAAATCCTCTTATAAAGTTTCAAATTATTCTATATTTGTATAATGTTGGGTGGCTTTGAGGTAAGGCCAGTTTTTTTAAGCCGCAGATATAATGACAGGGGACTTTGGAAAAACGTCGTAAAGTTATCCTTGAATTTGACCTGTATAGGAGACTTAGCGATTTAAGGAAACGCCCCGCCTTCCGCCATAGGTGAGGATTTTTCCCAATGTGTACGATATGATCAGATAACAGTCTAATTTTTTAAAACCTCTGCTGTCTTTTAAAAGTGAGTAAGCAAAGCGTTGACTACTTAGAGCCTGTGCTTTGCCTTTTGGCTGTTACGTTATAAGTATCTTTATGACTTTTTTTCACTACATAATTCATAGACCCTAAATCTTTTTTCTTCATGCGTCCATTAATTCGTAGATTGTTTGTCTTATGTCGAAAGAACTCACGTGCTCCATTATAGGTTGTGTACCAGCGCTTACCAATTAGGGTGAAGCCTCCATAATCATGCTCAGAAAGCTTGATTGGTCGAAAACATGTTCCAAATACTTCGTCTTCCCACTCTATAATACCTAATGCTTCTTGTTCATCCGTCCACATGCTGCATACTTTTTTCACTACTACTCCCCCTGAAAATAGTGTATTTTACCAAAAGCCAGTCCTCCAATTGCCGCTTTTTTGATGATGAAAGGTTAATAGATGTACCAAACAATCACTCCTTTTCTAAATAGTATGAACTACCTATTATTCCATAATTTTCTGCAAAATTCCACAATTGAAAAAATAAATTTCAAACATAAAAAATCATGTTCTTTAAGATAAGACCTTACTTCAAAATAGAAATGCGAGAATAGCCGAATCTCACAGATGTACCCCTTTAGTAATAATCAACTCCTAAACGTGAAAAGTACGGCATAATGGTTATCACAATCGCTTTTTCTCATGTATAGTTAGAACATAATACAGGAAGAATGAACGCGAATATTAATACACGAAAGGGGAGATAGAATGCGAAGAATCATCATATCGACTGAAAGCGGTGCTGACATACCGGATGATTTAGTTGAAAAGTACAATATTCAAGTTGTTCCGATGCACATTATTATGGGTGGAAAGGATTATTTAGACGGTTCATTGCCAGTTCAGGATATATATGACTATTACGAACGTACGAAGAAGATCCCCTCTACCACCTCGACAAATGTGCATGAATACCAAGAATTTTTTACAAACATAAGAAAGAAATTTCCGAATTGCACCATTATCCACATTGGCTATACATCAAAAGCGTCTTCTTCTTTTCAACATGCGGTCATGGCTGCGGAAGAATTTGAAAATATTTTTCTTATTGATGCTCTGAACGTTACGGGAGGATTAGCTGCTATTGTATTAGATGCCGCTAGAGTTTTAGAAAAAGAACCTGGCATTGAACCGGAACGCTTCGTTGAAAGAATAGAGAAGATCGTTCCTAAATCAAGGCTGGCTTTCATACCAGGCAGTCTTGAGTTTCTGAAAGCGGGAGGGCGAGTGAGCAATATGGCATCTCTCATCGGAACTTTGTTGAGAATAAAACCATGCATTGAGTTGAAGGATGGAAAGCTTATGTCTACAAAGAAGTACCGCGGGAAAATGGGCAGAGCTACTGAAAACCTATTGAAGGATTACTTAACTGAATTCAATATCGATAGGAAGCAGATTTATTTTATTTATTCTATCGGACTGGATGAAAGGATCAAACATCGGATGGAGGAGGTTGCTAAAGCAAACGACTTCCAAAATATAAGATGGATCCAGGCGGGCGGGATGATTTCGACTCATTCTGGAGCCGGGGGCTTTGGGGTAGCTGGATTGGAGAAATAGTAAGCATTGGATTAGGAGTGAGGGGAAAAACTTGAAGCAGTTGAATCAGGAACTTGTTTGGTGTGGGTTTTTCATCGAAAGGAAAGCTGGGGACTGGCGGAACGTATCAATTCTAGTTAGTCACAATGGTGCTGTCCTATATGGATCATTTTAGGACGTTAGGCCAGCCCTCTTGTTAATGTAAGAATCTAATTTACGTTTACCTTCAATTAATCATATCTGCGCTGGGTTTTATTATGAATTTCCAATTGTGAAACTTGAACTATTTAAATTATAAAGTATCTAATTAAAACTTTTGACCCGAATACCATAGTCTATTAAACATACATTACCAAATATGTTAGCGTTTAGTGGAAGCAATTATACAGGTGGAGGGTCAGGAATGAAGAGAAAAGGATCTTACAAAGCCGCTATTATTATTCTTTTATTAACTGCTTTAAGTGTGACGGCTTTTATAACAATAAATAAATATAACGCTTATCATGATTATCTTGAAAATCGAGTATTTGGTACTTCTATCAAGTGGTTTGATATTAATTTTGATTCTTACAGTGAGCTTATCGATGAGACCATAAGCGAGGAAACCATTGATTTAAAAACCGTTACCCAATTAAATAGTACATATACGTATGGACATGATCAATTCCTGGAGTTATCTCATATTGCCGAGGTATTAAAAGGTGCTGACTTAAATAGTAATCGGATTCTTGATAAGTTATCTGAGATATCCACTACTCTAACCTTGCTTAAACAAGAGGTAGAGGAAAATGGAACGAATACGCTGAAGCTTTCTCAAGATCAAGTTAAATTCTTAACGAATATCAAAGCATTCAATTCAATATTTAAAGATACATTAAAGGAATATTCAGAAGTAGATGGTGAAGAGTTTTTTGAATATGACAATCAATATTGGATTGAATATTTATCCAAAATAAGTAAGCGTTCGGATAGCATTATAATATATAACGTTTACTAATGCATGTTGTTTTTTACCTGTATAAAGCGCCTCGGTAGTCTAGTATTATCATAATCTAGTGGTTTAGGAATAACCCGGGCTTGTCTTGTCCATAAATCAGGTAAGGTATATAATAAAAACATATCTTATACATAAAGGAGGGTAAATCATGCATACGTTCAACTTAGACATCAAAAGTGAGAGTAAATATCTTCTTTATATGATGTCTATTATTGGAATTTCAGCCGTCCTCGGGACAGGTGTGTCCTTTTTTAGCTGAAATTTCATAGAAATGAACGTACGTATGAACTCCTAAAAATAGCGAAGAGAGCCGCGCGGGAGTATTTCCGTGTGGCTTTTTTATGTATGAGAGAGGACGAAAATGAATGTTTAAAACAAAACGTAGTATTTACATGCTGTATGGCTATATATTTTTTGCGCAGTTATTTTTTGACCGTGCTTTATGGGTGATTTACCTTGGGGATAGAGGGATGACGTTCGGTCAAATTGGTATATTAGAAGCGTTTCTTCACTTGGCAATTGTTCTATTCGAGGTGCCTACAGGAATGATTGCCGATTTGTACGGAAGAAAAGCGAGTCTACTGATCGGGAATTTGTTCAGTATCCTTTACGGACTGTTCATGTTGATCAGTGGAACATTTTCTATGTTTACGTTGGCCTTCTTATCGATGGGTCTGATGATTACGTTCCATTCAGGTGCCGAGCAGGCGTTTGCTTACGATACACTGAAAAATGAAAACCGTGAAAAGGAATATACGAAGGTGATGGGAACGATGACGGCTCTGGCCTTGTTATCGCTCAGCTTTGCCAAATTTCTCGGCGGTTTTATGGCAGACATCAGCTGGGAGTGGGTGTATGGATCCACCATCTTTACGCACGTTCTTGCGTTGATTCCACTTTTCTTTTTAAAAGAACCTGAACGAGAAAAGACAGAAGAGGTGGCGGGCCGATGGTATAACCAATGGGTTCACCAATTTAAATTGGGTGTGAATGTATGGAGGAATAATCCGGCCATTCACCAGCCGGTGGTCCTGTTTATCCTGGCGAGTGCAGTGATGGTGATTCTCGTTTTTTACGGTCAGGAGTACTTTATTCAGGTAGGCTACTCTTCTGTGGTGGTAGGAGCCGTATTTACGGTGGAAGGACTCCTCGGGGTTGTAATGGCGAAGATGGCTTATAAGGTCGAAGAACGGTTTAAGTTCTTTAACATCCTGTATTATGGTTTAGGGCTTTTCCTTTTGTTTTTCGCACTGTTTATTTTTGCTACGGACTGGGCTATTCTACTATCCTTTCTTTTCCTTGCCCAGCTGCTGAGTCTGTTCGAACCGATTTTCAGCTCATTCGTGCAAAACTTCTTGAAAAGTAACGTCAGGTCTACGTTTTTTTCGTTAATCGGGTTAATGGAGAGCTTTATGATTATGGTCAGTTTTCCGTTATTCGGATTTGCGATTGAGCGTACGGGGTTTACCGATGGTTTTGCGGGATTGCTTGTTATCTTCGTCGCGATGGCCGGGGGATATTTGATCGTTAATCGGGTTGTAAAGAGGTGATAAAAGGAGTTTCTCATTTAGTGAGGAGCTCCTTTTCTAATTCATTGTATGAGTATTATGGAGAAGAACCTCTCTTCTTAGGAGTGAGGTTCTTTTAGTTTTTCAGCAGTACGATCGATCATATCTGCGGACAATTGAAAGGTACTGCTTTTAACGCCTTTCATACGTAAAATGGCCTTCTCTAACAGATTTAACTGGTCCATATGAATCTCGTGACCTGCCACTTCTTTTACCACGGCATGAGCGTACAGGTTTTCAGGAAAGTTATCCTTCAGTTCTCGGGCCAGCAGAGCGGGGTCTGGTTCTCCGGCGCAGATATAAAGCGCTACCTTTTTCTGGAGCAGTTCCGTTTCCTTTTCTTCCGCAAACTGTCTCAACTCTTTTTGAATTTTTCCCATATAAATAGAACCGCCGAGTACAATGGTGTCGTAATCTCGTAAAGGTGGGATCCTCTCCTTCGTAACGGATCTTACCTGAACCTCTCCCGGCAATTTGGTACGTAACCTGTAGGCCACCTTTTTAGCGCTACCGTGTCTGGTGCCGTAAACGATGAGGGTTTTCATGAGAAGGACCTCCTGTTATAGATTTGTGTTCGTTAACGTGTTTCAACATAAGAATAAGACAGTACACAACAAAGATATTCATTAATGGAAACAGGGAAAGTTCTACAATGGAAACAGTCTCTCCAGCCCTCATCAAGTTCACCATCATGGCTGTGATCGCTGTCAGCATGGTGATTCCTTTTACAATCAAAATGGTTCCAAGCAAATAACCAAATGCTTTTCTTCGAAGAACAAGGACGCCGGACAGAATAGCTGCAGGTACAATAAAACCGAGATCGAGTACCTGAATAATGAGCGTCGTATAATGTTCGAGACCAACAGGCGGGGTATCCTGAATGATAGCTGGCAGGATCCGACCTAACCACAATGCGAGCAGTAGAATAGCAAGGAAGAATAAAAATCCAGCGATTGTTTTTACAGGTACAGCTGCATCAAAGGATTGATGAAGCTTTTCATAATCGAATGACATCATAGTCAGCGTGAAAGCAAAGAACGAAGCGGAAAGCAGGATAACATACAGTAAGAAGAAATCATTATACATAAGTAACAAAGCGTACGAGGCATAGGTGTACAAAAAGTATCCAATTGTGCCCGCAAGCAGGATGCGTCCTTTTATACTACCTCTTCTAGCCCAGTGTAAGGAGAACCATAATAACGGCAGTCCTAATAAGAGGGTTACCCAGTCCTGGGCAATCACTTGCGCGGCCGCACTTACCGAGTCTAATTGGTATAACCCTTTCCCGTATATCGGAATATTCTCTCCCTGAATCGATTGAAACGAAGTGAAGGAAGAATGGCGGCTCGAGGAAACTCCAACGAATGCTACAAAGAGGGAAACGATACTAGTGAGGTAGACCAGCCAGGTTATTTCTTTTTTGAACTTCATTTTACCCACCTCCTAAATACCTTCTTACTTATGTTATATCACGGGGGAGAGGTGGATAGGAGGAGCATTGATGACTATATTGTGAATTAATTCACAAAAATTAAAAAGTATGAAAGATAATTGATTAGTCGGTAAGAAGTGAAGGAGGGTTTTTACCAACACTGTTCGTTCACCTGATCATAGCAAGGTTCTCAGGTCATATTTCGAAGGATTAAATTTGCTTAGCTGGATCTTGTGCAGGTTTCCAAATACACCCAGATTACCCAGTCCTTTTCATTACCCCTTAGGTTATTCCGAGCTGGAAAACCTGAGGGGTGTTTTTTGTACTTACTACAAAAAATAAATAAGTTTTCGATAAGATTAGACAAATCTTTCATATCGCACGAAATGACAAAAGCCTGTCAATAAAAGAATCACGAGGGATAGACAGGTAACATTTTAATGCGATAACGTGGTTGAACTTTAAACGGCATTCTTGATGGAAAATTTGGATAATTCTAAAATAAATAGTGGTATATCAATTTCCTTAAAATGGATGTCGGAAAGGAGAAACGTTTATGGTAAAACCACGTCCGCAAATCGACCAGATTGCGATGTATTCACCAGGAAAACCGGTCGAAGAACTGAAGCGTGAAAAAGGACTTACGAAAATTATAAAGATGGCTTCCAATGAGAATCCTTTTGGTTATTCTCCGCTCGCAGCAGAAGCTATACGTACTGAAATGAAGGAGATTCCGTTATATCCGGAGGTTACTTCACCGCTGCTGGCAGAGAAGTTAGCGAATAAACTCGCTGTCTCACCGGATCAAATCGTATTTGGAAATGGATCAGATGAAATTATCCGATTACTAACGAGAACATACATAAACGAAGGCGATGAAGTCGTGATGGCCGGGGTAACATTTCCACGTTACAAAACCAATGTCATCATCGAAGGCGGCGTTCCCATTGAGATTGAGATGGAGGAGGGCGGCGTGCACGATCTGGAGAAAATGGCCGAAGCTATAAACGAAAAAACAAAAATGGTGTTTGTCTGCAATCCGAATAACCCGACGGGTACGATTGTACATAAAGAACAATTGAAGGCTTTTATGGATAAAGTTCCTTCCCACGTCCTGCTTGTCATGGATGAAGCTTATTATGAATACGCGGATTCCCCTCACTATTTAGAATCCATCCCTTTACTCGATCAGTACAAGAATATGGTGATTTTACGGACTTTTTCTAAAGTCTACGGTCTAGCCGCGTTACGGATTGGCTATGGTCTGATGGCAGCAGAAATGGTCAACGATCTTCATAAAGTGAAAGAACCATTTAATATCAACCGGCTGGCTCACGCGGCCGCCTCTGCTTCTTTGGATGATGACGAGTTTCTCTATGAAAGCATTCGATTGAACAAAGAGGGGCGCGAGTTATTAACAAAGCAATTCGAAGCTATGAATCTATCTTACTTTCCAACTCAAACCAACTTCATTATGGTGGATACCGGCTATCCCGCTGAAGCGGTTTATGAGTATCTATTAAATCTTGGTGTGATTATCAGGCCAGGTCACTTAATGGGATATCCAACAATGATTCGTGTGACGATTGGGGAGCAGAAAGACAATCAATATTTTATGGACGGTCTGGAAGCCTATTTTATAGAACAGCAAAAAGATGAAAAAGGGGTGTTGAAACGATGAACATGCTTGAGAAATTTCCAATAACGCAATACATCAGTGAAGAAGGAAAAACGGTTCATTCCGAAGCAACGGACATCACGGCTGATTTGGTCAAGCTTTTTTATGAAAAGATGTTGAGAGCGCGCATGATGGACAAGAAATGTGTGAACCTTCAACGCCAGGGCAGGATCGGAACGTATGTGCCTTATGAAGGGCAGGAAGCGGCCCAGGTGGGCAGTGCTTTAGCGGTTGAGAAAGGGGACTGGATGTTCCCAACTTACCGGGATCATGCGGCAACGATGACATTCGGCCACTCGCTCCGCAATTTATTATTGTATTGGGTAGGACGTATAGAAGGCGGTATTCCTCCTGAAGGAAAGAATATATTTCCACCAGCGGTTCCGATTGCCTCCCAGCTGCTTCACGCTACCGGTGTCGCCTGGGCAGAGAAAAAGAAAAAAACAGACCGGGTTTCCCTGGTGTACTTTGGAGATGGGGCCACATCAGAAGGGGATTTTCATGAAGGGCTTAATTTTGCAAGCGTTTTCAAAGTGCCGGTTGTATTCTTTAATCAGAATAATGGGTATGCCATCAGCGTTCCAATGGAGAAGCAGATGAATTCTAAAACGATCGCTCAAAAAGGATTAGCCTATGAAATCCCGAGTATCCGTATTGATGGAAATGATATAGTGGCGGTTTATTTAGAAACCAAAAAAGCGGTCGAACGGGCTCGTAACGGTGAAGGACCAACCCTGATTGAAGCGGTCACCTGGAGATACGGCGCACACACGACTGCAGATGATCCATCCAAATACCGGGATCAAGCCGAAAGTGACCAGAGAAGAACAACGGGCGACCCTTTACTCAGACTCGAAAAATATATGAAGAATGAAGGGCTGTGGGATGAGGAGTGGGTAACCACTATGGAGAATAAGATCACCAATGAAATCAACACGGCTTTAGAAGAAATGCAAAATTATCCTGACCCAAGCATTGATGATGTATTTGAAAACGTATTTGAAAAACCAACCTGGACGCTGGATGAACAGCTAAAACAACATAGAAGCATAAAGAGGGGGCAAATGTCATGACGACGGCTATTCAAGTGAGAAAATTAACGATGGTTCAGGCAGTGACAGATGCATTGAAGACCATGCTTCAAGAGGATGAATCCGTGATTGTGCTTGGAGAAGATGTTGGGAAAAACGGAGGCGTTTTCCGGGCGACGGAAGGATTATTTGATCAGTTCGGAGAGGAGCGCGTCATCGATACGCCGCTTGCTGAATCAGGAATCGTTGGGACGTCCATTGGTCTTGCGATAAACGGTTTTCGACCTATTGCTGAGATGCAGTTTTTAGGTTTTATCTATCCAGCCTTTAATCAACTGATGACTCATGCTACTCGCATGCGGCAGCGTACGATGGGACGTTATACGGTGCCAATGGTGATTAGAGCTCCTTACGGGGCCGGCGTAAAAGCGCCGGAAATTCATTCCGATAGTGTCGAAGCTTTGTTTACCCAGATTCCTGGCCTAAAAGTCGTAATCCCATCCAACGCTTATGATGCAAAAGGTTTGCTGATCGCAAGTATTGAAGATCCGGACCCGGTGCTTTTTCTTGAGCCGATGAGAAGTTATCGTTCATTCCGTACAGAGGTTCCTGAAGAAAAGTACACCGTCGAGCTCGGTAAAGCTTCCTATCAGAAGAAAGGAAATGACGTTACGGTGCTGACATGGGGTGCGATGGTTCCGGATACGATGAAAGCTGTCGAAGATTTCGAAAAGCAGCAAAGCGCTTCGTGTGAGGTTATTGATCTAAGAACGCTTTACCCATTAGATAAAGAAACCATTCAGGAGTCGGTAGAGAAGACAGGCCGCGTCGTTATTGTGCATGAAGCGCCAGCGACGGGGGGAATGAATGCGGAAATCATATCGGTCATTAATGATGCTGCCTTTTTCTACTTAAAAGCTCCTGTTCAAAAGGTTACCGGTTTTGACACGCCCGTGCCTGTGTATTCTCTCGAAAAAGAATACCTGCCGAGCAGGGAAAAAATAATTCATGCCATCAATCAGGCATTATCATACTAGGGGGTCCGGATCATGGATGTGAAATTGCATGATATTGGGGAAGGAATGCATGAAGCCGAAATTCTTTATTATTTTGTGAAAAAAGGGGACTTTGTAAAAAATGATGCTCCTCTTGTTGAAGTTCAGACAGACAAAATGACCGCTGAGCTGACCGCACCAGCAGAAGGGTTTATTGATGAGATTAAGTATGACGTAGGCGATGTAATTGAAGTAGGTACAACCATTTTGACGATGAGGTCTGAGCAAAAGCAGTCCTCTAAGCAGCCCGTACTTGCTGGACAGGCAGCTGGTCCAGAGACCTCACAAAGCTCCGGGCCAAGAAATTTTAATTGGGAGATCCCCTCTACCCGGGTGAAGGCTTCGCCTCATACACGGAGAATCGCCAGAGAACAGGGCATCAAAATTGAAGACGTACAGGGTACAGGAAAAGGAGGACGGATCCTTGATGAAGATGTCTATGCTTTTATAGAAGCGAAGTCGGAGCCTTCTCCTGTCAAAGAAGTTGAGGTGAAGAACCAGCCGCGAGTTGAATCCGCAGGAAATCAGCAAACCATTCCATTCAGAGGCCGGCGCAAACAAATCGCCAAAAAAATGACCCAATCGCTATATACGGCTCCTCATGTCACTCATTTTGATGAAGTGGATATGACGGAAGTATTAAAGGTGAAGGATCAGCTGAAAAAAGGGACAGACCGTCGTCCAGGTGTTCAAGTATCGGTTGCCGCCTTTTTTATCAAAGCTCTCCAGCTTTCCCTTAAAGAGTTTCCGATATTCAACTCTAAGTTAGATGAAGAGAAAGGAGAAATCCTTTTAGAATCGTCCTATAATATTGGACTTGCTACCGGAACAGAAGAAGGGTTAATCGTACCTGTCTTAAAAAACGTTGAAAATCTATCATTAGTGGAGATCCATAAACAGATGAAAGACTTAACGAAGAAAGCGGTGGATAATAAGCTATCCGGACAGGATTTACGGGGAGGGACCTTTACGATTAGTAACGTCGGACCGATGGGAAGTACCGGAGCGACACCGATTTTAAATTATCCGGAAACAGGGCTGATGGCGTTTCATAAAACGAAGAAGATGCCTGTAGTCATTGAGGATGAAATTGTCATCAGACAGATGATGAATGTGACGTTGACTTTTGATCACCGAGTGGCCGATGGTTCGCAATCCGTTGCCTTTACGAACCGGTTCATTGACTATATTGAAAATCCATATGAGATGCTAGTCGAATTAATCTAGAAAGAACGGATAGCTGTGAACGGGCAAGTCCGCTCCAATGATTGCCGAAATGAGCTTGGTCAAAATGATTTATATGGTAGAATTTTTTCAATAATCCTGGAGAGGGGAATTACATGGAAAAAAGAAAGCCGTCATTTCTCGTTTCAAGTCTTGTTATTCTTTTGATTATTGCCATCCTTGGAGTCAGCATCTTAGTATATGGCACTGCGCCTCATATTCCCATTGTCATCGCTGCGGTGATCGTGACCTTATATGGACTAAAGTTAGGGTACAAGTGGAAAGAGTTAGAAAAAGCCATGACCAAAGGCGTCTCCTATGGTGTTCCTGCCATCATCATTTTAAGCCTGATTGGAATAACCGTCGGCGTCTGGGTATTGAATGGTACGGTTCAAACCATTACATACTACGGTCTGCAAGTATTATCTCCATCCATATTTCTAGTGAGTGCGGTTATTATTACAGCCGTAGTAGCTACGATGACGGGAAGCTCCTGGAGTGCCATCAGCACAATTGGAATTGCCTTGATGGGCGTGGCTTATGGGATGTCTATCTCACCAGCCGTAACGGCCGGGGCGATTGTAAGCGGGGCCTTGTTTGGAGACAAATTGTCGCCTCTATCGGATACGACCAACCTGACTGCAGCTACCGCTAAGGTCGATATATTCCAGCACATTCGCCATATGCTCTGGACAACCATTCCAAGCTTAATTCTTACGCTCGGCATCTTTGCGGCGATTGGCATATTTTCCAGTCGAGAGGCAGCCGATATAGGAAAAGTAGAGTCGATGATGACCACGTTGAATAATGAATTTATGCTTACACCCGTGACGCTGATTTCCCCTCTGCTTATTATTATTCTGGCATTTAGAAAAGTGAGTCCGATTCCATCTTTGATTATCGGGCTGGCAGCAGCGGTCATCACTACTTTTTATACCGTTCCAGGCGTGTCTCTGGGTACCATTATGAACACCGCGCATTTCGGATACACCGCGGATACAGGGGTAGAAGCAATTGATAACTTATTGTCACTCGGCGGATTGGATAGTATGCTGTTTGGTGTATCGTTAATTTTGATAGCGCTTTCATTCGGCGGTATTATCCGGGAAATCGGTATAGCTCAAGCCATTATTGAAGGCTTGAAGCGGTTTTTACGAAGCAGGGGCAATGTCATTACATCTACCGTGTTGGCTTGTTTAGGAATAAATGTCGTAGTAGGTGAGCAGTATCTGTCGATCATTCTTCCAGGGCAAATGCTTGAGGAGAGTTATGAGCAGACGAATCTTCATCCTAAAAATATGTCCCGGACGCTTGAAGATGCCGGAACGCTTATCCACCCTTTAATTCCATGGGGAGTGACAGGAGCGTTCATTATGACCACATTGAACGTAGGCATCGGCTATATTCCGTTTTCGTTTATCTGTTTCATTTCGCCGATTATTGCCATCATCTACGGCTACACGGGCTTTACACTAACTCCGCTGGCAACGGAAGATGTGGTGGATTTTGAAAAGCAGCGAGTTTCATCAGGAACAGGACGTCCTTAATATAAAGAGAAAAGGAAGATCAACGTGGAAGTTTTAGGACCCATAACTATAACATTTGAAGAACGAGAGCGAACCTTTTATTACAGCCTGCCTGAACATACAGAGCAGGCGGTCCCCGTTGTATTCTGCTTTCACGGCGCGGGCAGCAGTGGCAGGCATCATATGAAAATTACAGAATTCCACAAACTCTCAGAAGAGCATCAGGTCATCACCGTTTTTCCTGATGCGGTTCATTTCGATCCTTCAGACCGTATGACGAAACAATGGAATGAAGGCAGAGAGAAAAATACCGCGTTTCAGCAGGAGGTCAATGATGTCGGGTTTGTATTGGAATTGATAGAGTGGCTGAAACAACAGTATCCCGTGGATGAAAGCCGAATTTACGCCACCGGGTTCTCTAACGGATCGGCCTTCAGCTTGAGACTTGGACTTGAATGTCAGGATGTTTTTGCCGGAATAGGAGGCGTTTCTGGTCCCCTGGTCAAAGATCTAGCCGAGAAGTTTCAATGGAGTAAACCGATGCCCATGCTATTCATCATGGGAACGGAGGATAAGCTCGTTCCTTATGATGGCCATTATGATTCCACCTACATGATAGATCAGCTTCTCTCCGCAGAAGAAACGGTGGAGTACTTTGCCTCCTCCTGGGGGGAGCATCGATCCCATCATCAGGAGCGAATCATGGATCATGAAGAATACTCTATTGTGAAAAACGCTTACCGGCAAGAAGAAGAAGAGAAGGTGGTGTTTTACTCCATTGAGGGTGGAGGACACACGTGGCCGGGAGGACCGTTGTCGCAAGCATCCTCCTTAACCGGAAAAGTAGCCGGCCAGCTGGACGCGACGAAAATCCTTTTTCAGCATTTGATTACATTTCAACGCTAACCAGGGAGCCGATTTTCGGCTCTTTTTTTCTGGATTCCAGCAGATATGAGTCTGGAACATGCAGTAGTGTCTATCACAGAGCACAGCTATATCTTTTTCATATGCAAAACGAACGTAATCAATATTTTATATATGAAAGATGGAGTGTTAGTTTGTAATTACATGATAATTGTGAATATTTTACAAAATGACACGATTCTTTCTAAAAGGAGTGAATGAAATGCCCAAAGCGAAAGCTAAATTCAGCGGCAGGTTGCAGATGCAGGAAATTGACGTTTACCTGAAGGAAGGCACGGTGCAATGGAATGGAAGGGTCGATTCAACCGAACATACCTGGGATTCCCCAGTATCGTGTACGATTTATGGTACATTACTAAACTATCAAGGCGCACTGGATCAAATGGAAGAGGCCTTACATCAGGATCCCTACAAATCCCCTCCAAAAGCTCCGATTCTCTATATCAAACCTAAAAACACCATTACTGGGAATCAAACCGTTATCCCCATGCCTGAGGAGGTATCAGAACTTGAAGTGGGAGCCTGTCTAGGCCTCGTGATCGGGGAAAAAGCTTCACGTGTCAGTGAAGATGAGGCCATGAGCTATATTGCGGGTTATACGATTGTAAATGATATCAGTGTTCCGCATGACAGCGTGTTTAGACCGGCAGTTAAGCACAAAGCACGCGATGGGTTCTGTCCTGCAGGTCCGTGGATTATGGAGCGTGATGAGGTACCGGCCCCTGACAACCTGACTATTCGTGTCTATGTGAATGGGGAGTGTAAACAGGAAAATCATACGGGGAATCTCGTTCGCTCGGTTGCACAGCTGCTTTCAGATGTGACCGAATTTATGACCCTTGAAAAAGGAGATACGCTGCTGGTTGGTATTCCGGAAAATCCTCCACGGGTAAAAGACGGGGACCAGATCCGTATTGAGATAGAGCAGATAGGCGCACTTGAAAATAAGGTAAAAAAAGAAGCAGCCGTTGGAGGGGTTAAATCATGAAATCGGCACGGGTAGCCTTTGAAGGCGGAATTTATAAGGCAACAGAACTTTCTGAAGGGATTCAACTGGATAATGGCAGGCAGGTGGCAGAGGAAGAGGTGGTCTGGCTGCCGCCGATTGAGCCGCAGACCAGCTTTGCGCTTGGATTGAATTATAGTGATCATGCGAGCGAGCTTTCTTTCAAAGCTCCAGAAGAGCCGCTTGTATTTCTGAAAGGACCCAACACTTTTGTCGGTCACCGGGGCAAAACCTATCGTCCATCTGACGTGACTCATATGCATTATGAATGTGAACTGGCTGTCGTCATTGGTCGAGAGGCAAAGAACGTGAAAAAAGAAGAGGCGTACAGCTATATTACAGGTTATACGATTGCCAATGATTATGCGATCCGTGATTACCTGGAAAATTACTACCGGCCGAATTTGCGAGTAAAGAATCGGGATCACTGCACCCCGATCGGCCCGTGGCTGGTCGATGCCGCTGAAATTCAAGATCCTATGAATCTGGCTTTGCGCACGTATGTGAATGGCGAACTGGTGCAGGAAGGTTCAACGAAGGATATGATTTTTGATATTCCTGAGCTTATCGAATACTTAAGCAGCTTTATGACACTAAGTCCAGGTGATCTTATTTTGACAGGCACTCCAAAAGGAACAGTGGATACAAAAGTAGGAGATGAGGTTATTACAGAGATTGAAGGTCTCGGACGTCTGGTCAATACGATTACCGGGGAGCCAAGTTGACACGAAGGAGGAAGAATCATGCCGCATGTGATTGTAGAATATACGGATAACCTGAGTCCTCAGACGGATATTCAAAGTCTGCTCCATAAGCTTGGGCAGGTGTTAGAAGAACTCGAGGACACGTATCCCGTCGGTGGAATCCGCGTAAGAGCCCATAAAGTGACAGAGTATCGCATAGCTGATGGGAAAGAGGATGATGCGTTCGTTCATACAACGTTAAAAATAGGCAAAGGCAGAAGTGAAGAAGCGAAGCAGGCCACCTGTGAAAAACTATTTGATGTGATGAAGGAACACTTTGCTCTGATTCTTGAAGAAAAATACTTAGCTTTATCTCTGGAACTAGTAGAATTTCAGCACAAAACCTATAAACATAACAATATCCACAGCCGGTTTAGATAGAAATGGTAAAGGACCTGAATAAGGTCTTCTTCTTTAAAAAAGAACTTCTAGTTATATGGAAGTTCTTTTTGTATTGGACTTATTTCCCGATTGTAGTAGATTCAGTTTTCAAATACATATCTCCTTAATAGAACAAGAGTAACCTCCCAAACCATAAACGTCTCACCCACCGGCATGGCAACTATTCTCCTGCCTCATTCCTTATATAGTGAATAGTTGATCGTGAACTGGATTTTCCAAGGCAGTCTTATTTACTTCGAACAATCGCAGCAGTCTTCGGGAAGCCTTCGTTAAATACCGGTCTTTATGCCAGATAATCGCAGCTTCCGCTTGGATATCAGCATTTCTAAACTCATAGCTCCTGATATTCGAAAAAGAGAACGCTTCCAAAGTTGAACGCGGAACAATGGATGCTCCCATTCCGTTAGCTACGAGCGATAATAGCATGGTTGGATCAGGACATTCGCAGATTACATAAGGGTCAAAGCCATGCTTCCTGCACTCATCTACAATCAATTCGAATTGTCCCATACCGCTGATGCGGTGTAACAGCATTAACGGAATATCTTTTAAGTCCTCGACTTCCACTTCTGCTGTATCTGCCGGGAATAGGTCCCAGGAGGCAGGGGTTACCAATACATAAGGTTCAGGAGAGAGGGGGATCATTTCAAATTCATCCCGTTCAATTGGAAGGCGGACAACAGCCATTTCAATTTCCCGTCTTCGAATACATTCGGCCAGAAAGTAGGTGTCTCCTTCTCTAAGTTGATAGGTCAGCTGAGGATATTGCTGTCTTAATTGATTTAACGGACCCGTTAAGAACGAAAAGCATGATTTATTGGAGCCTATTTGAAGGGTACCTGTAATTCCTTCGTTCGTTTCTTTAACTTCTACAATCGTTTCCTCTAACTCGTTAAGAATCTGACCTGCTTTTTGATAAAGTACTTCTCCTGCGCTTGTTAATTCGAGCTTACGGCCATGGCGGTCAAACAGCTTCAGGTCAAGTTCTTCCTCTATCAATTTAATTTGCTGGCTGAGAGGAGGCTGGGCCATGTGCAGCTTTTTTGCTGCTTTGGTTACTTGTCCTTCCTCAGCTACTGTACGAAAGTATCGCAATTGCTTAATATCCATTGTTCTCCCCCGTTCACTATGTATATGAAAATCATATGGAATATAGATATTATAGATATTTTTAATATAGAAAAGCCTGTGTGATAATTTGAATATACAAACTTTAGCAAATATTTGCAAATTTAGCCTGCAGCTAAGAAGTATTTTTGAAAGCGCTATCAACTGAGGAGGATAAGCATGAACGAACTTACTTTATCGGATATTAACCAGGCAGGAAAACGTGTGATTAACGAAGTGAAAGATATTCAGCTTTACATTGATGGAGCTTTTGTAGAAGCAGAAAATCAGGAGAAATTTGATAATTACAACCCGTTTACCAATGAAAAAATCAACCAGGTAGCTTCTGGAGCGGAATCGGATATAGACAAAGCGGTAAAAGCAGCCAGAAAAGCTTTCAAGGGAGAATGGGGAAGCCTTTCTCAAAATGAGCGCCTAAGCTACATTTACAAGATTGCCGACTTAATAGATGAGCATATTGAAGAGATTGCCCCGCTAGAATCCTATGACACAGGCCTCCCAATCAGCCAGACGAAGAAAATGGTCGCGCGTGCGGCCCAAAATTTCAGGTTCTACGCAGAGATGGTAAAAAGCCGTCTGGTCGGAGATGCCTACCAGGTGGATGATGACTTTCTCAACTACACGATTCATAAGCCTGTTGGAGTCGCCGGGTTAATCACTCCCTGGAACGCCCCATTCATGCTTGAGACGTGGAAGATCGCACCAGCACTCGCTACCGGAAATACAGTTGTGTTAAAACCGGCCGAATGGTCCCCGCTAACGGCGAATCGCTTAGCGGAAATTATTGATAAGGCTGGTCTCCCTGACGGTGTCTTCAACGTGGTTCATGGCTATGGAGAGACGGCCGGGGCATCGTTAGTCGCTCATGAAGATGTGGAGCTGATCTCGTTTACAGGAGAAACGGCGACAGGATCTGAAATTATGAAAAATGGCGCGGATACGCTTAAGCGTTTTTCGATGGAGTTAGGAGGTAAGTCACCCATCATCGTGTTTGATGATGCCGATTTTGAGCGGGCCATTGACGCCTGTACGTGGGGCATATTCTCCTTTAACGGCGAACGCTGCACGGCAAACTCGAGATTATATGTCCATGAAGACATCGCTTCTGATTTTATCGCCGCTCTGAAAGACCGCGTGGAGAACATTGTGGTCGGTGACCCTATGAAAGATGACACGCAGGTCGGCCCGTTAATTCATACGAAACACTATGAAAGCGTGAAAAGCTATCTGGAACTGGCAAAAGAAGAAGGATGTCAGGTGATCAGCGGATCGGTGCCGGAAGAACACAGCCGAGGCAATTTTGTAGCGCCAACGCTGCTTCTTAATGCAGACACATCGATGAGAGTGGTACAGGAAGAGATTTTCGGTCCCGTTATTGCGGTTATGACGTTTAACGATGAAGCGGAAGTGGTGGAACTTGCGAATAATGTCCGCTACGGACTGGCGGGCTATGTCTGGACTAAAGATCTTCAGCGCGGTCACCGGGTGGCTCAAGCAGTGGACGCAGGAATGTTGTGGATCAACTCTCAGAATGTACGGGATTTGAGGACCCCTTTCGGTGGTTCCAAGCACAGTGGAATTGGTCGCGAAGGCGGACATTACGCCTTCGAATTTTATACAGAAGTGCAAATCATTCATGTAGCGCTCGGAGAACACCGCATCCCGCAATTCGGAAAAAAATAATCAAGGAGGAATTTATTTATGCCAGCGAAAACAGGTGCTCAATATAAAGAGAAGTTAAAAAATGCTAAAAATAACATCTATATTCACGGAGAGCGTGTCGAGGACCCGACCACTCACCCTGCTTTTAAAAATGTCGTCCAGTCGATGGCCGATTTATATGATCTTCAATATGAGAAACCTGAAAAAATGCTCTACACCTCTCCTCAAACGGGCGACAAAGTAGGGATGTCTTTTTATAGGCCGGAGACCATCGATGATTTGATCAAGCGTCGGGAAGCGATTCAGGAATGGGCACGCCTTTCCGGAGGGTTAATGGGACGATCCCCTGACTATTTGAATGCCGAAGTAATGGCAATGGGAGTAGCGAATGATCTGTTCGGGGAAGATGACCCGATGTTTGCCGAGAATGCCAAAAATTATTATGACTATGCGCGTGAAAATGATATCAGCTTGACGCATACTCTGATTCACCCGCAAGTGAACCGTCAAAAAGCACAGCATGAACAAAAGGATGCCAACGTAGCGCTTCACCTCGTTGAGAAACGTTCGGACGGAATCGTTGTCGAAGGTGCACGCTTACTTGCCACGCAGGGCGGCATTACCGATGAAATCCTCGTTTTCCCTTCAACCGTCAAAAAGGCTGGGGAGCTCGATGATCCGTATTCTCTTGCCTTTGTGGTACCAAACAATACGCCTGGGCTTAAGTTCATCAGCCGTGAATCTTTTGATAACGGTAAGAACACCTGGGATCACCCATTAAGCAGCCGTTTTGAAGAGGGTGATGCCATTGTGTACTTTGACAATGTGTTCGTCCCGTGGGAAAAGGTTTTTGTTTGCGGCAATTCCTCCATTTGTAACCGCACGTTCATAGAGACCAATGCTGTTGTGCATATGTCTCACCAGGTCGTAGCTAAAAACGTGGTCAAAACGGAATTCGTGCTTGGGGTTGTTTTGAATCTGATGGAATCCATTGGTATCGACAAGTTCCAGCACGTCCAGGACAAAGGTACCGAAATTATGCTGGCGCTTGAAACGATGAAGTCCCACCTTTTCAGGGCCGAGCATAATGCCAAACTTGATAAATGGGGCACGATGACCCCTGACTTTGACGCTTTGAACGCGGCTAGAAACTGGTATCCGAGAATTTATCCGCGTCTTGTAGAAATCCTTCGAATACTAGGTGCCTCCGGACTAATGGGCATTCCAACCGAAGAGGATTTCCATCATGAAGAAATCGGCCCGATTGTCAATCGCGCACTGCAGTCTAAGAATATGGAAGGTTATGAACGTGTGAAACTTTTCCGTCTTGCCTGGGATTTGACGATGAGCGCCTTTGGCAGCAGGCAGACACACTATGAATATTACTTCTTCGGCGACCCGGTGAAAATGGGGATGACATACTTTGAACAGTTCAACAAAGAACCCTATAAGGATTACGTGCAGGATTTCCTTGAGAAAGTAAAAACGTCCAAACCAAACTATACCAACGTATAAGGAGTGAAAACCATGGAGTTTGATATCATCCGTGCGGGCCGTGCCGTATTACATGTGACAGACTTAGAGAAATCAAGAGCTTTTTATGAAGCTCTTGGTTTCATTGAAACAGCGTCAGATGAAGATCAGATATTTTTCCGGGGGCTAGAAGAGCATAATCACCATAGTCTTGTTCTGAAGAAGAAAGAGACTCCTGCCGTAGAAGTGATCAGCTATAAAGTGAAATCTGAGAAAGACATCGATCAATTGGCTGCTTTCTATGAAAAGCAGGGCACCGAAATGAAGTGGATGGAAGCAGGGTCCCAGGAAGCCGTTGGGAGAGCGCTGAGGATTCAGGATCCCTCTGGTTTACCGGTAGAGTACTATGCGGAAATGGATCAGGCTGAACGAATGATTCAGAAGTATCACCACCACAAAGGGGCAAAGGTGCAGCGGATTGACCATTTTAACTGCATGGTTTCCGATGTAGAAAAAGCCTACGATCATTATATCAATCAGTTAGGCTTTGCCTGTTCGGAATATACCGAAGGGGAAGAAAAGAAAATCTGGGCAGCCTGGCTGCACCGTAAACCAAGTGTCCACGATGTCGCTTATATGAATGGACCTGGGCCGCGTCTCCACCATATCGGTTTCTGGTTAAAAGACCCGATGAACTTGATCGATGGCTGTGATGTACTTGCCTCGATGGGGTACGGTCCATCGATTGAACGCGGCCCTGGACGGCACGGCTTATCCAATGCCCTCTTTCTTTACTTACGGGACCCGGATGGCCATCGTATTGAACTCTACAACGGCGATTATTTAACCAGTGACCCGGATTTTAAGCCGGTCCGCTGGGATCTGGATGACCCTATGCGCCAGACGTTTTGGGGACACGCAGCACCAGACAGCTGGTTTGATGAAGCCTCAGAAGTCCTCGATGTTCATTCCAATAGAAAAGTAACGCTCACAGAGCCGAAATTGAAAAAGCGCAAACCGACGTTTGTTACTTGAGCAAGAAAAATTAACAAGAGGTGATCATGATGGATAATCGTATGTTCCGAACGGCTATGGGGAAGTTTGCGACAGGGGTAACGGTGATTGTGTCAGAAGTTGAGGGGCAGGTGCACGGCATGACCGCCAATGCGTTTATGTCAGTATCCCTTGATCCCAAGCTTGTGCTTATATCCATCGATAAGAAAGCTAAAATGAATGAAGTGATTCAAAAGTCTAACCAATTCACCGTTAATATTCTATCTGGAGACCAAAAGGAAATGTCGATGATTTTTGCCGGTCAAATTAAAGAAGATAAACAGGTGGAATTTGAAACGGTCGAAGGTCTTCCGGTTATTAAAGACTCCCTTGTCAGTCTTGTGTGTAATGTCTATCAGGCTCATGAAGCAGGGGATCATACGCTTTATGTGGGAGAAGTGATTAATTTAAATATTAAGGACGGGGACCCCCTTGCGTTTTACGAAGGTAAATACATGCAAATGACATAACGAAGGAGGAGGGCAAAGATGAAAACCATCGCTATCAAACACCCGATTGCACCATCCATTCAAGAGAACAGTCCGTCCTGTGTCCTGGCTTTAGGATTTTTTGACGGTGTGCACTTAGGACATCAGAAGATTATTCGTACAGCGAAGAAAATAGCAAAAGAAAAGGGTCTAAAACTTGCCGCTATGACCTTTGCCCAACATCCCTCTTCGGTTATTCCGAAAGGCCCGACTATTACGAGATTTATAACCCCGATTGCTGCAAAAGCGAAAATCTTTGAGCAGCTTGGTGTTGATATCCTTTATGTTGTTGATTTTACCAGGGAACTAGCCCAAGTTCCTCATCAGCAGTTTGTCGATCAATATCTATGCGGACTCAACAGTAAGCACGTCGTTGCCGGCTTTGACTATAAATATGGATTCAAAGGCAAGGGAGATATGAATCAACTGCCTGTAGATAGTAAAGGCCGATTTGGAGTCACCATGGTTTCAAAGTTTGAGAAGCATGAGCAAAAAGTAAGCTCTACTCTTTTGAGGACACTTATTTCTACAGGCAGGGTTGAAGAGATCCCCCATTATCTAGGAAAAAGCTATGAAATGACGGGCAAAGCGGAAGGTAAAGGAGAAACTTGTACATTTTCTTTTGACCCTTCTTACTATATGCCGGTTCCCGGGCATTACGAAGTGACCGTAAAGAGTGATCTATTTCAAGCGAAAGGGATATGTGAGGTCAAACCGATTTACAGTCCGGGAGAGCTAACCATCACCTTGTTTGAGGACACTCTATCCCAGGATTTTGAAAGTGCCACGCTGCAGTGGAACAATTTTATTGCTGACTTTGAAATGGACATTCTGCATGCCCAGGGGGATTTACGAGAATTAGAGATGAGTATGTAAATTACGAGAAGGAGGAGATAGGATGAGAGATTATCAAGAAATAAAATCAAAGCTCAGAGGATCGATGACCCCGGTCATCACACCTTTTAAAGCCAATCATGACATTGATTTTAATACCTTTTCAAGTCTTATTGAATTTCAATTGGAGAATGGAACGCATGCGATTTCGGTGACTGGAACATCCGGGGAACCGAGCTCGTTAACAGAGGAGGAACGCATGCAGGTTATGCGTACGGCCCATCAAACCATTAATGGCCGCGTTCCATTTGTGCCGGGAACAGGTTCCACCAATCACGATGAAACGATGCGCCTGACGAAAAAGGCAGAAGAGATCGGAGCGGATGCGGCGATGGTCATCGTGCCTTACTATAACAAGCCGAATCAGCAGGCGTTATACAAGCACTTCAAAACGGTGGCAGACTCTGTCGAGATCCCGATTATCGTGTACAATATTCCGGGACGTACCGCCCAGAACCTGCATGTGGATACCTTAGCTCAGTTGAGCCAAGACTGCCCGAATATCATCGGGGTTAAAGAATCGAATAAAGACTTCGAACACGTCAATCGTGTACTCCTGAAGTGTGGCCGTGATTTTCTGTTGTTCTCGGGGATCGAACTGCTTTGCTATCCAATGCTTGCGATTGGCGGAGTAGGATCTGTAAGTGCTACAGCTAACGTCCTGCCAGGAAAAGTAGCTCAGATGCACGATGCCTGGTTCGACGGGGATGTCGTCACCGCTCAAAAACTCCACTATGAATTGATGGAGCTGAATGATGTCCTGTTTAAAGATACGAATCCAGCGCCTGTGAAAGCAGCCCTTGGGATGATGGGCAAAATTGAACCTGTTCTAAGACTGCCGATGGATCTTCCATCTGAAGAACTGCAGAATGAAATTCGTGAGACTTTGAATAAATATGGTGTCAGCCTTCAATATGCCTAAGTGAGTGATAAAAAGCGGTTTCTTTCCTATGAAGAAGTGGAAAGAACCGTTTTATTTTTTGGTAGAGATAAATCATTCTTAAACAAATAAGCTTCTTACCTTACTCATGTAATGATCCTGTAGGAAATAGCGCAGGACGTGAAGAAATTGTTCAAGGAGAGGGAGGTGAAATAATGGCTGACATTCATTTTGATGCCATGAAAATTAAAGGCATAACCAAAAGCTCAGAAGGGCATGAAATCCACTATCAGGTTTTTGATGTTAGTGGGCTAGACGATGGACAGGATTTTCAAGTGGAATATGAGACTAGTGATGACTTCACTCCCAAACAAGAGCAGTTAACGTTTAAACAAGGGACAGAGACGATAGAGTTTAAGGGGCATACTTTTTATTTGGATAATGTCTAGATATTAGAAGATTTAATATATAAATTCCCATGGTAATAGTTACTATCCATTAAAAAGGAGTGAAGAAATGAGAACTCCCGAAGAAAAATTCACTAGTAATTCCCCGGAGCACGAAACCGAATATTGTACGATTTGGAAACGTGCTACTGTAAAACTGGAAGATGACAGGGTTGCAGCCATCGAACTTATTACTGTAAAAGAGTTGAATCGTGAAGAGATTAGATTCGCTTATTATAAGTTGGACGAGAAAGGAAAATTACGTTTAATCCCAAGACCCCTAGATGTAACTCACTCTGAATTAAATCAGCTTATTGCAGAAGCGAAAGAAAAGAAGATCATCGATTAGTCGTTCAAGCATCCAGTTAGGGATGCTTTTTTTACTCTAAATTAAGCTTCACAACTCCTCTAAGATAGCTTTGAAACTATCCCTTCCATCAAATCACGTATCCTCATATCCTCTTACCTAATTAAATGTTATTATTTTCCTCGAAATAATAGGGATCCTTACCGGGGCTATATTCTAGTGCCGAGTATTTTCTATCCCCTTTTTTCATTCCAAACACAAACAATTTAATGGACTAATTATCCTGACTACTTGTATGTATAATCTAGAACCAATCACCCTATTTACGCTTTTCATATTTAATAAGTTCACTTAAATTGAGAAACATGATTAAGGGAATATTAGGATTATTCTCAATAATGGCACTAATACATCTTGATTTTCAATAAACGGATTGAATGTACGTACATATTGTAGTAGAATTAACTAAAATATAAAAATATACGTACAAGACAAGGGGTGTAGAAATGCTTGAAGGTTTGAAAGAGAAAGTATTGAGTGCGAACCAAAGTTTATCGAAGTATGGTCTTGTAACTTTTACTTGGGGGAATGTAAGCGGTATCAGTAGAGAGGAAGGGCTTGTGGTAATTAAACCTAGTGGTGTTTCTTATGAAGAGCTTACTACAGAGGATATGAGTGTGGTAGATATGGAGGGGAATATTGTGGAAGGTAAATTAAAGCCATCATCCGATACACCTACTCATCTCGTACTCTATAAAAATTTTCCTGAAATTGGCGGAGTTGTTCATACTCATTCCACGTGGGCCACTTCGTTTGCACAAGCTGGTGAAGGAATACCTGCTTTGGGTACGACTCATGCAGACTATTTCTATGGTGAGATTCCATGTACTCGTCCCATGAAACGAAATGAAATTCAAACAAACTACGAAGAAGAAACTGGACACGTAATTGTAGAGGAATTTGTGGAGAATAATATCGATCCAAACAGGGTGCCTGGAGTAATGGTACATAAGCATGCCCCTTTCAGTTGGGGAAAGGATCCGGAAGAAGCTATTCACAATGCAGTCGTAATGGAGGAAGTAGCAAAAATAGCTTGGCTGTCTAAAGGTATAGATCAGAATGTCCAATCCATGTCCTCAACCTTGCTTGATAAACATTATTTGCGAAAGCATGGAAAAGAAGCTTATTACGGTCAAACCAATCAGGAGGGGTAATTTTGAGCGAATATAAATATTCTGTGGGAATAGATTTTGGAAGCGAATCCGGAAGAGCAGTTCTAGTTCGTCTCTCAGACGGAAAAGAAATGACAGAGCATGTAACTCCTTATTCACATGGAGTCCTCACGGATCAACTGCCTCATAAAGATATCAAATTAGGTTACGAATGGGCATTGCAGAATCCTGATGATTATATTGAAGTGATAGAAAAGTCCGTACCCAAAGTTATAACTGACGCTGATGTTAATCCAGAAACTATTATTGGGATAGGAATTGACTTCACAGCTTCTACAATCTTGCCAGTAGATGCATCAAATACGCCGCTATGTCAGCTTCCTGAGTTCCGGGATGATCCTCATAGCTGGGTGAAATTATGGAAACATCATGCTGCCCAGGAAGAGGCCAATCAATTAAATAAGCTTGCGATGGAAAAAGGTGAGGAATTCTTATCTCGCTACGGAGGGAAGATTTCATCGGAATGGATGATCCCGAAAATTATGGAAATCGCGAATAAAGCCCCTCATATATACAAGGAGGCGGATCGATTTATTGAAGCTACAGACTGGGTAGTGGCTCAATTAACCGGGGAGCTTAAAAAGAACAGTTGTACAGCCGGATACAAAGCGATATGGAATAAGAGTGAAGGATATCCCGGTAAAGACTTTTTCTTAAGCCTGCATCCGCTCTTTGAAAATATTGATGAAAAATTGCGAGGGCAAATATATCCTCTAGGGACGAAAGCTGGAAACTTAACGGATAAATTCCAAAAATTGACGGGCTTGAGTCCAAATACAGCAGTAGCTGTGGGGAATGTAGATGCTCACTCGTCCGTACCCGCTATGGGCGTCGTATCTCCAGGGAAAATGGTTATGGTTATGGGGACGTCAATTTGTCATATGGTCCTGGGCGAGGAAGAACGCTATGTTGAAGGTATGTGCGGAGTGGTGGAAGACGGAATTATCCCTGATTATTTTGGTTATGAAGCTGGACAATCAGCCGTAGGAGATATTTTCGGCTGGTTTGTTAATGAGCAGGTGCCTGCTTCAGTACGTGAAGAGGCACGGAAAAACGGAGAGAACGTCCACAGCTGGCTTGAGAGGAACGCGGCGGAATATCAGCCGGGTGAGAGTGGATTACTGGCATTAGATTGGTGGAACGGGAACCGTTCCGTACTCGTTGATACCGAACTCAGCGGAATGCTCGTGGGTATGACACTTCAAACAAAGCCGGAAGAAGTGTATCGAGCATTATTGGAAGCCACTGCCTTTGGCACCAGAAAAATTGTGGATGCTTTCCACGAGAATGGTGTAAATGTAGACGAACTCTACGCATGCGGCGGCCTCCCACAAAAAAATGAACTCCTCATGCAAATTTATGCGGACGTGACAAACCGAACGATCACCATAGCGGATTCCACTCAAACGCCCGCTCTTGGTGCGGCCCTGTTTGGTGCTGTTGCAGCCGGTAGACGTGCCGGAGGATTTGATACCGTTCTTGAAGCAGCCAGTGTAATGGGCCGTGTAAAAGAAAAAAAGTACAATCCAAATCAAGAAAACGTAGAAATATACAATCAGTTATATAAAGAATATGAGCGTTTGCATGATTATTTTGGCCGTGGTGAAAATGATGTCATGAAACGATTGAAAGAAATTCAAAAGCGAAGCGGTCAGGAAGTATTCATTCAATAACCTAAAGGAGGAACCGGTATGCAAGAGGGGAAAAAGCCAGTATTTTGGTTCGTAACAGGGAGTCAGCATTTATATGGGGAAGAAAGTTTAGAGATCGTTGAAAACAATTCGATCGAACTAGTGAGTCAATTAAATAGCGAAGAGAAATTTCCATTTCCAATTGAATTTAAAAGTGTGCTGACGAATTCAGGTGATATAGAAGACCTTATGCGGCAGGCCAATGTAGATAAAAGCTGCAATGGAATTATTACCTGGATGCATACCTTTTCTCCAGGTAAAATGTGGATTTCAGGATTGCACGCCCTGGAAAAACCACTGCTTCATTTACACACTCAATATTACAGGGAAGTACCCTGGGAAACCATTGATATGGATTATATGAATCTTCATCAATCCGCCCACGGAGATCGAGAATATGGGTTTGTAGGGACGAGACTTGGTATGTCAAGAAAAGTAGTAGCAGGTTATTGGGGAAATGAAGACGTTCAAGAAAAAATAAAGGATTGGATGATAGTAGCTGCAGGTTATAATGAAAGTAAGAACATTCGTGTTGCCCGATTTGGGGATAATATGAGGAACGTGGCTGTTACAGATGGAGATAAAATAGAAGCACAAATTAAGTTTGGTTGGACTGTTGATTATTATGGTATTGGAGATTTAGTTGCTGAAATGGATGAGGTGGCTCCGGAGAAAATAGAAAATTTGATGGATGAGTACAATAGCCTTTATCACTTGCCTGCATCCCCCGAAGAACTGGATGCCGTAAGAGAACAAGCGAGGATTGAGATAGGTCTTAAATCTTTCCTGGACAAAGGGGGTTACCAGGCATTTACTACTAACTTTGAGGATCTCCATGGAATGCACCAATTACCCGGGCTGGCAGTACAACGGCTAATGGCTCAAGGATACGGGTTTGCCGGGGAAGGTGACTGGAGAACCGCAGCTCTTGTGCGACTAATGAAAGTAATGGCAGGTAATCAAGTAACTTCATTTATGGAAGATTATACTTACCATTTAGAACAAGGAAATGAAATGGTACTCGGATCACATATGCTTGAAATATGTCCGACCATCACCGCCACTACACCTGAAGTTAAAGTCAGTCCATTGTCTATGGGAGGAAAGAGTGCTCCAGCGAGAATGGTTTTTGACAGCCAGGCAGGTGAGGCTATTAATGTTTCCATCGTAGAACTAGGTGGAAGGTTCAGAATGGTTATTAACAAAGTCGATGCCGTTCAGCCTGGTATTTCTACTCCGGAACTTCCAGTAGCAAAAGTCCTGTGGAAGCCGCAGCCTTCATTAAGTGAAGCAGCTGAGGCATGGATTTATGCAGGAGGTGCCCACCATACATCATTATCATATGCCCTAACGGCCGAACAAATGGAAGACTTTGCGGAATTAATGAACATAGAATGCGCCGTCATTGATAACGAAACTACATTAAGAGAGTTCAAAAAGGAATTGAAATGGAATGCTCTTCTTTGGAAATGAAGAAACGTAACTTACCATATGATAATAATTTAAAAAAATATCATTTACTCCAATTAATACGCAACGAGTTTTTTATCGCTGCGTATTTTTTTAAACATGGATTCTCTCCTCTGCTTTAAAAATATCGAACACCACTCAGCATACATGAATGACAGGCTCTCAAAGTTTTCAAAATGAGGTAAGCGTATGCATGAATGTTCAAATATATGATATGATAACTTATACGAATATGTATTAGAGGTGGAGTGGAATAAGATGCAAACCAAGTATGCTAAGGTAAAACAATATATAAAATCTAAAGTTTTGGATGGTACGTACGAGCCTCATCATAAAATTCATTCAGAAAGTGAATTAATGAAACAATTTAATGTAAGTCGTCACACCGTTCGTCTTGCTATTGGGGAGTTAGTGAGTGAAGGGTGGCTTTATAGAGAACAAGGGGCCGGAACATTTTGCGCGGACAGAAGCAGGCATTCCTCTAATTCTAGTGCTTCCAACAAGAATATTGCGATTGTAACAACTTATATCTCTGATTACATCTTTCCTTCAATCATTAGAGGGGCAGAAGCTTATTTAAGTGAAAAAGGTTATCAAGTCACTCTATTTAACACGAATAACGACCATGAGAAGGAAAGAGAATATCTAGAGAAAATAATATCCAATGGATTTGAAGGCGTCATTATTGAACCTACTAAAAGTGCTTATTCGAACCCAAATATCAATTACTATTTGAATTTAGAACGCTTAGGTATTCCCTATCTTATGATAAACGCCTACTATGAAGCTCTCGAACCACTTAGAGTGACAGTGGATGATGAGCGTGGTGCCTACTTGCAAACAGAGCATCATATACAACATGGGCATAGAAATATACTTGGTTTCTTTAAAACGGATGATATGCAGGGAACGCTGCGTATGAAAGGTTATTTAAAGGCACATCGGGAATATAAAGTGCCGATTAACCCTAATAATATTATTACTTATCAAACCGAGGAGAAAGACAAGAAACCTTTAGAAGAGCTAGACAGAATTTTGAAAAATACGGAAACAGCTCCTACGGCAATTGTAAGTTATAATGACGAGTTAGCTATAAACCTTATTAATGTCTTAAGATCCCATAATTTAAAAGTTCCACGTGATATGTCTATTGTAGGCTTTGATAACTCATTTTTAACTGAACTCTCTGAAGTGAAGCTGACTTCCATAGAACACCCGAAAGCTGAATTGGGCCGGCAAGCCGCGCTATTAATAACTGAATTAATAGAAAAGCCTTATCAACAGCGGGATATGCAGAAAGAGATAGAAAGCATTGTCTTTCCTACAGAACTGATTATCCGTAATTCTACTAGATCCATTGCAGATCCAGCTAAATCATCATAATACCTTCCATAAAATAAATTTTAAAACTGTAAGTATTAATAGAAGAGGGAGACTCCCTCTTCTATTTTATATCTTTTTTAAATGTACGTACGAATTTAACAGATTTAGAACTCGAACTTATTGACTGAAAATTAAGACAGTGATATGATTTAATCAAATGATGTACCAACTTACATTCTGTTGAAACCGCTGTCATTAGTCTGAGGTTATTTTAAACAAAGAAGGAAGGAGAGCGATTTAATAGGTAACTTGTCAGTACGTTTAATACCAATAAAAAATTTGGGGGTAGAAAACAGGTATGAAGAAAAATTTATTAGGAATACTCTTTATTTTATTGATTATGCTATTAGCTGCTTGTTCTGGAGGAGATGGAGAAGAAGCTTCAGGAGAAGCGGAAAGCACGGAAGTGGTAGGAGATGATGCAGAAAACGCCACTGAATTAAACTTTTGGACTTTCGCAGGGGCGCATAACGACCTATTTAAAGAGTCAGCAGAAAGATGGAACGAAGAGAATCCGGACCGTCCAATCAAATTGGTAGCTGAGACCTATCCATTTGCCCAAATGCACAACAACCTTTTGCTGAGTCTTCAATCAGGAAAAGGAGCTCCTGATATTGTCGATATTGAAATCGCTAAATACGCTAATTTTATGCAAGGTGAGCCTCAGCTGGAATCAATGAATGAATATGTTGAACCAGTCCTTGATCAATCTGTAAAATCCCGATTTGAAATATATGCAAAAGATGGAACCTATTATGGGATTCCATACCATGTAGGGGCTACCGTTATGTACTACAATAAAGATATTATGGACGAAGCTGGCGTGGATATAGATTCCATAAAAACATGGGATGATTTTGTAGAAGCAGGTGAGAAGGTTACTGCAAATACAGACTCTGTAATGTGGAACGTAGATACGGGAGATTCATTAATGAGTTTCTGGCCAATGATTTCTCAACAAGGTTCTGATTATTTTAATAGTTCTGGTGAAGTTATTCTTGATAACGAAACCAATGTTAATACTCTACAATTTCTTTATGACGCCATTCATACCAATGAAATTGCTGAGATTACGCCCGGTGGAGAAAAACATTCAGAGGAGTTCTTCGGTTATATGAACGACGGCGGAGCGGCTGCACTATTGGCGCCAATCTGGTACATGAATACTTTCATTGACAGCATGCCTGATTTAAGTGGAAAGATGGAGATAAGACCTTTACCGGCCTGGGAAGAAGGTGGCGACCGCTCTGCTGGTATGGGTGGTACAGGCACTGTAGTTACCAACCAGTCTGAAAACCCTGAACTAGCCAAAGAATTTTTAGCTTTCACTAAATTGACGGAGCAGGGAAATATTAACCTCTGGCAAGTTCTTGGGTTTGACCCTCCTCGCTGGGATGTGTGGGAAAGCGATGCTGTAAGAGAAGACAATAAATTCTACGACTACTTTGGAAACGGTATATTTGACACGTTGTTAGAAGTCCGTGATGAAATTAACACGATCCATCTTACGGAACAGACTCCTGATGTCATGAACGAATATAATACTTCTATAGGTGAAAGTGTTCTTAGGCAGGAAAGTGCCACACCAGAAGAAGCATTAAACCGTGCAGCTGAAAAATTAAGAAATCAATAATAAAAAGAAGCGGATTTTTCCGCTTCTTTTTTTATTAAGAAAAGAGCGGGTTTTAAGGTTGCTGCGAGATGATGTCTAAAGCGGGATAGACATCATGGTTAATTGTATAGTAAACAATCGATTATTGTTTAAATATTGTGAAAAAAGGTTGAAATAAAACAGTCGATTCGCTATAATTTACTTATTAACTTATACGTACATATATAATTGTTGTTGGATTTTAACTCAAATACGTTCGTATAAGAAAATGTGCACTGGATCAACTAATGATTTTAAACAATTTATTGAAAGCGTATTCAATGGAGGGAGAATTTTAAATGAACCAGGAAATGAAAGCTACCATGGTCATAGATAAAAGCTATGAAATAAGTGAGATTGATCAAAGAATGTTTGGTTCTTTTATTGAGCAATTAGGCAGGGCCGTATACGGAGGCATTTATGAACCTGAACATGAAATGGCAGATGAGAATGGGTTTAGGAGAGACGTCATGCAGCTAGTCAAGGACCTTCAGGTACCCATTGTCCGATATCCAGGTGGAAATATGGTTTCTGGATATAATTGGGAAGATGGAGTAGGACCAAAGGAAGATCGTCCGAAGAGGCTTGAACTGGCTTGGAGGACTATAGAACCTAACTTGTTTGGTACGAATGAATTTGCCGAGTGGGCTAAAAAGGTAAATTCGGAAGTTATGATGGCTGTAAACCTCGGTACTAGAGGAATTGACGCTGCTAGAAATCTAATTGAATATACCAACCATCCAAGAGGTACTTATTGGAGTGACCTGAGAAGGCAGCATGGGTTTGAGCAGCCTCATAACATTAAAACCTGGTGCTTAGGAAATGAGATGGATGGACCCTGGCAGATTGGACAAAAGACAGCCGTAGAATATGGAAGGCTAGCCAAAGAAACAGGAAAAGCAATGAAACTTGTAGATCCCGATATTGAACTGGTAGCCTGCGGCAGCTCTCACGCAGGAATGCCCACTTTTCCTGAGTATGATGCTACTACCCTTGACATCGCTTATGACCAGGTCGACTATATATCCCTCCACCAATATTATGGAAATTACTCAAATGACACGGCCAACTACTTGGCTAAAAATATGGACATGGATCAATTTATCCATTCCGTCACTTCTACTTGTGATTATATTAAAGCTAAACATCGCAGTAATAAAACGATTAATTTAAGCTTTGATGAATGGAATGTCTGGTATCATTCTTCCGACAAAGATAAACAGATTGAACCGTGGCAGATTGGTCCTCCTCAGTTAGAAGATGTATATAACTTTGAAGATGCTCTTCTCGTTGGCAGTATGCTGATTACTTTGCTGCGTAATGCAGATCGAGTGAAAATTGCCTGCCTCGCCCAATTAGTTAACGTTATAGGACCAATTATGACAGAAAATAATGGGGCAGCCTGGAAGCAAACGATTTATTATCCATATATGCACGCATCCATTTTTGGTAGGGGTACATCGCTCAAACCTGTACTCCATGCACCTAAATACGACAGCAAAGATTATAGTGACGTTCCTTATGTAGATTCAGCCATCGTAAAGAACGACGAGGAGAATACCCTGACGATTTTTGCGGTCAATAAGCATTTAACAGAAAGCATTTTACTAGAAGCTGATCTCAGGAGTTTTGAAGGATACAGTTTTATAGAACATATTGTTCTGGACCACGATGATTTAAAAGCTACTAACACTGCGGGGCATGAAGCAGTGAAACCACGTAAACTAAATAAGGTCGAACTAAGAGATGGGAGCTTACGTATAGATTTACCTAAAACTTCATGGAATGTTATTCGGTTAAAGAAATCATAAACGAGTTATTTTAAACTGCTTTAAGGAGGATCCATATGAATACGTATCCTAATACGGAGGCAAAGCCAAAAGAAGTAACGGGGAAAAGTAAAATCATGGGGATTTTGAATTCAAGAAAAGTAGTCCCTTATATTTTCGTAGCTCCATTTTTAATTTCATTTCTTGTATTGACTCTTTATCCAGCAATCCAGGGTATCATTATGAGTTTCCAAAGCATCTTACCCGGTCAGGTGAACTTTATAGGTCTTGAAAACTATAGCAGAGTGTTTAATCCTGCCTTCTATGATGCGTTCTGGAATACAACGATTTACGTCGTGATAACTGTGATTGTTCTAACCATCATCCCTATGTTGCTAGCGGTAGCGTTAAATTCCAAAATTATATATTTTAAAGCATTCTTTCGCGCTTCTTTATTTATTCCTGCGTTGACCTCAACCATAGTGGGCGGAATGATCTTCCGGCTTATGTTTAGTGGTCAAGAAACCTCTATGGCCAATCAGTTCATCGGGATATTAGGATTAGACCCAGTTAACTGGAGATTTAACGCCTGGTCTGCCATGTTCTTAATGACCATACTTGCTGCTTGGAGGTGGATCGGGGTCAACATTTTATATTTCCTTGCAGCACTCCAGACCGTGCCAGAAGAGCTCTATGAAGCTGCAGATATTGATGGAGCTTCCAAATACCAGAAGTTTATCCACATTACAGTGCCCCAGCTAAAACCGATCATCATTTTTGTTAGTACGATTACAATTATCAATGGTTTTCGGATGTTTGAGGAAAGTTTCGTTTTCTGGGAAGATGGTTCCCCGAACCATATCGGATTAACCATGGTGCGGTATATTTATCAAGAAGGAATTCAGCAGAATGACTTAGGATTTGGTGCTGCGCTTGGGGTCATCCTTATGATGATTATTTTCATTATCAGTATCATCTATCTTATTTTAACTGGATCCTTTAAAAAGGAGGATGCTTAATGGCTAAGAATACACGTAAAAAAGGGTTAATCATTCTAGCGAATATAAGTATTATACTCGTGGCTTTAATTGCACTCTTCCCGATCATCAGTTTGATATTCTCGTCCTTTATCCCTTCATCACTTCTGATGAGGAATGGCATTACATTTAGCGTAAGTATGGATCAAATTAGTCTTGGAAACTATGAATTTATCTTTACCCAGGCGGCGGAATATTGGACATGGTATGGAAATAGCATGCTGATTTCTGCTCTTACGATCGTACTTTCTCTTTTCTTCTCCTCCATGGTTGGCTACGCCTTAGCTTTATACGATTTTAAAGGAAGGAATTTTTTCTTCTTATTGGTCTTACTGATCCTAATGATTCCTTTTGAAATTTTAATGCTTCCGCTCTTTCAATTAATGATCAACACACAGCTTGTGAATACATATCTGGCTGTGATCCTGCCTTTAATTGTAGCCCCGATCGCCGTTTTCTTCTTTCGACAGTATGCTCTTGGTCTTCCAAAAGAGTTAATGGATGCTGCGAGAATTGACGGTGCCACAGAATATGGAATTTTCTTTCGGATTATGCTGCCATTGATGGGGCCATCTCTTGCGGCAATGGCAATCTTACTGGGATTAATGAGTTGGAATAACTTTCTTTGGCCGCTCTTAGTCCTTCGCTCGAACGATATGTTTACGTTACCAATTGGGCTCGCGGCACTTCTTACTCCTTATGGTAACAACTATGACATCCTGATAGCAGGTTCGGTAATGACCATCATTCCTATCGTGATTCTATTCTTATTCTTCCAAAGATACTTTGTTTCTGGAGTAACGATGGGGAGTGTGAAGGGCTAAGAATCATATTAAATTCTAGAATTGGTTCCTTTTGATGTTTTGATGAATGGAAATAAATGAGCTGGTGGTGAGTAAGCTTGAAATTAAATAGTATGATCAATCGATTCAATCTAATACTTACTTGGATTTCCAGACTGGCGGCCGTTAATTTCCTTTGGCTTTTGTACACCTTTGCCGGGCTGGTAGTAGCAGGTATTTTTCCTGCTACCATAGCCTCCCTTGATGTAACTAGGAAATGGATTAGAGGTCAAAGAGACATTAAGCTTCATCATGTTTTTAAAGAAAAATATAAAAAGAGTTTCGTGTCCGCGAATCTCCTAGGCTGGATTCTATCGCTAGCTGGAGTAGTTATGCTGATCAATTACCATTTATTAAAAGAAGGAGGAGGGGAAGTGTTTTTTCTAGCTCCATTCTTTTTCTATCTTCTGGTAATCCTTTACGTAGTGATTGTCATCTGGAGTTTCCCCTTGCTTACTCATTATGAGTCGAACTTAAAAAACTACTTAAAAAATTCTTTAATACTAGGAATGACCAAGTGGCCGGCTACACTGTCCATTTTTGTGTACCTTTTTGCCGTTACTTATCATTTCATGGGGGTTCCGGTTTTACTTGTATTTTTCTACATCAGCGTTTCATCCCTGGGGTGGATGTGGCTGTCCTTAAGAACCTTTGACAATCTGGAATTCTCTAAAGAGGAACAGGTGAGTTGAAAATTGCATCAAAAGGTAAGCGGAGTTGTGCAGTTCAAGGCATTTTTGAGTGATAAAGAATGGAGGAAGACCATTGAGTTTAGAAAATAAATTATCTGCTTTGTGTCAGAAGATGGAGATAGACCCCGAGCAGTTACCGGACATATATATTGAGGAAGGGTGTCTCGCATCAATTCCTTCTTATTTAAAAGAGAAAGGTTTATCAAAACCCATCCTTGTAACCGATTCAAATACAAAGAAAGCTGCTGGGTTAACCTTAGAGTATCTACTTAACCAGGAAGATTTATATCCGAAGGTAGTCATATTAGATGAAAATCAGAATGGACAAGTGATTGCGGATGGCCAAAGTATTATGCAGCTTTTTCTTAACGTAGAGGAAGAAAATGATGTATTGGTAGCTGTCGGAAGCGGAACCATTCATGACATATGCAGGTTTTGCAGTGAGAAAGCTAAAGTACCTTTTTTAGCTGTACCTACAGCTGCATCCGTGGATGGATTTACTTCCAAAGGAGCTCCCATCATTAATCGTGGAAAAAAACAAACTGTCCAAAGTCAATCCCCGATCGCTGTGTTCGCGGACACGAATGTATTGATGAGAGCTCCTCAAACTTTAACGGCAGCGGGATTCGGGGACATGTTAGGGAAACATACTTCTTTAATGGACTGGGATATCTCCGAGATGATCGGAGGAGAACCATTTTATCAGGAAGCCTATGAGTTAACGAAAACCTGCCTTGATTTAACGGTTAAACATACAGATGAGATAGGTAGAAGTGAATACAAGGGTATTAAAGCATTAATGGAAGCTTTAATTTATTCTGGCCTCGCTATGAATCTGATTAATTCATCCAGACCGGCATCTGGTGGAGAACATCACCTGTCTCATTTCTGGGAAATGAGGTTTCTTGAATTAAACGAACCTCAGCTTCTCCACGGAGCAAAAGTAGGGGTCGCCTGCACAATTATATCTTGCTTATATAAAGAGTGGGTGCGATCTTTCTCTCCTGAAGAGCTTACGGAAAATGATAAATATGAAAAGAAATTGAAGCAATCCTGGCATATTATCAAAAACAAGGTCCTTGCTTTGCCAGATGTAGAACTTCTGCAAATCCAATTATTAAAGGTTGGGGGGCCGGCTACGATTGAAGATTTAGGGCTTGCGGAGGAACTTGTGACTGAGAGTCTTAATGAAGCTTTTCATCTACGGGATCGATGTACAGGTCTCCGTCTTATTAATCATTATAAGAATAAAAGGCTAGAGATGCCGCAGGATCCTTGCATTAAAAAGTGAGTGTAAAAGAATTAAATTAAATGCTTGGGCGAGCCAGACCTATATAATTTTTCATAGGTACAGGAAGAGGGGGACTTTATATAAAAAGCTTAGAAAAGGTACATCTAAGGAGCTTCTCATATATAGAAGCTCCTTCTGTTATTATTAAATATAATTCCAAAAAAGTAACAAAGATAGAATGATCACAGTCACCCAGCATAAAGAAGCAGGGATACCTGCTTTTATTAAATCACGATCTGTGAAATATCCATAGGAATAGCTTATTAAATGAACAGGAGATTGAGTAATCAAAAAGAACCCTGGAACTCCAGCTAAAAATACAGCCATAGCGACAACCAAAGGTGAAAATCCCTTTAAATTTTGACCAATTTGAATAGATAAGGGAATGATAATAGTTAGAAAACCTAGTACGTTTACAAAAACTATACGAATTAGCATCGCACCTATGATCAGTATTAAAACGACTAGAAGCCCCGATTGTGCAGATACGGAGCTGACAATATAGTCAGCCATCCATTCAATTGTCCCTGTTTTGATAAGCATACCGGAGACCATTAGGGTACTGGCGAAAAAAAGCATCATGTCCCAATTGATTGATTTCTTTGCCTTCTCCCAATCCCAAACCCCTGTGTAAGGAAGAAGGGTGAGTACTGCTCCTAGAAGACCTATTAGAGGAATAGAAAAACCGTGTAAACTCGAGGTTGTCCATAGTAATAGAGTAATACTCATGATCATAATTACTTTCTTTTCCGATCTCTTTACTGGTCCAAGCTCTTCTAATCTTTTATCAATCAGTCGTAATAAGTGTTTTCTATTGATGTTTCTTGGTGGGAAAATATGGATCATAATGCCCCACAAAATTAACGTGAATAATATGATAGGCAAGGCAAAATAAGAAAGCCAGCTTATGTAGTTGATCGAGTTCGAAATATCTGTGAATAGCCCAAAGGTATAGATGGTAGAGCTTGCTCCTGTAGCGACGAAAGCCCCTGCGATAGCAGTTAAGTAGCTGATACCGATGAATAATGATTTTCCTAGATTCTCAATGCTGTTAATTTCATTCAGATTCTTCAGCAAGCGGTCAAGGACAGAGGTAACCAGATTCGCTTTTCCTATATTGGAAGGAATCAGGATTGAAAGAATAAGCATAAGGATATAGGAAATCAAAATGAGTCCACTACCAGAACCTCTTGACACTGTCAGCAACTTCAAGGAAAGCCGGCTTGCGAGACCGGTCTCGATGAAGGCGTGTGAGATAATAAAGGTAGCAAAAAGAAGCCACACGATTTCTGAACTGATATAGGCAAGTGTTTCTTCATAGTTGAAAAAATGAAAAGATAAAAGCAGAATAAAAAGTAATGAACTGAAGGCCAAAGAGAATACTCGTCCAATCCACAATATTTGGATAATTACTAAAGATGCGAGAGCTTGGATTTTAATATCCCAATCGAATAAAGGCTGGAAAAAAAGAATGTAGATAATGAGGGGGGATATAAATAAAATCATTTGTTTCTTCATGGTTATGCTCCTCACATAGATTAGAAAAGCCACCTTCTCTATAGGTGGCTTTTCTGTTAATTCGTGGTTTGGGTATAGCTGAATCTAGCAGCAGATGTGCCGGCAGTTTTTCCAAAAACAGCCCCAGACATTAATCCGGATCCTCCTGGATAGTTATCGTAAAAGATCCCTCCCACCATCTCACCAGCTGAATATAATCCTGAAATTGGCTTGCCCTCCTCATTGAGTACTTCTGCATTCGCATTTACGTGTAAGCCACCGAACGAGAATGTAATGCCACAGGTAACGGGGAAGGCATAGAATGGACCTTTTTCAATTTTTAACGCCCAATTTGATTTTGGCGGTGTCAATCCTTTCGTTCCTTTTTGGTCTTTAATCGTAGGGTCATAATGACCTTTGTTAACGGCTTTGTTGTATTCCTTAATTGTTGTCAGAAAGGCACTTTCGTCTACAGGGAGCTTTCCGACTAACTCTTCTAATGTGTCTGCAGAATGGTAGGTCGCTTCCTCAAGATTGTATTCTTTCCTGAGCATATCACGAACTTGTGAATCATAGATTTGATAAGCGATATGTCCAGGCTGCTTCAATATTTCTTTTCCATACTTGGCGTATGTGTAGTTCCTAAAGTCGGCTCCCTCATCAACGAATCGCTCGCCATCTTTATTCAGCATGACACTAAGAGGGTAGGAGTGTTTTTTGAAAATATCGCCAGGTTTTGTAAAGTCCCCGACCTTCGGTGCTTCAGCATCGGTACCGATTGAGTGGCAGCCGGACCATTGTCCGTACTTCTGCGCACCGATAGCAAGAGCCATATCTAAACCGTCTCCCGTGTTATATTCTGTGCCTCGAACAATGGCGGCTTCCCATTGTTCACCCAGGTGTTCGGTCCTCATTTGTTTAGATGCTTCAAAACTACCGCATGCAAGAACGACACTAGTTGTCTGCACGGAGATTGTTTCATGGTCACGTTCAACAACAACTGCACTGATTTGATTATTTTCTGTTTGTAACTCTTTTGCACTTGCGTTATACCAAATGTCGATTCCGAGTGATTCAGCACGGTCGAATAATGTTTTCATGAGGCCCATACCGATGTTTTTGGTTTTAACTGGTAATCCACCCCAGAATTGATAATTACCGTTCTTTTCAAAAGATTGGTTGCTGTAGTTCAATTCGAATTCCAAGCCTTGATCTCTCATCCACGAAATCGTTTCATACGATTGATTGACAAGGTGGCTGGCTAAGGACTTATCGCTTTTTCCACCTGTCACCCGTTGTAGATCATCATAATAGTCAGCTGTACTATACCCTGGCATGATAATTCTGGCTGCTTCCTCATCTTCTAGCTGGGGCATCAGCCTTCGTATATCGTTCAGGTCATTGTAAGCAAAGCGTATGGCACCATCCGTAAAGTAAGAATTGCCGCCACGTTTGTGATGGGGAGCTTTTTCTAACACAAGGACATCAGCACCTTCTTCTCGTGCGGAGATGGCTGCACATAGAGCAGCATTTCCTGCTCCAACAACAATCAGGTCATAGAACATAGGCTTACTCCTCCTTAAGACGATTTATAGACTTGTTCAGGTTGATCGGTATTCTTTTGGCTTTTCTTTTTGACCAGCTTAATGATCAATGGATAGAAAAGAGATAGCAGCGTCAGAATGACAAGGGCAATACTTACACCGGAAGAGAAAAAGATTCCCAGGCTTCCGTTAGATGAAAGGACAGCCATACGGAAGTTCTGTTCCATATCCGTCCCGACAATCAGCGCAAGGACTAACGGGGCAATTGGTATATCCATAATCTTCATCATCAATCCGAATAAGCCAAAAATGAGCAGCAAAAAGAAATCCATAGTAGAATAGCTCAGTGTGTAGGTTCCTATGAAAGCTAGTAATACGATAATTGGATAAAGTACTTTCGCTGGGGTGTCCAGAATTTTTACCAGCAATCCCACTAATAGAATGTTAATGATGACTAGGGCGATATTACCGAGAAACATGCTGTTCACAAGAGCCCAGGCCGTTTCGGGCTGTTGTTCGAATAGAAGCGGGCCGGGTCTTAGGCCGAGCATGATCAGAGCACCAAGCATGACCGCTGTGGTTCCTGACCCAGGAATCCCCATCGTGAGCAAAGGAATCATGGCTCCAACTGATGCAGCATTGTTCGCGGATTCGGGAGCAGCCAATCCTTCTGCAGCTCCATCACCAAACTCTTCTGATCGTTTGGAGATTTGCTTTTCTGATGTATAACTGATCATCGAAGCGATGGAACCTCCAGCGCCTGGTAACACACCAATGAGAAATCCTAGTGGTCCACTTCGTAATATCGGCCATTTGGATCGCTTCCATTGGTCTTTGGTAAACCATACTTTTCCAACCTTTTTCTTATCTTTCTTTTGCTGATCGATATTTAAGAAGTTATAGAGAACTTCTCCAATCGCATACACTCCGATGATGACGATGAGAAAATCAATACCTTCACTCAAGTGAGGAAGTCCCATCGTGAAACGGTACACGCCCGTTTGCGTATCAATTCCAACCGTGCTGAGCGTAAGCCCGATCATCATCGCTAAGAATCCTTTGACCATTTTACCTATGGATAAGGCTACGATAGCGGATAATGTCAGAAGCATTAATAAAAAGTACTCAGCTGGACCAAATTCCAAGGCGAAATTCGCTAAAGGTTCTGCGAGAAAAATGAAGCCGACGACTGCGATTAATCCGCCGATAAAGGAGGCGACCGCAGATATGGCTAATGCTTCTCCTGCCTGACCTTTTTTCGCCATAGGATATCCATCAAAAGTCGCTGCAATTGCTGATCCATCTCCTGGTGTATTAAGAAGAATCGAACTTCTTGAACCCCCATACATCGCACCGTAATAAATGGCGGCCATGAGGATGATGGCACTAACCGGATTCATGCTGAATGTGATCGGAATAAGTACTGCCACTGCTGTTGCCGGCCCTAAACCAGGTAACATGCCGACAATTGTCCCTAGAAATCCTCCGACTATGATCCATAAAATATTAATAGGCTCAATCGCGATCATTAAGCCATTAATAAAACTTCCTCCATCCATTTGATCACCTCCTAAGGTAGACTGACTCCAAGTAACTCACTGAATGCATACCAGCTTATGAAAGAAAAGCTGAGGGCGACCACTGTATTCACGATCCATTTTCTCTTTCCGTTGATAAAGAATAGTAAAGCACCTAAGAATAGAAAGGTGGAAATTAAAAAGCCGACGCGTTCAAATAGGAAAGAATAAATAATCCCAAACAAAATGGTGACGCAAATTAATCTGGGTGTTCTTCCTGAAAGCATTAGTTTAATAGACGGGTTTTCTTTATGGATGTTTTTCAGTTCCTGCATTAAGTAAATGATGCTGAAAATCAACATGAATATGCTAATTCCTGCTGGAAAATAAATAGGACCGTAGGGATTACCCAGGTTAGCTTTTTGTAAATTGAATGATGAAATTAGCATGACAATACTAAAGAGGATAAGAAAAAAAGGTACAATCAGCTTCATTGTTTTCATTCGTACTTCACCTCATTTTTAGGAATGCCTGCTGCCTCAGGGGGCAACAGGCATGAAGTTTATTTCATCATTCCAGAGTCTTTAACAAGTTTCTGGTAAAGGTCATTTTGTTCTTTCAAGAAAGCTTCTGTTTCTTCACTGTTTTTATAGAAGCTTTCCCAATCATTGTTATCAAGAACTTTTTTCCATTGTTCTGTTTCAACCATTTTGCTTATTTTCTCATCCCAATAAGCTATTTCCTCTTCGGTCATATCAGGTGGTCCCATAAGTCCTCTCCAGTGAGGGAAGACCATGTCTACGCCTTCATCCTGCCAAGTAGGAACATCTTCAATTCCTTCCACAGGCTTGTCAGATGATACAGCTAAGATCTTCAGCTTCCCGGCAAGGTGCTGGTCTTTTACTTCTGATAAGGAAGTTGTAACAGCGTCAACATGGCCTCCGAGTAAGGCCGTGACTACATCTCCGCCCCCTTCATAAACGAGGAAATTTAACTCAGAAGGGTTAATACCGAATTCGCTGGCCGCTTGTACTAAAGAAAGGTGGTCGTCATTTCCGAGACCAGGTCCGACACCGATTTTCATTGAATCTGGATTTTCTTTCGTGGCTTCTAAGAATTCAGTAGCTGTACTGTATTTTGAATCAGCTGGTACTGCGAGTGCCTGCCATTCTGTAGCTAGAGTAGCAATCGGAGTGAATTCATTATAAGTAAGATCACTTTGGCCTAAGAGATTATTAGTCAACACCAGGCTTGAGTTAACGGCTAATGTATGAGCATCTTTGGACTTCAAGTATTTCCAGCCTACTTCACCGCCGCCACCAGGTTTGTTCACAACGTTAATATTTTGTTCAACAAGATTTTCATCTGTAAGTACCTTTTCCAGGGAACGAGCGGTCAAGTCCCAGCCGCCTCCTGGAGAGGCAGGGGCAACAATTTCTAAGTTTTTGTCAGGATACCCTTTACTACCTGAGGCGTTACTAGAGCATGCTGCCAGAAGCATAATAAGTATGAGGATAGAAACAAATCCAATCTTTCGCATGAAAACTTACACTCCTTAAATTCGTTTAATCACTAAGTTAACTAAGTGTTAATTAACATCCTACCCGTGCAGCGTTATCAATGTAAACGTTTTCAAAATAATGTTTTTTGAATATTTAAAAATCATTTTGTTCATTATGTTCATGAAGAAATATTAGAGTAATAACGGCGCTCCGGTCGTCCAACGATTCCATAAACCTGCTCAACAAGTGCGTCATTCGTTCCTACGAGGTACTCCAAGTATCTTCTCGCGGTTGTCCTGGAGGCTCCAATTCTCTCTCCGGCTTTTTCGGAGGTGATGCCGTCTTTTTCTTCCTCTAAAATCGACTTGATTTTACTTAGCGTGCCTCCATCAATGCCGGTGGGAAGAGAGGCGGCTGTTTCCTGTTTTTTATAGTCGGATCGAAAAACTTGCTGAAGAAGGTTCTCGTCCACTTCATTCGTAGATTGCAGCATTTGTTTTTTCTTCTTATACCTGTTCATGGATTCAATAAACTGTTCAAGTGTTACAGGTTTGATAAGATAATCGTGGACTCCATAGTGAATCGCTTTTTCTAGAAAATCTTTCTGTGTAGCAGCTGTAATCATAATAATATCGACCGAAGGATGGATTTCACGGATACTATGGAGGAGATTGGTACCTAATTCATCAGGCATATAGACGTCTAAAAGAATCAAGTCCACCTCTTTTTGTTTTAGAATGCTCAGGGTTTCTTCCGCATTCACCGCTTTTCCGGCAAGCTCCATTTCTTCGATTTTATCAATGAAATCCTCATGTATCTGTGCTACTCGGAAATCGTCTTCTGCAATTAACACGTGTATCATTTACATTCCCCTTTCGAATTTTTTAGGAAGGATTACCGTAATCACGGTACCCTTATCACCATCACTGCTGATTTCAATGGAACCATCCAGTTTTTCAATTTCTTCTTTTACATTGGCCAAGCCATACCCGCGATTATCTCCTTTTGAGGAGTAACCCTTATCAAATATTCGCTTCATCTCTTCCTGTTCCATACCTTTTCCAGTATCTTCAATTTCAAAAACGATATCTTTGCCTAAGTCTGTGACAAAGAACGTGACCCGCTTCTTATTTTCTTCAGCTACAGCTTCAAATGCATTATTGATGAGATTTCCAAGAATTATAATCAATGGAGACAAAGGGATATGGGAGGGAAGTTGACCTAGAGAACTTCCTTCTTCAATCTGGAAATCTATTTTCTTCTCGGAAGCCTTAGCAAACTTCCCAAGCAGAATCGCTTGCACTTTTTCATCCAAAATGTCCTTGAAAAATACTTCTGACACTTGATTTTGCGAATGAGCTTCATCTTTAATCAAGTGAATAGCGTCTTCATATTTTTCGAGCTGGATAAGCCCCATGATGACATATAATTTACTCGTAAATTCGTGTGCCTGAGCTCTTAAGTCTTCAGAATATTGTCTGACATCAGAAAGGGCATCGACCATTTCCTTCACTTCAGTCTTATCACGTAAGCTGACGACAGTTCCGGTCCTGCTGCCTTCTTCAATGATAGGGTTGCTATTGACGATGACAATCTTATCTTTGTACTGCAGTTCTTTATTGATCAGCCCTTTATCTGAATCCAGCATATTAAGAAGTTCCGGGGAGTGGATGACATGATGGATGGTTTGACCTCTCAAGTCCCCTTGTAAATTCAACAAGCTTCTTGCGGAGAGATTAATCATCGTAATTTTTCCGAGATGGTCGAAAGCTATTAAACCTTCCTTTACTGATTGGACGATAGCATTTCGCTCCCTGAACAAAGCGGATATTTCAAATGGCTCTAATCCCAGTGTATCTTTCCTTATGCTTCTCGCGAGTAAATAACTTCCTCCTATACCGAGGAGGAATACAGAAGCGGAAGCGTAAACGATCTTTCTAATATCCTTCTTAATCTCATCATAGATTGACTTCATCTGGAACTCTACAGCCACGGCACCTTCAACCTTCTTATAATCCCCATAATCTACGAGAATTGGTGCTATTGCTTTTAAAGTCTGTGGTTCATCCTGGTCTTTATGTAAGATATATCGACTGCCAAACACGAGAGAACGATAATAATCCTCCTTTACAATTTCCCCGTTCCATTCCACTCCTGCATAGCTGTACAATTCTCTTTGTCTATTGACGATTTTAACGGCACTAGCTCCGACCTCATCCTTGACCTGTGCTACAATGTGATTCATGTTTTCTGTAGATTGACCAACTCGGAATGCTTCCTGAATAACAGGCATGTACGATAAGGTCTTGGAAGTCTGAAGAGCGAGGTCTTCGGCATTCTCCACATCTTCATTGGATTCCATCGATGTGAACATGAAGGTGGCTAAGCTTAAAACGAGGAGGAGCAGGACGGTTACCAATCCTAGTATTTTGATTTGCAAGGATACTCTAAGAAGCTTTTTCACAGGAAGACCTCCAGATTAAATGAATGTGAAATCTATTTTAGCAATAAATGATTTTAATAAAAGCTTTGAAAAATATCAGGAAATATGCAGACCTAAAATTTTACAGTCTAAATAAAAGACTTTATTGAGTTCGATCACCATATTCAACCACACAAAAAACTCCCTCCTAAGTTTAAACAAATGAGAGAGTTCATGAAATGATTAGGAAAGACTAGTATCTCAGAGACACTTTACAAATCATCATGTCCAATCTGGTTTTACGAGAAAAGCAAAGCAAGACGCTGGACAGACTCCCGCACCTTATCATCTTCCATATTCGCAAACCCAATAACCAGCTTCTTTTTCCCTTTCTCCGTCATCTTATAATCCTGTAAAAAGAAGCGGCGAATCGTATATAAGACGATCTTATTTTCTTTGGCACGCTCCTCAATCTCACTATAGGAAAGAGTAGTTTCAATATCGACTAAAAAATGAAGGGCGGCAGGGATGTTATGAGTGGTAAACAGGGTTATCTACAAGGATGATAGTATATAACGTGTACTCACAACTGTGAAGGCTTATTGGCTAATAAAGAAGTGATATAAAAGGAGCATATTACTTAGTTGGTAGCTCTTGTTAAATATTCTGGTAAGGTTACTAACTACATCCATAGTATGGGCCACAATTTTTCTTGAGTAGTATCTGTGGGAAGAGCTAAAGTAAAAACGAACATTATACAAAGCTAATTCAAATTTAATCTAAAATCAATTAAATTTATACAATATTCAAAATAGTGTTGAAATTAAGAAATAAATCGTTTAAACTAATTTGTAATCGATTACATTGATGGAAAGACAGAACAGGATGATTATAATAATGACAAAGATGAGTGATGTAGCTAAGCTAGCTGGGGTATCAACTGCAACAGTTTCTAGAGTGTTAAGAAACCCTGAGACTGTTACAAAAAATACTAAGGAAAAAGTGCTTGAAGCAATTGAGGAGTTAAAATACCAGCCTAATATGCTTGCGCGCCATTTCCGGAGGAGTGAAACTAATACTATTTTAGTAGTGGTACCTAACATAATAAATACGGTATTTGCTGAAATTGTGGGAGGAATTGAAGAAGAAGCTGCTAAAAATGGTTACAGGGTGTTGCTTCGAAATTCAAATAATGAAATTGATAGTGAATATGGTTCAGTTGAACATATGAAGCAAAGACAAGTAGATGGCATGATTATGCTTTCACCTAAATTAGATGAAGATACATTATTAGATATAAGCGAAAAATATCCTATTGTGCTAGCGACAGCCCACTTGGATGGAACAAAAATACCTGTAGTATCCATTGATAATGTTAGCAGTAGTAAAAAGGCTACAAAACATTTACTTGATCTAGGTCATAAAAGAATTGCTCATATTTCTGGTCCGCTATATTCTTTAATTTCAAAATATAGATTTAAAGGGTACCGGGAGGCTATGAAGGAAAAAGGTATAGAATTTGATACCAACCTTATTCGAGAAGGAGAATTTACGTTTGAATCTGGATATGAACAAACGTTGAAGCTTCTCGATCAAAAATTCCCTCCTACAGCTGTATTTGCAGCAAGTGATGAAATGGCTATGGGTGTTATAAATGCGGCAAAACATCGTGGAATTAAGGTCCCGGAGGAATTAGCCGTAGTTGGTTTTGATAATATTAAATTTTCTGCAATATTTGATCCGCCACTTACTACGATTGCTCAACCAAAGTATGGTATGGGGAAAAGAGCAATGGAAATGCTCATAAAAAGATTTAATGGGGAGTCATTGGATCAAATGGAGCATACTCTACCTGACGAGTTAATTATTAGACAGTCTTGTGGTGCGGAACTTAGACAAGATTTATTGCATAACTAAATTTAGTTTTGCAATTTCAAAAATGTAATCGATTACATTTGCTAATGAAGGAGGTGAGATCCGGCTTAAGAGAAAGACTTGAACATTTTTTGTAATCGATTACATTTATACTAGAAAGGAGTCAATACATTGTCTTATATACCAGTTGCAGTTCAGATGTTTACTTTGCGGGAGGAAAGCAAGAAAGATTTTAAAGGAACACTAGAAAGGGTAGCAGAGATTGGGTTTAAAGGTGTGGAGTTTGCTGGTTATGGTGGAATGGAACCAAATGAATTAAGAAAAACGATTGATTATTTAGATTTAAAAGCAGCATCAAGTCACGTTCCTATCTCTTCTATTGAAAATGAATTAGAGGAAATTATTCAAAACCAGCACCAATTGGGGAGTAAGCACATAGTTTGCCCGTTTTTACCCCCTGAAAGAAGAAAGAGAGAGGATTATCTAAAGCTAGTCGATATATTAAATACCGCTGGGCGTAAATGTTATGAGGAAGGAATATCTTTATCCTACCATAATCATGATTTTGAATTAATCGAAATGGAAGATGGGAGAAAGCCGCTTGAATTATTGCTATCAGAAACGAATCCTGAATGGGTAAAGGCTGAATTTGATATATATTGGTTAACTAAAGCTGGAGAGACTCCAAGTGTCTGGTTAAATCAATATGCAGACCGAACTCCTCTTATACATTTAAAGGATATGACTACTGATGAAGAACAGTTTTTTGCGGAATTAGGCACCGGAGGAGTTAGTGTAAAAGATGTTTTAGATAAAGGTGAAAGTAATAAAGTTGAATGGTGGATTGTAGAGCAAGATCAGTCGAAAAAATCCCCGTTTGCGAGTATTGAAGATAGTTTTAATTATTTAAAAAAGCATAATATAGTGGCCACTTCAAAATAAGAAAGGAGAAGATCAATTTGAAGAAATTATTTAGTGTTATTATCTTCTGCTCTATCATTTTTTTGGCAGCCTGCGGCGGTGCATCAACTAGTTCAGGAGGAGGAGATAAAAAAGAGATAGAATTTTGGCATATTGATCCTGGGGAAAAAGAAGCCGTGTACAAAGATGCGGTGGCACGGTTTGAAGAAGAGCATCCTGACGTGAAAGTAAAAATGCGTCGTATTCCTAATGATTCCTATAAACAAAAGCTTTCTGTGGCTATGTCAGGAGGAAATCCGCCAGATGTATTCCATAGCTGGGGCGGAGGCTGGTTAAACCAATTTGTAGAACAGGATAAGGTCATGGACATTACAGAAGATATTGATGAATCTCATTTCAATAAACTTGCCCTAGAGAATGGGACTTTTAATGAAAAAGTATATGGTGTACCTCTCGGTCTTTCCATTGACGTTGTGTTTTATAACAAAGAGATATTTGAGAAATATAATCTGCAAGAACCAAAGACGTATGAAGAGTGGTTAGACATTATAGACACTCTCAATAAAAATGGTGTTACACCTATTGCCTTAGCAAATAAGACTAAATGGCCTGGAGCCTACTACTTAATGAATTTTGCTAGTCGTATTGCAGGTCCGGAACTTTTTGATAGCGCTTTCAATCGTGAAGGCAAAGGTTTTGACGATGAAGCATATGTACAAGCTGGACAGTACATACAAGAAATGGTTAAAAATGATGCTTTCAATGAAGGATTTAATGGTATTCCATACGATGAAGGTAGAGGTCGACAATTACTATACTCAGGAGAAGCAGCCATGATGGATATGACCATTTCATTCTTAAACAACGTACGATCAGAAGCACCGGACTTTGAAGAAAAATTAGATTTCTTCCTATTTCCCACTATAGAAGGGGGAGAAGGAAAGCAAAGTGAAGTAGGCGCAGCTACAGGACCAGTTTGGTCAGTATCAAAGAATACTGAAAATGCTGAGCTAGCTGTCGAGCTTGTCAAAGCTTTAACTAGTGAAAAAACAGCCCAAGATTACTCGGACCGTACAGGATCACTTAACGGAATTAAGGGAGTAGAGCCTTCTGATGAATTTACTAAACGTTTTTATGAAATCACTCAGAATGCTACTCATATGCAAATGCCGTACGACCAGACTCTTCCACCAGAGTTAGCAGAGCTTCACAAAGATACTACTCAAGCTATTTTTAGTTTAGAAATGACACCTAAGGAAGCAGCTGAAAAGATGGAACAAAAGGCAGAGGAAACTTTAGAATAATTTGCTTGAAGAGAGGACTCCCTCTCTTCAGCAAATAAGGAGGATTCATTTGGAAACACATATAAAGGTTGCGCGTTCGCGAACTAAAAGCCAAGCCATTTCCAAAAGAAGTAGTACATTCAAAAATAATCTAACGATTTTTCTCTTCATTGCTCCAGCATTTATTATTTATGCGGTGTATGTTCTATATCCTATCTACTCAACTTTCAATTATAGCTTGTACGAGTGGGATGGTATGAGCGAAAAAACATTTATTGGGCTTCAAAACTATGTGAATTTATTAAATGACGCTATCTTTTGGACATCTTTAACTAATAATGTATGGGTCGTTTTAACTTCAATATTTGTCCAAATACCTTTAGGTTTAATAATGGCGCTTATGTTATTTGCACCTATAAGAGGGATAAGACTTATGAATAGTGTGTATTTCTTTCCTTTTCTTATGTCTACTGTGGCTATTGGACTGCTATGGGTTCTTATGTATGATCCAATAAACGGAGTTATTAACCAGCTTATCAATCTGTTAGGGTTTGGGAATATAGCTTGGTTGAGTGGATCTAACACAGCAATGATCGCAGTGTTACTGGTAGTAGTATGGCAATTTTCTCCTTTTTATATGATTCTTTTTAAAGCCGCAATTGTCGGGGTCCCAGAAGAATTATATGAAGCTGCAGAAATCGATGGAGCCAATGCTTTTACCAAATTCATTCACATTACTTTTCCTATGTTGATGCCTACCATCGTAAGTTCTTCCATCCTTGCTATTGTAGGATCTTTAAAGGCTTTTGACATTTTTTACATTATGACTGGAGGAGGCCCTAATCATAGTACGGAAATCATGGGGACCTACATGTTCAAGCAAGCATTTGTGAACTTTAATATGGGTTATGCCAGTGCTATTGCCTTCCTAATGTTCTTTATTGCTTTAATTGTAACAATCATTATTCAGTTGATGGATTATTACCGGAAGAAGAAAGGGGCTATTTCATGATTAACATTATGAAGAAAATTTCTTTGTACATCATTGCTATTTTATTGCTTATCTTCACCGGATATCCTTTTCTTTATATGATTTCAACAGCTCTTAAAGATCAGAGTAGCTTCTTCGAGAAGCCCTTTGCCTTATTTTCATCGTTTAATTTAGAAAACTTTGTCTCAGTTTTTGAAATGGGTTTAACTCGTTACTTCTTTAACAGCATATTGATAACGGTGGTTGCGGTAGGAGTGGTTATGTTTATTGGTGCGCTGGCTAGCTATCCTTTAAGCAGAATGAATTTTAAATTAAACAGAGTCGTTTTTTTACTGTTCATTTCAGGGATGATGCTTCCAATCCACGCTACCCTTATTCCGATATTTAAACTCACCGAGAATATAGGGCTTTACGACACACTTTGGGCTTTGTTAGGTCCTTATATCGCTTTTAGTTTACCTATTTCAATTTTCATCTTAACTCAGTTTATGAGGGAAATTCCGAAAGCATTGGAAGAAGCTGCTAAAATGGATGGATGCACCCATTTCGGCATTTTTTGGAGGGTGATCCTTCCAATGCTAACTCCTGCTTTAATGACAGTGTTAATTTATAACTTTATCCATTTATTTAATGAGTTTATTTTTGCACTTGTATTGATCTCGAGCCCTTCCAGTATGACGTTACCTCTTGGTTTACAAGACTTCAAAGGTGAATTTTCCGTGAACGTCCCTGGATTAATGGCAGCCTTGACCTTAGCTAGTCTACCTATTCTTGTAATCTATCTATTTTCGCAGGAGAAAGTAGTAAAAGGCTTAGGGGGCGGAGCAGTTAAATAATAAATAATCGTAATATAAAGGAGAGCTATTTGTGAGAAAAGTAAAAGCAGGAGTCATAGGTTGTGGAAACATCAGTGACATTTATTTCAAAAACTTATCTTCTTTCGATACAGTTGAAATTATTGCGTGTGCTGACCTGAACAAAAAATTGGCAGAGAAAAAAGCAATTGAGCATCACATTCCTGAGGCTTTACATTTGAACGAGTTGTTTTCACACAGGGAGATTCAACTTGTTATAAATTTAACTCCCCCCAAAGTACACGCAGAGGTTTCGTTAGAAGCTTTAGAGAATGGAAAACATGTATATAGTGAAAAACCGTTAGCTGTTACAAAAGAAGAGGGAAACCGAATTATACATCGTGCTAAAGAAAAAGGCCTGCTTGTTGGGTGCGCTCCTGATACATTTCTTGGTGGTGGGATTCAGACATGCATGGAGCTAATTCAAACTGGAGAAATAGGGCGGCCAATAGCTGCTACAGCCTTTTTAATGAATTCAGGACCTGAGCGATGGCATCCTAACCCTGAGTTCTTTTATGAGAAAGGTGCTGGACCGTTATTTGATATGGGACCATACTATTTAACAGCTTTGATTCAACTGCTTGGTCCGATTAACTCTGTAGTTGGTTCAACATCTACCCATTTCACTGAACGTGTAATTCACACGGGGGAAAAGAAGGGGAAAACATTCAAAGTTAATACACCCTCCCATTTTTCAGGGAACATCGAGTTTAAATGCGGTCTTGTAGCTACAATGATCATGAGCTTTGATATAGCAGTTCCCAATGCCCCGTCACTAGAAATCTATGGAAGTGAAGGGACCATACGAGTTCCTGATCCTAATCAATTTGGAGGGCCTGTGTTAATAAAAAAGAAAGGAGAAGATGAGTGGAGAGAGATTAAATTACGCTTTCCTTACACGGTCAATAGCCGCGGGATAGGTGTATTGGATATGGTGTCCTCACTCCAGCACCAAACTCCATTTAGAGCTAATAGTGAGTTAGCTTATCACGTTCTTGAAACAATGCAAGCTTTCTTTGAATCCTCGGATTCAGGCGAAAGAAAGAAATTGGAAAGTACGTATCATCCAACACCATTATTCGCTGAAAATTCTTTGTTAAAATCCAAATGAATGAAAGGATGACCAGATGATGACGAAAATTAAAGTTGCAGTTATAGGTTGTGGGAGCATCGCCAGGAAACGGCATTTACCAGAATACAATTTAAACGCGCAAGTGGAAATTGTTGCAGTATGTGACATTGTAGAAAGCAGAGCTGTTCAAATGGCAGAGGATTATGGAGCAATCGCATTCACTGATTATAAAGAAATGCTAGAACTAAAGGAAGTAGATGCCGTTAGTGTATGTTTACCTAACTATCTGCATGCTTCTGTTACTATTACTGCTTTAAACGCTCAAAAACATGTATTATGTGAAAAGCCAATGGCTACTTCAATAGAAGAAGCGGAAGCAATGAATGAAGCAGCTGAAACTAATCAGAAAAAACTAATGATCGCGCATAATCAAAGGTTTGTATCCTCTCATCAGAAAGCAAAGCAATTGATTGACTGTGGAAGTCTAGGAAAGGTATATAGTTTTCGAACGACATTTGGACATGGTGGCCCAGAAAACTGGAGTATAGACGGGAGTACAAGCTGGTTCTTTAATAAAAAAGAAGCTTTTGTAGGAGCCATGGGAGATCTCGGGGTACATAAAGCAGACTTAATCCGTTATCTATTAGGGGAAGTTGCAGAGGTGGGAGCTTTCGTAGAGACATCGGCAAAAGAGGGTACAAGTGTTGATGATAATGCTGTCTGCATATTGAAAATGACATCAGGGATCATAGGTACTTTAACTGCTAGCTGGTCTTATGTTTCTGGAAGTGATAATTCTACTGTTATCTATTGCGAAAAGGGTGTCCTACAGTTAGAAAATGACCCTGACTACTCTCTCAAAGTAGACTACAAAAACGGAGAGAGTGTGCACCATAAGTTAGATAAAATTCAAACAAATGAAGCTCAAGGTCAGACTAACACTCATGTAATCGACCATTTTATCGAGTCTATCATTTCCGATCAGAATCCTTTAATAACAGGGTTGGAAGGCCTGAAATCTTTAGAAGTTATCCTTACTGCTTTAGAAGCTAATGAAAGGAATACGATTAGTAAGATCGGTAGTAGTACCTCTAGTGTATATTGACATAGTGTAGCAACGACTTTTTAAGGAATATTTTCTGGTTCACGTTATACTAGTGAAGATAACTCTATTGAAGTCAATCTATTTTTTAAAAAAGACTATTAACCTTCTAAATAAGGTAATAGTCTTTTATGCTTCTGGAGTAACAAAGAATAAGTAAGAGTAAAGACATGAATTTTAAACATTAAAGATACTGGGATTAGAATCCTGAACTTAACTTGGAAAGATACTCACTAGAAAATGCTAGGTAGATAATTTATAGTGTCTATTGAGTAACGGATGCTTTGTGTTTTTTATTGATCACATTGTGATTGAGAAGTGAGAGGAGCAGCACTTTACCTATTGTATTAATAGTATCTTCATCCACATCAAACTTAGGGTGGTGATGGGGGTAAACCGCATTTAACTCAGGGTTTCTGCCGCCCACAAAGAAAAACGTGCCAGGCACTTCCTTGAGGTAGTAAGCAAAATCTTCTGCGCCCATAAATGGTTCCATTCGTAAAAGTTTATATTGATCTAGATGTCGTTCTGTTAACTGCTTCAACTCTGTAGTCTGCTGCTGGTGGTTGTAAAGAGAGGTGTGACCATATTTATAATTTACTTCTGCTTTGATCCCTGTCTGCTCCTCAACACCGCGAGCTGCAGCTTTTATTTTCTTTTCAACAAGCAGTCTAATCTCTTCATCATAGGTTCTCACTGTTCCTTTTATTACTGCTGTATCAGGGATAACGTTTAGTGCTTCGCCACTATGGAATGATCCGACGGTCACCACCGCCGCCTTTAATGGGTCGACGGCTCGGCTCGCGATTTGCTGGAGGTTGACGACAAGCTGGCTAGCGGCAACGACAGGGTCAATGGCGAGGTGGGGAAGAGCACCATGACCTCCTTTTCCGTGAATTCCAATTTCAAATGTATCTGCTGCTGCCATCGTGTATCCTTCATTGAACAAAATTTCTCCTACATTATTCTCTGACCACACATGGGCTCCATAGACAGCATCAACTCCGTCAAGACATCCGTCTGCGATCATTCGTTTTGCTCCACCGGGGGCGACTTCTTCAGCAAATTGGTGAATGAAAACGACCGTGCCAGCAAGATCGTGTTTTACACTGCTTAGTACTTTTGCCACGCCAAGAAGGGCTGCTGTATGAATATCGTGTCCGCAGGCATGGGTAATGCCTTCATTTTGAGATTTGTAGGGCACCTCTTTTTCATCTTGCATAGGTAGTGCATCAAAATCCGCACGTAAAGCGACTGTTTCTCCCGGTTTTCCTCCCTTTAAATAGCCGACCACGCCGTTTCCACCAACTTCAGTCTTAACTTCTAACCCTAGCCCGGTTAGATAATCAGCAATCAATTTTGGTGTTCGTTTTTCCTCGTTGGAAAGTTCGGGGTGCATATGTAAGTCTCTTCTGATTTTCACTAATTCTGGCTGTATATCATCCAATTTCTCATAAAGGTTGTTAATCACGGAATCCCTCCATTACTTTCATTTTTTGATAAAATTTTGCAAATATTGCAATTTATTTATATACTATACAATATCTTTTTCCAAACCAAGCGTAAACACCTGGTTATAGGTTGTAAAATATGAATAAAAATTCAATTGGAGGTATATGGATTACATGAGTTTACCAGATGAAGCTTTAAACACAGAGACAGAGGTAGAGAAGAAACGAAGGTGGGAAATGCCGGATACATACGTTATTCTTTTTGCGGTATTGTTAGTAGCAGTAATCGCCACCTATTTAGTTCCATCTGGGTCGTTTGAAAGGGAAACGGTTGATGGCGTGGAGCGGGTTATTCCTGGTACATATAGTGGAGTAGATGGGAGCCCGGCCGGGTTCATGGATATTTTTCTAGCTTTACAAGAAGGTATGATCCAGTCTGCAGGGTTGATATTCCTGGTGCTTTTTGCAGGTGGAGCGTTTGAAATTGTAGAGAGATCCGGAGCTATTAAAGGCGGTATTTTAAAAGCAGTTAACAAAACGAGAGGAAAAGAGTTCTGGCTGATTGCTATTGTGTCTACATTATTTGCACTTGGGGGAGCTGTGGGGGCGGTTGCCAATTCAGTTATTCCTTTCGTTGCGATTGGTGTAATCATCGCAAGAGCCCTGAAGCTTGATGCCATTGTTGCGGTTTCCATTACATTTGGAGCAACGTTTGCAGGGTTTAATGTGGGTTTTCTCAATCCTTATACCGTAGGAATTGCTCAGTCTATTGCTGATATCCCATTGTTTTCTGGTATGATTTTGAGAATTATAGCTTTTGTAATCATTGTAGGGGTAACGATTCTATACACATGGCGCTACGCGAAAAAATTATTGAATGATCCATCAAAAAGCTTAGTCGGTGTTCTGGATGAAGCGGATGCTTCCCAAGAAGATTTAAATGCGCCGTTTACCACTCGTCACAAATGGATTCTGGGTTTTGTAGGAGCCTCACTTCTGTTCTTTATCTTTGCGACGATTCAGTTCAAATGGACAATTAATCATATGGCTGCTTTCTTTATCATTATTGGAATAGTATCTGGAGTAATTGCCGGGATGAACTACAACAAGGTTGCTCTCACATTTCTTGATGGATGTCAGAAACTTGTCTACGGTGCGCTCATCATTGGTGTCGCTCGTGCGATTTTAATAGTTATGGAGAATGCGAGTATTCTGGATACAGCGGTGAATGCCTTATCTGTTCCGCTAGAGGAACTCTCACCTGTCTTTGCTGCACTCGGAATGTTCGTAGCAAATGGTGTCTTGAATTTCCTCGTACCTTCGGGAAGCGGTCAAGCGATGATCTCGATGCCGATCTTATCACCATTAGCCGATATGGTTGGCATCACACGGCAAGTGGCTGTACAGGCCTATCAGTTTGGAGATGGATTTACAAATAGTATTTTTCCAACTTCGGGTCCGTTGATGGCGAGTTTAGCAGTAGCTGGCGTTCCGTGGATTAAGTGGGCGAAGTGGATGCTTCCTTTGTTACTGATTTGGGTAGTGATTGCGGTGGTTATGCTTTCGGTTGGTGTTTTAATTAATTGGGGGCCGGTTTAATATTGAATGTATTTTCGGCGAAGGAAATTTATTTAAATGAAATTTACAAACCTCTCAATGAATAATTGGGAGGTTCTTGTAACTAAGATTAAATTGAAACTATTAACTTCATAAAAAAACGGATACAAAAAAATTAAAAAACCCCCTCATTAGTCAAATGAAGGGGTTTTTAGGAGAGGAGTCCTCTATCATTTCCCAAAAATTCTAAGTCAGGTTTACGAGAAAATCAAAGCCAGACGCCTCACTGACTCCCGCACCTTATCATCTTCCATATTCGCAAACCCAATAACCAGTTTCTTCTTTCCTTTCTCCGTCATCTCATAATCCTGTAAGAAAAAACGGCGAATCGTATATAAGATAATTTTATTATCTTTGGCACGCTCTTCAATTTCCCCATAGGAAAGAGACGTTTCAATATCCACTAAAAAATGAAGGCCGGCAGGAATGTTGTGAATCGTTATCCTGTCTTTAAACGTTTGGCGCAGCTCACGTATAAGTGCAGCCCTTTTCGCTTTGTAGTAGGCATTCATCCGCTTCACGTGCCTTCCGTATTCCCCTTCATCAATGAAATACTTCAGGGTCCAAAGGTTGAGTCCTGAAGGGCCGTCGATCCAATCACCAAAAGCATTTCGGTAGCGTTTCAGCAAATTGGGAGGAAGTACCATATAGCTGATCCGCAGGCTCGGCAGCAGGGTTTTCGAAAAGGTTCCGGTGTAAATGACCTGCTGGTTCTGGTCGAGGCTTTGCAGGGAAGGGATATGATCGGTTCCATACTTATATTCACTGTCATAGTCGTCTTCCACAATGTAACGAACAGGAGATTCGGCTGCCCAGTTGAGGAGCTCTATTCTTCTATTAATCGGCATAATTGTGCCGGTGGGAAACTGATGGGAAGGGGTTACAAACACCCATTGAGGATCGCTTTCCCGAAGAGCCTGAATCGAAATACCCTGTTGGTCCAACGGCACTGGGCTTACCGGGAACCCCATGTTTTTCAGGAGATGATAAAAGCGCTGATATCCCGGGTTTTCGACAGCCACTTGAGTATCTTTTGTTTGTAAGGACATGAGTTTATGAATGAGCGGCTGGGTTCCGGACCCGATGACAATTTGTTCGGGCCGGCAGCGCACGCCTCTGGTGAGAGCAATCATCGTTGCGATCGATTCGCGGAGTTCATAAGGTCCCTGGGGGTGTGGTAAGAGAGCAAGCTGAGTGCGATGGTGTTCCATGACTTTCTGTTGGTACTTTCTCCATTTCTTAAATGGAAAGTGCTCCGCATCCGTCGCGATATGAGAAAACGTCACCTCGGGCTGAAATTCATCTTTAATATCGTTCTCTTTCAATTCCTCTGGGAACGGAACGTCTTCTTCGTTTCTCTTAATATAACTTGTAATATCTTCTACAAAATACCCTTTTCGCTCTGCACTGTATATATAGCCTTCCGCCAGTAATTGTTCATAGGCGTGGGCTACGGAATTGAGGCTGACCTCCAGATCCTGCGCCAGTTTCCGTTTCGATGGAAGCTTCTTTTTACTGAGCTGGTCGTCGAGGATCAAATCTCTTAAGTGCGTATAAATCTGTTTGTAAATGGTCGGTTGTTCGGCTCCTTTTTCAATATGGAAAAACACAGCTAGCTCCTCCTACGATGTATCTGGTCCCATTATTATTTAAAATCTGGTACTTTTAATTGTACCAGAAAATTGTCATAATAATCTATAAAATTCAGGGAGGGATCACCAGTGACCAGTAAAACAGTGAACAAAGACGAGTTGCAGCGAAAAAGAAAGAAATACATACCAAAAGGAATAGGGAATGGGAACACCAATATAGCCGACTATGCAAGAGGCGCAAGAGTATTCGATAATGAAGGGCGTGAATGGATTGATTTTGCCGGAGCGATCGGTACGCTTAATGTAGGGCACACCCATCCAAAAGTAACGGAAGCCGTCAAAAAGCAGGCGGACCGCTATCTTCATCCGGGCTTTAACGTCATTATGTATGACAGCTATATCAATCTGGCGGAAAAGTTATGCACGATTACGCCTGGATCGTTCGATAAAATGGCGATGCTGTTTAATTCCGGAGCTGAAGCTGTAGAAAATGCGGTTAAAGTAGCCAGAAAATATACCAATCGCCAGGCTGTTGTTTCCTTTGAACGCGCATTCCACGGACGTACGAATCTAACGATGGGCATGACCAGCAAGGTGAAGCCGTATAAATACAATTTCGGTCCTTATACGCCGGAGATTTACCAGGCTCCATATCCATATATGGCCAATAAACCTGAACAGATGACGGATGAAGAGTATATTGATTACAGTATCATGCGCTTTAAGGAGTATTTCGTCACTGCGGTCGCACCGGAAACGGTAGCTTGTGTCGTGATGGAGCCGGTCCAGGGTGAAGGCGGTTTCATTATTCCTCCGAAGCGCTTTGTGCAGGAAGTAAGAGACTTCTGCAGCGAGCACGGCATTGTTTTTGTGGCTGATGAAATCCAGACAGGTTTCGGCCGGACAGGACGTTTATTCGCAAGTGAACATTTCGATATTGAGCCGGATGTGATGACGCTGTCGAAATCCCTTGCAGCGGGCATGCCGCTAAGTGCGGTGGTAGGGAAAGCTGAAATTATGGATGCATCTTCTCCAGGGGAGCTAGGCGGAACGTATGCCGGGAACCCGGTCGCCTGTGAAGCGGCTCTAGCTGTCATTGAGGTTATGGAAGAAGAAAATTTAAGCGATAAAGCTGAACAAATTGGTGCTACACTGGAAGATAAATTAGTAGAGTTGAAAGCACGTTACGATTATCTTGGCGATATCCGCAGACTTGGCGCGATGGTCGCGGTGGAAATTATTGATTCAGAAGGGAACCCGGACAAAGCCAAGACAGGAGCAATCACGTCCTATGCGAACAATAATGGACTGCTTCTGCTTTCCGCTGGGGTAAAAGGAAATGTCGTTCGTTTTCTGACACCACTTGTGATCACGGATGAGGAATTGAATGAAGGAATGAGGATTTTAGAACAGGCTTTTGACGAAGCAGCAGACTAATCGAAGAGAGGAAGAGGTTTTATGGGGAATACAATCCAAGTGAAAAACCCGGCTACTGGGGATATTTTGAAAGAAGTAGATGTGACCTCAGCTGCAGATATTGAAGCAGCCTTAAAAGAGGGAGATGAGGCATTCAAATCGTGGTCAAAGGTGAATGCCCATGAACGGTCTAATTTACTTAAAAAATGGTCGGCCAAAATTAAAGAAGAAACGGAACAGCTGGCGGAAGTCATGACGCTTGAAAGTGGAAAGCCGCTCAAAGAATCACGGGGAGAAGTCGCCTATGCGGCAAGCTACATCGATTGGTATGCGGAAGAAGCGAAGCGAATCTACGGCCGAACGATTCCTTCTCACTCAGATTCTAAACGCATTGTTGTAACCAAAGAGCCGGTCGGGCTTGTGGCAGCCATCACGCCGTGGAACTTCCCGGCTGCGATGATGACAAGAAAGGCTGCTCCTGCGTTAGCTGCAGGCTGCACATTCGTGGTGAAACCTGCTGAAGAAACGCCGCTTACAACGATTAGACTTGTCCAATTAGCCCATGAAGTCGGGATTCCCAAAAATGTGGTCCAATACGTGAATGGACACGGGGCAGATGTCGGTCCGATTTTCACAGATAGTCCACTCGTCCGTAAAATCACCTTTACCGGTTCTACGCCAGTAGGCAAATTGTTAATGAAAAACAGTGCTGCAACGATGAAGCACGTATCCATGGAACTCGGAGGACATGCTCCGCTTATCGTGGCAAAAGATGCCGATATCGATTTCGCTGTCGAACAGACGCTTGCTTCGAAGTTCCGGAACGCCGGACAAACGTGTATCTGCGCCAATCGCGTGCTCGTCCATGAGTCCATCTCTGATGAATTTTCAGAGAAACTTACGGCACGCGTCAAAGAGCTGAAGGTTGGAAATGGTCTTCATGAAGAAACGGATGTTGGGCCGGTTATTAACGCGGGTGGTTATGAAAAGATCCATGAGCAGATTGAAGATGCCGTGGATAAGGGTGCGAAAGTACTCTACGGTCATCAATATGATAAAGATGATGAAAAAGGCTATTATTTTGTTCATCCTACTGTACTCGAAAACGTCGGGGAAGGCATGGACATTATGCAGGAGGAAACGTTTGGCCCAGTCATTCCACTGACAACTTTCCGTGAGAATGAAGAAGCGGTGGAGATTGCCAACAATACACCTTTCGGGCTCGCTGCTTACTTTTTCACGAATGATTACCGAACCGGTATCTACTACCAGGAGCATCTGAAGTTCGGGATCCTCGGCTGGAACGATGGAGCGCCGTCTGCTGCTCATGCACCGTTCGGTGGTATGAAAGAGAGCGGTATTGGACGTGAAGGTGGTCCTGAGGGGATCGAACCTTACATTGAAACGAAGTATCTGTCCATTGGCGGCATTGAATAACTTATTAAGTCGTGAAAATATATCGAAGTAATTGAACGCTTAAATACTCATTGGGTGATGTGGCAAGTGCGTTTCTACTAGTGCTTGTCCACTCCCTAGAGGTACTAGAATGTTATAAATCTATTTGCAATAAAACCTCTATATTTTTAGCTATAATTTACTGAATTTTGAAACAAACAAAACAATACAATACATAGCTTTCACTAATCGTCTTAATTTATGAGTTATACAATAAGAGATTTGAATGTAACGATCAGAAAAAATTATGTTTTTTATGAAAGCCCAAACCAAGGAGGACCTTTTCCATGAAAGAACAAAAGTTAAAGAAAGTCCTGTCAAACTTTGATTTATTATTCCTGGCCCTCGGAGCAATGCTTGGATGGGGATGGGTGGTGCTCTCAGGTACATGGATTACGGAAGCAGGCTCAATGGGAGCGGTTATCGCTTTTGTTATTGGTGGATTTCTTGTCATCTGCGTGGGGTTAAACTATGCAGAACTCGCTTCAGCGATGCCCAAAGTTGGAGGGGAGCATGAATATGTTCATAAAGCTTTAGGAGCCAAGTGCTCGTTTGTAGCCTCCTGGGCAATCACTTTGGGGTATGTATCCGTAGCTACTTTTGAAGCGGTCGCTCTCCCGACTGTCATTGACTACTTACTGCCTGATTATCAAGCTGGTTATCTGTGGACCATTGCCGGCTGGGATGTTCACTTAAATTGGGTGTTGATTGGTTCAGTTGGTGCCTTAATTATTACGTTCATTAATTATATCGGCTTAAAGCAGGCAGCCGTTCTGCAAACGGTATTTACTTTAATGATTATTGCCGTAGGACTCATATTAATTTTTGGCTCTGCCTTCCTTGGAGACCCAGGGAATCTGTCTCCATTCTTTGTTGGAGGTGCAAGCGGCATCATGACCGTCTTAGTCATGGTCCCCTTCTTATTTGTCGGATTTGATGTCATTCCGCAGGTAGCGGAAGAAGCCAATCTGCCTCGCAGGAAAATCGGTACATTATTGATTGTATCTGTAACCAGTGCTGTTGTATTCTATCTTGCCATTGCTTTAGGGGTGGGATTAGGATTAAACCCTGCTCAGCTTGGAAATGCACAGCTTGCTTCTGCGGATGCGATGGGTGCGCTATTTAATTCAAATACCTTTGCGCAAATTCTGATCCTTGGCGGTGTAGCTGGGATTATTACAAGCTGGAACTCTTTCATTATTGGAGGGAGCCGCGTCCTCTATGCGATGGCGAAATCCGGAATGCTGCCTGCATGGTTCGGTCGCCTGCATCCTAAATACCAGACACCTTCGAATTCGATATTATTTATCGGTATCCTATCTATGCTAGCACCGCTATTAGGACGGTCCGCACTCGTATGGATTGTAGATGCTGGCGGCTTAGGAATAGTCGTGGCCTATTTCTTTGTGGCCTTGTCTTTTATTGTATTAAGGAAAAAGAAACCCGAGATGGAACGGCCTTTCCGCGCAGCCAAATCACCTATCTTTGGTTACTTAGCTCTAGTATTAAGTTTAGGGTTCATTGTTTTGTATTTCCCTGGTATGCCAGCAAGCCTGATCTGGCCGTATGAGTGGATTATGGTAGCAGGGTGGACTTTACTTGGTGCTTATTTCTTCATTCAGATGTTGCGTGGAACGTATCAGAAGAAAATGAGTACTTCTGAGGAAAAGGCTTTATAGAAATAGAAAGGTTGCTTTTATGCAACCTCGATCCTAAATTAGAAATGTAAACTAAATTCAGAAGAATACAATAAGATATATAGCTCCCTCATTTGCTTCAGATAATAATGAGGGAGTTATATTTATGTTAAGGAAAAGCAGCTATTTCTAATCTTTACTCTAATATTTCTAGAGTGCTGAGTTGTAGATTGGTCAGTCCCTGATTCTATGGTTACCAGGTCGATTACCTAAGAACGGGTTTTGTCCTATCCATTACTTTAATACATTAATGTAATGGTGGTCAGACCCCAAAACTCGGCTACATGTAATGGGTCAAGTGGCGGGGATATGCATGCACCGAATGAGTATATTGAACTTGAGAGTTTGAAGGAAGTGATGTGTACGATTGCTGATTTTGTTTTGCGGTAGTGTGGAGAGAAGTAAGATGGTAGGAATGCAAATGAATATTATTCACTAAGTATTATTATCAACGCTCTTCGATATATGAGGCTGGTTAAAATATAAGAGAAGAGCATACTAAAAAGTCACACATATTATCTGGTTAAAACATATTTAGAGCAACAGTCTTCTTCTAAGCTGTGGATCGGGTGTTCGAATCTCTCCTGGGACGCTAACAACTAACAGTCTAACCCTTGATATGCAAGGGGTTTGGACAGATTAGGGATGCTAACGCAGATTAGAACTCTGTGTGGCATCCCTTTTTTTATCCCTACAATATTCCTGTATAGTTCTATTACCTCCATTTAATTTAACTGGAGGAGATAGCATGACTAAGAAAAAAGGCATCTTTGAGGTAAATGAAGATATTACCCTTTTCAATCAAGATAAAGGTACTGGTACTCAGGATCAACTATTAGGTGGATCAGCAACTAAGAAAGATTCTGTAACAAGCAATAATAGTGGCAGAGACTTAGATGGTGTAATGGATGTAATAATTCAGCAAATGAGGGTAAGTGGATACAGAGAAAGGACAATAGCTGATTATATAAGGTATATGACTTTGTTTAAGAAGATTACAAAGGTTCAATACCTAGAAGATATTAATACAGATACCATCTACTTTTGGCTTGATTCTATGGATGTCTCTAATCAGACAAAGCTGACAAGGTTGAAGTGTTTAAAGGCAATTCTAGGTAAGTGCTTTAATAATGGATGGTTTACCTCTAACTTTTGGCATGGTATTAATGTCAAAGTAGATAAGAAGGTTAAAAAGGGTGCTAAGAAAGATGATGTTAAGGTTTTATTGTCACTGCTAGACCTAAATACCTTTATTGGGTTAAGAGATGCTGTGGCAGTACTGACAATCTATAAAACAGGTGTAAGAATTAATACATTAGGACAACTAGAAGAAAGTCACATTGACTTTGAGAATAAGTTACTTAGCATGGATGGGGAGATATTAAAAAACCATAAGATTCTTAAATTACCTCTAGATGATGAATTGTTAGACCTATTAGGTATTCTGGTTAAACAAAATAACAAAATCAGGTCTCACTATGGTGAGAAAAATTCTAATTTATTCATTAGCTGTAAAGGGACATCCTTAAAAACAAAGTCAACAAACAATGCCATCTCAAAGCAATTAAGTAAATATGCAAAGAGATATAATCTACAGAATATTAACCCTCACGCTCTTAGAAGGGGTTATGCAAAAAGCTTAATGGACAAAGGAGCAAACCTTGCTTTAATATCAAAAGCTCTTGGACATTCAAACTTAGCAGTTACTACTCAATACTTGGATATAGAGGTTGAGGAAGTTGCTGATAATTTGAGAGAATTTTTATAAGATTTCACCTCCTACTAGCTGATGGTAGGGGGTTTTTTAGTTACTCTACCTGGAGGATGTTCAAGAAAACATTAAAGAAGATGAAAGTAATCTTGTAGATGAGAAAAATGTATTAACTTACAATCTAAAGAGAATAAGAGCAAAAAGGTTCAGCAAGGTTAAATAGCTTAAATTTTTACTGAGGAAGATGCCCAGAAACAGATAAAGCAGTTTAAAGTAGTTTAAAGCACAGAGAGGGCATACTGAGGCACAGTTAGAAAGATTGATAGTAGGACTAATGATTGAGAAGGTAAAAGAGCTAAAGACTGTCTTAAACAGGTTAAAGAGCTTGTTAAAAGGTGAATCTGACTTAGAAACAAAAGAAATGAATCAATTGCTGACATCTGTAATTGACAAGATTGAGTATAAAAGAGTTGGAGATTACAAGGCAGAGATTGAGATGAAAATCCACTATAAAAGACAGGCAGAGGAGTAGTAAAAAAAGAAGGCAAAAATGTCTCCTTTTTAAATTGTTTGTATAATATTGTATACTTGTAGTTAATATTCCTTAGTTAGGAAGGAGATAGAAATTTTGGAATTAGAGGACATTAGAGCCACATTAAAAGAATTAGAAAGAGATACATATGATAATATTAGCCATTCAATTACTAAAGCTCTAAGAATTGCTCAATCAAGGTTGGATATTGAGGAACTTCTTATGTTGAGACTTGTAAAAGAAAAGGTAGGCAAAGAAAAAAATAAGCTTGTATTTGAGCAAGTAAAAAAGTTGGCAGTTAGAAAAGGATTTTCAGAAGATGAGTTTAAGGAGCTGTATTCAAAAGCAATAGATAAATTGAGAGAATTAAGAAGTTGTGATTGGTATGATGAACAGGAAGGTAAGTTACTTAAAGGAAGGCTAGTTATTTTGCCTCTTAGTGAATTAATAGTTGACTTGAAACATCATGAATCTTTACTAGAAGGAAATAGTATACCTGATGGATTGGCTCCATTGGATGCTTATGTTGAGAATCAAAACAGAAAAAAGATGGATAATGCGTTATACAATCACATCATAAATTACAAATTAATACTTAATAGAGTAAAAGATTACTTAGTAGATTACCTAGTAAAAGTTGAAAGTGAAATGATGCTAGATAAGGAGAATGAGGGTTTGGATACCAAGCATAAATTACAGTTATTGATAGAAGAAGGGTTTGAAGTTAAAGAAAAATGTTTTAACCCTGACACAGAAAGTGGGCTTTATGACCATATTTATGGTAGTGAGTATGTTGCATGGATACAAAGTGCAAAGATGTTTCTAAAAAATAATGTTGAGGATAGGGAAGTCTATAATGATTTTCTAAAGGTTGCAGAACATGCAAATGGAAATGGAGTAGACCATTTTGATAACATGATAGGTATTTTACAATCTTTATTAAGTTATGATTTTTCAAAAGCTGAAAGTAAAGAGACAAGCATAAGTAAAATATTTATAAGCCATTCATCAAAAGACCTTGATTATGTTAGACCTCTAGTGGATTTATTAAATGACATTGGTATTAAAAAGAGTGATAAGCACATCTTCTGTAGCTCTTTGGCAGGTTATGACATACCATACAACCAAAATATTTATGAATTTTTGAAAGATGAATTGAACAGGGAAAATGTAATGGTTCTTTTTGTTTTATCAGATAACTATTATTCAAGTGCTCCATGTTTAAATGAAATGGGAGCAGCTTGGATAACATCTAAGGAATCTGGTTTTATTCTTACTCCAAACTTTGACTTTAGCAAGGTAGATGGAGCAATTGATTCTACAAAAATCAGCTTAAAAATGGATGATGTTAAAGGGTTAGATAAATTTAAAGACAGTATAGTTGAAACTTTTGAATTAGAAGATGTTGGCTACAAAATATGGCAAGAAGATAGGGATAAGTTTGTTAAGCAGATTCATGATAAAGCAACTGTAGAGGGCAAAGAAATGGTTGCAAAAGTTCTGGTGGAGAAAGTGAAAAAACTTAGTCAAGATAAGTTAGAGATACAGCTAAGATTTATAAACTCAACAGATAGAGATCTTGAATTTAAATATATAGATATTGATTTATTTGATGAGAAAGGAACCAAGATATCTCTTAATGCTGATGAGTATTTGGATGATTTCTGGCTTTATAGTCATGAAAATAAAATTGTAAAATGGACATTTAAAAATGAAGAAAATTACAATCCAAGAAGAGCAAAAAGTGAGGATTCAAATGTGGTGTATGAAATACAATAGACAAACACAACTGTAGGGGGATATTAAGTGTTAGACAATTTTAAAGGCTTTATTGGTTATGATGAGTCAGAGTTTAAGGACTTATGGGATAATGCTTTAGTTGTGGTAGATACCAATATATTAATCTATTTTTATAAGTTTTCATCTAAGCAATCTACAAGTTTATTTAATATTTTAAAAAAGCTAAAAGAGGAAGATAGACTTTGGATACCACATCAAGTAGCATTAGAATACTTTCATAATTATGAAAATAATATGTATAAACAAAAAGAAGGTTATAACACTTTAAGGGATGAGTTATTAAATCTTAAGGTGGAGGCAAATAAGGTATTTTCTTCTGTAAATAGTACTTATCCTTTCATAAAGACCGAAAAATTTGAATTTATAGTTGATACAATTGCAAATTCAAATGAGGAAATTGAGAAAATGATAAATAAAGAAATTGAGGAGCTTCCTAATGCTGAGAAAATAAAGCAGGATGTTCTTAATTTAATGGAGGGAATTGTAGGAGATCCATATACACAAAAGACAATTGATAACATACAAAAAGAGGGGGATAGAAGGTACAAGAATATAGTGCCTCCAGGCTGGAAAGATGGCAAAGACAACAGTAAAGATAATGTCAGGACTTTTGGTAGTATAATGTATAACCAAAAATATGGAGATTTAATTCTTTGGAATCAGGTGATTGATAAAGCAAAGGAAGGGGAGAGTCCAACCCAAATTATATTTCTTACAGAAGAAAAGAAAGAAGATTGGTGGAGGAAGGATAAAGGAATCAGGACACCACAACCTAATTTAATTAATGAGTTTAAAGAAAAGACTGGTCAAAAGTTTTATATGTATAGGATAGATGGTTTTATTAAGTATGCTAGTGAGCATCTTGGGGATAGTGTGACAGAACAAGATGTCAAGGACTTTACTAAAGAACTAGAGTCTATAAGGAAGTCAGATGAGGTTCTTGAAAACAATAAATTGATAAAATCTTGGAGTCAAGCAAATGAAAATCTAGATAAACCTTTTAGAAAAATTAATAGTATATTAGATTATGTGAATAAGAGTAAATTAAAAGAAGAAAATATAAATATAAAGAAATTAATGGACTATTTATTGGAGGAAGAAAAAGAGACATTTATAAATGGTGTAAATCATTCTTTTATGGTGGATAATAGGGAATTATCTAGTCAACTATACAATGATGCAGTAGCATGGGCTTTAGAAATTACTTCTCCAAGGTTAATGAATAAAGCAATTGATTTAATATCTACAATTGGTACTTGGGACTATAATAAAGCAAATGATTATAGAGAGAAACTTTATGATGAAATGCCAGAGGAAACTATACCTAAGGGTATAATACTTTTAGAATTTGTTGAAAAACTTGAAAGTGAAATTAGAGAAAATGAGGATGATGGGTTACCTTTTTAGGTTTTTTATGATTTGAGGGTGGAGCTTTATGGCTTTACCCTTTTATTGTAAGAATAAGATATGACAAGAAAGGGGAGGATCTAATAATGTTGAACAAGAATGATTTTGCTATGTACTTGGAGGCTCAGGCTAAATTAAAGCCTTATTCCATTGGTAGATATGCAGGAGCAATAGACACTATATCATCAGAGTTAGAAGATTATGGATTGCAAGGTAAGAATTTATATAATCTTTATGATTCTGCATTTATAGATATAATTCTTTCTAATCCAGAATTTATTAAGAAAAATAATAAAGGGAATAGAATGTATAGTACAGCTTTAAAGCATTTTAAAAGATACATAGAGCAATACAACAGTAAAGACTTACAAGCAGAATTACTAAAAGAAGAATTAGACTTTGAGCAATATTTACATAAGAAACCTGATAAAGACAATATAAGAAACATTGTAGACAAGCCTAATGATAAGCCAACACATAAAGCAGTTAGCAATAGGAAAGTGTGGTATAGAAACCCTAGATATGCAAGTGAGGCTGTGGCAGATGCTAATTATTTATGTGAGGTTAATTCTGGACATCAACACTTTGTCTCAAAGTTTAATCAAAGGAATTATGTAGAGGCTCATCATTTAATACCAATAGCATTTCAAGATCATTTTGATTGTAGCTTAGACATTCATGCTAATATAGTTTCATTGTGTTTAATCTGTCATAAGAAACTACATTATGGGCTGTTTGAGGAAAAGAAAGAAGTACTAGAAAGGCTTTTCCTTAGCAGAAATGACAGGCTTAGGGCTAGTGGAATTAACATTAGTCTAGATGAGCTGTACCGCTATTATAAAAATTGAATTCTTCAAATAGAGGTGCTTTCATTATTTTTATCTGTTGCACTTTTCAGCTAGTAATAATTGGTATAGAATGAATTATATGAAAATAAGGGAGGTTAAGCTATGCCAGAAAATAGAAAGTTTAATCCAGATGGCTTTAAGTACTACATAACTTGTAAAAATAAAAATGGTCAAAAGTATTATAGCTATGATAAGGCTCCAACTTGGGAATACCCTGATGGGAGAATAGAAGATACTACAAATTACTCAGAAATCATTAATAAATTTAAAGATGATGTTGAAAATGCCATGGAATCAAACGCAGAAGTAACTATGCAAACAGGACCACAGGCTGAAATAGTGAATGTTGATCCAAATGAATTAGACCTCTCAACAGTAGTTATAGAAAACTACAAATCTAATAGAAGATTTGAATACTTTGAAAATTAAGATCAGCCTTTTATAAAGGGGAGTAGAGTAATACCTTTACTCCTTTATATTTGTGATAAAAAAGCTGTGAAAAACACTTTAAAGATATTTTATTGTAGGAGGTTATTGCACCATTCCTCTGACCCTCATAAAAATGGAATGTATATATTTTAAGCATAACATGCAAAATATTTTACCCCCTAGCCCCCCGATGTATCCCCCATCAAGCATTTATGCCAATAAAAAAAGCTCCCTAAATAGAGAGCCTTATCAGTTATATCCCTATTGACATTGTAGAGGTTACTTTGTTTGCCTCATCTTGAGTAATCCCTACTATTATATAGTGTAGATAAAAGGATAAAAATTAATCTGTGTTAATCCCTTGATATGCCAGTTGTTTGGCTGATTAGGGAAAGCATTAGTCCCAGTAGCTCAGCAGGATAGAGCAACAGCCTTCTAAGCCGTAGGTCGGGAGTTCGAATCTCTCCTAGGACACTAACTAAAAAACGCTGAATTCCTTGCTAGATAAGGGATTCAGCGTTTTTTTGGGTTCTCTTTTAGCTGTTTTGTCACTTTCACCCCATTTGGGCAGAATTTAAATTAAACAAATCTTGTAATATAATTTCTAGGCTTTTTAATATAAATATTATCCATAAATGGACAATAATGGTATAATTGCTATTTAAACACAAAAGAGTACGTTACTATGAAAGTAAAAAGTTTAAAAATAAGACTTGTTTCCTAAAAAGTAGATGATTAGGCATTAAAGTTAGCTGAAAAGTAATTTCGTTAAAACTTACATTTTTTCCTTAAGTAGTTTAATTCTATGGCGCTGCATTTTATCATTACTGCTTGTAAGTTCTTTATCTAAATAATTATTAAATCGATCAAAAAAATGGTCTTTCTCGCCAAGATTTCTACTGATATCTCTGACTAAGCTAAGAAGTCTAATACACCAATACCAAACATCATCTGTTATCTTACCATTTAGTTTTGGTAAGAGGAAATGGTGTTCTTCTATTAGTTCTTTATACTCGAAAATTTCATTCTCAGTTTTTATCGACTCCTCAAAATCCTTTAATAACTCATGTTCATGGAATTGGTTGTTTGAATAACTTGATAAGATCATATTAAATAATATAGTAAGATATTCTTTGGTTATTATTTTGTTAATTTCTTTTATTAATTCTTTTGCTCTATTACTTTCCGGGAGAACATCTATTTCATGAATTTTGTGGTGATAAATGCTTTTTTTAATATCTATTCCGTTTGATATAACTTTTTCTAGGAATTGAATGATCTCCGCGTTATCAATACCTAAATCTATGGATAATGCTTCAGACCAAGTCAGCGCTGTGTTTAATTCGGTGAAAACAGCTATAAGATTTTCATTTCCACTTAATGTTTTAAAGGAATTAGCAGTGGAAGAGAGCATTTCTGAAATTTCTTCTTCTGAGGAAAAAAAGTTATGACTTTTTTCTTTAAAATTATTAATTATAAAAACTTTCTCTAATATATCCTCCGTTGAATAAACACCAACTTCATACCATCTCATCAAGTCAACGAGTATGTTTCTACTCATACTGTTTCTAAGGGAGTTTTTAAGTATATGAGTAGTTATGTATCCTAAGCCTCCGCTTTTCCCACTGGAGATATAATATTTTTTATCCTCTTCCTTTTCTATCAATTTGAATTCCCTATTATCTTCAACATTGAAATAAACGATTCCAAAACATATCTTTATTAAGTCTTCTCTTTGAAACTTTTCAGAGTAAACATCTGCAGTAAGGACGATCTCTACTTCCTCTAGAAACATACGAGTTTTTTTAAAGGTCCTTAAATTCTGGAATTCAAGCTGTTCTGAAACTTTACTAATTGCTTGCCATTCTTCTTTACCCATTATTTCCATTGGAGCTAGATCAGAAAATTCATCTATATATACGGTTCTATCAATGGCTTTTTCTTTATATTCTTGATATGCAGATAGGGTTGTTAGTTTTTCGGTACATGCAATAAGTACTACCTTAATATTATTTACCATTGAGAGACTATCAAGAAGCCCGAATACTTCCTTAATATCAAGTGAATCATGCTTCCTTTCCAAGTCATCAAAAAAAATAATGTATGAATCTTTACTATCTAGTTCTTTGTTAACTACCTTGTGTAAATCTTCAATAACGGGTATTGACACGCCAACACCAACTACAGAAATATCTATATTTCCTAAGCTACCTTTTAACTTTCTAAAGTGTTTTTTTACATTACCCTGTGGTGAATTTTCTATTATCCGATAATAAATCTCTTTGAGAATACTTTCAATTTCTTTCTTTCCAAATAAAGAGACATAGCAAGTATTTGAAGTATTGGTGATATAATCTTTTACATTTTTGGTTTTACCAATTCCCCAAGGACCGTCTATTAATAGTTTTTTATAATCAGATTTTTTTAATGTTTCAAGGGCATCTACAATTTCATTGGCTTTCATTTATATCCCCCCCCATTTTTGTTTAAAAAAGCACGCCCATAGGACGTGCCTTTATGTTACTCCGTGAGCTTAATGTTTATATATGAATTAAAGATTCTTTGTATTTTTCATTTTATTGTGAAATATCACAATAAATTTCATCCGTATCCCTGTTCAAGTCATGGATCGGACTTATGCCCACCAGCTACTTCGAAAAGCGCTTGTGCTGCTGCGTGATTTCTGTTGAAATCAACACAGTCACGCTCAGAGCCCAAAGGAACTAACATCAGATCAGTGTTTGAGAATTCTTTCTTCTAGATTAAAATTTTTTATTGGAGATTAGCTTCCGTTATTTTTTCTTAGTGACTAGCAAATATCTATCGTTGTGCAAATTATTTTTTCTCAAAATCACTTCTCATTTTCTCAGCTATTTCAATTAGCTTCTTTCCCTCTTCAATATTGTTACCAATCGTGTGCTGACCTGAAATTACTCTTTCTAATTCAAGCAGGATCTTTTGTTCGAAAATTGTTATGAAATCCTGTATATAAACTATTTCAATATTTTTTTCATCTATATCCATAATTTTCATTACGATTTTTTTGATTTGGTTATCATTGTTCCAAGATTTGATTGAGGACTCTCTTTCTTGCTTTAAGTACAAGAATATTAATCTTCCTGTAAAAGTAATATAAGACTTATATAGTCCCCATATATACTCACCTAAATATGGTCTGCAGGCTTCAATTTCAATTGTATTTAATACAGTGTTAGTAGATTCATCTGTTAGAGTATCCAGTCCCAGGCTTTTATCGTGTTTTTTGGCTACTTCATTGTATTCATCTGGCAAAAAAATAGTATAAAATAGAATTAGCGGACTAGAGTAATCTCTTATTTCAAGTACACTACTCCAAAGTTTATCTACTGAATCTAATCTTTTCTCATGAGATATACTTACTCCGGTGTTTAGGTTGCCTAATGAGGATTTAATTATTTCGATAGCTTTATCATCATAAGATTTATCTTTTGCTATTCCCTTTTCAGCAGTATGCTTCCATCTAATCTTAAGAAAATTATTTAAAGGTTTGCTTATCCAATTCAATATACCTATAACAACTGCACCTATCGCTCCAGCACTAACTAGTTCTCCAAATCCCATTCATATCCCCACTTCTTAAACATTTATATAATTGAATATTGTGTTTTAAGTGATAAACAAAAAATTTGAAATAAACACGTCAATTGACGTGTTTATTTTTTATCCATTTCTTTTAGACTTGTAGATTGAGTAATGAAAGCAACTTACTTTCCAATTCCTTATTTTGCTATGGTTTTCTAGATTTCCAACATTTTTTTGCACCTTATTTACAGAGAAGGATTTAAGCCTGCTTGTTTCATTTCTCGTAATATAGGATATCCAATGTCCTCAACTGAGTGTTCGACTTTTTTGTAGATTAGCCCATTTATATCCGAGGGGAGTTGTACGTCTGATTTGTACAGCGCGCAAACTTTTTGTCTTCCTAATCTTCCAATAAAGTATACTAGTTCAAAAATCACGTTTTGTCTGGCGCGGTAGTTATACTTACGCTCATGATCTGATTTTTGAAGTTCATTAGCATGCATCCCAACATCATCAGGAGTAAGCAGTACGAAAGCAAAATCAACCTCAGAGTGTTGTTCAAATTTTTCAAGAATCGTTAGCCCTTGATCAGCCTCCCTATGAAGTACTACAGGTTTTATATTGGATCTATGTAGGAATATTTCCAGCTCATTTTTAAGTTGTTCATCATGCCCATGAACTATAAAAGCTTTGTTTTTAACTTCACCTCCATGCTTATCTTCGGGAACTCCTGTATGCTCATGTTCTCTACTTATAGAACCTGGGACGAAATCAATTACTTCATCTGTAATATCTTGGACGTGTTCTGCGGCACGCCATTCATAAGAAGGGGCATTTACCCTTAATACCCTTGAGGCTTGGTCTCTAGCTCTTAGCTCCTGAATTTTTTTCTCGAATTCTTCTTTACTATCTGTTTTACTTACTTGAAATCGTTCTACTCTATCTCCAGATATTGTTCTTCCGTTAACAATTATGGGGTCACCATGTTTGTAGGGTTTAATAAACCTTTCGTATAATTCATCTTCGTTAATATTATATTTATCTTCGCCATTTCTTTGTCCTTTAACTGAAATACGTACATGATATAAACTCATATAGAATCCCCCGAAAAGTAATAAATTATTGTAGTAACACCGATAAAATCGTCAATATAATCATTAATTCATATAAATAGAGCACCTCTACAGAGATGTTTATTTGTTGTCCAACTCTTTAGATTTTTGTACCAAATACTGAAAGTAGCTCTTCAATTCCCGGATCTGCTCAGGACTCATTGACTTCCACTTTTCGATATCGAAGAAGGACATTTAGTCAATTTCGTATTTATCAAGGAGTCGGTTTATTTCTTCTATTGAATCCTACTCTTCATTGCCAGTCTTTTAACAGCTTCTGATCTACCAACTAAATAATCAGTTGATACTTCAAAGAAATCTGCCATTTTCGAAGAGTTTCGTAATCTGGCTCGCTTCTATCTTTTTCAAAGTGGGATAAGGAAGCTTTAGAAATACCCGCTCTTTCTGCTAAACCTTCTGAGTGAAATTTCTTTTCTTTCTTAATTTAGTTATTAAATTCCCTACAATCGTAGTCAAAACTACTAATTATTTCATCTTTATATTCTTATAATACTATACAAAATGTAGCAATAAAATAGTTGCTATAAAAAGTCATCGCGTTTAATTGTAATAACTGATGCATAATAAAATCAAATTTAAGGTTATATTAAGTGATATGTCCTTAATTTATCTTGTATTTATGTTAATGGGTACATGAGCCCCTATGATATAGCTAATAAGAATCAACGTAATTTGAGAAAAATTATATTTTCCATCTATTTAACTAAACAATAGAACCGGTTAATCCGATATATCTAGTGAAAGTATCAATGATGATGACTCTATAAATTAGAGTGATTATAGAATTATATAGCCAAATGGATGTGGCTATATAGAAAACAAATTACATGGAGGTTTTTTAAATGAGAATTAATCACAACATCGCGGCGCTAAATACGCACCGCCAACTAGGTCAAGCAAACAACGCACAACAAAATTCTATGGAGAAGTTGTCTTCTGGTCTTCGTATCAACAATGCTTCTGATGATGCAGCAGGGCTTGCAATTTCTGAAAAAATGAGAGGTCAAATTCGTGGTTTAGAACAATCACAACGTAATGCACAAGATGCCACTTCTTTAATACAAACTGCCGAAGGAGCTTTAAATGAAACTCATGATATCTTACAACGCATGCGTGAATTAGCTACCCAATCTGCTAACGATACAAATACAACAGAAGATCGTGCTGAGATTCAAAAAGAAGTAGACCAATTATCTGAAGAAATTACTAGAATCTCTGATAACACTGAGTTTAACACACAAAATTTATTAGATGGTTCTTTTAAAGGGACATTCCATATAGGTGCAAATGAAGGTCAAAACATTGGTATAGCTATTAACAACATGGGCGCTAATTCATTAGGTGTAGAAGGTGCAGAAGGCGTAAAGATGACTGTATCTTCAGCTAGTAGTATTAGTTCCATAAATGCAGATGGAGCAGCTACAAATACAGATGCAGCAGAGGCGTTTGGCGCTTTAGGTGATGCATCAGGGGCAAATGATCCAAGTGCAACCTTTAATGTTACTAAACTAGAAAATAAAGTAACTATGACAGATGCTGCCTCATCCTTTGATGCACAATATGGGTTAACTGATTCAAGTGGTAATGTAGTAGCAGTTAGTGCTGATGGAAATAAATATTCTGTTTTAGAAACAGCTACAGCAGAAGAAGATTTAAACAGCACTACTGGCGTATTAAATGATGGCTCTAGTGATCTGGAAATTAACTTTGGAACTAATACTACTGTAACTAGTGGTACAGTGACTTCGAGTTTGACTGATAATGGATCAGATGCATCAGATACATTAGCTTTTTCAGCCACAGAAGGACAGTTATCATTTACTAATGAGAATAAACTAGCCTCAGGAGATTATACAGTAGTCGATAATACCCACGCCCTGGTTAGTTCTGGGCAAGGATTGGTTAATTCTGATGGTGATTTAGTGGCTACTGGGGATGGAGATACTTTTAGTAATTTAAATGGTAATGAACTATTTAATATTGCCTCTGGATCTGATACTTTAGGTGCAGGAGATACTATTACAATTGCAAGTTCAGGTGGTATAGACGTATCCACACAAACGGCTGCAGATGATGCTCTTACTGTCCTGGATGATGCTATTAGCTCTGTATCTGCAGAACGATCCAAATTAGGTGCATACCAAAACCGTTTAGAACATACAATTAATAATCTAGGCACATCTTCTGAAAATCTTACAGCTGCAGAATCTCGTATTCGTGATGTAGATATGGCCAAAGAAATGATGAACCAAACGAAGTCTTCCATCCTTTCACAGGCTTCTCAAGCAATGCTTGCTAAGGCAAACCAAATGCCGCAAGGAGTACTTCAACTTCTACGTTAAATTTTATAATAGTCTAAAAACCCACTTGTTAACGAGTGGGTTTTTCAGTTTATAGCTTGTTCGAAACTATTGAAATCATTTGTCGCATAATGGTTTATTGTTCCTTTGAAAGGAATGGAATTTAGAGAGGATACATCAACTATTTATACAACCTGCCTAGGTGATTCTTCTATTAATCTCCTACGATAAACCACAGTAACAATAAGAATCATACAAGCCCCAGCCCCCACAGCCGGAAACAAAACCGTCGTCACCTTCAACCTCTCCAAAGCAACAATCGATAATAAATTCCGAACCATAAACAAAACAAAAAAAGTGATATTTTCCTCATTGGGTAAATGATAAGCCTTGGTCAAAGTAGGACCAATCCTAATACCTCTACGGTAGATAAAATGAGCACAGCCCAAAACGGGTCAGAGGTCAAGTACCAAAAAGATAGTGAGTATAAAGCCAAAATAAGAAACACCTTCTTAAGAGAAGCAGAGAGACTCACCAACAAGCACGTTGGCTAAGCCTCTCTTTTTTAATTACATAAAAAACACCACAAACAACTGCAGATAAATCTGCACCATCACATAAAACGCAATCGCATACTTAAAGTTAAACAGCAAACCATTCTTAATAATACTAAGCTTGTTCACCGAACTCAAAATAATCGAAGGTAAAATCAATGGGGATAACATAATCGAAATCACACTGCCGGAAGTAATCCCGAGCACGACAATCTCGGGTGGATAAGGCAGCTCCACACCCTGCAGTATCCCCGAAACAAGTACAATAACCGTCAACGGACCGAGTCCGATAAATCCGAGAACGATGACGACAAACGGCAGCACCCATAGGAAGTTTAAGAACGGTACCGCGTCTGTGATATAAAACAAGCCATCGATAATATACTCGCCGTAACCCGACTGATTGACGGCATTAATGAGAAAGCCGGCAGCCAACAGAATGGAAAATTGCTGCGCTTTGTTGGGAATGCTTTTGCCGACATATGTTTTTCCATTCTCTACAATTGCGCTGCTTCTTCTGCGGACGATAAAGTAGAGAAGGACCCAGGCGACGATAACGATCGGGATAATCAGCAATAGATCAACAGGCCAGACCGCATTTAATAGAAAGATCGAGCCGAATAAGGTAACGAATAAAAGACCAAACTCGAGCGCATCGCGATTTCCGTTTGGATCTTCTTTCTTTTGCTCTTCAATTCGACCAAGTTCCTCCTGGATTCCTGCCGTAAGATCGACGCCATAATGTCGTTCTTGGAAGTGGGAGAAGAGGACGGACAACAGGGTGCCGGCAAAGGCAATGATAAATCCTTGCAGGATGGATAAACCGAGTGATGCCCCAAGCGCCTGCACGGCAAAGATAAAGCTTGGAATGCTGACGACCCACATGGTGGTCAGGGAAAATCCGCGCAGCAGGGCGGTTCCTTTATAGTTCTCCCATACTTCTCCTTTTTGATTTTCCAAAAAATCGTCGATCATGCCGTACACCATCGGGATTGATCCGAATAATAGGAAGTAAGAGATGATCTGTGTAATGACCATCATGCCGAAATAGAACTTGCGGCTCGTATTGAGCAGGTTCTGCGCGAAGTTAATGACCGCTTCAATGTATGGTTTTTCTTCTAGGACCCAGCTGATCGTTGGAACGATGAGTAAGAGAGCGATCAATCCGCTCATCACGGTAAAGCCGGATACAGTCGCTTCGATCAAGGAAGTCCCGGCTGTCAGGTGAATGATCAAGGCGATGACGAGCAGCAACAGCGATATCGCTGCCTGTTTCATCGGCAGGAAAAAATAGCCGAGCAGGAAGGCGGTCAGACCAAATATAGAAAGCACCGGGGACAGTGTTTCTCCACCGGTGAAAGAGACTACAAAATGCATTAGGACATATAAAGTTATAAATAAGGTATAACCTTTTTTGGCTAGTTGTACCATAGGAATGCTCCAATCGTGGTTCAATATGTACGTATCATATCTTATCACAGGCGACGGCGATTAGCTGAGATTGTGCTTTACTGCAACGCGCGGAAGTGGTTGCCTTTTTACATAAAAGAGAAAGCTGGCCGGAGCGTCTATGAATAGACTTCCGAACAGCTTTATACAGGCTCACGCGCGAACTTCTGGGCTAGACACACTTGATTTCTCCCGGATTGTTTCGCTTCGTATAGCGCGTGATCGGCTTCTTCTATAAGTAATTTCGGTGTGTTCGTGGTGTCGTCATAACAGGCAATACCAATGGACACCGTAATGGAAATAGTCTCGCCCGTAGCCAATTGGAAGGCGTGATTTTGAACCCTTTTCCGGATCCGTTCACTGATTTCTTCGGCGCGCTGTGCAGAGCAGTCGAGGAGAATCACAGTGAATTCTTCGCCTCCGTTCCGGCTGACGTGATCGAAGGAGCGGACGGTGCTGGTTAAAATATGACTTAATTCCACCAGAACCTGATCGCCTTCGACGTGACCGTAACGATCGTTCACGGTCTTAAAGTGATCGATATCAATATAGAGTAACGTCATTTTCTCATCTCTGTGCTGCGCGTCTTTGCAGACTTGATTAAAGATCTGATCAAATTTGCGGACATTGTATAGACCTGTTAACCCGTCGGTCATGGACTCGGATTTGTACTTGTTTAAGATCTTCTGATTTTTGCGTACATACTCCACGACATAGAAAGATAGAAAGCCGGCTAGATACGATATGCTCCAATAGGAAAGAACCAGGGAAATTAGGGTATCCATACGAAGCGAAAGAAACGTTAACATGATCGTAAAAATAAGATTGGAGATGGTTAGTGCCAGGAAAACCTTCTTCATTTTTGACAATTTGAGTCTCGTAATGAGAAGAGTCAAAAATGTCGTCCCGCCAATAAAAATGATGGCCAGTACCGCCTGGGTGGTAAATCCGAATAAAAATCGGCCTATAATAATCAGCATCATAGCGATCAGAGCGGGAATGCTGCCGCCGTAATAGGACATTAAGATCACTGGAATATGTCGTAAATCGATGATGACGGTGTCCATAGGCATGCTGTACAGCATCAGAACGTTACTCAATATCCCTGATAGGATGCCGGCCGTGATTTTCTGGCGTCTTGATGAAGTTCGTCTCAGTGGGGAAGAGTTGGTTAACTGAGTATATACAAATAAGAGGGCCACAAGGATGGCTAAATTGGAAATCAGTTCTTTCAGGATCATAATAGGTTCTCCCCTGTGAATAAAGATTTATTTCTGTGTGTGAGTTATAGCCTATGTCGAATGTTTGTATAGGTATTATATACCCATTTTGTACAAGGGTTAAATAGGATAATGTACTTTTTTTCTATTTAGGTGCTCGGAAAGTCAAATTAATGATGGATATACATACCTAATATTGTGAATATCATCCCTCAATGCTAAGATATTCCTGTGACGATTATAATGAACACAGGAGGAATTTGCTTGAAATTTCATTGTTTACATTTTGATACCAGGCCGCTGAAAATTTCTGGTATATACGCTAAAAGAATTGACTCCACCCTTGTATTTGAGTTGGAAGGGAGAGTGACCAGGAGTTTCATTAAAAGCTTCCAGGAAGACTTTATCCAATCGGTCAAAGTAGATCTTCATGATAAAAAAAGTTCCAATATTTATACAGGCCCCTTTAAAATGAAAGAACACTATGGAATCCTCTCACTTGTAAAAGTTCCTCGTAGATAAAAAAGAGCGATGCGGTTTGAATCAGACCCCACATTCTATCACACGGGATGTTTTTAAGCATCGTATGCCTGCATTACCTCCTCACCTCTTCAGTTTGAAACCATCTTTCCTTATTCGCCAGGGGTTTGCTGCGATAACCATGACGGATTAGTTAGCATGGCTGCTCCATAATGAACCCAAAATCCTCAAAATAAAAAGGAAGCATCGTGAGCCATATTGGCGCATCAATGCTTCCTTGTGTCGTTCTTCTGTTGTTATAAAGAGTTACTTTTATTATTGTACAGGCTCCATTAAATGTAGAGTGCGTGAGGTAGAATCATGAACCCGGTGGAGCAGTTCAGGATTATCCTCCAGCGACTCGCCGTAGGAAGGAATGATTTCCTTAAGCTTCGGATCCCAGGAATCACGATATTCTGGGAAGCACTTGTGTAAGACCTCGAGCATAATCGAAACGGAAACGGACGCTCCTGGTGATTCGCCAAGAAGAGCTGCCATCGTACGGTCTTCTGCGTGAATCAGTTTGGTACCGAACTGGAGAGCACCGCGGCCGCCTTCGTCGGTATCCTCAATTAATTGGACACGCTGACCGGCTACGAGAAGATCCCAGTCTTCATTGGACGCATTCGGCACAAAATTCCGCAGCTCTTCCATCCGGTCCTTTTTGGACATCTTCAGCTGCATAGCCAAATATTTGATAAGAGAAGTATTTTTTGCGCCGGCTGCAAGCATCGTAAGCACATTTGTCGGTTTTACTGAACCTAGCAGATCCATCATCGAGCCGGTTTTCAGGAACTTCGGTGTAAATCCGGCGAACGGTCCGTATAACAGCGTATCTTTTCCTTCAATATGGCGGCGGTCCAGATGCGGGACCGTCATCGGCGGTGTGCCTGCGGGTTCTTTTCCATAGACTTTGGAATGGTGCTGCTTCACAACTTCCGGGTTGTCACAGACGAGAAATTCGCCGCTGATCGGGAATCCTCCAATGTGCTTACTTTCCGGAATGCCTGTTTTTTGCAGCAATGGCAGGGCGCCGCCCCCGGCACCAATAAAAGCAAAGGACGCTGAATGCTCTTCGATGGTTTCTTCTTGAAGGTTTCGGACCTTCACTTCCCACGCTCCGTCTTCTCTTTGTTGAATATCATCGACGGAATGATTGTAACGGATGTCGATATTGTCTTGCTGCTCTAAATGTTTCAGCATCTGGCGGGTCAATTCTCCAAAATTAACATCTGTGCCATGGTCGAATTTCGTTGCCGCGATTGGCTCTTCAGAAGAACGGCCTTCCATCATTAAAGGAATCCATTGCTTGATTTGTTCGGGATCTATGGAAAACTCCATCCCCTGAAATTGAGGGTGATCTTTCAGGGCTTCCACCCGCTTCGTTAAAAATTCGACATGATCTTTTCCGTAAACAAAACTTATGTGAGGCAAGGGGCGGATGAACTCTTCAGGATTCTGAAGATCACCCTGTTCAACCAGGTGGGCCCAGAGCTGTCTGGAAATCTGAAATTGTTCATTGATTTTCACGGCCTTGCTGATGTCCAAGGAGCCGTCTGGCTGCTCGGGGGTATAGTTCAGCTCGCAGAGAGCGGCGTGGCCGGTTCCGGCATTGTTCCATTCATTGGAACTTTCCTGTCCAGCGGAATCTAATTTTTCGAACAGAGTGATGCGCCACTCCGGCTGTAATTTGTGCAGTAATGTGGCCAGTGTCGCGCTCACGACGCCAGCACCGATCAGGATCACATCGCTCGTTGTGTGGTTATGATTCATAGTATTCCTCCTCTTATTGGTAAACAGGCCGCAGCTGTATCGGGAGTGATCGTTCATTCGTTATACGGTCCCCGATGATCATAGGAGATACGGTACCTTGCGATTATAGCTGGATGCGAGAGGTGGATTGTCTACTTATTCTAGCATCGTGTGTATCACTATGTACCTTGCTACAAGCAGCCTGAATAGCTACGTCACCTACATAGATAAGGTCATCAGATGACTTCATTTCTTTCATTCTAGCACGAGCAGAAATCGCTTTCAATAAAAAGCTGATTCACTCATTCTATGAAGATATGAAGCAGATTAGCTCGTGTAAGGTCGATGTCGAAGGAAAGGTCACCGTTCTGAGAAAATTGTGAAATCGATGTTAAAATTTATTGAAATTGTTTGTGTAAGCGTTTACCATAAATGGTATGGTCATCAGATGACCGTATTAACTATTGCCAATCAAAGTTTTTTGAGGAATAAGAAAAACAAGTAAGGAAAGAGGAGGAGATCAAATGTTGATGTTGGTGGCACTAAGTGCTGTGATTGTTCCCTTTCTGCTGCTGGTGTTATTGCGAATGCCAGCGATTAAAGGGATGTCCATCAGTGCTGTAGTGGTCATTATTTTAGCGATGACCGTGTGGGGAATGGAAGGCCAGGTAATTGCTTCTTCGATCCTGCAGGGGGTACATAAAACCCTGACGATATTATTGATTTTATTTGGAGCGCTCGTATTATTGAACACCCTTCGTAACACCGGAGCGGTGACCCGCATTAATCAGGGATTTCAGAGTATTTCCCAGGACATGAGGGTTCAGCTAATTTTTGTCGCCTTTTTATTCGGGTCGTTAATTGAGGGGGCGGCAGGATTCGGTGCACCGGCGATGGTGACGGCGCCGTTAATGCTTGCGCTGGGCTTCAGGCCGCTTGCGGCAGTGGCAACCGCTCTTATTGCGGATAGTACGGCGGTAGCTTTCGGCGCTGTGGGAACGCCGGTACTGGTCGGACTGAGCACCTTGCCTGATGCGGGTACCGCTTTTTTCAAGGAAGTGGGTGTAACGGTCACGCTTATTGATTTATTCGCAGGCACATTTATTCCATTTATCTTAGTCCTTGTGCTGACTTTGTTTTTCGGTAAAGGGAAGGGAATTAAAGATGCCCTTGTAATGATCCCGTGGACGCTGCTCATAGGGATCACGTATAATGTTTCAGCTCTTGTGTATGCGACTTTATTTGGACCGGAATTTGTAGCAATTCTCGGATCGTTGACCGGTCTGGTTGTTGCCGCTGTAACAGCGAGAAAAGGATGGCTGCTTCCATCCACTATATGGACGGATGCTAAACAGGAAGATTTCCAGGATAACGAAGAAAAATCCGAGATGGGACTAATCCGGGCATGGTTTCCGTACATTATCGTCGTGGCCTTGCTGTTGCTTACACGTATTGTTCCGTGGTTTAAAGAATTTACGCAGACGGCTATTGATTTATCGTGGTCGAATATTTTAGGCGTGGAAGGGATTGCATCGAGCTGGGCCGTTTTATACTCGCCTGGAACTGTGCTGATTGTCGCAGCGCTATTAGCCTTGCTTGTGCAGCGAAAATCGTTTAATCATTTTGGACGGGCAGCGAAACAATCGTTTTCCACAATGAAAATCACCGCGGTCACATTGTCGGCGACGCTTGCTATGGTGCATGTATTTAGTAACTCCGGGATGAATATGAATGATTTAATGAGCATGCCAAGTTATATTGCCGAGGGTATGGCGGCTACTTTCGGGCCCATGTGGATTTTCGCCGCACCTTTTCTCGGGGAACTGGGCTCCTTTATAACAGGAAGTGCCACGGTTTCAACCCTTACCTTCTCACCGATTCAGTACAATATAGCGGAAGCTACAGACGCGAACATTAAGGTGGTGCTTGCCGCTCAGCTCGTAGGTGGTGGAGCTGGGAACATGATCTGTGTTCATAATGTGGTCGCAGCCAGTGCTGTCGCAGGTATGGAAGGGGAAGAAGGAAACGTCATCCGAAAAACCCTGGGACCTGCTTTACTTTACGGCGTTCTTGTCGGAATAGGCGGCTTTATTTTAATGGGGATCCTGTAGATAGACGTAAAACGGGAGATCAGCCTAAAAGAACAGGTGCTCTTGTAAGGAGCATCTGTTCTTTTTTAAGTGTGTTCTACTTAAGTAACTTCTTATAAAAAAGCGTTTTACACAAGTTTCTGTCCAAAGTTGTGCTCATAAGGAACGTATACCTTATATCGGTCTAAGATTTTTTTGTTTTTAGTAGTTGAGAGAAACCATAGGCTATGCTTGCGATCAATAGTAGGACCAACAAATGATAACTTCGATCTCTAAAGCTGAAATTTTGAGCCGTAAAACTTCCTGTAGTAGAAAAATCCGGAATATAGTTCATAGTTAAGATAACCCCAGATGTTATTTGATAAGCTACGTAAAGTAAAATAAAACTTGCTATAAAAACGATATACTTCTTCATAACGACCATCCTTTCCTATCTCTAAATTTACGATTAGGATCTATCATAGTTTCAAACGAAGTGAGATTCTATCTTCATAAATGTTGAAAAGTGTACAAGCCTTATGACATCTTGTTTACTTTGAAACGAATAACGCCTTGGAAGTACGATGAACTGGATAACAATAAGTAAGGTTCGTTTCCTGTAAAGAAGCAATGCATTATGGTAAAATCTAAGACTAATGACAGGCTGCAAAATTGTCTTTTGTGAGAATATGGAACTAGGGGCATTGCAACTACGATCAACCCAGGGGGGAATAAACGATGACTAGAAAACTTTATTACGAAGATCCTTATCAGCTGGAATTCGATTCTACGGTAACCGAAATAGAGCAGGACGAACGCGGGCCATACGTGGTACTGGAAGCCACTGCTTTTTACCCGACCGGCGGTGGACAGCCGTATGATACGGGAACATTGAATTCTACCGAAGTAATCGATGTGGAAGAAGTAGAGGGTGAAGTGCGACATTACATAAAGGAAGAATTCCCGGAAAATGAAGAACACGTGCACGGAAGTGTCGATTCCAGGCGTCGTATCGATCATATGCAGCAGCATAGCGGACAGCATATCATTTCAGCTGTGTTTGATGATCAATACGGCATTCCGACGACAAGTTTTCACTTAGGAAGCGATACGGTGACGATTGATTTAGATACGAATCATCTTTCGGAGGAACTTTTACAAAAAGCCGAGGAGAAGGTGAATGACATTATACGCCAGAACCTTCCAATAGAGTCCAGGTGGATGACGGTTGGTGAAGCGAATGAATACCCGCTGAGGAAATCTCTGGCTGTTGAGGGGGATGTACGCCTCGTTATCATTCCATACGTCGATTACAACGGTTGCGGCGGTACGCATCCCGCCTCCACGGGTGAAGTGATGGCGGTGAAATTTCTAGGCTGGACGAAAAGCAAGAAGCAGGTACGTCTCGAGTTTGTCTGCGGATCCCGGGTGCTTGAGAAGCTTGATCAGAAACACCGGATTCTGACCGATATGAAACAGCTGGTTCCAAGGCCTGAGGAGAGGCTTGTCGAGGAAGTGGGCGAGATCATTCAGGCAGGCAAAGAGAAGGATAAGCGGATCACGGAGCTTGAGGAACAACTTCTTCAATATGAAGCGCGTCACATTATTTCAGAAACGAAGGGAGAGCCGGTAATCCAGCGCGTCTTTAAAGACCGGCCGATTCAGTCCCTTCAGTCACTTGGAAAAACGATGATTGAAGAAGCTTCCGACACGTATCTTATCCTTGTAAGTGAACAGGAAGATCAGCTGCAATTTGTCCTTGCACACGGGGATGCGATTGATCGCAATATGAACGATATCGCTAAACAGGCGATGCCTCTGATTGACGGAAAAGGAGGCGGAAAACCGCATTTTGTCCAGGGTGGCGGCAAAAAGCTGATGGACGGAACGGATTTCTCGAATCGAGTAAAAGAATTAATCTAATTGGAAAAACTTCTTCTCCCACCTGAATGTCGGTGTGGTAGAAGAGGTTTTTTTATGTGAATAACGGAAACATTTTCCCTGTGGAATCGTTTTGTAGTATAATCACTTTAGAACATACGTTCCTTAGCAGGAGCGTCGCCGTGTTGAATGAATCGAAACAAAGCCAGGAAGCGTTTATGCCTCTCGTGGTTTACAGAAAGGAGAGGAGACCATGACGAACGTGGTCATTTTAGCTGAAAAGCCGTCGCAGGCCAAAGCCTATGCTGCGGCTTTCACTACTCAGGAAAAATCCAAAACCTATATTCGATTAAAACCCGATGCCACCTTCCCAAGCGGAGCGACGATTACCTGGGGTGTGGGTCATCTGGTGGAGCTCAAAGAACCTCATGACTATAAGCCGGAATGGAAAAAGTGGAAGCTCGATCAGCTGCCGATCGTGCCGGAGCGTTTTTATGAAAAAGTCTCGAAAGGAAAATGGGAGCAGTTCCAGGCCGTGAAGAAATTATTCCAGCAGGCGGATGTCATCGTCAATGCAGCCGATGTGGACCGTGAAGGCTCCAATATTTTTTACAGCATCCTTCGCTTGACCGGCGTCAAAGGAAAACCAATTCAGCGGTTATGGATCAATTCCCTTGAGAAGGATGAAGTCCGGAAAGGGTTTCAGAATCTGCAGAATAATGATAAAGATCTGCGGATGTTTGACGAAGCAAAAGCTCGGCAGATCAGCGACTGGATGGTAGGCATTAACGCGAGCCGCCTGTTTACACTGCTGCTGCAGAAAAAAGGCTTTAATCAGCACCTGTCCATTGGCCGTGTGCAGTCGCCGACCGTTTATTTAATTTACCAGCGCCATAAGGAAATCGAAAACTTCGTATCTGAACCCTTTTATCAAATCGAGGGACAGTTTCAGGCGGAGAAAGGCTCGTACAAAGGATTAGCGAAAATTAAAGAAAAGGATAAAGCCAAGGTGCAGGCCCTGATGGACAAGCATGGTCTGAAAGAAAATGAGAATCTTCAGGGAACGATTCAAAGTGTCGACAAGAAGACGAAGTACCAGAAGTCACCTAAGCTGCATTCCCTGTCCACCCTGCAGAGTGTCGCGAACCGACGCTGGAAATACACGCCATCCCACACGTTAAAGACGATGCAGAAGCTTTATGAAAAAGGGCTGGTCTCTTATCCGCGAACGGACTGTAACTATATCACGAATAGTGAGTTCAATTATTTAGTGAACAAGCTCGATGCCTATCAGGGTGCGATGAACGTATCGTTTACACCGGCCTCATTAAAGCCGAACAAAAGGTATGTGAACAACAGCAAAGTTCAGGAGCACTACGCGATTATCCCGACGAAAACGGTGCCTACCGCAAAGAAATTAAGCGGACTGAGCCGGGATGAGCACAATATTTACCATGAAGTACTCGCCACAACTTTGGCCATGTTCCACAGTGATTACGTGTATGAAGAGACGACGATTATGACCCACGTCCATGACCTGCCTTTTAAATCAACCGGTAAAAGAGAAGTAAAGCAGGGCTGGAAAGAGCTGTTTCCAAAGCCGTCCAAAGCCAAACAGGACAAAGATCCCCTTCTGCCGGAGGTCCAGCAGGGTGAAGATGTAGGTGCCCGTCTTCACATTAAAGAAAGCATGACCCAGCCGCCGAAACCTTATACCGAAGGACAGCTCATCAACATGATGAAAACGTGCGGAAAGCTCGTCGATGATGAGGAAGACGTAGAAATTCTGAAAGAAGTGGAAGGCCTCGGAACTGAAGCCACGCGTTCAAGCATTATTGAAACGATTAAAACGCAGAACTATATTGAAGTGAAGAAAAACAATGTCGCGATTACCGATAAAGGGATTATGCTGTGTGAAGCGATTGAAGGAACGCTGTTATCGAGTCCTGCCATGACGGCGAAGTGGGAGTCGTATTTGAAGAAAATCGGCAATGGCGATGGTTCGAAGCAGATGTTTATTAAGCAGACAAGCCAGTTCATTGAGAAGCTTATTCAGGAAACGCCTGAATCGATTCAACAGGTAAACGTGCGCAGTACCGGGGAGAAAAAACAGTGGAATACAGCGGTAGCGAAATGTCCGGCCTGTACGAACGGCGAAATTATCGACCGGTATAAGTTTTATGCCTGTTCGAATTATAAAAACGGCTGTAAAGTGAGCTTTCCGAAGCGGCTGGCCGGAAAGTCACTTTCCGCAAATATGATTAAAACGCTGTGTGAGAAGAAGAAAACGCGGGTGCTGAAAGGATTTAAAGGGAAGAAACCGTTCAGTACGGCTTTAACGCTGGATGAAGACTATAAGATTAAATTTGATTTTGCGAAGAAGAGTTGAGATACCTGTTGGGTGAAGAGGATATCCTTTTCACCCTAAACGGTAAGTGTCAGAAGGGTTTAAGGGAAAACGTGAAGTCTCCTTAAGACGTTTGAAATCCCTCCAATGACTAAAAAGCCTCCTACATACATCAGGATGGTATAGAAGAAATTCCAATGGTCATCGTAGGATAAGATGCCGTTTAGAAGAGCTAATCCTTCTAAACCGGCCATCCCGCCTATGGATAAACTATAAACCCAGATCGGTTTTATGTTCCTATAGACATAGTAATACGTGAACCAGGCTCCGGCGATCGTGAAGATACCTAAGTCCAGAAAAATAGAGTCTAACAGTATGACTTTGGGCATGGGGTGGACTTTCCATAACCCCATATGAATGCCGGCCTGATTGAATACAACGGCAATTAAAGCCGTAATCGGTGCGGTCGTATAAAAAATTTTAGGAGCTTTCCGATATAAAAAAATCCCAGTGATCCAGGGCAGGACAAACCCTGCCATAATAATAAACGTCATTTTTACCACCTCGTGGTAGTATTTGGATCTGGATGAGTTTTATGTATTTTTTCAGGTTTCCCTTTTCCGGCTGAATCGACTCGAAAGGGTGCAGGAATAGCCTTTCACATCTTCACGTATCGCATAAATCGCTCTATACAAAAAAAGCGCTTCAGTCACGAAGCGCTTTTTGTCTGCCAGACTGGGATAGTTTTTGCCGGACGTTTTCGTTTAGCGCATCCATCTCTTCAATAAACTGTTCACTCGAAGCGATAATCCGCTCGGACGACTGCTCGGTCGTTTTCAGGGCTTCGAACACGTTATCGAAAGACTCTTGAAGAGCTTCCATGCTGATCGCTGGATTTTCCATCATCTGGGTCGTTTCTTCTGCGTTTTCTTTCAGGTTTCTGGAGTTGGAAAGCAGCATATTCTCCGTCGCTTTATTCACGCCGTTCACGGTATCGATTACTTTACGCTGATTATTCAAAGCCAGCTGAATCGAAGCGGAGACGGTAATAATATTTTTCGTCAGCGTAACGGCATTGCGAATCGATTCCTTCAGCTTTTCGTTGTTTTTCTTAATAATATCTACGGAAGAAATGCTCTGATGCAAGACACTTTTCATCTGCGTCATATTTCTTGTACGGGTAATGATCTTTTCTTTTCCTTCGGTAAGCAGTGCCAGGTCGTATTCACCCGTCGCTTCTTTTTCTTTCAAAAGCTCAAACAGCTTCTTCCCGAGATAAATCTGCTTGTCCAGGTCGTAAATACGCTTCTGCGCGTTTTCTTTGATCAGCTGCAGTTCGACGCTGTCTTCTTCCAGGCGGTCTTTCCCGGAAAGCAGGCTGCGCACTACCGTATCGATTTTCGAGTCGACTGATTCGTATTTCTGCATGTAGCGGTCAATGGGCTGTTTTTTGCTTAGTTTATAGAAGAATCGCTGCACGCCGTTGCCTTCGGTGCGCTTCGGATCAAGATCAGATACGATTGCCTCCAGTTCATTCAATGATTGGGGGATGTCATTATTGCCTTTCGTCATCAGGTCGTTTACCGGGCGCTTCAGCGTTTCCATCGTTTCTCCTGCGACACGCTGTTCCTTTTCACCAAGATCCCCGAGCTCTCTCATCACATCGGAAAGGGAGTCGTCTCTGGAAGAATGGAATCTTTCCGCGTACGCTTCCGCCTCGTCATTCAGGCGGTCGATATCTTCTTTTTCAATAAGCGTCATCGCTTCTCTCAGGTCCTGATGGTTCATTTCAGCTTCTTTATCTCGTTGGAAAGATTTTTCACTCATATTCATACCACCTATCTGCCTTTTGTTGGTTTCCGGATATAACATAGCATCTCTTTACTTGCGCGAGAAGAAATTTTCGTCTTCCTTATTGTACTTGGACGCAATGATTCCCTTGCTTCTGGCAAAATTCTGTGCATAACCTGCTTCTTCTTTTTCTTCCAGCGTTTCAATGAACTTACGCAAATCGTACATCGTATCAAGCAGTTCATCTTTCCGGTTTTCCTTATTCTCATCCGACAATCGTTGAAACGACTCGATAAAGTCGGGAACGTCCTTGTCCATCATCGTTTCCAGGGCATATTGCTCTTCAATTTCGAGCTCTTCCATTCGTTTAAATTGTTTTACGGTCCGTTTCTTGAGGGAGGCCCATTCCTTTTGAAGATCAGGGTGCTGCTCGAGAAATGGGAACTCCCATCCTTCGAGGATCGTTTCTCCGGGATGTTCCGCAGTTGTTTCCTCTTCGAATGGTTTTCTTTTCTCCACGTAGGATTCTAAATACGTGTACAAAACCTGGGAGAAGTCACGCAGCGTGTCTCCAAGGCCTTTTCTTCTTGTGAATTCTTCTTTATAAAACGTAGGGAATATCGCTTTTTCTTCTTCCACTTCAAACCGCCCGAGCAGCATGGTCGGCGGTTTACCGTACACCTCGATGGTTCCTCTGAACATATTGGATTTCTTGGGAATGATCACGGTAAAAAAGACACCATTCCAGAACATATCCAATATATATCTTTTGTCCATCTCTACCAGTTCTTTAATATCCAGATCGAAATAAACAGGGAATTTCCCTTTGCTGACCTGCTTCATTTCTCTCATGGTGTGAAAATCGATATAGCGCTGGTATTCCGATAGATACGGCATGAATGTTTTTTCTAAATTCTCAAGCGTAGAAGAGTAGAAGTTGTCCATGCTTCGTCAGCCCCTTTTGAGTCCTTCCTTATCCTCGACAAAATATTTCCATTATACTTTAAGAATACCACAAAACGGGGGTTGATATTAAGAAATGCCTATGTATTCACCACTCCTAGAAAAGATGAAATCTTCTTCTTTCAAAGGGTGGCGGAGAGAAGTCGGGAAGAAATTCTCTGAGTTACTAAAAATAATAGGCCAGAGCCCTTGGCTTAGACTCCGGCTGTGTGGCTTTGTACAGGAACCTATAAGGAGAAAGATTTATACTGTACACAATCATTATATGATGGATCCGAATTGAAGTTCTTACATTAATGGCCTAGTTAAACTACCGTGTTGATTTTAAGATTAGGCTCCCCTTACTTTAAGGCTCAGTTTTGAGATATCTAGTAATAAAGTTAGGTCCTGCAGGGAACGAGTCGCTTTCCGGCCCTGCACGAAGAAAGGTCCTGCGACGTTGCCACATGACGTGGCGTTCCTAGTCGACCTTTTTCTGCGCTGAGCTTCCTCAGGCTACGCTTTCCGTGGGGCTCAAAAAGGGAGGGGCGCTTGCACCTTGTCTTGTGCAGGGAAAATATAAGGTTTGAGACGGCAAGGTTTATAGCTTAGAGGGCATCTGTATGGCCAACGAAAAAGCATGTAAGGCAACGAATAAGAAACTAGTAGTGGGCAGTAGACAAAGTTAATTTTATAGACTGAACTAATCCATTCGTGAGGGTGAGGGAATGTCTCCACGTTCCGTAGCCCAACTAACGTTGCTCCACCATTGCCTGCCCCTCGGAAAATTTTTTTATCAAAAATAAAAGCCACTCCTTAGTTAATGAAGGGCTTTTTGGCATTATTCACCTGTTTGAATTGAATACGGATACGCTGCACTTCCGCTGAATTAGAAAACTTAAGGTGATTACTTATTGGGGCGGGGGACATGTTGGCTGGTTTTCACAATTTCTGATCACACATACTGCGGAATCCTCACATGTTTCTACTCCTGATTCGTTTTGACATCGCACGGCTAAATCGACAATGATATTTCCTGCGTTTGGACAAGCATCAGCTACAACCGTTGCTGTAACGGTTGTTTCACCCTGTTCCACATTCAATGTTCCATCTGGATTGGGTATGATTCCTGGAGCACTTAAGGTGCATGTGGATTCTATATTTCCAGGTACGACACTGAGGCATCGTACTCGGCAATTGTCGCACAAGCCCATTACATTAACCTGGAAAACCACTTGAAAAGGGACTCCCGCTACTATTGTACTTGGACACTGAGTTACGTTTACTTCGCATAAGCATCCTACTCCCATGATTATCGCTCCCTTCATGAATTTATAATGGTACGCTAATAGGATATTATCGACTTATTAAAAGGGTGTCGTCGTTTACCTAGAAGGTGCGCACATCTTCAAGTTCCGACATGATAGAATATTGTCAAAATAGTGAAGCTATTCAAGGGCAGCCATTCTTTGTCAAAAGGAAGTTTTGAATCTTTTTGATGTAGTTTACGAAAGAAAGCAATGATTAGTAAAAAAAGTGAGCCAGAGTCTGGCTTAGACTCCGGCTTTTTCTTTGTACAGAGATCAATAAGGAGTTAGATTTATCATTCATCGGCAGAAGACTCCCTCTTCAACCGCCGTGTCGAAGACCGGTGGTAAGGGGGAGATGAATGCCGTTGCCGTAAGGCAAATGCCTTTGAATATTCTCCCTTCCGTGATATCCTAAAGTAAGAACATATGTTCCTGATTAGGAGGTGGAAAGGTTGAAGCATAAAGCGTATAACTTTCGTATCTATCCAAATAAAACCCAAGAATCGCTCATCGCTAAGACAATCGGTTGCGCTCGTTTTGTCTTCAATCATTTCCTCTCCGAATGGAGCCGTGCCTACAAGGAGACCGGAAAAGGTTTGAGTTACGCTACTTGTTCCAAACAATTACCTAACCTTAAAAGAGAATTCCTTTGGTTAAAGGAAGTGGATAGCACCGCCATCCAAACGTCGATCAAACATCTTTCTGACGCTTATAAACGGTTTTTCAAAAAGCAAAACCAACCTCCGCGGTTCAAATCAAAGAAGAACAAAGTCCAGTCCTACACCACAAAATGCACCAACGGAAATATTGCCATCCAGGATCGCAAAATCAAGCTGCCTAAGCTGGGGCTTGTGAGATTTGCCAAGAGTCGTGAAGTGAAAGGTCGCATTTTGAGTGCGACGGTTCGCCGCCATCCGACCGGAAAATATTCTGTATCGATTCTTGTTCAAACAGATATGCAGGAACTTCCTAAATCCAACGCTTATGTTGGCATTGATCTCGGATTGAAAGACTTCGCTGTTCTATCGAATGGCACCATCTATGAAAACCCACGATACCTACGTAAGACCGAAAAGAAACTAGCCAAAGCTCAACGTATCCTTTCCCGAAGGGAAAAGGGATCTTCGAATTGGCATAAGCAACGGATTAAAGTAGCCAGACTTCACGAGAAGATAGCGAACTCCCGCAAAGATTATCTGCATAAGATTTCTACCGAAATCATCAAAAACCACGATGTGATCGGGGTAGAAAATCTCCACATTTCCAATTTGCTCAAAAACCGAAAACTATCCAAATCGATTAGTGATGCGAGCTGGTCGATGTTCACCTCTATGCTCGAATACAAAGCAAAGTGGTACGGGAAGCAGTTGGTAACCGTATCGAAAGTTTTTGCGAGTTCACAGCTGTGTTCTAAGTGCGGATACCAAAACAGGGAGGTAAAGAATCTCGCTGTTCGAACGTGGGATTGCCCAGATTGCGGTTGCCACCACGACCGCGACCTAAATGCGAGCTTCAATATATTGAAGGAGATTCAAAGAATCCTTCCAACCGTCGGTGCGACGGGGCTAGCCTAATCATTTGAACGAACCGTTAGGTTCGTGCTCTTAGGAATCCCCCAACTTCAAGGAGCGTCAGCGAGTAAGTGGGGGTAGTTCAAGCTGTACGCCATTATTATATGATATATCCGAATTACAGTTCTTACAGTAATAAAAAAAATATGAGCGTTAAACCCCTATCGAAAAGTATTTTGATAGACATGGTAAATTTTATAGCATAGAGACACCTGTGATGTGCGTTGGTCCACGCACATACAAGTGTTTATGAATAGAGTAGAAAGGAATGACCTTCGATGAGGTGAATCATTTGGACATTGTCATAGAGGAAGTGTCTTTTTCTGAAGTGTTAATGCTAAAACCAGCTTATACGGAAGAAGGACTTAAATTAAGAAATTTCAAAAGAACCGTCTGGATAGGTGCCAAATATGGCAAGGAACTGGTGGGTGCATGTGCCTATCGTCGTACAAGATACGGAGTTAAGTGTAAGAGTGATCTAGTTCTGAAATCATATCGTAAAATGGGTATTTACCGCCAATTATTCGAAAATAGACTGAAAAGAATTGCTGAGCTCGATCCTGACAAAGTTTACGCTTACTGCAATAAAAACAGTCTTCCTGTTTATTCAAAGTACGGGTTTGTGAGAAAGGGCAGCCTGAGGAAGTACACGTACGTAGAAGCATCAGCAACTAAACTCTAGTAATAGTTCCCTCATCTCTAATGGGATGAGGGAACTATTATTTTTAAGATTCATCTTTTATTTTGTTATACAAGTATCTCCCATAACCTATAGGGTTGAAATGCTTCGCTTTCCATTCTTCATATCTTTTCCCTTTATACTTTACATTTCCATAACGTCCTCGAAAGTTGCTTTCAATAAAATAAGGGTGACCTGATGTATCCAAGGCGAAATCAAAAGCAATATCCGCGATATGGTCGGTGTAATGTTCAAGGTGCTGGGCTAATTTTAAAGTTAGATTGGCTAAGTTTGCTTTGGTTTTCTTGCAGGGAAGGTAAGGATGCGCTTTTAACACTTTGTCAAAATCAAGAGAGCTTCCTCCCTGACTGATGTTCGTAACAAACTGGTCCTTGGATGGAGAAACTTTACACAACATCCCTGCCACGACCCAGTTCCCTGTGTGATTACGCTGGGCAACGATTCGAAGGTCAAAAGGTCTCTCTTGATAAGTTGCGAGCTCGATCTGCCGCTGAATGATGTATGGTTTCTTCTCAAATGCTTCTCGTATAACCTCAGGTATTCCATCCTTGAAGGTCGTAAAGGTAAGTTCAGACCATTCCCGCCTTGCGACAGGGTACTTCAAATGCCAATGATGCCAACATTCGGGTCCACTTCTCGATAATTTCATGATCCCTCCGCCCAAGCTTCCTTTTGCAGGCTTAAGAATGAGTCGATCATACTGATTCATCATTTTTTCTAATGCTGTAAGAGATGCTTTCTCGGTTTCAGGAAGGAATGGAATTAAGTCAGGGTTTTCACTAATAATTTGATGCATTTTGTACTTATCATGTCCGATCCCTTTTTTGTTGTAGAACTGTACCTTCTTATCTTCTAAGAAACGTTTTTGTTTCTTTGATAGAAAGCTCCTTGTGTAAATGACTTTAGGAAGCTCAACCGTCTCAAGTTCAAAGGTCTCCCCTTTTTTAATAAACCCCTCTACATAATCAACACCGGGCTGCAATCCTTTCAGTCTCATGAATACTGGTGTGAAATGGTAGTGCTCCCCAGCTTCCTGATAGGCCCGGACATTGATTTGACTTTTTCCTTCTGAAAGTAACTGGTATATGCCATTTGGCAAAATTACACCAATATATTCCTTTTCCACATGGATCATCTCCCGCTTTTCAATCGTCTTTTATATATATTTCATAGGAGCCCGATGTGTTAAAAACCAGGCGCACAAAAAAGCGATAGTCATAGTATGTGAATGTGTATTGGATTGGAGTATGTAAGAAGAGGTGAGAATGAAGATGATGTACCGGATAAGAAAGGAAGGAGAAACGGGTGCCGTGGTGGTTATACACCCGTCGAACAGCGAACGATGGGGAATAGTTGGAAAGAACCTGATGACTTGGAATTTCGGTCTTCAGAGTTGTGAAGCGGAAATCAGAATATCCGATCAAGTGAATGACGATGAAATCCTCATGTCGGGAGATGTCCTGCGCGCGTTGATGCTTCCGGTAGAGCCTGTCTATGAAATCATTCATAAGCAAGGGAGCATTCATGTCGGTCCCCTTATAGGTATTGTAGCAGGCAGATCGTTAAAGAAATTATTCGAAAAAGGATTGAGACTCAGCAGGTATGTAAAAAAATACGAAGCGATCGGCGGTGCCATTCTTGCTTTTACCAATGATGGAATCGACCGCGATAAAAAAATGATCTTTGGGTACCTGTATAACCCCGTGAATAAAAAATGGGTAAAAGGGATTTACCCTTATCCGATGGCCATTTTTAAGAGATCATCGCTCAAGAAAGACTTACACAGGCATTTCGAGTCAGTAATTGGAAAGCGGATCTTTAACTCTTCCACTTTTGATAAGTGGGAGATGTACACATGGTTTAAAAATTCCGCAGAATTAAAACCATTTCTGCCTCAGACAAAAATTTTCCGAAATCTAGTGGATGCTCAGCAGATGATCGAAAAGTTCGGAGCGGTTTATATCAAACCAATAAAAGGGATGCAAGGGAAGAGAGTAGCGAAAGTTCAGCAGGAAAAGAGTGGGGTGACGATTCAGTATATTCAACTAGATTCGAAAGAGGACTATACATTTGCTAGTTTGTTTGAGGCAAAAGATTTTCTTGAAACGCATTTCGGTGGAGAAAAGTTTATATTGCAACAACCTCTTAATCTTAGATTTAATGGATCTATTATTGATTTTAGAGTCATCATGGTGAAAGACCAAACTGGAAGTTGGAAGAATTATGGTGTGATGGGCAGAAACGGAGTCAAAGGCCAGATTGTCAGTAATCGCCACCGGGGAGGGAAAGTCGAACATGCAGATGTTACTCTCGCTCGCATGTTCACCGAGAAACCAAAAATCCAGGAATACAAAAGGAAAATGGAACAGGTGGCTCTATTAGCTGCTTCGTCCATAGAGAATTGCGGATTCCTTTTCGGAAAGCTTGGGATTGATATCGGGATCGATGTGGATGGAAACGTGTGGCTGATCGAAATTAACCATCGAAACCCGAATGATTTTGTGGCTTCCTTTTCAGGGGATAAGAATCTAGTAAATGTGATCCGCTATGCCAATATGATGTATGCGAAGAAGTTAGCGGGATTCATCTAATCAAGGTAACGGAATGCGCAGAGATGTAAAAAGTAAAAAGAACGACCTTTCTCAGGAGGAAAGGTCGTTCTTTTTGTTATTCTTCTGGTTTAAGGTTTTTAACAAAGCTTCTAAACGAGTCCCGCATCGAAGCTTTCACTAAGATGATGGTTTCGGGATCGGCTATCTCATGTAGAAAGGATAAAGCCGATTCCGGTTCATTAAAGGATCTGATGTTATTAGGGTTCATGCCTTGTTCCAATGCTTCTTTTGCTATAATGGATGCAGTAGATCCAATGGTGATCAATTGATCGGGGTGGTGTTGATAGACGATTCGGCCAATTTTTTGATGTTCACTTTCTTCTTCTTCTCCGAGTTCGCTGATCCTTCCCAGTACGGCAATCGTTTTTTTGCCAGTTGAGATTTGGTTGAGTACTGTAAGCGCAGCTTCTATTGAACCGGAATTCGTATTCCAGGAGTCATCAATCAGCGTTGAACCATTAATTCCTTTAATCATTTGCAGGTGTCTTCTAAGTGGTCTGAACGTTCTCAGGCGGTTCACAGCATCTTCCAAGTTGACTCCGTGAGCATGAGAAGCCGCGATAGCGGCAAGAGCATTGGAAACATTATGGCTTCCATAACCCGGCACATAAACAGAGTAGACATGCGGGCCATGGGTGAGCATAAACTCCATGCCGTCTTTTGAATATTTGACATGGTCTGCTTTATAATCAGCTTCTTCTTTCACGCCAAACCATAGAATTTTTTTATTGAAGGTACGACCAATTTGACGGCTATTCATACAGTCTGAATTCAAGATCGCCACTTGATGATCTCCGACACCTTGAAGAATCTTCGCTTTTTCTTCCATATATCTCTGCTGATTCCCGTATCGTTCAATATGGTCTGCTCCGATTCCAGTTATGATAGCGGAAAAAGGGCCAAAGCAGTGGCAGCATTTTTCTAAATTGCCTGGCTTCCCGATTCCGAACTCAAATAAGCCGAAATCTGTTTCCTCTCCGAAACTGGTCAACACACTCGAATTCGAACGAAAAAGATTGTAGTTTCCTTTTGTCGCTTTAACCTCGTAATCTTCCAACAGGATGTGCTTGATCATTTCTTTCGTCGTTGTTTTTCCATATGTGCCTGTAATGGCTACAATAGGGAAGGAAAATAAGTTTCTGTAAAAAGTTAAGAATTTCTTGTAAGCTTCCTTAACATTTTTAACTTCTACGATCGTCGCGTCTCCAGTTGAATTCCTCACATGTCTGACCCGATCGGTGACAATAACACAAGGAGGGAAGGGTTCCTCGATGCTCTTATCTTTCAAATTCCGATCTAGACAGAAAAATAGCGTCTGCGCTTTCAGTAATTTCCTGCGCGTGACCACTCTATCAATAGATGAGGAAAGTCCTTCCTTTACGATGACCCCCTCGATAGGAGGCAGGATCTCTTCAAGTCGTAGTTTTTTCACTGGATCCTCCTTTTGTGAACAAAGGTTCACCATTTCGGTTCGATAATAATTTCCCGTTTCATGAACTCAATATCCAGACACTTGACAGCAGCGAAGTCATTTAAAGGTAAAGAGGATAGTATGGCGGTCCGTTTCAAAAGATAAAGGTCATCTAAACCTGCAGCTGTTTCACCATAAATGTCGAATGGATGCAGGAAAGATACAAGGGCGGTGTTTGCTTGCTCATTTAGATTTTCTATTCGAAAGCAGAATGTTTGCATAGACTCTCCTTTTGCGTCCAATCTTTTCTGGAAAGGGGAGGGGTCTCCCTCTTTGTAAAGGACAAAAGGAAGGGTATCTACTCTGGCCAATTTCACTAGTAAATCACTGAACACATCGGAGGGGTCGCCGCATAGGAGATCTTGCTGGTGCTTTAATAATTTTAAACCATTGAAAATAGTAGGATTGGTATTCAAAAGGCTTCCTCCTTTAGTGACGTTCCTTTTCTTCTCTGGCTTTTTCGGCAAGGGTTTTTGCGTAAGGAACGATCTGCTTTGCAACGGAAAACTCCCGGTTTTTGCTTCCAGGCCGCCAGTTTACCTCGTAAATCCAAATGCGCCACTCCTGGTCAATCGCCACATCAATTCCTAATTCATCAAAAGATTTATTTTGATAAAGACCTTCAAAATGCTCAGCAAAAGTGATGGCAAAATACTCCAACAACTGCTTAACGTCAAAGTATTTATCGTCAAATTCATCTTTCAAAAAAGGGATTAGCTCTCCGCGATATCCGCCGCTGCTAACGTTACTTGTCAGCTTCTTCCCTCCACTAATCCGGGGGTAAATTAAAGTGATCGCCCACTTTCTATGCTCGTTTTTCTGGACATGTAAGCGAAAATCATACGTCAACCCCGCTTTTGTCTTACATTCGATAAATGGCTGGATTAAATATTTCCTTTCAGAAATCAGGGTGGAGAGATACTGTTTAAATTCCTCCATTGAATAAATATGGTCTTCAGCCCCAGTTATGCATTGGATGTTATTTTCTTTTGTAAGGGATACAAAATGGACGGATAGTCCTTTACTGCCGGAATGTGGTTTAATGACAGTTTGCTGATATTCTTCTATAAAGGATATGGCAACGTCAGGGGTTTCTAGACTTGCGGTGGGGATTAAGTGTTTGGCGAATTGACGCCCTTGGGCAATTTTCTTGAAAACTCTCATCTTACTTCCGATGGAATGACTGACAAACGGAATGTTCTTTTTCAAACCTTTCCTGATGATGGACTGCTGCTTTGTTTTAGGAGCACTGATATTGATAATCGTGTCCGGGAAGCGGGTCTCTTTTAGGACCCAATCACCATCTTCAAAAAACCAGCCGTTGATTTTCTTGCTGCTGAAGTCTACCGCGCCGTAAGAGAAATAAACGAATCCTATGTTCTGCATTTTGGCCTCAGCTGCGCAGGCATAGGCTTTCTTAACATGGTGAGGTTTTTTTCGGTAATGGAGCATACCAATCAAAGTCATGAGCAACACCCTATAATGGTTCTAAATAAAACCTGATTTCTTTTGCTGCTTCTTTTGCAATTTTCTTCGCTTCTAATGGATCTTCTGAGCTGGTTAATACATAAGCATAGCGATGACCCATGGATAAAGGTGGGGTAAGAATGGTTCCTTTTTTCGGTTTGACGTACACTTTATTTACGCCGCTCATACTTTTTGCCCTGAGCTTGCCGGTTACTTTCACCAATTTTCCCGGAGAGCGGACCGTAATGAATTGAACGAAAGAGGAAGCGTTTTTCTTTGGTGTAAGGTCTGGCTCCTGGCCAAGGTTCAGTTTTAACGTTTCCTTTACCAAACTGATCCCTGTCGCTTCGAGGATCAATCGGTTGACAGCTCCACCTGAGATCCTCGGGTTAATTTCAATGAGCTTCCATTTTCCATTGACGAGCCTCATTTCTAAATGGCAGGTTCCGTTTATGAATCCTAAATCATCCGCAATGCTTTGAACCGCAAGCCTGAGCTCCCTGCAGACAGGTGCTGGCAGGGCTGCCGGTAGATGATACCCCATGATTATAAAGCGATGCACTTTGGAGATCTCCTGTTCTATAATTGCGACAATATGAACGTTTCCCTGGTGGACCACGACTTCAATCAAATACTGGGGACCATCTAAATATTCTTCAAGGAGGATTGGGGTATTTGGAAAACGTTTTTTCATATAACGATGTGCTTTCTCAAACTCTTGAAGCGTTTTGACTAGCAGCACATCTTTCGATCCATTTGAAATGGGTGACTTTACAATGGTTGGGGAGCGTTTTATATAGCGGTTGAATATTTCATTCGAATCCATTTCCAAAGACGTAATGGAGTAGAAAGGGTTGTAAGGATTTCCTTTTAACACTTTTCGGAATCTCGTTTTATCTTCCATGTTGTAGAGGGCTTCTACAGACAAAGAAGAGAGTCCTAAGTCCATGGAAACCTGGGCAGCTGTACTGACTAATGGATCCACAAAACTTACGACTGCTCTAACTTCTTTTCCTTGTTTCTGAATCAGCGCGATTTGTCTGTTAATGAGTTGTTTATCTGTTAAATCCTGAACATATATCATGAGATGGACATCAGGATATTCTTCTCTTTGTTTAAGTCTTTTTAAATTATCTGTCAGTAAAACGGTAAAATAGCCCATTTTCATGGCTGCTTCGATGGCTTCTCGACTGGAGCCAGATTTATTAGTACCAAGGAATACAATGGTTTGCATTGCAAACGTATGCCCTCCTTTCTTTTAATTGTATAAATTCCTTATCCGTCCAACTAACTAAAAGCCGGATAAAAATCTTAGACAAGATAAATAGGAAGTCTGGATTTTTTCATAAAGGGCCCGATCCCCTATAGAAAGGGGAAGTTTGTCATCTACATAACGGTGGTTCATCTCAATGATCCATAATTGACCATGGGCGTCGATAGCCAGATCCACCCCGAAATATCCAAATTGTCTGCCAGAGTTTTTCTCAAGGCAGGCGGCTGCCTTACAAGCAATGGAATAAGCTCGCTGTTTTGCTGCCTCGGCTCGTTCCGCGTCGCCACCTAAGCATTCTTGAAGCATCTTCTCCGCGTTCTCCACTGAGCCACCATTGCTGTGATTACTAACGATACTGTTCGGAACGCCTGCCTTGGCGATCCACCCTGTACACCGCCACTCTCCGGAGGCATCTTTAGACAAATACAATCGATAATCAATGACTTTGTCATCTCGAAATGTGATGTTCAACCCTTGCTGAACGATATATTTTTTCCTGCCTAGATGGTGGGTCAAATACTCCTTCAGTTCACTAGCATGAAGAATGTCTTCGTGGTTTTCCCCTTTTTCCCTATGTTTGATGATGTACAATGATGGATCCTTCGGACTGATTTGGTACGTGTTTTTTCCATAAGAACCGAGGGTCGGTTTCAGAAATACAGATTGAAAAGTATCAGTAAGTTCGATTACATCCTGCGGGGATTTATAAATATTTGTAGAAGGGAGATAAGGCTTTAGACTTTCCTCCATGGAGAGGTATTGATACACCTTCCATTTAGAAAGACTCGTTTCATTAAAGATCTTGTTTCCGGTCTGATCTTTGAGATGGTTGAGCAAGTTCCTATTTAGCCCCATTCGTTTGTAAATCGAATCTGGATAAGGGAAAACTCCACTTTTCCATTTCTTTTCTTCTGAATCATAGATATGACCATTTATACATAATTGTTCGCGATTAATTCCTTCGGCTGAAAAAACAAGGATGATGCCATCGTTATGAGAAGTATATTGTAAGATGTTCAGCCAACTTTTTAATCTTGCTGGAAGGTTTTTTTCTTTTAATGAGGCAAGTATTCCTACATAAGGGCCTATAACGAGTTCATCGTCGCCCACTTTTAAATTAATCTGCATTTGTGCAGGGAAATGCAGTTCATCTACACAGTTTTTTGAAAGGGTTCCTTCACTCCTCCTGGATGGCAGAACGGTTACTGGGCATGACTTTGATCCAAAACGCAGGATCGTTTTCTCACCGGACGTTATCCCTGTCTTCAGAAGGAGGGAGGAGGGAATTTCCAAAATGTTATTCATTTCGTTTGTTTTCAGTCGCATTGTGCTGATCATACGACGCCTCCCCTTACGAATAATAAGTACAGCAATATGTTATTCAAACCTAAGTCTTTCGTGTGACTAATGGGCAGGTCTATGGACATTAATTCCTTAAGTACATATATAAATACATACAGGAACACATAGATCATTCATGAAGAGAATGAGTAATCCATTTTTTATATGAAGAAGGTGCAGCATTGTATATCAGAAAAATTGAGACGGAGGAAGATTGTGCGGTTGTCTTAAACCCTTCCTTCAAAAAACTGCTCCACATAATAGAAGGAGAGAAGATCTTTTTTAACTTTGGATCTTTGAAAAAGGAAGTCCAAGTACGCTATTCAAGATTTTTAGAAGAGGATGTTATGGAGGTGTCTGCTAATTTAATGCAACCATACACCGTCCCGGATGATCTTGATTTTGATTGGTATATGAAGGGTAGAGAACTTTTTGTGGGTCCTGTCCTTGGAATTATTAGAGGTTCTTCATTTAATAAGATTACGAATTACTCTCTGAAAATTCTGCTTCGCTGGGTCACAGACTACCGGAACATTAAAGGACTGGTCATTGTCTTTCCATTATCTGAAGTTCAACCACACGCTAAGTTTGTAAGAGGTTACGCGTTTCACCCGCACAGTGGAAACGGGAAGTGGGTGGAAGGAATTTTTCCTTTTCCGACAGCGGTCTTTAACCGCCCTGTTGCAGGAGGAGGGGATAAGTATCGCTTATTAGAGCAGATAACAGAAGGAAGGTTTTTCAACAGCAAAGGTACAGGAAAGTGGGAGTTTTATTCAGCTCTCTCTAAACGTTCAGAAACATCCTCCCTCGTTCCTTACACAGAAAAATACCGTGACGCAGGCCAACTCTTGAAACTCTTAGATACGTATCAAGTTCTTTATCTCAAGAGGAGATTTGGGGCAAGAGGGTATGGCATTATTCAAGTTAGAAAAGAAGAAGATTCCATTGAAGTGACGAACGTTGTTAAAGGAAAGCAAAATAAAGAAAAACTTCATACAGAGGAAGAGGCAGAGCAATTCTTTTCATCACGAGTGAAAAAGAACCGCTATATTATTCAGCAAGGAGTTCCTTTTGAATCAGATGGAAAACAGGTGGATTTCAGGGGTTATCTCCAAAAAGATGCAAAGGGATTTTGGAAGCTGCGTGAATATATAGGAAGACGTGCAAAACGGGATAGTGTAATTACAAACCTTCGATATACAGAGAAAATTCTGCCCGGACAGGTAGCGTTACGAGAGTTCTACGGATACGATGATGATCAAATCAAAAGTGCGGCACAAAAAATAGAGAAGGCCTGTATTCAAGCTGGAGAGAGTTTGGATCAACATTTAGGACATTTCGGAGATCTAGCGCTTGATTTCATTTTAGACTCTCATGGGAAGGTTTATTTTTTGGAAGTGAACGGCAATTACGGTCATACAAGTTTACAAAAACTGAATAATACATCATTAAAAGAGCAGATTTATAAATCCCCCTTAGAGTATGCTAAATACCTTTCGGGTTTTTCAACTCATGCTCAACCTTGAATCGTGCCGTGTCCGTTATTATTTATTTCCATAAACTACTATTACCTCATAATGAAGGAGGTGAGAATTTATGGGAGCATTACAAGGTTGCAGTGTTGATTTTTGGCGTAATAACTATGGCCTATGGATAGGGTATTTCCCAAGTTCTATGTATAGTGAAGAATTTGATAGAGATGCTATCGGTGCAACATTGAATTTCAATACAGCTATAAATTTTGACAGAAGGTTAGAAGGAATACATGGACTCGTAAGAGAGTCTGTAGCCGCTCTTCTAAATGCCGAGCATCCTGGTGTTAATTACCCTTTAACTTCCAGAGAAGTGTTAAGAGAATTCCAAATTGCTTATGATTCAGGTGGAATGCAAATTGATGAACAATTGGTGCGTTTTAAGACATTCAACCATCTAGCTTGTCCGTTTTGTTAAGAGGAACCGGGTAGTATAAGCAAAAACCCTTGCTCATAGAAACAGCCGTTATGCTGTTCCCTTTGTGCAAGGGTTTATTTAGTGAAGTCGTCTTCTTTTATACTTTTTGATTTTTTCGTACATGGACAAGTCTTTAAGATTTTTAAACATGGAAATACCGGGCTTTAAATTCGCTTCAATAATCCAGACTTTGCCTTCCTGATCTAAGCCAATGTCAAAACCGAAAGTACGGGAATTTTCATAATAGGGGCCGATCTGTTCAGCTATGGCTATACAAATCCGTTCAATCTCTGACCGGGTTATTTCTGTCTCCCTGCTATCCATGGAACGTTCGAGGGCTTCTTCTAAGGGAATTATTTTTTGTGGATAATTGGTAATGACAAAGTTTTCGGCGGCGACCTTAGCCAATGTTCCTGTTACGACCCACGTATCACTGTTTTTCAGGCGCTGGGTCATCACACGGATGTCGTAAGGGCAGCCATTGATTTGTGCTAAAGGGATTCTTTGCTGAACGATATAAGGTTTGTTAGAACAATACTGGTCTCTTATATGTTCGAACGCATGATCCTTTCCTTCTACTAAATACTTTTTGTATAAGCTGTGAAACTCATACACTTCCCATTCTATACAAGATACCTGGATGACCCCTTTTCCTTGATAGCCTCTCGAAGGTTTGATCATTACGGTTCCGTATTTGTCGATCATAGTATTAAAAGATTCTTCATTAAGCAGATGTGTTTCGGGTAAGTGTGCAGAGAGGTTCTTCTCTTTCCTCATCAGTTTATATTTCTTCCATTTGCTTCTGGATCTGCGCATTTTATTTTCACTTCTCCCGCTTACTTAAATTAAGGAACATGGTTAACTCTATTCCGCTTTACTAAAAGAAGAAAGGAGGAATTTAACCGTTCGATTCATTCTAATGGAATGAGATCCTTTAACAAGCACTGTAGTATCTGGTTGAATGACGCCGAGTAAGGAAAGATTCATATCGTTGATTTTATCAAAATGGAAGACATGTTCCTCTGGAAAACCAGCGTCTATGGCACCCATCCCGATGTGCCTGGCATCCTTACCAAAAGTGAAGAGTTTATCCACGTTCTTCCTTGCTAAGTGTTTCCCAACGTCCAAGTGCTGGTCCACCGAATGCTCTCCCAGTTCCAACATGCTTCCCAGTACAGCAATATTGGCTCCTTCTCCTATTTCTGATAATACGTCGATTGCCGCTTTTGTTGCCTGGGGATTTGCACTCCAGGTATCATCTAATACTTGGACATGATCCGTAAGAGTGTACAAACTTAATCTTCTATTGTTTTTGAGAAACTGGGAAGAATGATTGAATCCTTTTTGCATTTCTTCCGGAGTAAAGCCAAGTGAATCTGTGACCGCAATTGAAAAAAGAGCATTGTAAATGTGGTGGATGCCGTAAACGGGAATGGTAAACCTGCGCCTCTTGTTATTCAGTCTGACTTTAAATGTCATCCCATTTTTATGGAAACGAATGCGTGTAGCCTTGTAATCCGCTTTGTTCTTGATGCCAATCGTTTTAATGGACCCGCTGAACGGTTCAATTGTCAGCAATTCGGAATTGGTATCATCAGCATTGATATACAAAGTTCCGTGGGGCTCCAGGCCTGCAATGATTTCTGACTTTTCTTTCGCCAATTGTTCGATACTACTGTTGAAATTCCCTACATGAGCAGATCCAATATTGGTTACTACACTGATATTAGGCTGAAGAATAGTACAATGTTTTTTAATGTCACCGGGTTTAAGTAGGCCATACTCTAATACCACAGCTTGATGATGAGGTTTGATCGATTTCGCATAATGTTCTGTATGGGAAAGGTTACGATTTCTAATACTTTTGACAATGTTGAAACGAATATTTAATATACTGGCAATCATTTCTTTTGTTGTTGTCTTGCCTGCGCTTCCAGTAATAGCAATGATTGGGCGTTTACTTGGATACATAGCTTAGCCATTACCTCCTTTTTAGTCTATGAACTCTAGTAGTTTGTAGATGACTGGCTAAGGTGATCGATGCGTGAGGATGTTGTATTAAAGAGCTCACAGGATGCACAAGTGTGCGTTGTAATTAACAATATATGTAGGTCACTAGAAAATGTTTGGACTTTAAGGGTGACTGGGGAGCTTCGTCTGAGCACCATGGATAGAGCGTTATTCTTGAACACCTAACTAAGGAGCTGCACTACGACTAGGGAGCTGATCCATTATCTCTATTGCTTGTAAAATGCATTTTACAACATTAATAGTTGTTAACAATTGTTTGAACTTTGGACGCACCTTATCACATCCGTGGTTATGTTATTGAAGGCGTTACCAAACTATAGTATCATGAAAAAATATACATAATTTTCAATAAAATGAAAAAAGTCGATTTGCCACGTTAGAGATTTGCCAAAGATATTAAAAAATGCGGCCGATCACAACCTCTATGTAAAAGGCTGGCTATCATTTTGGGAGATCTGTTCGGAAATGAGGATAAGCCTGGCAGAGGAGTAAGGAAGAGCTCCAAGAATTTAAAAATAACAGAGAGGTGAATAAAATGGATAACACGTTAATATCGCCAGACAATACGTGGGCGCTCTGGTCGTTTCTGACAGGGTGGGCTGCCATCAGTATTTATCTAGAACAAAAGTACAAATGGGCATCGAAAGTTTCCGGAGCCATCATTGCATTAATTGGGGCCATGGTGTTAGCCAATCTAAATGTTATCCCGCTTGAGTCCAGTGTGTATGACGCTGTATGGAATTATGTAGTACCTCTGGCCATTCCGTTACTATTGTTTCAGGCGAATATTAAGAAGATTTGGCAGGAAAGCGGACGTATGCTGATTATCTTTCTGTTAAGCTCCATCGGTACGATCTCCGGTACCATTCTCTCGTTTATGCTATTAAAAGATGTGATTCCTCATCTGGATAAAATCGGTGGAATGATGGCTGGATCATACACGGGAGGCGGCGTTAACTTTGCTGCCATGGCCGCAAAATTCCAGACCCCAAGTGACCTTGTTTCGGCTACAGTGGTGGCCGACAATATGATGATGGCGACTTTCTTCTTTGTATTGATTGCTATCCCATCATTTTCATTTTTCCGTGACAGATTTAAAACACCTCACATTGATGAGGTAGAATCGGGTTTTACGGGAGATGAGAATGAAACGCAGGCTGCTTCTTTCTGGAAAGGAGAAGAAATCTCATTAAAAGATATAGCGATCAGTGTGGCGAGTGCATTCGTCCTTGTTACAGTGTCCTTTAATCTGGCAGATTATTTTGCCGGAATCCTTCCTGAGGGTGAGGATGTAAACATCCTTTTCCAGGTGTTGGGTGGTATCATTGGCGATCGTTATCTGATGCTTACGACCCTTACCGTGCTGGCCGTTTCATTGTTCCCGAGACAATTTGAAAGCATCAAAGGAACACAGGAGATTGGGACGTTCCTGATCTACTTATTCTTTGTAGTCATCGGGGTACCAGCTTCTATCGCAATAGTCGTCACAACATCCCCTTTATTATTGGTATTTGTGTTAATTATTGTGCTCATGAATGTGCTAGTCTCACTGGTCTTGGGTAAACTGTTTAAATTCAATTTAGAAGAAACACTTCTTGCAAGTAACGCCAATATGGGCGGCCCTACAACAGCTGCTGCCATGGCAATTGCAAAAGGCTGGAATAAACTGATTGTGCCCATTCTTCTTGTGGGTACACTCGGGTATATAATTGGAAACTACATTGGCACAGGACTTGGGTTCTGGTTTCAGAGTTTAATGTAATTCAGGGGAAGTCCCGGAATCGTTAAGGTATTCTAGGTTAGCTCATATCTTCGAGAGTGGAGACAGGGTTCAGCGATTCAACGATTTGAGCCAGTTGGGTAGAATTACTTTCTGGAGAGCTTCATAAGCAGTTGGAATCCTAAAATTTGGCGGTATTTTTGGACGAACCGAGTGGATCGTATTGTAGAGAGTGTTCAAGGATGAATGTAAGAAAGGTCTTCTTTTCGGGGGAGTCTGAAAATATTAGACCAGATGTTTTGGTAAAGGTTTAGGGGGCTGTGTGTGTGAAGATCTACCAACTGAAAGTTCAAGATATTAATCCTGCCATGCTTGATTCTTTTGAAAGGTACCAAAAAACCGATCGAGTCTTAGTCAATTGCAATGAAGGGTTATTTGAAAAACCTGATCATTTTGAAGATAACTGGTCTATCTGCCAAAAAAGAGAGATTGTAAGACATTTTTCTAATGTTTCTGCAAACGGTGGTTCCGTTCACCTTGTCGAGGATAGTAAAGAGATTATCGGTTTTGCAGTAATTGAATCCGTAGAATTTGGAGAAAGTGCTGTTTATCGAGAGTTATCTTATTTCCACATCGATCAAAAACACCGGGGGAGAGGGATCGGAAAAGAGCTTTTTCAAAAGGTAAGAAAAGTCGCAAAAGAATTGGGAGCAGAAAAGCTTTACATTGGCGCTCATCCCTCCATAGAAACTCAAGATTTCTATATGAAAAGAGGGTGCAGCCTAGCTGAAGAGATTAACCGGGAGATCTATGAGAGGGAACCAAGGGATTGGCAGCTCGAGATAAAGTTATGAGAAAACCATTATTCAAAAGTAATTAAATGATTTTGCAGAATGATGAAACCACGGGCATCTTCAAATCCTATAACGTTTCTTAAGTTTTTTCTGTAAAAGTATTGGTAATAAAAAAGGTCAATCTCCAAGCGGGATTGACCTTTTTGGTATTTGGATATTCAATTTTTTTCTTATATTTGGACAGCTTGCTCTCTCTTATTCCCACTTAAACGTTCGGCTGGCGATCGTAAAAGCGACAGCTAACCAGGCTACTAAAGTAAGCCAGTGGGGCCATAAGCCAAGAAAAGGTGTACCTACATTCATCGTTTCGCGAAGAGCAGTACTTAAATGAGAAATCGGAAGGACATGGACGAATGGCTGAAGATATTCCGGCATCGAGTTGATGGAGAAAAATACGCCGCCCAGGAATAGCATCGGGAACGAAGCAAAGGCTGCAATTGGGCCTGCACTTTCCGGGTTTTTAGCAAGCCCTGCGATAATAAAGCCTATAGCCATAAATGCGAGTGTTCCTAATACGACGAACGTGAGCAGGGCAAGCCACGAGCCATTCACTTGAACGTTAAAAAGTAAACTCGCTACCACCAGCACAAGTATGGCCTGTAAGCCATTCAACAGCACCCGGGCCGTGATTTGTGCGGCGATAAACGTGGAAGCTTTCAGACGCGTTCCCTGCATGCGCCGCAAAATTCCACGCTCTCTCCATGCGGATATTTGTCCGGCTACTCCGTTCATATTGTTATTCATAATCATCATCGCGACGATGCCGGGAACGAGAAAATCAATGTAGCCTATATCAAGCGCCCGTACTCCTTTAGGCTGGACCGCTACGACCGGCGAGTAGTCTTCAATATTTTTACTCACCTGGTCTACGGCAGAAGTGACGACGGTTAACCCGAGCTGGGAAGCGGAGGCATTGGTTTCGTTGTAATAAACGGGAAGGTCCAGTGCCTTGCTCTTTTCAGCATGGGTCTGTAAATGGCTGCCGTATCCTTCAGGTATTTCCATAACGACTTGATAATCATCTGTTTTGAGTTCATCTAATGCTTCGTCCACATTGCTGCTTTGGTCCAACTGGATGGCATCATTTTTTTCGAAATTGGAAAGCAACTCTTTGGATGCGGAGGATTCATCATGATCGATCACGGCCATAGAGATACTCGTGCCGCCACTATTTCCAAGAAAAGAGCCAAGAGCCAGCATCAGAATAATGGGAAAGAGGAGCGTGAAGAAAAGCACCTGGCGATTGCGTGCGAAAATCCTTAATTGTGCTAAGGTTAACTGCCAATAAGCTTTCATTCTCTTAGACTCCTTCCGGTCATATGTATAAAGACGTCCTCGAGTGTGGCTGTTCTCGTTTGTAAATCCTGAAGTTGGATGTTTTTTTCCTGGGTATGTTGAATTAAACCAATCAATGTTACTTGAAGATCATCGGTGTAAACGACATACCATTCCTGCCTGCGTGTAACTTGAGTGATACGTGGTAATTGATGAATGAAAGTATCGTCCTCATCAGCCGGAAGCGTAAATTCGATGGCGCTGTCCGAATGCAGATCTTTTACTAATCTTGATGGCGTATCTAAGGCGATTAAATTCCCCTGATCCATAATACCAATGCGGTCACACAATACATGGGCCTCATCCATGTAATGGGTGGAAAGAACAATGGTTTTTCCTTTTACCTTCAGACTTTCAATGATATCCCAAAGTGTTCTCCTCGCTTGAGGGTCCAATCCAGTGGTGGGTTCATCAAGAAAGATAATGGCAGGGTCATGAATAATGGCTAAAGCAATAGCAAGGCGCTGTTTTTGTCCTCCTGATAATCCTTTAATTCGATCCTTTTTCTTCTCCGTTAAGAGCATCTCATCAATTAATTCAGGGATAGAGACGTGAGTAGGGTAGAAGCTTGCATACATTTGCATAATTTCCTGAACCGTTAACAATTCGAAAAGCGAAGTGGATTGCAGCTGGATCCCGATAACCTCTTTCACTTTATTGATTTGCTTACGAATATCGAAACCGGACAGGATAGCTGTTCCGTCGTCGGGTTTACGGAGCCCGACCAGCATTTCAATTGTGGTTGTTTTTCCAGCTCCATTAGGTCCGAGAAGACCAAACACTTCGCCGGCACTCACATGGAATTCAACGCCATTCACGGCGGTCATATTCCCGTATTTTTTGACTAATCTTTCAACATGGATCATTGTGTTTGTCATCATTTCAACTCCATTCACTTTCAATATACCACGAATGGATAAGAGGGCCATGATCTGCCGCCAAAAAAGTCTCTCAAGAGTTTCATTGACTCCCGAGAGACTTAAGCCTTTACTTTCTTTTATTCCGATTCAGGAGAATGACGATAAAAGCTATAAATGCTCCTGCGACACTCATGGCCATAATGAGTACAGATACAAAAAATGGCTCCATAATCGGACCTCCTTTTTGATTTAAAAGAAATAGATTCATAGTCTCAGCCTTCGAAACGAACATGACTTCGAATATTGACCATCTAATAGCCAAAATCCCTCGGAACCATATTCCGAGGGGCAGGCGTTAATGAGAGTGGTCGTGATGATCCTCTTTAAGATCAGAACAGATAATGGAATCTTCATGTGGATGTTCACTTGATTCAATTTGTATCGTCATGTGTCCAATTCCTTTTTCACGGAGCTGCTCTTCGACTCGCTTTAATACGTTTTGACATTCTTGAATGGTAAGATTTTGTGTAACGACGGCATGGCAGGAGAGTGCATTCTGACCACTGGTAATGCTCCAGACATGCAGGTCGTGGATGTCTTCAATCTCATCCGTACTTTGAATAGTTTCGGCAATTTCCTGGAAGTTAATATTTTTAGGTGTACCTTCCATAAGAACATGTACCGAATCTTTGGCTACCCGCCAGCCGCTAATGAGAACTAATACCGCTACAATCACACTTGCTAATGGATCGGCCCATCCCCAATTAAAGAACATGATAAGAAGGGCGGCTATGATGGCTCCAACTGAACCTAACAAATCACCGAGCACGTGCAGAAATGCGGCTCTTAAATTTAAGTTGTGTTCGGTATCTCCCCGCATTAGCATCCACGCTACCACGATATTAACGATCAATCCGATGATACCGATCGTTAACATCCCGACAGATGCTACTTCAGGTGGTTCGATAAAACGTTTATACGCTTCATAGAAAATGTATAAAGCAATCAGCACCAGGGTAACGCCATTAAATAAGGCGGCTAGAATTTCAAATCGTTTATATCCATAAGTTTTACTGTAATTGGCTACTTTTTCTCCCATAACGAAGGCTAATACGCCGACGCCAAGAGATACAGAGTCACTTAACATATGTCCTGCATCAGATAATAAGGCTAAGCTATTCGTTAAGAAACCGCCTATTGCCTCTATGATCATATAAACGGTAGTAATGATAAAACTGATCAATAACGCTTTTTTATTTGCTCCATGTGAGTGGTCGTGCCCCATTGTTTAACCTCCTTTAATAATTGTCTTAAAACCATTGTTCACATTTTAACCATACTTATCCCAACGACTATGAAAAATTGCTGAAATAAGAACGTTAAAACAAATACATGCGCACATATTCATATATACATGTTACAAGCATGAAGCTTTCACGTCAATCATATGTCATCTATATAGGAGCTTTTTGGATAGCCAATAATGGTTGTGTGAGGTGAAATGTGTTGCCCATTTGGTTGATAAGCGCAGTAGCTTGTGGGACGGGTATTGGCCTGGGGGGATTGTTTGCGTGGTTTCTGAAAGGATGTAAGGTTAGTTTTGTTTTCGCTTATTCAACTGGTCTTATCTTAGGGATGGCTGCTTTGGAAATGATACCCGATAGTCTCCAACTTGGAGGTGGGCTGATTTTTATATTAGGAGTGACAGCAGGTGTTTTGCTATTTTGGTATATTCATCATTTGATTGATCATATAACGATCATTACCAGAAGCCCGAAACAGGACCTCTTTATGAGAACGGTTATTTTACTAACAGCGGGGATGTTTGTACATAATTTCCCGATGGGGGTTGTTTTAGGGACCGATATGGACCAAGAATTGTGGACGGTTATGCTGGTAACGTTGATAGTTCATAACATCCCGGAAGGAATCATTATTTTTACCCCTTTATTTCTGGCGGGATATGGTATTGGAGCTTTGATGTTGTTTACGGGAGTCATTGTTTTCCCAATTGCTTTGGGCTCCTTGATTGGGGGAGTATTCCATATAACTATTCCCTATGTGTTAGCCTTTATTTTGAATATAACGATAGCGATCATGGTGATGATAGCGGTGTGCGAAATATTTGTGCATGCTCTTAAAGAGTCTTCTCTTTCAATTTGTATTTTATCAGGGGCTGTAGGATTTGGAAGTGTCTACTTTTTATTTGTTCTCCAATAAGTTTCTTGTCATGGTTTTTTGGGAACGTCAGCTTAGCTTGTCTTGTCTGGCATTGAATGAATCCCTTTTTCCTGGTTTTAAGTTTTCAAATTCCGCTGAAGGGAAACCTCTTAGAAGAATAGTTTAGGAGGTTTTTTGGATGATTAAAGCATTGGTGTTTGATGCTTATGGCACATTATTTGATGTTCATTCTGTGGGAAAAGAATGTAATGAAATTTTTCCGGATAAAGGTGACGATATCAGCCAGTCATGGAGAAAAAAACAGCTGGAGTATTTCTTTTTAAGACAACTGGTGGAACGCTATAAGCCATTTGATGAGGTTACGAAAGATGCCTTGAATTATGCCTGTAAAGAGAATGGTGTTGAGCTATCGGAAGAAAATGAAGAGCGTCTGATGAACGCTTATTTAAAACTGGAGCTTTTTGAAGAGGTGGAAAGTGTATTGAAAGAGCTTTCTGATAAAAAACTTGTGGTCTTCTCGAATGGTTCGGTTAATATGATTGATCCCCTCGTTGAGCAATCCTCGATCAATGAGTATATTGGTGAAGTGATCAGCGCGGATGAAATTAAGCAGTATAAACCTACGCCGGCAGCTTATAACCATGCTTTAGAGAGACTGGATGTAAAAAGAGAAGAAGTGCTATTCATGTCTTCTAATCCATGGGATATTATAGGTGCGAAAAGCTTTGGATTTAATACCGCCTGGATTAATCGAAAAGAGCTTGCAGCAGAAGAGCTGGATATCCAGCCTGACAGTGTATATCATGATTTAAGCGGAATTCGCGAGTGGAAGTAAAGAAAGGAAAAAGGACCCGTGGCGGGGTCCTTTTTTATATGGGATATTTTATACCTTATGCCCGGAAGCGGTGAGATTAGGAAAGTTTTAAGAACGCTTACGTCTGAGCCGCACCGATGTCGGGAAGCGTACTTTCCTAACGAACCTGTCTTTTTCGATTTGCCCATGATGGGGCTAGTCGTTTCTTTAGTCGACCCGATCATATTTAGTCAATATCTTGTATATTTTGACAGCGCTTTCAAATAATGTTACATTCATTTCCAACAAGTTAATAGTAAAACGTAGGAGATTAGGAGACAACACGTTTAATTATGCCACCCTTTTTTTAGAAGGGAGTGCTTATTAAACGTGTTTTTATTTACAATAAAAGGGAGCTGGGAAAGTGAGGAAAGTTAAAAAATCTACAAAGTACTTAGTGATATCTTTAGTTTTATGCTTAGTTAGTATGATTGGAGCCTATTCATTTCAAACTTCTGGTACTGATGTCGAAATTAAAGATATGGAATGGGAGACTCCTTCTGGACATTTAATGAGCGCATTGTTGTTTAAACCCAAGGGGGTTTCAGAAGAAAATCCAGCACCAGGTATTGTTACTAGTCATGGTTGGTATAACACCAGGGAAATGCAAGACTTAAATAATATTGAGTTATCAAGAAGAGGATATGTTGTTGTTTCCATTGATATGTACGGTCACGGAAATTCAGACCCCGTTAAGCCTGAAGAATGGCCTGTTCGTGGTACAGGCATGTATGATGCAGTAGAACTAATGGCAGATTTTCCTTACGTGGACAAGGAAAAAATTGGAGTGACCGGTCACTCCAATGGAGCGAGAGCAGCAAACTGGTCTGTGTTAACGGATAATAAAAAACCAGAAGATGAACGGTTGATTTCTTCTGTGCTTTTAGTGGCAAATGACGCCATGTATACAGACGCCTCGGGAGAGCCTTTACATTGGTCACAAAGAACAGGCGACCAAGCATTCACGAATGTTTACGGAAGTCGTGATGTAGGTATTGTAGCTGCGAAATATGATGAGTTCTTCTTCCGTAGTATTCAAGAAGGTGGAAATGTAACCCCGCCAAGAGAATACATTCATACAGATTACGCACAATCTTTTCTACATTTTGGAGCGGATCCAAGTAATATAAGTGATGAACGTGAAAGCTATAAAGTATATGAAAAGGAAATAAACAACCAAGAATCAATGCGGGTTATATATAATCCCACTCAAATCCACCCTTGGAACCACTTTTCAAAAAATGTCGTTTCCAGCTTGTTAGGTTATTTTGATGAATCAATCGGTGCTCCTGAGTCTATTGAATCTTCAAATCAAATCTGGCAATGGAAAGTATTTTTTAATCTATTAGGATTGATCGGATTTTTTATGTTTGTGGTTAGCTTTACCAAAGTGATGTTGAATACTAATGTGTTTAAATCATTGAAAGCTTCTGAACCGGCGGCACCGGGGCAAGCCCCGAGAGGTGTTGGTAAGCTGTGGTTCTGGGGAGGCCTGATAGTTACAGCTGTTATTTCTGGCTGGTCGTACTTGGCTCTATATAACTGGAGTATGGAAAACCGACCCGCGTTCTTCCCACAAGCACCCGTGTTTTATATCGGGATTTGGTCTGCAGTAATGGGGGTTGTTACTTTAGCTATTCTGTTCATATCTTACAAATTATTTTCAAAAAAAGATGGACTGGACCTGAAAAAGTCTGGAGTTATTCTGTCGTGGAACACCTTATGGAAAACGATTCTCTTATCTTTAATAGTGGTATCCTCGGCTTTTGGCCTTGTGTTTATAGCTGATTACTTCTTTACTACAGATTACAGAATATGGGTTATTGCTATTAAAGCGTTCTCTCCCGATAAACTATTAATAGCTTTAAAATACCTTCCGTTCTACTTGCTTTTTTATGTTGCCAATTCTATTGCGGTCAATAGTTTTAATTACGTAGTTAATGGCAAAAGAGAATGGATAAATACAGCTTTAATGGCTTTATTTAATGGGATAGGGCCTCTAGTAATTGTAGTTATTCAATATGTTCATTTCTTTATAGAAGGAGATGTTTACTTTACTAATTTATCCAGTATTATTGGGATTTGGCTTTTCCCTATTATTATAATTATTCCACTGGCGGCTATTATTACTCGTAAGATCTATCGAGTAACAAGAAACCCGTACCTGGGAGGTATTATCTACGCTATAATCGTAACAGTAATGTTAGTAACCAATACGTTAACTCAATATTAATGATCGTGTATATTGTCTAGCGGCATTATTTGATATCATCCAAAAGCTCTGTGACAAGGGTCTTGAAGAATGTAAAACATAAATGTACTGGATTTAAAAAGAATAACTAAATTTAAGAAGCCCCTCAAATGTTCTCTGGATTTTTGAGGGGCTTCTCTTTAAATTGTTTGCATCTTAATCTCCTTCACCTGTTCAAACTCCATTATTCTCAGGATATGATTGAAAATAATACATATATATAATTATTCTACAAGTCTTTATGACTGGGTTTTACTTGAAATTTGTTTAAAGATTATATCATCTATTTAACTATATAAAGGAAACTGGTCATGGGCAGGGAACATTATTTATTAGGGTAAGAAATAGAAGTATTAAACTGAATGGTCAGCGAGATAAGTAAATACAGATTAGGAAAGGTTTAAAAATTTTCCGTCTGATTCGCATCGATGTCCGGGAGTTTTTTTTCTTACAAATAGCGAGGAAAAAAACGATATAATGAAGATAGAAGTCAGAAGGGGAAGAAGGTGGAGGCTAATGAGCCGGGTAAATTATACTTCAAGAATAATAGTATTTGGAATCTTAATCTTGACGATGGTTTATTTCATTCATTTCAGATGGCATATCACTCCGAATGATATCCAGCAAATGATCACGGCTTTTGGCTGGCGGTCACCTTTTATCTTTATAGCAGCTTATATGGCTGCCCCTTTTATGATGTTTCCTGCGCCGATCCTGTCGATGAGTGCCGGTTTAGCTTATGGTGTTTGGCCGGGGACTTTATATATATGGCTCGGAGCGGGCGGGGCAGCAGCTACGGGTTACTTGATCGGACGTTTTTTCGGGAAAGCTGTATTTCAACTACATCAATATTCCTGGTCTGCCAGAGCAGAAGAACGAATGAACAAACAGGGGTTCTGGTTTGTGCTACTGCTACGGCTTTTCCCTCTTATGGGTTTTAGTATGCTGAGCTACCTGTCAGGGATGACGAAGGTGCGTTTCTCTACCTATCTATCGGCTACATGGATTGGAATTCTGCCCGGGGTATTTGCTTATGGAACGCTTGGGGCAAGCTTGATGGCAGGAGATCCACTCATTATCGGGGCGGCTGTCCTTTTACTTGTAATTCTCCTGAGTCTATCATTCTTCTTTAGAGATAAAGTAAAATATTGGCTTGATTTAGAGCAGAATAAAGAGGAAGAGTGAAGGGATGAGAAATGCGCCTGCATACGAGAAACATAAAAGATAGGAAGCTCCATTTTAACGGGAAATGGAGCTTCCTATTTTGTTATTTATTTATTCTGAACCATAGAAAATAGAATTCTCAATTTCTCAAAATAATAAATACCAGATAAACGATATACATCGTCAGAAGGATAAACCCTTCTCTTTTTCCAATCTTATAATGAGTCCTCGAGAATAAAAGCAACAACAAGCTCAAGGCAATCATGATCATCACGTCGGTAAATATCTTTCCGTTCACAGGTAAAGGCGTGACGACAGCTGAAGCCCCAAGAACAAATAAGATATTAAAAATATTACTCCCTACTACATTACCCAGCGCAATTCCGCTTTCTTTCTTTAAGGCAGCGGAGATGGAGGTTACCAGTTCAGGTAGCGATGTGCCGATTGCAATGATGGTCAACCCCACTAACGTTTTACTCATTCCAAGATCTAAGGCGATGGCTGTACCGCTGTCGACGACCATGTCCCCGCCAAAAATAATGGCTGCTAATCCGGCTAACGTTAACCCAATATTTTTTCCCCACTTAATATTGGAGGGAAGGGGTTCCTCTTGTGAATCCTTTCGACTTTTCAGACCGACTTCAATCACATAGTACATAAAAATAGATAAAAACAATAAAAAGATGATGCCGTCACTACGTGTGAGCGAGTTGTCACTTAACCCCTGTAACTCTATATCACTGATCAGGACGAGTAACGCTCCGCTCGCAAGCAAAGTAAACGGGATCTCTTTTTTGGTCGTTTCACTTTCGACCATTAAGGGATAGAGGAAGGCTGCGATCCCTACCACTAATGTGATGTTGAAAATGTTACTTCCGACCACGTTCCCCAGCGAAACTTCAGCATTTCCCTGTAAAGCGGCTAGAATACTGACGGTTGCCTCAGGAGAGCTTGTACCAAAAGCCACAATCGTTAACCCGATTAAGATAGGCGGCACACGGAGGAGCCTGGCGATGTTGGAAGATCCATCAACGAATAGATCTGCTCCTTTAATTAATAAACCAAATCCGATAAGTAAAAGAATGTAAGCCATAATTGGTCTTCCAACTCCTTTTTAATTTTCATGATTTAACCATACCTTGTTTAGATAGAGATGAAAAGTAAAGGTTTAATAGATGGTCTGCTATCACTAGAATGTAGCGTCTCTGCACTTTTGGGATTATAGGTTATCCTTCCAGTTTTTGAACTTTGACATGCCATCCTGGTTTGACACCTGAATATTCGTTTTTAAAAATCTGAATAGAAAGGTTGGCAAAGGGAGCTGAGTTGTGTAGAATAAAACACGTACATTAATAAAAATAAATTACATAATGTTCGTGTTTTTATGTAGGGAGAGGAGAAATAAAGATGAGTTTAACACAAAAGATCAGCTATTTAATTGGAGGTCTGCTTTTCGTTTTCTTACTGGCGGGGTGCGGCGAACAACCCGAGGACGCAGCAGCGGCTGATAAAGAGGAAGAAGAAAAGGTGATCGGGATCATAGGTCCCATGCAAGTAGAAATCGACATTCTTCATTCGGATATGGAAGTGGAAGAAACAACGGAAAAAGGTCAGTTAACCTTTTACGAAGGAACATTGAACGGTCAGCCGATTGTACTTGTGAAGTCTGGAATTGGGAAAGTGAATGCGGCTTCTGCAGCCCAAATGCTTATTAGTGAATTTGATGCGGATGTATTGATTAACTCAGGAGTAGCGGGAGGAATCCATCCTGATCTAGGTCTTGGAGACATCGTGATTTCTACTAAGACCGTGCATCATGACATGGACGAAACGGCTAAAGATTTCAAGCCGGGCCAGATTCCATACATGGACACCAGGTATTTCGAAGCGGATCAGGAACTGATCCAGCTTGCTAAGAAAGGCACAAAGGATCTTCCTGACTATGTAGATGTATTCAAGGGTCCGATTGCGACAGGAGACCAATTTATTGCAAGCAAAGACAAAACGGAATGGATTTATGAAACATTTGATGCGTATGTCGTGGAGATGGAAGGAGCCGCTGTTGGACAGGTGGCCTACTTAAATGAAATCCCATACGTGGTCATTCGCTCAGCTTCCGATGATGCAGGAGAAGAAGCGGCTGGAATTCAGGAGAACTTTGTGGAAGAAGCGGCTAAGAACTCCAGTCATGTAATTGAAGAGATGTTAAAAGGGATGTAGGAAAGGGAAAAGTCTACCTTTTTTTAAAAAGCTCCTGCTCGTCTTGAGAATGTAAGGAAACGTTTATTTATATTTCACTAAAAATGAAAACTCTCCACTATGTAAAGTAGTGGAGAGTTTCTTTTAGTCAAATGATATTTTCTTAATTGTACTGAGGTTCTTTGATCGAATTCATTTGCTCATAGCGAATCGTTGCCTGAGCGGCTGCCAGGCGTGCAGAAGGAACACGGAAAGGGGAGCAGCTTACATAATCCAAGCCCAAATTAAAACAGAACTGGATCGATTCTTTTTCACCACCATGCTCGCCGCAAATCCCTGTTTTCAGGTTAGGCTTTGTTTTACGTCCCAGGGTTACACCGCTCTCCACTAGCTTTCCTACACCGTCTTGATCTAATGAAACAAATGGATTTCTTTTTAGCACATCACGATCTACATAATGCTGCAGAAACTTGCCTTCTGCATCGTCGCGACTGAATCCAAACGTGGTCTGTGTTAAATCGTTGGTTCCAAAAGAGAAGAAGTCTGCCTCCTCGGCAATTTGATCGGCTGTTAAGGCTGCACGCGGTGTTTCAATCATGGTTCCAATCAGATAATCGAATGACTTGCCTGTTTCTCTTTGGATTTGCTCACCAATTGTCGTCACCAGCTGGCGCATTTTCTTAAGCTCATTCACATGGCTGACTAAAGGAATCATAATTTCGGAAGTGACGTTTATTCCTTTGTCCATTACGTTAGCCATCGCGTTAAAAATGGCTTCGACTTGCATTTCGTAAATTTCAGGGTGCATCATACCCAGGCGGCAGCCCCGATGTCCTAACATTGGATTCGATTCTTCTAATAACCGTACTTTTCGTAAGAGGTTTAGTTTTTCCTCTAGTACTGATGAATGAGGGTCGGTCAGTTGCAGTTTTGTCACCTCAACGAGCAATTCTTCTTTATCCGGCAAAAACTCATGGAGAGGTGGATCTAATAAGCGCACGGTAATCGGATGTCCTTGCATTGTTTCAAATATTTGTTCAAAATCCTGCTGCTGCATAGGCAGGAGCTGGTCGAGGGCTTCCTTACGTTCGGCGGTTGTTTCCGATAGAATCATACGTTGTACCGTAGGGATGCGTGAGGCATCCATAAACATATGCTCGGTGCGACAAAGTCCAATGCCTCCTGCTCCAAATTCCAGGGCTTTCTTCGCATCGACTGGATTGTCAGCGTTTGCCCGGACGCCCATTTTTGCTTCTTCATCCGCCCAGCGAAGCAGAATCTGGAATTCATCGGAAAGCTCGGGTTCGATCATGGGAATTTCACCGAGGAAGATTTCTCCTGTTGAACCATCAATCGTGATCGTATCCCCGTGGTTCACCGTCGTAGAACCTGCGATAAATTGTCTGGAGTCTAAATGAATCTTGATGGAGTCGCACCCGCATATACAGGCTTTTCCCATCCCTCTCGCTACAACAGCGGCATGGCTCGTCATTCCGCCGCGGCTCGTAACGGTCGCCTGGGCAGCCACAATGCCGTGGATGTCGTCAGGTGTCGTCTCAGGTCGGATGAGAATCACTTTCTTTCCATCCTTAGATAGCGCTTCCGCTTCATCCGCGTCAAAAACAACCTGGCCTGTTGCAGCTCCAGGGGAAGCGGGAAGACCTGCAGCCAGCTGCTGTCGTTGATAGTCAGGGTCGATCCGGTGGTGGAGCAGCTGCCCAAGTTGATCAGGATCCACCCTCAGCAGCGCTTCTCGTTGATCCATAATCTTTTCTTTAACCATTTCAACCGCGATTCGAATGGCTGCCTGGGCGGTCCGTTTCCCAGTCCGCGTCTGGAGGATAAACAGATTCCCGCGTTCAACGGTGAATTCTATATCCTGCATATCTTGGTAATGGTTTTCTAATAGATCACACGTATCGACCAATTGCTGATAAACACCTGGCATTTCCTCCTGAAGACTGGCAATCGGCTGCGGTGTACGGATCCCTGCCACAACATCTTCACCCTGAGCATTGATCAAATATTCTCCGTAAAGCTTGGCCTCACCGGTGGATGGGTTACGGGTAAATGCGACACCTGTACCAGAATCATCTCCCATGTTTCCAAATACCATGCTCTGGATATTAACCGCCGTGCCAAGGTGGCCGGGAATATCGTGAAGCCGGCGGTATAAAACAGCGCGCTGATTATTCCACGAATCAAACACGGCATTGATGGTAAGGAAGAGTTGTTCTTTAGGATCCTCAGGAAAGCTGCGTTTTGCAGTTTTGAGCACAATCGATTTGAATGATGCAATCACCTGTTTCCAATCTTCAGCAGTTAGTTCGGTATCGGATTGGTAGCCTTTTTCTTCACGGATATCTTCCAAGCGTTGTTCGAAATAGAAGTTATCGACCTTCAGGACCACATTACTGAACATTTGAATAAACCGGCGATAGGAGTCATAAGCGAATCGCGGATTGTTCGTAAGCTCTGCCATTCCTTCTACGGTGTCATCATTCATTCCCAGGTTCAAAACAGTATCCATCATACCTGGCATGGAGTGTACGGCACCTGAACGAACCGATACGAGAAGCGGGTTGGCTGGATCACCCAATCGTTTATCTGTTTTAGTTTCAAGGGTGTGAAGGGCTTCTAGTACCTGAGATTCGACTTCTGGCGAAATGATCTGTCCTGCCTCGTAATAAGCGTTACAAGCTGCTGTCGTAATGGTAAAGCCGTAAGGAACGGGTAAACCAATCCGGGTCATTTCCGCTAAATTCGCGCCTTTTCCACCCAGGAGTTCCTTCTTACCGTTTTCCGATTGATCAAACAGGAATACAAATTGGTTATTCATTAGGCTAAGCTCCCCCTTTTATTAAACATGGCTAAAATGACGTCAGCTGTCTCTTCAATGGCTTTGTTAGATACGTCAATGACCGGACAGCCGATTTTTTTCATGACACTTTGCGCACACTCCAGTTCTTCAAAAATTCGTTCTAGCGAGGCATAGTTTGCTGCGTTGGTTAAACCAAGGCTTTTTAATCGTTCCTGGCGGATGTTATTTAACTTTTCAGGTGAGATGATCAGGCCAACGCATTTTTTTCTTGGAATCTGAAAAAGTTCCTGAGGAGGTGGAAGTTCTGGGATGAGAGGTACATTGGCGACCTTGAATTGTTTATTTGCTAGATACATAGAAAGCGGGGTTTTGGATGTTCGGGATACACCAATGAGGACGATGTCTGCTTGTTTCAAGCCGCGTACTTCCTGGCCGTCATCATATTTCACGGCAAACTCAATGGCTTCCACTCGTTTGAAATAGTTCTCATCCAGCTTTCTCATTTGCCCTGGCTTCTGATGGGGCTGCATATGGAAAGTTTGAGCAAATGCATCCATCAGAGGATACATTAAATCGACAGCCAAAATTCCTTCTTCTGATGCTTTGTGGTCAAGGTAATCTTTTAAATCCTGAAGGACAATGGTGTAAGCGATGATGGAAGGACTATACTTCGCATTCGTAATCACATTATTTATATCCTGTTTGCCCTCAACATAGGAAAAGTGTTTAATATCGACTTCTTTTCCAAAAAATTGGCTTGCGACAGCCTTTACCATTAATTCAGCGGTTTCGCCGATTGAATCTGACACAACATAGACGGTTTCTTTTGTAGTCACTATCCATCTCCTTTCTTCTTGTAAAAGAATCAGCCGGATGAGGCGGCCTGTGTAAGTATAGGTCTCCCGTATGTCTTCTTTGATATGGAGGATAGCCCTTTTAATGTGACACACTATTCTATTGATTTTGGGTTAATGTGACACACTATTTAACTGAATAGTATAGTATCACTATTTGTGATGGGTTACAACAGAAAGCTATCTATTTCTATGAAAAAATTGTTTGCCGTTTGGATAAAAGAGGATTTAAAAAGGAACCACATGCTTCGGGGTGGCAACCATTTCACTCCATACGAGGCCCGTAGCTGCTGAAGGTTAACGAATGGAGGGGGAGGGAGTGGTCAAAACGAATGTATTTCTGTACTTGAAACCATTCTAATTTGCATTTCATATTAGTAGGGAAATGTGTTTAAATAGCATTATCAATAAATTCATCCACTTATTCATAATATTGGTGTCGTTTTGGGGAATAGAGTATTTATAACTCCAGGAAAAAGTAGTGATAAGCTGTGTCAGGCTATAGCTTCCAGGGATCTGAACACCCCTCATACTGAATGTGTACCACCTATAAAAAGAGCTGGAATGACAAATAAACAAGGAGGGGAAGCATTTATGAAGAAAATCGGTGTATTAACAAGTGGAGATGATGCTCCAGGGATGAATGCTGCCATCCGAGCAGTTGTGAGATCAGGTACCTATCATGGCGTGGAAATGGTAGGAATCAAGCATGGCTCTTATGGTGTGATTCATCAATTATTCGAGAAAATGGATGAAGCATCGGTCGGGTCGATCATGCAGCGGGGAGGAACCATCCTTCAGTCTTCTATAAGTGAAGAAATCTACACGGAGGAAGGCCTGCAAAGAGGAATAAAGAATTTGAAAAATGAAAATATAGAAGCGCTGATTATCATTGGCGGCCGAGAGGCTTTAAGAACCGCCCGGGCCTTCGATAAGTACGATTTACCTTGTGTTGTCATCCCTGCCACCATTGAAAGTAATATTCCAGGGGTGGATTACACGATAGGTTTTCATACAGCGCTCAACAACATTATCCATTACATAGACCGCATTCGGGACACCGCATCGTCCCATGAAAAAACTTCCATTGTGGAGGTAGCGGGGGAGAGTGCAGGAAATATAGCGTATTACGCTGGACTGGCCGGCGGCGCTGAGAAAATATTAATTCCAGGCTGGAAAGAGGATGCCGATCATATTGTTCAACAACTGAAGGCTGGTGATGGAAAAAGATACAGCATTATCGTCATTGCGGAAGGTATTATAAATGGGGAAGATTTCAAACGTCAATTAAAAGAGCAGGCGGGAGTGGAGTCTCGTTTAATCGTTTTAGGTGATACCCAGCGCGGGGGCGCCCCTACAGGGATCGATCGTATCTTAGCCAGCCAGCTGGGAGCGTTTTCCATCGAATCGCTGTTGAATAATCGAACAAGTAAAATGGTTGGAATTTATCAGAACGAACTGGTGAGTTATGGTTTAGATGAGGTCCCTTCTAACAGGGCTAATATGGAGGAAAGTATGTACCAGTTGTTTAAAAAACTATCCTGAAGTCAGGGTCCATAAATATTCATAATAAGAGATGACCTTTTCTATTTACGATAAAAAATGTGCCAGAACTTAAGCTCTGGCACATTTTTTATGTGTAACACGATGTTCTTACGTATCACTCGTTGATTTGTGTTAGACGAGTATGGTGCTCTCCGCATCTTGTGCATTGAGTCCATAAGGTATTGACTACTTTTTCTGAAAAGTTCTTGGGTGCGATCTTAATAATGGTTTGTTCGTGATGATGGCATTTCTTGCAGTAATTTTTTATCAAGGTACCCACTTCATATTGTTTCAAATTTTTCCTCCTCTCTAAGGTAAGAGAGGCAACAGCAGGAACTTCATTTTAGTATAGTAGAATAATAATTTCAAATTCTGATAGTCTCTACTGAGTTACGCATCGAAGCAGAAATGAGTAGGGGGAACCTTACTGTGAAAGGATCTTTACGAGAAGAGAAGAAATGTTATGTAAGCGCAGCAGCCAAAGAGGTCCTTGAGTACTGTAGGGTGCGTTTGAAGTTCAAACTGTGTACGTAATTTGATTCTAAGAGGAACTTGCGAGTAATTTGATCCGAATGCTATGACTTTCTTCCGTGAGGACTAAATAAGGTTCTGCCTCGTAGGGGAAGTATTGAATTAATTCAGGCTTTATATTAAGAATTTGTAGTAGTTCCCGAGCATTACTAAACGCAGTTATGGACTGGGTCGTCATTTGCCCGCTGCCATTAGTATAAGAGATAGAATGATAATGATTACTTTTAAGGAAAAGCATTAAATCCATTAAAACCCTCCTGGAGTCTAATATTAAATTACTTTAACATAATAAATAGAATCATACTTAGATTTTGTGAGATTGGAATTAATTACTACCTCTAGGTGGTGATGAGGACGGAAAATAGAAAGACAGAGCTAAATTGACGCTCTGTCCATGCCCCTATCTAACATCTTATAAATCCTTTTCTTCTTCCAGTCCATCTTTGCCATGTTCGAACTTTCTTTTCTCCAAATCCAGTTTCTTTTCTTCCAACTCTAATTGCTTCTTTTTTAAATCAATTTGGAGTACAAAATATAGAAAAATGAAAGTCAGCGCAACTATTACTGTAATAAAGAAAAATAGGTTCAATCAGATCTCCTCCTTAGATTACATTATTTAGCTTACCTCTTTGTTCAACGTTCATGAAGAGTCCAAATAAGTTATACTATCATGTTTATTTCTCTTTAGCGATCCTTATCGCAAAAGTATTTTCTGAATAGTAACCATATGAATACCATGGGGGCAGATTAGACCTTTTGGATCGGTTATAGCTTATGGTTGTATTTAATAAGTGTTATTACACAATAGGGCCGGTTACTGTAAGACTCGATTTCGAGATATTAGGTTAGAGTGAAGGTCCTGCGGGGGACGATTCCGCTTTCCGTGGGCATGTGGTAAGCTTCCTCAGGCTTCGCCTTCCGGGATCTTACCGA
>NZ_JAIVAL010000007.1 GCF_020171985.1 Halobacillus halophilus
TCCCCATAATCGTAAAGGGGCGGAAGGGAACGGTGAAGACTCCTGCGGGATGAACATGATCGGTGAGATCCCGCAGGGCTGTTAAGCCCGAGGAAGCTCAGCACATGCCCGCGGAAAGCTAGCCGTTCCCTGGAGCCCCTTTCTCCACACAATATCTCGAAACTGAGTCTTCAACTAATCGGCCCTATTGTGTAATAAGTCTCTTCTGAAAAATCACCCATAATCTTTTAAAGAGTCAATAAAAAAAAGACGCTTTTCATATAGAAAAGCGTCTTTTAAATGGACATTTTACCCTTGTATATCACGACGCCGATAGCTGATAAATCCGCCAATCATTAAGACGGCAGCTATTATGGTGAGCACAATAAGCACGAGTGAATTTACATCTTCAATGGGAACTTCAGGGACGTGTCCGAACGGAGTCAGATTCCCTACCCATTCATCGAATTGAAAAACTCCTCCTAAATAAACTACGAAAAAGGAATAGCCAAGGTACAGCCATGTGATGCCGGTAAATTTCGGCAGTAAGCCTGTCAAAAGAACAGCGAGCCCAATGAATATCCCAAGAGCCGGCATATAAACCATCGCAGCACCATAGATGGTGGCGAGTGAAGGTCCATCTTCCAATACCGCCATAGCTGCTGAGCCGAGGCCAAGGGCTGCGAGGGATAACATGACAAACCCAACGATTAAGGAGATCAGCATGTAGCTTGCAAGCAGCCGGTTCCGTGAAACGGCTCTTCCTAATAAATGCTCCGTTCGCCCTTTTTTCTCCTCCCCTCTCAGCTTAAAAACAGCCATAAGTGCAGGGATTGTACAGATCATAGCGATAATCGACATCAGCTTTGCAATAAACTGCTCCGTTAACGAGCCGCCTTCCAATCCACTCAATAAATCTTTCATAATCTCCATATCTTCAAAAAACGTATCTAAATCACCAAAGATTGATCCATAAGAAGCACCAATTAACAACACGCCGACAGCCCAGGCGATAATTCCGGTACGCTGCATTCGAAGCGCAAGTCCTATAGGGCTTTGCAGGGCAGCGGAGGCTCTGGTTTTACCAGGTCTTGATGGTAAAAAGCCTGCATCCAGGTCGCGAATGGAATTGATATACAAAGACACCAGAATAAGAATAAGAGATACTCCAAGAGTCAGCAGTACCGGCCACCAGTAATCATTGACATACACTTCCGTACCTGTAACCCAGCCGAGAGGCGATAACCAGGAAAGCGTCTCATTACTCACATCTCCAATAGCCCGAATAAAGTAAGCTGCGCCTAGTGCTGCAAACGACAGGCCGATCGTTCCACGCGAGCTTTCGGACAACTGAGAGAAAAAAGCGGTAATGGCAGAGAATATGATTCCTGTAGCGCCTAACGCTGCTCCATATAAGAAAGAGCCTGCTAAATCGATGCTTTCTATTCCTAATGCATACAAGCCGGCAGCTGTCAGAAGCGCAAGCAGGATGTTGACTCCGATCACCACAATTAAAGTAGCATTCAGACTCGCTAAGCGTCCGGCAGGCAGGGAACGGATTAATTCAAGACGACCATCCTCTTCTTCTGCACGGGTGTGACGAGCTACGAGTAAGATACTCATAATGGCTACGGTAACTGCAGTGAAAAGCAGCATCTGATGGGCAAGCATAGCGCCGAACGTATAATCATCAAGGCCATAACCTTTTCCAACCATAGCGGTCATCGCAGGATTAACCATGGTCTGGGCTATGGTCTGTCGATTTTCTTCAGTAGCATATAACCCCGTGAAGGCCTGGGCCGTCAGCAAGGTAATTCCGGAAAGCGACAGCAGCCAGATAGGTATTCGGAAACGGTCCTGCCGCAGTAGAAAGCGGCTGAGCACCCCTGTTTTACTCGACATTTGCTTAAACATTACGCTTCACCTCCGTCTCCTGTGCCTCCGGATTCATAATGACGCATAAACAGGTCCTCTAATGTTGGGGGAGCGCTCTCAAGCTTCACAACCTCGTAGGAGCTGATATGCTTGATCACCTCGTCCAGCTGTTCGGTATCCACTTGGAACGAAAGGGCACGATCTTTTTCTTTCACATCGTGCACGCCAGGGAAATCTTCTAAGGAAGGAATGGGCTGTTTCGTTTCAATCAGAAGATGAGTTCTCGTTAAATGACGCATCTCTTTTAAGGACCCCGTTTCAATCATCTGTCCCTGACGAATAATACCAATCCGGTCGCATAACTTTTCGACTTCCGAGAGAATGTGGCTCGATAACAGAATACTCTTTCCTTCCTTTTTAAGCTCCGCTACGCTTTCCTGGAAGACTCGTTCCATAAGCGGATCGAGCCCGGAAGTAGGTTCATCGAGAATATAAAGATCCGCCTCAGAAGCCAAAGCTGCAATCAAGGCTACCTTCTGACGATTACCTTTCGAGTAAGTTCCGCACTTTTTAGAAGGATCCAGATCGAACTTCTCGATCAGCTGATCTCTCCTGTTCGATGGGTTTCCACCCCTCAGTTTTACAAAAAGGTCAATGACTTCTCCGCCTGTTAAATTCGGCCATAGATTCACATCTCCCGGAACATAAGCCAGACGTTTATGAATCTCCACAGCATCTTTCCAGGCATCCATTCCGAAGATTTCAGCTTCTCCTTCTGTAGCTTTTAACATACCGAGCAGAACACGAATGGTCGTAGATTTACCCGCTCCGTTCGGACCGATAAAACCGTACACCTCTCCTTTATTCACCTCAATATTCACTCCATCGAGCGCTTTGAAATCGCCGAATTTTTTGGTGAGCTTTTTAGTACGTAGTACAGACATGATCCATCCTCCTTTTTTGTAAAAGCGTTTTACTTATAAAAAGAATACTTGAGAACTTCAATATAACGATCCAGCTCCCGCAAAGTTTCTTTCAAATCTATTTCTTCAATACTCAAGCCTTTAAATTTAGCCTGCTGCTTATAAGCAAATCCTTCAATTGACCAGATGATGATTTCGATGGTTCTGGATACGTCTAAGTCTTCTTTGAATTTTGACCTGTCTATATCCTGGAGCATTTCACGGTAATTATGGTTGATAAATTTTTCTTTGCGGCTGTTCAGTTCACTTTTAACCTCCCGTGAATCCTCACTCATAGCTGCATTAAGAAAGTTAAATATATGCTCATACTGATGAAAAAGCTTGATTTTTAAAGCAGCGATCTGCCGGTGCCTGCTGAAAATATCTTTGTCTTCCCAATCGACTTTCAGCTGCATTTCCTTTAAAAAGAGTTCAACAAAGTAGTCATACAACGTTAAATATAATTCTTTTTTATTGGTAAAGTAATGAAATAAAAGCCCTTTCGATATACCAGCTTGTTTTACAATATTATTGGTTGATGTATTTTTATATCCATTTTGAGCAAATTCTTTCATAGCCGCATTTAAAATACGATCCTGTTTTTCTTGCTCTAAAGCAAGGAATTTTGGTTCCATACCTTCCCTCCCATCTGTTGACCAGTTCGGTCAATTACATCTTACTCCTATTGACCGAATTGGTCAACAGAAATTCTCGACTAAATTCCCCCATAACCTTCCACCTCAGGTCATCCATAATATGGATGACCTGAGGTGGAAAGTTATTCCATAAAATCCCCTAAAAGTGATCGTACAAAAGTTCTATTTCTGATAAAATGGAAAACCAAGGAAGGGGGCCCAAAACCTGTATGAAGAAATATTTACATAGCATCTTATTGACCTTATTTCTATTATCAGCGTGTTCCAATGAGGAATATGATCAAGCGATGGATCAAGGCATCGAAAGTCTTGGGAATGAAGAATATCATCAAGCTGCCGTTTACTTTGAACGGGCTAAGCAGGAGGAGGATGACAAGGAAGCAAACGCTTATTATCAGCAGGCAACTGCTATGGACGAGGCCAATGAATCCTATAATCAGCAAGCCTATGACCAGACGTTAACTTCTTTGGAGCTGGTATTGGAAGTGAATCAGGGATTAGATACCGTTCAAAAAGAAGCTGAAAAAATGAAAGAAAAAATTCTAAAGGAAAGGGAATTAACAGCTTCTTTGGAAAATTATTTGCATAAATTGGAGCAGGATATCGAGAAAGGCAACACGGAGAACGCCAAACAAACTTATGAGAAGCTGAAAGGTAAACTGGAGAAGCACCCTTCTCTTCAAAGTTACCAGTCGCAGCTAAGTCATTTACAAAACGAGCTGGAAAGTCTTCTGGAAGAAAGTAAAGATTCCCAACTAACAAAAGAACCTGAACCAGAGGCTTCAGAAGCTGAGGAGAGTGCAAAGGAATCTGCCCAAGAGTCAGAAACAGAGAATGATAAAGAAATTAAACAAGAAACCTCTCCAGACCAGGAAGAGTCAGCAAAACAAGAGGAGTCTTATGAGGAGAACGACGCCTCTGAACCTTCTAATGAAGAAGAAACAGAAAAAGAACAGGAGAAAGAACCAGATATGACTTACACCACTTATAGCAATGAGCGTTTTGGTTTCTCATTTGAATACCCAGACTTTCTATCGATGGCTCCTCCTCCTACAAATGGAGATGGTGTAGAGCTCTATAGCAATGATGGTCTCGAGTTGACCGCTTATGGAGCTCACGTCTTGGACCCCTCGAAAGATATTGACGATTATTATAATGAGGCTACTGCTGAACTTAAAAATATCGCTTATCAGAAAAAGACAGATGACTGGTTTGTTTTATCTTATAAATCGGGAGACCAAATAACTTACTCTAAGTTCTATCTTGGTGAAAGCCAACTTAATAGCCTTACGATCACCTATCCTGATAGCCAAAAAGAAAAATATGATCCCATTACCACGCGAATCTCCAAAAGTTTCAGCTCGAATACAAATTGAGTAATAACCAAAAAAACCCACCTCAGGTCATCCAGAATCTGGATGACCTGAGGTGGGTTTTTTTTCCTTATTCACTATTTCTACTCCATCCCTCAACGTCTTTCAGGGAACTTTGGCCGTTCTGATGTTTGTGTTTAATCACGGAAAATGTTCCATCCGTCTCAAGTACAACAGCTTCTGCTTCTTCTACGGATGCCAGACCACCTGCTCTAATGGCCTGCCTTACTTCATCTTTCTTTACGCGTTCTTTCTTAAGGACCTTCTCCATGTACTGCCCATGATACAGAAGAAGCTGAGGTTCTCCTTTGATAAGAGATGTAAATCCTTCAGACCGTACTTCAAGCCATGTTACGGCAAATTGAAGTACAATCAGCATGCCCAGTCCAGTAAGCCCCTCTACAATCGTCATTTTGTTCGATAACATGACGGATGCGACCACCGAACCAATCGCTACCGTAATGACCATATCGAACATATTCATTTTTGATAATGTTCGTTTACCTGATATTCTCAGCATAAAAATTAACGCAGGATAAACGGTAAGCGCCATGATGATGATTCGTATCACACCGTTCCACCCATCAAATAACATACAATCCCCTCTCTCCTTTTTACCCAATATCCTCCGAATTCCACAAAAAACCAGCTAAAAAACTTTTGGCCTATAAAAAGGAGTCTCTGGGATCTCCAGAGACTCCTTACTCCATTATTGCGCGGCCATCATTTTATAGTATTTGTAGAGCGCCTGTGTTCCATCGTTGCTTCCGCCCGCTTTACTCAGTTCGTCATAAAGCGATTTTGCAAGCTTAAGGCCGGGAACCGGCAGCTCCATCTGATCCGCTGATTGAATGGCAATTTCCATATCTTTAATAAAGTGTTTTACGTAAAAGCCAGGGTCAAAATCATCATTGATCATTCGTGGTCCCAAGTTGGATAACGACCAGCTTCCCGCAGCTCCGAATTCAATTGACTTCAGCACCGTTTTTGGATCTAATCCGGCTTTTTCAGCATACGTAATGGCTTCGACCACCCCCATCATATTGGAAGCAATGCCAATTTGGTTGCACATTTTCGTATGCTGGCCCGCTCCTGCCGGCCCTTGAAGCACCACATTCTCTCCCATCACTTGAAATACGGGAAGTAATTCCTCAAAATGGTCAGCTTCTCCACCTGCCATAATTGTTAGTTTTCCCTGCTTCGCCCCTGTGTCTCCCCCGGAAACCGGAGCGTCGTAAGCATGAAGACCGCGGTCCCTTGTTTTTTCGTATATCTCTTCGGCCAGCTGTGGAGAAGAGGTGGTCATATCGACCACGTACGTTCCTTCTTTTGCATTATGTATAATTCCATCTTCCCCGAAGTACACTTCTTTCACATCACTTGGATAGCCTACCATCGTAATGATTATTTCTGCTTCTTTCGCAAGCGCAGCCGGATTTTCCTGCCACTGTGCCCCTTCACTTAACAATTCTTCAGCTTTCTCTTTCGTCCGTGTAAACATCTGTACTGGGAAACCTGCTTTCATCAGATTGCGTACCATACTTTTCCCCATTACGCCTGTTCCAATAAAGCCAATCACTGGTTTCGACATATCACTTCATTCCCTTCTCCTTGTCGTTAAATTGAGTATATCAACTATGACTTTGGAAAGACAGAATATGGATTTTTAAAAAAGACGATTTCTGCGTAAGAAATCGCCCTTTTCATTTCTTATTTAATTAATTTAAGCAGTTCTTCATTAAACTTCTCTTTCTGGTCATAAATCAAACCATGACCACTGTTTTCAAAGGAAACAAGCGTTGCTTGATCGATCCCTTCCTCTAATTGTTTGGAAAATTGATAATCACAGATTTCGTCATTGGTCCCGTGCAGCAGCAGTGTAGGAACGTTAATGGAGCTGAGTTCATCGCGAAGATCTTCATCACGAAGCGATTCAGCACTTGCAATGGTACCATAGGAAGAAGCTTCAAGAGCCAGGCCAAGGAACCATTCTTTAAGCGGTTCTGAGATTTGGGAATAATAGAAGTTGCTGCCGAATTCCGTTAAGGCTGCAGGACGGTCATTTTGAATCGCATAAATGAGTCCGTTCACGTCTTCTTTTTTCATGCCATATGGATAACCGTCACGCTGAGTGAAGCTTGGTGCTGCAGCTCCGGCCAGAATTAATTGAGCCAGCTGATCATTCGCATACTTCGAAGCGTAGCGTATGCTGATTGGTCCGCCCATGGAGAATCCTAACAGGAAGAAGTTCTCGAGCTTCAATTCCTCAACTACGACTTTAATGTCGTGAGCAAAGGTATCGTAATCGTAACCAGATGCGGGTTTGTCCGATTGGCCATACCCTCTCAGGTCTATGCCAATGAAGCGGTAGCCTTGCTTTGGCAGCTCGTTCATCTGGTATTCAAACATTTTGTGATTCAATGGCCAGCCGTGGATAAAAACGATTGGCTGTCCTTCGCCTATATCTTCTACAAATACGTTAACATTCTGTTCTACTTGTATAAATTTACCCATTTTATTCCACTCCTTTTTAAATTCACAGATATGTTCCCATCGGAAGAACCGTTCAAACCCCTACACCGGCCTATCATCAGACAATTCAACTCCTTACATACCTATAGCCTCTGTAAAAGTCATGGACGGTTATATCGAAGACTTATTACACAATAGGGCCGGATAGTTGAAGAATCGACTTCGAGATGTTTTTGGTCCTTTACTTCATATAGAGGAGGGATGGATGTGGAAACAACTCGTCTAGTTCCATCACCCAGACACTCGAGACATAAGCCGCTCATCAACGGATTGAAACGGACACTTCTATAAGTGAGGTGATCGTTCTGGATAAGTCTAAAACCCTTATATATCAGGGATTGTACACTTAAATAAGCTAGATGTTCTTTTGTTCTCCGGTTAATTATAGGATGCATTTTTGCAGGATTTCGAGTTTCTGATTTGGCAAGTCCGGAGGGGGATGATGGAGACTCCTGTGGGATAAACATGATCGGTAAGATCCCGGAAGGCGAAGCCTGAGGAAGCTTACCACATGCCCACGGAAAGCGAAATCATCCCCCGCAGGACTGTCCTCTCAACCCAAATATCTCTAAACTGAGTCATCAAGTAACGGGAGCTTTACTGTTGGATTACCCTATAATAAACCTTAGTTATAAATTCAGTCCGATCTACCCATACTAGATACGAATAAAAATTCTCTGAGATGGGATGGAGTTATATGAACGGAAAATACATTATTTATCACCAGGTAACCGGCGGCGTTATAAAAAAAGCAACCATCTACGCGCCTCATCGGGAAACCGCTAAAAAAACCTATTTAGCTAAAAACCCTAAAGCGAAAATCACGCACGTGTTCACGGTCTAATTTAATTACTCTGATAATAAACAATCAAGCTGGCTCCCACCGGATCCAGCTTGATTGCTATTATTGCTCTATATTAAGGATGAAAATCCAGACCGGACTGCACTTCTTCAATGTAGCCGGCGCGAATGACATAATCCCCGAAATGCTCATTCTCCTGTCGCTCTTTCGCGTATTCGAACAGCATCGGTTTGATCGTTCCTAGAATCTCTTCTTCGCCAATGTTTTCTTTATACAGCTTATTCAGACGATTTCCTGTGAAACCTCCGCCTAAATACATATTATACTTGCCAGGTCCTTTTCCAATAAAACCGATCTCACTGAGCGCCGGTCGTGAACAGCCGTTAGGGCAGCCGCTCATTCGGATCACAATTTCCTCATCCTGAAGACCCGCTTCATCAATCACATCATCCATTTTATCAATTAAGGATGGCAGGTAGCGTTCTGATTCCGCCATCGCAAGTCCGCACGTTGGAAAAGCGACACAAGCCATCGAATTTCTGCGCAGGGCTGAGTTGTAGCGGCCGTCAGTCAGGCCGTACTGTTCTGCCAGCTCATCTATTTCCTGCTTTTTCTCTTCTTCCACGCGCGCAATGATCACGTTCTGGTTCGGAGTGAGACGGAATTCGCCGTCATGAACTTTCGCAATTTCGCGAAGACCCGCCATAACCTGATTGTCCTCGGAATCCTTGATACGTCCGTTTTGGATAAATAACGTAAGATGCCATAGACCATCGCCTTCAACCCATCCATAGCGGTCGCCATTATGGTCGAACGTATAAGAACGCTCTTCTTCAAGTTCCCAGCCGAGGCGGTCATGAAGTTCCTGACGCACCCAGTCAAGTCCATGGCGATCCACCGTATATTTGAACCGGGCATTTTTTCTTTCCGACCGATTTCCGTAGTCACGCTGGATCGTTAATATTTTCTCAGCCACATCGACAATTTTTTCAGGCTCGCAGAATCCGATCACACGTGACACTTGCGGATACGTATTCGTGTCGCCGTGTGTCATCCCCATACCGCCGCCGACAGCCACATTAAAGCCTTTCAGCTCATTGTTTTCCACGATCGCAATAAAACCAAGATCCTGGGAATAGACATCAATGTCATTGGAAGGCGGTACGGCGATTCCGATTTTGAATTTACGCGGCAGATAAAGCGATCCGTAAATAGGTTCGACCTCGTATTCGTCCTTGCTGTCTTCCACTTTTTCTCCATCCAGCCAAATCTCATGATACGCCTGCGTGCGCGGGAGCAAGTGTTCACTTACCTTTTTCGACCATTCAAATATTTCGCCATGAATATCCGATTGATAAGGATTCGCATTACACATGACATTTCGGTTTACATCGCCGCAGGCAGCAATCGTATCCATCAGCGAATCGTTGATCATTTGAATCTGCTTTTTCATATTCCATTTCAACACGCCGTGCGTTTGGAACGTCTGCCGGGTGGTCAGCTTCAGTGTATGATGGCCATACGTGTTGGCAATCTCATCCATCACGAGCCACTGCTCCGGCGTCGCCACTCCGCCCGGTAAGCGGACACGCGTCATAAATTGATAAGCAGGCTCAAGCTTCTGCTGCTTACGCTCCTGCCTCACATCCCGGTCATCCTGCATATAACTGCCGTGGAACTTCATCAGTTTTGTATCTGAATCCGGCACACTGCCGGTAATTGGATTTTGCAGACTCTCGACAAGCGAGCCCCGTAAATACCGGCTTTCTTTCTTAATCCCTTCCATTTCACTAGGAGGACCATGCTGCTGACTGTCTCTTTCTTTACTCATCCTATCGCTCCTTTCCCTTCTCTATTAATAAACATCGCGCTGATAGCGTTTTTCTTTTCTTAATTTATCGATATAAGATTCCGCATCTTCACGGGACATGTTACCTTCTTTTTCAGCAATCGTGATTAAAGCTTCATGAACATCCTTCGCCATATACTTTTCATCACCGCATACATACACATACGTCCCGTCCTGGAGCCATTGATAGACTTCTGCGCTTTTCTCAAGGAGGCGGTGCTGCACGTAAACTTTTTCTTCGTTATCACGTGAAAAAGCAACATCCATGTTCGTTAAGACGCCTTCATTTAACCAGCGCTGCCACTCGACCTGGTATAGAAAATCGCTCACGAAATGCTGTTCGCCGAAGAACAGCCAGTTCTTTCCGGGTGCTTCCATTTCCTCTCGTTCTTCAAGGAAGGAACGGTACGGGGCGACCCCTGTGCCGGCTCCAATCATAAGCACCGGTGCCTCAGGATTTTCCGGAAGTTTGAAGTTCGGATTTTTCTGGACAAAAACAGACAGCTGATCGCCGTGATTCGCGCGCTCAGCGCACTGAATGGAGCAGACACCTAACCGGTTGCGACCGTGGGCCTCATATCGCAGAGCACCAATGGTCAGATGAACCTCCTCAGGATTTGCGGCCTGACTGCTCGCAATGGAATACAGGCGGACAGGAATTTTACGGAGGATACCGATGAAGTCCTGCACGGTCCCTTTCCACGGACCAAAATCCTGAACAAAATCAAGCAGATCCCGCCCATAAATATAGGCTTTCCACTGCTCAGAATCCTCAAGCAGCTCCTTCAGCTGTTCGTTATCCGTCAGTGTCTGTGCTTTTTCAAGTAAAGGTTTTGTTAAACAAGTCGTTTCATACGTCGAAAGGAGCGCTTCTCTTAAGGAACGGATTTCCCCGTCCTTATTGATCGGCACGGATTCCTCTGGATTCCAGTCCATTTCCTTAATCAGTTGATCGACAAGCGCTTCATCATTTTCCGGGAAAATCGCCAAACTGTCTCCTGGTTCATAAGAAAGGTTTGAGCCTTCCAAATCAAGCTCCAGATGACGCGTTTCTTTATTGGACCCGCGTCCATTTAAATTTATGTTTTCCAGAATCTCCGCCTGAAAAGGATGGGCACGGGAATAAACCGGCGTATCATCCGCTTGAACTGTCTGGGTATTGCCAGTTGGAGTCTGGCTGCCACCTGCCGACTTCTGCTCATTTAATAAAGCGAGTACGCCATCAAACCATTCACCGGCCGGTTCTTCAAAGTCAAGGTCACAGTCGACTCTAGGATAAATCCGCTCTGCTCCGAGTTCCTCAAGCTTCTGATCAATATCTTTACCTGTTTGACAGAAGAATTCATACGAACTGTCCCCTAAAGAAAGAACAGAGAATCGCACACCGTCCAGTTTCGGAGCACGTTTGCTGAATAGAAAATCGTAGAAAGAAAGGGCATTATCCGGTGGATCCCCATCTCCATGTGTGCTCGTAAGTACCAGCAGATCTTCTACTTTCTTGAGCGCTTTCGGTTTGAAATCATCCATCGATGATACCGTAACTTGATAGTCCTGCTCTTTTAATTTAGCTGCATATTCATCAGCTAGCGCCTGACAATTGCCAGTATGAGATCCGAATAAGATTGTAATTTCTCTCGTCGCTTCCACTGTTGTTTCCTGGATCTGTCCGCCCGCTTCCGGGACTTGAACCGCCGTATCAGCTTCAGTGGCTGCACTGGATAAATAACCGCTCAGCCATATCTTCTGCTTTTCATTCAACGTCGGCAGTAAACGGTTTAACAGATCCGCTTGATCCTGATTAAATGGGCTGTTCATAACCTCTAATGGCAAAAAATCCACCTCCTGTAAAAAATCGATTAATAACTTTGGGTCAGCTGTTTAAAGTATTGATTCAGTTTAACCACCATGGCCCCCATCTTCTGATTTTCCGGCTGGAGAACTTCAGTAATTCCCTGATCTTCCAGCTCTTTCGCTGTTACTTTCCCAACCGCAACCGCCAGTACCTGGTCATTAAACTTGCGAATTAAGGTTTCCTGATCTTCCTTATCCTCAAATAAATTTTTCACTTGTGTTTTACTTGTAAATATAACCGCCTGAGCGGATTGATCAAAAATCTCCATTTTTAATTCCTGAAGATTGGCTGTTTTCGGTGGTTCAAATGAGTAAGGCTGAGAGAGATAAACCTCATAACCCATTTCTTCCAGGGTCAATTTCCACTTCGCATCGTCAAGGTTATATGCTTGAAGAAATACGGTTCCCCGCTCCGGCTCCCCACTCAGTTCCTTCATCAGCTCAGCCATCGTACCATCAGCAGCCAGTCGGTCCGGCTGCAGTTGATGTTCTTTCATCCAGTCCGTTGTTTTCTTGCCTCGTATGGCCAGACGACTGGTTCTTAATTTTTCTATAAAATCCTCATGCACCTCGTTCTTTAGAGCCGAGTCGGCAAGCGTTCTGGCTCCGATTCCTGTCGTTAAGATCACCCAATCAAAGGAACCTGAGATCAAATCGCGGACGTTGCCTGCACTTGTGGATTCATCCAGGTTCATTTTTCCCTGAATGGAATAAACGACTGGTTCACCGCCGAAATTCCGGATCAGCGTTCCGATTTCTTCCGCTCTTCGATCAGCGGCTACGGCCACCCGCTTTCCTTGCAGTTCACTCATCGCGATCCCCTCCTTCTGTCTGCTTAAGCCATTTCAGCATGTGCTGCTGCTTCGCTTCATTCCCATAATCTTCCTCTACGAGCTGTTTAAGGATTTCCTGTTTCTCTTCACTCGAAAGACGGGATCGTTTAATGTACAAGCGGCATGTGTACAAGAAGTCAACATAGTCCTCATAAGTATGATCATACTTATGCTCGAGTTCCTCTTTCATTCGGGCCGAAAGCTTTGGGCTCGCTCCTCCCGTCGAAACCGCGATCGATAGTCTGCCGCGTTTAATATGACCTGGAAACTGAAGGTTGCCTCGTTCCGCCTGTCCGGTGACATTAACGAGCGGAATGCTTGAGGAAGATTGCCATACCTGTTCGTTCACGCGTTCGTTATCAGTTGCAATCACCACTATGTAAGCTTCTCTTATATCCTTAGGCTGGAAGGTTTTCTTCTTCCAGACGACTTCAGCATCCTCAACCATGGCACGCAGTTCTGAAGTTAAGTGAGGGCTCACAATCGTAACCTGCGCCCCGCTTTCAATTAATGTGCGGGCTCGTTTACAAGCCACCTTTCCCCCTCCAATAATGACGGCCCTGCGATTTTCCAGCTGGACCATGAGCGGTGCGAATGCCATACCCCTCACTCCTTTCTTTAAGACCGGACAGGAAACGATTCCTTGTTCTGAAGTGCTTCCTTTACCCGGCCGGCGAGCGCCTCCACTATCCCAGGGTGGTCCTGCAAATAGTGTGTCATTTCAATCGAATATCCTTCTCTCTTAAGTTCCTCCATTCTATCCTGCATGGAGTGGATTAATAGCCCTGTAAACCATAAGTAGGGAACGACCACCGTTCCTTCTCCTTCACGACTTAGGGAAGTTGTTAACCCTTCTTCAAACGTGGGACCGCATGCGGCTAAATAGCAGACATCAACGTTTGAAGCGTTGGTTTTACTTTTCAGCATGTGGGCAATGGATTCAATATCCCGCTTCGTTTCCGGACTCCGGCTGCCCCGGCCTACTAAAAGCAGATTTAATGAGGTTGGTTCTGTGTCGGTTACAGCTTTCAACCGGTCTACCAGCACATCCACCAGCCGCTCCTGAACGCCCAGTGGTTTTCCATACGTAAAAGTCACGGATGGAAAACGCTCCTGCATCTGTTTGATTTCCTCTGGAAGGTCCTTATAATAATGACCCGCTGACAGAAGAAGTACAGGAATAACCGCAATCTCAGTAGCCCCTTTTTGCACCAGTTCCTTTACTCCGTCCGCGACGTTAGGAGAAGCAATCTCCAGGTAACAGATCTGGGATAAGGGAACGTTCACATGTGCCTGTGCTTTTTCGATACAGGCTACCGCTTCGCTTCTGGTTTCCTCGACACGGCTTCCATGGCTTACATATAATACGGCCTGCATACTTTTCCTCCTTCTTACCCCACTACTTGATGAAACGGACTTTCTTCCTGCTGTGGAAGGGATTCGAACCATTGCAGCGACTCGCGAAGTTTCACCACTTCCCCTACGACGATCATGGATGGATTGGCTATATCTTTCGCTCGTTCTACAATTGTGGAAACGGTACCCGTCACCGTTTGCTGGTGTTCCGTGGTGCCCCACTGCACAAGCGCAATCGGTGTGTCCGCTGAACGTCCATGACGGATTAGTCTTTCACAAATATCAGGCAGTTTTTTGACGCCCATATAGATGCACAGGGTATCCATGCTTTTCACAACGCTTTCCCAATAGTCTTCTTCGTCGATTCCAAGCTTACTGACGCCCGAGATAAAAGCGACCGAAGAACTGTGATCACGGTGAGTGACCGGGATGCCTGCATAGGCTGGTGCAGCTATTCCTGAAGTGATGCCAGGCACTATTTCATATGGAATGCCGCGCTTGGATAAGGCCTCTGCCTCTTCGCCGCCCCGACCGAAGACGAAAGGATCTCCTCCTTTCAGACGAGTCACTGTTTTTCCCTGCAGGGCAAATTTGCATAACAGACCGTTAATGCTCGTTTGACTAAGGGAGTGATTATTCGGGCTTTTTCCGCAGTACACAAGCTCAGCCCGTTCCCCCGCTTCATCCAGGAGTTCCTGATTGACGAGACGGTCATAAAGGATGACATCGGCCTGCTGAATGGCTTTTAACCCTTTGACGGTAATTAGATCCACGTCTCCTGGACCTGCCCCCACGATAAATACTTTGCTCATCCTTTAATCCACCCCTTTTCAATTAAGAAAGCAACAAGATGGTCTGCGCATGCCTGTTCATCGAGCTGGCCGGATTCCAGGGTGACCTCAGGGGCAACGGGTGCTTCATACGGAGCATCTACGCCGGTAAATCCTTTGATCTCCCCTTTTCTGGCTTTCTCGTACAACCCTTTAGGATCACGCTTCTCACATTCATCCACCGGACAATCCACGTGGACTTCGAGGAATTCATCTTCGTTAAACAATGCCCTCACTTGATCACGGTCTTCCTGATAAGGAGAGATAAAAGCCGTCAATACGATTGTTCCACTATCTGCAAAAAGCTTCGCGACCTCGCCGATCCGGCGTATGTTTTCTTTTCGGTCTTCGGCTGAAAAACCAAGATCTCCATTCAATCCCTGACGGATGTTATCCCCGTCTAATAAATAGGTTTGAAGTCCTTTCTGAAACAACTGCTGATTAACCAAGTTGGCGATTGTCGATTTACCAGATCCGGATAAACCGGTCAACCAGAGGACTCCGCTATGGTGTCCGTTCTTCTTTCGGTAATCATTAACATTTACTGATGCGTCATGCCACGTTAGATTGGAGCCCATCTCCATCATCCTTTCCGTTATGAATCGATTGTTTGTTTATCTCTAAGTCCTTCAATAAGTGTCTCGACGACCTCGGGACGACTGAATGTTTTTGGCGGTTTCTCACCATTTCTGAGCAGTTCACGTACTTTTGTACCGGAGAGGATGACGTGGTGTTCGGCATCATGCGGGCACGTCTTGTGAGAAGCCATCGCTTCACACGCCTGGCAGTAGAAGCTGTGCTCAAAGAACATCGGCGTGATGCCCAGTTCATCTTCTGTAAAGTGACGGAAGATTTTCTGAGCGTCATACGTTCCGTAGTAATCGCCTACTCCAGCATGGTCACGGCCGACTATGAAGTGTGAGCAGCCGAAGTTCTTACGGACAAGGCTGTGGAAAATGGCTTCCCTTGGACCCGCATAACGCATAGCCGCACTAAAGACAGCAAGCACAACGCGGTTGGCCGGGTAATAATTTTCAAGCAGCACCTGGTAGCTCTTCATCCTTACATCACTCGGAATATCGTCGCTTTTCGTTTCTCCGACAAGCGGGTTCAAGAACAGCCCATCTACGGTTTCCAGGGATGCTTTCTGGATGTATTCATGAGCCCGGTGAACCGGATTCCGGGTTTGGAAACCAACCACTTTACTCCATCCCAGGTCTTTAAATAAATCTCTCGACTGGGCAGGGTCCAGGTAGAATTTCTCTTCATGTTCCTTCTCCGCCCGCTTTGTCAGTTCAATTTCACCGGCAACATAATAGTCCGGACGGCCGTATAGTTTATTTACACCTGGGTGCGCAGACTCTTTCGTTAAGTACACATTCTTAGCTTCTTTTTCTTTATCAGATAGATAGACTTCATTGATTGTAATGGTTCCGTAAGTCGTTCCGTTTTGCACGAGCGCGGCCTTTTCGCCCGGCTGCAGTTCATCGGCCTGATCTTTATTCACGGGCAGTGTAATGGGGATGCTCCACGGTGTTCCATCTTTCAGTCTCATATTCTCAACGACCGAATGGTAATCTTCCTCGTTCAGAAATCCAGTTAAGGGACTATAGGCCCCGTTTCCGATCAGCTCTAAATCACTTAATGCCATGGCATCGAGCTCAATTTTTGTGGAGAGGGCTGAAGTATCAGCCCCTTCGTTAATTTGATTGACTAGCGTCCCGCCGTGGGGAGCGATAATAGTAGACATGTCATTTCCTCCTTTTATTCACTTTCGTTATTTCCTGTGGTATGCAGTCCGCATTCGGTCTTGTTAAAGCCTTTCCACCGTCCGGAGCGGTCATCGCTGTCGGCTGCAAATGTACATGGCACACAGCCGATACTTGGAAATCCTTGATCGTGCAAATCATTGTAATCCAAGTCGTTTACTCGGATATATTGCCATACGTCGTCCCATGTCCAGTAAATAAGGGGACATACCTTTATGGATTCAAATCGGTCATCTTTATTTATAAAATTCGTGTGGCTCCGGCTTACCGACTGTTCGCGCCGCAGTCCGGATACCCAGGCGGTGGCTCCGCTCAATGCTTCTTCAAGCGGTTTAATTTTGCGGATAAAGCAGCATTGGTCCGGCTCTCGTTTCCATAAGGCTGAGCCGTGTTTTTCAGCCTGCTCTTCCAGTGTTAGTTCTGGTTTTTTCATTTCAATATTTAAGTCAGGATAATTCTTCTTGACCTTATCGATTAAATCGTATGTTTCCTGAAAGTGAATTTCCGTATCAAGAAATACGATGTGGGCATCTTTTTTTACTTTTGCAATTAAATCAATGAGCACAATCCCTTCTGCTCCGAAGCTGCAGGCGTAGGTTATGGAAGAACCATACGTATCATATGCCCATTGCAGCACCTCAAGTGCTCCCTTGGTTTCCCCTTCAGGGCCGAGGTTTTCAAACGGATCACCTGTGAACGCTTCATAAGTTATGGCTGGATTAGTCATTTGTCTCCTCCCTTCCCACAAAACAACACACTAAAAATCAAAAACCTCTCTTCTTGAAAAAAAAGAAGAGAGGCGTACAGCATGAATAAGCCAGCGTCTCATCTTCTCATCTTTCAAGTAATAGCTTGCTGGAATTGGCACAGCGTCTGTCGACCCGTTGCCGAGGCTTCAAAGGGCCAGTCCCTCCACCTCTCGAGATAAGAAAACGATGATTGAATTTTTTGAAATGTGATTGATTAAAATCTTATGCCCCTTTTCACTATATGTCAATGCTTAATTTAAATATTCTGTATTTTAAAAAATCATTCTTGACAGGACATGCCTTCCCCATTTAGATTGAATAGTATCTTAATTTTACAATTTAATACTCCTTATAAAGAGCCGGGGAAGGAATCTGGTCCGTTGATCCCGCAGCAACCTCTCCTTGTTGGAGAAGGTGCTCAGTCCAGCAGACATTGTCTGAGAGATAAGGTTAAGCTATCCAGCTTTTCACCTCTTTCCTCAGGGAAGAGGTTTTTTCATAGCCTATTTACTGGAATTATAGATAAAAATATACATAACCGCTAAATTTTTTTACACTTAAAACCTAGTAAATCAATCAGAATAATAAATTATTAAAAACAGGAGTGATGAAACTTGAGAAGATTACTTATTTTTTCGTTCGTCGGTTTTTTTGCCCAGCTGATCGACGGTGCCCTGGGAATGGCTTTTGGACTCAGCTCTTCCTCTCTTTTGCTCGCTTACGGAGTGGCTCCCGCGATTGCCTCCTCGTCCATCCATATGTCTGAAATCGCCACAACCGCTGTTTCAGGGTTTTCCCATTATAAGTTCGGGAATCTGGACAAAAAATTAGCCCTGACCTTAATCGTTCCGGGAGCGGTCAGCGCCTTTTTGGGAGCTGCTTTTCTAAGCAGTCTGCCTGGAGATATGATTAAGCCTTTCATCTCTTCTTTCTTACTTTTACTCGGGGTTTATATCATCGCGCGCTTTCTTTTCCTGCGCCCGTCAAATGAGAACAGGAAGAGAATGCCGCTCAAAAAACGTTTTCTATATCCACTTGGCTTCCTGGCTGGATTCTTTGATTCCATTGGCGGCGGTGGCTGGGGACCTATCAACACCCCCGTCCTCCTTTCACAAAAAGGAGCAACACCAAGAAAAGTGATCGGTACAGTCGATACGACCGAGTTTGCCGTGACCACTTCAGCCACCCTCGGTTTTCTCCTGTTCTTAGGTATCGAACAGTTCAACTGGCTGTGGGTGGCGGCTTTTGTCATCGGCGGGGTCCTGGCCGCTCCACTTGCCGCCTGGCTGGTCCGGATTATTCCGGCTGTGATTCTAGGCGTGCTGGCCGGCGGATTTATTATTTTAGTGAATCTGCGTACGGTCCTTCTGTCTCTTTCTGTGAGCGGAGATGTGCTGGCGGTGATCTATACCGTCCTTATAGCCGGCTGGGCAGCTGCTGTCCTTTTCTCCATCAAGCGGAACATTCAGTTTAACCGGCAGAACCCTTCTCCTATGAGAGAAACATCGTAGTGATGTTTACATATGCATGCCGCCCGTGAGACGGCTTTTCGGGCGATAGCATCCAACAGGTATCTGAATAAGCGTGGTCTGATCGGTTGCTTTCAAGTTATAGAGGGAGTCGCAGTAATTCACATCAAATCCAAGTAAGGGGTGCCCGTTCATCCCAAGGGCACTTGCTGAAAGCAATAATCGCTGCATCAGCATCCCCGCTTCCATATGCAGCATCCGGTACCCTCTATGCCTGAATTCCTTTCTATAAAAAGATCGGTCACCGGCTATGTGCAGACAGATAGGGATCTGGTGAAAATGAACGTAATCCATGTTCATTCCTGCCTGCAGATCCGCACGAAAGTCCCCCGCTTTCACTTTTACTAAGGAATGAGATAGGTGATCATAACGATACGCTCCATCATCGATCCCTTCCACCTGATAAAAACATCCGCAGACAGAGAGGCGGGAGGCTGGATCACCCGCTTCCTCAAGGCCCGTCGGGCATGTAAAGGAACCACAGGCATGCTGAAGAAGTGCTGCCAGCTTCTCTGCGTTGATCTTTTCCGGTATAAAATCCATCTCGGGGGAATGCCGGTTCCGGAATACCTCATAGTTGCTTGTGTTCAGTTTTTCTCCTTCAGGCAGAGTTATTCCCGGCCTGTTCTCCTTCTTCCGCTGACCTTTTTTGAGAGTACTGAATGTTTCGGTTGACTCCATCATCGAACTTTGGTTTACCTCTATAATTTGAGGGTATTCCTTTACGTTTTCGGAGCGTTGAACATAGCTGGTTTTAAGGGCTGGAAGTTCAGCGCACAGATCTTCTGCGCTTTGTTTTACCACGACTCCCCTTTCGATAGGGAGTTCTTTTTTCCTGGACAGAGGAACCACCGCATAGATACTTTCTTCCCCGTCATCAAGTCCGAGCAGGTGGTTGACCGCACGATCCAGAAATTGAAAATGAACACGGGGTTGGTAACCTAAGGAGCGTCCTGCCTCAAGTATCTGAGCGATAAGAGCCCCTGCGTCAAGTCCCTGCAAACGATAAGAGAAATTATGATATTTAAAGAAATTCTTCCAGAACATCGTGGTAATCATAATAGCACCAAAACCGTCCGAAAGATTGGCACGATTCCCGAGAGCGCGATTCAAATAGGAATCGAAATTTCCTTCGCGAAGTAAGAGAAGACGATGATGGGCAGCATCATAATGATAAATACCGTCCGGCAGCTCCTCCACTTTCAAGTAGATGTACAATTCATTTGGGTAAAGACCGCCGCCTGAGGGAGCGAAGCGCCGCAGAGATTGAATCGTTTCCACGGATTCTTCGCCCGCTGTCAGTGCGGTTTGACTGAACTGCGTCAATCCATAGCTGCACCAGAGAAAAGCACCCAGGGCAGAAAGATTCGTTGTGCAGGATCCCGACTCCCCTTTAGAAGAAAGCGGGACCCTATGAGGCAGCGGAAACTCCGGTAACCCGCGGTAAACTTTAAAAGGAAGCGGTCCGTCTTCCCAGTCGATTTCCCAGTCACCCGGATTTACTTGGTCACTATGAAAGTGCAGTTGATGTAAGAACAAGTCAAGATCCATGACGAACCTCCTTGACCCCGTTAAGGAAATGGGTGTGGATAAGGATTAAGGTCTTCTAACGTCAGCGGCCGGCTGACATAGCCTAATTTATTTGGCACATTTAATACTCGGTTAAGTCCTATAACACGAGTGAGGTGGTGGCCAAATGTCATGGGCAGCATCCCCGGGATTAAGACTTTTACGCAGTGAAGATCATTTCTTCGAATCTCGGGTGTGGTTTGATCTACGACGATCACATCGAGGTCCAGCTGACTGAAGACCTTCAGAAGATCCCGAATGTCATCCGTCAGATCAGGATGGCTCCGTTTCCTGTTAAACGCCTCCGCAAATGATTGCTGCTTCTCCTCATTTTTCAACAAAAAGTCGAGCCGCTCTTCTGCTTCCGGAAGGCCATACAGCATCCCGTGATCATCCATTTTCTGTACGAGTGACGAATCATCCAGCATTGCGGCATATTTGTCTCTATTCTGTTCGAATTCTTTATTCAACGGTTTAACCATGCCAATACTTTCTACAATGGCGCTTTTAACCGCTCTTACCGGATCAAGATGGGCACCGGCTGCGCAAATAAGGTTCAATCCGGCCTGGGCGGGGTCACGTTTTTTGATAATCGTGAATATACACGGAATGCCATGTTCCATAGTGGCATTGTACAAATATAGATCATAGCCTGCTTCCTCACGCATGCGGTCGATCATTAACAGCAGTTCTTTATCTTCACAAGTGTATGGATCAATACGCGGCAGCGGGAGCCTGGCGTACCACGTCATCAGAAATGAATCCCGTTCCAGTACTTCAAGTATTCCATGGAAAATGGCTTCCTCGAGACTTCCACCGAGCGCACATCCATTGGAAGTTTCAAACACGAATCCATTTCCGCAGCCCATACTGTAATAAGCGAGCCGCTCCGGAACCAGAACGGGTGCTTCTTTCTGAAGAGAGTAGCCCCAAACCCAATTCATTTTTCGATCCGGGTGGAAAGCGGTAAAGGGAAAATGGGGCTGAGCGTACTGCTTTTTCGAATGAACCCCTACCTGAAGGGGGTGGATAGCAGAATCCAGGTTGTTGTAGCTGTCAAAGACAGCCGTTCGTTTTCCCCGCGGTTCCATTCCGCAAGATCGTTCCAATCCTTCAAGGATGGCGGTCATTTCACTTTCCGCGTACGAGTTTGTTCGTCCGGCTGTGCCTTCATCCCCGCCCATTATAGGAAGGTTGACAATAACATCGGCAAACGGAGTTTCAAAATCCTGTAACTTATTGTTTAACAATCCAGTCCTGGGGTCGAGATAATCTTTTGAAAGGACACTGCTTAACTCTTCTTTAGACCGGCACCGAAAGCTGTCTTTATGGACTTTCATACTTGGCTCAAGCTTGATTTCGGCAGCCAAAGCTGAATCCTTCTGTCGACCACCGCAAACCGGGCATAAGGAATCCGGAAGAATAGCATGGCGTGAGGTTTCAAGGGTTCTAAGATCGATCCGATAAATCGATTCTTTGAATAACGTCGGTCGCTCTTGACACACCTGCTCGACTTCATTTTTAATCAGGCAGGCCATTTGCCTGAAGGCTGTTTCGGAGCCCCATTCATCCTGACGACTGATCTGATTTTCAAGAAGAGCCTTATGCATCTTCCATAGATCCTGTCGATCCGCAGCTGCCATCAATCTCCGGGACTCCGCACATTGAGAACAGCCTGCACTTCCGGGCGTTACAAGCGGACCTGCCACCCCTGCCCCAAAGGAGACGAATCCAGGAATCCACTCCACACCACAGCTCATGGCCGCGGCTTCCGCCTGAAGATAAATCGATGGATCCCAGGTATCATGGAGCACAATCATCATTCTCGTGCCCTCAGGTATAGGCTCGTTAAAATCAGGCAGCCGGACAATTTCCCACCGGGGACTCAGCTCTTCCGCTGTCAGCTGAACCAGTCTTCCTTTTCCGACCAGTGCAATAATGGGATTCATCCAGTCTCCTCCTCTCTCACAACCACACCGAAGAGATCCATAATTGCATCGTCTTTAAAAGGGTCCATGGTTACTTTGATAAAGAAAAGATCCTGGTGGCTGCGTTTCAGTTGCTGAATGGCAGAGCTAAGAACCTCAGGGTCATCTGACTGACAGGAGGGGATATCAAGAGAATGGACAACTCCCTCCTTATCGTTCACCTTAGCAATGCAAGCGTCAGGTACGAACGTGCGGTCAGGGTTTTGCTCCTCCATCAAAGCACGGCGTAATGCTTGTCGCAGAGCGAGTGTACGGGTGAACCCCACACTTCCGTACCACTTCTGTTTCCCAGCTTTCGTCCAAACGACCGGAAATCCATAAGCATCTTCCCCGAGCCCGAGCTCCACTTCTTTCTTCAGGGTTTGTAAGGCCTGGTAATAGAAGCGGCATTGGTCATCTTCCATTCTGTTTAACTCAAGCTTCGCTGGGGTCCATTCCACCCCAGTTTCTTGCAGGCGTTCTTCAAGTAAGTTGGTAAGTGCCCGGCTGATGGCTGTTCGCGTACCGGTTTCCCCTGCTCCTAGATAAAGACTGGCTGAACGATCGTTCACAGAATCTAAACTATTTAAAATATCTTTTTTCAGAGGGGAAAGGTATTGCTCCATTCCGGCAAGTCCTGCTTCCCGTCTCGCTTCTTCATGGGTCATAGCTGCACAGATCCTGCCTGGATGCGGATGCCCGGAGTGAAGATCTGCCACCTGCACTTCGCATTGAGATAAAGGCAGCTGGGGCAGATCTCCTTCTTCATAACGTTGAAAAATCCCTAAAGGCCCGGACGCCAACTCATTAAAGTAAAAGAACCACTCTTTTTCCGGATCCGCTTCTTGATCTTTCGTTTTCTCTAATACGTCTTCCACCCTTTCGGCCACGATGTGACCTGTAACAAGTGGATGAGGTTTAAAAGGATGCCATTTCCCCTCCAGCGTTTCATCTGTAAGCACAAACATGTGGTTCGAAGGATGAACATCCGGCACCCCGGTCATCTTCTTAAACCATTCAAACACAGCCACATTTGTAAGCATCGCTGCAGCTGGTGACGAAATAAAACCACTCTGCTCCTCGTCTGCTTCCTTTCTGGGAAGACTGCGCCACGCCGATTCAAAACGGGAATCCGGCCCCGGTATTTCCGCAGGTCCCGCAAACCCTTCTGTTCTACTGCATAGGATGGGAATAAACCATTTATGTTTCTTTTGACAGGCAGTAAGCAGAGATGTCCGTTCTTCATAATAGTCTTGATGAGAAGCGTAAAAAACAGCATCATACGGTTCGATTTCTTGCTCCCAGGAAAAAGGATTTTCCAGAGCTATGGTGAGGCGAACTTCAGGATCCGTTTCCCTCGCCCAGGCTTCAAGCTCCCTCACTCTACGGCGGCTGCTTTCGTTCTCATCGGTTAAAATCACATGACATCCAGGCAGCCCAGAGGCAAGCAGCGCTGACACTGCTCCGAGCAGCATGTTTCCCTCTCCAGCAGCAATTACTTTTTGCCGACGATACTTTTGGAAGCGGAAGCTGGCAGAATCACCGAAACTCTCCAGGAACTCTATTTGAGAAGCGAACTTCTCCGCCACCTGCGGATGCAGCTCATGAGGATGATCTGCACTCATATCCCGAAGAAATCCATTGTTATATAGAACGTCCGTTATCTCGTAAACACGCGCATGGTAGGGATGCGATAACCCTTCTGTTAAATCAGCTAATGAATGTTCTCCATTGAGCATAGGCAGCAATTTTTCAACCCATTGATGAATAGCCTTTCCTTCCATCCGAAATGAGCCTGCATTGTTTCGGAAATAAACACTCCCGTCCGGTTCCGGCATGAAAAAAGTACCCTTCTTTACCTTTAAACGCATTGAAGGTTTTACGTTCACTATGACACTCCTCCTTACCAACTGGGGTGACTTCCTTCTACGATTCTATGTACTTCCCTTTGTCTCATATGACTTCATCAATAGAAGTACCCCTGCAGAGTGTTTCTGCAGGGGAAAGGAAGAAAGTATATATAAATGTAGAATACTTAACGTCCGCAGCGACCGCAGCCGGCACAACGTGCACATCTTGCACAACCCGCACAGCCACCACAGCCTGCGCAGCGCGCACAACCTCCGCATCCTCCGCAACCGCCACAGCCAGCACAGCGGAAACAGCCGAAGCAGCCAAAGCATACAAATCCAAAACCTACACATAACCTGGAGTTATTGCCATAGTCGTGAGCTTGCTCACTCGGCACTAACTGCTGGGCATGAAATTCTCCGACATCTAAATGCTGAAGTTCATTTTGAAACTGATTCATATGGGGAACCTCCATCGTTATTCAGATTTACTCCTGATCAGGAAACGCTCTTTTACAATAAAAGACACTTTCCCAATCAAGGTATGACGAAGGCCTGGGCACTGTTACTCGAAATCGTCTGGTTGATATTTATTTAACAGAGGAATGACTTGTGAATGATAGGAAGTTGATCGATTCATGAGAAGAAATTTGATTTTGGAAGAGTTGGAGGTGCGGTATAGCCTGGACCGCGCGTATCTTCGGATTGGGCCGTGCGCCTCCTCGATTGGGCCGTGGTCAAACCCAATCAGTTAAATCTAGTAGAAGATAACCAGCCTCTACTTTCTTTCCTATGCCCATCTATCAAAATGACGATATTCCTTCTCTAGTTGCCAAAGCACCTTTCCACTGAAATCTATGTCGAAAACTTTTCATATTCGTCGGTGGAATAAACAAAAAATAGCAACAATACGATAATTATTGTTTGGCGAATTTAACTTCAGGAGGTCAAAAGGATGAATGTTGCTGTTAGGAAGTCAAGGTGCTGGGTGTATGCTGCGGTCATTTTTTCATTAGTTGCTGCTTTTGTCTTCACCCCTTTCTCAAAAGCAGAAGCTACAATTAACTATGGCGAGGAAGTTTCTGCCGTGGCGGAGAGGTATGCAGGGGCCCCGTTTAAATGGGGAGGAACGACGCCTAAAGGTTTTGACGCAAGCGGATTTACTCAATACATCTATTCCTATTCTGCTGCTAAAAAGCAAATCGCTCGCACAAGTGCTGAGCAATATAAGCAAGGAAAAGTCGTTAAGAAACAATCCGACTTGAAGTTTGGGGATCTCGTATTCTTTGATACAGCAGGAAAAGGCAACGTTTCATTTGTGGGCATATACACAGGGTCCGGTGAGTTTATTGCCGCTACCTCTCAAGGCGTCAGAACGCAAAAGCTTTCCAGCTCTTATTGGAAAACCAAATATTTAGGCGCAAAACGTCACTTTTAACTAATAAAACCAGGGACTTTCGTCAAGAGGAAGTCCCTGGTTACATCATTTATTCACTAGCTAAAGTCATCGCTTTGACAGGACCATTTAGTCCAATGTAAAATCTCCAGAACTCGTTTTCACTACGATCTGATACGTCTGATCTCCTTTATGACCTTTTACCTCATGCTCCTCTCTTCTCTCATAATGAATGCCATCCAGTTGAATGTGTTCGTCTCCTGAACTTGATCGATAACTCAGCATAAACGATGTAGGTTCTTCTTCAAACGAAAAAGTAACATCACCGCTCGACGTATTGGCTGTTAAATTTCCCGCCAGACGCTTGTGCGATACATCCACTTTGCCCGAGGAAGATTCAGCCTTCATTTCATGAACTAGTAGTCCGTTTCCTTCTATATCTCCACTGCTTGTTTCCAATTCGACCTCAGCGTCTGAACCATTTACGTTTTTCAGCATTACATCTCCACTGGAAGAATGGATGTTCAGCTTTTCCTCCATTTGCAGATTAGATACTTCTATGTCCCCGGAACTTGAGGAAGCAATCAGGTGATTGACTTGCAGTTCATGAAGGCTGACTTCGGATGACGAGGTGTTAATTTTTACGAATTCCAGTTTCTTCCTGGGTACTTCAACGATTAATTTCAAGTCATCGCCTCGGATAAAACCAAATGAAAGTCCGAGCCCTTTATTCTTTTCAAGCTTTACTCTTAATTCCCCGTCCATCTCTTCCACTTGATACGAATACTTTTTCCAATTCCGGGCATATCCGCTCAGCGTGACTTGAATTTGATTGCTTTCCCCTTTGATGAATTGGATACCAGTCGTTGAAGTATCTACATTGATGCCTTGAATTTCACCCGCCGTAAAGGCTTCTTGCTTATGTACCTCTCGCTTTTCATTTTCTGAGGACTTCGTATTCTGAAATGAGATCAATGTTCCTGCCCCTCCGAGAATCAAAGCAAGCAATACAATCCATACCGCTTTTTTCATAATCCTTGCTCCTCTCACTATAAAAATTTAAGAAATGGCAGCGGATGAGAAATATTTCAGCTTCCATAAAGTCTGTGCAAGTTCATGTTTTCACCAAACTCGCAAGTGCTATTGATATATTATTAAAAATATACCTTATACTCCTCAGCAAAGAAAGAATTTCTTCTGCACAAGAAAACAGCCTCCCTCCCTTTTGAGAAGGCTGACTGTTTATTAGAAGTATACCTTGATTTTCACAAGGTCCTGAATACTGCCATCTTTAGCACTTCGACTGTAAACCCACAGTTCTCCCGAATCGGCTGTAGGCTGGCGATCGAATGGAATGGCACTGCTGAAAAATCCGTATTCCGGAGCACCTTTGTCCGTCATAGCGTAACGTTCGTTGGACACCACGACACCATTACTGTCCCTCAGCTGGTAATTGACGACCGCTTCGAATACTCTCGCGTATCCTTCTACCATGTCTCCACTATTTATGGTCGAACCTGGCAGAGGGCGGGTCACGAAAATATTCCTTGAAGTCGGAATCGGAATAATAAGATGATAACCCGGCCAGATTACATCTCTTTGGAAACCAGGCCGATCGGCATTAGCTTCTTCCAGGTCCGTAACACGTACCCCAAATCGTCTTGCAATTGAATACAGGGTATCCCCTGTAGTAATTTTATAAGTAAACGCTGGAACAAGCAGCCTCTGGCCTACTCCAATGATGTTGGGATCGGGAATATTGTTCACTCCCGCCAAAAGATCAACGTGAGTACCAAACGTTTGAGCGATAGCCGTTAAGGTATCTCCGTTCGTCACGATATGGGTCATGATCGGATCGAGTGTCGAGGTAGGTACGATCAGAACATCATCAGGATAAATTAATCCCCGATCGGTCACAGGCGGGTACAGATGGTTCGCCCTTTCAATACCGGTAGTCGTACTGCCGAAACGACTGGCAATCGCAAATAGCGTGTCACCAGATTTGACCGTGTAGATCAGCCCTTTTCTTGATGTAACAGGCATTCTTACACCTCCTCTCTCCATATATTACGAGAACATCATAAGAGTCGGAACGGCGTTTCTATACTGGCGTATGAATCTTTTCTGCAGCAAATGACTGGCCCCTGAACGTTGAAAGCCCATCAGCATTTATTACCCAGGTACACGCCTTATTTCACCGCCACTTAATATGAAGGACGTCACTTCCACTCGTTTCAAAAGAAATTTGTTACAATATAGAAAATGGCAGCGGAGGGATGAACGATGAAAAAATGGGCATTCGTTTCAGATTTTGATGGTACGATCTCGACTAAAGATTTTTACTGGGTTATCATTGAGAAATACTATCCGGAAGGCCGAGACCTTTTTAAGAAGTGGAAGGCAGGTCATATGAAGGACATCGAATTTTTACGCTCGATCTTCACATCCATCAACCAGCATGAGGAGCAGATTATCAAGGATATCCTCAATATCCCGATCGATGAGTATGTCCCGTCTTTTATTCAGCACGTACAGAACAATGGAGGAGACTTTTATATTCTAAGTGCCGGTACAGATTACTACATACACCACATTTTAAAAGAATACAACATTCAAAATGTGACCGTTTATTCTAATGAAGGATATTACGAGAACCTCAATGTTCATTTAAATATTGATCCTTCCCACCGGCATCATTCGGAACGTTACGGAATCGACAAATCCAAAGTGGTACAGGAGCTGAAACAGGAATACGAAACCGTGCATTTTGCCGGCGACAGCGAGCCCGATTCGCACCCAGCTGTTTATGCCGATGCCACCTTTGCTAAAGATGCTCTGCAGAAGATTCTAAGCGAGAAGAATGTACCCTATACTCCTGTGAAAACGTTTAGAGATATCCAGACTGATTTAGAGAAAAAAGGGTTTTTGTCACATGACTAATCCCATTACAAACATTCCGATTCCAGCTATTCTGGAAATTAAGAGCGGCATCATCTACCATCTTCAGGAGATTTTTGATCGTCATGGATTTGAAAATATCCTCATGCTGTTTGATTCATTTACGATGGATCAATGGGAGTCAAACATCAAAGATTCTCTGTCCACTACCAAAGTGGATACAGTCCTTATGCAGCCTCATGCCGAGGTTCATGATCTGATTAAGCAAGCTTTTTCCTTACAAATGTATGATGCGATCGTTGCGGTGGGCGGAGGAGCCGTGATTGACTGCGGTAAATATATGGCCTTTTCCCGCCAGACTCCTTTTATCAGCATTCCAACGTCAGCCTCTAACGATGGATTTGCAAGCAGTAATTGCTCATTAATGATTGATGGGAAGAAAACAACGGTTCCTGCTAAAGTCCCGTATGGCATCATTGCCGATCTTGATATTATACAAAACGCACCTTCCCCCTTTATCTTAGCTGGCGTAGGAGACCTGATGTCCAATATTACAGCCCTGTATGACTGGGAATTCGAAGATCGTCAGGGGATAAGCCAGGTAAATGCGTTTGCGTCCATGCTTAGTAAAAAAGCGGTAAACAGCTTTGTTCGAACGCCTATGCAGGACATTCAGGATCCTACTTTTTTAAAAGAGCTCGTCAGTTCATTAACGATGGGCGGAGTGGCCACCATTATCAGCGGAAACAGCTCCCCCATCAGCGGCTCCGAGCATCTGATTTCCCATGCGCTTGATAAATACGCTGAACATCCTCACATGCACGGGATTCAGGTGGGAATCGCGACGTATATTATGGCAAATGTTCAGGAACATCGTGCCGAACGGATGCAAAAAGTGTTTAAACGGACAGGCTTTTTTGATTATATAAAAACGCTGGAAGTGAAGAAAGCCGATTTCAAAATGGCTATTGAAAACAGTCCAGACATCAAGCCGCACCGCTATACGTATTTGCATGATAAGAAATACCAGCGTAAAGCACTGGATTTTCTGGATCAGGACCCGATGCTTCAAGAAATATTACGATAGTTACGCAGGAAAACCTCTCTTTAGAGAATAGCTCTGACCTTTGAAGCAAACATTAGAGATATGAAAAAAGGAGGATACTGCTTATGAACAAAGAACGCGCTAAAGAAATTTTCCATTCCCCCGAAATGATTGCGGTTACCCATGAGGACAGACCGGTTTACATCGAAGAAGTGATTGAAAGAAGTGAAACCGCAAGAATCCATCCCGTCGATCAGCCGAATATTTTTCAGGAAGTTCCTTTGTACGAACTGAAGGAAACGGAAGCACAGCATTAATAAAGAAGCCGCATTCAGGCTCCGGCCTTAGATGCGGCTTCTTTTTTTATGTAATTTTTCAATCTGTTCCTATAGATAATGATACTTTTCATCTTTTAACCCGGTGCTCTTTTTCCAAATTCGCATGAGTGAAATAAAGCGATATAACCCATACATGCCAAGAAATATGCCAAAGCAGAAGATTTCTAAATTGACGTAGTACCATACCCCTTCCCCAAGCGCATCAAGCGGAGTACTCACATCAGGGGTACCGGCCAGAAACAAGTAGTTCGTACCGATTCTCCGGTTAAGGAAAAAGATAAAAACAGCATAAAGATTCAAATAACCAAACATCATTAAAAGTGAACGGAACGTGATACGTGCAGAACTAATCAGAATTAAAAAAATGCCAGTCCAGGCCAAAGCCATATGGTGCAGGAAAAATTTCAAAAATCGAAAATGCGGAAACGAGTAAAATACCTCCGGCGTTAATAACGTTACGACTGGCGGAATAATCCCAATGAAATATACAATCTGTATGACTTTGTGCCGATAAAAAAGGAGCGCACCCATTCCAAGAAAAGATGCGATTCCGCACAAGTGAAGCGGTGCATGATCTTCCATATTCCAGTTATTGTTCGCAAGCCCCCAGAACGTCTGCCCAATTTCACAACCGAGCAATAGAGCAAATAAACTCCATCTTACCCATTTCTGCAGCTTATTATTTTTTCGTAACGAACGGTGAAAAATCAGCAGCAAAGCCATTCCGGAAAAAAGAATAGCGAGCATAATCAGGTGACTCGGTGATAAAAATTCGAATCTGTCTTGTATTTCAATATTAAACCAATCCGGCATCCCATCCTCCTTCCAACCTTCTGTTCAGGAAATACATTCCTTAACCTTAGTACGATTGACCAGTTAAATGGTTTCAGATTAATTTGAAAGGGTATCATAAGTAATAAGCAAAAATACCCAAGGAGTAAATCCTATGAACCAAGATATCCTATTACTATCTAAGATTACCTCCAGAGATAAGAAAGCCTTAAGCGATCTGTACGATAAGTACGTACACTACCTCTATAATTTGATTCATCGATACATAACAGAAGTCCATCGAATCGAAAAAGTTATAAGAAGGTTATTTGATTGTATATGGAAAGCCCCTCAATCATTTTCCGAAAGTCAACCTTTTTCAAAAACGATAACCATCTTCTGCCTGAAGATCATTCAGAGAGAAAAAACTTGTAGTCCCTGTAATTACTAGACTGTAAAGCTTCTATCGACAAGTTTTTTTGACGCTTCTGCCCCACTCTATTAAAATAGTAGAGAACACAAGGAAAGGGGCGTCCCTATGCCGGAGTTAACTCATGAGGATTATAAGATCCACTATGATTTACATACCAAACCTACGATTTATTACGTAAAGATTTATATGGATGAATTGAATGGAGCTCAAGTTACCGCTCCAGAGAAAAGAAAGCCTGAATTAATCGAAGCATTTCTTAAGAAGAAGGCTGCCTGGATGAAAGAAACATGGGAAAAGCATCACGCCGAGCTGTACCATGTTGATCGCCTTTCCATGGAAGAGGGGCAGAAAATCAATTACCTAGGCCGCTCTTATCAATTAATTCTAAACGAAGGCCATGACTACGCTTTTTCCTTCAACAAAGGTAAATTCCTTTTCACCTATCCCGAGGATGAAAAAGAGGACCAGGCTAATAAAAAGCTGATCGCACTTGCGAAAGAGTGGTTAAGGGAGAAGTCTGAGAAAAAATTCTCCGACCTTCATTCCAGATCCATTTCCCCTGAGGAAGATGCCGCCCGCTTAGGTAAGAAGGACCGGGATGCGATCGTATTGAATTGGCGATTGATTCAACAGCCTAAAGAATCCATAAAAGAGAACATCCAGAAGCTAATTGATGAAGAAACCTGTTAAATTCCTGATCGATAGGAATTCATAAAGCTTGCAGAGCGACAAACTGTCTCTGCAAGCTTTATGAATATATACAATGTATTGAAAAACATAATATGAAAAGGCAGCGTTTGATTGCCCTTCACATTTCGGATAGCTTGAATCCCCTTAAAAATAGCCTGTCCGGGGGCTTTGTCTATGAAAGCCTCCAATGGGGTAAAAGAAGCGCGTATAGTTTATTTCTTCATCCACACCTGCTCGATCATTTGCTGAGGGGCTCTGCTCTTATACACCTCATACACTGGATGCTTGTGGGGGACGTTAAAAGCGACGACCCGGTAGCCGGAAAAATGTTGCTCGACACTTGAAAGCAATAAGTCATAGGAAGCTTTCCCATCAATCGCTTGTAATTGAAATAAGGTCAGCGTATGTTTCGACTGTTGATTCAGGACTACATATCCAAGCGTGTCACCTTCATCTTTAATAGCATAAATTTCTCGACGATCTACAAATGCAATCTTATTCTGCCAGGGGACCGGCTCTTTGATAACACCAAGCTCCATCCAATCATAAAGGGAAACCAGCTTCACCGTATACGGAGCTCCTCCACTCTTTTCAAACATCATTCTCATCGTCGATAATCGGTCATACACAACATACCCGTATTTTTCATATAAACGGATGGCTCCTTTATTATCAGAAATGGCTTCAAGAGTGGAGACCTCCACCTTTTTCTCCTTAAACAGGTCCTCTGACATCTGAATAAGTTCACGCCCCACACCTCTTCCTCTATAATCAGGATGTACAGCCGTGCCACCGTTATAAGCGGTTAACTTGCCATCGATTGGCTGAATACTGTTCAGTATGATTCCGACTGGTTTTGCGCCATCGTAGACCACGAACGAATATTCTGGCGATAGTTTCTTCGAGGCAAGGGTCTGAATAAACGTATCAGCCGTCATTTGTATCTCTACCGAATAATCCTGAAATCCTTCATTCATGGCAGTTAGAGCGTCTTCGATAGAGCTATGAAGCAATGATTTGATTTCCATTACAATTCTCCCTTATCCATTCGACTTGAGTATAGAAAAGTGAACCATCTGATCCTCCACTGTAAAATAGAATCGTTCTCAATAAACGATCCCTTTTCCTGCAGAATGGAATTCGATATACGGTTAACCTTCTCCGTTATTTCCTATTATGCTCTTTCCTTTTTAGAGCAGTTCTATAGGAGAAAACTTCACCTGACATAATCCCATGTTTAATCACAGGGTCTTCATTCATAAACATTTCTGCCTTTTCATCGTTTTCTTCCTCAAAAATAACAATCCCAAAACCCTTATCATCATCTCTCTCTGTTTTACCAGCTGTGATTACTTTGCCATCCTCACAGCAGCCTTTCAATCTGGCAAAGTGCTGTCTAACCAGACCTTCGTCATGTTCGGTCCAATTTTTTTCTTCGTATAGCCGGGGAATAAGCTTTAACACGTAAATGTACTCTCTCACAAAACCACCTCTTCTTTTCTAAATATCCATTCCATTATTTTTTCAACAAAAAAAGGTATGTTCCTTCTTGAACGTAATTTCTTCCAGAGAGTTCATGCAAGCTATTCTTTCCAGACTCTCATCTAATACAAGAGTCTTATTACGCGGGAAGTTTTGTTAAAGACACATTTTCTTGCCTGGGTTCAGGACTGTAACTAGCTTCCTCATGTTACTCAATCATATCGTAAAAAAATAGAGAGGCGCACCTCTCTATTTTTGTCTTAATAATCTCATGCTGTTTAAAATAACGACCAGAGCCGCTCCTGTATCACTTAAAACGGCCATCCATAATGTCAGGAAACCCGGGAAAATCAACAGCAATGCTGCAAGTTTTGTAATTAAGGAAAACCAGACATTCTGTTTAATAATCTTTAAGGACCGCCTGCTTAACTTGATGGTATAGGGAAGTTTTTCTAAGTTATCAGCCATTAATACAATATCGGCCGTTTCCATGGCTGTATCTGCACCTGCACCTCCCATGGCAATACCGAGATCGGCTGTCGCGAGCGCAGGTGCATCGTTAATACCATCTCCGACCATCGCTACACGTTTTCCTTCTGCCTGCAGCTTTTTGACGGCCGTTACTTTTTCTTCAGGCATCAAGTCGGAGAAGTAGCGGTCTACCCCTGCTGAATCGGCCACCTTTTTAGCGGTACCTTCATTATCCCCGGTCAGCATAACCATTTCCTTAAGCCCCGTGCTTTTCAGTGCTTGAATAGAGTCGATCGTGATCTCTCGTATGGTGTCCGCTACGCCTATCACTCCTAGTATTTCGGTGCGAGTGCCCACGATGACGAGAGATCCCCCGTCGCCCTGGATAGAATGAATTTGGTCACGAATTTTTTCAACGGAGATGTCCAGTTCTTCAAATAGTTTAGGGTTACCGGCAAAGTAATCGACTCCATCCACCGTGGCTTGTGCTCCTTTTCCTGCAATCGCCTGGTAATTCAAGCCGTCTCTTACACCAATCTCCCTTTCCCTTGCATAATCCGTAATCGCTTTAGCAATGGGATGTGTCGAATGAGCTTCGATTGTATGAGCGATACGGATCAGTTCGTCAGGCTTGCCATTCAGCGCAAATACTTGAGATACTCTCGGTTTTCCTTCTGTTAAGGTACCGGTTTTATCAAAAGCAATCGCCTGAACAGCGCCTGCTTTCTCAAGGAAAGTTCCTCCCTTAATTAACACTCCGTTTTTGGCTGCATTTCCAATCGCCGACACAATCGCGACGGGCGTAGATATGACAAGAGCACATGGACACGCAACTACGAGTAAGGCAAGACCTTTATACACCCATTCGCCAAAACTGCCGAAGCCGGTAAGAGGCGGAAGCACCATCACAAGCAGCGCCATACTGAAAACAATTGGTGTGTAGACCCGGGCGAAACGATCTACGAATGCTTGAGTTGGAGCTTTTTTCTCCTGAGCCTCTTCTACGAGATGAATAATGCCTGCAATCGTTGTATCTTCCACCAGCTTTGTTACGCGGATCTCAAGAGAGCCATGCTCATTAATCGTTCCTGCAAAAACGGTATCGCCTTCCATTTTATCAACTGGAAGAGACTCCCCTGTAATCGGGGCCTGATTGATGCTGGAAGAACCTGATACGACTTCCCCATCAAGAGGCAGCTTCTCTCCTGGTTTAACGAGAATTCTGTCCTGTATGGAAATATCCTCAACAGGTTTCCTTACCCACTCGTTTCCTACTTTCACAGTAGCTTCAGACGGGGCAAGATTAATGAGGCTACGAATCGAATCCCTTGTTCGCTCAATGGATCTATTTTGCAGCGTGTTTCCAAGAGCAAACAGCCATACAACCATTGCACCTTCAAACCACTCTCCGATTAGGGCAGCACCTATAGCAGCAGAAGCCATTAGAACGTTCATATCCAACGAGCGGCTTCTGATGGAATAAAAAGCACTTCTGGCCGGCTTATATCCTCCAATTGCGATGGAAGCTGCATAGAGCAGGGTGATCAGTAAGGCTGGAAGATTTGTAAAAGAACCTATAAAACCTAGGGCCAGTAAAATACCTGAAAAAGTGGTTCTTGTATCTTTTGGTTTCTTCTTAGTTTCATTACCTTCTGTTTTTCTTGAGGTTTCCAGAGAAGCTGTAAAACCTGATTTCCCTACTTCCTGAATGATTTCTTCTGATGAAGTATTATGATCAATCTGCATCTTGCCCGTAGAAAAATTCACCGTAACTTCATTTACCTTAGGCTGACTGCCAAGATGCTTTTCAATCGTTTTAGCGCAGGAACCACAATCCATCCCTTCAATAAGATAGGTTTGTGTATTCTTCTTCTTATCGGATTCTCTTTCAGCTTCAAAGCCTAACCTCCGAACAAGTCTGGGAACTTCCTGCAGAGTTTCCTCGTCTCTTGCCTCCACCTTGAGCTTCCCTGTTCCATAGTGAACCTCCACGGTTTGAAAACCAGCCTGCTGCCCCAGACTTTTTTCGATAGTGGCGGCACAGGAAGGACAGTCCATTCCAGAAACGTTGAAAACCGTTACTCCGGAGGAACGCGAAAGGGATGACTCTACTGTTTTCTGCCTTTCGCCCGTAGAAGTACTATTACTGCAGCAGCTGGACGTTTCTGATGTTTCTTCTTCGTTAGCTGCGTTACTTTCGTTACTGCAGCAAGAGGAGGTTTCCGTTGATTGAATTGCTTTATTATTTTCTTTGCTGCAGCATGAAGATGTTCCTGCTTCTTCCACATCCACATCTTCTTCTTTACTACAGCACGTTGAAGTTTCCGTTGACTTAACAGCTGTATCACTTTCTTTGCTACAGCATGTTGAGGTTTCCGTTGACTTAACAGCTGTTCGGCTTTGCCCGTTTACAAGCGAGGTGTTCTCGTTCGAACAGCAGCTGCTTTCTTGCTGTTTTTTAATATGGCTCATATAGCTGCCTCCGTTCTTATTGTCTGTTACATTCTTTCCTTACTTTTCATGGGCGTGAATCATCGCAATATTGACAAGCTGATGCACATGTTCATCGGCTAACGAATAAAAGACCAGCTTCCCTTCTTTTCGATATTTCGCTAAACCCATGTTTCGTAGTAAACGCAAATGGTGCGAGGCGGTAGCATTTGTGGAACGGATAATGTTGGCTACATCGCATACACACAATTCTTCTTCCAGCGTTAACGCGTAAGCAATTTTTAACCGCGTTGAATCGGATAAAGCTTTGAATATAAGTTCGACGCCCAACACTTCATCCATTTTGGGCTGAACGCGTTCAACGAGTTCCTCATCGTAACAAAACGTATCGCATGTATCTTTCTCAACTTTTTTTACTATCTTTTCACTCACAACGTTCACCTTCATTCTAATAATTGTTTGAATGTTTGTTTATAGTGTATGCTCTATACAAGTAAATAGTCAACCTTAATATTCAAATAATCATTTGAATATTAGAATGATCCTTACCTGCACGAATAAGCTGATAGCAGACTATTTACATGCATTAAAATAGCTTGCAGAAAACCAAATGGTTTCCTGCAAGCTATAATCGCTCCAAGTATAGATCTATGCATACGTTTCCGCCCTCAACGCATTCGCTGCATCCATAAAACGAAGCTGGTGGACTTCAGCCACTTCTTTATACGTTACATAGCCATTCACCACATTCAGCCCTTTTAACAAAGCTTCATTTTCAAGACATGCCCGCTCGTGACCCTTATTTGCAATCTGGATCGCATAAGGAATCGTCACATTCGTAAGTGCCAATGTTGAAGTCCGGGGAACAGCCCCCGGCATATTGCCGACCGCATAGTGTACCACTCCATGCTTTATATATATCGGATCATCATGCGTGGTTACGTGATCCACCGTCTCAACGATTCCTCCTTGATCTACGGCTACATCCACGATTACGGAACCAGCTCTCATCGCTTGCACCATCTCTTTTGTAACAAGGCGCGGGGCCTTTGCACCGGGAAGCAGGACCGCGCCGACGACCAGGTCTGCTTCTTGAACCGCTTCCTCTATGTTTAATGGATTGGACATTAATGTATTGATTGAAGAACCAAACAAATCATCCAGCTGACGGAGCCGCTCTGGACTTAGGTCAATCATGGTTACATCGGCCCCTAAGCCGACTGCAATTTTAGCAGCATTGGTTCCTACGACTCCACCGCCAATAATCGTCACCTTACCTCTTCTTACTCCCGGAACACTCCCCAGCAGGATGCCTTTACCGCTGCTTGGCTTCTCTAAATATTGAGCGCCTTTTTGCGTCGCCATGCGTCCAGCTACTTCACTCATGGGAGTCAAAAGGGGCAGCGTGCCGTCGGTTAGTTGAACTGTCTCATAAGCGATGGCTGCGACCTTTTTATCGCTTAGGGCTCGCGTAAGCTTCTCGTCAGCCGCCAGGTGAAGAAAGGTAAATAGGATCAACCCTTCAAAAAAGTAGTGATACTCTTCTGGAATTGGTTCTTTCACTTTCATCACCATGGCAGACGTCCAGGCTTCAGCCGCTGTATCTACAATAGTCGCGCCTGCTTGAGAGTAATCATGATCCGTAAAACCCGAGCCTTCCCCAGCGCCTTTTTCAAGCACTACTTCGTGACCTTCCTTTACGAGATTCGCAGTCCCCGCAGGAGTCATGGCCACCCGATTTTCATGATTCTTTAATTCTCTTGGAATCCCAATCTTCATCCGGTCTCTCTCCTTTTCTATCTAGAGCTGATGGAGTGCATCGACCAGCGTGTTAAGCAGTAATTGCATATCTTCTTCCTCGATGGTGAGCGGGGGCGACAGAGTGAGAACATTATTATAACCGGCCACCGTCATCCCGTTCTTACCTATTAATATACCCTGGTCTTTGCAATAGCCAATCACCTGGTTCACTTTGCTCACTTCAAGCGGCTCTTTCGTTTCTTTATCCTCCACGAGTTCAATCCCTATTAGAAGCCCTTTGCCGCGGATATCTCCTACATACTTATGAGTGCCCAGACGGTGACGCAGCTCATTTTTTGCCGCTTCTCCAAGTGCTCTTGATCGGTCGAACAGATTCTCTTTTTCCATGATCTCGATATTTTTAAGCGCAACGGCGCAGGATGCCGGATGACCGCCAAAGGTATTAATATGACGGAAAAAATCATACGGTTCGCTTCCGCAAAAAGCTTCATAAACCTCTCTTTTAACGGCAGTTGCCGAAAGGGGCAGGTATGCACTTGTTATTCCTTTAGCCATCGTGATGATATCCGGTTTGACGTCATAATTCATAAATCCAAATGGCTTGCCTGTCCGGCCGAACCCGCAGATGACTTCATCCACGATCATTAAGGCACCGTGCCGTTCACAAACAGCTTTTACTTCTTTCATATATTGCTCTGGCGGCACGATTACGCCTCCACCTGTAATAATCGGTTCCATAATGACTCCGGCGATCGATTCACTATGTTCCCACGTCATCACCCGGTCGATATCCTGTGCTCCCCACTGATCCTTCTCGCTATGATCATTTCGATATTCGTCAGGCGGTGCTACATGCAGGAATCCGGGACCCAGCGGCTCATACTTATACTTGCGCTGAGCCTGACCTGTCGCGGCGAGCGAGCTGGTAGAGTTGCCATGATACGCCCGGTATCTCGATATAAATTTAGTCCGGTAATAATCCCCTTTTTGCTGGTGGTACTGTCTGACCATTTTAAAAGCCGCTTCATTCGCTTCCGACCCGCTGTTGGAAAAGAAAATTACATAGTCATCACCTAAGAGCTGATTAATCTTCTCTCCTAATTTAATCGCGGATTCATGGCTCTGGGTCATTGGCATATAGGATAATTCTTTCATTTGCTCGAAAGCAGCCTGAGCTAATTCTTCTCTTCCATATCCTATATTGACGCACCACAACCCCGACATAGCGTCCAGATAACGGTTCCCTTCAACATCCGTAATCCAGGATCCTTTCGCACTCTTGGCTACCATCGTATCTTCAGGTTTATAAGGTTTCATTGAATGCCATACATATTTTTCGTCTTTGGCCAGCAAATCGCTCTTCACATCAGCTTTTGTCAACGGAGGAACCCCCTTGAATTAGAAATATAAGGTAATATTTTGAATTGTCTTAATTATCTAACATATACAAAGAACTTTCATTAGACATAGTGTCAAATGGTTAAAACGATCCTTTCACACATTGACTACACATCGGAGTAAACCGAGTTTCTTCTATTATATAGTGGCTTTATCCCTCTCCACTCACGTTTTTGTCCATAAAAAAACACTTATTCCATGTCAGAATAAGTGAACTGTCTATAGGCTTGGCTACATGAAGTAGTCAGCTGGAAATGGTTTTTTGATACTCATTTGCGAGCAGTGCGAACTCAAGGACCTGTCTCTTTTCCGATTCCATGAAGTCAGAGCCTAGCAGTTTCTCCAATTTCTCAAGTCTGTGGTATAAGGTTTGTCGCACCACAAAAACTCGGTCCGCTGTTTCTTTTTTGGACCCATTGCAGGATAAATACACCCTTAACGTTTCTAATAAGTTCGCATTGTGTTTCTCATCATATTGAATAATCGGCTCTAAATACTCCTCCACCAGTCCGTTCAAGTTGCTATGTTTATGTACGAGCGAGATGAGCCGATACATGTGCATATCTTCATAAAAATATTTAAAATGGCCGGCCGGCATTTTATCCTGAATCGACAAGGTTTCCTGAGCCGTTTGGAAACTTTCATGCAGAAGGTTTAATTGCCTTACAAATTTGCCTCCGGCTATTTGAAACGAAGCAATGCTTGCATCATTAAGAAGACTGATTTTCTTCAATCGCTCAATTCCTCGTTTAATTCTAATCTTCCAATCTTCTTCCCCTTTTTTATTGAGCAGAATAAAGGTTAATAAATGACGTTTTTCGACGGCAAACACGAAATATCCATTCTGATCGAAGATGTTATGAATCAGCATATTCAAGTACGCCAGGTCTAAATTATTGTCACGGCCCTCGGCCATTTTTAATTTTACCGTCAGGACGACGGCTCCTGAGACCGGCTGATGGATTTTGTAAAAGGATAAGTGGTCTTTAATCTCTTCAGGACTATGCTCGCCTTGCAGCCATTCAAGAAGCCATTCGGTTTCCCTGGCCTTCCGTTTTTCCTCTGTATAGAGTTCCCGCAACAAATACTGAGCTAAAGCCGTTGCTGTACGATCCAGGAGAAGCGATTCAAATTCGGTGAATTCCCGGCAACTGGAAACTAAATAAATGGTCGCAAACTCCCGTTCAAATACTTGCACGGGCTGTTTGACCAATTGCTTCGATGAGGTATCATGGATACGGGCAAGCATTGCCTCTCTTTCTTTTTCTCTCATTGCTGGAATTGTAACGACCCTGTGATCCTTAGCGATGTAAATTAACTGGCAGTTCACATACTGCTGTAAGTTTTTTAGTATTTCGAAATAGTTATCAATCTTTAACAGACGCTTATTTAAGCGTTGAGAGTAATCTTCTAAGTTTGTAATTAATTCATACTGCTGATTAATCAGGTGCGCATGAATGTCCTGGGTAATGTCCACGAATGAAACTTCCTCTTCAAAAATAATAATCGGAAAGTTGTTCTCATCAGCAAGCTGAATCGCTTCTTCCGGTATGTGATCGATAAAGCTTCCCAGTTCGATGCAGATCCCCGCTACATTCCGCTGAATCATTTGTTCCAATAATTTCAGAAACAGGCTTTCATCATCTTTCCACCCAAATCCCGTTGCTAACACTAATTCGCCGCCCTTTAAATTGCCACGGACTTCGATCATTTCAAACACGTGAACCCACTTCACTAGCCGGTCCATCCCCTTTTGACCAGCCACAACTTTCGCTGAAGCAAACAGTTTTCGATCCAATATGTTCTCTAGTGATACGCGATACTTCATAGAAATACCCCTCTTCAAACGTACTACAAAGCACCAGAAAAATCTAACTAATTGTGAGAAAATTTAACAAATATAAGAGGATAAGCCTAAGCTTATCCTCTAACAGTCCTTCTATTGAACTTCTTTTTGTCGTTGCTGCTGAACTAAAATAGTAGAAAAGTATTTACGTGCGTCTGGATGAAGAATATGCAGCCGCTCTTTTTCACTTTTTTCCGGATCGTTTCCCTTGTACTCAAACTCTACAAATGCACCGCTCAAATTCTCTGTCACACCTTTAATGGTGTAACCTTTCTCCAATAAAAAATCTATTTTCTCACGCTCGATCTCAAACTCCTGATAAGTAGACATCCTTCTCCTCCTCCTTAAACATCGACTTTAGCCGGAGCTGCTTCTGTGCCTGTTTTCCGGCCAATTTTCTCTTCCGCAAAGCCTCCCCCGACATTCCAGTCCCGTCCGACCGTTATGCCCAGGTATTCTTCATCACTCGGGTTTTCAATCTCTGCCTGTGGATGTTTTTTGAAATACCAGTGTTTAGCAAGCAAGTAATAAAGAAGAGCCCCAACTCCGAACCCTACAAAGAAGGAATAGGTACTGAACGTGTAAGCAGCTGCACTGCCTATTGCCCAGGAAATGACGCCCGCCCAATTAATGCCTCCATCGTAGCGGTACTGCCCTCCACTCTTATATAAATCGTGGACATTCATTCTCCGTTTTCTCAAAAGATAATAATCGGCGAAAATAATTCCGACGATCACCGATAAGATAGCAGCCGCAATAAGCAAGACCGGAATCAGCAGATTGAATACACTCCACGGCTGAATGACTGTTCCAATCAAACCGGCAATAAACACACCGGCCCAGAAAGGAAGCTTCGGTCCGCCAACGTTGGAGAAGATAGTGGCCGCTGGCACGATATTAGCCGATACGTTCGTAGACCACTGAGCCAGGACTATCATTAAAAGCAGTATTCCGAGAACTAGGCCGCTGGCCGACTCCTGAAGGGCAACAACCGGATCGAAGTTCGATACGGCGATATACGATACGGCACCAAGAACGACAATGAAGGTCTGTGTCAGCGGAAGCCCCACCAGACTTCCAACCAGAGCTCCCTTGTTTCGTTTCACCCAGTTTCTTTCATGCTTGGGCGCTTTAATAAACCGGGAAATGGATGAAATATCGGCCGCAAGTGTTGCCCAGTATCCCATGTTACTCACAACAACCACGACAAAAGCCGTGAAGGCTGCACTACCTGTAACAGGGCTCTCGACCCACCCCCAGATATCCTTGTTCTGAGCTGAAGCTTCACCAGCCAGATTAAAATACATCCAGACACCAATCAGAATAATAATTGGAGCCGCCAGATCGGCGAACTTCTCTACGGCTTTAATTCCAAGCGCTGTATTAAATAATTGAAATAAGGCAAAAAGGACGTAACAGACAAACCAATTATCAAAGCCTGTTAAAATATTTAAGATTCCATTAATAGCTGTTGATCCAAAAAACGTGTTGATCCCAAACCACATCGATGCAGCCAGTCCTCGGACTACGGAAGGGAAGTGAGTTCCAAGTGTTCCAAAAGGAGCTCTCATGTAGACTGGAAAGGATATACCGTGTTCAATGCCGATATCTGCGGTCAGCGTGATCGCGAACCCTATTAACAGGGTCCCAAGCAGCGTTCCGAGTACCACCCAGATGAGGGAAATGGATTGAACACCTGCTCCGCCAATGGCAAAGGCGGCTAATACCACAGCCATCCCGATCCACATAAACGTAAATCCGAGGGTACCGATTTTCTTTTCATGGTGAGGAATAGGCATGAGGTCCGGAGACTTTAAATGATTATCTTTTTTATCCATAGATATGGAATCCTCCTATAATGATACATGGAAATTGTAAAGCAGCCACCCGGCTTTATAGTGGAAGACGTAGTTTCGAGATATCTTTGGTCCGTTGCTTATAAAGAGAGAGGCTGGCTACGGAAACAACTCGCTTTCCTACGGGGGAACTGGCAAGCCTCCTCAGTCGTTTCACTCCCTGTGGGGTCTCGCCTAGCTCCTTCTCCCGTGGGAGTCTCGTCGTTTCCTTCGCCACCCCAGCCTCATGAGAATAACGGACCCTTCTATAAACGATAGGGGATGCTTGATCCGTGCCAAATGCTTCTATAGCGGTGATGGACCCATATGGAACCATTCATGGTTCTATCTCCGTCATAAACCAGGGCGTTTCGAACATGATTTCGAGCTCCCTATTTCGCAAGGTACGCAGGGGGACGGTGAAGACTCCTGTGGGATAAACATGATCGGTGAGACCCCGGAAGGCTTTAGCCTGAGGAGGCTCAGCACATGCCCACGGAAAGCGAAATCGTCCCCCGTAGGACCTTCATCACAAACCAATATCTCGAAATCGAGGCTTCCTGTATAGGAAGCTTTTCTGTAAGATCAGTAATCAGGTTTAACAAAGTCTAATAGTTGAAAGTCGGGTCGCTTGATTCTTGTTATCGGGAAGGCGGGACTAGTTTTGGTAGAGTTCTTCCTGGGACTGTTTGAGTTCGCCGAATCGGGCACGCTTCAGGTAGTTGCCGGATCCGATTTTTCCGACAAATTCCTTATCCCGAATAACGAACTCTCCCCGTGAAAGCACGCTGATTGGCTGACCGGTTACTTTTATACCTTCAAAAGGATTGTAATCAGCGGCCATGTGACTCGTTTCAACCGATATCGTACGTTCGATATTCGGATCAAAGATGACCAGGTCTGCATCGGCTCCCACACTGATCGTTCCTTTCTGAGGGAAGAGCCCGAATGTCTTCGCAATGCGCGTGGAAGTTATGTCTACAAACTGGTTTAAACTGATTCTTCCTTTCTTCACCCCTTCAGAGAACAGCAGGCTGACCCGGTCTTCAATAATAGGCCCGCCGTTTGGAATCTTCGTAAAGTCACCTTTCCCTAAATCCTTCTGCCCTTTGAAATCAAAGGAGCACTGATCGGATCCTAATGTCTGCAGTTCACCTGTCTTCAAAGCATTCCATAGCACGTCCTGGTGCTTCTTCTCACGTAAAGGCGGAGACCATACGTATTTGGCTCCTTCAAAATTTGGTTTTTCTAAGTAGCTTTGGTCGAGCACTAAGTACTGTGGACACGTTTCTCCAATTACCTGATAGCCTTTCTTCCTCGCTTTTGAAATTTCTTCGACCGCGTTTTCACACGAGACGTGTACCACATAAAGCTGCGAGTTCGCGAGACCGGTTAGTTGAGCAGCACGTCCAGTCGCTTCTCCTTCTGCTTCAGGTGGACGGGTTAGTGCATGATAGATGGGGTCGGTCTGTCCTTTCTCAAGGGCTTTTTTAACTAAGTGATCGATGACATCCCCGTTCTCGGCATGCACCATCACGAGCGCGCCTAGTCTTTTTGCTTCTTCCAGTGTGCGGAATAATGTCTCGTCATCGGCCTGGAAGACGTTTTTGTAAGCCATGAATACTTTAAAAGAAGTAATCCCTTCATCCTCAATAACACTTGGAAGCTGCTCCAGGACGCTGTCATTCATTTCACTGATCATTAAATGGAAGCTGTAATCAATCACGGATTTATCGCGTGATTTGGCGTGCCATTGATCAATCGAATCCTGAAGCGGCTTTCCTTTATTCGTCAGGCAGAAATCAATTACGGTCGTTGTGCCGCCATGGGCGGCCGCAATCGTCCCGGTCTCAAAATCATCCTTACTGACCGTGCCGCCAAACGGCATTTCTAAATGGGTATGAGGATCCACCCCTCCTGGAAAGACGTAGTTGCCTTTCGCATCAATTACTTCTGCTGAAGAATCGGACAGATCCTGTCCAATCAGTACGATTTTTTCATTTTCCACCATAATGTCCGCTTTATACGTATCGGCTGCCGTGACAATGATTCCATTCTTAATAATTTTCTTCATCGTAACCCTCCATTATGTTTATTTAATCAAATCCACTTCACAGGATGAGGCTGCGCCAATTGCTGCCTGCCTTTCATTCCAAGTCATCGGCGGTTTACCATTTGCATAATCCATCATATCGATTGCCCCATCAACCGGGCAGACGATCGAACACAAGTTACAGCCAACACAATCTTCCTCGCGCACCCTGAGGATGTCGTTGCCATTCTCATCTTTCAGCATGTCTATACACTGGTGGGAAGTGTCTTCACAGGCGATATGGCACTTATTACAGTTGATGCACACATCATTATTGATTTTGGCAACAATCTGGTGGTTCAAATCCAAGTTGCCCCAGTCGGAGTACTTCTCTACCGACTTACCTACAAGGTCCATCACTGAATCGATACCTTTTTCATCCAGGTAGTTGTTCAACCCGTCTTTCATATCCTCGACAATACTGAAGCCATGGTGCATGGCGGCTGTGCAAACCTGTACGCCTGTCGCTCCCATAAGCATAAACTCGACGGCTTCCCGCCAGCTTGAAACCCCGCCCATCCCGGAAATCGGAACGTTGATTTTCGGATGGCGTGCGCACTCCGCTACCATATTCAGCGCAATCGGCTTCACGGCTGGACCGCAGTAGCCTCCATGAGCCCCTTTACCGGCTACGTTTGGAATCGTATCCCACGTATCAATATCCACGCCGGCAAGACTGTTAATGGTGTTGATCATACTGACCGCATCAGCCCCGCCATTCACGGCCGCCTGTGCTGTAAAGGTAATATCCGTAATATTAGGAGTGAGCTTTACAATAACCGGGGTTTCAGCTACTTCTTTCGCCCACATCGTTTGTTTCTCCACGAGCTCAGGTACCTGACCGGAAGCCGCTCCCATCCCCCGTTCTGCCATTCCATGCGGACATCCGAAGTTCAGCTCCAGGCCGTCTACGCCGACTTCTTCCACACGCTTCACAATTTCATGCCATTTTTCCTGAGTAGGTTCGACCATTAGCGAAGCAATGATCGCATGATTCGGAAACCTTTTTTTCGTTTCATAGATTTCCCGTAGATTCACTTCAAGCGGTCGATCGGTAATCAATTCAATATTGTTGAATCCTGCTACTTTCTGCCCGTTAAAACCGACAGCAGCGAAGCGTGACGTAACGTTCAGGATCGGTTCCCCTAACGTTTTCCAAACGGCTCCACCCCACCCGGCTTCGAATGCACGCTGCACCTGGTACCCAGAGTTGGTCGGCGGTGCCGAAGCCAGCCAAAAGGGATTGGGAGATTTTATTCCTGCAAGATTTAAACTCAAATCAGCCATATCATTACGCCTCCTGAATAGTAGTTTTACATCGCGGCTGTGGGTGCGGGAGCTAACTGTTTATGAATGGCCATAGCTACTTCTTTGCCCTGCTGGGCGGCTGTAACCACCATGGCTTCTCCTTGTCCTTTTGCAAAAATCACGTCTCCTGCGGCGAATACCTTAGGATTGGACGTTTGCAGGGATTCAGGGTTAACTTTCACGACTCCGTCTTCATGATCCAGACCGAAGTTCTCAATTAAATCGGAATAGCGTGTCTGCCCGATTGCCTTAATAACGGCATCAGCTTCCATGACAAATTCTGAACCTTCAACAGGAGCCGGCCTTCTTCGACCATCCGCGTCCGGTTCGCCCAGCGCCATTTTTACACATTTCAGGTGCGTCACCTGATTCGTCTCATCCCCGATGATTTCGATGGGCTGCGTAAGCCAGTTGAATTCCACATTATCCTGTTTGGCAAAATCGTACTCAAAATCATAAGCGGTCATTTCTTTCACGGTACGGCGGTACACAATTTTCACATCTGCCGCCCCTTTTCGAGCTGCACAAGTGGCCGCATCAATCGCCGTGTTGCCTGCCCCGATCACTACAACGTTTTTACCAAGCAGTTCCTCCGTTACGGGGCCTGATTTTGTACTTTTCACAAATTCAATGGCGTCATGAACGCCGTTTAAGTCTTCCCCTTCAATTCCAAGCATAGGAACATTCCCCATACCGATGGTCAGGACAATGGAATCGTATTGATCGGATAGTTCCTGAAATGTGACATCGGTTCCGACTCTTGTGTTCGTCCTGATTTCAACATCCATTTGCCTGACCTGATCGACTTCCCAGCGGGAAATATCCTGCGGCAGCCGGAATGACACAATGCCGTATGTATCCAGTCCTCCTGCCTCAGCTTCCGCTTCAAAGATCGTAACCTCATAGCCAAAACGAGCAAGTTCCCGGGCTGCCGATAAACCAGCTGGTCCTCCTCCGACAACAGCCACCTTCATGCCGTTCTTTTCGCCGGGTTTGAATAAAAGTTGTTCGTTCTTGATGGCCCAGTCGGTCGCAAACCGCTGCAGATCACCAATCAAAATCGGCTGCGTGGAATGATTTAATACACACGCTCCTTCACAAAGCTCTTCGGTCGGGCAGACGCGAGCACACGTAGCACCGACAGGATTCGAGGACATGATCGTTGTAGCCGAGCCCTTTAGATTCCCGGAAGCAATCTTTTTGATAAACTTCGGAATATCAATGCTTGTCGGACACGCCTTAATACAGGGAGCATCATAGCAGTATAAGCAGCGATTCGCTTCCTCCATGGCCTCCTGATTGTTGAGACCTTGGTGAACTTCCTCGAAATTTGATTTCAAGTTCTCTAGAGATATTCCTTTGCTTTTTAACTGAGTCAATGCAATGAACCTCCTTTTATAGATACTTGCCATCTAATTCAGATGCATGGTTAAACAAAAGAAGTTCTACATAGGGAAAAGTGATCTATTTTCCTGTGCTCTATGAAGAACTTCTTCTAGGGTTCTGGAATTCTCTGTTACGGCAGAAGCTGTCCCATCTTCTCGTACGTCTCTGGACGACGATCCCGGTAAAACTGCCACGTATCTCGAACTTCCCGAATAAATTTCTTATTCATTTCACCAATGATGACTTCATCCTGATCACGGCTGCCGGTCGCGACAAATTCTCCTCTTGGATCCACAAGGTAGGACTGACCATAAAATTCGCCCATATTCCACGGACCTTCATAACCGACACGGTTAATAGCTCCTAAGTAATAACCATTTGCCACCGCATGAGCCGGCTGCTCCAGCTTCCATAAATATTCGGACAATCCAGCGACCGTAGCTGACGGGTTAAAAACGACTTCCGCCCCATTTAAGCCAAGCACTCTTGCCCCTTCAGGGAAATGGCGATCATAGCAAATATAGACGCCGACTTTAGCAAAGGCCGTATCGAACACAGGATACCCCAGGTTTCCAGGCTTGAAGTAATACTTCTCCCAGAATCCATATCCTTTGTCCCCTACCCCCACCTGTGGAATGTGATGTTTGCGGTACTTACCTAGATACGAGCCATCTGCATCGATGACAGCCGCGGTATTGTAGTACGTCGCAATCCCTTCTCGTTCATAGATGGGAAGAATAATAACGACTCCAAGTTCTTTAGCAAGCTCCTGAAATTGAACGGTTGTCGGACCATTTGGAATCTCTTCTGCTGCATCGTACCACTTGGAGTTTTGTTCTGAGCAGAAATAAGGACCATAGAAAATTTCCTGCAGACAAATGATCTGCGCTCCTTTTTCTGCCGCTTCCCGAACCAATTTAATATGTTTTTCGATTGACTCCTGTTTGTGAACTTCCACAGGTTCATTTCCATCAACATCATGAGAAGCTTGTATTAATCCAATTTGGACTTTATCGGACACGTAAATTCCTCCTTATGTAATAAGATCCCTCATTTTTTAAATGCTTTCAGCCGTCGAAACCTTCCTTGTTAAGCTCCGCGCTGCTTCACCTCCCTAAAATCATTTTAATTTTTCTTTATTTACTGAATATTTTGTAATTTAAATATACTTTACCGTAAGTTTATAAATTTGCCATTATACATACTGTAAAATGTTATTTTGGGTCAACGTTGCGTTTTGTAAAAATAAAGGGTGGGATAGATGCAGATAAGGATCTATTTAAAGAAAGGATTAATTAAGAAAATCAAAAGAAATTGAAAAAAGCGGAAGTCTTTACGTCTTCCGCTTTTTGAGTCCATTAATACCAGCGCTGAGTCAGCATCTTCCGCTTCGTATAGAAATTCAGCCCGTCTTTTCCATTGGCATGAAGATCTCCGTAGAATGATTTTTTATTACCGGAAAAAGGAAAGAAAGCCATAGGGGCAGGAACGTTTACATTGACGCCAAGCATGCCCGCGTCCATTTCTTCTCTGAACTGCTGCACAGCCTTACCGCTTGACGTATAGATAACAGCGCCATTCGCAAATTCGGATTTATTAGCCGTATCGATGGCTTCATCCAGCGTATCGGCGCGAACAATGCTTAGAACCGGTGCGAAGATTTCATCTTTCCAAATTTTCATATCCTCGGTCACATAGTCGAAAATCGTCGCTCCTAAGAAATAGCCTAATTCATTTTCCCGGAGTTCTACCCGGCCGTCACGAACAAGCTTCGCGTTTTCTTCTTCTCCGGCTTCAATATAACCAAGCACCCGGTCTCTATGCGACTCACGAATTAACGGTCCTAAATTCGTTTCCTCAGCTAATCCATCTCCTACATTTAACTGATCGGCAGCCTCTTTCAATTTGGCGACCAGTGGATCAGCAACATCGCCGACCGCTACGACTACAGAACACGCCATACAGCGTTCCCCTGCGCTCCCGAAAGCTGCATTCACAATTCCTTCGACAGACTTATCAAGATTGCAGTCCGGAAGTACGATGGAGTGATTCTTGGCACCGGCAAGAGCCTGCACGCGTTTACCATGATTCGCAGCCGTTTTATATACGTATTCCGCTACGGGCTGAGATCCGACAAAAGATATCGCATCAATCTCTTCATGCTCAAGCAGACCATTCACGACATCATGAGCCCCATTCACCAGGTTCAGGACTCCTTTTGGAAGACCCGCTTCATGCATAAGCTCGACTAGCATTTTTGCAAGAATCGGAGTACGCTCGGAAGGCTTCAGCACAAAAGTGTTGCCGCACACCAGTGCAAGTGGGAACATCCATAAAGGAACCATCATCGGGAAGTTAAAAGGAGTAATGCCTCCGACTACACCAACTGGATATCGGTACATCCCGGAATCAATGCCTTCCGCAATATCTGGCAGCACATCCCCCATCATTAAACTCGGCGCTCCGGCAGCGAATTCTACACACTCGATGCCCCGCTGAACTTCACCCGTCGCATCTTTTTTCGTTTTTCCGTTTTCCTGGGTGAGCACTTTGGCTAGCTCATCTCGATTTTCCGTGAGAAGCTGCTGGTATTTGAACATAATACGGGCCCGCTTAGGAACAGGCGTCTTTTTCCAGCTGTTAAATGCCTGTCTTGCCGATTGTACGGCTTTATTTACGTCCTCTTTTGATGAAATAGGAACACTTGCGATGATTTCTCCTGTAGCAGGGTTAGGCACATTCTCCACTTGCCCACTTTCAGACGAAACCCATTCTCCATTAATAAAATTCTGAATGACCACCTGATTCGACTTCGAGAAAGTTGTCTCCATCTTTTCACCTCAATTGGTAGATTCTGTTCTAATTTGCTCAGATTTATTATAAATTCAGAAAATTCCAACATCAATGGACGAAATGTCAAATGAATATCCGACCAAATTGACACTATGACGGTCTCTCTGGAATTGGGGGGATTGAAAAGGAAGAAGCTTTACCTAATAGAGCATACGAAAAACCGTCCAATCAACTATCGACTGGACGGTTTCTTTAGAATTTTATTTTGGAAGACTCGGCTTCGATGCTTTTTCGGAAAAAATGGTGGATCGAATTCCATCCGATTAAATGCCTCAATTGGGCATAATCGACCTTAATATTGGGCCGTGCTCCATCTTAATCGGGCCAACAGACCCCGGTCCTCACATTTAACAGCAGCGTAATTTATATTTAGATAAATAGAAGTAAACTCAATGCCATGACCGCCATACCGGCTACTACTCCATAGATGGATAAATGAGCTTCGCCATAACGGCGGGAGGCCGGAAGCAGTTCATCCAGTGAAATAAACACCATGATTCCGGCCACTCCTGCGAATAAAACCCCGAACATTACGTCATTCAAGAATGGCATCAGGACTAAATACGCAAGCAAAGCGCCGACCGGCTCGGAAAGTCCACTAAGGAAAGAAAGCTTGAAGGCTTTTTTCTTATCCCCTGTCGCAAAATAGACCGGTACGGATACAGCGATTCCTTCCGGGATGTTATGAATGGCAATTGCCGCTGCAATCGCAATCCCGAGGCTTGGGTCGTTGAGTGCCGCTGTAAAGGTCGCAATTCCTTCTGGGAAGTTGTGAATCGCAATTGCAAGTGCTGTGAACGTTCCCATTTTCAATAAATGGGATTGATCGACAGCTGGCTCAGACGTGGACATATCCTCTACTTTTTTCACTTCATGCGGATTTCCGGCTTTTGGTATCAATCGATCAATAATAGCAATGACAACCATGCCACCGAAGAAACCGGCAACCGTAATCCACTTACCAGGTACTTCCCCCATGGCATTAACAAGAGAATCCTGTGCTTTAAAAAAGATTTCTACCATCGATACGTAAATCATGACTCCTGCTGAGAATCCAAGTGCCAATGAAAGAAATCTAGTATTAGTCGTTTTGGTAAAAAACGCTAGTACGCTTCCGATACCAGTGGCTAACCCGGCAAGCAGGGTTAATCCAAAGGCTAATAATAAATTTTCCATTTCTCTCTCCCTTTCTTCTCTGTCTAATCTAGAATCATTGTAAATCAAGTTTTTCCTTAATGCAACTTTTTTAGTTGTAGTAATATTTTATGTGCCTATTTAAAAAATGATACTTTAATTATCTTTCTTCTGATGTACATTATTCGCCTAGCTCGAACTGGTTCCATAAAATAAAAATAAAGCACAGCCTCAGTGGACTGTGCTTTGCTCTAATTTACGATTGTTCTGGTTTTGAATTTGTAATGAAGAAGGATAGGATGGCGCCGATGAATGCCATAATGGTTGCTGCCCAGAAGGCTGTATTTACACCTTCGATTTGTCCACTCGTAGAACTTGAAACCGCGGCGTTCGTCATAATCGTAACGAGAATCGCGGTTCCGATCGAGCCTGAAATCTGCCTCATTGTGCTTCCCATAGCTGTTCCATGCGGAATCATTTTTAAACTTAACTGGTTCAATCCTGCCGTTTGTACAGGCATCATAACCATCGATACGCCGAACATGCGAATTCCATAAACCACCGCTAAGAACGTAAACGAAGTGGCCGTCGATAACTGAGTAAAGAATATTGTAGTGATGGTAACGATTGAAAGACCGATCACAGACAGCCAGCGGGCACCGACTTTGTCAAAAATCCGGCCGGTAATTGGCGACATAATACCCATGACCACCGCTCCCGGCAACAGCACGAGACCAGATTCAAGTGCGCTGAATCCTAACATGTTCTGCATATATAACGGAAGAATCGTTTCGGCCCCAATCATAGCAGCGAATACAAGCATCGCTATAATCGTGGAAAGGGTGAAGATTTTTGATTTGAAAACTCTAAACTCTAGGATCGGCTGTTTCAAGCGGAACTGCCTTACAATGAACAGAGTCAGCATCACTATCCCGATGAGAATAGATCCTATAACTTCTAAGCTTCCCCATCCACCTGCTCCGGCTACACTGAATCCGTACAGCAAGCCTCCGAAACCGAAGGAAGAAAGGATAATAGACGAAACGTCCACTTTTGGAAAAGTACGATTGGTCACATTCTTAAGTAAGAAATACGCAATAATCATATCGATCAAGGCAATGGGCAATACGACGAAAAATAACGATCGCCATGGAAAGTGCCCGATTAAATAGCCTGATAAGGTTGGTCCGATGGCTGGAGCGAAGGAGATGACCAGCCCGACCAGTCCCATGATGGAACCTCTTTTCTCAACTGGAAAGATAACCAGAAAGACGGTCTGCATCAGGGGCATCATAATGCCGGCTCCTCCTGCCTGAATAACTCGTCCTGCCATGAGGATCGGGAAATTCGGAGCGAGGCCAGCCGTGAGGGTACCTATAACAAATATCCCCATCGCGCCCAGAAAGAGACGCCGGGTGGTAAATGTTTCGATTAAAAAAGCTGTAATTGGAATCATAATTCCGTTCACGAGCATAAATACAGTTGTCAGCCATTGTACCGTATTCGCCGTTAAATCGAGATCGGCCATAATGTGCGGCAAGGCTGTCGCTAAAAGCGTCTGGTTTAAAATAGCTACGAAAGCACCGACTATAAGTATCGCAACAATCGATGTCCGATTGATCGGTTTTCCGTCCTGATCATGTGAGGTCATAAGCTCGCTCCTTTCCTCATGGATTCTTGATCAATAGTCTTTCTAACGCATCAGCTTTTGTAGCAATGCTTTGTTCTTTCTTTAATACGGGCAGAAGAGCTGTTACTACTGCTTGCCTTACAGGACTTCTTCCGCATTCCTCTTCCACGGCCTCAAGAACTTGAAAAGTATCATGGTGCTTGCTAAGTCCTATAGCCTGCAGTCTCATTTTCATTTCATGGAGCAGACGTTCCATTCTTTCTTCCCTTGAGAGTGGCGTTACATCGTCCTCTATGTTGACCTCCGCAACCCAGTCTTCCGGAAGGACATGAGTCAATTCCCCTTTATTTTCTATGACCATTTGCAGGACTTGTCTGATGTAAGAGGCAATGGATGGCAGAAACAGTTCATCATTCTTTTCTGAAAGGATAAACAAGTATTCCTTCATCATGCCCTGGAATAATAGAACAAGGTCGTTCATTCTGGTTTCATCACTTATCCTAAACGCATCCCTCAGACTCTGTTTGTGCCATAAGAACATTCGCCGATATCCACGATCCATCAGCTGCCGGACCTGTTTGTCTTCTTTTTCAGGCATTGATCTGAAAAGAAGCTGAATAAAATAATGATTTTCCTTAAACTCTTCCAGCAGGACAACCACTTTCTGTTCCAGAGCTTCCAGCGGCCCAAGAGACTCATCGTCTTTGACCTCTTCCGTACGCTGAGACATTCGCTGATGGTTATATTCAATCACTTCGATAAGAAGCGTCTGTTTGGATGAGAAATATTTATAAAGCGTGGCTTTCGACATCCCGCAGACCTCTGCTACATCTTGAACGGAAGTAGCTTCATAGCCATTCTTGGAGAACAACTGAGCGGCTGATTCCAGTATTTTCACCCGTTTTTCATCCATAGAAGCACCCCCTTAAATAAAACTGAATAGTATTATTAAAACTGTCCAGTTCACATTGTTCATAGTAAGGATGGGATGCCCGTGTGTCAACTAACCTGCTCTACATAAAAAAACCAGGACAAGGTTCGCCCTGGGTTTACATAATTAAGTTATTGTTAATAAAAAGCATTATGAATAATATTGAAACTTTACCTCTACCTGCGCCGATGTCTTTAATTCTCCCGGTTCAATGGGAGCAGCTCCACTGCTTACCATTTCGGCTTGAGCAAATGAACGCGGAACGGCCCTTCCTCCATTTTTTTCTATGATCCGAACCGGGGTTTGGTCCAGCTTAAGATTCATCGAGTTAGCGATCGTCTGAGCACTTGCCAAAGCGTTCCCAAGGGCTATTTGCAAAGCTTTCTGATAAGCAGCCTGTGGCCGCTTAAGCGTGAACTGGATCCTGTTAATCCGATTCGCTCCCTGCGATACAGCCGTATCGATCACATAACCGGTTTGATCTACATCATCGATCGTCACAGCCAGAATATGACTCACTTCATATCCTCTGAATACTTGCTTCCCGTCAATATACTCATACTGAGGGGTTACGGAATACTCAGCCGTTTGAATATTCTCCTGTGGAATACCTGCCTGGATAAGCGCATTGGTAATCTTCTGGATCGTCGAACTGTTTAACCCTTGAGCCTTCCTAATATCCGTATCCTGATTAACAAACCCTATTTGTGCACTGGCTGCGTCCGGCCGCGTGAGTACCTGCCCCGTTCCGTGGACCGTAATGGTGCGCCCTTCCTGATGATCCCGCATCAGTCCCTGATAAGAAAGACTGTTCATGTATGGAGTCCACCTTTCCCTAACATGGTCTACTATTATTTCATGTGGGCACCCCTAAAATTATTCCCTGCACAAAAAGAATCGTGAGAGGAGCACGGCCAGACCATAGGGGTGCTGCATAGACTAAAAGTATCTCATAAGCGAGAGGAGTGATTGTATGAGTAATCGACCTGACAACAATCAGCCAAAAAGAAAACCCTCACGTCCTTCCTGTTGCGGAAAGAAAAGAAGAGGCACGTCCAAATAATCATATTGAGAGTCGCAACGGTGAGATGCGGCTCTTCCATTTGACTGATAAAATCTCTATTTTTCTGTTACATAAATGTAATACAAATGTCTCACTAATTGTCTTGTATATACATCCTTCCAACTGCTATACTCCAAACAGTAAAACTTTTGGAAGGGGAGTATTGTCATGAAAAAATCCTGGATTCTACTTTTTTCTATTGCTTTTTACACCTTAGGAATCTTAAGTTTCAGTCCTCATTCCCCATCAACGATTGCTGCCGAAGAACTGGACAAGCCAGCCGAGACAGCGCAGGAAGTTAATAAGAAATCATCTGCACTAAATAATAAATCTACTACTCATAAACGATTTGAAAAAGAAGAAAAGAAATCCTCCAACTCAAAAGCTGAAGAAAAGAAAACCAAGTCCGAAGTAAAACGTACCGTGACCGTAGAGGCTACCGCTTATACAGCCTTTTGTGACGGATGCAGCGGCAAAACGTCTACAGGAATTGATCTTCGTGAGAATCCGGACAAAAAAGTGATTGCCGTCGATCCAGACGTGATTCCCCTGGGATCTAAGGTAAGAGTGCCGGGTTACGGCGTAGCCATTGCCGGCGATATTGGGGCTGACATCGAAGGACGCCGTATCGATGTTTTCCTTCCTGAAAAAGACGAAGCGTTCGATTTTGGACGCCGCGACGTTCAGGTAGAAATTCTTCAATCATAGAAAGCTTACCATAGTATTTAACAACCCCCTGGTTAGAAAACCAGGGGGCATTTTTTTCTGTAAACTATTGAATCGTATAATTCTTGTAAATCACAGTCTATGTATGGTCGCTTATTCTCCCCATATAATTTTTTTTAAAAAAAGCCCAACTCCATTTGTTATGAAGCTGGGCTTTCCTTATTCTCTGGAAAAATCAGTTCGGTCGGCACCTTCTTCTAAATAGAAGCCTTCGACAGCGTTCGTATGCAGCACGACTCCGTCCTCAAGGAACCACCAGGAACCGCGGTCCAATTGTTTCACAATGAATTCAGAAGCTTCCCTCTGATCCATCGCCTCACTTAAATCCAAATCATGAGTAATGACTCGTTTACTATCGAGTAAAAAGACTACCTGCCATTCTTTCTTACTTGCCATCGTACCACTCCTTTATGTAAGATATTTACTCTTTACCCTCCCCACTTCTGCTTTAATCGTGAAATATGCAAAAGAAGCCGTGCCTCTAAAGGACACGGCTTTATATGTAATTACGTTGGGGGAGGTGCGCCAGATGTTCGCCAGGAAGTTCTTCGACTTGATTTAATGGACCCAAGGAAAAACCAACGACTGAAAGTTAGGCAAGCGACAGGTATAAGACATCCCTCCAAATTTTATTATTAATCAGCTGTCCTGTCTTCACTCATAGTGTACCACTTGTCCAAAACTGAAAGTGTTAAGTCTTCGTTAAGACTGTATTTCTTTTTACTTATCTCATTTTATGCACAACGATTTACATTTAGAAGGACAATCCCTTACAATAATGAAAGTTCTAAAACAAAGTAAACAAATAGGAATTAGGAGGTTTTAACGTATGGCTCAAGCCGTTTCTCAAACCAGCTACGAAAACCGGCAGTCTTCCACGGCTGTAGGAGAACTGGAACCAGTTCAAAAACCGTTCGTATGGCTGGGTGTTCTTATATCTGCACTACTATTTATCACCATTGTACAAGTCACAACCTGGACTCAGGGCGTTCTTTTCGTTATAGGGTTAGCCTTTGGTCTCGCCTTGTTATACGCACGTTTTGGTTTTACTTCCGCTTTTAGACGGTTAATTTCTGTAGGAAATGTGCAGGGTCTTCAGGCTCACATGCTTATGCTAGCCGTTGCTACTACATTGTTTGCCATCATTTTGGCAACTGGCTTCAGCTTTACAGGCGCTGCACCGCAAGGGTATGTCTTTCCAGCTGGATTAAGTGTCGTTGCTGGTTCCTTCATGTTTGGAATCGGCATGCAGATGGGCTCCGGCTGCGCATCTGGTACGCTCTATACAGTTGGCGGAGGTAAATCTTCCATGTTCATTACGCTGCTTGGATTTATCGGCGGATCGGTACTCGGGGCCTATCATATAGGCTTCTGGAGAGATCTTCCGTCCCTGCCGGCTATTTCTCTTGCAGAAAGTACAGGATTAGGCTACTTTGGCGGCTGGGTCCTGCAAATTCTAATTTTCCTAGGTATCTACGGAGCGACCGTTAAATTTGCACGCAGAAAAAATCCGCCGCAAATGAAACCGTTGACGACAACCAGTGGATGGAAAAAGCTCTGGAGAGGCGCTTGGCCACTCCTTGTCGCTGCTGTTATTCTCGGCATATTGAATGCCATCACCCTTACGGTACGCGGCAATCCATGGGGCATTACCTCAGCCTTTGCTCTCTGGGGATCTAAATTCCTGCAGATCTTTGGTGTAGAGGTCGCAAGCTGGACGTACTGGCAAGGTTCTGATGCATTAAACAAAACGGTACTGGCCGATTCCACCAGTGTGATGAACTTCGGAATCATTCTTGGTGCTTTCATCGCCGCTTCCTTCCAGGGGAACTTTAAACCTGGAAAAATCAAACCAGGAATTGCAGTCGCTTCCATAATTGGCGGCGGTCTGATGGGATACGGCGCACGACTGGCCTTTGGCTGTAACATCGGTGCTTATTTCGGCGGCATCGCTTCCTTCAGTCTTCACGGCTGGGTTTGGATGATTATGGCGCTTGCCGGCACCTATCTTGCCCTGTTTATACGTCCGTTGTTTGGATTGAAGAATCCTAGTCCGAAAGATTCTATGTGCTGATTCTTTAAGAAAAAGGCGCAGAGCTTTTAAATAAGCTCTGCGCCTTTTTTTCTAGCTATGGTTAAGTTGCAGTGTTGATCTTACAGAAAAGCTCCCGTTTGTTGAAGACTTGATTTCGAGATATTTGTGGAGCGGAAAGTCCTTCGGGGGATGATTTCGCTTTCCGGCCCTGCACGACGCAGGGCCGTAGGAAAGCGAGTTGTTTCCGCAGCGTCCTCATCGATTTTAGCCAACGGAGCAATTTATCTCGCAACTGAGCCTTCAAGTAATCGGTCCTATAGCTTAATAAATCTATTCTAAAAAAATCATCAATAGCGTTTAACAGAATTTATGGGTTAATAGAGAGGAAATTTACAATATAACCACGCCGACTAGAATCAGTAGCGTACTAATCAGTTTTCTTCGCGTAATTTTTTCATTAAAAAACAGAATACCAAGCAGAGTGGTCGCTGCAATGGATACACCTGACCATACCGCGTAGGCGATCCCTACCTCAATGTATTGAACGGAAAGGGTTAGAAAGTAGATACATAAACCAAACAATGCAAATGATAGAATACTAGGAAGAAGACGTTTGAAGCCAAGAGACAGTTTCACCGTAACCTGGCCAAGAGCTGCCAGTATCAGCGCTGCGATTAAATATCCCATTTAAGAATGCACTCCTTTCATTGAACGACCTCTTGTATTGAGTCCATAAATGCCGGCGAGTATCAGCGCTACACCCGCCAATTTTTGAAAGCTTGTAGTTTCACCAAACAAGATAATACCGATGATGGTGACAAGCGCCGTACCTCCACCTGACCACAAAGCATTAATCATTCCCAGTTCATGATTCTTTGTAATCATGATATATAAAGTTAACGCCAATAGATAACTGAGGATGACAACCAAACTGGCCGTTGTGTTTTCAAACCCGCTTGTATACTTCATAAAAGTAGCTCCAATTACCTCTAAGATAATGGATAGTCCTAAGAGAATATATACGTTTTTCATGAGTGGACCTCCTTGTTCATCTGCTCTTATTTACATAATAACGTCTGAATCCTCTGTAGAGGTAATACAAAAAATTCATAAATTCATAACTTTAAGTTATACTAAGTGGTATATAAAAAAATATAAATATGTATAAACCCCTTATATTAGATTTACCATTACGATAAGTTATCAATGAAGAAAGGAGCGTTTATAGTTGCTATTACACAAAATCAAGTATTTTTTAGAAATTGCTGAATGGAGAAGTTTTACGAAAGCAGCTGAAATATTTTATATATCGCAGCCGGCTCTCAGCAAACAAATGAAGCTGTTAGAACAGGAACTTGGCTTCCCTTTATTTGACCGGTCGGTTCGAGGTGTAGACTTAACAGACAAAGGTCAGGCACTTTATAAAGATTTAAAGCCTCTTTTTGCCCAAATCGAACGTACCATTCACCATTATCAAGACCATGACGAAATCCGCTTCGGTTCCACTCCTATGATTAGCAGCTATTTTATTCACCGTCATTACGACAAACTCATCCAAACGAATTTTAAAGTTACGACGATAAAAGATGACAGCCGGGATTTACTGCCCTTATTAGAAGCGGACGAAATTGACGCAGCGATCATTCAAGATGAGCCCTCTTACTCTAACCTTCACTCAAGGTTTCTGTTTAGGGACAACTTTCTGGCAGCCGTTCCTCTTACCTCAAAACTTGCTTCCCTGGAAGAAGTAACGATGGAACAATGCATGGAAGAAACACAAATCATCCCTCCAGAAGGCTCCCTCTCCAATCAACTGAGAGCTGTTATGGAGAAGAATGGGTTCAAAGGAGAAACGATAGAAACTCACTACCATGCGATGGCAGGACTCGTTTCCCTCGGGCTTGGAATTGCTTATCTCCCTGAAATCATGGTGGAGCAGATTGAGTATAAAGGTGTTGTTTTTCTTCCTATTAAAGGGCAGCCGTTAGCCCGTAATATGTACTTATATGCGGTTACCTTACCGATTCTTGAATTTTTAGAGGGGAAATTAACAAATTAAGCGGTACGTAATGGGGATTATAGATATGCTAGTGCAAATGCACTCGCTCAATTGGGCCGTACTCTCTCTCAATCAAGCCATCAGAATAACATAAAAAAAGACCTTGCTTCTATCGCAAAGTCTTCTTACCATCAAATAAGGGATTTCTTCTCAGCTTTTAGTGATGAGACTTCTTCTTTTAATGACTCCAATTCATCCAGTAATTTCACAATCATTTCATCACTTTTCCTTAGTTCTTCTCCTAATGATTCGAGCGCTTCTTCGTCCCATATAAAAGGATTTCCATAGGATGGGGTGATAGGCAGATTTTCATAAACGCTTCCCTCTTCCTCATCTGTCGGTTGAAAGTAAATGACGACCTCACACCCGGCATCCCCTTTGGCAATCCGTTTTCTCAAATTAACTTTTCCGTACCCCATCCGTCTGGCGGCGATGCCTCCAAAGACACTCGAGGTCATGGCGCATAGGTGAGGAGCATCTTTGACAACTTCTCCAAAAGGACATCCTGTCGCTTTCACAATCACCTTGTCCGGATGTACTTCCGCGATTCGGAAATGCCCGCCGATAGAGTTTTTTATATCTACAATGACTTCGGCATAGCGTTCCACAGACCACTGTTCACTTTTTTCGCTGTAAAATGACTCGATCCATTCTCCTGTGCGGATACCTAATTGCCGTATATATTCTTCTGCATGTCTGCCGACGGTGCGTTCATGTAAATGAGCATATTGAGTGATAAGTTTGGATAGGAATAATGTTCCGCTTAGTGACGATGTCATGCTGATCCCCCTCACTTTTAGACTTATTATATACCTTTCTATTACCAATTTGTAATTCGAATACTCTTAAATCTCAAAAATAATTTCAATTTTTTTAAGATTTATATATAAATAAGTTCTGAAAGAGCTTCATCCAGCTTAAGAAGATTAATTGAAAAGTAAATATTAGAGGGAACGCTCGTTATTTTGCCTGTTATGATCCTTTTCCGCATAATAATTCCAAATGTAGTAAACCATCCAAAACGCGATAATCGATAAAAAGGAGTACCATCTATATTCACTAGGCAGAAAGATTACCAGTAATAACGTCATTAATAAAAAGGGAGGCATCAGGATCCAGTATCGTTTATTTTTAAAATGGTTCATCGTCATCTCTTTCCTTTCCTACGGTAGAAGTTATGGAAGTTTACAATAGGAGCGGGCAGATCTCATGTCGTTTCTTCTCTTTAAAACATTATGAATGAAAAAAGCACCCGAGCATGTATTTACTCGGGCGACACATCCATCACTTTAATATTTTTGCCGTAAACTTACGGCTTCGCGGACCGTCAAATTCACAGAAATACAGTCCTTGCCATGTGCCGAGAACGAGGCTTCCGTCCTCAATAATCAGCGTCTGGGAGTGGCCGACTGTACTTGTCTTCATGTGCGCGGCTGTATTCCCTTCAGCATGACGATCCTCTGCCATATCCCACGGATAGACTTCCCTGAAGCGGCGCAGCATATCCGTTTTCACATCAGGATCGGCATTTTCATTTACCGTTAAGCCTGCTGTCGTATGCTTCGATGAGACGATGACCACGCCATCGTTTATCCCTTCCTCTTTGATCCACTGTTCAACTTTAGACGTTACATCAATCATCTGGTCATGGTTATCCGTTTTTACATCGAATGTTTTGATCATTAAGAGTCACCACCTATTTGTGAAGCTGCATAAGCTTCTAATTTATCATATTTCCTCTGTTCTTCGGTAAAATCTTTCCGGTTTTCCACGTGAAAAGTTCGTGTATTCCAGTCGAGCTGCACCACGGCTTCATATACATTTGTTGCATTCCCTCTTAGCTGAATGGAGAAACTTTCCTTTTCTTTTTCAACCACGCAGTTTACAAGTCCGCCTTTGTTGATCACTACAATCGGTTCGCCCGTTTCATTCGATCCATGAATGGTAGAAACAAGAGAAGAAGCAGACATAGCCGTTCCGCAGGCATTGGTCAGACCAACACCGCGCTCGTATGTCTGAACGAAAACTTTATTTTTTTCTAAAAGCTTCATAAAACTGACGTTCACTCCATTAGGGAACACTTCCGGTAACTGGTTCGCTTTTTTCCCCACCTGGGCAAGCTCTTCCTGGTTAATGTCCTCTACAATGGAAACGATATGAGGATTCGGCACGCTTAACGGCGTGAAGGTCAAATGCTCTGGAAGTCCCGGGATCGTTATTTTGGAAGCCGGATCGGCATCTACGTGAACTGGCAGTGAAGCTGGATCAAACGATACGGGTTCTATGGCAACTGAAAATGTATCAATCCCTGGAAAAATCTCTTCCACCTGACTGACAGCAAGCACCGCTTTTTCCGTCTCTACCGCGATATGGGTCTTTCCTTCTTTTTCCAACACGTGTCTGGCCACGCAGCGGAGGCCATTGCCGCACATTTCTGCTTCCGTTCCATCTGAATTAAACATACGCATTCTTGCTTCCGCTTTATCACTATCCATTACGAATAGGATGCCATCAGAACCAATCCCATCTTTCCGGTCACATAATAAAATGGAAAGGTCCTCTCTTTCTTTTTCGGTAAACGTGTACCCATGCGTAAGTTCATCTATCAGGATAAAGTCGTTGCCAGAACCGTGGCACTTAATAAATTGTATATCCAAAAACGTATCCCCCTGAAATCTAATTTTCTATTATCATAGCATATGTTTAAGGGGTTTATGAATGAATGGACTTTCTAAAGGTTCTTGTTTGTATCTAGACTTACATAGCACAAATCACTATCAAGCGTACGGCCTGCGTTTCACTTCTCCATTAAAGTGGAAGATGAAGTAAGGATACTAAAGAAAGGATGATAGCATGACAGAACAAATGAATGCCATAGGATTATATAAACATTTACCCATTTCTGAAGATAACAGCCTGGTGGATGTCACGGTAGATAAGCCCGAAGCATCAGGCCATGATATTCTCGTGAAAATCAAAGCCGTTTCTGTAAACCCGGTAGATACAAAAGTCCGTGCCAATGGAGAAGATGAAGACGAAGTGAAAATTCTCGGTTACGATGCAGCAGGCGTCGTGGAGAGCGTTGGGAAAGACGTCACTTCTTTTGAGCCTGGTAATGAAGTATATTACGCTGGTGTGATCAGTCGCCCAGGTACGAACAGCGATTATCATCTTGTAGATGAACGTATCGCTGCCAAGAAACCTAAGTCTCTATCCTTCAGGGAAGCGGCCGCTCTGCCTTTAACAGGCTTAACGGCATGGGAAGCTCTATACGAAAGACTGGGAGTATCCACGGATCAAGAGCAAAACAAAGGAAAGTCCATCCTTATTATTGGAGCAGCCGGCGGCGTTGGTTCTATTGCCACACAGCTTGCCAATGACGCTGGCCTCACCGTTATCGGTACTGCTTCAAGAGAAGAGACCGTTAATTGGGCCAAAGACCACGGGGCTCATTACACCATTAACCATCACAAGCCGCTTCCTCAGCAGCTTCGAGAGTTAGAAATCAATGAAGTCGATTATATTTTCTGTTTAAGTTCTACAGCCGAACACTGGGACAACATGACAGAAGCCATAGCACCTCAAGGGAAAATCTGCAGCATTGTGGAAACGGAGGAGTCGCTGGATCTTACCGCATTGCAGCAAAAAAGCGCAGCCTTCGTCTGGGAATTTATGTTCACCCGCCCTCTTTTCGAAACGGAGGATATGCAGGAACAGCAGCGGATTTTATCCAAAATCGCTGAAAAAATAGATAATGACTCTATTCGAACCACTTTGACAGATACGCTGACAGGCTTGAGTGCCGACCAGCTCCGTGAGGCTCATAAAAAAGTGGAAAGTGGTAAAATGATTGGAAAAGTTGTTGTAGAGGCAGAATAGCCACATGAAACTTATAAAGACAGGCTTGAGCACGTTCGCTCAAGCCTGTCTTCTTTAAAATAACTTGATGTCAGCTTTCTATTTCCTTGATTTCAAACCGTAAATGATCTAGATCCCAAACATCCGTCGTGGTATTCGTTTCCACAATGACCTGCTAGTGCTCCCCCACTTCATATTTGCCAGGGTCATTTATGGGAATTTCATATCGATTGCCCCGGTTCTTATCCTCGGTCATCTCGAATTCTTCGATTACCAACCATTTTCTTCCATATTTATATGTAAAACTTCCACCTCAAATCGGAAGCTCTCATACCACTCAACTGTTTCCGAACTTCCATAGCACCCCGTCAAGCCTGTTACTACTACAAACATGAAAAGCATCGTTATTCTGTACACCCACTCACCTCATTTGTAAATGGTTCCGTTCCTTACTTTGAGAGGCACCAAGTCTTAGATGGTCCTACTACTTCTCTACCTTGTTTAGGCAGTCCTGTTACTATCAGGATATTTTTCATGGTCTTAACAAGTAATCAGGCAAGCAAAAGATCAACCTTTTCTGTTATGATTCTTTTGCAGGAATTTTTTTCTAATAGTGGAAAAGGAGGCGTATCTTTTGAAAAAAATAATCATAGGCATTGCCTGCATAATGAGCATTGGCTTACTTGCTGGCACCATCTATTTTGAACAGTCCGCTAAACTCCCTCCACCCGCAGTCCAGCCTTCCGTGAATGAGCAGAATCTGCAATCGTCTCCCCAGCCCGAAGAACTGCAGCCGATTTACGAAGAGGATCCTTTAGGCTATTCTCTCCAAAATGATCAGCTGCAGATTACATATGATCGCGGTAGCAGTTGGACGGAAGTGCCTCTTGAGAAAGAAAAGTTATTCCAAGGGGAGTACCGCGGAAGCGAGCAGGAGCTTATTCCCAACAGCTATACTCTAAATGAGGATCGTGCAGCATTTCTATACACGGAAGATAACGATAAAAACAGCAAAAGAGTTGAATTGCTCTATTCGCTGGATCAAGGGGATACATGGAAAGAGGCAGTGGTTCAGGAAGAGTATGCCCCGCTCCGCTTCAGAAAACTGGACTTCACCAGTGATTCCTTTGGCTATGTTATTATTTCTAGCGATCGTACGATGTCACAAGAATGGACGACTGTGTACACGACAAGCGATGGCGGGGATAACTGGAGTCAAACGAACCGGCCGGATACGACCCGTTTAATTTTTGACGGAGGATTTGTTAATGAGAATGTAGGGTTCCTATCCTATGGAACGATCAGTCCGACAGAACCTGACCTATATGTGACGCAGGATGGCGGGGATTCGTGGAAGAAGTCCGAAGTACTCGTTCCCGAGGAGTATAAGAAACATTTTGTAATGGCTGAAGTTCCGTTTAAAGAGGACGACCACCTCGCCATTCTTATTAAACAAGGCCCAAGTGGCGATTATCAGGGCGGTCATGTGAAGGGAAAGTTCATATCTCACGACCAGGGCCGCACGTGGGAGTTTTCTAAGGAGGTAGATCCGAATGAAACGATCGAATAGAAGTGGCAAGAAAATCTTCGGCTGGCTGTTTTTCCTGGCCGCCATTGGATTGTTCTCTGGCCAGGGAATCTACTTTGTCCTGGAGAACAAATATACCGTAGAGTACTTCGATAACCGGCTTTTTTACGTAATCAATCTGTTCATTATCGTTTTTATGATGCTTTCCCTGTTTCTTCTGTTGACACTTGAGAAAAAGGGAAAAATCCTAATCTCAAACATTGCAGCCGCTCTTATTCTACTGCAGGCAGGCTTAATGGTTAACCACAGTTATGAGACGAAACAAGTGATCAGCTTCTCACCTGAACTGGACCATCTATTAGTCATAAAAGAAGACAGCGACACGGGTCAAGCAGCTTACTACCGAACACGCTATGGGCTTCTTGCCCTGCCTAAGGAAGACCTGCCTTACCAGATAGGGGGAGATTATAAGGTGAAATGGCTGGAGAACGACATCGCTGCCGTAACCTATGAGGCTGACGAGCAGACTCTCCATCAATATATTGGCACTTATGGAGCGCGTGATGGAGGAACCTCTTACTCCTATGTGGCCAGTATGTCCCGCGGCCAGTGGAAAGGGAAAACGGCTGAGGTGACGAACAGTTCAGAGGGTATAACTATCCAGTACAAAGGAGAAACCGAACATTATACTCAGGAAAATATGGTTCAATTCGGGACACTGGCGCTTGTATTAACAGAAAATAACGAAGCAAAATGGACGATCGCCTTAAATGAAAATTTCAAAAGTAACTCGAATTCCCCTGAACCACCTACTGGTGAAATCACATTATATAAAGCTACTATGGAACAGAATAACCCTATCTCCCTTGAGTATAGCTCGGCTACGGATTAATTCAGCTGAGCTCAAATTGCATATCATAATAAGCCGGTGCCGGACATTCAAGCACAGCTGGCTTGTTATGATAGCCTAAGGGCTCGGTATGGAGCAGTACATAAAAGAGCATGCTTATACGTTTCAAATTGATCTATATTAAATTAGAAAAGGAAGAGACAAAATCCTTTTTAGACTTTGCCCCTTATAAGGTCCGCTCTCCGAGGCGGGTATTACATTTGACTCTAGACCTCCAAAGCTCCTCGAAAGCCCCTGGCAGCGTAGTATGATTCTGCCCCGTTATGATAGACAAAGACATGATCGTAACGACGATCGCAAAAAAGTGCTCCCCCGCGATCTCTAATGGCAGACGGCGTTTGTATCCAGCTCGATGTTTTCTTATCAAACTCGCCCATTTTCTGTAACCCTCGATATTGTTCTTCATTTAAGATATCAATCCCGATAGAATCGGCCATATCGATCGCACTGTTGTCTGGCTTGAATTTTTTCCTGGCCTCAAGCGCCTCACGGTCGTAGCAAACACTTCGGCGGCCTTTCGGACTTTCCGCTGCACAATCCATAAAAATGTATGTATCCAATTCTTCATTATACCCGACGACATCCGGTTCCCCACCCGTACGCTCCATTTCATTCAGCGACCACAGTTTTTCAGGGTCCGCCTCAAGTTTCACCTGGACACCATTCCATTCAATCCCTTCATGACGGGGCATGTTCTGTTCAAAACGGTCTTTCAATACATTGAATAATTCATCACTTTGTTCCTTGGATAACGTCTTTTCATTACTGTTTGTCATGGTTATGCCTCCTGAAAATTTGATAAGTTCAACCTAACCATAGTGTAAGCTGAACATCTTACATCCATCCATCATCTATAAAAAACGTAAAGCACGCCGCTCCAGAGATCTTTTTTCTTTTTAAAGAGGAATTACGTTTTGTCGGGCGAATAAATGGAGTAGGAAATGTGAGTGCTTAAAAATAGCGGGAGGGGTTCGATGAAAGCATTAGTGCTTGGAGCAAGCGGTGCTACTGGTAGACAAGTCGTCAGGCAGTTGATTAAAAGACAGATTCATACGCGCATCCACATCCGGGAGACAGCCGTTCTTTCTGAAGATATACACAACCATTCATTAGTAGAAATCGTGAAGGGCAGTATCAGCGAATTAACTGACACTGACATGAGCGCTCTTTTACAGGATTGTACGGCCATTATCTCTTGTCTTGGTCACAATATTACCTTCAAGGGAATGTATGGCAGACCACGCTACTTGGTGTTTGATGCCATAAAGAGGATTACGGAGCTCGTTAATAAAGAGCCCGCTAAAAAAAGAAAACTTATCCTTATGAGTACAACCGCTTACACGAATCCTTTAGCCGGAGAGAAAAATTCGATAGCAGAAAGGATGATCTTTTCATTTCTAATGCTTATACTTCCCCCTCATCGGGACAATGTTAAAGCTGCCAATCATCTGGTTATGACTACGGGCCATGAGCACAAGAATATCGATTGGATTGCCGTTCGTCCCGATTCTTTAATCAACGAGACGGAAGAGACTACCTATGAAATTTATGAATCCAAAGTAAGGAGTCCTCTATTTAATGCCGGGAAAACCAGCAGGATTAACGTAAGTCATTTTATGGCTGAACTAGTTACAGATGACGCTAAATGGAACCAATGGCAATACAAAACGCCGGTCATTTATAATAAAGACTATCTTTAAAATTAACGATGCGGTTCTGTTAAGCTATTACACCTTCTCTGCTTTTGATTACATTTGCATAAATGGCGTTATTCTGATCATGCCAACCCATTCCGCTCCCCCCTACATGACTATTTTTCCATCACGGCAAAATAATTATCTTCATTATCCGCAAAATTAAACACTCTGCCCGATGGCATATTTACAATTTCTCCGACAGTTATCCCTTTGTTTTGCAAATCACTATGCAGATGTTCGAATTGGTCAGAGTAGAACATCAAAGAAGGTGTACCAAGATTTAACTCTGGGGACATGTTAGCCACGACCTCTTTGTTGTGAAGAACAATCGTCGTTTCAGTTCCCTTTTTTGGAGCCAATTCAATCCATCTCATTCCTTGATCGTTATTCTCTTCCGAAGTCACCATGAACCCTAATTTCTCTGTCCAAAAATTCGCTGCTTCGTCCTGGTTATCAACATATAACATTATTTGACCTACTTTAGAAAACACGATTCACCACTCCCTATGAAGGTTTACTCTACTATTCTCTATACAGTAGATGAATCCCTGCTTATCTAAACTGTCTTAAAATAATGGCTCCAAATTCTCTCATTATGTATAACGTGCTTTTTATGAATAATCTCTTCTAATCAAAAGCTTGTGGCTATCCAAATGAGTAATAAAGCGAATATGATAGCTGCTCCTGTATGAACCCAGTTCCCCTTCAATTTCCCTTTTACATTAGCAAAATCTTTAAGAATAATAGCTCCCCAGCCTCCTGCAACTAACAGCACAATGATCACGGTTAGTACGATATCATCCATGTGAGACCTCCATTTACTGTTTATCCCTCTATTACCTTGATCGTAAGTTTAAAAACTAATGAAAATAAATACGATGGCTTCTTCTAATGAATGGCCTCCTTTACGAAATATAGGCCTTGCGCTTCTTCTTCTAGTACGTTAAGGAGAAAATGATAGGAAGTCTAAAATCCTCAATAGTACATTTTGGTTTATTTCTATTTGAGTAATTACTATTATAAATGATGAGTAATCACTCATAATTCAATGAAGAGGTGACAACTTATCGCAAACATACTGATGATAAACGTACCAGCTGAAGGACATGTCAATCCAAGTATAGGCATAACAAAAGCTTTTGCGGATCGTGGAGACAATGTCTATTATATTTCTACGGAAGAATACAAGGAGCGCTTAGAGGGAGTGGGGGCAAACGTTATCCTTCATGAAAATTATTTGAAAGAAGCACAGATCGACCCATCCAGTTCAGAGGGGTTCCATTCTTTTTTTAATATTCTTATGAAAACCTCTTTTGATATCTTATCTATAACCAGAGAGTTAATTAAAGAAATTACATTTGACTTCGTTTACTATGATTCCTTTGGTCCTGGAGAATTAGTAAGAGACTTTTTACATATACCTGGTTTTTCTTCATCGGCTTCTTTTCTAATTCCGGATCATTTCAAAAAGAATCTCCCTCTTCATCCTGAAGCTGCGGGTTCTTTTAAAATCAATGAAGAAGGAAAAGCTCATTTAGATAGAATCAAACAAGAGTTTGGCGTAGCCCCAAAAAGCATGCTTCAGTTCATGCAGAATCAAGGTGAGAAAACAATGGCATATACGAGTGAGTATTTTCAACCTAGTAGAGAAGAGTTTGGTGAGGGGTATCATTTTATAGGACCTAGCTTTCCTCAACGGAAGGGCACGCATGATTTCCCTATTGGTCAACTTGAAAACGAGCAGGTCCTTTATATTTCCATGGGAACGGTTCTAGATCATGTCGAAGATTTCTTTAATATGTGCATTGATGCCTTTTCTGATTTTCCAGGAAAAGTCGTTATTGCAGGAGGAGCCCGTGCAGATTTCAATAAGATAAAGAATGCTCCAGATCACTTCATTATTCGAAAATATGTCCCTCAATTAGATATTTTACAGCATACCAATGTATTCCTAACCCACGGAGGGATGAACAGTGTAAATGAGGCCATTTATAATGAAGTTCCAATGGTCGTTCTCCCACGCGATAAAGATCAGCCAATGGTAGCCGCACGCCTCTCAGAACTTCTGGCGGGTTATCCGATTTTCCCAGGTAACGTGACGAAAGAAGCACTGAGAAATGCTGTGGATCAGGTTGTAAAAAACAATAGTTATCATCATGGCATTCAAAAAATCAAAGCTAGTTTTGAAGCTTGTGGTGGCCCGGCGGAAGCGCTAGAGATCATCGATGATTATCTTGAGTTAAAAAAATAAAGCGATTATGTATCTAAAAGGGATCTTTTCTATTTAAAGGTCCCTTTGTTATTATTTATATGGAAAAAAATGAAGTATTCACGCTCTATGTTCAATATTATTCTACTGGTGTGGAATAGATCATCGGGGAGCACGAGAGAGTAGTACATCTCTGTTATTAGTTACTCGACTTTTGTCTAAACGGCACGTTACTTCGGTTACTTTACCGTTAAGGTTATCACTTTATTTTTCTCCTCAAAATCCTCTTTTGGTCTACTAATCACCACCTTTTTCGTGAAGACTCTAATCCGAGATAATTTGGATTTAATATCTTCAACTAACACCACCGCCCTCAGACGATGATTAAATCTAAAACCGCCATCCTAAATATGAGAAAAATAGCAGCTATTAAAATAATCGAGTATACCCTGCTTTTTTCCTATGACAGGCATCTTTATGAACTATTGCATGATCATAGCTGGAGCTAAAAACAGCCATACGTCTTATAATAAATCCAAAATTTCCAGACTGGACCTCTCAATCAACTAGTTTCCCCTACAGTTACAAATTTGCAATTTACAGATGCTTTTCCAACCAATGGTGAAACCCATCTTCAAAACACATTACAAAATGTAAATTATAATTGACATTTTGTAATGTTCTGAATAATATAAAAGTAGGAGGAGGAGATGATTTTTTTTGAAAAACAAAAAAATGAAGATCGCCCGTGTTGAAGTCGATGTTTCTCAAGAAAAATTAGCAGATATTGTAGGGGTTACAAGGCAGACCATTAATTTAATCGAATCTGGAAACTATAACCCGAGTCTGAAACTGTGTACGGCCATATGTAAGGCATTAAATAAAACGTTAGATGATTTATTCTGGGAGGAATGATCAATGAGTGCTGAAAAGTTAGTTAAGGAAACTAAAGTAACCATTGGTATATCGTTATTTGTTAGCTTAGCCCTTTTTGTCACCTGGTTTATTTTCGAAGCAACGGACCTTTCTTTTACTAACAGCAAAGCCTTCTTAGCCTTATCACTTATTCCTTTCAGTGCAGCACTAGCTTCCTTCCTTAAACTAATGAAAATAAAAAAGAATCCTAAAATGACTGTATCGGAGACGGATGAGAGACTTGTAGCCGAGAAGAATCAAGCCGATGCGAAAACATTGAAGGTACTTCAAGGTGTTTTGTTCTTATCCTATTTGGGATACACATTTATCATTCCGGAAGACATATTTAAATCGATGGGTTGGTGGGTAATAGTAAGTGTACTTCTTTTCTCTTTATTCGCTCCATTCATTTTTCGCCATATTATGAAAGAAACCTGACAAAGCTTTCTTCTTTCTCTAACCGTTGAGAAACTTAAACACTGTTACTCACAACACATAATATTGGATTTAAAAAGGGAACCTCATTAAAAATGGGTTCCCTTAGTTATTCAATAAACACCCCCATTAGCGAAAGACTTGAATTCGAAATATCACTTGCCTTCTAAACTTCTATACGGAAGTGTTTTTCCAATCAATTAAGTGGCTTTTCCTAGCTTACTTTCTCATATTCAATTTTCATGCTTGTTCATTTAACCAATCTGTTAAAGATTATTGTATAAAAGTCGAAAGAATTGCAAAGCGGTTATTACGCTACGGCGTCCTTTAATATAAGACTTCATTTCAAGGTCTATTGAGATAGTTCTTCAACTGATATGCCCATTGACTTGAGAAGATTGTTCACAGTTTTTTCTCTAAATCCTCAATCCTCTTTTCAAGATCTTTTACAGTTTTACTATTACTCATTGCTGTCGTAAAAGCAGTAATACCGAAAGTGAATGCTGACATTCCAAACACAAAGCCTATAATTATGAAAGTATCCACATTATCCCCCCCCCATTAAAACTTTACAATTATACTTTAAGTGACTCCAAAACTCACAAAACATTAGATTCCCATTGCTGACGTAGTATAGCGAATACTAATTAATAAATAAATCCCTCACTCAGAAAAAACACTTCGAAGATCCTGTTTTATTAGTACACCTTATAATAAACTTATAGACATAAGAATCAGAATAGCGTTCCTAACTTAAAGTTACCTTTTACAAATCGCCCGTTAATATCCCCAGAGGATGAAATCGACTTTGCGCAGTCTCTGCGGGATGAATTTATTGATACCATCCACATATTCAGAAAAAATGATTTATAAAACCTACAGATAGATCGACCAAATGTCGGATATATCAGAGAGCTAGGAGATATGATATTGAGAATATGATATTGAGAAATGCTTATCACGAATCTATACATACTGGTCAACTCTTAGATTATTTTAGGTAAGTTGGTGTTGAGAGATCTGATATTTGGGAATGATTCTGAAAGAATCTTAGTTCTACTAAGGCTCCTTTGTACGAAACATATACCTCTTATCTTCACTAAAGCCCCCTTTACATGAAGACTCGAATTCAAGATAAATTCACAAATTCAAAATCAAGAATGATATGTATTAATTCAAAAAATCCAAAATAAAAGCTTATTGCCCTATGTAATAATATATGTCCAAAGCTATAACGACACTAATAAGTTTTATAAATACATCTGTATCCAGTTGAGTGTTGTCTATAAAGAAAGCATCATTATCAGTGAGATTTTTTCTTATAGTAGAATGCACTAATGAACGCTTCTTAATAGTAGAAAATTCCTTTCCAGTCTGTTTGTTTTCGATAGAGAAATCCATTAAGTTTGATTTTACCCACACTGCATATTGGTCATTACCTTCTGGACTAATTACTGAAATGGCTGGATTCTTCTTCTTATTTGAAAAATTCAAGGTCGCCAAGTGTTCATTTGTTTTTGTGTACACTATAATGTCACTAAAAAATCCTGCCTTCTTACGAATATTGGCAATAAGTTGTCCGTCTTGGTCTAGTAAATCCAATTTTAGTGCTTCTACAGTAACTCCTTTTAAACTTATAAAAAACAAACTTAAAAATTTCAATAAATTATTACTTAAACTGATTGATTCTTTATCAGTTTCTTCTACTTTTCCAATTTCTTCTTCTTTTGATACTATCGAATATGCTAAATTACCTTTGTTTTTAAAACTTTCATCCTTTTGCAAATAAAATCCCTCAGCATATGGAACTATATCTTTTTGTTCCTTGTAATTTAACTTTGTAGAATTTTTCACTTAATCTCTTCCTTTAATATTCCCGTTAGTTTAGTGGTGTTTGTATAAGTATTATTTGTTTCAAGTAGTTTTTCATTATCTTAATAATCTTGCTTTTCATTTTAAAGTAGATAATTCCTTTGTTCCAGAATTGCCCCCGTTTGCGTAAGACTCGAATTCAAGGTAATTCAACACTTATATAGTCTTTATGGTGTTCCACCAGTTATGTAATTGATAAAATACCCAGCAAACATTAAGATGAAAAAACTAAAAAGCATTGCAACATTAGATACTATGAGCCAAGCATTTTTAATCAAGCTTGCAAACACAACGCCAGCTGGAGCTATAATAAAAGTTAGCATCCATAAAGGACTAGAGGTTTGAAATACTATATTAGGAATCCAAACAGCTATACATACTATCAAGCTTGATATAGCTAGAATTCTAAAAAGTTTCTCCTTATTCATAAAGTCACCCCCCTTCAGATACAAATATTTATATGTCTTCTCTCGACACTAAAACACGCCATTACAATTATCAAAGATTAGTCGCCGTTACTTTAATTAGTAAGAACCGTTAACGAGAATATATAATCTTGAAAGAGATTAAATAGACAATAAGACCAATTATTGGAATTGAAGCTGTCGTAAACATAGGATACCAAACAAAATCAAGAAAGTAATTGGGAACAAACATATATGAACCAAGGATTAAAAACGAATACAATAATATAAAAACGAATGCAAAACGTACTGCTTTGCCAGTTATCTCCACAGACCGTTCATCTGAGGCATCATATTCTGGCAAGATATAGTCCTCTACTTTTGCTCTTTTATTTCTCTTCATAACAAATAACTGGAACACATTCATAATGACTAATATTATTGTGATGACAATAAATACTTGTCCTACCTGATTACCGACATTTACGGAAAAACTATCAATATAGCCTCTTCCTAATAACTCAAATTGTTGCTCTATTCTTACAAAATCATAAACCATTATAGCTAATGAAATGTAAAGCAAAGTTCTCAAAATAACTGTAATATATAACCTCATTCTTCTTCCTCCCTTTTAATAAAAATTTTTTCTATGGGTTCATTGAAAACTTCTGCAATATTCATTGCGAGAAGGAGTGAAGGAGTATAACTCCCTTTTTCCAAGGAAACAATCGTTTGTCTAGTTACGCCAATTTTTTTAGCCAATTCTCCTTGTGTCAGATTGTATTTAGCTCTTAATTCTTTTACACGATTGACCAGCAAGTGAAATCACTCCCTAACTTTTTCTTGTTCTAATTGTATAGTTGATTTTACTTTTTGTCTAGTTAACTTTACTTTTTATTTTTGCAACTCTCTAATAACTCCTTCTTTTTGCACAAAAAACTGTACCATCTCTCACGGTACAGTTTGGAATATATATTTTTTATTATTTTGCTTGTTTGAAAAGAAACGACTACCTCGCTCCGTCAGTTAAATAACTGACAAAATCGCAAATCGAGAAAAGAAGAGAGAACGTCATTATATGTATTTATCTTGAATTCGAGTCTTCAACTAACCTGCCCTATACTTGAAGACTCAGTTTCGAGATAATTTGATTAAACTCAAATCTAAACATAACTTTCAAGAGATATTAATGCTAAAACCTTTACCGAGCTTATAAAGATTAGTACTAACTGGAGAACTACACAGTACAGGTAGAGCTCAAATTAAGGATTCAAATGTTAAAAACCTGCCGTTGTCACACGCATCTCTCTGGTTATGTCTAAATCAATCCATTTACTTCATATATTTATCTGCATGTAAATGGACAACGGGAAAATGAAACAAGTAGCAAAGATTAGAAATGCGGTTATATTCAATAGTTTGTATTTAAATTGATTTTCTCTTGAAATACCTAATCCTGTTAGGACCATACCAAAGATAGAATAGGCTGGAAGCAGCATGAAGCCTATAAGACTTATCATAGATGTATCCGATATAAAGAAATAAATACCAAGAAATCCAACAACGAGTAACCAGGCCATTCCTTCCGCCAATTTAGTTATTCCACACATAGTAAACTCCTTTTAAAAAGATAGAGTCTATTCCATAAGAAATAGACTTTTTATTTCCAGTATCCTACCATCCATATTAACACCAGCTTACATTTATTTACATTGATACATTTCACTTTATATCCTAGCTTTGAATATATGAGTGAAATAACCTTAAAATAAAAAGAGATCCAAACACCCTGATATTCAGGAAAGTTTGGATTTCTTTTAACTGGTACTATGGCAGCATAAAAATTATTAAGTTTTATCCTGATACAACAAATCCTTGTGGTAGAGGCTGGATTTTATCTCATTTGCATGGGGGACGTTTTCAGAAACGACAAACTTCCAATTTTGTTCCTTTAGAAACTCTTCTCTTTCTCTCTGTTCCTTAATTTCAATAAGGTCTTCTATAGAGCGGGTAATAGGGCTAGGATTGGTTTTGGCTAATTGATTTCGATAATGGTTTTTAAAATCTTCTTCCGTACAATTGTTAACTTTTATAAAGTGTTTCATTAGCTTTTGTATGATCGAATTTCTTTTTTTACGATCATTTATTCTGAGTGCAGCATGATGAAAGTGCTTAATATCATGACATGACTTGCACAGAGTTTGTATATCTTTTAGGATCAACAGAAATTCATCCTCGTCATACTCCCAAACCTCATGAGCCTGAAGTTTTTCTTTATCTTGACGACCGCATATCTGGCACGTAAAATCATTTTTCTCATGAACATGGGTGCGAACGGAAGCCCACAATGAACGAGGTATGGAATCCCTTACCGTTTTATTCTGGGCATAAGAAGGCTTTCGTATTTCAATCGTTATCTTAAAATCAGACATAGTCCCCTCCGTAAGATGCTGGATATTCATAGATTCGCCAGATAAAACCGCTACTATTTAAGCGTATTAAAATTTCTCTTCAAACTGACTCACAATATGTTCTTTCAGCTTTTTCTTTTCATTCTCACTAAGCTCATGATCTACCGGCAGTACTTTATCCTGTTCAAAAGCAAAGTCTTCAGGAATCATTTTCGTTAAAGATTTACTCACTTCCTTCATTACATCTCCTTCTTTCGGAGTAGAATGTAGCAGGATCGTTTTAATATACTCTCCTTCTTTAGTGTAATAATCTTCTATTTTACGTGCTTCCACCTGGAGCGTCTCCCCAGAGCCGCGCATGATGATTTGTGAGTTAATTTCTTTATATGCCCCTTTTTCACCACTTTGGGTACTCGCCACAAAAGCTTCAATCTTTTCTGTACGGCTGTTCTCTTTAGAATCACCGTCCGCACACCCCCATAAGCTTGCCAGCGGAACAATGAATACGAATAGAAGAATAAACTTCTTCAATTTTATCCCTCTTTTCTCTTAATATTTCCTATTTTTATAAGGTCATAGCATACTCTTCTTTCATGAAGGCAGACAAAAGAGGCAATTACTCTGTGAGCAATCCCCCTGTACTTCACTCGTCATGACCCGTATTTCAAATAACGAACTTATTAACTTCCTGTTTATCAAATTAAATATCCACCCTGTTGCAAGGTTTAAGGGGCCACAAATTCTACTTTTATGCGATCTGGATCTTCGAAGAATACCGCATAATAATCCTCACCACCCGCAAAAGGATGCTGGTTTTCGTATAAGATCTTAATATTGCGCTCCTTCAGTCTCTTTGTCATATCGTCTACTCTTTCGCGCGAAGAAGCTTGAAAAGCCAAGTGATTTAAACCAGTCCTGCACCTGTGGTAAGGAACATCTAAATACTTCTCTTCTGTTTGAACAAACACCAGGTAAGTTTCCCCTAGCTTCCAGCTATGTCCTTGCTCCCATTTTTGATATGAATGATAGCCTACTTCCTCTAAGAACCAGCCCCAAAATGATTCCGACTTCTCTAAATCGGATACATAGATTTCCACATGATGAAGTAATCCCTCGGACATAATAGCTTACTCCCTTCCTGACCAGTGAATAATAATGATGAACAGCTTTATGTAATGGTTTTATTTTTCTCTACTTTAATGTTTTATACATAATCACATGAGGTCCTAATTCAGGGTAATCAAAAACGTCTCCATAAGACCGAAAACCGAGTTTCTGATAATAATCCTGGACCGAAGTGCGGCCTTTACACCATAGAAGGCCGGCTTTACGCTCTTGTAATATCCGTTCGGCATATTGAACCGCTTCTCTTCCTGCTCCCTTGTTCCTGAATTCTTCCGCAGTCGCCATCGCCCTCAAACGATACTGGGTAGAGCTGGTAAACTCTTCATACGACTCCAAATAAAAAGATGCTACGCTGACTATCTTTCCTTCATTAAATACTCCAACATGAAAAGCATCATCGTCATAATCAGTATCATATTGGCAGGATTCAAAGGGCTGATGAGGTCGAAGGATGTTGTGACGAAGCGTGTAAGTCTGTTCCGCTTCTATTTGTGCTACATGCAACGTACTCGTCTCCTTTCAATCGTTTATTTCCTAAATCGAGTCCAAGTTGTACTTTTGCCAGGAATATATGAAGGGCTAAGAGCTATCTCTTAAACCCACCCTCTGAGTGAATGATCTGTCCCGTTATCCAGGCCGCTTCATCACTGGCCAGGAATTTGATCGTTCTTGCGACGTCATTAGGTTCACCCACTCTGCCAAAAGGAAACATCGGTGTCAGATCCGTTTTTAGCTGGTCTGTCATCCAGCCTGTATCCGTTGGTCCTGGATTAATAGCATTAACGGTAATCCCCCGGGGAGCCACTTCTGCCGATAACGTAACCGTTAAGGCATCAATGGCTCCCTTTGTGGTGGCGTAAGCCAGTTCACCCGGCATAGGACCCTGGAATTGGCCGGACGTTATATTCACGATCCTGCCTCCAGACGATTTATCGAATATACGGGCAAATTCTATGCTTACCAGCGTAGTAGCGCGGACATTAACCATATAGTGTTTATCCAGCTGATCAGCAGTTAAATTAGAATAATCATTATTCGTAGAATAGGCAGCGTTATTTACTAAAATATCAGGTGTTCCCAGCTTTTCCATTACATTCTGAATAAGTATTTCTGCCGCATCCTGCTGAGTCAGATCCAGTTCCAAACTCGCTGCCTGAACACCTTTATTCTTTAACTGCTCTTCAAGAATAGCAGGTTCGCTATTATCTATGTTCCAGGGCATCTCTTTGTCATACGCTTTCCAATAAGCAAAAAAGATGTCGCACCCGGCCTCAGCTAATTCGGTGCAGATGGCTGCCCCTATCCCTTTTAATCTACTCGCTCCCGTAACAATCGCAATCTTGCCTGCTAGATTAGTAATGATGAATCCCTCCCTTTTAAAACAATACGACAGGTATGATATCGAAAAAACGATGTTACATGCCCATCATCACTCGCTTCTGCTTCCCGCATCTGTCACATTTATAAATGGCCCGTGGCGTTCCTTCTTCCCAATCCACACGCCTCAATTTATGAATCCCTATTCTGCATAAGATGGGCTTGTTTGTCTTATCTCCGCTCATAAGTCCTTCACCTGCTTTTTTTCTTAATTACACGATAAATTTAGTAAACCAGGCTATGTATTGAGCTCCTGGAATAAATAGAACCTGTGCCAATAATGTTCCGAACAGTCTTGAGGTAACCATCATTAGCGACACATTCCTTAATGTTAAATAGTCCCCTCGCTTATTAATGACGTCATCTGCCATCACAGAAATTCTTGGATCTACAAAAACCACTAACAAAATAGTGGCAATACCATTGATTAATCCTGAAGCCATAATAGCAGTTGAGGCTCTTTCCGGAGCCAGGAGTGCGGCATACAAAGCTGATAATACCCCAATCGTATAAATCGAAGTTACCACCATATTGACTATAAATAATCTTTTAGGAATATGCGCTAATGAAAAACCCTTTAAATAGGTTCGATTTGGAAAATGCATCTGATTTAAGCCACGTTTTATGTACTCCAGAGAGAAAATGGTCTTAAATAGAGACGGAATGGAACCTTTTTGTTTGGAGAGATGGATAATAGACCTTGAAAATAATGCCACAAACGTTGGCAGCAGAATAATCCCTACGATTGTGCCGATCGTGGAAGCCCCAATAATGACTCGATACTGATCTTCCACAAACGCTAAGGTATTAGTGCTTGGAGCTGTATCCACCAAGCTGCCGGTAAAGGGCTGCTGCATCATATTGGCCATCCGCGACACAATGACCATTAAATTAAATAAAGACAGCGCTGATGCAATTAATCCGACGCGTGCTCCGGATAATCGGACAGCATAAGCCAGGGTTTCAATCGTGTGAATCACTAAAATAAATAAAGAAATGTATATGACTTTTTCCGTTAGAAAATCCAAGTTCCAACCTCATTTCTAATGCTGCTGACAAGAAAATTTTAACATAACCTGGGGAATATTTGTCCTAATCAACTATCATTAAGAACAGATTTGGTCCAACCCCATTACCAAGTTAATAAATTAGAATATAAAAAGAGACGATCATCACAATTGGATAGATAATCGCCATTTATGGAGTTATCCTTACCTGGCTCATTAGAGTAAAACAGTACATTTAGCTTCTCAGAATCTTCTCCATCGCTTTACCTTTAGCCAATTCATCGATCAGCTTATCCATGTAGCGGATTTCCCGCATGGTTGGCTCTTCAATATTCTCCACCCGGACTCCACATATCACGCCTTTGATCATAGTCCTGGAAGGATTCAGTTGAGGAGCTTCTGCAAAAAAGGTCTCAAAATCTGTTCCTTTTTCCAGATGCGCCTCCAGCTCCTCCTGACTATAACCTGTCAGCCAGCGTATAATTTCATCGACTTCGTGCTTCGTACGTCCTTTATTCTCGGCTTTCGTAATATAGTGGGGATACACGCTTGAGAAACTCATCGTATAGATTTTATGTTTTGGCATTCTATGGCTCCTTCCTTGATTCTTGATTAAGTGATTTCTATTATATCATTTTATTTTATTTCCATTATTCAGGATAACGAGATCTCAAAAGTTCAGAACTACTTTAAACGATTTCTCAGGCAGAAAGGATCTCATTTATAATTATAAGGATTTATTTATATATCATCTAAATTAACCTGGATATTCTTCAGACTTTCCTGCCTCATTCTGCCGGATACGCGGTAATCATTTGTATCCAATCGAAAGAACTGACGTGCCCCATTATAAGTCGTGTACCAGAGCTGATGAATTCTGCCATAACTCTGCTGTTCAGAATCAAGCGTAATTGGATAATACAAACTTTCGAATACTTTATTCTGACATTTAACAATCCCTGATTCTCTGCACTCATCCAGCCAAATATTCTGAATTAGCCCCATACTTTCCCTCCTTATCCTTGTTTCGGCTTTCAACCAATGAATTCAACTGTATTCTCTATCTTTTTCTTCGGTAAGAACAGATTACTAAGAAAACGCCCCCCTCACATCAGGGGGCAGCACGAATTTCACTACGACTTTTGACGGAACTCATGCTATTTTATCCATCATCATCTGTTGAAAAAGAAAGATGAAAGTGGGAATTCCTTTATTCTATATAAGTCCAGGAATAGAACTGAAACTACCTTCCTCCTCTTTCCAGCAGTGAAAGATATAAGCAAAAAATAAACCAGAAGTCATCAAATGACTTCTGGTTTCTCTATCTACCTTCTTCCAGCCATGAACGATCATATGTGAAATGTGCTTCATTTTATATTCAAGTTCATTTCTTCATTATGTATTAGAGTTCGCCTGTACAAACCCGAATGGAAACAAACCGAATAAGAGAATAAGTAAAGGCTACCGCTTTGGATTAGAAAAAACGGTCCCCTTCTCACTACTTAATAATCTGAAATTCATGCACTAGTTATAAAAACTCATTTTTATCATCCCGATTCAGCTCATAGATTCCCTAACACAAACGGTAAAATGAAAAGTACGATCGAACTTACAACTAGAATCGAGGAGATCCGTTTCGAAAGTTTTGTCCTTCCCTCTTTTTTATACCACCCGTTGAATTGCAGCTTATTTCTGTACCATACAAATAGAAGGAGTAATAATGCACATCCACCCAGCCACGAAAAAGATTCAGTTGTTTCGTTAATGGTATAACTATTATGTATTAACCCCCATCCCAATCCACCGACTAGAGTAAAGATAACCATTATACGGACTACTTCCAAAAGGGCTCCCAAGTTATGTCCCACCTTTATCAGACATTGTTCTGAAGACTATTAAGCAAATATAAACCTATCACTACAGAGAGATTCTTTATTCAGTGAAACGGAAACAAAACAAACTATTTTTGAATCCATTCAATTATTTCCAAGTTTTAAACTCAGAAGATGTACACCCATATAACAATGGTAATAAAGCAGACCACAAATAGCACCATAGCCCATAATTTGTAAGACTCCCTCTACGGAAGATGATGTAATAAGCTCCTGAAACGTGTAACTCTCAAAAATTATGGCGTAAACTGAAGGAATATAAGTCAGTAAAAATAGGATGATAGCTCCACCTAACATATACACGACCACATTGATCAAATATCGATTTTTCCATTGGATCCATATGTAACATAGCTTAACCAGTAGTCCGCTTCCCATAAAAATGATAAAAGCTACGATAAATACAAGTGACGTATAGTCCCCGCTGCCTCGCGTATAAAAAAAGATACTAACGACTAAAGCCGCAAGCCCGCTCGAAAAACTCATGAGGCTCCCTTCCTTTAACCCATTCATTTTACTTCCCTCCTTACTTTTGTTTATTGATCACAACGAGGCCTCTTTCTATACCGAGCATTCAATACCTGCCATACGCGAAAAAATAGAACTTCCAGTTATTAAGAAGTTCTATTTTGAGTGGTTAGGTTTATGGACCGACGCATAAATCATTAGGTAAGGAGTTTCTTTTAATTCTGTTTAACACGGCGATTATTAATAGTTGTATTCGATAGACTATAAATAATCACTGCAATCAATAGTAAAAAACCCATATTGATAAAACGGAAAAGCCAGGATACTCCATCAAAAATATCCAAAACCCCGTGTAAGATTACAGTCATAAAGATGAAATACCCTAAGATGTGTTTCATGAAATCCCTCCTATTCAATCACCATAATCATTGAATCCAACTAATTTCAGAGTATCACAAATTTTCCATATATTGTAATAAAAAATTCTTTTACTTCTTCCTGCTTTTGTTCGAATGTAAAAAACGAATTCACAAAAACGGAAGCTTAACGGTCACTAATATGTTATACGAGATAAAGCTTCCAAAGTTTCAATATTATGTGAAATTAAAAGAGGATGATTACAGCAGTGCAATGAACTCTAAACGATCATTTACGCTTATTGAAACCAAAAATCCCAAATAGAGACATAATGACAAAGTCTCTATTCGGGATTTTTCAGAAGGGACTTACCCTGCTATACTTTTTTTGGACTTGCCTGCATTATTTACTGCTGAATAAGGCTTTTCTAGTTTTCGGCCCTACAATACCATCAGCCACTAGTCCTTTTGTGGTTTGAAATTTCTTAACAGCTCTTAAGGTCTGCGGACCAAAAGATCCATCAGCGGTTATGTTGAGTTTTCGCTGTAGAATTTTTACGGATTCACCTTTACTGCCATATCTTAATGTTTCGTTAAAGGTTTCATAACCTGCGACAACCTTGCTGGATCCGACGCCATACTTTTGCGCTAATGCCGTAAAGGACGAGGAGGAACTTGTGATATATACCGGAATATTTTTATCAGCCCGTTCATACAACCAGATGACGTCTTTGTTGTGCATTCGAATACAGCCACTGGATGCGTACGTACCAATGGAAGAAGGATTATTGGTACCGTGGACACCATAGACGTTACCAGAGGTACGGCCCCAGTCACCTGGAACTTTTATTCCAAGCCACCTTGCCCCCAGAGGATTCCTTGGATCCCCACCTGGGATGTTTTCTTTGTACCACGGCCTGTTTTTCACCTTATTGACGAGCGGGAATTTCCCCTCCGGCGTCAAACTCTTTGTCCTTCCCGTTGCGACAGGAAACGTTTTTTGAAGTTTGCCATTTTCATAGAATGCGAGTTGATTAGTGCTTTTGTTAATAATAATGGCTTCCTTTTCCGCGGCCTCTGCCGGCTTCACCATCACACATAATCCCATTAAAAGAATCCCCAGTACGAAAACCATTTTTCTCAGCTTCATGCTCTGCCCCTCCATTCATCCCTTAGTATTATGGCAATATTATACGTCGGGGAATAGGGAATAAATTGTCGAACTCAGCCGTCGAAATAAATAAATTTTCGAGGGGATCAAACCCATTATGAAGGGGGAGTGTTATCTTTTATATTATTCTCAATTTTATAGTTATTTTTTATAATTTAACATAGGTTTTACTTATAATCCTTCCTAACTTTCGCAAACGCGAATGATAGAATTAAGCAGACGATTCCTGAAAAAACCAACCCCATTCTTAATCACTATTGAAAAGGGCCCGTCTACCAGACTGAACGTATAAGGCTAAAAAACTTTCCTCCAACATCTCTATTTATTCTTAAACAGAACTTGATTAGCATGGGTTTGCGGCGGATAGGACTCTGCCATCGATCCTGAATTGTACTTTACAATAACCTGATCACCCAGAGTTGCTTTGTTGTAAGAATGCTCCTCAACGGAGAAAGTTATCGCTTCTTTCATGTTATCTTCATCCATTAGATTGGCAAGTTCCTTCATATTTTCCTCTGTTGAGCTTTTAATTTCACTTTCTTTCATATCGGAGTGAGAAACAACGGTTATAGTATAACGCTTATCCCTTTTACTTTTACCAACAATATATCCATCAAGTTTATCTCCGAACACATTACACGCCGTTAAAATTACTAACAAACAAGTTAGTATAATGAATAATTTTTTCACTGGCCTCTCCCTTATTTAATCTATTAGGATATTTTTGTGCGGAGAAATCACTGCTACAAATCATACCAGGCTTTCACCGCTAGATTTCATTTTTCTTCAACTCACGTAAAACGGTTTCCACCATCTGACTGACCGGTAAAGATCCATCAACCATGCGATCTGCATTTTGTTTAATGGTAGTTTCCATTTCTACATAAGCTCTTCTTCCATATTTTAAATAATGATTTAAATCGTTATGAATTTCCATAGATTCTGCATGAGAATAATCCCTTATCAATCGCCTGGCCATAGCTATGTCTAATGGTGTATCAATGTAGAGTGATACATCTATTACACTTCTTAATTGGTCATTCAAATAGGAAAAAGGATAATCCAATAGTATGTATTCCGGTGGGTCTTCTTGTTGCTGTAATGACTTCATATCTGAAAGAAGAGGATCTAATTTCCACTGATTGTAATCAGGACCCTCCTCCACCCATCCGACTAAATCCTCTGGCTCCCCTTTAAAATCATAGTTATCAAAAAATAAGGCTTCAGCGTTTCTTAGTCTATTGCTGAGCGCATTCGTCAGGGTCGTTTTGCCGCCACCTGATACGGAAGCAATGGATATTACTTTTGTATTAACCACCTGATTATATTCTCCTTTGCAATGAAGTTGTGAGACTCCTTGACCTGTCCCCTTTTTCTCCGACTGTATTATGCTTATCATTCCAAAAAAACAGCCGGAGGTACAGGTAATCCGTTTTCCTGCCATGATAATTTCTTCTACTCCTGTATTATAGAAGGAAGATGCCAGATCCTTTGTATGGAATAATTGAAAAATCAAGAACTATTTGAAATAATTGGAAAAAACGGTTGTCAGGAGGTCAATTTTGAAAAAATGGTGTGTTTTCTCTTTTCTATTCATGCTTTTATTATTAACAGCTTGTAGTCAAAACGCTACGGAAGATGGTTTACTTGCATATGATACAGAAGAGGTTAGTGAGTCTTTAGAATACTTGACCTTCCCTTCCCAGATGCCCGCTTTACTTCCTTTTAAACCTGAAAAAATAACGCGTCAGCAGCTCACCGGGATCCAAACCGGAAAGAAAAATATCAATCTACCGATATTCATTTTCATAAAAATACGGGAAGACTCTCTACACCAGAACTTACCTTTAGAACGTCTATTCATAAAGATCGGTATGATCGTACAGATTATGCTGTCGAACTCAATGATGGAACGGAAGCGAGGTTCGGAGTCAATAATGAAGGCATTAAAATTTTAAAATGGAATGATAAACAAAACGCAGATGTCTATTACCAGCTTTTTGCCTATAAAGATTCAGCTATTTCTAAAGAGCAGCTGATTAGTATGGCTAATCATTTTACAGATTCATAATAATTGTACCTATTAGGAGATGGCTATTGAAATGCTTATTAAAATCAGTGTGGTTTTATCCGTTATCATGATCGTCTTTGGAATGTATTTAAGTATAAGTGATTACCCCAGGCTGAATTATTTAGGAATTCTCTTTGTGATTGCAGGGATATTTTCTATAGCTGTTGATTGGTTCCGCAATAGAAAGAATACAGGTTAAATGACTAATCTATCTGCTTGATATGGAAGGAATTGATTTCCACATTCAAAGGGGCCATTCGCATGGAAGTTCTAGCTGTCACGTTAGTTGCTATCGGCATTATAGCCGTCCGAGTCATAAGTTTTTTCTATCCTGATTGGAAAGCAATCAAAGGCGAGCCTCTATCAGAGCTTAAGCTTCTTGGCTTCAGCGTACTAGGAATCGGTATATGACTCATTATGTTCACACTAAGTCAACTCATCGCTCGAATATAAAACCATTATTCTTTGTCGGGACCGTGATCAAGAAGCACATCATAAAATTCTGGCTACCCTTCAGTTGAACTTAATCTCCATTTTTCTACTCTTTGTCGTCATCCCCAATGACCTGTAAAATTCAATGGCAGACGTATTTTTCTCGTATACACCCAATTCAAGACTGTCCACTCCGAGAGTCTTCCCGAGATCAAAAACATACCTGGTTAGTTTTTTCCCGATCCCTATCTTTCGATGTTTCTCCGCAACACATAAACTATTTATTACTAAAAGTTTTCTTGCTTTCACAAAAGAATTTTCTGTTACCTCTTCTTCCTTCGTCACGATCACTCCGACTATTTCATTATCCAGAACCGCCACAAAAATATGCTGCATGCTGTCCATCAACTGGTTTTCAAAGTATTCTTGCCCGACCGGAGTTGAATTCTCTTTATACAAATCGGGTCTTTTATAAACATGGAATTCGTGAACTTCCTTAAATAAAGGAAGCAATGAACCATAATCATTTTGTTCGGCTTCCCTAATTGATATATCCAAGTATAATCCCCCCTGTTACGAAGTGTTCGATCATAAAAACTCCTCCCGTTTCATACTCATTTCAATTTCATCTGCATGATGTTCAGTTGTACTAAAACCTACTTTTTCATAGACACGAATAGCTGACTTGTTTCTCGAATCTACCACTAATTTTATGATATCAACTTTAGTGTCATAGTATTGGATGCCAAAATCTATTCCTTCTTGGACATAATTGGCTCCTAACCCTTTTCCTATTAAATTAGGCTTTAGAGCTAAACCAATTTCCATAATGTTTCCGTCTAGGTTGAACTCGAATAAACCAGCCGCCTCATGGTTTAATAATCCCACAAAACCATCACAGCCCCCGGGTCCTTTTAACGTTTGAGTTTTCTTGTACGACTCGAAATAAGGAGTCATTACAACTTGTTCGATAAAACCTTCGTAATTCCATGAATCAATTTCTTTTACAAACTCCATATTTAAAGGAATAAATGTAAACACAATATACCTTCTCTCTACAACTAATTGCACAATCGATTTAATAAATTTTATATACAGTTCCGTTTCTTATCAACAAAAATCGGATCGGGGAACGAACCAGGCACTAGTATGTAATCTCTATTGTTGACCTTGCGATTACTCACTCTGAACAACTGCCGATTTTTATGAAATTTTGATTTAAAAAAATATAAATACATCTAAAAAATCATGTAAGTTAATTCTTAAACGATAATCCCTCTTCTTTCAAAGCTGATTTCAGTCTCGGTAATGAAGCTGGACCCAAGCCATGAAACTTTAAAACATCCTTTTCACTATAGGTTGATAGAATTTCTAAAGAAGTTATCCCGTTGTTCTCCAGAGCCCTTCTCGCTGGGGCGGGGATTGATGAAAGAAAACCGCTTCCTGGTTTACGTGCTTTTTCACAGATTGGACATGTAGGGCAATCGCTGCTTTTATAATATTTGTGCCCTTTATCACATCTTCTCATTTCTTTATTTGAATTCATGTAAGCATCTCCTTCACCATAACTATTATTCTTATACAGGAGCAGCAATATACTTCTTTACTAGTGATGGGGAATACCTAAAAATCTTCTACTGGTCACTCGTTACCTCCAGCACGGAGCGGAGTTCCTTTCCACCGGTTGTGCGTACGGTCAAAGGTTCCTTGATCTCATCCATTCCAATACTAATAAACGGAGACTGCTCAGGATGGTTTTTATCCCCCGCCACTTTGAACACGATTTCTGTGTTTTCGTTTTGATTAATTTCTTTAATCCCAACTTTTTTCCCTCTATATTCTTCCCCGAATTTAACATAAATTTGCTTTTTCCCTTCCGAAATCGTAGAAACACGATAATAGGTATCCCCTTTTTCATCAACTACGGCATGACCTTCATTAATAATCCAATACTCTTCCTCATTTAAAACCACAGCAAATATGGTGGTGAAGAAAACTATCGGGAGGATAAAGAGAGCCATTTTATCCCAAAGCGATACAATTACCCATTTAGTCATCAATGGCAGCAACAATGTTCCGACAACACTGACTAGAATAAAACCTCCAGCTAAAAATATATATCCGATCGCCTCGAATCCTCTTACAAAGGTAAAACTATAGAAAACAATACCTAAAGCTGTAAGGAACGTGGCCATCGGGGCTAAAAAATAGATTCCATTCATTTTCGAAATGATAAAAAAGAAGCTGAACACCAACAAACCTAAAAATAAACCACCCGCAAAGATTAAATCCACGGACTCTCCTCCTTTAAACTTAAACACTAGAAACTTACAGCTTTTTTTCACCTCTGTGGACTTCATATTTAAATCCATTTATGAATAACGTCTACAAATGAGAATGGGGAACAATCGAACCAACTAAGTACCAGGGTCATATAGAGATTACAGCCCTCACGCTCATGAAAAATCTCATAGAAAAGCTCCATATGAAGAGGTAGACAGAACGAAATGAGTTAGGAATTCACTTTTATCGTTGTGAAATCTAATATCCTATTAAGGTCATATAAACTGTCCTCCTTGCGCATTTTTTCTAATTGAAACTTAAATCGTTTCCAATATGATATGGAAGTTTTAACTTCTGTTTTTACTAATAAAATTTATGATAAACTCGAATATAGAAATATTTACCAATATTGATGGGAGGAGATTCAATGAATTGGGCTGTAATGAAAGACTTGAAAATTGCTTTAGGATTTTCATTATCTCTTATATTCGGATTAGCCGCTGTCTTGTTAGCACTATACGACAGTCATTATGCTGTGCTCTTTATAATTATGGCACAAGTTGTAACGGCTGTTAGTGTTAGTCGAGCTAGTAAGATAACCCATCATGAGAATCCTCAATAAATAAGATATAGTCTTTGACAATCTGACAATCAAATTGAGAACTGACGAGAATGGTGCCAATAAATCATTCCAGGCTTCCAAAGTCCAGACTGCCACGTTCGATTCGAATCCTTCTATCGACGGGGACATTGCAATTCATCGACTATAAATAAAGACCACATATTCTGTGGTCTCCGCGATTATTTTCACCTTTCACTCTCAAACGACCGCATCAGCCCCTTCCATTAAAATGCCTATCACGATCTTCTCCAAACGTATCGATTCTTGAATCCCCTTATCTCAATCTTGAATATGACACATCTGTTCGTAAAGTTCCTTTACCCAAACAACGTTTGATAGAGAAGGAAGATATTCAGAATAATGATCAGCGCCGCAATAATCCAGGCAATCCAGGTGGTAAGTTTCTTATTTACAAGTGACCTCATCAAGTTTTTGTTACTTGTAAAAAGAATTAATGGAACTAAGGCAAACGAGATTCCGAAGGACAAGACGACCTGGCTCATTACTAATGCTTTTGTCGGATTAATACCCATTAGAATTATCGTCAAAGGAGGAGCCATCGTAATGAATCTCCTTAAGTAAATAGGAATTCTTCTCCGAATGTACCCTTGCATGATAATATCACCAGACATCGTACCAACCGATGAGCTCGACAATCCTGCCGACAATAGACCAACCCCGAACAAAATGGCCGCTGTAGGACCTAACAGTTGATCAAATTGAAGGAAGGCCACATCTAAATCTTCAACATTCAATCCATTTTTGTGGAATAATGCAGCAGCAACGACAAGCATACTTGCGTTAATGGCCCCTGCAATAAGCATGGCAATGACCACATCAATAATTTCAAATCTGAAAATCCGTTTCCGCTCGGCTTCATTTTTTCCGACAATTCTCTTTTGAGTTAGTGCAGAGTGTAAGTAGATAGCATGGGGCATAACAGTGGCTCCAAGCATTCCTGCTGATAGAAGGATACTGTCGACTCCTTCGAACCTTGGCGTGAACATACCGGCTAACATCGGTCCCGCTTCCGGCTGAGCATAAAACACCTGAATTCCAAAAGCAATGACCACCACAAATATCATACCGGTAATGATGGCTTCTAAGGGACGAACTCCTCTTCTTTGCAACTCTAAAATTGCGAATGAACCGACGGCTGCAATTAGTGCAGCCGTCACCATCGGGATATTAAAAATTAAGTATAACCCCAGCGCCGCTCCTATGAACTCTGCCAAGTCAGTGGCCATGACGACAAGTTCGGCCTGGATCCATAAAAAGAAAGAAGTCTTTTTAGAAAAACGGTCCCGACAGACTTCCGGAAGATTTTGCCCTGTTGCGATTCCTAACTTCGCAGACATCATCTGAATCAATACTGCCATAAGGTTTGAAGCCAAAATGACCCACAATAAGGTATAGCCATACTTCGAACCAGCCGCAATATTTGTCGCATAATTTCCAGGATCAATATAGGCAACCGCTGCAATAAATGCAGGACCTAAAAAGGGTAAATACCTTCTCACTCCTTTCGCTTCTCCTTTTAAGGAAGATTGAGCATTCGTCTGTAACGATTGATTCCGGAATCCTCTTGTCTGTTTATCCTGTTCAACATTCATCATTTCAACCTCCGCACCATTTTTTCACCTAACGTTAAAATGTTTCCTGTAAGAAACTTTTTTAGAATTACACTAATTTTATGCAGTGGTTCTTTAAACTGTCCGTACATTTTGAAAATAAAAAAATCACCCTGGTTAATAGGTGATTGAAAAGTTTATTCTACTATCATGGCTTTCTATGTTCCTACGAGTGGCTTTCTAATTCGTCACTTTTCTCTTCCTTCACTACCTTGCCTGGTTCATTTAACATCCTTTTACCCTTAACTCTCCCGCACCACCTATAAGGTGGTGGCAGAAGTAAGGCCTTCTTCATTTCCCTTATTCATAAAGCCCGCATATATATGGGGTCATTCAAACAATAGGTTCATATTCTAATCCAACTTTTTCGTTTCAAAATTTAATCTATCTAAATCCCAGACATCTTCGTCATATTCTTTAATCACTTTCACTTCTACTTTCTGCCCTTCCTCATACTTATGTGGATTGGAAACTCGGATCGTTTGTGAATTTGAATGGTTTTTTAATTCATTTAACTCTGTAGAGGATTCTGAATCTTCGACTGTTGTCCATGATTCGATGTCGATTTCCATATTTCCATTTTGTTTATTAACTTCTATTATGTTCCCTTGAATATAAATTCCTTCTTCAACCTGGGAACAACCTAGTAAAGTAATAGCTATAGTTGCCATAATGAAGAACATTTTGCTTTTCGGCATTCGGTAATCACCTCTTTATTTGCTTAATAATCCTTGTCCCTCGGGCAAAGAGCTACACGTGTAGTAGTACTTTTGCTTAAGAAAATATGGCAAATTATTAATAAGGACTCCTGTCCCGTTTAAATTAGACTCGAATTCAAGATATGTAATTTATAGTCTATCGCTTAGTGGAATGGTATTTCAGTTTTTTAAACAAATGGTTCACATTACCCCGGCATCCAGAACTAATTGAGGAGGAGAAGTTGTGAGTTTGGCTTTACCCCCAATTGGCACACCATAATGGGGCTGACAATGACCAAAGTAAAAATTCTCAACTACAGGGAAAGGTGCACGTGCGAAAAAGTTTTGAAGGACCTCTCTTAGTTTATAATCTTCGTCCGAATCGGAATAAAAGTTACCTAACACGACACCTTGAACTTCATTGAACACCCCTGCCTGTTTCAGATGAGTAAGCTTCAAATCAACAAGAAAAGCTGGTTCTCCAACTTCCTCTATTAATAGAATTGCCCCACTCGCATCTACTTGATAAGGTGTGCCTAAACCATTCGTTAGTAATGTTAAATTCCCACCTACTAAATGACCTTCTCCTGTACCATGAGATAGTGTGTGGAGAACCGATTGGTGAGAATCATAGATCATGCTTTCTTTAGTGAATAAAGGTGAAAACGAGGATTCTGTCTCCCAGGTTCTTTGTTCGTCATTTAGATCCGAGGCCACCATCGGACCATGGAAAGTAATCAGGTCAGCCGATTTTTGAATAGCATTCAGCAGATATGTAATGTCACTGTATCCCCAGAATATTTTAGGATGCCTTCGTATCCTTTCGTAATCGATCATAGGGGCCATTTTTGCTGTTCCGAATCCTCCATTTGCGCAAAAAACACCGCGAATAGCAGGATCACGAAACGCTTCATGTAAATCAGCCACTCGCTTTTCAACGATAGCTGCAGAGTCTTTCTCTTCATCGAACACATGACGTCCGTGAACGACTTTAAGTCCCATTCCTTCTAATACACGTTTTCCCTGAGTATAGTGATCTCTATCTGGTGATCCAGCCGGTGCAATAACGGCTACCCGATCCCCCTTTTGTAAAGCTCTCGGTTTAATCATAAACATTCCTCACTTTCACTATTTCTCTGAAATGGTTATATAGCAATTTGAGCGCGAATGACTATATTGAACCATCGCCCCTACAATCGCAAGACTTGAATCCGCTCTTAACTAAAGAATAAGGAATATAGGATAAATCCTGCTATTATTAGAATAATTAATATTTCCGTACCTTTCCATCCCATACTCCCAACTAAATCAAGCAGACTGCCATTAGACGCTCTATGTGTAGAATCTTTCAAATTTGCAGCAGGGTCTCTTTTTAATTCTTCTTGTTTTAATTTTTCTCTATTTTCTTTTGGAGTTTCTTTTTCATATTCCATCTAACCCCTCCCGACATCCTTTCACTTATTACACATACGATCCTAACGTGATTTCGTTTCAAACGGAGTCGTTCACCAAAAAGCGATTGCTCTGTCTCCTGCCACTTTTACAGTGTGACGCTCTCTATATTCAAACAAATAAGGAAGCTAGAACAGCCCACTTATATTTGAATTAAAAATTAAGAATCACTTCCCATACACTTTCATATATTCAACCTCAAGATCTTGTGCCCCTGGCTTTTTCTCAAAGAAAATACTAATAAAACATAAGGCACCCGTAACCAAAAACATCAAAAATGACCCCACTATTACAGCAGATTTAATTGACGATAATTGAGCAGTTACACCAATTGAAATGGTTGCTACTATGATGAAGAAAGCTTCAATAAGACCATATATACTTCCTACCCTCCCCATTACCTTAATAGGAATGTTTTCTTGATAGAAAGTATGAAAACCTGTATTCGCAAAGGCAAGTGAAAATGATAACACTATGAACCCAGCCGCAGCTACATTGAAACTTGTTGAGAAGGCGTAAATGATATATCCTACGGAAACAAATAATGCTCCCAGCCCAATTAATATGGAAGTAGTCATTTTCTTAGCAAAGACGGTGTTTACAACTGCTCCTACCGCAATACCTACCCCCGCGATACTTACTAAAAAACCGTACTCCGTATCAGATAACTGTAAGACTTCCTTAGAAAAAGCTGCCTCTAATGAATCTAAGGCTGCAGCCATAACCATCATGAGGCTAAACAGGAAATAAATGAACATCACATAGGGATAGTTACGAGTAAATAGCCTAACTACATTCCAGTCTTCCTTTAGAAGTCCCAATGATAGGTCTGGAAGATTCTTTTGTTTCAACGTTGAATCATGTAGTTGAGGTAATAATAAAGTCATTAATCCTGAACCTAAAAAAGTTAAAGCATTAACATAGATCGCCATGTACGTATTGCCTGCCATAAAAAGCAAACCAGCCAGAGCAGGACCGATCAGAAAGCCACCAGAATCAATTAGACTCCTGAATGAATTAAACCGTTTTCTCTTTTGTGCAGGTATCAATTTAGTTATGTATGTCATGGAAGCTGGTTCAAAAATGGAACTTCCCATATTGATCAGGAGCACAACTGCATATATAATCCAAACGGATGAAAGGGAAGGAAGAATAAAAATAAGAACAGCTCTGGCTATATCCAACCCCACCATAAGGTTTCGCTGATTCAAACGGTCTATAATTGTTCCAGACCAGATATTTGTGAACAAGGTCGCGAATGGTTTTAGAATATATAGGGCTGCAACAGCCAGAGGTGACCCTGTCATCTCTAATACAATCAAATTCAATGCAATTAAATATATCCAATCTCCTATATTTGATAATCCTATTCCGAATAATAGGAGGAAAGGGTCTCGCCACGAATAAAATTTTTTCTTTATATCCACACAAAATCCTCCTTCATTTTTGAATGATCGTATTTTGATTTTGGTAAATAAAAAAATCCCACCCCCAAGACATTTTGTCTTGGGGGCGAGATTATATTTTATCGCGGTGCCACCCCAGTTTATTAATATGTCACCATATCAATCTTCTCAGGTTACACAACTCCTATCGTTGTTTATACCCTGGCTCTATAACGGGAGCTCCCGTCACACTATCCCTTGAAATGTTCCAATGTGATGCTCTGAGGTTTGGTTCAGCAAATTATTCTTACCCCTTTTCACCTAACAGGGCTCTCTGGAAAGAATATTCATTTACCTACTCTTCTCTTCTTCGCAGTTTGATATTTCACTACATTATCCATTGATCTGTTTAAATTGTAAATATTTTTTTAAAGAAAAGGCTCTGTTAAAGTTTAGTGTTGAAATTACTACAAAAAAGGAACGTCCAATTTTATGGAAGTTCCTCATCTCATTTCATATTTGGCTTATTCAACTAAAGCCCCCCCTTTTCTTTAAAACTCGAATTCAAGACAAATTCACTTTAAGTACTCGTTTATGGCGTGTATAGCATCACTTAAAACAGAAATAGAATCCTATCGTGTTAAATGGTTGAATATTTAAAGAATGGTTAGCTCCTTCAAATTCCTTTACCATAATATTTTCTCTTTGGTTCAAAGCTGAAACTTTTTCTGCAAAAAAAAGGGGGGTTTTTCCCCACAATCACTGGAAAATTACGGGGACTATCTAGTAAGCAATGGGTCAATTGATCATAACACCTTCTTCTTGTACAAATTTCTTTAATAGTTATGTTAGCAGAAAAAGCACCCCATTATGGGATGCCGTAATTTAGTAAAGTTGTTTGCTTAAGGCTTCAATCTGTTCACAAGTTTGCTGCATCTTTTCATTAACCCAAGCAGGATACGTTTCTTCATCCCCGCTCTTAATTTTTGAAAGGGTTTCTAAGTAAACAATAAGATAATCAAGCTTTGATGATGGGTGCTGCATTCCATCACCTCCCTCCTATCGAACTAATTCGACAGAAAGGATTTATTCCCTTCATAATAAAACACGCGCAAGGGGAAAAGACCATTATGAAATGATTGTTTTATTTGATAATTATTAAAGGTAATTTCATTTAACTATAGAAATATCAGAAATAAACTGGTAAACAATGGTAATAAGGAGTGCATTGAATGGCCTCTACAGGAATTAATGCCTTTAATAATAATTTTCATATATTTGGTTATTGCTTTTGTCATCGTTTTTGGTATTCTATCCATTATGAAATACGTTAGATCAAGAAAAGCATCAAAAGAAGATTTGGTGGATCGTGTTAGCAGCCTAAAAACAAAATTCTTTAAAGAATTGATAAAATACGAGAACATTAGTTTAAAGATAAGACCCCTTTTGTTTAAGATTCGATTTCGAGATATCTAAAGTGATATCCATTTATTGCTCTTTACAATAGACTAAGTTGGGTTTATAGCAAAATCTAATATCTCTTGGTGTAATTCATTCCAATCATGATAATATCTCTTGAACTCATTTGGATTTATAAATTTTCTTTCGTTCGATTCGTACTTGGCTTGAAAGGTATGTATTCGTTCAATATCCATACGATAAAAAACTTGATAACCTACTTTAGGATAGAGGCTATCTTCATTCCAGTTTGGGTTTTCATTGTGGTCAACTACAATAAACCCTAAAGGAAAGCACCTCCCGGAAATGTATCCTTCTTCATACGCCTCGCGCTTCATACATTCTTCGGGAGATTCTTGAAATTCAATATGTCCTCCTGGGAAATCCCACCCTCTATGATTTAAATTTACTAATAGTAATTGATTATCTTTAAAACAAAATCCATGCACACTTGTAATAAGACTTATCGGAGGAAGCTTTTTATCACGCTGCCAAGTTAACTTAATTTTCGCTCCTCCCCAATGAACGTATTTCGTTGTCATTTACTACTCTCCTTTACCCATTGTCGTGAAAAATAGATGTAAACTGTATTAAAGAATTGCCTCCTTTTATGTAAGACTCGAATTCGAGATATCTTATACTGCTCTTTTACTTTAGCACCCTATAGATTCAGTTCCATCACTCATAATTTAGTCCCGGATTGGCGGGGATGTTGTCACATATGTTTGCGCAATAAAGTCGTGAATCGCACGTTTATCCTCTCTTACTCCTATCATAAAAGCACTTATAATCAATCCAATTCCTAATGTAAGAGCATAGGCAACTCCTGCTACTATAACCCTTAATACCATTGTACCAACCCCAACTTTTCTCCCGTCAATTCTTACGATACGATTGCCTGCCATTCTTCTCCCTAACGTGTAACCAGACCATAAAACAGGTAATAACACAGTATAAACTAATCCTAAAATATCAGTAGGATAGGAGTTTTCACCATCATAAAATACTCCATATAGAAAGTAAGAGATAATTCCTGTTACCAAAAATATAATAATAAAATCTAAAACACTTGCTAAAAACCTGTTCCTAAAACCAGCTGGATAAGTAACTTCCATATACACCATCCTTTCATAATTTCATATTCCCAGCTTTCACACTAAAATAATAGCCACTTTACAACTAAAGCCCCCAATTCGTGAACACTCGATATCAAGATATCACCGTGGATTTTTTCTTGAGTGTATGTACTTTTGTGTGATCATTCCTGCATTAAAAACCGATACAATCATAATGAAATAGAAAAGTACTCGAATAGGTATGAACCTTTCCTCACCCGTAAACTCAATGAATGAGAATGAATTCATTACAAAGCAAATGGCAGCAAATAAGATTAAGACAAACTGCACTCTTATAGACTTAACCATTATGAATATTCACTCCTTACATTTTCAGACTTTATGCCGATCCTGGACACGTATTAATCAAGGAGGGATAGCCAAAATGCAGCTATTGCCCCCGATTGTGGAAGAATTGAATTCAAGATATTCTAATAAATCAAATCATCACCTAACTGATGATTTAATCTAATTGTATGTTTTCCTTCAACATCGCTCCGTCATTATTTTTCCACCTTACATTTAATGTAATGTCACTAGCAAATTCCTCAATATCACCTATTGAACTAAGACGAGTTCCACCACTATTAGGTATCGTAATACTTTTTCCTTCCAAAGCTTCCAAAGTACCCTGACTTTCTCCAGATGGATAGGATATATTATATTCAATCTCTTTTGGAGTATAGTCTTTCTTGAATTTTAGGTTTCCTCCAATATGGTATGTATCTTGTTCTTCTGAATTTGAAAAAACTACTTCAACATTCGCATCCCAAGATGAGGATTCACCTCGTATTATTTGCGTCTCGTCTCTTTTCTCACCAGAACAGCCAGAAAATAATAATGAAGCTAGAATAAAGAGTACAAAAAATCTAATGATACCGCCCCCTTCAAATGTATGTATAAATCCGATATAACTTATGTACGAGATAAAACGATTTTAGTTTCAAAACTGCCAATTATCTCGAAACTGAGTCTTCAACTAACCTGCCCTATAGCGAAAGACTTAGTTTCGAGATAATTCATAATTTGCAGATTAAAATTCATTAACTAAATACCTAAAAAAACACCTCAGAATATAATTCCGAGGTGTTAAAGTGTCACTTTATTTTGTTTAATCTAACTGCTTATGCTGCATTTTCCCTGAATAAAGGATGACGTTTCTTAAATGATACAATAAAGTATGCCATTGTAAGGACAACAGAACCAAGTAAGAAGATCGCTAATATTCCGCTATCCTGCCACATAAGTTCGTAGTTTCCTTCTGATACCACAGCTTTCAAACCTTCTACGGAGTAAGTCATTGGTAGAATAGGGTTCAGAATTTGTAGTGGTGCTGGGATAAGTTCTAACGGGAACGTTCCCGCACTGGTGGTAAGCTGCATAATTAAGATTAAGATGCCAATGAAGCGTCCTGGATCTCCAAGAGTAGTCACCAGCAATTGAATAATGCCCATAAACGTTAAGCTTGTGATGACACTAAATAAATAGAAATAAAGTACGCTTTCCACTTCTAACCCTAGACCATACAAAATAACACTACACGCTACAATCGCTTGAACTATCCCCGCTCCTACGAGTACACCGAATTTAGCGAAGAACCAGCTCCTCGCATTTTTAGGTGCTGCTACTGGATTGCGGACTGGAAAAACAATAGTAATGAGGAGGGCACCCACAAATAGTCCAAGAGACAGGAAGTAAGGTGTAAAACCAGTTCCGTAGTTTGGTACCTCGTTCACACTGTTTGTATCCAAATCCACGGGTTTCGCGAACATCTCCTCTGTTTTCTCTGAAGTCTGAACATTATTTGCGTTTGAACTTGCCTCAGATAAATTGCTTTCGAATTCCGACGTTCCAGAAGTCAGCTCATTTGTTCCTTCAGAGAGATCTCCCGCTCCCTTAGCCAATTCTTGAGAACCATCTGTTAGTTGTTTGGAACCGGAAGAAAGCTGATCCGTCCCGGTCTCCATTTCTGCGGCACCTTCTGCTAGGTTCGTTGCTCCTTCTGCGGCGCTACCCAGGTTTTGATCAAAAGTCTGCATGCCTGAAAGTAACTGTTCTTCTCCTTCAGCAAGCGATGAGGCTCCATTATAAAGATTCGTTTGTGCAGTGTTGAGTTCTTCCGCTCCTTGATGCAGCCTGCTATGGGCATCGGATAAGGAAGCCACTTTATCAGGCATAGATTGGGTTTCTTCCACCATTTGAGCGGAACCTTGGGCCAGGTCAGAGGATGCCCCTGCTAATTTGCTCGCGCCTTCATTTAATTGAGCAAGTTGGGCCTGGATTTTCTGCTGTTGTTCCTTAGGAAGCTGTGCAATTACGGGGGCTAAATTCTCTTTCAAACGACTCATACCATCTGAAAGAGAAGACGCCGAATCACTAACTTGGTTCGTACCATCTTCCATACTTTTTAGAGATGATACTAGTTGTTGGGAGGATTCAGTTAATCCGCTGGATTGTTGTGCGAGTTCTCCTAATCCTTGCTCTAATTGAGACGCCCCTTCTTTGGATTGGGAAAGTCCCTGTTGTAATTGATCAGCTCCATCTTTCGATTGAGAGGCTCCATCCAGAAGCTGGCTGTACCCCTCATCTAAAGAGCCCAGGCCATCTGAAAGATCATTTGCCCCAGAAGTGACTTGAGAAGCTCCTTCTTGCAGGTCTTGCGCTCCGTTCTTTAATTCACTTTGTTTGTCGGTAAAGGTATGGAGCTTATCTTCAAGTGTCGCCGCTCCACTGTCCAGCTCCTCCGCCCCTGCATTAAGATCTTCTGCTTTTGAACTAGCGTCTGCCAGTCCTGCTTTTAATTCATCAAATTTCGTGAACATAGCCCTGGCATAGGTTTTCGTCATTTCATCAGCCAGCTCAGCCTTCATTTGTTCTGTAGCAGATTCCCCTATTTGAGCGGAAAGGAAGTTGAACCCTTCGTTGGGTACATATTTCAACTGGAGTTTCTTCGGATTGTCATCTAAGATCGTTGTCGCCGATGACGAGAAGTTTTCCGGAATCTCTACAAGCATATAAAACTCATGATTGCTTAGCCCTTCATATCCTTCTTCTTTAGAAACCAATTCATATTTGAAATCTCCACTGTCCTCCAGATTATCAACAAATTCCTTGCCTACATCCAGTTTTCTATCATTAAATTGTGCGCCTTCGTCAGAGTTAACGATGGCGACAGGCAGTTGATCCATACTTCCGTAAGGATTCCAAAAAGCCCATAAGAACATCCCACTATAGATCAGCGGAATAAGTAAAACCGCAATAAATGATATAAATACTTTTCGATTTTTTCCGATGTGCTTCAATTCAGCCAGCCATAATTTAAAGGCATTCATGTAAAAGCTCTCCTTTCAAATAACAAATGACTAAATTGTTCATTTGGTCATATTAATGAAAAAGAAAAGGATCATCAAGATGGCGATAACCCTTTAAATACGTATTCATCAAATAAGTGTAAAATGGTTCGTTCTTCTAACGGTTCATGCCGCTCTTCCCAATCAATGATAAATGCTGTGTACAGCTTCAGCATCATATAGGCCGTCATCTCGGGATCACATGGCCGTATATCTCCGGCTGCTACAGCATTTTCAATTTTTTCACGAAGATATCCTGTAATAAGACCTTCCACATTGAGGAGAGCTTCCTGTACAGCAGGTGTCCCCATTTCTTTGGCTTCTTGTACCATCTGAACCATCAGTTGATGGCGGCGACGATACTGCAATAATTCGTAGAGGGCTAGATGCACGTTTTCTTTTAGCGATTTGTTATCCTCAATAACGGATTCAGCCTGGTTTTTCATTTCAAGCAATAAGTTTGAAATAATTTCTTGAAAAAGTTGTTCCTTATTCTTAAAAAAATTGTAGATAGTGCCTTTCCCAACATTTGCGGCTTTAGCAACGTGATCAATAGTAGTCGCTTTATACCCAAACGTAGCAAACGATTGGTTTGCAGCTTGCAGAATCTGAGTTTTTCTATCTGAGGACATTTTCCGCCTCCTGACCATTTGAACGATTTAGTCATTTCGTCTATTGCCTATTATACACATTTTTACGTTTCCTTCAAGATAGAAATTCAAAAAAATTATAGTTGGCCTCTTGGTCTGCCAAACATATGGTTTTCATTCATTTTACCAGAAACGGGAGTCACAGTATCCATCTCCTGTCCTCGCCCTGCGTTTCACCGTTTGCTTCTAAAGGGGCAGTGACTAAAAAACCCACACACTAACGTACAGTGTGTGGGTTTAATAGAACTTATTGTTTGTTTTCTTCTTTTTCGCTATCTAGAAACTTTAATAAGTCCCCGTAAACGACTTTATCGGAATAATTAAGTTCTGTCTCGGCTTTCTCTTTCAGTGGAGCACAGGTCTTCGAGTCGATCTCTTCTCCTGTCGATTTGTCATAACAGAGATCTCCTTCATCCGAATAGACATATTCATCGGTTACGACACTGCCGTCTCGGAAAATGGTTGCATTTTCTCGATCTTTCTTAAATAGATCTGTTCCAAATTGAACGTCATTTTCCTGCTCTATTCCTAGTAAATGAAGAATAGTAGGTTTTAAGTCAATTTGACCGCCTACGGTGTCCATTTGTTTCCCTTCCATTCCTGGAATATGAATGATCAAAGGTACTTTCTGCAATTGAATGTGTTCAAATGGGCGTATTTCTTTGCCTAGAATTTCACTCATGGCTTCGTTGTGGTTTTCAGAAATTCCGTAGTGGTCCCCGTATAACACGAAGATTGTATCTTCATATTCCCCCTGCTCTTTCATCATCTGGAAGAACTTCTTAATGGATTCATCTTCGTAGCGAACCGTTTGGAAATAACGGTCAACAGATCCATCACCCGTTTCGGCGGGCTCGATCATTTCCATATTTTCATTGTTTGTAATATATGGATAGTGGTTCGTCATGGTTAAGAATTTCGCGTAATACGGCTGGTCTAATCCTTTTAGTTTTGGCATGGACTGCTCAAAGAATGGAATGTCCTTTAATCCGTAGTTCACAGAGTTTTCATCCGTTACATTATATTCTCGTTTTGAGAAGTAATGGTCATATCCAAGGCTCTGGTACATAACATCACGGTTCCAGAAGCTTGCATGGTTACCATGGAAGCTTACGGGAGTGTAGCCGTTTCCTTTCAGAATTTCGGGTGTAGCGTTGAACTCATTACTTGCATTGGTTGTAAATACAGCTCCGCGCGGGAGTCCGTATAAAGAGTTATCAATGATGAATTCTGAATCAGAGGTCTTTCCTTGACCTGTATTGTGATAGAAATTATCAAAATAGAAACTATCCTCTTTAAGGTCGTTCAGGAATGGCGTAATCTCCTGGTCGTGTAACTTTCGGTCAATTACAAAATTCTGAGTGGATTCCAGGGAAACAAGTACTACGTTCTTCCCTTTTGCTTTCCCGAAGTACTCTCCGTGAGCTCCCATTTTACCTTGCTGGGAGTTAACGTAGTTAAGTACCTCGCTCAATTCGTTACTATCCGCTAAGACACGGCGGGAAGAGGTTTTTGCAGTCATAACCGTATCGTAAACATGATAGTTGTAGATGCCAAGCAGCTTGACAAGCTTCGCACGGTCAAACGTTCTAACGAGAAGCTGCGGCCGCTCCATTTCCGCAAGGCTTACGTTAACCGCCGCAAATCCAAGGGAAGCAGCGAAAATCATCGCTACGGTTCGCTTGCGGAATGTAATCGTCGGCTTAGTTTTCTTCACAACGAGCCAGGTAATTAATACGACAATATCAATCCAGTAAAGAAAGTCAATCGGCTGTATCAGGGCTTTAGCACTTCCCCCAAGATCACCGAAGTTCTTATACTGCATTAAGACCGGCAGGGTAATGAAATCGTTGAAGAACCGGTAATACACGACGTTTGCATAAAGAGTGAAAGATAATAGGAAATAAATGGTCATAAAGGCTTTGTTTCGTCTTTTCGGTGAAAAGAAAAGAGAAAGTCCCAGGAAAAATAGTAATGAACTTACTGGCGTAATAATGAGAATAAATTGTTGGATGCCGTTTTCAATATCTAAGGTAAATGAAGTTTGCAGAGCGTAGTACGTCTTTGCCCAAAGAAAAAAAGCAGCAATGACAAAGAAAAACCAGCCCTTCGTTAATAAATTTTCTTTTTGGTTAAACATGATTAACCTCCTGATCTACTTATTGGCAGGTGAAATATTAATATAATTTAACAGAGGATTTAGACAAAGTAAACTACATAAAGGTCTCGAATTGTTAAAGATTTGTTACAATGTAAACTTCGTTTTTTACGGCATGCTTGATGGCTATACAGCTAATAGATGAAACTAGGACCCCTTATGAAAGGATTATGATGGTTGACCAGAAATCTTTCATCCTTGTACCAGGGGGGATTCAGCATTCTTTCTTGTATAAGCATTTTGCAACCTCTACCCGCTCACTTATAACCCCAGGGATTTTTCTGCATATCCTGATATGGAGAAATTCATAACCGGGTTAGGAGGCGTCAGAATGTCTTCGTTTGATCCACGAAAATTATCCGTAAGATATATACCACCCGCTGCTATCGCTCAACCGCTGGAAGGGAGAAAATATACGCTCACTCACTCTGATCGTACGGCTGAATTATTTTTAGATATTGGATATGTATGGAACTTCGAAGCCATTAATCCAGTAATGCGTGACGAAGTATTAGCCGAATGGAAAATGAACGGGCAGAACCAATTTTATCTAATGGGCATGGCCTACGTGGATGGTGGTGAATTTAGCAAGGAAGCTGCAGACATTCGCTTCAAAATATTCAATAAAGAAATGAGTACCGCTTTAAAAGGCATGATTTATGGAGATCGACAATTATACTCCTATTATCCTTTTCTGCTTGATGCCCCCATCTATATATCCTTCGATTCCACTTACCCTGCCTATAAACAAATTGTATTCTATGGGACTCCCAGACAGTATCTAGAATCCATTGCGGCTGATCAGAGAGGTACTCTTCTAAGCCGGGGATACCCTTGAGTCGATGAAATACGCTTAAAGTTCTGCGATTACTCAATCGAAACCCTTCATTAAATGTGCCACTCTCCTCATTGGAAGTGGCTCTGTATTATTTGATACATATTAACAGCCCAACGCATCATTCTCTCTGTCTTTTCCCACCATAATATCCGCTTAATCTTCTTAGCCTGTACCATAAATTGGAATGCGCCTGGACATGCTGGAGTCACTAGTCACAATAAAATTATTTGATTAGGAAATACTGATGTACAGAAGAAGATTTTGGAGATCGGTACATAAAGGAGACCTTTCATGAAAAACCATCACCTCGTTAAACAAGCGGTCCAGCATAAGAAACAAAAAGAATTAAAAAAAGGCAAAGATACGATCAGCTGGTGGCAGCTATCCCTCATTGGGATTGGGTCTATCATCGGGGCCGGATTTTTCTTAGGAACCGGTCTGTCCATTAAGACCGCCGGACCGGCCATCTTAATAGGCTACCTGATCGCAGGGATTACTACTTATTTTGTATTCAGCGCTTTAGCCGAAATGACGGTTAATGACCGGGAGAGTGGCTCTTTTCGAATCTATGCCCAGAAAGCGTTTGGTCATTCGATGGGCTTCGTATCCGGCTGGATGTACTGGTTATCCGGGCTATTGATTATGTCCAGTGAAATTGTCGCGCTATCTACCTTTACCCAATTCTGGTTTTCCACTATTCCATTATGGGGATTTTCCATCCTTTACGCTTTGCTTGGATTTGGTATCAACCTTATGGGGGTCAAAAACTTCGGACAGATCGAATCACTCTTTGCGATTGTAAAATTATCGACACTGGTGATTTTTATTGGGTTCGGTGCCCTTATTTTATTCGGGGTGATCGACCCGAATACGGCGGCCTCCGTCCATCAAGCGGGAATCCTTGAATGGTTTCCTAATGGATGGAGTGGATTATGGGCGGCTCTTATTTTCATCTTCTTCTCTTTTGGAGGGATTGCAGTAGTCGGAGTGGCTTCTTCGGAGCTTGAACATAAGAGGAATATTACAAAAGCAGGAACGGCCTTAATTCTGCTTCTTGTTTCCATTTATTTGTTGTCCTTATTTTTTGTATTGTACATGGCCGACTGGGCGATTATTGATGAATCGGAAAGTCCTTTTGTAACGGCTTTGACCGCTTTTCACATCCCTTATCTTGATTCGATCTTCAATCTCGTCATTATCAGTGCGGCGTTTTCAACCATGGTCGGAGCATTATTTTCGATCAGCCACGTGATGGTCTCATTATCAGAGGATGGAGACGCTCCCAAAAGCCTTCAGGAAAAGAACAGTCGAGGTGTAGCGCTGAAGTCTTTAGGCTTAACCGCAGGAGGACTGGCTGTATCGATCGTCTTCTCCTATCTTTTACCGGATACGATGTATGAGTATGTCACGACAGCTGCCGGCGTGATGCTCATATTGAACTGGGCCATCATCCTGGCATCGCACATCAAGCTGCATCCTACTTATGACAATGGTAATGATCGCTTCAAAGCGTTCGGCTATCCATACACGTCTTATATTGGGATTGGATTCATTCTCTTAACCATTTCCGGCGCCTGGTTTCATGGGAATGAAAGAATTGGATTGTTCGTCAGTCTAGGTTTAATCCTGCTGATCTTTCTTTGTTATAAAGTAATATTCCGAGGAGAAAAGTAAATCTCTCCTTTTCGGAGATTGAAAAAGCCAGCTAATTTAGCTGGCTTTTCTTGAGGAACACACTCAATTTATATAGCGATACTCCATCAAGCTGTTCAGAATATAAATTTCCTGCAGTAATTCCTCTCCCACATTGGTTTCAAGAACTTTTTTCCTCTCCAGTTCTTTATCCACCAGTCTTTTTACTGATAAGACATCCGTTCCATCCCGGAGCACTTCTTCTTTTGAGTTGAAGTGTTTGTGGGCAACGAGCTGCATGCCATAGGAATTGAATAATAACGTGTATCCGGCTATGCCTGTTTTGGATTGATAAGCTTTGGAAAATCCTCCATCGATGACAATCATTTTTCCATTCGCTTTGATCGGATTTTCCCCTTCAATCTCTTTAACAGGTGTATGGCCATTAATGATATGCCCCTGATCAGGATTCAATCCGAAGTCCGTTAATATGGCACGGCAGGTTTCCTCATCTTCCCGCAAATGATAATAAGGATTTTTTCTTTCTTTATGGACTTTCTTATCTTTAATAAAGTACCTTTCGAACGTGGTCATTTCCCGCTTCCCGAAAAGAGAGGAATATTCTCCTGTCCATAAATACCAGGACATGTCGGTTGCAAGGTCATCAGTTTGTTCAGGATGGGCAAATGCGTACCGTAAATAATGCTCAAAAACATCCAGCAACTCTCTTCCGCCATAGGTTCTATTTTCGATCGTCATTTTTTCCATGTTTCCTTGTTCGTCCAGCGGAATACACCCATGAATTAATAAGTTGCCGTTATATTTTAGATAAAGACTTCCTTTTTTCATGAAAAAGTTCATGTGTCTGGCGAGCTTTTCTGAATGCTGCACAGAGAATAATAATTTCTCCATTACTTGCTCTTCTTCCTCTAAAAGCTGTTCAGGATGCTCGGGATCGACTGTTGCAAAGCAGGTATCTTCAAGTCGATAGGTTTCCCCGTGGATGGTGATTTCGTTTCTGTCGTAATCCACCTTCTCCAGCAGAAGTCGATCTTCCATATTGAAATAGGAGCGTCTTTTAATAATAGGGCTTTCCAGTTTGAACTGAATCATGGCAATCGCCTGGTGGATCTTCGTAATTTGCAGCCTTTCGTGATCAGATGGTTCTTCATCAGGCTGGGTTTTGGGCCGGAAGGCAGGATTGTCATCATAATACTTCTCTGCAAGATTAAGAAGCGGTCTGAGATTAATGCCATACACATCTTCGATAATCTCTAAATTGTTATAGCGTGCGCAGATCCGAATAATATTAGCGAGACAGACCTTTGAGCCTGCATAAGCTGCAATCCAGAGAACATCGTGATTTCCCCACTGAATGTCAATCGAGTGGTAATTAATCAGGGTTTCCATGATTTTGTCAGGTTCGGGACCCCGATCATACACATCCCCCACCACATGAAGATGGTCGACCACCAGCTGCTGGGTGGTGTAGGCGAGACCGATGATGAGCTTGTCCGACTGGCCGAGGGAGATAATCTGCTGAAGAATCTTAGAATAGTACTGTTCCTTATTGGTGAATTCATCTGTTTTGTAAAGCAGCTCTTCAATAACGTACGCAAACTGGCTGGGCAAGGCTTTCCGAAGTTTGGATCTTGTATATTTGGAGGAAGCATATGAGACGAGCTTCAGCATACGTTCGATGATTTGGCCATACCAATGGTTTAATTCTTTTTCATTGTTAAAGCTGTTTTTGATCAGCTTGATTTTTTCCTCAGGGTAATAGACGAGCGTCGCGAATTCATCCATTTCTTTTTCGGATAACTCATCGGCAAATAGATCGGTGATTTTCTCTTTTACTTTTCCTGAACCGTTTCTTAATACATGTTGAAAGGCTTGATACTCCCCGTGCAAGTCGCTGACAAAGTGCTCTGTGCCTTTGGGCAGATTAAGGATAGCTTTGAGATTAATAATTTCAGTGACCACTTTTTCTTCACTATCATATTTTTGGGCGAGTAAGTCCAGGTATTTTGTATTCAACGTTTTGTATCCCCTTTCAAAATTCATTACGATACATCTATCTGCTGTTTCGAGATTGAAAGAAATCCATTTTGAAATGCCTGTTAGGCTTTCTATTTGTAAGCTGATATTTATCTAAATCGTAACATATTTTTCTAAATTTTAGAGATGGATTTTCCATTGTACGACTGTTTTCATCAAAAAAACACCACCTATTTCATCGCAATAAGTGGTGCTTCTGTCATAACCTTTAAGAATTACATATAGGTCATCGTCAATTCCATTACTTCCTCGATATTTCGCTTCTTTTTACTATAGCGTGAGGAAGAAACGATCTTCTTCTTTTCATTGAAGTATTCTCCGGTTACTTCTTTCACTTCAGGAGAAAGCGCCAAATACGTGTACGTTTCAGCCATCTCTTCCGGAGAAATAGAAAAGCGGCTTTTCATAGAATATAATACCTTCATGACTTTTGTTAAATCGGGGTATCTGCTTATATCAACCTTCACGTTCGTGACCCTCACAGCATTCACCGTTACGCGGGTGTCTTTTAAATGCTCTACCAGCCAGTACGTGTACATGACCTGGGCCAGCTTGGACTGATAATAGGCTTTTGCTACACGATACCTTCCCGTTTTAAATTCGGGATCGTTCACGTTTACGTTTAAATAAGGATGCAGCATCAAACCCTGGGAGGCGACCATTATGACTCTCCCCTGTTCACTCTGTTTTAGTTCATTGGTCAGCAGGCTGGTTAACAATACAGGACCAATATGATTGGTGGCCCAGACGGTTTCGATTCCGTCCTCAGAATATGCAGGGGCTTTCCTGGAAATATCAAAATCAGCTGCGTTGTGGATCAGAACATCAAGATGACTATGTTTCGATTTGAACATTTCCACGGCCTGTCGGATGGACGCCTGAGAGCTCATATCTAACACCAGCAGTTCAACTAGATCGTGATCACTTGAGCTTTTTATATCTTGCAACGCAGCTCTGCCTCTTTGTTCATTCCTGCATGCGATGATCACTTTCATTCCGCTTTGCGCCAGCTGAATGGCAGCCGCTTTTCCAATGCCGGAATTTCCACCTGTTATCAAACAAACTTTATGGTCCATTCAAGCCACCCTCTTTCGTTTTTTCTACTTTTAAATTATGGGGAACTTATTATGAAGACTTACGAGCCAACGCGGGCATTCGGGAACGGCTTTTGGTTGGACTTTCTCCTTTCACCCGCTTCAAGGTCGCGACAATGAGAAAGCTCACAATCACTAGTAACAGCCAGGAACTCACTTTCCCTAAGTGTACCAGGCTCCAGGCGTCACGCTGGTAAGGATATTCCCAGGCCCCAAAATATGTGGCAATATTCTCCGCGATCCATATAAAGAACCCGATGAGTACAAAAGAAAGAGCGAGCGGCATTCTGTAACGTGTTCCATTCACTTCATACATCACCCATGCTTGCCAGAAGACGATTACCACGAGCCCAGATAGCCACCAGCGCACGTCTATCCAGTAATGATGGGTGAAAAAATTTAAGTAGATCGCAGCTGCGAGAGGGACTACGATCCAAGAAGAGGGCCACTTCACGAGTCGGACGTGCAGTCTCCTCCAGGCCTGACAAAGGTAACTGGCCACACTTGCGTACATAAATCCGCTGTACAAAGGCACGCCAAAGACCTTAGAATACCCGTCCTCCGGGTAGGACCAGGACCCCATATGTACCTTGAATAGTTCAAGAGCGAGACCAATCACGTGGAACAAAGTAATGACTTTAAGTTCATCACGTGTTTCAAGGCCGGAACGGAGCATCGCCCACTGCATAAATAAACAAATTACGAGCAGCCAGTCATACCTGGGCAGGATGGGAAGGGATACGATTTGAGTTATCGCCAGAGAGGCGAAAATGACGACGGGAAACAAACAGGAAAGAGCCTGCTGCCAGCCGAAATAAACAAGTTGCTTCAAGGCTCTCATAAACGCCGCCTCCCGCTTCCGTACTGCCTATCCTTCATCGTCTTCCTCGCCTTTATATTCCAGGATATCACCAGGCTGGCACTCCAGTGCTTTACAAATCGCCTCTAAGGTGGAAAAACGAACGGCTTTTGCTTTGCCATTTTTCAAGATGGATAGATTCGCCATTGTAATGCCCACCTTTTCTGATAGTTCTGTCACGCTCATTTTCCTTTTCGCAAGCATGACATCAATATTGATTATAATCGCCATGTAATCACCTCATACCGTTAAGTCATTTTCTGATTTGATAGCTATGGCATTATTTAATAGCTTTTGAAGAACGGCCGTAAATACCGCAATCACAAGCGATGCAAACACAATCACGAGCCCAATCACGATCACGCCGGGAGCATCATCCATTTCTCCTATTAGATAGAAGAAAGGCAAGGCTGCCATATACACGACACTTATGGTCACGGCACTGAATTTAATTTTCTTCAAGGCTTGAACTGAAGAGTTTGAGAAGGCGTGGTCCCTATCAATGAAGCTCAAAAGCTTCAGAGCCTGATACAGGGCTGTAAAGAACGGGATCACAGCTATATACATAGCCGCTAAAACAGGATAAATGAACGAAGCATATTCCGTATTGGAGGCATCCTTGGCGATCGAGGGGAGCGCAAATATACATAAAGCCAGCACAGGAAGTCCTATCAGAAATACAGAAATCTTTAAAAATAAAGTGGATCCTTGCTTCATAGCAGCACCTCATTTCGTTTATGATCATTCTCATCATAAATCATTATTTATTGTTTTACAATAAATTTTTATCGATAGCAACCTTTTCTTTCCGACAAAAATATAGAGCATTCTTCTTAACGAAGAAATGCTCTATGTTCGGCCCTGCACGACGCAGGGTCGTTCGACGTTGCCACAGGACGTGGCGGGCTTAGTCGAACTTCCTATATGTGGTAAGCTTCCTAAGCGGAATTGTCCCCCGCAGGACCTTCACTCTAACCTAATATCTCGAAATCGAGTCTTACAGTAAACGGTCCTATTGTGTAATAAGGCCTCTTATGAAAAACCCACTATAAACTTTAACTGAGTCATATTTATATAAAGATTATGACAATCCTGCCAGGCTACCCATAGTAACCAACTGCTGTTAAGATTCCAACTCCTATACAGGTAACGACAATTCCTATAATAGCGGTAACCGTTGCTTTCCTTTGCTCTTTGGTTTCTACCCATACCGTAATCCCAAGGAAAATGGAAAACAGAATTCCCATAAATAACGAAGCATATGGATTCGTTGGGTTGATCCAGTCAAACCAGCTTAAAAAGCTCATTTATATTCCTCCGTCCCTTATCTGATAGACGAACGATTACCTGCACGGCAGTGATCCTCCTTCTCCTATACTTCCTTTTTTTAAGATGGATTCTTGTTATGATCGATTCGAAAGTCCCCGCCAGTACAGATACCAGGAAGCTTCCACCCTTCTCTCCAAACGGCCTGGACCACCGTAAAGCATTTCCACGTAAAGACTATCCAGCAAAGCCAGATAGGCGGATGCAGCCTGCTGTTTTCCAACCTCCGCATCCACCTCCCCTTTCTCTTTGCCGGAAGCTATCACCGGAAGCAATAATTCCTCTGTCCTGTCCAGATATTTATAAGTCAGGTGCATGACCTGATCGTTCAGATGAACCGGCGGGTAGAACGCTGTACGAATCCAGAATTTGGTGGAGTCGTTCTTTTCGTATCGGTCGATACTTTGCAGAAGAAGCCCGTACAGAAAATCTTTTAAATGAAGGCTCTCATTCTGTTCAATATACTCCACCACAAACTTGATTTCGTGCTCATACGCATCCTGGCACAGAGCAAGGAAAAGGTCGTCTTTTCCTTTAAAATGAGTATAGATGGACTGTTTTTTAATCCCGACTTCATCAGCTATCTCCGCCATAGATGCTCCTTCGTAACCATTTCGGGCGAAATTCTTAAGCGAGATTTCCTTAATTTGAACCGCTGTAATGCTCACCGGCTTCACCTTCCTATCATCATGATACTTCATCCAGCTATTTTAATGAATTAGTTTTAGTCCTATCGCAGCGCTTATGACCATAGCCATAAATACTATTCTGAGCCAGTGCCTGGATTCCTCAAAAAAGAGGATGCCGACAAGGCCAGAACCTACTGTTCCGATTCCAGTCCAAATTGCATAAGCGGTCCCCATCGGAAGAGACTGCATCGCAAAGCTTAGGAAACTGAAACTGCTGATCATTCCAAGCACCAGTACAGCAAAGGATACCACATTCTTGTTCCTCAGAATTAAATTCAGCCCGGTAACCCCTATAACTTCAGAGCCTCCAGCTAATAAAAGAAAGATCCATGCCATCAGGATGTCCTCCCTTCTGCTTCAGGTTCTCCAGTAACTAATTTAAGACCTACGACGCCAACTAACAGGATAAGAATCAGAAAAAGCTTCAGCATCTTAACGGGCTCCCCGAATACCAGCATCTCCATTAACACAGTACCGGTGGTACCAAGACCTGTAAAAACAGCATAAACCGTACCTACCGCAAGCTTCTGCGTAGCCTTAATAATCAGGGCAAATGAAAGAAATATAGCTATACCGGTCGCGATCCACGTCATACTATTATAAGCATGCTTTAATCCCATAACCCAGCCTACCTCAAATAATGATCCAATCACAACGAACATCCATGAACGATTCATATATAGGACTCCTTTATTTATGATTTTCAAATGATAAATTTTAACCTTACGAACGGTCGTAAGGTAATCATAGCAAGTGCAGAATGAACCGTCAATCAAAAGAGACTGCCAGTATTTTCTTTGTGCTGCTCATTAGATTTGAATTTTTAATTTAATCCCTATACTACGTAAAAAGGCGATTACTTTTATAAAGTAATCGCCTCTTTGAGTGAGAATTATTTTTAAATTGTTAGGCATATATGCTGGCGCACGTACCCGGTGCAGGTTCATAATAGCAGTGATTTTTAAATTGCCCGGTAAAAGGCTCCCCATACCACGTTGAAGGGCATGGACCATATGGATTAAAGTACCAAAGAGCGTATTTGGCCGGGTGCTGTCTCCAATAGTCCAAATTTCTTTTGGCTAATTTCTTTTCCACAGATCTCGCTCGGTTATAAAATAAATTCCCCTTCTGTACCGCTTCAAATGCATAATTACCGCCTTGCACCTGATAAATAACCTGCGGAATGGAACGTACATCCGTAAAGTCTAAACAGTCTGCCTGTGCACGGTTCACGATGACGTTCCCGACATAAAGCATGCCTTGTTTTCCTTCACCTTCAGCTTCCGCTCTCATCATCCTGGCCATTAAAGCAACGTCTGAATCCCTGTATTTTACTCTTGGCATTTTTTCACCCCAACATATTGTATGAAAAAAGCCTATATTGATGTCTAAATTCTCTTTTTTGATTTCTACTTTCACCTCAGAGCGGCCCGGTTTTTGCGATGCTCTTTTCTAGAAGGAGCAGTATCATACAGCCGTTGTTCTTCTTCCGTTTCAGGCATGACAGTTGATACAGGTATCGGTTTGCCAGTGTCATCGACTGCCACCATAGTTAAAAATGATTCGGTAGTCATTTTTTTTCTTCTCTGAAGAAGATTATCGGCGTAAACTTTTACATATACCTCCATGGAAGACCGTCCAGTTCTTGTTACACAGGCTTCCAGTGTGAGGGCATCTCCAACTTTAGCAGCAGATAAAAAATCTACCGAATCAATGGATGCAGTGACAACAGCGCAATTCGAATGTTTCATAGCGGTTAAAGCAGCGATTTCATCAATATAAGCAAGTACCTTTCCTCCAAATATGGTATCCAGATGGTTGGTATCAGGTGGCAACACTAAACGTGTCTGGGTCATTCTTGAATATGAGACAGGTAATGGTTCCATGAATTATGTCCTCCTTTTTTTCGTGAATCTAAAAAACATCTCCAGATATGAAGATGCGCAGGAATGTAGAACACAGCTCATGGAACCCTGCCAGGTTCCTGGTGATTATCCACGTAACACCCTCCTATCTCCCGTAGGAATTCATGTTCTTCCCTATGGCAGGTCTCCTGACTCAGATTCACCAGCACACAGCCCTTCCCGTTCCTAAAACAGTGGGGTATTCCATGTGCCTCCTCTTTACAGTGGCGGGACCGCGCTGGATTTTCACCAGACTTCCCTTTTCAGCTTCGATAAGAAGCCACCATAAGGCGTATTCAATTTAGCAATTAATAGTAAGAGACTAACTCTCTCTTATTCACAATATCCCCTAAACCCGTCCCCCTGTCAATCCACTTTATAGGATAAATACATAAATTCCCACCTCAGGTCTAACATTTATTGGAAACCTCAAGCGTTTCATTCGCACTCAAAGGGGAAAAGGGTTTCATATTCTTTGCAGGAGGTGATGATGTGAAACTCAGTCACAAGATTATTTTAGGGATTGCCATAGCGTTTGGCTTGTATGTAGGATTTCAGCTTGGCAATTTAGTATCGGATCAGTTCTTAATCGTCTGGGCCATAGCTCTTCTGGTTGGGCTGATCGTTCGATTTATAGTGCAATTTCTTTTAACTTCTTTAAGTAATAAGAATTAATACATATTCACGCAAGACCCCCAGCCATTCAGGAGGTCAAGAGTGGGGATGGGGTCTTACCCCCTTCCCCCTTCAAACTGGTGATCTCCCAAAGTATTACTTTTGCTGATTATCTCTTTTATCCAGATAGACTTTGACGGTGCCTATAAACAGCAGACACACAAGTGAAACTAAAAAGAAAATGGAAGTAAGTAAAGTGGAAATATCCATTGTAATCCTCCTCGCTGCTGCAGAACGCACTACGGTTTATTAAGGATCTTTCCTCTCTCCAATTATTGAAAAGACTCTGCTACTGTAATCAAGTCCTCTTTTGATAAGTCTTTTACCTTCCCTTTTAATTCATATGTGATCGAACCGTCTTTCCACATTAATCGTTGAGGATCCCCTTTTTTTCCGGCATATTGTCCCGTTTGTTCTCCAATTGAAACCTCTTCCGTCTCCAAATCCTGATAAGAAATACCGCCTTCCTTAACCGTCATCAATTCGAGCATTTCGCCCGTTTCAGAAAAGAAGGTAAAGGTTAATAAAGTGTCCTTTTGATTCATAGGTCCAGCTTCAATTTCAACCCCGTCCACTTCAAAAGGCATGACAGTCGGAAACTTAGGCTGATAAGCTTCATCTTCAGTACGACTTGCCAGTCTGGAACGATCGTATTCGAACAGTCCATCTTCTGTTTCAACTGCCATATCGAAAGCATGCAGTAATGGTTGAGGATCCACATAATGGATTCGAGTGATTTTACCCTGTTCGTTCGTGTTCACTCTCCCCCTAACCTTCGCGGATTGACCATTACTTACATCAATTTGGGTATCAAAATCATAAGCAGTGTCTTTGTCCTCGCTCTGCTCAACACTCATGCTGTTAATATCCATCTTAACCTCATTTCCATACGCCTTCTGATGAAAGCTGCTAACCAGATTGGTCTTCATCGCCTCGTCCATATACTTTTCCGTGAAGTAAGGTTCGAATTGGTCCTTGTAGTAATTAGAAATCTCTTCCTGATTATGCTCTTCATAAAACTGACTTAACTCTTGATCCGGTCCTGTGAAAATGTGCTCGAGTACCTTTTCTACATCCTCCTGTACCTTACTTTGCTCTTTCGTATTCTCGCCAGAAGAATGGGTAGATGTGCATCCGGCGGCGATCAAAAGCGTTAAAGCCATAAATAGTAGTTTTTTAATCATCAACAACCTCCAATTATACTTCTTTACAACTTGTACGGTTGCAACCTGTCATCCGTTTCAATAATTGGAAATTTAATAGTAAATTAGTATAGAAAATCTATTATCCTTCGATTGAAAGTTAATATTTGTGAAACTATACTATTTTTTTAAATGTATGCTCTCAGAATTAATAAAAATTATCCAAAGAATCAGTACTAACTCTCGATTCGGGTTCTCAAGCTCCTGCATTCAAATATATGTCTTCAAAAGTCTCATAGCGATCCGCATGAGTCTTGCGTTCATAGATTCTTATAAATTCGACTTTAAACTGAGGAAAAGGTGATAGCTTTATCAAAGCCGCTTTTTCCATCTCTACCAGGTTCTGCTTCGAAAGACCGAATGCTTCTTTAGCCAAGGTTAGATGAGGCACAAAATCATCCAGCTCAAAATACTTCTTCACCTGTTCATCAGTCGGGGAAATTTCACGGACGATGTATTCGTGGAGGTGAACTAGGGCTTCAGAATGAACGCTTAAGTATAAAACCTGTTCTCCAAAATAAGCAGGTTCAGCTATTTGAATCGAAAAGGGACGAACATTCTCACAGACTTTCCTGATTCTTTCTATCCATTTCAGGTCCGGGGATAATCCTCCCTGTGCTTTTAAAGTAATGTGAGGTTCCACAATCGAATAGTCCATCCACTGCTCTCTAAAATGTTCAACCCGCTCCATATAGGCTTCAGGCGGTACAATTCCTATAAAATACTCTGCGCTCATGTTTTCATTCTCCTTCTTACTAATCTTATTCAACTGAACATGCAGGCCGCTCCAAGCCACTTTCTTCCAACATACTTTTATCTTATCACCCTTTTAAAAAAGCCCTCCATCAAATGGAGGGCTTACCGATCATTATGAGCCGGAATTTCTGTACAATTCCTTATTTTCATCTTTACGCAAATGTCTGCCAGACCAGAACCAGCCGCCGATAGCAACAGAAAGCAGCACGGCCCAGAAGGTAACCGTCCAGCCCACACTGTGAGCGAAGTGTTCATCCAGTACACCTACGTCTTTGTGAGACAAGGTAATAACCGCTAATTTGATACCTACCCAGGCTACGATTAAATAGGCCGTTGTTTCTAAACTTGGACGGACTCTGAGAAGTTGAACAAACCACGTCGCTGCATACTTAATCAGAATCAGTCCTGCAATTCCTGCCACGATGACAACGATGAATTTACCGCCGTCCATTCCGCCGAAATTCGGAAGCGGTGAGTTTGGAAGAGCTAATGCAAGAGCGACAGCCGCGAGAATGGAATCGATCGCAAACACAAGATCGGCCAGGCCAATTTTGGCAACCGTGGGCCAGAAGCCTTTTCCTTTTGCGGGTTTATCATCGCTGGATTCTTCTTCGTCGTGTGAACTGCCAATTAGACTTTTCACACCTAAGTAAATGAGATATATTGCTCCAATGGCCTGCACCTGCCAAACATTCGCAATAAACGAAATCGCGAATAACGCGCCAAATCTAAAAATAAAGGCTCCTATAATTCCGTAATTAATGGCCCGCTTCTTCTCATCTTCAGGCAAGTGCTTGGCGATCACCGCTAAAACAAGCGCATTATCTGCCGATAACAGTCCCTCGAGACCAATCAGAATTAATAACGTCCAACCATATTCCAACCAAATTGAATCCAATTGATATTCTCCCTTCTCTTTCAAAAAACAGAGGTCTTTACCACTTTTTCATGGTAAAGACCTCAAAAAATAAAGACCTTCACCCGGTGGCAAAGGTCTTGCTAGCAACTATACAGTCGCCAGTAGTGCCGAGAGTGAAGGCATTCACTCTGTAATGACGACAATACTGTTAAAGCTACTCCCCTTTTATACTACTAGAAATATATCAAGTTACCAACCTTTGGTCAAGCTGATGATGATCATTTAAATGAATGATAGAATAGGCGCAAGGACCCTGAACACTAGTTAGGGACCTTATATTTTACAGATTCCATAAAAGATTCTCAGGAAGCCTGATCACTCGCAACACGCGCCGGCTGTCTAGCCTGCTGCACGCTGAAAAGCACCACAACCGCAAGGACAACGATGGCGCTCATGGTATACAGGGTTTGATATCCAGCCCCGGCAGCGACCAGTCCCCATAGGAATGAACCGGCAGCTATTCCTATATCATAGAGCATGAAGAAGGTAGCCGTAGAATGGCCGCTTCTCGTAATAGGCGCGGACTGAATGGCCATCGTTTGGAAACTTGGAAGCAGTGTACCGTAACCGAGACCAATGATAGCCGCGGAGAGCAACAGCATCCACGCCGTACTGGTGATGCTGATTAATAGCAATCCTGATGAAAACAATAACAGGCACGGAAGGATGACAAACTTCGGTCCTTTGGCATCATAGGCTCTTCCTAAATACGGACGTGATAACAGCATTGCTAGTGCGAACACGAGAAAGAAGTAACTGGATGCCCCTGATAATCCGATAGCATTGGCATACACGGATAAAAAGGAAATGATACTGGAATAAGCAAGAGCGATAAAGCTGCTGATAACAGCGATCGGCAGCGCTTTTATTTCAATAAGATCCTGTAAGGAAAGTTTTACTTTTGACGAGGCTCGAGACGCTTCTGCTTCCGTCGGTACCTGTACAAGAAAAGCAGACAGCGATCCACCTGCGATCAATAGACTAAGTACGATGAAAAGGATCGAAAATGGTGCATACTGTAAAAGAGTCAAGCCAAGAAACGGGCCGGCGACGACCGCAAGATTCATGGACATCGCAAAATAACCAAGCCCTTCTCCCCTTCTTTCGGGTGGAATAACGTCGGCAGCGATCGCGCCGCTAGCCGTGGTAAACAGACCAAATGACAGCCCGTGGAAAAACCGTAGTGCCAGTAAGGCTGTAAAGTGATCCACACTTAAATAGAAGAAAGTAGTAGCGGTAAATATCATAATACTCGCCGTAAGGGTCTTTTTCTTACCCAGCCGCTCCATTATTTTTCCGGAAAAAGGACGGATCAGGATGGCCGCAAGCAGCATGGCCGTTACCGTGATCCCGCCTTCGGACTGTGTCCCGTTCATCTCTTCAATCACTAAAATGGGCAGCGTAGTCAACAGGGCATAAAACACAAGAAAAACCGAAAACTGTGTAAACGACACACTCATAAAGCTTTTTGACCAGATTGAGCGACGTGAGGAGTTCATCCTTCTCCCCCTTCCGGTCCCAGCTTCTGAAGAATGTTGTAGAATTGATGGACTTCCTCCTGGGTCAGCCGGCTGATCGTATCTTGTTCATGTTGGTAGACGGCCTGGTTGACCTGCTCATATTTTTTCTTGGCTCTGTCTGTTAATTCAACTACACGTTCACGCTTGTCCCCGCCCTGTCTGCGGATCACCCAATCATTTTTTTCCATGCGGGTAATCGTACGTGTAACTGTCGGTGCTTCTACATTTAAGTATTTCCAAATGGCGGTTTGCGTCATAGGTCCAAAGCGCTCCAGGCAATACATAATCGCCCATTGGGAATGATATAAACCGTGAGCGCTCAGCTGCTGATTGAAGTCTTTCGTTACGAAACGAACCCGCTGATGAAGCAGGTGAAATAAGTCATGTGTATCGATCATCTATTACATCTCCCTTTTTATTTACCCAGGTAAATAATTGTATCGTTTTACCTGAAAAATGTAAACGAAAGAGATGACGGTTTGAAACACGCTGGTTTAGAGAAATAAGTTAGGAAACCGATCTTTCTGGAAAAAGATCCAGGAAGAGGCAATCATGAATTGAATACAACTTGTAAGGAGAGGTTTTACATGCAGGAAACCAATACAGATATATTAATTATCGGCGCAGGACCAAGTGGACTGGCGCTTGCTAATCAGCTGGAACGCTACGGTATCCGGTACCGGATTATTGATCAGAACAAAGAAAGATCCCGCTACTCCAAAGCCCTCGTTATGCATCCACGTACGCTTGAAATGATGGATTTACTCGGCCTTTCCGAATCATTTCTGCAGGCCGGGACCCCGTACAAAGAGATTAACTTTCATTATCATGAAGATCTGCTTGCTGTTCTGGATTTCTCCAATATCAGCGTATCGGCTGATTTCCCATTTGTGAACGTCATTCCTCAAAGCAGGACAGAGGAAATTCTGGAGAGTGGATTAGCTGCCTCCCGCGTGGAAAGAGAAATGACGCTCACAGGACTGGAGCAAAAGGAAGGAATCGTGCATGCGTCGGTACAAAAACCAGACGGTGAAGAAACGATAACCGCACGTTATGCAGTGGGATGTGACGGTGCCCACAGCACCACCCGGGATCTGCTGCAAATTCCTTTTACAGGAGAATCAGAGGAAGTGAACGTCATGCTTGCTGACGTGAAGCTTGCGTCACCCAAAGAGGAGATCTCGCTCACAAGCAGCGACCGTGGTCTCGTATTTATAGCTCCCTTTCAAGGCGATTACACCCGGGTCATCGTCATTGATTACAAAAAGCAGGGCGACGATTTCCCAGAAGAAGTAACGCTTGCTGATATAGAAGATTCACTGGGGGAAATTTATCCGGAAACTCTCTCCATGCACGACCCTTTCTGGATCTCAAGCTTCTCCGCATCTCACAGGCAGGCGACCTCTTATCGCGAAGGAAATGTATTTCTCGCGGGAGACGCAGCCCATATTCACAACCCCATCGGAGGACAGGGTATGAACGTAGGCATACAGGATGCGATGAACCTGGGATGGAAGCTTGCCTATACCGTGCAGCATCACTTAAATGAAACACTGCTGAATTCTTATCATGCCGAAAGAGCTCCCGTTGCGGAGGAAGTTATTAAGAAAACCAGTTACCTTATGAAAGGGATGACGATTAAGAGTCAGTACGGAATCAAAGCTCGCAATAAAGGCATGAAGTGGCTGCTTCCCAATAAAAAAGTCCAGACAAAAATTACAGAAAACATGGCTCAGCTGGATGTGGATTATTCTTTTACCAAATTCGCGAAAAGCTTCAGGAAGTTCACCAATGTGAAGAAGGTCGAATCCGGCAAACGTGTGCCTGATGTTTCTTTTCTAACGCCGGCCAAAGAAGACAAAACACTATACTCTATGCTCCGGGAAGAGCCATTTCTCTATTTAATTATGGCAGGGAGAGGAGATGCTCCCCAGTATCAGGAATCTGTCAGGAATGCAGTGGAGGCGTTTAACACTCGTGTGGGAGACATGCTGAAGCCGCTTTTCATTACATTTGATGAAGTAGATGATCCGAGGGAAACCACGTACATGAATTCTGAATTGTATATGGATCTGAATGAAGAGTCCAATCAACGGCTGCATGTAACGCCGGGGGATATGATGATCATCCGGCCTGACGCTTATGTGCTGCTTCACACATCAATTACGGAAACGGATCAGCTGACGAAAGCTTTAGTGAATTACTTCGGCCATTCCCTGTAAAGGGCTCTAATGTAATTTAACTATCAGACTCCAGGGTGATAAAGATGATCGGTAAGATCCCGTAATGTGTAGCCTGAGGAAGCTTACCACCAGGGATGTTCAACTAAGAACGCCCCCCCTTAGTATCATCAGTAACAATAATAGACTTAAAAAAGCCGTGCCGTGATGGAAATGAAACCATCACGGCACGGCTTTTAATGTCAGGCAGCACGCTTCTTCATCAGCCATAAGAAGTACGGGGCGCCAATAAGAGCAACTAGTATCCCGGATGGAATTTCATTCGGCGCAAGCAGCGTCCGGCTGAATAAATCCGCGACGAGCAGGAGCAATCCTCCAAGCAGCATAGTTACAGGCAATAGCTTCTGGTTGGCGCTTCCGACCAACAGACGGGCTACGTGCGGTGCAATTAAGCCCACGAACCCGATCGATCCGACTGCTGCGACACTGCATGCTGCAAGCAGCGTCGCGATCATCGCCATCTGGAACCGGACGGATCTCACGCGAAGCCCCAGCCCTTTTGCCGTATCGTCCCCTAAAGAGAGCACATCAAGTGTCTTAATATAAAAGACGAGCAGCGGTATAAACAAGATGACGGGCCAAAGAAGGTACTGCAGCAGCTGAGACCAGCCTTTTGCATAAGTGGTGCCGGACAGCCAGGTTAAAGCTGAGGCGACACCCAGATCGGCCTGCACTACCAGAATCTGAATAATGGCCGATCCAAAAGCGGACACCCCTATTCCCAGCAGGGCGAGGATCGCAGGCTGGAATTCCGCTTTCGCGCCGAGCCCCATGACGATTAGGAAAAAGACGAACGCGCCGATCATCGCTCCGACAGGAATCCATACAGCAGAGACACTGAATACGTACATGGTCATCAGGGCCCCGACCCCTGCACCGGAAGTAATCCCAATAACCGATGGATCGGCAAGCGGGTTGCGCAGTACTCCCTGAAAAATCAGACCGCTGACCGCGAGAATAGCCCCGCTGAATAGAGCGACAAGGGCACGGGGAAGTCTCAAGTTAAGAATAAAATTACGAATGAATTCATTGGAAGATCCAAAGAATGCCTCCCAGGCCACCAGCGGTTCAAACCCATAGTTACCGGATGACATACTGATAAGGATCGTGAGGACAATAACCGCTCCAAGCATTGGCAGAAGCTTCCCAAGTGAAAGGTTAACCGCTCCGCTTCCTGCCATAATCGTACCCGTATCTCCGCTGCCCTGGCTTTGCTTCATGCGCATGACGAGCCAGATGAGCCACGGAGAACCAATCAGTGCGGTAATCGCTCCGACAGGAAGTTCAGAGAACGATGGATCAATAATTCTTGCGAGAATATCGGCAAGCAGCAGCACATTGCCTCCCCATAAGAAGGAGCCGATGACGAGCGGTATATGTGAGCGGTAACCGATTAATTTAATAATGTGCGGTGCTACTAACCCGACAAATCCGATGGGTCCGACGACACTGACGGTCACACTCGTCAGTAGGACAGCCGCAAGAATCGTAATCAGCTTCACAACGCGGACGTTCTGGCCAAGAGCAGTCGCTACCTCATCCCCGAGCGTGAGCGTGTCCATTTTTTTTGAAAAAATGAAAGCCGTTGCCATACCTGCAGCTATGATAGGAAGAGAAAACTGGACGCCATCCCAGTTATTTTGAATAAGGGTCCCGGAGCCCCATAGAAAAAGTCCCTGGGTCTCATTTTCGTAAAAGATCTGCAGAACGGACGTCAAAGAGGAGAAGAGAAAGGTCACGATCATTCCCGCAAGCACCATGCGGACCGGTGTGGCATTCCCTGCTCCAGACAACAGATAAACGGCCGCAAACGTTAGAATACCGCCAAGAAAAGCCGTTACGATTCCATTCGCAAACATAACAAATGGAAAGAATATCGTTGTAAGTACTACAGCAAAATAAGTCCCCGAATGGATGCCGAGCGTACTTGCTGAAGAAAGCGGGTTTTTCGTCACCGTTTGAAGAATCACACCGGAAACGGCAAGCGCTCCGCCAGCGAGTATTCCCATAACCGCTCTCGGTAATCTTAAAATCCGGACCGTGTGATGCTTAATTGTATCCTGAGGATTAAGGAGCGCATCGACGACGGTTCCGAGTGGAATCGACACGTTACCCTGATTAATATGTATAAACGTTAATAAACATAATAATGCGGTCCCACCTCCAAAGGTGAGAACCGCGATTATCGATTGTTTTACGTTCAGATTCATAAGCTTCACTCGCTTTGGTTTTCGTTCAGCATTGCATCGGTCACTTGCTTCGCCAGTACTTCAGCGGATAGCGGCCCGCCAAAGGTCCACGTATCTCCCGGCATCTTGTATGTGCGATTTTCCTGAACAAATTTAAGGTCCTCCCAGGCAGGATTGCCTTTCAGCTGATTCGTGAAGATATTATCTTCTTCCTGCACAATGTAGAAGAAATGAGCATCCTGGTAATTCTGGAGAGCCTCTACAGTAGTAGAGGTATAGCCGTAAACCTCGGTCTTGTCAGGCTGGTGAGCGTTTTGCAGACCAATATTCTTCATCACTTTTGAAACGATAGAATTAGGTGTGAAAAGTCTTAACGTTGGTGTGTTCTGGGAAGTAAAAGCCTGCGTCATTACATATTCCGAATCTTCTTTACCGGCCTCTGTGATGCGGGCCTGCTGATCACGGAATGTTTTCTCCATGTTTTTGACAACTTTTTTAGCTTTATCTTCCTTACTGGTAATTTTAGCTACTGTATGGAACTCGTCCAGCATGTGCTGGTACTGGTCTCTCGCTGCTTCCTCAGAATAAGGGGCGAACATAACCGTCGGTGCAATATCCTCCAATTGATCCGCAATTGCCTCGTGGCGGAACTTGACGCCGATGATTAAGTCCGGATCCAAGCGGGAAATGGCTTCCAGATTCGGCTCCTGCCGGGTTCCTACATCTTCAACGGAATCGCTTAACGATTTACCTGCATCGACCCACTTGCCATAGCCGTCAAGATCAGCAACACCCGCAGGCTCCATGCCAAGCGCCTGCAGATCCTCGGCGTACGTCCATTCGAGAACTACAATGTTCTTAGGAGTGCCTTCAATCGTTTTCTCTCCCATTGCATCCTGAATCTTTATCGTTCGCTGTTCATCTTTTTCTTCTTCCTTCGCTTCTTTGGACTGATCTCCTGAGCCTTCAGAAGCCTCTCCGCCCCCATCTTCTCCGTTTCCGCAGGCGGTTAACGTTACGAAGAGTAAAACAAGGATAAGCCATCCTATCTTTTTCATATGCTTTTCATCCTCTCTTTTAATTAAATCTTCCAACCTGAGCCGGTTTTTATGTATAAACAGACCGTAATTGATAAAGATTCTCATTATCATGATAGTACCTATCATATCGAACCCCTATCTGGCTGTCAATCATAATCACGAGCTGACCTGTTCGTTATTACTTCCTATTTGCAGGGGGTTTGCGATAAGCATGGTCAATTGCAGGGGTCACGGCACATTTTCAGTGGCGCACGGCTCAATTACAGCACCAGCCTAAATAGCCTTGAATATTTGTTTGGCCTGATTTACGTTCCTATACAAATATGTTTCGAAATCCAACCTTCCCCGAATGGAATCCCAACGATAAAACCGTACAGAAGACTGCCAACCAAAAAACAGATGCCCCGTCCGGAGCATCTGTTTCACTACCTTATCTTCTTAAACTAGCGCGGCTTGCTTTGGGCGAGCTGCTTGATAAATGGAAGGAAGTTTGGAGATGTCCATATTTCCGCCACTTACAATCACACCCGCTTGTTTACTTTCAAATTGATGTTGGTGATACAGGGCTCCAGCTAATGCAGAGGCTCCCGCACCTTCCACCAGTGTTTTTTCACGTTCCAGTAAGTGAAGCATTGTTTGAGCGATTTCATGCTCTTCTACGGTGATTACCTGATCCACATACTTCTGGATACAAGGATAGGTAAGTGTTCCTTTTTCCTTGACGGCAATCCCATCAGCAATGGTCGCGACTGATGTTAATTTTTCAGGTCCACTCTTGTAAAAAGAATTATAGACGCATGAGGCTTCGGCAGCCTGTACGCCGATCACCTGAATATCCGGTTTCAGCTGCTTAGCTGCAAAGGACACACCGCTGATTAATCCGCCGCCCCCAATGGGCACAAACAGCGTATCAATGTCCGGCTGCTGCTGCAGCATTTCGACCGCAATCGTCGCTTGTCCGGCCATCACGTCATAATCATCGAATGGATGAAGGAAGGTTGCTCCACTCTCTTTTTGTTCAAGAAGAGCAGCGGTATAAGCTTCCTGAAACGATTCTCCGGTCAATACCACCGTGGCACCATACCCTTCGGTTGCTTCAACCTTCGCACGCGGCGTCGCTTCCGGCATGAATATGCGGGCGCTGATCCCTCGTTTACGGGCGGCTACAGCGACGCCCTGGGCATGGTTGCCGGCAGAAGCGGCAATAACCCCTCGTTCAGCTTCCTCTTGTGATAAGCAGGCTACTTTATAGGAAGCTCCTCTTACTTTAAAAGCTCCTGTTTTCTGCTGATTTTCCATCTTCAGATAGACTTGCTGACCGGCTTGCTGATTAAATGTAGAGGAGGTCTCTAAAGGAGTCCGGTGCACCACTCCTTGTAATTTTTCATGAGCCTCCATCACTTTAGCTAGCGTTAAGAAATCCCCAACGTCTTCACTCCCTTTGTATTTTTTTCGTATTGGTCAATTTTGTCTTCGTGGGTCAAGGTGACCGCGATTTCATCCCAGCCATTGAGTAACATTTCTTTGTGATACGGCTGGATATCAAAATTAACTTCCATTTCTCTACCATAAACGACTTGTTTTTCCAGATCAACCGATAATCCATAAATTTCATCTTCTGCTTTTTCCATTAATTTCTCTACTGCATCATTCGGCAGCTGGATCGGCAGAATTCCATTTTTAAAGCAGTTATTATAGAAGATATCCGCAAAACTCGGAGCAATCACTACTTTAAAACCATAATCTTGAATGGCCCAGGGCGCGTGCTCCCTTGAAGAGCCGCAGCCGAAGTTTTCACCTCCCACCAGGATGGATGCGTCATTATACTTCGGATCATTCAATGAGAAATTCTCTTTCAATGAGCCATCATCGTTAAAGCGCCAGTTGTAAAAAAGAAACTGCCCAAACCCGGTTCGTTCAATTCGCTTCAAAAATTGCTTAGGAATAATCTGATCGGTGTCCACGTTGGATCGATTCAGTGGATAGACGATTCCGTGATGCTTTTTCAAAGGTTCCATCTGCTCACCCTCCTAAACGGTACTCATCTGTTTTCTGACGTCTACGAAGCGGCCTTCCAGTGCAGCAGCTGCTGCCATTTCAGGACTGACCAGATGGGTTCTGGCTCCATTACCCTGACGTCCTTCAAAGTTCCGGTTTGATGTCGAGGCACAGCGTTCGCCAGGCGGTACGATATCGTCATTCATCGCGAGACACATGCTGCAGCCTGCGTCTCTCCATTCGAAACCGGCGTCTATAAATATTTGATCCAGTCCTTCTTTTTCCGCTGCCTGCTTCACAGATTGGGAACCTGGTACGACGAGCGCTCTGATCCCTTCGTGGACACGGCCGCCTTTCACAATATCAGCGGCTTTTCTCAAATCGCTGATCCTTGAATTGGTGCAGGAACCGATAAAGACATGCTCTATCGGGATAGACTGAATGGTTTGATTCGCTTCCAGTCCCATATACTCCAGGGCACGCTCAATGCTGTCTTTTTCATCATCACTTTCGGCATCGAGTGGATCCGGTACTTGTGCGGAGACAGGTACACAATGAGAAGGATTGGTGCCCCACGTTACCTGCGGCTCGATTTCATCGGCATGGATTTCAAGTTCCATATCGTATCGTGCACCTGGATCTGATGCCAGGTTCAGCCACTGCTGGGCCACCTGATCGAATTCTTCCCCTTCCGGCACGTAACGTTTGCCTCTCAAGTACTCGACTGTTGTCTCATCCGGGCTGATCAATCCCGCTCTTGCTCCTGCTTCAATGGACATGTTGCATATCGTCATACGTTCTTCCATGGACAAGTTACGGATTGCTTCGCCCGTATATTCAATCACGTGACCGGTTCCAAAGCGAACACCGAAACGGCCAATGACCGCAAGTATTAAGTCTTTCGCGGTTACGCCAGTACCCAGCTTGCCATCGATATGAACTTGAAGAGTCTTCGGAGGCGCCTGCCAGATTGACTGGGTGGCAAGCACGTGTTCCACTTCACTCGTACCGATTCCAAAAGCTAACGCTCCAAAGGCTCCGTGAGTAGAGGTGTGGCTGTCGCCGCAGACAATGGTTTTACCCGGCTGGGTTAAGCCAAGCTCCGGCCCGATCACGTGGACAATCCCTTGATCCGGGTGGTTAATATCGGCCAGGCTGATGCCAAATTCTTCACAGTTTTCTTCAAGTGTCTCCATTTGCTTTTTGGAAATCTGGTCTTTAATCACGTTTCTGTGAATGGTCGGCACGTTATGATCCATGGTTGCGTACGTCAGGTCCGGCCGGCGGACTTTCCTCCCGCTCAGGCGCAGACCTTCAAACGCCTGGGGAGAGGTGACCTCATGAATCAGATGCAAGTCGATGTAGAGGAGGTTCGGCTTCCCTTCTTCTTCATGAACGACATGCTGATCCCAAACTTTCTCAATAATTGTTTTCGGTTGACTCAATGTGTACCGCTCCCTTCTTCAACTATTACACGTAGCACCTCATGATATTTTCAGTCGTGTCACTCGTGCTTAATTGTTCAATCACTTTATTCGCGAGTTCACTTCCGCTGACTGGAATGCCTCCGCTAATGTTAAGGTCGGCCGTATGGTAGCGCGCTGCTAACACGTCCTGTACGGCTTTCTCGACTTGTTCGGCTTCTTCTTCCATTTTAAAGGAATGCTTCAGCATCATCGCAACGGATAAGATGGATGCCAGCGGGTTTGCTTTGTTTTGACCGGCGATGTCCGGTGCAGATCCGTGAACTGGTTCGTATAAGCCCAGCCCATCTTTTCGGATACTTGCCGATGGAAGCATGCCGAGTGAGCCGGTTAATACAGACGCTTCGTCACTTAAAATGTCTCCGAACATGTTCTCTGTCACGATGACGTCGAAGTAAGAAGGATTCGTTACCAGCTTCATTGCGGCAGCATCGACAAGCATATGCTCAACCGTTACTTCTGGATACTCCTGCTTCTTCTCTTCCACGATCTCGCGCCACATTCGGCTCGATTCTAATACGTTTGCTTTATCCACAGAGGTCAGATGGTTTCTTCTTAGTCTGGCACTCTGGAACGCCTGCTCAACGATCCGCTCAATTTCATGTCTCGAATACGCCAGCGTATCTACGACTTCAGCGTCGTTGTTGCGCCTTTCACTCGGTTCTCCGAAATAGAGTCCTCCTGTTAATTCCCTGACAATCAGCAGATCACTTCCTGTGACAACTTCCGTTTTTAAGGGGGACGCATGGAGGAGCTGCTGGAACGCCTTAACCGGCCGCAGATTAGCGAAAAGTCCCAGCTGCTTACGAATGCCAAGCAGTCCTTTTTCAGGTCGCATATGACCAGGCAGGTCATCCCATTTCGGACCGCCTACAGCTCCTAAGAATACAGCATCCGCTTTATGACAAGCTTCAATCGTATCTTCCGGTAAAGGGGTGCCGTCCTGATCAATGGCGCTTCCTCCGATATTGTGCGTTTCGAAAGTGAATGTGTGCTGATGCTGTTCAGCTATGGCTTCCAGCACGCGCTTAGCAGCTTTTGCTACTTCGGGACCGATCCCGTCTCCCGGTAAAAGTACAATGTGCTTTTTCATAACATTTCCCCCTTTATACGTGAACCTGCTTTTGAACTGGTTCCGTGTTCTTTCTATATAATGTGCGGTTTACGGCGTTTAAGAAGGCATGTGCAGATGCTTCAAGAACATCCTGCGCAGATCCGCGCCCGGAAGCTTTCACATCATCTACGGTTAGCTGTACGTGCACTTCTGCCAGCGCATCTCGTCCTCTTCCAATCGAGCTTAACTGATAATCCTGCAAATGCACATCGGCATCGATTAAATCATCCAGCGTGTTGTAGATGGCTTCGACACTGCCGTCTCCTGTGTTGGCTTTCTCGACTTCTTCGCCATTCGGCTTGGTAAGAAGTACTGTGGCTGTCGGACGATTGATGCTTCCGTATTGAACCTGGAAGGCTTTCAGCTCGTATTTCGGCTGATCTTTGTCTTCGGTCTGCGTATCGGTCAGGATCGCAAACAAATCGTCGTCGGTGACTTCTTTCTTCTTCGCCGTCAGGTTCTTGAAGGATTCAAACGCTTCCTTCAATTTCTCATCCGTCAACTCATAGCCCATTGATTCGGCTTTTTGTTTGAAAGCGTGACGACCGGAGTGTTTACCCATTACCATACGATTGGAATCGATTCCCACCATCGCTGGTGTGATGATTTCGTAAGTGGACGAGTCTTTCAGCATGCCATCCTGGTGAATGCCGGATTCGTGAGCAAAGGCGTTACGGCCGACAACGGCTTTGTTACCTGGAACCATCATGCCGGTCATACGGCTGACCAAATCACTCGTTCTCTTAATTTCTTTCAAGACAAGGTTTGTCTGATAATCATAACGGTCTTTACGGATTTCAAGAGCGACTCCGATTTCCTCAAGTGCCGCGTTTCCAGCACGTTCGCCGATTCCGTTAATGGTGCCTTCGATCTGGCGGACTCCATTTTCAATAGCCGCAATCGAGTTGCTGACAGCCATACCTAGATCATCGTGGCAGTGAGCCGAAAGAATCGCCTGATCAATATTCGGAACGCGTTCTCTTACTTCTCGGAACATGCGTCCGTATTCATCCGGTGTTGAGTATCCGACCGTATCAGGAAGATTAATAACGGAGGCACCGGCGTCAATCACTTTTTCAATAATATGAACTAGGAAATCGATATCGGTTCGGCTGGCATCTTCTGCAGACCACTGAACGTGAGGGAATTTCTCTTTTGCGTAAGATACAGCTTCTACCGCTGTTTCCACCACTTCATCTGGTGTTTTCTTAAGCTTATGCGTCATATGAATGGCTGAAGTAGCTAAGAACACGTGAAGTCTTGGTTCTGCTCCACCTTTCAATGCTTCCCAGGCAATATCGATATCTTTCTTGTGAGCTCTCGCAAGCCCCGTTACTGAAACGTTTCTCACCGTGTTCGCAATCTCACGGACGGATTCAAATTCTCCCTGGGAGGAAGCAGGAAATCCTGCTTCCATGATGTCTACCCCAAGGCGTTCCAGCTGCTTCGCAATCTCTAATTTTTCCAGGCGGTCCAAGTTCACGCCAGCTGACTGTTCTCCGTCTCTAAGAGTTGTATCGAATACGTTAACGTGAGCCATGAGAGACCACTTCCTTTTCTTTAGATTGGGATTTCTTAACAAAAGGCATTAACTCTCGGAGTTCTCTACCCACCTTTTCAATTGGATGATTGCTCTCCAAGTTGTTGATCGCTTCGAACTCTGGGCGATTCACTTTATTTTCTAAGATCCAGCCTTTTGCGAATTTACCAGTCTGAATGTCCTGAAGTACATCTTTCATGCGCTCTTTTGTTTCTTCGTTGATGACACGCGGGCCAGATACGAAGTCACCCCACTGAGCTGTATCGGAGATGGAATAACGCATGCCTTCAAGACCGCCTTCATACATCAAGTCAACGATCAGTTTCAGTTCGTGCATACATTCGAAGTACGCTACTTCCGGCTGGTAGCCTGCTTCTGTCAGAGTTTCAAATCCTGCCTTAACTAGGCTTGAAAGTCCGCCGCATAATACCGCCTGTTCACCGAATAGATCCGTTTCCGTTTCTTCCTGGAAGCTTGTTTCCAGTACGCCGGCACGGCCGCCGCCGATTCCTTTAGCATAAGCTAACGCGATTTCTTTCGCTTCACCGGATACGTCCTGCTCGACTCCGATTAGAGCGGGTACACCAGCGCCTTCTTCAAATGTTCTTCTTACAAGGTGTCCAGGGCCTTTTGGAGCTACCAGGAATACATCAACGTTAGATGGAGGCACGACCTGGTTGAAGTGAACGTTGAATCCGTGCGCAAATGCAAGAGCTGCATTTTCTTTCAAGTTCGGCTTAATGGATTCTTCGAAAACAGTCGGCTGGTGTTCATCTGGTAAAAGAACCATAACTACGTCTGCGTCTGCTACAGCGTCCGCTACTTCTTTTACTTCCAGTCCATCCTGTTCAGCTTTATCCCAGGACTTCCCTTTTCTTAGTCCAACGACAACGTTATGACCGCTTTCCTTTAAGTTCTGTGCGTGAGCGTGGCCCTGTGAGCCATAGCCGACAACAGCAACCTTCTTATTTTGTAGAACCTCATCTTGGATATCATTGTGGTAGTAAACATGTGCCATTTAAAATCTTCCTTTCTGTAATAGAGTAATTAGTTTAGTAGAGAATAAGATTTTACTTCTGCTTGTTGAGGCTGATTTCCCCGTTTAAAGGCAGTTAAGCCGGTTCTTGCAAGCTCTTTAACACCATAAGGTCGTAAGAGTTCAATCAGCGCATCGACCTTATCGGACTTACCAGTAACCTGAACCGTGATGCTTTCTTTACTTACGTCAATAATCGTAGCGCGGAACGGTTCGATAATGCCCTGAATTTCGCTTCGTATCTGCGGGTTGCTGATGACTTTGACCAGTGCAAGTTCCCGGGCGACAATCGCATTGTCTGTAATATCGGAAACCTTCAGGACATCAATCTGTTTATTCAGCTGTTTTGTCAGCTGTTCCAGTTTGCGGTTATCCTCCACATCGACCACGAATGTCATTTTGGAAACGCCCTCTGTCTCGGTGCGGCCGACAGATATACTTTCAATGTTGAACTGCCGCTTAGCCAGCAGCCCTGTTACTCGGTTTAATACGCCGCTGCGATTATGAACGATCGCAGTAACTATCCTTTTCATGGTTTCACCCCGATCATTTCGTGAAGTCCTTTACCTGGTGCGATCATTGGATACACATTTTCACTTTGAAGTACTCGGCAATCGACAACGGCCGGCTTATCATCTGCAAGGATGTCCGGAAGTACCTCTTCAAGTGTTTTCGGTGAGTCAATGAAGTAACCAGGAATCTGATAACTTTCTGCAAGTTTTACAAAGTCAGGCTGCGTATCAATGATAGAGGAAGAGAAACGACCGTCGTAAAACTTCTCCTGCCATTGACGAACCATGCCGAGAGCCTGATTGTTCACGATGATGACTTTCACTGGCAAGCCGCGTTCCTGAAGAACGGACAGCTCTTGAAGCGTCATCTGGAATCCGCCGTCCCCTACGATCGCAACGCAGGTGGATTCCATATCTGCAAGCTGTGCGCCGATCGCTGCCGGAAAACCATATCCCATGGTTCCAAGTCCACCTGAGGTTACCCAGCGGTTCGGCTCATCAAAATGGTAATATTGAGCCGCCCACATCTGGTGCTGTCCAACATCAGTGGTTACAACAGCTTCACCGCGGGTATAGTCATATACTTTCTTGACCAGCCACTGAGGAACAATATCTTCATCTTTCTGGTGATACCACAGTGGATAGTCCGCTTTACGCGCCCAGCTCTTATCCAGCCATTCCTTATGATCAAGGCTTGTGACTTCTTTATTATTTAACGCCTTCAATGCAGCCTTGGCATCGGATACGATCGGAATCGATGTCGGAACGTTTTTCCCGATTTCTGCCGGGTCGATATCAACGTGAGCCACTTTCGCCGATGGTGCAAAATGCTTCAAGTTTCCTGTCAGGCGATCATCAAAGCGGGCCCCAATGTTAATCAGAAGATCACATTCATAAAGAGCCATATTCGCGGCGTACGTTCCGTGCATGCCTCCCATGCCCAGCGACAGTCGATCGCTGCCTGGATAACTGCCTAGACCAAGCAAGGTAGATACAACCGGAATTTCATAGTTTCGCACGAAGGTTCTAAGTTCTTCCGAAGCTCCTGCGTGGATAATACCTGAACCAGTTAGAATAACGGGTTTCTTCGCCTGCGTCAGTGCTTCGTGAAGCTTCGTGATCTGGAGTGGATTCGGTTTCAGTGTCGGCTGATAGCCCGGAAGATGAAAGTGATGAATAACATCCTTAGCATACACTTCTGAAGAAATGTCTTTCGGTATATCAACGACTACTGGTCCCGGACGCCCGGTAGTGGCAATGTGAAAGGCTTCTTTCACAATACGCGGAAGCTCCTCGATATTTTGAACCTGGTAGTTGTGTTTCGTAATTGGGGTCGTGATGCCCATTATGTCTGACTCCTGGAAAGCATCTGTCCCAATGACTCCTTTAGCCACCTGGCCTGTGAAAACAACCAGCGGGATGGAGTCCATCATCGCATCAGCGATCCCGGTTACCAGATTGGTAGCTCCCGGCCCGGAAGTTCCGATGACAACACCTGCACGGTTCGCTACTCGAGCATATCCCTCTGCTGCGTGAATCGCTCCCTGTTCATGACGGGGAAGAACGTGATCAAAGCTTCCTTCTGCCCGGTAGATGGCGTCATAAATTGGGAGTACGGCACCTCCCGGGTAACCAAATAAAGTATCGACACCTTGTTCAATCAAGGATTCAACCAGCAAATCTGCTCCTGTCTTTGTGGCGGTCTGCTCTTTCACACTTGCCTCTGCCTTCATTTTTTAATCCCTCCTTAGAGTATTTAGAAAATCATTGCGGCCAATCTGTTTCACTATTATTAAAATAAAAAAGACCTTTTCATCCTCACTTCCTCATATACACGTCGGTATAAGGAAAGAGAGGGGTGAAAAGGTCTATTACTTTCACGGTACCACCCTCGTTTTCGTGAAGCTTTTACGCTCCACCTCAGGGAGTTCTCTTAGAACTCCTTTTGATAACAGGTGCGAATAAAAACACCTGGTTCCGCCTACTAGTAAACCGTTCAGCGTGAACACTCAGGGATGATGTCAGAATAAGATGTATTTCCGGGCTTCCAGCAACCCCGGCTCTCTGTGAATACAAGAACTTACTCTTTTATTCCCGTCTTCGTATTAGTCCCTATTAACTTTTCAAGTCTAGCTTACTTGAACTTTATCTTTGTTGTAGACTTTGTAACCGTCTGTCGTTGTAATCTTACGGAATTCAGAAAGCAGGTGATTGGTTATGACGCCTGGCTTTCCATCCCCTACAGGACGTTGGTCCACTTCTACTACTGCGATGACTTCTGCTGCTGTGCCTGTTAGGAATACTTCATCAGCTACATACACATCATGGCGGGTAAAAGGCTGTTCTTTCATTTCGTAGCCTTTTTCTTTAGCAAGATCAATGATGGCGTTTCTTGTAATGCCTTCCAGCGCCCCTAAATAAGTAGGCGGTGTATAAATGGTGCTGTTTTTTACGATAAAGATATTGTCTGCTGAGCCTTCTGTTACGTAACCTTGATCGTTCATCATCAGGGCTTCGTCTACTCCAGCCTGATTTGCTTCCATTTTCACTAGAATATTATTTAAATAGTTTAATGATTTCACTTGAGGCGGGAGTACATCCGGACGGTTTCGTCTGCTGGAAACCGATGCGAGCCTTACGCCGCGCTCATAAAGTTCTTTCGGAAACAAAGCAAGTGCTTCAGCAATGACAACCACTCTTGGATTTGAACAACTGGATGGGTCTAAACCGAGATTACCCATTCCACGGGAGACAACCACTCGAATGTAGGCTGTTTCCAGCTCGTTCTTGCGGACGGTTTCAGCAATAATCTCTTTCATCTCCTCCTTCTCATAAGGCATTTGAAGCATGATTGATTTTGCTGAATCATAGAGGCGGTTTAAGTGTTCATCTAATTTGAAGATGTTGCCTTCGTAGACACGAATACCTTCGAATACCCCATCTCCATATAAGAAACCGTGGTCGTAAACGGATACGACGGCCTCGTTCTTATTTACATATTCGCCGCTTAAATAAATCCATTGGCTGCTCATCCTTAGCACTCCTTTCTTTTCTATATTTAATGTTTGAAACGATAGATTTATGAAGGAAAAAAATAGTGGACCCTGACACAAACGTGACATTCATTTTTATGCTCAGGGTCCCATGGGGGTCCTTCCACATGATCAACCTTCGTTGGCGTTTCAGAGAATTACCGGTGAAGTTGATTGAGGACTACTTTAAACGGATTTCGCGAGAAGGTCAACAGGTTTTAAGTAAATTTTCTGAACACTTAGATTATTCACCGAAAAAGTTAAGCGCTTACATGCTTGTATGCCATGTGTTATGCGCGTTCAACCGCTCTTTCTTTTTTTCTTTTTTATCTTAATTTTTGTATTTATCTTTACTCTTCTGGCAAGTATCCGATGAAATAAAAGAGTGTCGTTCCCTTTATTTCATTAGGTATTTTATAATGGATCATTTTATTCATTAATGATATGTTTATATTTCCAATTAACAGCCTAAATACTCAGAAGTCGCAGCGACTTCTCACAGGAGGAATACGTAGATGAATATTGAACATCTCTCTCTATTTAACGAATGCTTCGGTTCTGTCGAAGGAGAAACAAAAAATTTGGATAACGCACATTTGTCTCAACTGCAGTCCAGTTCCTTACATTTTGAATCCAAGGTGCCACAGCTTGAGTACATGTGTTTAATGATGGAAAACATGGTTCTTATGAAAAAATTAAAAGGAAACGTCTATGCTGGATTTCAGAAATTCTCCCGTGCCCATAACGTGCTGGACCGCTTCCAGGCCATGACGGAATATTCCAATGTTTATATTTTCGGTGAGGAAGATGTGACGATGGATTCTTCCGACGGCATCCACTACATTCCGCTTCCTCCTAACAGCAAACTGATCCGGGAATGGTTTTTAGTCATCGAAACACCCACCTTTAAGTCCATGATGGTTGCTTACGATCTGGATGGCTTTGGCGTGTATGAAATCGAAGAAAGCCGAAACTTTAAAGGGGCGAAGTCCTCCAGTCCGAAAGTTGTCGAACATGCAGCCAGTCTGCTGGCTCCTCATACCCGCTCATTACAAGGAAATGCGTAGCCCATTAGAAGAGAAGAGGCTGAGTGTTCTTCTCTTCTATTCCTTAAGGAGATGAAGAATATTGAAATTATCTAAACTACAACGCACAACCACCATTGGGATTCTAGCCGCCTGCAGCATGATCCTCTATTATTTTAAATTTCCGGTTCCTTTCTTTCCGCCCTTTCTCACTATGGATACTAGCGACATTCCCGCTCTGGTTGGAGCCATTACCCTTGGACCTGTGGCAGGCGTACTCATTCAGTTTCTCAAGAATTTAATAGACTACATCACTCATGGCAGCTATGCAGGACTTCCTGTCGGACAAATGGCTAATTTCTTCTCGGGAGCGCTCATCGTTGGACTGATTGGGATGTTCTATCATTATCAAAAGAAACTGAATCTATGGAGTTTCACTATTACGATTACCGTTTTCTTATCCACAATGTATCTATTAAATTACTATTTTATTCTCCCATCGATCATGGAGCTGATCGGGGTCACAAAAAAACAGTATGTCGAGCAATTCACCCAATTTAATCCATTCGCCACCGATTTTAGAACTGCCGTCCTTTATGTCATCATACCTTTTAACTTGTTGAAGATTGGGATGATCTATGGCATCGGTCTCCCCTTCTCTTTCCGTCTGGACAGGATCCTAAATTCCAAGAGAAAGCGAGTACTACTATGAAAAGAAAACAATGGTTTACACTTATGTCCATCAGCCTGGCTGTCATGATTTATGGCACCGTGAGTTATAGTTTATCCTTTTATTTCACCCCTGCAGCCGGCCTTTCCATCTTAGCGGCACTGGGTGTAGGAACAGCATCCCTTCTTATCCTCTTGTTTTTCAACGCTAAAAGAAGGTTCTTACGAGATGAGTCAGAACAAACGGATGCAAATGAACCTCAAGATGAATCCATCCGGCATTCCCTGGAAGAACTTCGTCACGTGGAGGCACATAGTGAGCATTTGAACAATATGAATAAACAAGTAACCGAGTCAGCTGAACAGGTCAGTACGCAGTTGATGGAAATGGTCGAGGATATCCAGATCGAAGGAGAACACTTAGCTCAATTTCAGAGCCAGATGGATAGTATTAACGGCATGATTCAGTCTCTTGGTGAGATCATTGAGACCTCCGCATCAACATCCGAAAGTGTCCGTTCATTGTCGAATGATGGAAAAGAAAAAGTCGATGAATTCAACCATGTGTTTACAGAGATCATTCAGGTTACCGAACAATTTGGAAGTTTTAATGAAAAGCTTCTGAGACAAATGAAAAAAGTAACAGAAGCGCTTGGAGCGATCGAATATATCTCCAACCAGACCAACCTGCTGGCCTTAAACGCTTCCATCGAAGCCGCAAGAGCAGGAGAGCACGGGAAAGGATTCGGGGTAGTCGCAGACGAAATCCGTAAGCTCTCCGCCCAGGTTAAAGACAGTGCGGACACAATTGAAAATGTCATAAGCCAGGTAAATTCCAGTATCTCTGACCAGAAAAAGTCGTATGAAACGGAAACAGAAGCCCTTAATGCAGGAAAAGAAAAAGCCAAGGAGATGACAGAGATTTTCGATCAGGTTATTGAGAATATCTCCGAACTTCACGACCAGTCCAAACAAGTTCAGACTCACTCGGCAGACGTGATCACCGAAAAGAAAAAGACACAGGAGAAATTCGCAGAAATTCATCAGCTCACTCAGCAGCTGAGCGCAAACACCGAAGGATCTTCCGAAAAAATTATGGAGCAGCAGACGACGATGATGGAGCTCGATATGACCGCTATGACGATGGTGGATCACATCCAGAAAATCAAAGCCAATCTTCAAGACCACTTGCAGACCACCGATAACGTCCGCTGGATCCGCCCAAGTGAATGGAACGAACGGAAAGAACAAGAGCAGATCCAGAAGGGCTCCTGATTTATTTTTAAAACCACCATGGTCATCCGCCCTCCCAACTCCCCTGTTTTTTCATAGCCTATCGTATAGGATAATAAAGGTGGTGAAGATATGGGCTGGTATGGCGGCTGTGGATACGGCGGCGGTGGCGGCGGATACTACGGAGGTAGTACATTCGTCTTGATCGTTGTTTTGTTCATTCTATTAGTTATTGTTGGTGCTTCTTTCTATTACTAGAATGAATACAGTAGTGAATCATTGATACCCGTTTTCAGATGGTTCACTCCTCATACCGGGAGGCGTGTTCGTGCCTTCTGGGCTATTTAAATAAGTGTGAGAGCCAGGTCCTTAAACTAAGGGGCTGGCTTTTTAAGTTGTATAAAGGGTAGGCACAGGAATGATTGGGAAAATGCAGTAATTTCTGGGGAGCACGGCCCATTTACAACGTACACACTCAAAAAGTTTACAGAATCAATAAAGAAGAACTCCTTAAATCTGGAGTTCTTCTTTATTATCTCTATTATGTCATCCACTGTCTGATTCTACTGTATTTTCCTCTCCGCGCTCTGCGTAAGCTGGTTTAAGTAGAAATCTTTAAGTGACAGGTCAGGTCCAAATGGGAAAAGCTGCTCGTTTCGATCAGATGGCTGTTCCTCTTTAAGCGACTCCTCTTTGAAAGGTTCTTCTTTGGAAAGTTCCTGCTTAGCCTGTTCCCCGGTAGATTTGTAACTAATGTGAAACTCTTCCTGATAAATAGGGGTTTCATTCAGCGCTTCCTGCTGCTTCATGCCGGAGATCCACGTCTCGAAGTTATAGGTGCCACGGTCAATAATCACACATAGATCTTCCAGTGACTGAGTCAGCTCTATTAAACAATCCATACCATTTTTTAAGATGATCCCTTGTTTCCTAGCTTTTTCTATCGAATGTTCCAGTTTATATGGCTCTTCTTTATAACTGAATTCTACATAACAGCTGCTGCGGTCCCAGTTGAACGTAAAATCTTCAATTTTTAATCGCTTCATCACATTGACCAGATTCGTTTCCACCATACCCTGCTCTTTATACGGCATTAACTTTAATAGACTATTCTTGAACATCCCCACGAACACTCCTTTTTTTCTGAATTTTTATAGTGTTTCCCTTATACTCAATCAGTTCGACAAAAGGGAGAAAATCCCTGTAAAAATCGTTTTACATTTATCGCTATGATTCTCAAAAATTCACCTCAAAATCCGACATTCCTTAAGTTGTTCCTTCAATAAAATTGAGTTTTTAAAGGGCCTTTGAAATAATAGAATCAGTGTGTTCGGCAAAATAGAAGCACGAATTGTCTTGATTGGGAGGTTATCAAACATGAAGGGAAAAGGGATTGTTCTAGTCTTCCTGGGTGCGGCAAGCTTCGGTTTCACCCCTATCTTTGTCAAAACGGGTTTTCAATATGGGTACTCTCTGGGTCAGCTAAATATTGTCCAAATGTTCGCCGCCTTTGTTTTACTTTGGGGATTGTCTATTTTAAAAGGGTTGCGAATAAGAGAAATTCGGACTTCAGACCTTGTCAAAGTTGCTGCTACGGGCAGTACGGTTGGACTGACGAGTATCTTTTATTACGGAGCAATGCAGTACCTCCCCGCTTCTATTGCGATTATTCTGCTTTTCCAATTTGTCTGGATCGGTATGCTGTATGAATGGATTTTCACGAAAACGCCACCTGAACGCATTCACTTGATTTCGCTGGTGGTCACTCTTACAGGAGTGGTGTTAGCTTCAGGCCTTACAGGTCGTGGTCTCGATTTACACCCGATTGGTCTTCTGCTCGGACTGTTGGCAGGGTTTTCCTATGCCGGATTTATTTTTTTCAGTGGTCAGGTGGCTGTCGATTCCCATCCTGTACTGCGGAGTTCCCTTATGGTGACAGGGTCTCTGGTACTTGTGATCCTTATTTTCATCCGTGACATTCCTACCGTCCCCGTTCTGGACATGCGCTTATGGGCGATTGCTACTGGAATCGCGCTTGTCGGAGCCGTTATTCCTCCCCTGTTCTTTGCGGGCGGTGCTCCACTTATTTCAGGTCGTCTCGCTAATGTACTGAGTTCTGTAGAACTTCCTGTCGCCATTATTTCAGCCATGCTGATTCTTTCCGAAACGGTCACCTTTTTGCAGTGGATCGGCGTATTTTTGATCCTTGCAGCTATTTTTATAAATGAGTTTGGCGGTAAGTTGATGCATGCGGAACAACGGCGTAAGGTGAGCTAGGCAGGGCTGTCATTCCCGTAAAAAACCGGGTTCCTTTTTATATTGAATCCATACAGTGATAAGCGTTTTCTTCGCTCAGCGTCTTCTTGTTTCCGAAGCTGACTTCCAAAAAAGTTGTTGACAGATGATTAACTTTAAACGTAGAATATTCTTTAAATTCATAATTTTCTTATCGAGAGCGGTGGAGGAATCTGGTCCTTTGATCCCGCGGCAACCTGTTTTATAAACAAGGTGCTCAGTCCAGCAGACACTTTCTGTCTGAAAGATAAGAGTCGGGATATTTAAAACCAACCCTTCTATTTTTCTTACAGAAAAGTGGAAGGGTTTTTTATGTTTTAAAGGGGAGGTGAGATGAAATGACAGGTCAGCAAACACAGAAGAAGTCAGCATTACGGTCGATTAACACCCAGAGCAAGCGCACCAGCCAGTTTCAGAATGTCCATTCTATTCGGGATTTTACGTTTACAATTGATGAACCCGAGAAACTTGGAGGTTCCAATGAAGCATTAACTCCGATGGAATACATGACTGGATCGCTAAACGGCTGTTTTATGATTGTGGTCGAAATGGTAGCGAAGGAAAAAGGGTTAACGATTGAAAAGCTGGAGGCCGCTTCAAGTGGTGGTATCGATCACAGAGGATTGTTCGGCACAGCCGATGCGAGTCCACACTTTCAAACGGTGACGCTTGAGGTGGACGTTACATTTGCAGAGCAAGAAATCGATGAAGAAGAGTTTATTCAACTCGTTCAAAAACGCTGTCCGGACTACAACTTGTTTAAGGATGCAGACGTAAAAATAGAAATTAATTGGAAAATCAACAAGGAGGTACAAACATGAGTTCATATGGTTTTTGGATGATTTCACTCGCTTTATTATACACGCTCGCCCTCATCATCGTCGGTAATGTGGCGAAGCGAAAAGCCAACCGCGGCGAGCAATATTTTGTAGGGGGACGGACATTTAGATGGTGGACCGTGGCCTTTTGTATAACCGGCCTCTTCTCAGGTTCGACGTACATATCGATTGTCGAGCTTTCCTATCTGACCGGAATATCAGCCATCTGGTACGGAGTCGCCGAAACCTTACAAGTCTTACTGATTGCTTTATTATTAATCAAATCATTTCGTGAAAAGTTAGTTGTAACCATCTCGGGGTTAATTGGCGATCAATTCGGCAGACGCGCTAAAGCTTTATCTGGTGCAATTACAGCATTTGCGTTTCCAATGTGGTCCGTTGCTACAGCGATTGCTTTTGCTTCTGCCTTTCACGTGTTCACCGGCGTTTCTTTATCCTTGTCCGTCGCTTTTACGGCTATCTTACTATTCGTTTATTTGCAGTCAGGCGGTATGTGGGCGGTGGCCTTTACACAAACCATGAACACGATTATTTTTGCCATTATGTTTACTATTGGAACCGTGGCCTTCTTCATCAACCCGGGCATCTCCGGCTTACAGCAGCTTGCTGCCGAACAGCCGAGCATGTTTGATTGGGGCGGCGCCGGTCTTCAAGTAATTCTCGTATGGTTTGCCACCTTCCTCGTAAACGTAATTTTAGCGCAGGCCGCTTTTCAGATGGCCCTCTCCTGCAAAACACCTGAAGAAGGACGCAAAGGCTTAATCGTCGCAGAAGTGATGAGTGTTCCATTTATTCTGTTGGGAATTCTATTTGGCTTATCGGCCGCTGCGGTCGTTCCTGACGCAAGCCTCGGACTCGTTGCTCTTCCCCAATATTTAATGGAAGTGCTGCCTGCTCCTTTCGTCGGCCTGTTCTTCTTAGGCATCTGGGCGTGTGCTCTTGGATGGGGAGCGCCTTGTCAGTTCTCAGGTGCCACCAGTCTTGGAAAAGATGTCGGAAGCGCGATTTTCCCTGGTGCCTCTCCAGAACAGCTTGTTAAATATACGAAATGGTCGCTGCTCCTTCTGACCGGACTCATGATCATTTTCGGATTCCTTCGTACAGAACAATCCGCCTGGTGGAACGTACTCGCCTGGACGATGAGAAACTCCGCCACATTTGCACCCGTAGTTGCCGCATTATTCTGGCCGCTTGTCACAAAGCGAGCTGTCCTGGGCTCCCTTTTTGGCGGATTTGCCGCAGGATTGACCTGGTATCACTTAAGTAATTGGCACCCGGCCGATTTCTTCTTGAACATTCACCCGGTTTGGGTAGGGATGAGCGTCAACATCCTCGTGATGGTCCTGTTTACCGTTGCTTTTAACTACGGAAATTGGAAAATTGCCAACAACCGGTCTGTTAAAGGAGCCGTTGTGCTTGCTAGCATTGCCGTGCTGTTTGTCGTTAACGGGGTATTCTATGAATCCCTTCACTCCGCTGGTGTAGTAGGGTTGACCCTATTTCTTAATGTGCTCGCCGTATTTATTGGAAGCATTATTTATATCAAACCAAAAGCGGAAGAAGCATCGTTTCAGAAGAAAGTGGTTTCTTAAAGATAGAGGACCACTCCTAGAAGTACAGATTTTTAATAGAAAACGTATGACCCATGCATAGATGGAATGAAAAGCTTAGAGGATATAAGCCTCTAAGCTTTTCAAAATGTCGAAAGCCCCTACACATTCACGGCCGAAGCAGTGCTCTCTTCCTTACCTCTGATCTTCGACACAGCCCTTGGTGTCATTCGAAAAAAGTTGTCCAGGATTCTATTCAAACCAACTTTCAAGTTAAAATCTTACGGTCGTGTTACTCTAAAAGTGATCAAACTTACCATAATACTACTTGCGAGGTGTTGAATATGAAGATTGGTATCGTTGGCTTAGGAGATATAGCTAAAAAAGCTTACTTACCCGTGCTTTCTGAGAAAGAAGATATTGAACTGGTGCTTTGCACTAGGAATAGCGATGTATTAGAGAGTTTATCCAACAAGTTCAGAATTCAGGAAAAGGCGCACACAGTAGAAGAACTGATCAAAAAAGATGTCGATGCAGCCATCATCAGCGCCGCTACAGAAGCGCATGTGGAACTCGCAGAAAAACTGATTACAAATGGGATCAACGTTTACATAGATAAACCGGTATCTATGAACTTTCATGAAACAGAACGGGTAGTCAAGCTCGCTAGAGAGCACGGAACGATAGCCATGGTCGGCTTTAATAGAAGATTCATTCCTATGGTCAATGAACTAAAGGATCACGGCAAACCCAGCATGATTTTGATGCAGAAGAACCGATTTGCCGACCCGCAGCCTGTTAGGCAGTTCGTGGTTGAGGACTTCATTCACGTCGTCGATACACTCAGGTTTTTACTGGACAGAGAGGTCGAGGAGGTAAAAGTCGAGTCCATTAGAAATGGTGAAATGCTGGATCAATTAGTCATCCAATTGATCGCACAAGGATGTATCGCAATCGGCATCATGAATCGAAACGGCGGTGTGACGGAGGAGATGATTGAGTACACGACCGGTCATGACAAATATGTCGTGGATAATCTCACCGAAACGACTCACTACCATGATAAAGAAGTCCGTGTCACGAATTATGGAGGCTGGGACCCCACGTTATATAAGCGCGGTTTTTATCAAATAACCGATCACTTTATCGAATGTGTGCAAACCAATCATACACCTGATCCTTCCATCGAAGATTCGTTGCGGACACATGAAATTTGTGAGCGGATCGTTGAAGCGATTTATTCAACGTAAAGGAGCCTGTCATGCCTCTACTCCTTTCCATGTACGAACCATAAAGCAGGTTTCCTTCATTGTTGGTTACATTTACTAAATCTCAGTAGTTGATATCTTCACTTCGAGATATTATAATCCTAATGTATTAAAAATGGAATGAACAACAGGAGGAATGCAACCTATGAACGTACTTGTCATTAAAGCCAATAACCGTCCAGACGGTATTTCTACCAAGATGTATGAAACATTTCTAGAAAATATGAAAGAAACAGATGAGATCAATGTGAGCACGTATGACCTTTTCAACGAGGACATGCCTTACCTGGGTCAGGATTTGTTCAGTGCTCTTGGCAAAATGCAAGAAGGTGTTGCTCTGAACGACCTCGAGCAACGACTTATGGATGCCAAACAGAAAGCAAAAGACGCCATCCAAGAGGCTGACGTAATCGTGGTCGCCTTCCCGCTATGGAATTTCACAATTCCGGCAAAACTGCAAACATTCGTCGATTATATTGCAGAAGCTGGCTTTACCTTCAGATATACAGAGAGTGGTCCAAAGCCGCTTATGACAGACAAACGTGTCATCTTAATGAACGCCCGCGGTGGAAACTATTCGGATCCATCCATGGCACCTATGGAAATGTCGCTCAGCTACATGCGTAACATTTTTGGTGGATTGTTCGGTATGAATGTTAAGAACGAGGTGGTCATCGAGGGGCATAATGCTAATCCTGACCAAGCAGAAGAACTTGTACAGGAAGGTCTTGAAAAAGTCGCTCAGATCGCTTCTGATCTGTCTTACCAAAACGCGTAATTCAAGAAAAAGGTCAGCCTCCACAAAAAGAGGCTGACCTTTTTTGTATCTTTTGAAAAACTTCTATATATGTAGAAGCGCATTTTTTTATAACACAGCTAAATCTGTATCAAAGTGAAGTGCTTTTTAGTCCTTGTCTACTAACTCCATGACCAGATTACAGCAGCACTCCCTACTTAGAATCATCTATTCCGTCTGCCGTTAAATCTTTTCCGAAACCATTTATGTAACTTGATTGAATAAGGTCATGGCCTTTGCTTAGAAGATTTACTTTGACCGCATTATTTCTGGTTATGATCTTTTTCAATGCAGCTTCCTCTATTTCCCCTGTAATCCGAAGTGTACGGCCGGCCTGTAAGGCAGTATGTGGTTTTACTTTATAAACCTGTCCAGGAGGATCTGAAAAATTTTCACCCACCATTAACTTCGTTTCTTCTAGATTAGATTGGAGTCTGCTATTCAGAATTTCAAATTCTATATAAAAAGGTTGTGAAGGCTGGTCAGATTTATTTTTTATAAAGGCGGCTATTGTTACGGCCTCCCCACCATCTCCATCTGGAATAAGCACGACTTTACTCTTCTCGGTAATAGCTAGGGCATTTGAATCCGAGCATCCTGTCATAAAGACGGAGAATAACAGAGCAGTGCCAATCAATAAGAACTTTCTCAACTATACTCACTCCTATTGCTTCTAAACCGATTTTCTAATGTCTAACCAAACATGATCAGTTGCCAACCATTTTTATGGTGGCCAAGATCTCTATTAGGAAGAGTTGATTTCAAAAAAGGAATCTACCTTTTTTCCTTCAGTCTTTTCACTTCTCTTTCAAGGCTGTTGACTTTTTGCTGTAATTCTTTGTTGGGTTCAGTGAATTGTCTCCCTACTATAACCAAAAATCCTAATAAAAGAACAAATCCTCCCCCAACAGCAACTATACCAAATATTACAAGATTTAAGATAACGAACACTCCTAAAAGGTGTTTTCATTTATCTACGAACTGAGCACGGATATCGTTTCAAAATCTCACATAAATCTTATCTGTTTAACTACAGCCTGAGCGTTCACTCTCCTCCTCTTTCAATTCCTCAGCTTATAAATATCAAGCTCCATCATTCCTTCGTCTTTCTCCGATTCAATAAACTCCAAATGACAGCTTTCCCGCTTCTCATTCGTTTCCCTTACAACCGTGGTCACCATTTTATAAATATAATCCAGACCGCTGACCAGAAATTTTTCATATTGAGATTCCACGAGACCATCTTTATTTAGAAATTCATGACAGTACCGGTAGCCGACCGCAAGCTTGATCAGTTCCTGGGAGGCGTATGGTTTCTTCTCCAGAATCAGTTCGACCAGCTGCATTTTATTAAACGAGTGGATGGCCGCATTCCCCATCACGCCCTGGTGTACCTTAAACTCGCCTGGAAATAAACCATCCGCAAACCGTTTTAACCGGTGCTCCACTTCAACAAAAGGAAGATCATGCAACGAGCTTAATTCTTCCAAGTGGTGAAAGACTCTAAGAAATTCGGATTGCGCAATTACCGCGTACAGCTCCATGTACAATTCACTCAACTGCAGGTAATCATGCTCACGCCTGAATTTCGTGGTGTCGACGCGGAATTCAAATTTAGTTTTACCCCAGTGAAGAACCAAATTAAATACAAGGGTCATGATGGCTACAATCGCAGGAATCAAAATCACTTCCATAACCCATGCCGGCATAAATCAGCCTCCTCTTTCGTAACGTAAAAAAAAGCTTCCCTTCCCCACCGCCTTAGGGTATTGTATATCTAATATCTGGAAAGGAGGGAGAAGGAGATGAATATCGTTAAAATTCTATTTGCGCTGCTCACGGCTGCCTATTTCTTAGGTTTGAGCCCTGCCGCGTCCTTACAGGCGTATGAGACTATAGAACAGACGGATTCACTCGTGGCGCATTTCACGGATGTGAAGCAGGAAGCCCTGAATGTGTCTCCCGTCCTTCTCCCTAAAGGTAATGACACCCGGTCCTTACCTTCTTTCCTGATCACTCCAAACCGGATGAAAATGAAACTAAAGGGGTTTCTTATGGCGCCCGCCATCTACTTGGAACCGCGTAACGGGGCATCCGGATTTCTGACCTTAGAACAATTCCATTCCAATTATCTGTAAATCTAGTCGTCTCCCTTTTCACAAAAAGGTGCTGCAGCTTTTCTTTTTCACACTATAGGAAAGCTTATTTTTCGTGTGCATTTAATTAAATACTTTTTAAAGGAGATTAAAATGAAACATACAGAAGTAATGGAATGGATGGCCTATTATGTTCTCGCGTTCGTTATTTTATTTTTACTGTTTGGTGGAATCTGGACAGCAGGATTGCTTACTGGTGTGCATTGGCAGGACTACTGGATCGAATTTCACTGGAGCATGGTTAACATAAAAGAACTGAAACAAATCATAGGATTATAAATAGAGAGGACGGGCTTTAAGCTGTCACCCCCTGCTTAAGTCCGGTTATTATAAAAACTTGGAGGTACACGATGGCCGATTGGATTACTGAATTTATGAGTCACTATGGGTATGCAGGCATCTTTCTCATGATGGCCGTAGAGAACATCTTCCCCCCTATTCCATCTGAGGTTATCCTTCCATTCAGCGGTTTTATGACGCAGGCTGCCAGCCTATCGATAGCTGGGGTGATTGTAGTTTCGACTACAGGTTCTCTTGCAGGTGCGGTTGTGCTTTATGGGATCGGAGCATGTTTGAATATGGAAAAGTTGGAATCCTTCGTGGAACGTCATGGTCATAAACTGCGAATTAAAAGTGAAGACGTTAGGAGAGTTGAAGAATGGTTTCAACGCTACGGGATATGGGCCGTGCTTCTCGGGCGTATGGTTCCACTCGTCCGCAGCCTGATTTCTCTGCCCGCCGGAATGGCGAATATGAAGCTGAGCTTATTTCTGCTATTCACCATCCTTGGAACCCTGGTTTGGAACACCATCCTTATTTTAGTGGGGGCATTGATGGGTGAATCATGGAATGAGATTTCCCGGCTTTTGGAGGTTTATTCGAATATTGCCTATATAGGTCTTGGCATAGGAGGCGCCCTCCTCCTTATCATCATGATCCATAAAAAAATTCAAAGCGCATAAGGAGTTCAGAATGGACGTTATTCAAGTTATCAAAGTGCTGCTGCTCGGGATGTTTGAAGGATTAACTGAATTCGCACCTGTCTCATCTACGGGCCATATGATTATCGTGGATGAGATGTGGTTACATTCCAGAGAGTTTTTAGGCTACTACACCGCCAATACTTTTAAGATCGTTATTCAGCTTGGTTCAATTCTTGCGGTAGTTATTACATTTAGACACCGTTTTATGGATTTACTGGGTGCAGGATCGCGTGCGCACCATAACTCAAGCCGTCTTAAAATTAGTCATATCCTGACAGGGCTGCTTCCGGCAGCTCTGCTCGGATTTCTTTTTGAAGACTATATTGATCAACACTTGTTCACAGTGGAAACTGTCATCATAGGACTCCTGTCAGGAAGCTTTTTTATGATTTTCGCTGACCTTTACGGCAACCGCACCCCCTCTTTAAAAAGTGTGGATCAAATCACTTACCCTCAGGCGCTTCTCATTGGACTGATTCAGTGCTTTTCTTTGTGGCCCGGTTTTTCCCGATCAGGTTCCACTATCTCCGCTGGTGTTCTTGTGGGGATGAATCACCGCTCGGCGGCAGACTTTACATTTATTATGGCGGTACCCATTATGCTTGGCGCGAGTAGTGTTTCTGTAATGGATAACCTGCAGTATTTCACGGTGCAGGCGCTTCCCCTTTTTGCGGTCGGGTTTGTAAGTGCATTTCTTTTTGCCCTGATCACGATTCGGTTTTTTCTTAAGCTGATCAATAGAGTTAAACTATTACCTTTCGCCTTTTACCGTATCGCTTTAGCTGGAGTGATTGCGTTTATTTACTACTAAGAATCTTTAGCACGTCTATCTTCCTATAGGAAAGCTAACAGCGCATTTGACCTGCAATCTGGTCAAATGCGCTGTTCGATTTACTGCTTCTTCTGATTACCGCCGTTTACGACTCTGAATTTATTCACCGGTTTTTCCCCTGGTCTGGTATCAAAGGCCGTGATCGTTGCCCCTACTTCCACTTTCATCGATCCATCTGACTCTATTTTAAACAGTGTGCCTGGCTTATTGACTTTAATGGACTGGACATTATGCTTGGCAAACACCTTTTGTAAGTCCTGCAATAACTCCCTTTTACCATAAGTGAAGCCCATCCTATCCCTCTCCTTACTTTCATTTCGTTAGTTGTAGGATATGCGTAAATGAGAAGGACTATGATGGTAAATATGAAGTTGTACAAAAATCTCTAACCAGTTTCCACAGGTAATAGAACAGTCTTATACCTCAACGGTCTTTCTGTTTCTACTCCGCCTGTAGGGATAGACGGATAAGATATTGTCTTTCTTTAAGGTTCTAACCTTTCCCCTTACATAACAGTAAACTAAAAGAGTGGATTCCCGTATATCCATCACGCGTATGGAGCGCTGGGACATTTCACCACGACTGTCCACATAGATTACATCCAGTATTTCCTTTTCCTCCAGTGACCGCGAAAATAAGCCTTCCATAAGGGCAACCGCCTCCCTTTACGAACGTTTGTTCTTATTATACCACAGAAGCTCTATCTTAAAACTGGAATATTCAGGCGATCTAGCTCAGCCAAATCATCCGGTCGGTCCAGACCGAATGATTGTAGCTGAGATGGTTTAGAACATATGACGGTCAGCCGTACAGGATAAGGAAAATTACGCCGGCACTCTACCTTACTAAAAATGCCCTCCATTAAAGAATGGGTGCAGAAATAACGCGTTTGTCCATACCAACCCTCTATCTCTCTCATAGAATAAAGAGATTCTTTGAACTACCCCCACTTACTCGCTGACACTCTTGAAGTTGGGGGATTCCTAAGAGCACGAACCTAACGGTTCGTTCAAATGATTAGGCTAGCCCCGTCGCACCGACGGTTGTAAGGATTCTTTGAATCTCCTTCAATATATTGAAGCTCGCATTTAGGTCGCGGTCGTGGTGGCAACCGCAATCTGGGCAATCCCACGTTCGAACAGCGAGATTCTTTACCTCCCTGTTTTGGTATCCGCACTTGGAACACAGCTGTGAACTCGCAAAAACTTTCGATACGGTTACCAACTGCTTCCCGTACCACGTTGCTTTATATTCGAGCATAGACATGAACATCGACCAGCTCACATCACTAATCGACTTGGATAGTTTTCGGTTTTTGAGCATATTGGAAATTTGGAGATTTTCTACCCCGATCACATCGTGGTTTTTGATGATTTCGGTAGAAATCTTATGCAGATAATCTTTGCGGGAGTTCACTATCTTCTCGTGAAGTCTAGCTACTTTAATACGTTGCTTATGCCAATTCGAAGATCCCTTTTCCCTTCGGGAAAGGATACGTTGAGCTTTTGCTAGTTTCTTTTCGGTCTTGCGTAGGTATCGTGGGTTTTCATAGGTGGTGCCATTCGATAGAACAGCGAAGTCTTTCAATCCGAGATCAAGGCCAACGTAAGCGTTGGATTTAGGAAGTTCCCGAATATCTGTTTGAACAAGAATCGATACAGAATATTTTCCGGTCGGATTGCGGCGAACCGTCGCACTCAAGATGCGACCTTTCACTTCACGACTCTTGGCAAATCTCACAAGCCCCAGCTTAGGCAGCTTAATTTTGCGATCCTGGATGGCAATATTTCCGTTTGTGCATTTTGTGGTGTAGGACTGGACTTTGTTCTTCTTTGATTTGAACCGCGGAGGTTGGTTTTGCTTTTTGAAAAACCGTTCATAAGCGTCAGAAAGATGTTTGACCGACGTTTGGATGGCCGTGCTATCCACTTCCTTTAACCAAAGGAATTCTCTTTTAAGGTTGGGTAGTTGTTTGGAACAAGTAGCGTAACTCAAACCTTTTCCGGTTTCCTTGTAGGCATTCCTCCATTCGGAGAGGAAATGATTGAAGACAAAACGAGCGCAACCGATTGTCTTAGCGATGAGCGATTCTTGGGTTTTATTTGGATAGATACGAAAGTTATACGCTTTATGCCTCAACCTTTCCACCTCCTAACCAGGAACATACGTTCTTACTTTAAAATATCACGGAAGGGAGAATATTCAAAGGCATTCGCCTTACGACGACGGCATTCATCTCCCCCTTACCACCGGTCTTCGACACGGCGCTTGAAGAGGGAGTCTTCTGCCGATGAATGATAAATAAAGGAGATAGATTTATTATGGCAGATATTTGCCAGAACTGTTCTTGTTCACCCTATGAAAATGTTTGTGAATGCCCCACCAATATGGGGATCACCGTCACTCAGCCCGCCTGTCAAACCCTTCCGGATGGAAGCATTTCGGGAAACCCCTGTTTTAGACCTTCACCGGAAAACCGTTCGTACTGGACCTACAAGTTTCTAACAGACAATGCGCAATCCACCCGTGCGATCAGCAACTTTCTTATTCCAATATGTCAGAATATCTTAGCAGCTAACATTATCGTTAGCGAAAAAATTGACGGCTGCGGTTCATTTACGCCGGTACCTTTTACGATTAGCAGCTCAGACCCTAACTTTGGGAATGCCCCAATGGGATTCAACTGGCTAAAAATTGAGACGAACAATAGATTTGAGAAAGGCGTATGTGTGGAATACCGCCTGGAAATCGTAGGGAACTTTCCTGTAGGAACCCAGGGAATTCGTGTAAAAGCTGCTAACAACAACCTGACGTTTGCCTGTGATGGGTGCTTTCTTGTACCGGAATGTCCAGCACCTGGTCAGCTGGTTGTTGATAAGAATTGTGAAGAAATCTTCATGGATGGTATGGCTACTCTAAGTTTCAGTATAGAGGTTACCAACTCTGGCGGAAGTCCTTTAAACAATGTGCAGCTAACTGACACCCTTCTATTCAGCAATGCGATCAACCTGGGTCCGATTACCATCAGTGATTCAAATCTCATGGTAGATCGAACGGTGCCGGGAAGAATTCGAATTACAGGAAATCTTGGTACTTTAAACCCAGGGGACGAACGTTTTATCACGTATTCCCTTCCTGTTGTTAACGTCAGTGCACCTGGAGAGTATCTCATTACCAATACAGCTACGGTGACCTCGATGACGTCAGAAGCAACTGATTTTTGTTCGCTGAATTTAGATGTTGTCCAGTTAAGCGCAGATAAATGTTGTACGGTGAATGGAAATCAGATCAGCTATCGAATAACGCTCGAAAATACACCTAACTCCCCTGATACAAGAGCCAATCTTACGGATGTACTGACTATTCCTGCAGGATTAACCGTTCAATTCTCGACGATTGGCGGTTGTAACGCGATGTTCGAAGGGGGAGGAGAAGTACCGCTAAACGAAAATATCACAGGCCCACGTACCATCGTGATTGAATGTATGAATTTAACTATTCCTCAAGGCGGCTCTGCTCATAGAGACATTCAATTAAGTATTGTTTCCTCTACTACCCAAAACGCAACCATTAACAATACGCTTGAAAATGTAGAACTTGCCACAGGCGACCAAATAGATCTAGGAACACTAAATGTCCCATTCAGTGTAGATACGAATTACGTTGCTATCATCACGTGTACGAACCCTTGTCCGGCTCCAATTAATGCAGCTGTTAATCCAACCTTTTCTTCACGCTCTGATAATTCAGATGGAAACTGTAATTGCTCGTAAACACCAATCCTCTCTTTATTTAAAGAGGGGATTTTTTTATTGGATCGCACCATCGATTAGATTTTTAAGTATTGGGCAAATTATGGAGAGATTTTTTAAAGCAGGAGGTCTTACAAGATGACGAATCAAAAAAAGAAAATCCAACCGAAGCAGCATCAAAACCGGCAGCCGGGATATGAATATGAAATGAAGCCCCTTCCGGAATACATGGATCCAAACTATCAGGGAAGCGGAAAGCTTGAGGGAAAAATTGCTGTTATTACTGGCGGGGATAGCGGTATAGGCAGGGCTGTCAGCTTGTACTTTGCCCGTGAAGGGGCTGATGTAGCCGTTCTTTACTTAGATGAACAACAGGACGCGGAAGATACGAAACAGCTGGTTGAACAGGAAGGACGCACCTGTCTCCTGATCAGCGGTGATATTGCCGATCCGGATTTCTGTACAGATGCCGTAAAACAGATCAAGCGTAAATTCAGTGCGATCGATGTGCTGGTCAATAACGCAGCTGTTCAATATCCGCAGACAGATCTTCTTAATATAACGAATGAACAGTTTGAGAATACGTTCCGGGTCAATATCTTCTCCTATTTTTACATGACGAAAGCCGTCGTGCCTCATATGAAAAAAGGAAGCTCGATCATCAACACGTCTTCCGTAACAGCCTATGCCGGAAACGAACAGCTGATTGATTATACCGCAACTAAAGGGGCGATCACATCCTTCACCCGGGCGCTTTCGAAATCCCTCGTTGGGCAAAGAATTCGTGTGAATGGAGTAGCTCCAGGCCCGGTCTGGACCCCGCTGATTCCTGCAAGCTTCGATGAGCAGCAGGTTGCCGAATTCGGTTCGGATAATCCTATGGAACGCCCTGCCCAGCCAAGAGAAGTCGCGCCGGCTTATGTCTATCTTGCGAGTGAGGATTCAAGCTTCGTCACCGGGCAGATGCTGCATGTAAACGGCGGAATCATTGTAAACGGGTAAATAATATCGATTAGGCTGATCAGAAATTCCACCTAAAAATTGGCTCTTATATAGTTTTTTGTTGTCTTTTCATAAAAGGCTAATTACGCAAAAGGGACGGATTGTGTAAGACTCAGTTTCGAGATATCGGTTTGTAGTTAAGGTCCTGCGGGGGATGATTCGCTTTCCGTGGGCATGTGGTAAGCTTCCTCAGGCTTCGCCTTCCGGGATCTTACCGATCATGTTCATCCCACAGGAGTCTTCATCATCCCCCTCCGGACCTTGCCAAATGAGAAGCTCGAAACCACTTTAATCCTCCCCTGCATAATGAAGTATTAGACCATGTAGCTTTGTGCCTGCTTACAGAATATAGCGATCCACATAGCCCGTCATGAAAGCATTTTATCCTGATTACGTAGGAGTATCTTTCTCTTCTGGATGTAACCGTTCGCAACATTATAGTTGGGGTGGTGGGGAAATGGCGAGACTCCCATGGGAAAAGGGACTAGGTGAGATCCCACAGGGAGTGAAACGAGCGAGGAAGCTCCTAGTAAAAGGAGGATCGACTAAGGTCGCCACATCCTGTGGCAACGTCGATCGACCCTACGTCGTGTAGGGCCATAGGAAAGCGAGTTATTTCCCAACCAGCCCTTCTCCATTTAACGTAAAGGACCCAATTTATCTCGAAACTGTGTCTTCAACAAACGGGAGCTTTACTTTAATAACAACACGGGAGTTTAACAGAACCTAAAAATTAAAAACATTATATTTATTAGAGTCGTCTAAGTATTTCCTATGACCTTATCCTGTATAGCTTCAGTTACAAAAAAACCGCCTTTTCTAGGAAAAGACGGTTTTACTGATTTATATTTTTCTTATCTTTCCAGCGTGCGCCTATGATCCGCAAGCCAATCGTCAACAGGATAGCAGCCAGCACCAGCATGCCTAACGCATCGCCTGTGGCCCACCCGGCTGATTTTAAAAACCTGGCAAGAAGAACGCCGATCAGGGCAAGCGGAATCAGAATAAAACGATCGATTTTCTCGGAGAATATGGGTCCGCTAAACAACTGGCGGATTTTGCTCATGTACGATGATACCTCCTGATTGAGTCACTTTAGGTTTGCTCTAAGAACTCTCCCATTATTTCAAATCTAATCCTTAATCTCAATCCTTTTCCTAAGACTCTGTAAAAAGGCAGCACGGGGGTTCTCATTCTCCCTCGGTTCCTTTCTTCCAAATATCCCCCTCCTTTCCACCCGCAGGAAGAGAACAGTTTGACCATTTCCGTACTAATTTTTACGTACGTTCAGTAGGCTAATGCATAGGATAACGTTAGGAAGTAAGAAAGGATGGATAAAAGTGTACTATAACCCTTATGTGTATCCATATCGTGCCCCTTATGGCAGTGGACCTATGTACAGTAATGGAAGTCAGAACGGCTACTGGTCCTACCCTCAGAACTACGGTTATGCGGCCTGGCCCCCTTCGCACGATCAGAGAAACATTGAGTTAAAGGATTATGGATCCAATCCGTTTGTCGTTAATATTAATACAGCCACGACGCAGAATAATACCTTTCGCACAGCCTTATGGACCGGAGACCATTTGCAGTTGACACTAATGAGTATCCAACCTGGGGAAGATATCGGCTTAGAAATACATCCAGATGTCGATCAATTTTTACGCATTGAGCAAGGGCAGGGTTTTACACAAATGGGTAAACAAAAAGACGATTTAAACTTCACAAGATACGTGATGGATGATTCAGCTATTTTCATCCCTGCAGGTACATGGCATAACTTAACCAACACAGGCAATACTCCACTTAAACTATACTCAATCTACGCTCCGCCTAACCATCCGTTCGGTACCGTTCACAATACAAAAGCCGACGCAATGGCTGCAGAAGATTAAAGAGGACTATCTACTCCATAAAAAAGGGAACTTCCCATAAGAGAAGTTCCCTTTTTTTATACCGATTAGCTACAAATCTTGTATTTCTTCCCCGTTATAATGATCAAGGACCGCATTTACATAATAGATATCCCCATAACAGGCATCGTACTGCTCCGCTTCCTCACGAATACAGTCGTATTTGCCCGTATGTTCTAATTCCTCATACTTTTTAGCGGAAAATTCTATCGCCAGCTCCTGGCTGTATTTCCCGCCATTGCTCCTAACGAAATCAATAAAACCTGCACCAAAATTGTAGGATTGAAGTGCTAATTTAATATCCCCATCGGCCCGCTCCAGCACATTTGCAAAGTAGGAGACTCCCTGTTCAATAGACTTTTCGGGATCTTCAATACAACCGACAGAACCGCACAAGGATTCGGAGGCCTGCATAGGATCATCTCCTCTTCCCCCTGATTCCTGCATCATTAACGCCATCAGCACATCCACGTGTTCTTCAATATCTTCCTGCTTCGCATACTTTCGAACTTCGTCTTCATATTGCAGTACCTGATCGGACAAGCCTGCCGATTCATTTGTACTGCTCATTAAACCGTCTCCGAGATTACTGCTTGTAAGCAGATAAATACCACCAATTACTAGAACGATAGGCAGCATTATTTTCACGAATGCTTCCGAAACGGCTTTTTTAAATTTAGTTTTCCATTTATATTTCGGCATGTTTCTCCCCTTATCGCTACTCTTATAAGATGAGTCTATTTTAACATGCCGGTAAGCCTAAATCTCTTATCATGCTCTGTATTAATGTTTCTATGAGTGAACGGAGCGTCCTGCAAAAAATAGTTTTCTCAGTATAGGATAGACCATCATAGCGATCAGGAGAAATATCCCGAAGTCGAGTAAAAACAGCCCTGGATCAAATTTATCGTGGAATAAACGGTACTCCAAATGGATCAAAGCATAAACCTGCGAAGATAAGAAGTCTGTAATCAATAACGACACGATAATCAGAAGAAACTCCCTCACGTTACCACCTCTTTGAACCACGTTTATTCATTTCTATGTAGGAAGTCAGCTCTTCTAGAACGGATGCTTCTATATCTCCCCACATCATCCTCTGGTATAACTACATCCAGCGTGATTCGTGATATTTATCGGGATTTTCCCTATTTCTTCTTGAAGGTAATAGAATTGGTAAGGCTAAAGCAGCGATGGCTGCTACTACAAAAATGATGATAAACACGAGCCCCATGATATTCCTCCTCAAAAAAGTAAAATTTTCGTTCTGTCGATCCTTTCCATATTCCAGGCTGTTCTCAGCAGCTATTCATGCTTACCTATGGGGTTCAGAATATGAATCTCGAAGCATGGGATACACTACTGTTCCATTCTCTTCTACTATAGGCATCGCACCCCAGCGGCCAAGCTCATGACTAACCACCTCTGTTTTGCCTTTTGAGTCGTTAATCAAATGAAAAACCTCCCAGCCGTTCGCCTGCAGCCAGTTACTAATCAACAGGCGGTGACACTTCGCCGGATGCCTCTCGGAACACATATAGACTAGATTCTTTCCTTCAGCCGCTGCTTTTAAATCCTCCAGCCCCTTTTGAAACTCGGTCGTTAATGTATAATCCGCATAGTTATGGAACGAACGATTGTCCCACCCGGCATTTAGACTCTCCCCAATTTCGCCTGACCGACTTCGCCTGCCACCGAGCAACGAAAAATGCCGGTACGTTACCTCCGCTTCGCTAAGCCACTCCTCCATTCTTTCCTTGTTAAACTGCGGGTACTTACGACTTGCAGGGAAGGCACGGATATCAGCCACATATTCGATGTCTGCGGCCTCAAGCATGTGCAAGAACTTTTGCTTGTCATGGTCAGAATGTCCAATTGTATAAATTTTCATATCCCCTTTACCCTTTGGTAGAAACTTATATTACAGACTGTACCCTTTCCACGATACTCTCAAAATTTCTACTCCAGTTAAAACCAATTTCTTCGATTTTGCCATTCTGCTCTGTTGGTAAAGAGCGATTTTTATTACTACTACGCTCCCAATAATTCAGTGCAGATTAAGGACATTTAACATTTCGATCTACTCTTCCGAATCTAATAACATATAAATACCATATTTTCTAATTTTTAGTTGATAAATAGATATCTCCCTGCTAAGCTTAAAAAACATTTACTAATTATTTCCATATAATGTTTCTTAAGTTTCTTTCCTCTGCTTTATGTATTCCACTAGAAAATTAAGTAGACCGTAGGATCCAGTAAAAACGATAGATGCCTTCTAAAGAACATACCTTTTTATTAAGAACAGATGATGGCTTTGCTTTTGAATTTTCATGGTTATGAAGTCCACTTTAGAGTTCTATTATTTTTTTAGGAGGCATACAATCGATGAGATCAGTAGGTGTAAGCTTAGTTATCCTTGCCGCTATATGCTGGGGCGTTAGTGGAGGAATTGCAGATATTTTAATGAACAAGGGCTGGGACCCTATCGTGATTTCTCTTTACCGGGGGGCTGTTGGCTTTGCATGTTTTTTTGTATGGTTTCTTTTACGCTTTCAACAAAATTGGAGCTCCTCTTCTCGCTTTTACATTTGGTCTTCATTGGCTGGTGTAGGGGTTGCTGGAAATTTCACCTTTTATTTTTTCACGATCCAGGCGTCAAGCGTAGCTGTTGCTTCTACTTTAATGTACACAGCACCGGTGTTTGTCCTTGTTATCTCTTTTTTATTACGAATAGAGCGTTCGACGTGGTTTAAATGGGGATGCATATCGGGGGTCCTCATAGGGGTTATCTTGCTTACAGGGGCTTACAATACCAATTCGCTATCCGTGGGATTACTAGGTGTGGCATCCGGTCTTGCCGCAGGGCTATCTTATGCATTATTCATATTTGGGTTTAAGAACGCCTCTTCCATCGGGAAGCCGCAGATCACTTTGACGATTGCCTTCTTTTCATTTTGTCTTATCCTTTTGTTTATCGCGGACATGGATGAAGCCGCTAACGTAATGACCTCAAACGACATCGGCTTGTTTCTTATATTGGGGGTCCTTGGAGCTGGAGTTTCGTTTATATTCTATGTAGTGGGCATTCAGTGGACTGCCCCAACAACTGCCTCCATGGTTGCTATGGTTGAGCCGGTAACAGCTTCATTATTTGGCTTTTTGCTTATCGGGGATCATTTGACCATTATTCAACTTTTTGGAATAGCCATTATCCTGGTTACGGTTATTGTACTTAGTATGAAACCTTCCCCATCCTCCATTAAAAGTACAGATAAAAGGAAAAAGAAAGCTGTCTAAGCGACACGCTCTTTCTCTTCATAATTATTTAATTAAAAAGCCCTATTGTAGATGGCTCCCATCCGCTACCATAGGGCTTTTTCATTTGGCTTTAAGGATATTGGCAGTCGACCTTTAAGAGATTATCAACGTATCGTTCAACCCATGCCTTTAATAGATTCTCTGTTCAAAATTCTTTTACCACCAGAGATACTTGTCACCCTTATTTGACACGGTAAATGACACGGCATTGACCTCCGCTAAACCATTGGCAGTGTAAGCCTCGTCCACCGAATTCGCCAGCCGAAACAAAGAATAAACTAAGATTAATTTAAAAAAAGAATTTTAAAAACGATATAAAAAAAGATTTTATTTTTTTGACACCAAATTCTTAAAACTTTCGATTATTAGAGTAACAAGACAAGAATAGGTGATGAAAAATGAATATCCATGACATTAGCAAGCTTCAATCCTTTCCAAGTAAACAAGAATTAGATGTACGTGTCCGCTCTTTCCTCTATCAGTATAAAGCCTCACTCTCTCCTGCTTCCCTCGAGATATTAACGTTTATTTGGCGACATTCGGTCAAATATCCTGGTGTCTCTTTTGCCAAAATTGAAACCATTGAAAAAGCCACAAAACGCAGCCGCAGAACCATTGTAAGGGCGATTAATACGCTGGAGCAGGCGGGTTTGCTTTCTCGTATTCCAACGATCCGTCCAAACGGGAAGCGCGGAGTAAATATCCTTGTTATTAATCCTGCTGAAGAAAATCCACTTCCTGATAGAAGAGAAATCGTTTGTAAGGACAAAGCAGAGAAAGTTGAAAAACCTGCACAAACCGAGGCTCCTCAAACTTTGGAACAAGTTTCGCCCACTAAGCCGGCGGTCGATACGGACTATTTACCCACCTACATACCGAAAGCGTTTATTCAGCTTTCTCAATCATTCCTGAACGTGAAAGATATTCTTGGGGCTTGGAAAAGGGTTCACTACGCCTATCAGCAAACTCAATTATGCTACCCGGTTGATCACTATATATCCATCATTACACAGACATTCAAACAGGCAGTTTTTGCTAAACAGAATGGCTCTATTAAGAAAACGTTTCTTGCCTATTTTTACGGTGGCATACTGGCGGCTTTCCAGCAGACCGTACGTAAAGAAGTAATGGATGATCCCGCTAACCTGTATTATGACTGGCTGAACAATTAAAGAAAACCACCCTGAGTCAGGATGGTTTATGGCATAATTAGGATTCTGGATCGTAATCCGTCACCACATTCAAGTAGGAGGCAGCTGTTTCAGCTTGTTTACAGGCCGTTTCCGCAGTTTCACCGGTGCCGAGCACAACAGCCATACGGCGACCGATCGTAGCGGATGGTTTTCCAAAAATCCGCACCTGCGTATGAGGGACAGCTAATGCTTTTTCCATGCCGGAAATCGTGTAATCATGACTTTCCACCGTTGATTTTACGGCATAACTGGATCCTGGTGAAACAAGTTGAATATCCTCAATCGGAAGTCCGAGAATCGCCCGCACATGAAGAGCAAATTCAGAGAGTTCCTGGGTCATCATCGTCACCATGCCCGTATCATGAGGACGCGGAGAAACTTCACTAAAATAGACGCCATTGGACGTAATAAAAAGCTCAACCCCAAACACACCATATCCGCCGATTTCATCTGTGATTTGCTGAGAAATAGTTTCGGCCTGCTGGACATGTTCTTCACTCATGGCATGAGGCTGCCACGACTGAATATAATCTCCGCCCTCCTGTCTATGACCGATCGGCGGGCAGAAAAAGGTACCATTAGAAGCCTTAACAGTTAAAAGAGTGATTTCAGAGTCAAAATGAATAAATTCTTCCACAATCACCCTCGTGCTGTTTCCACGGCCACTGCCAAGGGCCTCCTGCCAGGAATCCTCAATCTCACTTTCTGTTCTGCAGAGACTCTGTCCTTTTCCAGAAGAACTCATGATGGGCTTAATCACGCATGGAAGACCAATGGTTTGAACCGCTTCTTTCAGTTCTTCCAGCGAATTTGCAAACTCATACTTCGCTGTCGGCAAATTTAATTTCTCACTGGCGAGCCTTCTGATTCCTTCTCTGTCCATTGTTAACTGAGTTGCGTAAGCTGTCGGGATGACATGATATCCTTCTTTCTCAAGCTTTAATAATGTATCGGTCGCAATCGCTTCGATTTCGGGAACAATATAATCCGGCTGTTCGTTTTCCACAACGCCGCGCAGCTGGTCTCCGTCAAGCATATCAATCACTTCAAATCGATGAGCCACCTGCATAGCCGGCGCTCCTTCGTATCGATCTACAGCAATCGTTTCGATACCCATCCGCTGTGCTTCAATCACAACTTCTTTTCCTAATTCTCCAGATCCCAGCATCATCATCTTTTTCGAATTGCGTTGGTTCGGTGCTCCATACATGGCTACTCCTCCTGAATGTTTGGGTTTATAGTCATTCTAAATTTAAAATCGGGGTAATTTCAAGGTTTTATTCGTTAATTAACGAATAAATTCTATGAATATAATAAAAATGTTCGGTTTAAATTCGCAATGCCCTTCAGTCGATTCTGTTAAAAAAGGAGTCTCCTTACATTCAAGGATTAAAAAAAGAAGCGGCCCCGCGGACCCCTTCTCTAATTAAATCCAATATTTTATTCTTTCATGTAAACGTAACGGAATACCAGAGAAAAGCTCCTCCCAGTACGGAACACATGAGAGTAACCTCCTTCCCTTTTCTCGACAATGGGATAAACCGGAGTAAAAAATTTACGATAAAGACAGCTAAAAATAAACACACACAGAGAACGGCTAACTTAGCCGCCGGCTCATTCACCTCTGAATGGATGAAATGCTGTATGGCGTCTGATATATAACCCAACGTGTGCACCTCCGATAATTTCTTCCATACGTATTCTCAAGGGACTGCACCTATTTAAGGTGTCTGCAACTTGTCTATTGTTAAAGGCAGGGCCGTACCGCAGCCCTCACATTCTAGCAATATATCTATTTTTACTTCACTAATAAATATGATTCTTCTAGGGCTCATCAAGGTTGAACATCTACGGCAGGCATGGTGGTCTGTCTGGTCTATAACTTCCAAGTATGATTCTACGTTCGTCAACACTTATACATTGCTCCTTTATTTCCTTTACTACTATTTTCGACATGATTATCAATATATTGACTGTTCAGGCAGAATTTTTCTAAATAAAAGGCTCTGTACAACCTCAAAACCAAAACGAAAGATAAGCTCCCATTACTCGAAGACTTGATTTCGAGATAAATGGGTCCGTTACTTTATGTGGAAGAGGGCTGGTGGGGAAATAACTCGCTTTCCTGTGGGATGAACATGATCGAAGGCGAAGCCTGAGGAAGATCACCACATATAGGAAGTTCGACTAAGACCGTCCCATCCTGTGGCAACGTCGAACTCCCCTGCGTCGTGCAGGGCTAGAAAGCGGAATCGTCCCCCGCAGAACCTTCACTCTAACCTAATCGTAAAAGGACCTTTAGCTTAATAAACTTTTTTGAATGGGAAGTAGTTTTAAGATCCCTTAACATAGAAGACCGGCAGAATGTTATGATTCTGCCGGTCCCTCCCTATCTATGATTCTGTGTATCGGTATTGACTTCCGATTTTAGCTACCGCTGCGCTCACGAGCAGGTGCAGGTGAAAATAAATAAAGCCGCACACCACTCCCGTTCCAAACATACTGCTGATATCACTAAAGTATAAAGCATCCAAACTTCCACCTGAGGCCAGATCAAACACATGCACACCAAACAGCAGAGCGATCATAATTAATCCCCCTGCGAGAGAATAAACGGAGAGATTTACGCCGTACGTTTTCTTCCATTTCAATTGCTTCTGTAAAGCTTTCAAACCGAGCCCGCTGGCGATAAACCAGAAAGCCGCTACGTAAAAGACAAGGATCGTAGACATGTCTGTACCGCTGACGTGATAACTGTACGTTGAGACCAGGGAGGCAGCTACGACTCCTGTGATGATATTTTTGACCATTTTTCCCTCTTCCTTCCTTACAATAAATAGCTAACCTCACGGACTGTTCATAGTGAAAGACACCTCTACATCTCAGTCTTTATGAGTAACCTCCATTAAACTTATCTGACTTTGATTAAAAAAACGTACGTGCACCACGCTTGTTCCGAGTCCTCTATCCACATAAAGCAACTGGTTAAAGCCAGTCCGGTACATGCCTTGATCATAATCTGGTAATAATCCCTGACCCGGTGCCACAAGCGATCCGACAAACGGAATTCTCACTTTCCCTCCGTGAGTGTGACCGCTCAGGATTAAGTCCGCCGGTTTATCTTTATATTCGTTAACAAAATCGGGAGAATGAGAGAGCAGGATCGTATAAAATTGCGGATCCATCCCCTCGAAGGCTTGCTCCACTTTCTCCCGATTGGAATTAACATCATCAATTCCTACAACATTAATGCTAAGGCTATCATTTAAATGAAGAACCCTGTGTTCATTTCTTAAAACCGTGACACGCCTTTCTTTAAGCCCCTCCAAAAATGGATGAGTTAAAGGATGATCCCACTCATGGTTGCCGGTCACGTAAAAAACATGAGGGTACACACCGACGATCCGCTCTATTAAAGAAAAGACCTGAGTCCATTGTTTCGTATTCCGGTCTATCAGATCTCCGGTGATCACCACCACATCCGCTTCTGCTTCTTCAATCGTCTGAAGAAGCTTCTTATTACTTCTTCCAAATACTTTATTATGTAAGTCACTCATTTGCAATATTCTGAACCGACTGCCTTCTGGTATTTTTTTATGAGTAATCTTTACCTCTTTCCGTTTGAATACATTCGTATCATACATAACTTTTCCAATGGCTGCCAAGCATATGAATACGCCGCTCACCACGCTTGCCACTTTGATCTTTCGCCCCATCTTGTCCACCACACTGACCCTCGTTATTTTTACAAAATCTTCATTATTATCCTAACATATGAAAGACTTTTTCTTACAGATAAAAGCAAACCATAACCTTGCCTTTTTATATAGGTCCCAAAATTTCTCATTTGCTGTAATAGACCCCTTAACGTGCAGAGTTGCTGCATTATCTCAAGTGAAATTGCGTGCAGTTTTCAAGACTTCCAGCTTCTTGAAAAAGCGTCCTAAGCAGAGGTTATTACTCATTAATCTTATACAACACATTCATTTTGAAAAAATTGGATGAAATGGGTTTTAACTTCCTGATAAGGGGTACATTTGCTATGTAAGAATAATAAATTAAAAAGGAGTTTTCAATTATGGCAGATCGTTTCAAGACTGGAGAAAAAGCACCAGAGAATGGCACGTATGAATTTGATGGCTTAGTAAATGAAGGAAACGAGAATGACGTAACAGAAGATGAAAAACATATCGAACTGAGCAGTGGAGATACTTTCCCACCAACTCGTTCTAATAAAGATGCAGCTTATTGGAAGAAATCCAGCTAACCATTTTTTAATCCTCTAGTTTCTAACTAGAGGATTATTTTATCGGGAGACAGGAAGAAGGAAGCAAAGCCAGACTTTCATAAAATCTCCGTTTCCATTATAGAAAACGCCCCCATTACTATTTCTGAATAATAATTAAAAAAAGATCTCCGACACTAGAAAGACATAATAATGCAGTACCAATAAACACATAGCCCAACACAGAATTACGAGTTTTCTTAAATTCTTCAAGCCCCATGACTAACGAAAGACCTGCTAACAACACCATTAGATACGATATCAGATAAGCAGTTTGGTCTGTTAGTAATGCATACATGGATAGAATCACAACTATAATAGCCAGAATAACTCGAATCTTCTTTAGCAAATAACCACCTCATTTTTTGGAAGCTTCTAACTTTGTCACTTTTATTATACAAAATTATCTATTAAGAATGAGAAGGATTTATATCTTTATTACATATGGGACAGCTTGATTTGCAATAAAGGACGATAAACTTATGAAGCCACCGGATCATTAACTATAACCATTTCAGATTCTATCTTCACCTACCATATCTGCTACAGAAGCTCAGATGCCGTAGCGGTCCATAACTTCCCCATTCTTATTTAAAAATTCTATTGGTCCCCAGGCATTAACTTGATAGAAGTAACGACCAGTATGAGTGGTTATGATATCTATTTCTTTTTTCTCGTCGTTCACTTCGGCCGTAACGGTCGCTATATTCTCGTTTTTCAAGACTCCGAAAACAATTGGCATCTCTTTTATATTCCCGTCCTCAGTTTCAAAATGAAATACACGGTGTGTTGCACTAAAGAAGTCCTCAGTGATCGCCGTCATATCAGAATCAATGAATTCCCAGTCATGATCATGTTGAGCTTTTAATAGTGAGACCCCTACGTAGTTGAACTGGCTATGATCTGCACCTTTTGCTGTAAAAAGGGCTATTGTTCCCTCATTTAGTTTTTGTTTAGAAAGTACATTATTTACTTTTATTTCATCAGACCAGCCATTGTTAATAGCCTCTCCTGGTGTTTCATTACTGCACCCTGTAAGCGCACCTACGAATAATAAAAATAATAGAATCTTTAAAAATTTATTCGTCCTTTTTATCGTCAATTGTACAACCCCTTTTTAATGATGACTATCCTATGCTTTATTTATATTCGATTTAAGAACGCTTCTTCCATCAAAAAACCGCAAACTACTTTAACCATTGCGTTCTTTTCGTTTTGCCTCACCCTTTTGTTTATTGCAGCATGGATGAAGCCTTCAGCGTAGCAACATCCAACGACATTGGATGGTTTCTTTTCCTTGAAATTCCGGGGGCTGGAATTTCGTTTATCCTGTATGTAATTGGCATTCAGTGGACTGCTCCGACTACTGTGTCCATGGTCGCTATGGTCGAGCCGGTGACAGCTTCATTATTCGGCTTTCTGCTGATCGGGGATCATCTGACCCTCATATAACTGCTTAGCATGGCGGTCATTCTGGTTACGGTTGTTTTACTTAGCGTACAAAAGCCTCCTCCAACACTTTAAAGGAAATCATAATTATATGTATCTCCTCTTTCAAACGTCTAACTTTTTTCTTCCATAAGACTAGTACCTTCTCCTTTTAAAGAAACTAAGTTGAAGAAGTCATGATACCGAACTCATGCCCATTATATTATGGGTGTTTTTCGTTAGGGAATCGTTTGATACCCTATATATAATATTTAATTCAAGAATGAGGGTGGATGCTTTGAGAAAGATCGCTTTCGTCGTATTATCTTTTCTATTTATTACCGCTTGCTCGGAAGGAAACGGTGATGCCTATATTACTTATGAAGGGAACAGCAACAATTGGAAAGGACAGCTTCAACTTTCAAGAGACGACTCCAGTATGAATGGCACCTATTCATTTCGATTACTTAGTGGAGAAATGACTGAAGTAGAAAACCTCACGTTAAACATTAATGAAGGGGGAACTATTCTGAAGGAAGAAAAGACCCTACTTGATCAACCAATTGAACCTTCTATTCAATGTTCTGGATGTCTGCCTTTTGACGAAGATACGATTATTCCCGTAGTGATTCGCTGGAATGGAAAAGTGGAAACATTCCATTTAAAAGCAGACTAGAAAGGTGAAAATAGCACGTGATACTCTTTAAGAGTCCGTAACCGTTCCCTGGTGAAATGTCATTTGCCATTTTTCATCATGATATGTCCAGACGGAGCTTCTTAGAGAGTGCTGCTGTTTACTAGCTATAAATATCTTAAAAGTAGTTAATACAGCTTTTGAGGAAAGGTGCTTCATCTTAAAATTATCCATGGTGATCTCTGGATCGTCTTCAGATGGTAAACGCTTCAAAATGTTGTCTTTATCGTAAATTTCACCTGTGCTTGAGTATTCTACAAAGTCATCTGCTAATAATTCATGTAATGTTTTTTTGGATTTGCGGACTTCACCTTTAAGTAAAGTGGTTTCTAAATCATACAAATGTTCTTCTAGTTTTCTCTCTTTACCCATTCCAACTCTCTCCTATACTCACTTAATCTACTGCAGCATGTAAAAAAGGGATAGATCCGTTTAAAGTAAACTCTTTATGAATTACGATACCTCTACTGTCATCTTCTTAAATAATTCTCCCCCAACCAAAACACTGAGCTCCCAGGTGCCTTCTGAAGGAAATTCCATATTTGATGGAGTATGGGCATCTGCCCCATTATGAGGGCCAGCCAACGAACCATCCACTAAAGTCTTTTTATCATTGGTTTCAAGATTGACTCCTGTAACTTTAAATGCTTTTCCTTCAAGATCATGATTGTCCCATAAATGCCACATATATTTATCTTTCTGATTCGCGACTAAATTTTCCCCTTCACCTACTATAAATCCTGCACTCTCTTCCACACCGAGCATGGTATAATTTTCTGTTTCAAAATAAGAGGCTTCTTTTGCAGTTATTTCTTTTTCGTTAGAACAACCAGTCACTGAAAATAGTAAGGATAGAATTAGGAGTAAGTAGATCCTTCCGGCCATTTTTAACCTCCTCTATTGTCTTGAAAACGTAGCTTTATGTAAAAGCCGGCACATGGGCAGAGCCGGCTTTTGCAGGAGTCTAACTAAAGAATCGAGCAAGTTTGTCCATCATGGCTTCCGCATCAGTCGACGTTTCATGAAACGCAACATGACCGTCGGGACGGATAACTAACGTATTGCCTTTTTCCATACCTAGTTTCTTTTTCAAATCCCGGTGGACATCGTAAATAATTGGAAGTTCGTCCCCATCGGTGCGGACGGTGCCACCCTTCGCTACGAGGAAGATTTTTAATAGATGCTGATATTTTTCTTTTACCTTCTCATAAAAGGAATAAGCATAGTCAATTAACTCCTGGTTCTGAGCGTCAATATAAATAAAGCAGAGAAGGCCATGTTCCTGAATAAGCGGGTAAAGTCTTTCATCATTCGTTCCATCAAAGAATAACAGGTGATCCGGAATTCGTTTCCCTGCTTGGAGGGCCCCTCTTGAGAGGGAAGAATTCCTCAGCGCTTTGTTCCCGGAAGTCTTCGTGTACTCGTTATAAACATGGGACAAGCGATTGGCTACGATCCCTTCAATCCAGCTCTGTGTGAGAGCCGCTTTTCCTGTCCAGTTCCGTATTCTGCCTTCAATTCCATCTAGATTAATAACCTTCAGCATCGTAGAGGTTTCCTTCAGGATATCTTCCCCAATTGGCGAACGCTCTTCGTGGTAGCTGTTAAGAAAGGAATCATTCGCGTACCCTTTTAACACGGCATCAAGTTTCCACCCGAGATTCGACGCGTCCTGAAGTCCAAGGTTCATTCCCTGACCGCCTAAAGGATTATGAATATGGGCTGCATCCCCTACAAAGAATACCCGGCCTGTCCGATAATTAGGAACCTGTCTGTGAGCGGTTCCAAAATAGGTCAGCCACTTTGGATTCTCCACCTTATAAGAAACAGGAAGAATCGTGTCCATGCTCTCCTGCAGTTCTTTCAGAGAGAGCTTATCCTTATGGGGAAGGCCCTGCTTGGCCCGGTCCATCCCCACCACACGGTAGCTGCCATCTGCATAAGGAAAGAAAGCAACGGCACCGTGGTCGTTAAGCGTCATATCAATATAGATCTCGTTAAGGTCAGGAATATCTACATCTCCAAGGAAAAAGGTGAATCCTTCATCTTTACCGATAAAATCGACACTCAGGTCTTTGCGAACTTTACTATGAACCCCGTCACAGGCAATTAAGTACTTGGCAAAATAGTTTTTAAGTTCACCCTCATGTATGGCACTTACATAAACCCCTTGGTCAGACTGGAGCACTTCTACCACTTCATGTTCTCGCTCGACCTTACCGCCTGAGGATTCTAAATGATCTTCCAATATAGCTTCGGTTTCACTTTGAGGGATAATGAACAGATAAGGGTATCTGCTTTTTATGTGATAAAGTTCGACCAGAGATGGTTTCTCTCCCCCTAAATGAAGTTTCGCCCCCGGCCCGGGATATCCCTTTTTCAAAAAAGATTTATGAAGCCCTAATAACTCAAACATTTCAAGAGTTCTGGCCTGGATGCCCAGAGCTTTGGACAAATCGGAGGGTTCTGCTCTTTTCTCCAAACAGATGAAATCCACATCTCTTTTCTGTAACTCATTGGCTGCCATAAGTCCTGAAGGGCCTGCTCCAATAATGAGTACATCGGTTTCGATAACGGAACTCATAAACAGCGCTCCTTTCCTTCATTTATATCATGAACTCTGATTGATGGTTTACCTATAAAAATCATTCCAGCTTTACGTCAATGTACTTTTCAAGGCAATTAACACACACATCTATCCTCCTGTCCGTGCGCTTCGCCATAAACAGCTAATCATAGTACGATACCCGTAATCCATACCCTCATGCACATGATGACACATCCAAACACATACCAGATTTATACATATCCTGGGCTGAAGTTAAAAAACCCCTCTCAGCCATATACGGTTAAGAGGGGTTCTGTGGATCCTATGTAGAAGTTTGTTTAATCTTTTTCCTAATCATCTACTAAGATGTTCCATCATCCAGGATCGTAATTTTACGATTTCCGCTGATTAAACTTCTCAAGCGCGGATCTACCTTTCTTGCTCTCCAGATAATTTGAGAAAAGTTTGCCGGGGCGAATTTGTAGTGGTCAATCAAGTATTGCTCAAAAGCCTCATGATCAACTTGATTATGATGTTCTTTTGCATACTTAATTAAAATGCTGGTCAATTCCTTATAACTCATACTCTTATCCGAATCTTTCGATAAGGCTTCAGAATTCGTGGACAGAATATAATCATGCTTGGAAGCTTCTTTTGGTGGATCTTCCTTATAATGATTCGTTGTTTTCTCTATTAAAAGATCAGCAGGTATATTCGCGCCATATCCCCTTAAATCTTCATCTGTTTCGGCAAGTGTCTTTAAAATAACGGACGTATCCGGATCCTCATTTCTTTCGTCCAGACGTTCCAGGCGGCGTATTAAATCCTGCTGTTCGTCCGTAAGCTTCTCAATCATTTCCCGCAGATGCTTTTTTTCCTCTAGTATATTTTCTAAACGCATCGCTATCGCTTGTTTTAATGTAAACATGCGCCAGGGCCCTCCTTTTAAACGTACCACTTATAGAATCATGATAGCATATGAAAAAAGGAAGGATATTCTAAAACCTCTCGGATATTGAAAATTTGATAAAAAAGTTGCTGTTACTGGAGTCTTTCTCTCTCAAATTCAAGGTAAATTAATGCACATTGAATTTTAATGCTATGAACTATTTAGCTTTAAAATATTTTAAAATGCCCAATTTCCGTTTCGGAAAATCGGAACGACCTCACCTGATGCTGTTTCACCATCGATATCGAGATCGGCGGTTCCAATCATAAAGTCGACATGAATCAGGCTCTCATTCAATTCCATTTCTGCTAGTTTCTCTCTACTCATTTCTGGTCCGTCCTCTAATGCTATTGGTAAACCCTCACCAAGCGCTACATGGCACGACGCATTTTCATCATATAACGTATTATAGAAGACAAGCTCTGAATTAGAAATCGGTGAGTTATGCGGAACGAGTGCTATTTCACCTAAATATTTCGCACCTTCATCCGTTTCTAATATTGATTTAAGCACCTCATAACCTTTTTCGGCACTATAATCTACCACTTTTCCCTCTTCAAATGTTAAGGAGAATCCAGAGATAAAATATCCATTATAGTTTAAAGGCATAGAGCTGTGAATAACACCGTTCACACTACCTTTCTTAGGAACCGTAAACACTTCTTCCGTCGGTATGTTTGGAACATATGAAATCCCGGTTTCACTTGTGAAATTCGCACACATCCACTTATGTAAAGGTGGTAATTCAACAGAAAATCTAGTTCCATTCTTCGATCTGTAATGGAGCTTGTTAAAGTTGTGATCGTTCAGAAAGCGTACCGACCTATTCATCGTTTCAACGTGGTCCTTCCACGTCTGCACAGGATATTCTGTATTTGTTCGTGTCACATCAAAAATTTGTTCCCAAAGCATTTGCATACTTTCTTCTTCGGAATGATCAGGGAATACTTGCTTGGCCCACTCTTTTGATGGTACCGCTGCAATACACCAGTTCATTCTCCCTGAAATTTGATAAGACTTGAATGGACGCAATGCTTCTGCAATTGCTTTTTGTGCCATAGATACACGTTCAGGATCCACGTCTTTTAATAAATTTGGGTTTGGAGAAAAAACTTGCAGCAAGGCTGCACCATCTTCCGCCATTTTCTCGTACCCCTTTGCTTTCCATTCAGGGTAGTATTTCAGTCCCTCTTCTGGCGCTTTTTCATATTTGGTCCGCAAAACTTGTTCATCAGTATACTCCACCATCACAACCTTCGCCCCTCTGTCATAAGCCACTTTCACAACCTGCTGTACAAACTCTGAGGCGTGGATCGGGGCATCAATAATGAGCGTCTGGCCCTTTTGAAGGTTCAGACCAATCTCTACAGTAATATCAGCATATTTTTCGAGCCGTGTCATACCATTATTCATACAATCAACCTTTCTGAGTTTATTAGAGAACTAGAGCAAATCAATTTTTAGAGTTTCGACCCCACCCCCCTTTTTGTTGAAGATAGACTCTGATCAGCAGAATTTTGGGGCCCCCCCATTCAAAAGATACTTTTTGAACATGTTTTAGAAATCTAAATCCATCAGGGACCCTTCGGAATTAAGTAATATAGAACTTAAATGAAGAAAAGAATCGCTGATTGGTGGGGCTATTACAAACTAGTGAAAGCGACAACTATTATAAAGTGCTTTTCGGCTTCTTAACTGATAATTTTTTTAATATGTTCCTTCCAGCTAACAATGCAAAATATAAAGGAATTGTGACTAGTAATATTGCATAAAAGTCTCGTCCAGCAAGGTAAGTGGCAGAGTGAAGACCTTTTATAAGTAAGTGAGCCAACATGTAGGAGATCGGCAATAGAATAATTATTTCCAGTCCATTTTTTATTATCTCGTTCTTACGGAATAGGGCCCATCCAATTCCACAAATAAGTGAAAATCCTATAGCAAACAACACATAATAGCTTAAGACTAGCCGGGGTAACGTCACGACAGAACCATTCGTTATTGAATCTCCATAAATTAACGTATTTTCACTTCCATCGGTATTGTAATAATAGATGGAAGAGACCGTTTCTCCATTCGGGTTTAAGACCGTATTTTCCAGTTGGTTTTTGCTTATTTTCTGGTCCCAAATCGTTTCCCATGTTGTTATATCATAGACATAACCTGAATTGTCGGCTGCAGGAGATTGATTTACATTAAATCCAGAGACTTCTTCACTAAAATTCAAAAGTACTGTTCCGTCATCCTTTTCAATAATTGAAACCGCATTTTCATTATAAGGAATGTATTCAGGCGTTGTCAGATAAGCCATTGTAACCACTGCAAAAACCAATGTTACCATGACTGAAAGGATAATCGTTTGCAGCTTTTTTCTTCGCAATGTATTTTGTATGTTTCTTAAGGGAGCTATATCGGTATCTACTGGCGGTTCTTCAAAAGTCCTCATTTCTTCAAGTCGTTTTTTGCAGTTTTCACAAGAAGCTATATGTTCTTCAACTAGATCTCTAGTATCTTGACTTGCCATATCCTCAACATATAACGGCAGTATATCCCGAATCACATTACAGCTGATTTTCATCGATAATCCCCCAATCGCGCTTTAATCTTTTCCCTGGCACGGTGATAAGTAACACAAGCCCAGTTATCACTTTTGGCAAACAATTTGCCAATTTGCTTAAATGACAGTTCTCCAAATACACGGAGCGTGAAGACCTTTTTGTATGGCTCTTTTAAATTCTGGATCATTTCATTTACCTTCATAGTCGCTTCTGAAGTGGCTATTTCCTGTTCTACATTGTCTCCACTTGGTGATTCTGGTACCGAATCAAAATCTACAAAGCTTTTTTTCTTACGCAAATAAGAGTAATAACTGTTTTTGGCAATTTGGCATAACCAAACGCGAATATCACTATCCCCTTTGAAACTGTCCAGTGATGCTAATGCCTTCATAAACGTTTCCGACGTGATATCTTCAGAGAGATGCTTATCGCCAGATAAACTATACACATATAAAAATACATCTTTAAAGTATGTATGATAAATATCCTCAAGCTGTGTCACCATCTCACCTCCTTACATATAAGACGCGATAAACTCAAATATCTTACAAAAAAATTTAAAAAACCGAACAACGTACGTCCGGTTGTTTTATCTTCTATTATAATTATTGGGTACTGTAGTCGATACTTCTCCCCATGTATCCGGAGCTATAAAGCGAGAGATCTGTAATTCCTGTTTATTCTTTAACTTCTCTAAGAGCAGCCTCCCAGGCTTTTTCCCCTTCTTTAATTCCTCCACCTATCGCCCCGTTTGTTTAAGACTCGGTTTCACGATTATTTGAACTTAGAAATGTTTATTCAGTTATCTAGAAAAAACTCTCCTTGAGTTGAAGATGGTATCCCTTTTTCCCTTGGATAAAGTTTGATTAATCCAATCACCGTCGCAAAAAGTAATGTAGCAGCAATGATACCAATTACAATCAAATCCATTTGGGTAGGTAATGATTGGGTTTCCTCACTCCCCATTAAAATAGGTGAAAGGTAGAGTTCATTCATTAAAGCTAAGAGATTCCCAAAAGAGTGTAAGATTATAGGAACATATATTTTACCGGTTTTCAGATAAGCTATTGAGAACAATATAGACATTAAGAAAGCACTAAAGAAACTAAAGGGGTGACCAATAGTAAATAAGATTGCAGTGAATACCAGCCCCTTGATACGGCCGTATTTTATAACAAACTTGTTAAGCATCATTCCCCTAAAAAATAGCTCTTCTATAACTGGAGCTAACACACCAGCTAAAGTAATTCTCAACAGAATATTAGAAGGCAAAGCTTGGTTCTGCAGTCTTTGATCTGCTAAAGGGACATCACCTATGTCAGGATATGCAAAAAGAATGGAAACGCCAAGAGTCATAAATAAGGCTGCTGCGGTTATTTTTACTAATGGAACAAAGGAAAGCATTCTTATCAAAGGAATCTTGACATCATTTTTAGTGCTTAATTTTGAAAACCTCATCCCTCTTTTGGATAGCTCTAGGTACATCCATAAAAAAATAAATATGTATAATGCAATATCTGCTATATCAGAAGTTAATTCACTGGAATTAAAACCAATTGAAAATAGCGCATACGATATTTCCCAAACTAATACGAAAGGTATGATTGGCCATAGTTTTACATTTATAAAACCTATCTTCTTTTGATTCATTTGTTCCTCCTTTCAAATAAATTATATATAGACTAATGCTTATTATTTCAAAGCCCCTAGATATACTCAAGGTAAGATTAAAGGATTATAGTAACGTTTGATTCTCCCAAACCAAGCTTTTTTAATTCTCGAAAATAAAGAAAAGACGACTATCTTATATTAGATAATCGCCCCTTTAGGTGTAGACTCGACTTCGATATATATACGTATGAGGACCCTAAAACTCCAAACTCATTGTTACAGTTCGTTTGTTAAAGCCCATTTTCTCGTATAGTTCAATAGCTTTATTTCCAGAAAATACACTTAATCGGATTTCAGAATACCCCTCATTTTTAAGAGAATCAATTCCAGACCTCATTAGCTTTTTGGAAATTCCCCTACCCCGAAATGATTCTAATACAAACAACTCATAAATAAATCCGGTTGTTTTATCTTTGAATTGGTCTTTACTGCTCCCCAAAAGTATCCAGCCCATCAATTCATGACCATCTGTCGCAATTAAGTAATAACTTCCCCTTTCTAGAAGAGAATCCACAAGTTGAGCAGCTTTTTCAGTAGTAGGTTTTACTTTACCTAATGTCCCATCGAACATTGCTTTTGGAGATAAAGAAATAACTTTTTCAAGTTCATCAGCTTTAGGTTTCCTGATTATCATCGAACTTCCCCCTCTTAACTACATGGTAATCCTGTAATCCTGGCTAAACCCTAAATATGTATGTAAATAAGCTAGGGGCTTATTTTGCAAATGCTCCCTTTACAGAAAGACTTGAATTCGAGGTAATCAACAGACTTTTTATGAATTTCTAATTTTTTGGATAAGGGATGAATTCTGAACCATCATCAAATATTCCTAAATAGAACGCAATTATTGTAAGGATTAGAACAATAATAATGATTCCCAAAAGGGAATAATGGGCATTTTTATCTTTATTCTTTTTCTTAATTTCTGTTCTGTATTTCTGTTGGACTTTTTCCTTATATCTATTATTTTTCATTGTTACCCTCCCAATTGTTGAAGGTGTATAAAGTTATAATAGTTTTCCTTCTAATCAGCCAACTTGCAAATACTAAGAACTCCAGCCACTGCCCTATTATTAAAGAATTGCCGCCATATCTGGAAGACTCTCTTTCAAGGAATTCTTATTTCAATTGGATGGTTTCTTTATTTCCTAACCATTGAACCGTAACATTAATTGTATCTTGAACTGATTCAATTTCATCGTCATTATTAGTAATTGTAGTAGAAAATCTCTTTTTTTCGGGAGAACTTCCCTCGAAACTTTGAGAAACAGTACCCCCAGAAGACCCTATTTTATAGGAATACTCCAATTTTTCAAGCGTTTTCAAATCCCTTAAGTCTCCCTTATAGTGGATCACTAACTCTTTGTATTTAGTTGGACTATCTTCATTAATACCTAGATCCACTTCCCAATGTTCACTTTCCCCGCTATAAGCAACTTCTTCATTTGAAGAGCAACCAACTGCAAACAAAAACATAAAAACAAGAATCATTAAACCTAAAGCCTTTTTCAATACATCTCCCCCTTGTTTTAAATAATAGCCGCCTTTACTATAAGACTTGAAATCAAGATATTTCTAGGGGGTTATTCCACTAACTCTCTTTAGTTAATTAGATTCAAGATTTCTAACAATGGAATCAAGAAAATTAAAAGTTATATCAGTGAGTATATGGATTGAAGAATCAAATACCTGAAACATCTTCCAAAAAATACTTTTGTTTGGATCGCTTATACACCAATAAAACAATGACTATGGAAGTAATAAACAAAAAGGCTGCCATCCCTATAATCGTATAACGCAAAGACCATTCCCCGAGTAAACCAATGAATAAAATGAAAGCAATCTGAGCTATACTTTGGAGCACACCTAAAACACTCGTAATCCTCCCCATACGTTCAACAGGGATATTATTTTGATAGAACGTAAGGATTCCAGTACTCGAAAATGCATTGAAGAACCCGAGAATAATAAAGCCTATGACCAACATCACGAATGTATGTGAGAATGCGTATATTCCATAACCTACAGACACCAAAAGAAACCCTATCCCAATCAAGTTTTTTATAGAGATATACTTAGAAACAGCAGCAATCAATAATGACCCTGAAACAAAACCGATACCAGTAATCGTGACTAATAGACTGAATTGAAACTCTGATACACCTACTACTTGCTGGGTAAATACGACTTCCTGGGAATCCATGGCTAATGTGCAAACAGTGGTGACAAGATATAATACATAAACTGAAATGATAAACGTTTCCTGTTTGCCATAATCAATGACTTCCTTCCAGTCTTCTTGCATCTGTTTTATTGAAAGCTTTCCCTTATTTAATTCAACTTCACTGTCCACATTAGGTAGCAGGTATAGAAAAAAAGCAGAAACCAAAAAAGAAAATGCATTTATGTAAATTGCAAAGTCAACAGAACCTATCATGATTAAGATACCTGCAATGGAAGGACCTACAATGAATGCCCCTGAAGTAATCAGACTATTAATGGAATTGAACCGTTTACGCTGATACTTTGGGACAAGCTGGGTTGTAAAAGTCATCGAAGTAGGATTGAAGAATGCTTTCGCCACACCGATGAGGAATAACATGAAGTATATGATCCAAACATTAGGCAGGAGTGGAATGACCCCAACTGCTCCTGCACGAATTATATCCATACCGATCATTAGGTGACGTTTATTACTTCTATCGACAATGCTCCCTGACCAAAACTGTGTAAGGATCACTGCAAGTGGACTGATAGCCCAAAGTCCAGCAATAGCTGTGGCTGAACCAGTCATTTTCAAAACTAACAGATTAATAGCCACAAGATAAATGAAGTAACCTAACCTTGAAATGCCAACACCTGTAAGAAGTAAGAGGGGATTTTTCCACTTATATATGCACATTTTCTTAATCAATTTACCACCTCACCTTCACAGAAAACGCTTACATTATACCGTGATATTTACACTAAAATCAGACATTAATCCTCTATCGCAAAACAGTAGGAGGTATTTCTCAATTCACTCTAACCATTAACCTCCTTGGTGATACATTAACATAAATTGGTAAATTTATGATTCTTTTTATGATTCAAAATTAATATGTATGAATGAATTATCTAGAATTTAAGTATTTAACTAACCATGCCCTTAGCAAAAAAGAGAGAGTTCTTATTGAACAATTGTACCCGTTAATGAAGATGTTTTTTACAAGTTTTACGTCCCAAAATTACCGAACAATATCATTCCAATAATATAAATCAATGCCCACACCAAACCTAACATTCCAAGAGAAGAGATAGATAAAGCAATTATTTTTAAACGCCCTCTCTCACTAAATAGTGCAGTAATAAAAGCACCCAATAAGATAATTAGCAATAGTAACGTGTTATAAGGACTAGATAATGCATCCATTGCTTGTGGAACAAAAAAATATATAACTATAAAAGTGGTCATTAATAATAAAGAGATTGGTGCTAAATATTTTTTCAACAAACGTCACTCCTCGCTCTAATTTATGATAAAGGTACAAGGGATTTAGAAACTATCCAAATGGCTAAGAAAAGACGATCACTATTATTAAGCAATTGCTCCCAATACAGTAAGATTTGATTTCAAGATATTTTGTAGGAATTATTAACTAAACGCACCTTTTAGCGCTGTAAGCGACTGACATCACTTCACTCTTATTCGAAATTAACTACCAAGTCACGTGTTAAATCTGCGTGACTCTGGTTTCTCTTATCCTGGAGTATTCTTTTTAGTAAATAGTTTTCCGATGACCAATACAAGACCTATAAAAACATATATTAATCCATTAGCTATGATAACAAGCCCCACAAAAGCTGACATTATCGCTCCGCCTTGTCCGGCATTACCGGGACCTATCAGGATTGCACCAACAACAAAGCCGATCCCTATGCCCAGGACTGCTAAAAGAACACCAGAAGACCAGAGGGGAAACTGCCCACTTTTTTGCCATATTATTATGAATATATTCGATGGGATTAATAGTGCCGCAAGAAATAAATACATTAATGCATCCATAAAAATCCTCCTTTAACGTATCTCTAAATCTAATATAAGTTAAACAGCATCAGTACATAACCAAGCCCCGCAATATAGAAGACAAAAGTAGAACAATCATTTCTATGATCAGAAGAATTCTCCAGTTTTCGTTTTAGATGTTCTAGAACATTTAGTATCAGCTACCCGCAACCATCACCACAGCCAACGCATTCAGCAACACTCAGACCACCGCATTTTTTCAATAAATTCCACCGGATCCTTACTTGACTACATTTCTTTTCGCTTTGTGACCTCCTAGAAAAAGACCATTAAATAGCTGCCTTGCCGAAACATACACCATTGCCCCTATCGCAACAGCATATAAATCTAACCATAGCCCATCCTGATATTGTTCAGGCTGGGTAAACAGCATCGATGTTTGCAGCCCACTAATCATCAACGACGGCACCATAAAAAACACCCAAGGATTTAATATCCACTTCCATTTGATTTCTTCTTGCAGCAAATGATGCATCAATTCACCAGCCCCAGCGAGAGAGCCTATATAAAACATTCCCATCCAAAGGCTATCCAAGGGAAATCCATTATCAAACTCAGGATGATAGTACTCCATGGCAAAGTAAGAGAGCAAACCGAGACCTGCAACCGTCCACACGACAGACCACGCGAAACGAACCAGCTTATAGGTTGGAAAAAAAGACCTCTTGAACTCCTGGTTCAGCTTGACCTCATCGCCAAATGAGTCAATTACCAGACGCACAGCTTCCTCTTCTGAATACCCTTGGATGAGAAGCTCTTTCAAATGTTCCTCGAGGTGTCCGACCATCTCTTCTCTCAACTCTTCCTTCTCCTCATCAGGTAGTTCCTTGGTGATTTCATCTACATACTGCTCAATCTCCTTCATTAAAATTCCCCCGCTGTATTTTCAATTAATGAATTGATCTGTTTCCAATCCTTAAGTTTTTCGGCCAATATCATACGTCCTGTTTCGGTAATGGAATAATACTTCCTCCGTCCACCAGCAGATCCCGTACTCCAATATGAGGTCACACATTCCTTTTTCTCAAGCCTCTTCAAAGCCGGGTACAGGGTCCCCTCGTTCATGTGATAGGCATCTTCACTCATTGACCTGAGCTTTTTAGTCATTTCATATCCATAGCAGTCTGCTTGCGCCAGGATCGATAGCAACAAGATTTCAATGCTCCCTTTCATCAGCTCTCTGTCCATTGCATTACCTCCAAATAGTAGTAATTACATTGTATAACTACTTACATCGTAAAGCAAGGTAATTTAACCTAATTTATTCCAATAAAAAGAGCCCTACCCCTGTATATGGTGGACTCGCTTATTAACTCACTTATCAATTTTTACCCAAAGCAATTTATCGGTTTACTGAGCAATTGCCCCCTTTAACCGAAGACTTGAATTCGAGACATTTATTACTGCTTATAATTTTTCCCTTCACTGGATCACCAACGGATTAGCCTTCAATCATTTTAAGATATGGTATATGCTTGTCATTCACAATTGCTATGTTTACTTGTGTGTTTGTGTCGTATAACTTAACTCCAACCGGCAATTTATTTGCTGTACCGTTAGTAAAATTACTACCCTTATCCGTTTTCTTAGTTACTTCTCCTATTTGCTCATCTATTTTATAATCTAGTTCTTGAACCCACTCCACATCCTGGGCATTTGAATAAATAACTCCACCAAGAAGAACTATGTCTGCATTTTCATTATCCAAAAAATCTTCAGGTGTTGGATTCTCTATGGTCTGGATTTCATTAAAGCTGCTATTACAGCCAGTTAAAAGTAAGGATAAAACACCTAGTAAAGGTAGAATTATTGAAAGATTTATTAGTATCTCCCCTTATAAACTCCCTGTCTGATTTTCTCGCTTTTTAAAGAGATAACTCCAGTATGAACCCCCTTTTAGCTACCCTTTCCGTCACTCTATAAGCCCAGGTTTTTAGCGATAATGACTTTCATAATTTCATTCGTGCCGGCATAGACGGATGTGATTGGAATGTCTCTATACCTCCTGGCAATCTCGTATTCTTCCATATAACCGTAACCTCCATGAAGCTGCATACATTCCATCGCTACCTTTTTTGCCAGATCAGTGGTCCACCATTTAGCCATGGATACCTCATTTACTATGTTCTTCCCTCCGATATGATTTACAATTAATTGATCGACAAAAGTCCTCCCGATTTTGACTTCTGTTGCCATTTCGGCCATTTTGAACTGGGTATTTTGAAAGTCACTAATCCGTTTACCAAATGCTTTCCGCTGTTTTACATATTCCATAGTAAGTTCCAGCATTCTTTCAGCAGATGTCAGGGCACTTATAGCAACGGTCAGCCTTTCCTGTTGAAGTTTTTCCATTAAATAATAAAAACCCTTCCCCTCTTCTCCCAGCAGATGACTGACAGGGACTCGACAATCCTCGAATATTAATTCCGAAGTATCACTCGCATGCTGCCCCACTTTATTCAATTTTTTCCCTTTTTTAAAACCCGGAACTACTCCCTCGGTGGCATCTACGACCAGGAGACTAATGCCGTTATGAGCAGGTACCGCTTCTACATCTGTTTTACAAACCACAATTACAAAATTGGTCGTAGCACCGTTTGTGATAAACGTCTTCTCCCCATTGAGAATAAATTCATCTCCGTCCTTTACCGCAGTGGTTTTGATAGCAGCCAGATCTGAGCCTGTCCCCGGTTCAGTCATAGCTACCGAAGAGATGAGTTCCCCAGTCGTACTTTTCGGAAGCCATTTCTTCTTTTGATCCTCCGTACCAAAAGAAGAAATATAAGGCATCACGATATCATTGTGTAACCCGGGGCCACTGAGCCCCGCCCCAACTTTTTCCATTTCTTCCGCAAAAACAACGGAGTATCCGAAATCAGCATTCATCCCTCCATACTCCTCGTCCAACCAGGGACACAAGAACCCTAACTCTCCAAGCTGCATCCAAAAGGAGTGCGGCAACTGGCGCTGCTCTTCCCATTGTTCGAAATGAGGGCGCACCTCTTTATCCAAATAGGATCGTAAGGATTTGCGGAAAATATCATGACTCTCCGTAATAAATGGTCTGTCCAATTCTTCAAGTTTCCCGTGGTTCCTTTTCGTCTTAGATTCTTTCAATGATGGTTGCATTTGCCATTCCTCCTCCTTCACAGATCGCTTGTAAACCATAGCGGCCACCGCTTCTTTCCAATTCATACATCATAGAAGTCATTAACCTTGCCCCTGTCGCTCCCAGTGGATGCCCCAATGCAATGGCACCTCCATTAGGATTTAATTTTTGTGGATCTGCCTGCATTTCCTGAAGCCAGTATAAGGGTACAGGTGCGAATGCTTCATTAACTTCATAGGTATCCATATCCTTGATAGAGAAGTTCGCTTTTTCCAAAACTTGTTTGGTAGCCTCCACAGGACCCGTAAGCATCAATGTAGGGTCTGATCCTACAACAGAACGAGCTAAAATTTTGAACCTGGGCTTGAGGTCTAATTCTTCTGCTTTTTCTCTCGACATCAGCAACAAAGCCGCTGCCCCATCACTCATTTGACTCGAATTTCCTGCATGAATAACCCCATCCCTCTTAAAAGCAGGAGGAATCGCTGCCAATTTTCCAATGGTGGTATCATCCCTTGGTCCTTCGTCATGCTTAACCAAGCTTGTCGTTCCATCTTCGAGATGAACCTCTAAAGGCAGGATTTCTCGACCAAAGCGATTTTCCTCTCTTGCTCGAACGGACCGCTGGTGACTTTCAAAAGCATACTCATCCAGCCTTTGCCTCGTGAAATTCCATCTTTCAGCGATTCTTTCCGCCGATAAACCTTGATGAATCATTTCATATTTCGAGGTTAATGCTTCACTCCAAACCGCATGTTGCCGGGAAGTTCCCAATGGCACACGTGTCATACTTTCAACGCCTCCGGCTATAACTATGTCCATATCCCCGCTGAGAATCGCCTGGGAGGCAAAATGGATGGCTTGCTGTCCTGAACCACACTGACGGTCAATCGTTGTTCCCGGCACATGAACGGGAAATCCTGCCATTAAGGCTGCCGTTCGCGCGATATTCACCCCTTGTTCCTCTACCTGGGAGACACACCCCAATATAATATCTTGAATGGAACCTTTTGATACTCCCGTTCGTGCGACTAAATCTTTCAATAGGTCTGCCGCCATATCATCAGGACGCACGTTGCTCAACATTCCATTCTTTTTTCCGACCGGAGTACGAACTGCTTCTACTACCACTACCTCTCGAATAAATCATCTCTACCCTTCGTGCTTATTTAAATTTTTCACCTTCTAAAGCAAATCTAAATTCTCTGGTTATCATGAAAAAGTCAGCTTTTTCGTTAAGTGAAACATCTGCAATCTCTATTGAGGTGGCATTCGCAAAGCACCATCCAAGCGAATGACTCCACCATTTAAGTAAGCGTTTTCAATAATCGATGAAACTAATTGGGCATATTCTGTAGGGTGACCTAACCTGGATGGAAAGGGTATGTGTGTTTCCAAAGACGCTCTCATTTCATCAGACAACCCTCCGAACAGTGGTGTGTCTATGAGCCCTGGAGCAATGGTTACTACTCGAATTCCGCTTTTGGCTAAGTCCCGCGCGATGGGAAGCGTCATGCCGGCGACTCCTCCTTTAGATGCACTGTAAGCCGCCTGGCCGATTTGTCCTTCATAAGCGGCTACAGAAGCTGTATTGATGATGACCCCGCGCTCCCCATTCTCATTTACAGGATTACCGACAAGTCTTTCAGCAACAAGACGAATGACATTGAATGTTCCCATTAGATTAATCTCCACTACTTTTTTAAAGCTCTCGTAGCTATGAGCGCGCCCTCTGCTCACCGTTTTCTCTGCAATTCCGATCCCAGCACAGTTGATCACTGTATTAAAAGAACCAAAACTTTCTTCCGTCCTATCCATGGCTTTCTTTACTTCTTCTTCGTTTGTTACGTCTGTCTTGCTAAAAATCACATTCTCTCCTAACTCTTCCACTAACCTACGGCCCTTCTCTTCTGCCATATCTAAAATTGATGCTTTTCCACCACCTTCAACGATTTGTCTTACAGTCCCTTCGCCTAGTCCTGATGCGCCCCCTGTTACAATTGCGATAGAATCTTGAACTCTCATTCTTTCATTCTCCTTTCGATACCTTTTGGTTAGAATATCCAATTTCTTGTAAGATTTCCTCATTATGCTCACCAAGTTGAGGAGGGTGGTGCCGAATTTTCCCCTTTTCACCTGACAATTTTATTGGATTGCTAATCGTCTTCATCAATCCCAATTGGGGATGAGTAACTTCTTCTACCATCTCTCGTTGCTTCACTTGCTCATTCTCCGCCATTTCTTCAGGTGTGAGAACCGGAGCCACACAGGCGTCAACTCCTTCAAAAAGAGACATCCATTCTTTTAATGTTTTTTGAAGAACGGATTGCTCAATCCCTAGTTTCATACGCCGTTGTTCTTCTATTGGGGCATCAAGTTTATCGATGAATTCTTCTCTGCCTATCCTCTCACAAAAGTTCTTCCAAAATTTAAATTCAAGAGCACCTATTGAGAGAAAACGATCGTCACGGGTTCTGTACACTTCATAGGCGGCTTTTCCGCCATTCAATAAAAGTTCCCCGCGATCAGGCAAAGGCTCAGCACTTGCCCAACGATCCGGAAGAATGGTTTGCATCCAGGATATGACTCCATCAAGCATCGAGACATCCACGAATTGTCCTTTGCTGGATTTTTGAGCATCTATAATGGAGACCAATACACCAACAGCAGCCATTAAGCCTCCCCCGCCTAAATCTCCAATTTGAACCGATGGAATCATTGGTTTTTCACCAGACTGTCCTTGCAGATGCAAAAGGCCAGAATAACTGAGAAAATTCAAATCATGTCCAGGTTCATCTGCCATGGGGCCTGTTTGACCGTAACCTGTTATCGCACAATAAATCAGCTTTGGATTCTGTTTTTTCAGGACATCATATCCGAGCCCCAAACGTTCCATCACCCCCGGGCGGAAGGACTCTAACAATACATCTGCTGTTTTAACCAATTCCAAAAATACTTCCTGGTCTTCTTTTTCCTTAAGGTTCAGTGTGATGCTGCGTTTATTTCGATTCAGAGAGAGAAACAGGGCGCTCTGGTCGCCTACTTTCGGAGAACTCCAGCGGGCATAATCACCAACTTCAGGATGCTCCACCTTGATCACATCTGCACCAAAATCAGCAAGCAGCAACGAACAATATGGTCCTGGCAGTAATCTTGTCAGATCTAAGACCCGAATTCCTTCAAGAGGCAAAGACAATCGATACAACTCCTTTCAACAGTCCTAAACATTTTGTTCTTGCTTTCGAAAATAATACTAACAATTTTCAGATTATTTGACAATACATTTAATTTTTAAACATACATTCAAAAATTAACTTCACCTTGATTAATCAGAATTTTTCCTCTACGATTTAAACAACTCTTAAAAAGATACATATAGAAAAGCCGACAGATTCAAGGAGGAACAAAAGTTGTCATTTAGAGAAAAAAAAGCAGCGAAGAAAAAAGAAGAAATTTTAAGGTCTGCAGCCTCTGTGCTGGATGCCAAAGGATTTCACCGTACAACAATGGAAGATATAGCTTCAAATTTACTGATGACTAAGGGTTCGATGTACTATTATTTCAAAAATAAAGATGACCTTCTATATCAATGCCATCAAATGATTATGAAGATAAGCATTGAAAGAATTGAAGAAGCTGTTCATAGTTCATTAACACCCACCGAGAAATTAAAAAAAGCGGTGAAGGCGCATGTGACCCTCTCTACCAGCGAAAAATCGATGTTTTTGATGATGGACAAACCCAACCAGAATTTCTCAGGCGACCACCTCGATCACGCTCTAAAGCAAAGAAAAGAATATGCCAACTATTTTGATGTGATCATCAACGAAGGGATTGAAAAAGGGGAGTTCGATCCAAGCATCGAAATACGTACCGTTCGATTCATTATTTTAGGTTCGTTAAACTGGATCATGCAGTGGTATCGCGAAGATGGTCCACAGAGCGGTGAGCAAATTGCCGAATCTTTCGCCGCTCATTTAGTGCGGATTGTGGAAAAGAGGTGATCCTTTTTCTGCTCCTCTGTTGGGCTGATTCATATACCAGGATAGTCATTCAACAGGTACAGACCCTATTTTTAATGGCCACGGAGTTTCCTTGTAGGTAGGCCCATAATCACAGCCATTCCCAATACCATTAACTTGCTTTTAGGATAATAACATATTAAAATTACCTGTATGAAATTACCTTATCATCCACCAATAGAAAGTATTCATTTCACAAAAGTCCTTCATGCATTAAGCGAACCCAATAGAGTGAAAATCATCCGGTGCTTAGACGAGAGTTATGAAAATAATTGTACCGCTTATTCTCTGAAATTGATGTTGCCGAAATCTACGGTTTCTCATCATATAAAAGTACTACGAGAGGCCGGATTGATCCAGGCCAGAATTGACGGAAAGGAGCACATCTACTCTCTCAGAAGAGAAGAAATCGAAAAGAAGTTCCCTGGTTTATTGCAAACGGTAACGCAAATAAACGAAGAGGATATTTAGTCCTGTAAGAGCCATGTCATTGGCTCTTTTTTTTATGGCATTTTTAGTTAATCATAAAAAAAGTAAACCTAATTATTGCATTCAAAATAAAACGGTGATAGTATTTTCTTCAGTTCGATGGTTTTCGAACTATAAAACTATTAGGAGGATCTATCATGAAAAATATATTAGTCATTAACGGGCATGAGTATTGGTCATTTGCACCAGGAAGGTTGAACAGAACAATGTTCGAAGAAATTGTCAGCCGTTTGGAGGGTTCCTACAACATCAAAACTACCATTGTTCAGGATGGATACGATGTGAAAGAAGAACAGGAAAAATTCATGTGGGCGGATACAATCGTCTTCCAAACTCCTATTAATTGGTTCAGCTTACCGGGGGCTTTTAAATCTTATATCGATGCAGTATATGAACCTGGAGTTTTCTTCGGGGGAGATGCTGAGTATGGTCACAACGGCATGATTAGCGGAAGAAAATATATGCTTTCCACCACATGGAACGCTCCGGAATACGCGTTCAATGATCAAGACAAATTCTTTAAAGGTCAGGACCTTGAAGGTGCGCTTGATCACTTACACAACATGAACAAATTCGTGGGTCTTGAGCCACTGAAAAGCTTCGGTGCTCACGATGTCATGAAAAACCCTGATATTGATAAATATCTCACAGAACTTCGTGCTCACTTGAAAGAAGTATTCGACGTATAACTTTAGTCTGGAAATAAAAACATTATCATTAGCCATGAGGTGAGAACATGTTAAAAGATGAACTAAAAGCTGTACGGGAGAAGTTTTTTTCAAAAGCTCCAGAACGTGTGACAAACAATGTCACCCATGCAACGAATCAGCTTATAGATTCAGGAACAGCGACTGGATTGGCAGAAGGAGATAAAGCTCCTGATTTCACATTGGAAAATGCAACAGGAGATTCTATAACTTTATCTAAAGAACTAAGTAAAGGACCTGTTATTTTGAATTTCTATAGAGGAGGTTGGTGCCCTTACTGCAACCTTGAGTTAAGGGCTTATGAAGCAATTCTAGATGATATCAAAGCTGAAGGAGCTCAATTGATTGCTATCTCTCCTCAAACTCCAGATCAATCTTTGACTACTCGTGAGAAAAACAACCTTTCTTATGAAGTTGTCAGTGATCCTGCACAAGAAGTTATAAAGGATTACAATTTGCTATTTGAAATGCCCGATTATCTCGTGGAGACTTATAAGAATGATTTTAATATCAACTTGAATGAGTACAATAGTTCAGAGAATCCTTGGAGACTTCCTGTAGCCGGAACGGTTGTTATCGGCCAGGATGGAACTATTTTAATGTCGAGCGCAAATATTGATTATATGTATCGAGCTGAACCTAGAGAAGTTTTAATGCATCTAAAAAGCTCAAAATAAATTATAAAAACAGAAAAAGGAATTATGTATCCTTTTTCTGTTTTTATGTATCCTAGAAGGAGCAAACCAATGAACAAATACGTTTTTGGCATTCTAGTTGTGATTACCACTGCACTGATGGGCTCTTCCTTCGCTTTAGGGAAAATCGCTATTACTTATATTTCTCCATTATTATTAAACGCACTTAGATTCATCATAGCAGGCATGATCATGGTAAGTGTTGTTATATACTTAAAAAAACCTCAGCCTCGTTTAATGAAGAACTGGTTGATAATTGGACTGATTGGTCTCTTTCAAACCACGGGTGTTATGGGGTTTATTTTTATTAGTTTACGCACTATTCCTGCCAGCCAGTCTTCTATCTTAACGTTTATTAATCCACTTCTCGTCATTGTTTTTAGTACCATTTTTCTAAAAACAAGATATAACAGGAGGCATTGGTTCGGCGTAAGTTTGGGTTTCGCAGGCGTCTTCATCACGTTAGGCGGCCAACTAAACTTCCAAATTGGAACACTACTTAGTTTACTGGCAGCCATATCGTGGGCAATTGCTACTCTTCTTATTAACGTTCATGGTAAAAGGTTCGATGTGTGGGTTCTAACAGGCTATCAAATGTTATTCGGCGGGCTCTTCTTGCTACTTTTCAGCTTTCTATTTGAAAAACAAGAGATAGTTGTTACGCTAGAATCCGTCAGTCTTACATTATGGTTAGCCATTATGGCTTCCGTCGTTCAATTTACTATTTGGTTTTACCTTCTTCAGAAAGGAGATCCCGGAAAGACGAGTGCTTTCTTATTCCTCGCACCATTCTTCGGTGTACTTTTCGGGTGGTTGTTGTTAGGGGAAGAACTGTATTTCACTACGCTTGTAGGTGGATTTTTTATTCTTGTGGGTATCTTTCTGGTAAATTGGACCAGAAGAAAACATACCTCTCAAATTGGTGATACATCTAGAGTTGTCTAGGAAGGTCCTTAAATATTCCTAGATAGAGAATATTGTTTAATTATCAACACTCAACTTTAAAAAGACAAGCTGCCCGTTTCCTGGACAGCTTGTTTTTCACATTTATTCTCTATGACGTTTGCACGCGATACACCCGAGCCTCATAAGGCTTCAGCTGAAGCGTTCCCCCTTCTTCTTTCTCCTCCGGATAATTGCCGATCAGCCAATCGGCCTGCTCTACAGGAAAAGTTTCGCTTACCGAGTAGTCAATCGCTTCGTTCGTAAAGTTCGCTACGACGAGCGCTTTTTCTCCGTCGAGCTCTCTTGTATAAGCATACACCTGCTCATCTTCTGGGTCGAGAAGCTGGTACGAACCATAAATAAGCACATGGTTATTTTTTCTCACCTGAATGAGCTCTTTATAGTAATTCAGGATAGATTGCTCGTCTTCCTGCTGCTGCTCTACGTTGATTGACGTATAATTCGGGTTTACCTTGATCCACGGTTCTGCATCAGAAAAGCCGGCGTACTTCTCGCCGCTCCATTGCATAGGTGTTCGAGCGTTGTCTCTTCCTTTTACAAAGATGGAATGCATAATTTCCTGCTTGTCTTTCCCTTTCTCCGTGACCTGCTCGTTATACCAGTTATGGATCTCGACATCTCGATAGTCTTCGATCGAATCAAACTGGACGTTGGTCATTCCGATTTCCTGGCCCTGGTAAATATAAGGCGTCCCCTGCATCAACTGGTAGAAGGTCGCAAGCATCTTCGCTGACTCCTGGTGGTACTCCTCCGCATCACCAAACCTGGAAACTGAGCGGGGCTGGTCATGGTTTTCCAGATACAGACTATTCCATCCCTTGCCGTTCAAAGTAGTCTGCCAATCCGTCATAATTTCTTTCATTCGGGAAAGCTTCCACGGTTTCACGGACCATTTTCCTTCCTGACTCCCAGGATCACCATCGATTTCCATGTGATCAAATTGGAAAACCATGCTCAGAACGCCTGAATCTTTATCGGTAAATTCAGCTCCATCCTTGGGTTTCACCATCGGGGTTTCCCCTACGGTCATCACATCATAATGCTTAAGAGCCTTTTCGTTCATTTCGTTCATGAACTCCATAAAACGAGGACCATTGACGAAGTGCTCTCCTCCCCATTGATACTTGTTATCTTTATTGGTAACCTCCGCATCCGGAAGACCAGGAGTTTTCGAGATTAAATTGATTACATCCATCCGGAATCCATCAATGCCTTTGTCCATCCAGAAGTTCATCATGTCATACACTTCCTGCCTGACCTGTTCATTCTCCCAGTTTAAATCCGGCTGCTTGTCTGTAAAAAGGTGGAGGTAATACTGGCCGGTCGCTTCATCATAGTCCCACGCTGAACCGCTAAAGAAGGATACCCAGTTATTAGGTTCGGCCCCATCTTTTCCATCACGCCAAATATAGTAATCACGGCAAGGGTTGTCTTTCGACTTACGGGATTCTTGAAACCACGCATGCTCATCAGATGAATGGTTGACCACTAAGTCCATGACTAGACGCATGTCCCGCTTATGGATCTCTTCCAGCATGTTCTCCCAATCTTCCATCGTTCCGAACTCATCCATAATCGCCCGGTAATTGCTGATGTCGTAGCCATTGTCATCGTTAGGAGATTGATAGACTGGAGACAGCCATAAGATATCTACGCCTAAGTCTTTTAAGTAATCCAGTTTCTGCGTAATTCCGCGCAGATCTCCGATGCCGTCCCCGTTCGAATCATTAAAACTTCTTGGATAGACTTGATAAACAACGCCTTCTTTCCACCATTTTCTTTCCATTAGATCGACCTCCTGTAATTTTTTAATTAGATTGTTGTGCCTTGAACTATCCTTTAACAGAACCAGACGTGAGTCCAGCTACAATTCTTCTCTGGAAAATCAGAACGATAATCACAATCGGAATTGTCACGAGAACCGTTGCAGCTGTAATATCTCCCCATGGAATGGAATATTGACTTTGGTATAGCGAGATACCCACAGGCACAGTTTTCATCGCATCTTTTGTATTAATCGTGAGAGCGAATAAATACTCATTCCAGGCAGCAATAAACACAAGGATAGCTGTTGTAAAAACGCCCGGAGCAGCTAACGGTAAAATGATTTTTCTAAACGTCTGAAATGGAGTGGCTCCATCGAGCTTAGCTGATTCCTCAAGCGAATAAGGAATGTTCTGGAAAAATGTAGCCAGGATCCAGATCGCAAGCGGGAGACTGATGGTGATGTAAGGAATCACAAGCCCCGGGTACGTGTTCCGCAGCCCGAAATCCGTCACAAAGTCGTAGATTGGCGAAATAATCGCAATGGGCGGGAACATAGATGATGCAAGCACCACCCCAAGAATCACACTCTTAAACCGGATGGGCAGACGAGTCACGGCATAAGCTGTAAAGGCCGCACAGCCTATAGCCAAAATCGTCGTTGCCCCCGACACGATAAAACTGTTCAGCATATAACGAAGCAACGGGCGCGTCGTTAAAGCTGATTCATAGGATTGAAACGAAATCCCAGAGCCGAACCACGCAAAAGGTGACCCGAATATATCCCCGAGGGGCTTAATTGATGTCAAGAATATCCATAGGAATGGAAACATGACAAGAAAGACAAATACGATTAAAAATAAGTAAAACCACGGTCCTGCTTTTCGCTGCATAATGCGCCTCCTAACTGGGTAAGTTTAGTATCTTAACCTTTTTGTTTTCCTGCCATAAGGTCAGAACCGATAAACCGGATAAACAGGGTACTGATAATCGCGACGCAGATAAAGACGATGACGGAAAGAGCCGATCCTGCCCCGAAGTTCTGCTGGGCGAATAACACTTTGTAGGCGTAAACGGAAACCGCCTCTGTCGCGTTGGCTGGCCCGCCTCCTGTTAATACGTAGATCAAGTCGAATACCCGGAACGCGTCCAGCGTTCGGAATAATAGCGCAACCAGAATCGTAGACCGAAGCATAGGTAGCGTAATTTTGTAAAACCGGTTCCACGCATTCGCCCCGTCCACTTGTGCAGATTCATAGAGTTGATGCGGAATCGTCTGTAAACCCGCCAGTAACAGTAACGCCATGTAAGGTGTGGTTTTCCACACATCTGTGAAAATAATGGAGAAAATCGCTCCTGCACTTGTCGTTAGAAGCTGACCGGCATCCTGAATGATTCCGAGCTGCTCGAAATAGTGAGCGACTACTCCTGATTGACCATCATACAGGAATTTCCAAATCATCGCAGACACCGCAGTCGGGATTGCCCACGGTACTAGAACCGACGCACGCACCGCTCCTCGTCCAAAAAATGCCCGGTTAATTAAAAGAGCGATGGCCAGTCCTAAGACCAGCTCAAAAAATACGGAGACGACGGTGAACAGCGTGGTGACCCCGATGGACTGCCATAGTCTCGACTCCTGGAGATACTGAGCATAATTCCCAAAGCCTACGAAGTTCTCCTTCATAAAGCTTGAATCCATTAGTTTGATCTGACCGGATAAGTCGCTTAACCTGGTCGCCATCGCCCCCTCTTGTTCGCTTGAAAGCGAAGCCAGCGATTCTGATTGTTCGGTTAAGTACGTCGAATAATCTTTCTTAAAGGACTCATCTATGGATACGTATTTCAGTGATTGATCTTTTACAGCATAGTGAGAACGAACCGTTTCCAATACTTCATTGAACTTCTCTTCGTGATCTCCTTCAGACAGGAAGGTGTTGTGCCGTTCGTTAATTCCCTGCTGAATCGTTTCTACTTCGTTCGTCACTTCTTCTGCACTGGACTCTGCAAGAATTTCCTCTATGGTCTTATTCACGAAATCATAGTTGTCCGCATACCGCTCCATGTTAATCTCACTCCCAAGTGTACGCTGGGAAAGAGACGGATCATTAAGGCGGTAATCAAATAAGCTGTTCCAAAACGACAGCATAATCGGCCACAATACTATAACCGCGATTAGGATTAAGGATGGCGCTACCATCGCGTACCCTAGCTGCTTCTCGCTAAGCGAGAATCGACGCTTACTCATATTTCATCCTCCTTCTCGCTTTTATTCGTTAACAACGTTTTCAATTTCTCTCTGCATATTCTGCGCAGCTTGTTCTGGCGAGACATCTCCAGCCAGGGCTTTTGAGATCTCAATCTGAATAATATCCGTAATCTTTGGATAATTCGGTGTAACCGGACGAGGCACAGCATTCTGTAAAGTTTCCACAAACGCCTCGTTCGCAAATACTGGAGAAGCTTCTTTTACCGCTTCATTGTCATAAAGTGATTTGATCGTCGGAGCTGTGCCTCCTACGGTAGCGCTGATCTTCTGCCCTTCTTTACCTGTCATAAACTTAACAAACTCCCAGGCAGCTTCTGGATGTTCCGTGTACTTATTGATCATCGTGACCCAGCCACCCAGCGTAGATGCGGACTGCTCATCACCTTTAGGCAGCAAGGAGAAACCGACATCCCCTGCAACCTGAGACTTATCTTCATTCGCTGAAGAAGCTTGCATATAAGGCCAGTTCCGGGCAAAGACCGTATTCCCTTGAATAAAAGCGGTTTCAGTTTCAAGCTCCGTAAAATTTAAAATGTTGTTTGGAACGTAGTCAGACTGGGCGATTTCGGTCATTTTACGAATCCCTTCAATCGCTTCCGGGTTATCAACAACCACTTCTCCAACATCGTTAATAACCTCTCCGCCATAAGCATGTATGAATTCAATCGCGTTAACGACAATCCCTTCATACTGGTTGGCCTGCATAACATAGCCGAAATTGGTCCCTGCTTCCCCTTTAAGATTCCCTGCCATTTCACTCAGTTCATCCCAGGTCTCAGGCGGCTCGTCTACGATATCGCTTCGGTAATATAATAAACCGGCGTCGGTAAACTTCGGCATCGCCCACGTCCGTCCATTGAAGGTTACGGAATCAACGGTTCCTTCGAAATATTTGTTCATATCGATGTTATCCTCTTCGATAAACCGGTCCAATCCCATAACGTAACCGGCTTGAGCGAATTCCGCCGGCCACACCACATCCGCATCGAATACATCTATTTCTGCACTTCGGCCGCTCAGGGTCGTAACATACTGATCATGCTGCTGCCCACTGTCCGACGGCATTTCCCGGTACTTGATGTTAATGTTCGGATGCTCTTCTTCAAAAGCCTCGATCAGCTTCGCATTTCCTTCTGTTGTGTCGACACCTCTCGCATAAACGAGCGTAACTTCATCACTGTCGCCAGCGGCTTCATCTGAACTGCACCCTGCAACAAGCAGGAGACTCACCATGATTCCCGATAGAATCCCCTGTCTTATTGGTCTTTTTTTCATCATGCTCCCTCCTTTTTGATTAAAACGAATATGTAACCTTTCATACAACCAACTGTAAATTAATTTACATTATAATTCAAATTATTCTAAATATTTCATTTAAATTTATATAGAATTACATAGTTTTCCGATTGTAAGGGTTGGATATGGTCATAAAAAAATACCTGTTGGATCTATGCCCCAATAGGTATTTCTTTTATCTTATTATGAATCTACTACAAATATTCTTAATTGGTTGTAAGTTTATTTTTGTGAGATTTGCTCTCCTGGTGGACAATCTTTTCTATTCATTTTATGGGGATTAACACTCGCTATATCGTGTTTAAGCAGCGTTCCGTTCCATACCACGGAGCCAGCTCGTTAAGAACACAGCTCCTACTACCATGACACCGCCAATCCAAGGGGTGTGTATCAAACCTAAGTTATCCACGATCAAACCTCCGACAAACGAACCAATAGCAATCCCTACATTAAAAGCAGCAATGTTAAGAGCAGAGGCTACATTAACCGCGGAAGGCACATATTTCTCTGCTAGATTCACCACGAGAATCTGTAAGCCCGGCACATTCATAAATGCAAATAAGCCCATAAGGAAAATCATGATCAGGCCGAAGACTTTAAATGGAGCTGCGAACGCTAACAGGAATAAAGTCACCGCCTGCAGCAGGAACATAGTTGATAAGGCTTTTAGGGTGTTTTTATCTGAAGCTTTACCTCCAATTACGTTACCAATTGCTACAGCCGCTCCGTACAATAGCAGAATAGCACTCACCCATTTGGCACTGAATCCTGTAACCTCCTGTAATAAAGGAGTCAGATATGTGAAAGCAACAAAGGTACCGCCGTACCCTAATGCGGTAATGACAAAGGCTAGAATTAAGCGGCTATTACGTAGAATCTTTAATTGCTCACTAAACTTCGCTGGTGGAGCTTCTTTTAAATTTTTGGGAACTAGGATCGCACTTGCGATAATTCCAATGACTCCTAATAAGGCAACGCCCCAGAATGTGGCTCTCCATCCAAAGGCCTGGCCGATGAATGTACCAAGCGGAACCCCTGTAACCGTCGCAACGGTTAATCCTGTAAACATAAAGGCTATGGCGCTTGCCCGCTTATGCGCGGGTACTAAGTCTGCCGCAATGGTTGAGCCTATGGAAAAAAAGATTCCGTGCGAGAAAGCGGTAATAAATCGTGCCACGAGCAATAACCCAAAACTGGTGGATAACGCGGCCACCGAATTCCCTACAATGAATAGAACCATCAAAGACATGAGCAACGACTTACGACTCATTTTACTTGTTAAGGCTGTTAAAACCGGTGCCCCTATCGCAACACCGATTGCATACCCTGATATCAATAAACCCGCGAGAGTAATGGAAATAGATAAATCGTCAGCAATTGATGACAATAAACCAACGGGCACAAACTCTGTCGTTCCAATTCCGAAGGCACTAATCGCTAAGGCAATTAAAGCGGGAGTGCCTCCTTTGGTTTCAGACTGATTGTGATTTACGGCTGCTGTTTGAGAACTCATTAAAAAAGCCTCCTTCTTTCCTATACATATTAATTGAGTGATACTCACGAAGGCGCCTTTCGTTTTCTCAGTAATCCCCATTATAGAAGGTAGAAAGATTTATGGAAGTACGCACTTTAAAGTCACGTAGGTACTAAAAAGTAACATTTGTATCGTTATAGGCTTGAGCACAGGTGAATTTATGTACAAATATGTAATGGCTTCTCAATGGAAGTCGTGAACAATTTGAAAGATTGGACCGATACGCAGCATTAAGCTTGGATAAATACTTATCCCTGTGTTACTTTAAACGATAATGAATAATCATTTTATGGAAATTGAAAGAAGGAATTATAATGAAAAAATATAATATCCCAGTAGAAGCAGCTCTTGAAGTAATAGGCGGAAAGTGGAAGGTGGTTATATTATGCCATCTGATCAAACAGGAACTAAGAACAAGCGAACTTAAACGGTTAATGCCGGGAATAACTCAGAAAATGCTCACTCAGCAGTTAAGGGAATTAGAAGAAGACGGAGTGGTAGATCGAGTGGTTTTCAACCAGGTACCTCCTAAAGTTATATATAAGCTCACGGACTACGGCTGGTCTGTGAAACCAGCTTTGGATATGCTTTGTGCCTGGGGTGAAAAGCACATTGAAAACACATATCCCGATAAATCGGAAGTACTTTTAGACGAATCAGAACTGCAAAATGTATAGCCTCTACTGAACACCTCCATGCATGCACTTACATGGAGGTGTTTTTCTATTTTTTACCCTGAACAGTTTAACGGAACCAGAACGAAGAAGTCTCTCCTCTTTCACCGCTTCCCTCCTATATGCATAGGCTAATGGGGATATAAATGAAAAAACAGGAGGAAAACGGATGTATTCTCACTATTATCACGTTCCCTATGGCTATCCGCATGTACCTGCCCCCTATCAAGAGCCATCTTATTCACGTTATTCTTATCCACATTACTTCGCAAATCGGCAAAGCTATTATGACTTCAGGCAGCCTGTAAGAGGTCAGGCCACTTGGACGGAAGGCGGAGCCGTAACCCAATGCGGCATTCCATGGTCGAACAATCAATATATGACGGCAGCTGTAGGAAGCAATTCACCATATCAGTGCGGTCAGGCCATCAAGGTTCGTAATGTTACGAACGGAAGAGTCGTGATTGTAACGGTCGTCGACAAAGTGTCAAATTACCCGGCGAACAAGATAAATCTTCATAGAAAAGCTTTTGAGGCTCTCGGCGCCAATATCGATTTAGGCGTTATTAACGTCGACATTATCGCCTCTCCCGAACTGGAAGAGGAAAAGTGGGGAAAATATCTGCTTGAGATCATCCAGGCTGCCTATCCGAACTATAATGTCACCGATTATAGTAAAGTTAGTCAAAACCAGGTGAACGGCGGGGGAATTCGAGAAGTCTATAAATTCGTTATGCAGTCTCCTCAGGAAACAACCACTATCCAGGGGTCGGTTGTCTATAATCCGAATACGGACCGAATCAATTCCATTAACTTTAAAGAAGTATAAGCAGCGAAACCAAAACGGTTCAAAGAAGCAGGAAAAACCCCCTGCTTCTCTTTCGTTTGGTAATAAACAACCAAATTATTCCACCTCAGGTCATACAATATTTGGATATTTATAATTTAATATTTTACTGAATTAATAAATAATCGACATGATATTTCAAAACGGTTCTTATGTCGCAGGAATTTAGATATGGAAAAATGGACCAAAAGAGGCATACAGGGCCAAAAGTGGTATAGACGACTATATCATATATACGATACGCTTTTGGTAATAAATGAAAACGCTTACAATAAATACACTCCTCTCCCTTCCCTATTATCCGCTATAAAACGCACCATGATCTCGCACATAGTCTTTCATGTTTTGCAAAAGCTGGATCATTCACTAGGCTGGTCCACCTTTTTCAAATAGATAAAATTAAGGAGGAATGATGAATGAGAAAAATGGGAAAATGGATGTTCATCGTGACGCTTACCATTTGTATGCTGCTTCCGTCGATGTTTTCAAATTCAACGGCGACAGCATCAGATGAGGGAAACAAGTCTGATCTGATCATCCTTCAGAATGTTCCGCAGTCGGATGTAACGGTAGAAGGAGACAGCTTTGACCTCAGCGCGTTAAATGTCTACGAGGACGGTTATTTCAAAAAGGTGAACGAAGGACTGCATTGGTCTTCGAAAAATCCAAGAGTCGCAAAGGTAGATCAGAACGGGACCGTTACTTTTAGCGGAAAGCCGGGCCGAGCGTGGATCACGGTTACGAACGGTGATCATAAAGACCGGATCGCCGCACACGTCAAACCGAAGCGTGATGGTGGAGATACTTATATTAGTAAGAACATGGTTAAAGAAAAAGGCGACCGTTATGACCTGGTAGCTCATGCACTGGAAAACATGACAATGGAAGAAAAAGTCGGCCAGATGCTGATGCCGGACTTTAGAAAATGGGACGGCGAAAATGTAACGAAAATGCTGCCTGAGATTGAAGAGCAAGTGAAGAAATATCACCTCGGCGGCGTCATTTTATTTCGTGAAAATGTCGTGACAACCGAACAGACCGCAGAACTCGTGTCCGATTACCAAACAGCCGCTGAAAAATATGGTTTACTGATGACCATTGATCAGGAAGGCGGCATCGTGACGCGTTTACAATCAGGGACGGATTTCCCTGGGAACATGGCCTTGGGAGCTACACGTTCTGAGGAAATCACACAAAATGTTGGACAAGCAATCGGAGAAGAGCTCTCTTCTCTAGGCATTAATATGAACCTTGCACCCGTTATGGACGTGAATAACAATCCGGATAATCCGGTCATTGGCGTGCGGTCCTTCGGCGGAAACCCTGAGCTTGTTGCTCAAATGGGCGTAGCTTATACAAAAGGCCTGCAGGAAACAGGTGTAGCCGCGACCGCTAAACACTTCCCGGGTCACGGAGATACTGCAGTTGACTCCCACTTAGGGCTTCCGGAAGTTCCACATGATAAAGAACGTTTGAAAGAAGTGGAACTGTATCCTTTCCAAAAAGCCATGGATGCAGGAATTGATGCTGTTATGACCGCACATGTTACCTTCCCTAAGATTGACGACACGAAAGTAATCTCGAAAAAAGACGGCACGGAAATTGCCCTACCGGCAACCTTATCGAAGAAAGTCCTGACCGGGCTGATGAGAGAGGAAATGGGCTATGATGGTGTGGTCATTACAGACGCACTGAACATGAACGCCATCCAGGATCATTTCGGACCTGTTGATGCCGTAATTCGATCCATTAAAGCAGGTACAGATATCGTGCTTATGCCAGTCGGTTTGGAAAAAGTGGCGAATGGCATTTATGAAGCGATTGATTCCGGAGAGATTGAGATGGACACCATCAACAAATCTGTGGAGCGAATTTTAACGTTAAAATTAAATCACGGCATCATCAAATCAGAAAATCCAACGTCTATCGATGAAAAAATCGCAGCAGCCGAACAGGTGGTTGGATCTGAAGCTCATAAACAAGTCGAAGAAAAAGCAGCTGAACAGTCCATCACATTAGTTCAAAACGACAACGTCCTCCCTCTTGAATTGGACGAAGATGAAGAGGTAGTGGTGGTTGGAAACTCATTCAGTGAGGAATTGGCCGAGCAGGTGAAGAAACACCACGAAAACACCACTCTCATTAAGAGCAGTTCGAGTGCCTTGTCTGATGAGCAAAAAGAACAGGTGAAAAACGCAGATCAAGTCATTGTTGGTACCTACACCTACAATGTATCCACTCGTTCGGAAGATCATCCGCAAATGCAGCTCATGCATGAAGTGATGAATACGACTGATGGCGACGTAATCGGTGTCGGCATCCGTAATCCATATGACGTTATGGCGTATCCGGAAGTGGACGCCTTTATCGCTCAATATGGCTTCAGAGCTGCCAGCTTCGAGGCCACAGCCGAAACCATTTTTGGTGCAAACAATCCAACCGGTAAATTGCCCGTTGCCATTCCAAGTGAGGATGGCGGGACATTATTCCCGTATGGTACAGGCTTAAGCTATGGCGATCACAATGACGAAGACGAGGAAGAGAATAAAGATGAACAAGATGGTTCTTTTCAGCTTGGCGTGGAAGAACTATTAGATGAAGAAAAAGCACTGATTGAAGGCAAAAAGGTGGGCTTAATTACAAATCCGACCGGTGTTGATCAGGAACTGAACAGCATTGTCGACATTCTTTATAATGATGAGGATGTAGACTTGACAGCTCTATACGGACCGGAACACGGAGTGCGGGGAAGTGCACAGGCGGGTGAATACGTAGATTTCTATACAGATGAGCAGACGGGACTGCCTGTGTACAGTTTGTATGGCAAAACCCGTAAACCGACCCCTGAAATGCTTGAGGATATTGATGTGTTAATGTTCGACATTCAGGATGTTGGAACACGTTTCTATACGTATATTTACACGATGGCCTATGCTATGGAAGCCGCTGAGGAGAACGACATTCCATTTATCGTCCTCGACAGTCCTAATCCAATTGGCGGCGATAAAGTTCAAGGGCCGGTATTGGATACAGATTACAAGTCGTTTGTCGGGAATTATCCTATCCCCTTACGCCACGGGATGACCGTTGGTGAGCTTGCTAAACTTTTCAATAATGAATATGACATTGGGGCAGATTTAACGGTCGTGGAAATGGACGGGTATGAGCGCAGCATGGACTACAACGACACCGATATGTCGTTTGTCGCTCCCTCCCCTAACATGCCGACCGTCGATACAGCTTATGTTTATCCAGGCGCTGCTTTAATTGAAGGAACCAATGTTTCAGAAGGACGCGGCACTACGCGGCCATTTGAATTAATTGGCGCTCCTTACATTAATAGTACAGAACTGGCAGCTGCAATGAATAAACTGGACTTACCTGGCGTCAGGTTCCGAGCAGCCTCGTTCACCCCGGCATTCTCGAAGCATGCTGGTGAATTAACCCACGGAGTTCAGCTGCATGTGCTGGACCGTGACGAGTTCAACCCTGTTGTAACAGGCGTTCACCTCGTGAAAACCATTCATGATATGTATCCGACGGACTTCCAGTTCCGCGAAGAAAACAGCTCCGGCATCTCTTTCTTCGATTACTTGATCGGTAACGGCTGGGTCCGTGAAGGAATTGAAAATGGCCAATCGGTTTCTAGCATGCAGAAGATTTGGGAGAAAGAACTAAAAGGCTTCAAAAAGATCAGAGAGCAATACCTCCTCTATAAATAAAGAATAAAGGAATAAACTTCCACCTCAGGTCATCCATAATCTGGATGACCTGAGGTGGAAGTATTTTGTAATATTCGATATACTACTAGTTAGAATGTTTACTTTCAGGAAGCGGTATCTTTCGACGCACCCTTAAGAACTCCCTTCTCCTTCCTTTTCTCCACGACTTCAACTCTATCAATCTAAATAAGTCATATGAACGGCTCCACTCTTCTCATTTATCTCCATTGAGAATCAAAATTCCAATATTCAAAAAATAATTGTTTAAATATTTAATACACAGGTAAAAGCCCATTACACTTTTTATTAATTTAAGGAGGACTATTTCTGACTAATCACACATCCTATGAAAAACTGAACAATACTGAATTAGTCGGATTGTATTTCTCACTACTTTACAATATCTTCGACGGTCAGTTATCAAATGCCATGTTCCATGAAACAAAATTAATAGAGTCCATTGCGGATCGAAGAGGTTTTTTCCTATCTTACTTCAGGAAGAAGAATTCGCCTAATAAATTAATAGTCATTATCGAATAGAAAGCGTCCCTGGCTGATTAAAATAATAAACTTTGAACACCCCCTCCACTTTGGCCCCAAACATACTACAGATTAAATGACCAAAAGTCAGGGTATTAAGGATAAAGCACCTGGATCTCATCGAAGTATTTTATAAGATAGGAGAAAATGAATGAAAAAACCAGACATCAGCAGATATTTTTCTATGACAAAAAGAGAACGGAGGAATGAGCTGAACCAGACCTTATGGCTGATGCCTATTCGTTACATCGGTGTAGCCATTGTACTATCATGTATCAGCGCATTCCTGGATCTTTACCTGGAGATTGATACATATATACCGGATTCAATCACGTTTGAAGGAACCACAGCCCGATTACTGATCACTACGTTAATTGGCGGAGTGCTGACTCTTAGTGCCTTCACAATTAACTCCTTGCTGGTCGCTCTTACCACGTTAAGCGGCCAATTTTCCTCACGTATGGTGTTAAATTTCATCAGTGAACCCCCCACGCAGCACGTTCTTGGAATATTTAACGGAAGCTTCATTTACGTATTGTTAAATATTTTGTTTTTAAGTAACAGCAGCAAGGAAACCTATTTCGTTATTCCTGTGCTATCCGTATTCATTACATTTGCCGCTGCAGTGACGTTTATTTACTTTGTTAACCATACGTCTACCTGGTTGCAGGTGCATAATATAACGTCCAATATGAAAAATACGACCAAGAATACGTTAAGAGAATCCCTCCTGAAAGAAACAGAACCCTATCGAGTCCGTGATGAACAATTCATAGATAGAATCACTAATAATAGTGAGGCCACAACGATTATGTCAAAGGACTCTGGACATATACAATCGGCTGATTTCAAAAAGATAATCGATCAGGCTAAGGCAGACGATGTTGTTATTGAATTAAGAGCTTCCATAGGTGAATTCATTCTCGATAACACCCCGCTATTTGATTACTGGCAAGGCAGTGGTCCAGTTGATGAATCCAAATATAATAAGCTTGTGCGTGTGGATGCGAAAAAGACAGAAATTCAGGATTTAGAGTTCGGGCTTGAGAAACTGGTGGAAGTCGCTGTTAAAGCCATTGGGAATAATGATCCGTTAACCGTTAATAATACGTTGTACCAAATAACGGATCTTTTAAAAGAAATAGGAAATGCCACTTCTTTTTCTCCTTTTCTCGTGGATGATGAAAACCACGTCAGACTGAAATTAAAATACGATGGCTTTGACTACTTTTTATTTAAGAGCTTTGGTTACATTCGGGAATATGCCGGTAAGAACTCCACCGTTATTATCACCATATTTGAAATGCTGAGCCTCTTAGCCCAGTCAATGGATTCCAAAGTCCACGATGAAATATGGAAATTTGCTGAGCAAACGATAAAAGGCTATCAGCAGTTTACTCTTTACGAGGTAGATTGCTATTATATCGTCAGAAATTTAGAGGAGGTCGCTCTTCACACGAACCACTCGGATGGGTATGAGGAGCTGAAAGATATATTACCAAAAAGGATATATACCTGTTGACAGGGAATGAAAAGCTAACTAAGTATGCACTGCAAAGCCCGTCCTCTACAATAAGGACGGGCCTTTTTAATTCTTGGACCAACTAATGATTTTACCCGTAGTTTTATATACTGCTGTCTGATACTCAAATAGGCATAAGCTTCCTGAAAAAATATGAAACTTTGAATTTAGTTTTTTAATTAACTAGGCACGTAATGATCATTTTTAAAAGGATAAATAGGCAGCCATGTGTTCGGTTAAGGGAATGTCAGTCAATAACTCTATAAAGAGAAACTGGCCGCTCGGATTGACTTCCAGAAATACATACTCTCCTTCAGGAGTAAGACGAAAATCAAATGCGCCATAGTGAATTCCAAGTTTTTCCATAACTTTTCGAATTGACTGACTTGTTTCTTTATCAAGCAAGTGAGGCCTAAAAGGAACAGAATGGTCAAATCGCCAGTCCAGCTGTGACGAACCCGATTGGGAATCGATTTCAGCAGCATAGAGGTCATGACCAATAGCTGTCACCCGAATATCCATGGAAGCTTCGATTCGTTCTTGAAAAATAGCTGGACACTGAGTAAGAGAATCAAGGCGGTTAAGGTCGGAAGGTAATAATTCTTTAGTGGCTGTGATTGGACGAGAGGCCCCGCCAATCCTTTTGTAAACAAGAGGGTGTCCTTTTTCAGCTAATGACCTTACGGCTGAAGGATCATTGGTCATCAGTGTATTCGGTATGCGTAAGCCAGCTTCTCTTGCAGCAGTGAGTTGAAATCCTTTACGATTAGCCATTCGATTAGCGTATGGTCGATTTACCCATTTCACTCCGGGTACGAATGCTTCAAAGCTATCGAGAAAATGTTCCCATTCACCGTGTACAAAATTCCTTGTGTCTTCATCAAGTTCACTGTTATCCTGCGGGGATTTCGGACGTCTCCACCAAATCGTTTTCACTTCAGATAATTCAACAGGGTGTCCGGAGGAAGAAATAATTTTGGCATTCGGCTGCTGTTCAATGGACATGGACATGTGACAGGATTCCGTGAGGTCTGTAAAATCAACCCACTCCACTTTTTCTCCGCGTTTTTTCAAAGCTTCGGATACGGCTGCTGCATGAAAATCTCTTTTGTCAGCAACGATTAAAATGGTTTGATTCATTCCATTAATCCCCTAATCCGTATCACAAAAGCCGTCGTTTAGCACAAGTGTTTTCGAAACCGTCTGCATGACTTGGCCGACCGGATTAAGACGGGGATCATCCGCTAAATCCTCCGGAACCCAGCCTATCCTTCTCGAAAACATTCGCTCCAGTTCAGCCACCTGACTTTCGCCAATGTACGTTTGTTCACTCACAGGCAGAGGGGCTCCTCCAAGGCTGAAGATCTTATCCATATTCTGCTTAACCTCAGAACCTCCCAGTCCACCCGGCACTTTTTTAATCGTCCAGGGACGCAGTTCATAAATGGTTGCGTTTTCTTTAATACCTACATGAACTGGTTTCCCAAACTTCGTAAAATTCATCGGTGGATTATTCCATTCTTACATAAAGGTCACGTCTGTCTTTGGAATGATCCAAGTTCCCTGCCTGTCCGCCACGTAAATGGACTCTTCATTTTCATCTGTTAAAAAACCTGCAAAATCTACGGCATCTTTTCTTCTTAATGAGGCGGCAGTCCAGTTTTTTACTTGCTTTAAATTAGCCATTATCTCTTATGCCTCCTTATTTATTAAATCTACTAATGGTTCAGCTTCGATTGGTATTATTCACCTCCTTTTATTAAATTCTAGCACATTTTGGCATATAATGTTTAAATATTCTGAATATTTAAGTTTAGAATAGACTATCCATTTCAATGTGAATAGATCCTTCCAGGCCAATTAATTCGAAAAGCATGATCGCCCATAACCTCCACTATACACCGTGCTTTTAAATTTTTTCTGTTCATAGATAAACCAGGAACATCTAATCATCTTGAGGTGGACAGTAAACTTCCACCTCACTCTTTCGATAGTACCAAAGCATTCGGTAGAATGTCGGCGTGTTCAAAAGAGAACGCGGGTTTCTATTGGTTATGAAAAGGAAATAGCACGAAAGTCACTTAAACATTCGGACCAAGTGCGGAGAATCAGTCCACTAATTTCTCTGGAAATGAGCGGAAGATATGAACCAATTGAAATATAAAAAACACGGTCTCCATTGAATTAGAAACCGTGTCTTCAACGATATTAATGAGTTAATTATTAAATACTCTATTGCCGCACTTAAGACTAACCTCTATATCTAATCGTCAATCCCTGCAGGAAATTCCGCGCATACTGATCACCGAACTGACGATAATTCTTATGCCCCTCTTTTCTAAGCAGCGCACTGACTTCCCCTTTCGTAATCTTCACATTCACTTCATCGAGAATATCGATAATATCCTCGGCCGTTAATTTCAGTGCTATTTTCACTTTTTTCAGCATGACGTTATTCACACTGGACTGATTCTTAATCGAACGATCCGGCTTATTCGACTGACCGGGTTTTGGCTCCTGGGGGCCACGTTTAAAGGTGATTAAGCCATTCAGGAAGGACTCCAGCATACTATTGGTGCATTTAATGTGATCTTCATTTTCTTCTTCCTCGTCTGCATCCTCTGATTTGGTAAGAACCTTACGCACTTCTTCAATGGTAAGATCCTCTCCGCCCAGTTTAAAGATTTCTGCCATATCCTGATCTTTAATATCAAGAGCATACCTTAATCGGATGACGATATCGTTATTATCCATATAAAAACCTCCAAATACGATCGCCTTATCACACCTTTTTATTCATTAAGGAAGCTTTAACTACAAAGGTGGAAGAGGCGCTTTACGTTTTATTGTTCTGTTTTCCGGACGATATGGTAGAGCAGCCTGTTTGTTTATACAAAATCGCACTGTGGATTATTTTGCTTAAACTTTACTATGCGCAGGACTCATCTCTCCCATACCAAAAGCACCTATCATGATAACAGAAGATAGGTGCTTTTGCTTTAGAAATACTATGAAATGATCTTTGCACGATTCCATCGTGTGCAGGTTGGATCATAATTGTTTAATCATTCCCGGCTCAAGAAGCGGAAGGCAACAAATAGAACCGTTTAGCACCAGCCTAAATCACAGTCCTTCACATAACCTTCTTCCTGTTCCGATCTATTCTTGCCACTCTTCGGAGGTAAAGAATGAATGGTAGTTCTACTTTGTATAGGGGTATTACTTTTTTTCGTAAATTTGGATAAAATCCACTTGAACATAGGAACACCTCTTTAAGCGTATTTTATCTCCCTCTTTCGAAGATGACTTCAAATGTAACATCTCTGCACCCTGTTATCCACTTAGATGCTCCAGCCCTTTTAGCTTGCTTACCATCAGGAAACCTCCAGCTTTCCCAAACTGAAATAGCATCTTTTCTATAAAACGTGTGCGCATCAAATTAAGGGTTGAGCTTTTCATTAACTGTATCATTATATTTTTTCAAAAGCTCTCCGAATCTCTTTTTGTCTTCGTCCGACCAGTCCTCCAATATACTGGAAAGCCGATCAAACCGCTTCTGTTTATTCTCTTCCAATTCATGAGATCCTACATCCGTAATTTGATAATAATAGGCTCTGCGATCATCCGGATTCGGAATCTTCTCCACGTACTTCTTATTTACAAGCACGGAGGCCTGCCGGCTTACCGTTGAGATATCCAAATGTAAATCCTGAGCCAGCGTTTTCACACCCGCGGGTCCGTAGGTCGACAACTGACGCAGAAGAATATAAGCGGAGCGGTCTAAATTGCTGTACGTCTTCTCGGTCAGGACGATCCGACGAATGAAATCCGTGACCTGGCGCTCGATTAAGTCCAAAGACTCGTCACTCATTCCTTACACCTCAAATCCAAAGATTATCTTTTGATGATACCATCAAATCTCGATATTGACACTTCTTCCAATTTAATTGTAATATACAACTATATATTTGTATTATACAACTATATGGATGGATGAAGTTTATACTTCCTCCTCCCTACAGGAAAGGAGTTTTTAATTATGGCTACACAGAGAAAACCCGTGCCCAGCGTGACGGTCGCTGAAGAGCCGGGTATTTTAAAACAGCCCAAATCCGTATGGGCTGTATTTTTTGCTTGTATCATCGCATTTATGGGTCTCGGTCTTGTGGATCCGATTTTACCGGCCATTGCCAAACAGCTTGATGCTTCTCCAAGTCAAGTGACCCTTCTATTTACCAGCTACAATGCCGTCATGGCCGTTGCCATGCTTGTAACCGGGGTGATTACCTCCAGAATCGGAATGAAAAAGACACTTTTATCCGGGATTGTCATTATAGCTTTATTTTCCGCTTTGGGCGGGTTATCTAACGGCATCTGGGAACTGGTTGCTCTGCGCGGAGGCTGGGGACTTGGGAATGCCCTGTTTGTTGCCACCGCCCTGACCGCTATTGTAACCCTGTCGAACAGCGGCAATGCTAAAGCGATCATTCTTTATGAAGCAGCGATTGGGTTAGGAATCTCGGTTGGTCCGCTGATCGGCGGCTGGCTTGGGGCGATCTCCTGGAGAGGACCTTTTCTTGGAGTCGCCACGCTGATGGTGATTGCTTTTATTGGACTGACTACTCTCATGCCTAAAGCAAGTTCCGTTCAGGTCGTGAAGAAAAAAAGCTCACTGCTTGATCCTTTTCGTGCATTAAAACACCGCTCCCTGCTCGTTCTTGGTATAACAGCAGCTCTTTATAATTTCGGCTTTTTTACGCTGCTTGCCTATTCCCCATTTGTGTTAGGACTGGACGAGCATGGCCTTGGGTTCGTATTCCTTGGATGGGGCGTGCTGCTTGCAATTACTTCCGTCTTTATGGCACCAAAACTGCAGCGGCTGTTCGGCACAGTCGGATCCATGTGTCTCATGCTGTTATTATTTGCTCTAGTTCTGCTGGCCATGGGAATCTGGACGTCCACGCAGTGGGTGGTCATTGCTGCTGTCATCGTCGCCGGCGCCTTGCTTGGAAATAATAATACTCTTATTACAACAGCGGTGATGAATGCAAGTCCGGTCGAACGTTCCACCGCTTCAGCTGCCTACAGCTTCCTGCGCTTTTTAGGAGGAGCTCTTGCTCCATTTTTAGCCGGGCAGCTGGCCGAACATTTTAATTCCAGCGTACCCTTCTACGTGGGCGGATTCTGTGTATTCATTTCGGTCATTTATGTATGGCTGAATCAGAAACATATCCGCCACGTGGACCAGGCGGAAGCTCATTAACAGGTCCACCCTATCTCCAGGTCTGGGTCCGCTTGGCATCTGCTTAAGACCCGCTAAGCTACAAACATGAAGAAAGAAGGTTACAGTATGTGTGGTATTACAGGATGGGTTTCGTGGACTCGTCATTTGGAACATCAGGAACCCATTATAGACAATATGACCAGCTCAATCACTCACCGCGGTCCGGACACAGGCAATACCTGGCTCAAGGGTCAGGCTGCATTCGGTCAGCGTCGGTTGATCGTCATTGATCCAGAGGGCGGGCTTCAGCCGATGGTCTATCAAAAGGGAGACCATTCGATCGTTCTTACGTATAATGGCGAGATTTACAACTTTAAAGAATTACGCGAAGAGCTTGAGGCGAAGGGACATACGTTCCAGAGTTCCTCTGATACCGAAGTGCTTCTTCACGCCTATTTAGAATGGGAGGAAGACTGCGTTCATCACTTAAATGGTATTTTTGCCTTTAGTGTATGGGACGAAGGTAAGGAGCAGCTGATGCTTGGACGCGATCATCTTGGCGTGAAACCTTTATATTTTGCCGAACGGAACGGAGAGATTCTTTTTGGTTCAGAATTGAAGACGTTATTCGCGCACCCTTCCGTGAAACCTGTCCTCGATGCAGATGGGCTGGCTGAAATTTTCGGACTCGGACCGATCCGCACGCCTGGCCAGGGAGTCTTTAAGGATATAGAAGAAGTGCGTGCCGGGCATTATGTGCTCTTTCAACATAACCAACGTAAAACAGAACAATACTGGACACTTGAAAGCAAGCAGCATACAGATGATCTCGATACTACAGTTTCAACGATCCGCTCGTATTTAGAAGACACGGTTAACCGCCAGCTTTTTGCGGATCGTCCCGTCGTCTCCATGCTATCCGGCGGACTTGACTCCAGCGGACTTACAGCTATTGCCTCGAAGCAGCTTGAGGCTTCAGGGGAAACGCTGAACACTTACTCTATGGACTTTGAGAACAGTGATGATAGTTTTGAAGAAGATTTCCTCCGTGTTGACCGGGATGAGCCCTGGGTTGAAAAAGTATCCCAGTATGCCGGCACCGAGCACGAATCGGTTATTCTGAATGCTCAGCAGCTGGTGGATCACCTGCTCGTGCCGATGAGGGCAAGAGACCTTCCCGGCGTCGGAGAGATTGAAAGCTCTCTTTACCTGTTGTTCACGGAAATGAAAAAGAACGCGACCGTTGCTTTGTCCGGTGAATCCGCAGATGAAGTATTTTCCGGCTATCCCTGGTTTCATAAACAGGAATTCCTGGATGCCGAAACCTTTCCGTGGCTTCTGAATATGACGGGCATTTCAGCCATTCTATCCGATTCCATGAAGGAGAAGCTGAATCTTCCTGCTTATCAGAAAGCACGCTACGAAGAAGCACGCAAAGAAGTCCCGGTTCTCGAAGGAGAAAATGAACTGCAAGCGAAACAACGGCGTATGTCCTACATGTTCATCACCCGCTTCCTGCCGTTTATGCTCGACCGGAAAGACCGTGCCAGTATGATGACAGGTTTTGAAGTAAGGGTTCCCTTCTGCGACTATCGACTGGTAGAATATTTATGGAATGTGCCGATCGATATGAAAAATGTAGACGGAATTGAAAAAGGAATTCTGCGCCGGGCCTTATCGGATTATCTGCCAGAAGACGTGCTGTACCGGAAGAAGAGTGCCTATCCAAGCACGAAAGATAAGGAATATTTCGAAGCGGTTAAAAATTGGATGATTTCCATATTAAATGATCCCTCCTCTCCGCTTCTAGCCTATATTAATACAGAACGGGTGTACAAGATTGCTCTGGGAGAAGTGGATGACGTTCATCCATCTCAGGCAAAGTCGTTATTTGATTACCTGATTCAGATCAATGAATGGATGAAAGAATACAACATTCAAGTAGAGATATAATAAGCCCCGCTCTCGGGAGGTGCCGGCCTCTTCGAGAGCGGGGTTTTTACCTTTCAGGAAAAGCTGTCTATTCCCCCTGCTACAACTGAATCAAGCTCCAATTTTTTAAAAAACATCGTGTCCTTGATTTAAGTCAAGGAAAGTCTTCCTCAAACCAAATACAATAGGTATGAAATCAAATTCGAGGAGGATTTTATGTGAAAACAAGAATAACGAATCAGAACATGCAGCAGAAGGCAGCTTTCTTATCAGGTGCAGCCTTACTCGTCATGACTTTGGCTGCATTTTTTGCGCAGGGGTATGTTCACAGTTCATTGGTCATAGATGGAGATGCGCTCACTACATTAAAAAACATCCAGGCTTCTCAATCCATGTTTCGTCTTGAGGTCCTTGGATGGCTCATTATTGTGATGATGGATTTAATCGTTGCCTGGGGATTTTATATGTTTCTGAAACCTTTCCATTCAGGATTCGCACTACTAGCCGGCTGGCTCCGGTTACTTTACACAGCCGTTCTGGCCATTGCGGTTTCCCATCTGGTTATAGCAAGTCATATGGTTCAAGAACCAGTGTCCGGTACTCCATCAGATAACTTAGCACAGCAAGCTATGGCGTCCATCACAGCATTTGAAGCCATCTGGTCATTTGGGCTAATTATTTTCGGGCTTCATCTAATCGCTGTCGGCCTGATTGCACTGGATACCAGTAAAATTCCAAAATTCATTAGTATTCTAGTCATTCTAGCTGGCTTCAGCTACTTCCTTGTTCATTTCATGTATGGTTTCCTACCGCAAATGGAACGTTTTACAGGGACACTGGAGTTCATTCTTATGGCACCTATGTTCATTGGAGAATTGGGCTTTGGTATATGGTTATTGTGGAGAGGAACAAAGTTAACGATAGATGAATCCTATTCACTCCACAATCCTGAGGTGATTCGCTTCTGAGCGTTTCTTAATACGGCTTAGCGATTCCGGCTTGATCCCTAAGTAGCTGGCTAATTGGTACTGGGGAACCCGGTCCACTAAACCTGGTCTTTTTTCCAGTAGAGCACGATACCGTTCTTCTGGGGTCGAAGAGATAAAAGCGGAGAATTCATCCCTCATAGCACCCATGTCCTCTTCCATCATTTTGCGAGTCATGGTCTCTAATACGGGATGCGTGTCGTAACTTTCCTGTTCGGTAGATAAATCCCCTACCACAAGCGTACAGTCTTCCAAACAGCTAAGAGAGTATGGAGAAGATTTATCCGTTTTATGCTGATTAAAAATCGTCACACTCTGTTCTTCTGTAAAGAAGTTGTACGTATTCTCATTTCCATGTTCATCAACGGCATACTGCCGCACACATCCTTGTAAAACAAAATAGCATTTGTCCGGGATTTCACCTTGATGTAAAAGGATCGTTCCTTTCTTAAAAGCAGCGACCGGAACATCTACGGTCAGTTTTTTTAATTCAGACTCGTTGAGATCGGAAAAACGTTTCATATACTGGATAAGGACATCTTTCATGCTCATCAGCTCCCTTATCAGGATTGGTATTGATCCTTCTAGTATAGCAGGATGGAAGGCGATAAGGTATCGGGGATGATTAAATAATAAGCTCAGTTAAACTTCCGTGATAATATTATGGTAAAGCTCCCGTTTGTTGAAGACTCAGTTTCGAGATAAACGGGTCCGTTACTTTATGTGGAAAAGGGCTGGTGGGGAAATAACTCGCTTTCCTATGGGGGAACGGTGAGCTTCCTCG
>NZ_JAIVAL010000008.1 GCF_020171985.1 Halobacillus halophilus
ATGCCGTAGCTGAAGCAACATTTAAGGTTATCAAAGTTGAATTTGTCCATAACCAGGTATATGCCCATCAATCGATCTTGGATATTGAATTATTTGATTATGTGCATTGGTTTAATAATTTCCGAACTCATAGTACTCTGGGCTACTTAAGTCCAGTAGAATACAAATCTTACCACCTTAATTAAGTTGTCCAATCAAGTGTTGACATTCCAGATCCCGCAGGGAGTGAAACGAGCGAGGAAGCTCACCGTTCCCCCATAGGAAAGCGAGTTATTTCCCAACCAGCCCTTCTCCATTTAACGTAAAGGACCCAATTTATCTCGGAACTGAGTCTTTCGCTAACGGGAGCTTTACTTTAAAGTTAACACGGAAGTTTAATGTGATTAAAAAGACCTTATGCGGCGAGGCAATCCCTCCATGCATAAGGTCTTTTTCAAACGATGTTTCACTTTTTTCAAATGAGCTCAGGGTAATTAACCGCCGGCAATCATCCGTGCGAGCTGACCACAGAGCAGGGCAGCATAGGTACCGACCACATTACCGAGAATCCCCATCAGTAAGCCTACAGGCGCAAGGGCCGGCTGGAATACAGACGCGACAATAGGAGCCGAGCTTGTACCTCCTATATTCCCCTGCGATCCGACTGCTACGAAGAAAAGCGGCGCTTTCAGCAGTCGCGCGGCGGTGAAGATAAAGATAATGTGGATGGACAGCCAGACCATTCCCATCAAAATAAATTGCGGAGCCTGTATGATATCCAGCAGATTCGCCTGGGAACCGATCGCTGTTAAGAACAAGTAGATCCCGAGATACCCGATTTTACTCGCTCCGTAATACTCCAGATTCCGTACCTTCGTAAAGGATAGAAGAATCCCGACGGCAGTAATAATAAGGAATGTCCACGTGGACGTGTTCATGACATCCGTCTTTGGAATAAAGGATAAATCTGCGAACAACCGAACCAAATACGACCCGGCAAAACCGACAGCTATAATACCAAATAGCTGGGGCAGCTGAAGCGGCTTCGCGTTACGCTGTACATCCGTCGCAATTTCCTCATTCACTTTTTTAATCTGAGCATTGTCTGCGTCGTTCCAGCGGTTGAATCGGTCCTGGAAGTTAGCGAATGAAATCATGACACCCATCCATCCGATACCGACGAGCGTATCGGTCAAAATGATCGGACTTAGAATATCGTCAGGTGTACTGAAGGCTTCAATCATCGCACCCATATTGGCAGATCCGCCAATCCAGCTTCCTGCGAGCGCCCCGACTCCACGCCAGGCCTCATCAGGCAGAATTCCCTGAAACAGGGCGAAGGCCACGGGTCCGCCTACTACGACACCAATGGTACCGGCAAGGAACACCAGTACAGCCTTGCCTCCAAGTTTGAAGGTCGCTGGCACGTTCGTACTGATCATCAACAGAAGCAAACCTGCCGGGAGCATATACGTACCCATAAAGCTGTACAAATCAGAGCTTTGCGGAATAATTCCGAACGTGGTTGAAAGCATCGGTAAAAAGTACATCCAGATCAACGGCGGAAGATAGCCGAAGAATTTCTTAAGCGGCTTACTGGCTACGGTAGATAACATAAACACAATGCCGACAATCGCGATTAAATAAGCAAAAATCGCCATTGGTTCTTGTATAAAAGCTTGTCCAATATTCATGGTGCATCTCCTAACTGCAAAATCCTTTGAATTGTCAAAATATTATAGTGATAAAATTTCGCATTTAAGGAGTGTAGCACATATTTCGGACCGACAAAATAATTATGCTTTAACAATTTAAGGTAACAAGCAAACGAATGATTCCTGTCCGCTGGGAGACTCTAAAAGCAGGAGGGATCACCATGGACGAACGCAGCTTATCAATTGAAGAATTTAACGAACTTCTGCAGAAATGGAGTGGGAATACCATCCGCATTACGAAGCATGAACTTCGTGATCAGGACACCGTTTATATGAACTTAGATCATATTGATTATTCGAAAGATACGAGAAGAATGGACGAGTATGAGCCAATGCATGCCTTGCACCTGCACGGTACAGGCAGAACGGAGACAGATGCCTATAACGTTCAGCCGCTTCCGTCTACGTATTACGAAATTCCTTTAGAGGACTCTACTCAGTACCAATTTGGCGAGAATCATTTCTCCCTGGTTACCGATCGAGGCACCTATACCATTCAGCTTATCCATTATTAAAGCGCAGCGTTTGTCCCGGGCGGACAGGCGCTTTTTTATTTATTTAAAGGGTTAATTTGATCCTCACCAATCCCATTAATAATAAATGGACATTTATGGTAAAATGAGTAAAAAAGGTGGTATTCATATGAGCGACGTTAATCCCTCTGAATCTCTCCGGAACATGTTTTCGCTGAAAAATACTTGGCTTAGCTAGGTATCACTCCTCATCAATATGACGGCTATCCTATTATTCACCACGCTTCTCAACGGTGACGCGCCCGGGAAATCTATGAGCTATCCGGCAACGACCATTTTTACTCTTTTAGCCATAGCGGCTATAACGGGCTTAGTTGCTTTATTTGTCAGTAAAGGCTTCGGGAAGTGGATTGCGGTCCTTTCTCTCATTCTTGCGCTGCCTGTAGCTTTTTTAATCTATACAGCCATCGCGGTGTCAGGGATGGGTCAGCCTCATTAAATCCATACCCTGCCGCAGGCACTTACTCTTTACACCAGTTCCTATTTAGGAATATGACAGAAAAAGGAGGCCGATAAGATGACACCAAAGCAGCCGCACCATGATTCATTACCTTTCCAAAACAAAGCTTCCGGCAATCCCGGCGAATGGTATCTCGGAGACACACCCGACACCGTCTCCGATACCAGACGTCCGATTCTCTTCATTCATGGATTTAATCGATCGTCTGACACGTGGTATGAAGGCAACGATATGTACGCGACCGCTTACGATAATGGCTACGAAACCGCCTTTATTGATGTCTATCCGGACCGAAACATGTGGGAAAACGGAGCTTTGCTCGCGCAGAAAATCAAGGACATCTACCAGCATTTTGGAGAAAAAATCGTGGTGGTCGCTCACAGTAAAGGCGGTCTTGATACACAGACCGCTCTCGTTCACTATGGGGCCGATCCCTACATCGAACGAATGATTACCCTGTCCACTCCTTATTACGGTTCTCAATTAGCGGATTTAGCGTACAGCCGCTGGGGCAGCTGGCTTGCGAACATACTCGGAAGCAAGAATGAAGCCACTTACTCCCTGCAAACCGGCTACATGAACCGTTTCCGCTCTGAAACAGACAGCCAGCCGAATGTGTATCAGACGCCGATTTATACCCTCGCCGGTACGAAATGGGGACGGTTCGGCAGCTCGTTATACTGGGGCGGCTTATACTTGCGCGCGTACGGCAGTAATGACGGAGCCGTTACAGTGAAAAGCTCCCGGATTAAGTATGCGACCGAGATTCAAGCCGGGGAATGGAACCACACAACGATTAAAGAGGGCTCCTCGACATTCGGCGTTTTTAAGCCATTTTTACAGGAAGAAGTAAAGTCCTTCGCAAATCGCCAGGCCGCAAGCGCAAACCACGTGGTCCAGGATCCCGAAGCTGGCAACTACGTGAGCGGCGGAGCTTTTACCGGTACGACAAACGAAATCATCCATGTGGAAACAGGCGTTCACGAAATGACCGTCACCTGGGTGAATAACCAGGCCGATGCTCATTTAACCCTTATGGACCCTGATCGGAATCCCCATCCGTATTTCACAACGGATCAGGATCCAGATGCTTTTTTCGAAGGAGCGTATCATCACACCCTCACCATTCACCAGCCTGCACCTGGAGAATGGACACTGGAAGCGAGCTCTGCGCAAAAGGAGCATTACTTATTAAATGTCAGCTTCGCGAGTCCTCTTAACGCTTTACTCAGTACAGCACTTTCCCGTGAGGACCGGAATATAAAGATAAAGACGCATAACTTACAATTCCAAACCGATGTAACGATCGATTATTACAAAAATGGCAAGCTGCAGCTCAGCGATCAGAAAGTCAGTCAGGCAAGCGAAGCTTTCGAGGTCCCCGACCTCGGAGAAGGAATATATAATATGACGATGAACATTCACGGAAGCTATGCCCAGCAGCCTTTCCGGCGTACGATCATTCAATCCGTCTATGCAGATGGCCACGGAAATCTCTACTAAAGCGAGCGGAGTGGTGGGTCCTCCGCTTCTGTAATATTCTGTAGATATTTGTAAAATGATTATCATATTAGCTTAATCTTCCTGAAACCTCCTTGGATCCATACTTTGTTAGACTAAGGATTAGTTTGAAAGAAACGCACTATTCAACATCCATCGATTCAAAACGACAGCAAGTACATAAATCCAATACAATAGCTACTCCCTTTCAAACTTCTAATGTCCAACGTCCGCAGGAATTTACAACAAGGAGGAGTTTGAATGTATAAATCTAGATCATCCGTACGAAAATATGTGGTTTCGTCCACCGTGGCCGCAACCATCGTTCTCTCGCCTATGGCCACTCAAGGCGTGTTTGCGCAGGCGAATCCAGACCAAATAGAGGAAAATAACACTAGTGAGACCTCTGAAATCAGCTTTCTTCACAGAGGAGATCAAGGGGAAGGCGTAGAAGCGCTGCAAACTGAACTTCAATCGCTTGGTTATTATACATATAGCCTGGACGGCCTTTTCGGCCCGATTACCGAAGATGCCGTGGAAGAGTTTCAAGCCGATCAAGGTCTGAAAGTCGATGGATTAGCCGGACCGAACACGATGGCCGCGCTATCCTCGATCGAAGAGTCAGATAAAGAGGAAGATGACGAGGCACAGGAAACAGAAGAAGCACCTGAATCAGAAGTATCCGCTTCCGGCCAGGTGGATTCTGAATCCAGCGAAGTGGCTGAGGTTGCCGAAGATCTCATCGGCGTCCCTTACGTCTGGGGCGGTACCACACCAGATGGTTTCGACAGCAGCGGCTTCATTCAATACGCTTATGAGCAAGCCGGAATAGACCTGTCCCGTACTCACCGTGCGAATTGGAGTAACAACGGAGAATTCGTTGACTCACCTGATGTTGGGGATCTTGTCTTCTTTGAAGGCACCTATGATGTAGATGGCGCGTCTCACAGCGGCATTTATGTGGGCGATAACAAGATCGTTCACGCAGGAAGTGACGGCATTGAATACGCCGATCTGACGAATGACTACTGGCAGGATCATTATTTAGGAACGAAGTCTTTTCAATAACCATTAGAAAAAGGATGACCTCTGCACCAAAGCAGAGGTCATCCTTTTTTATATGATCATCCTATTATTGATGAACCGGTTCTTTTTCCTTCAGTCCAAGCGTTCTTGCCGTGGAGCTGTGAATTTCGTTCAGCAGATCCTGATGCTCACTCAGCGACTTCCCGTAAGAAGGAACCATTTCCCTAAGTTTCGGTTCCCATTCGTTCATATACTGCGGGAAGCAGCGATCCAGCACGTCGATCATAACATGCACAGCCGTAGAAGCACCTGGCGAGGCACCAAGCAGAGCCGCAATTGATCCATCGGCACTATTCACAAGTTCTGTACCGAACTGGAGCGTTCCTTTGCCGCCTTCTTCTGTGTCCTTAATCACCTGCACACGCTGGCCTGCAACAACGAGATCCCAATCTTCGCTTTTCGCATCGGGGATAAATTCGCGCAGCGCTTCCATCCGCTGTTCTTTCGTCTGCAGCACTTGCCCGATCAAATATTTCGTGAGCGCGATCTCTTTGACACCAGCGGCAAGCATCGTCATAATGTTACTCACTTTAATAGATGTAAATAAATCAGCAAGTGAACCTGCTTTTAAGAACTTCGGAGAGAAGCCGGCAAACGGACCGAACAACAGCGACTGCTCATTATCGATATACCTCGTATCCAAATGAGGAACCGACATCGGAGGAGCTCCTGCTGCCGCCTTGCCATAGACTTTCGCTTCATGCTGTTTGGCTACTTCCGGATTGTTACAGACCATGAACTGGCCGCTTACCGGAAAACCGCCGAAGCCTTTTCCTTCAGGGACACCGGATTTCTGCAGCAGATGCAGACTGCCGCCACCGCCGCCGACAAAGACGAAATCCGCGGAATGAAGCGCCGTTTGATTGCTGTCCATATGCTGGACTTTCACCATCCATGAGCCGTCATCCGCACGTTTCACATCGTCCACGCGCTGATTGTAGTTCAGTTGTACTCCCTGGCTTTCCAGATGATCAAACATCTTCTCGGTTAAGGTTCCGAAGTTTACATCGGTCCCGGTTTCCATTCGCGTCGCCGCCACTGGTTCATCCAGAGTGCGGTTCTTCATAATAAGCGGAATCCATTCTTTCAGCTTTTCCGGATCCTCGGAAAATTCCATCCCCTTAAACAGTGGATGGTCCGTCATCGTTTCATAACGTTTCTTCAGAAAGTTAATGTTGTCCCGCCCGTGAACGAGGCTCATATGAGGCAGGGATCGCACGAACTCTTCCGGGTTATGGATATATCCTTTGGTGAGGAGGTAGGACCAGTACTGCTTGGTAATCTGGAACTGTTCATTGATTTTAATCGCTTTACTAATATCGATCGAACCATCGCTTTGCTCTTTTGTGTAATTGAGTTCACAAAGTGCCGCATGGCCGGTTCCGGCATTATTCCATACGTTCGAGCTTTCTCCACCTGTCTTATCAAGCTTTTCAAACACTTTAATATTCCAATTGGGTGCTAATTCTTTCAGAAGCGATCCTAACGTGGCACTCATGATGCCGGCGCCGATCAGAATCACATCCTTACTCGTTTCTCTGTTGGTCATTGTTAACCATCCTTATTCCTGAGTTTTGCAGAGAAGCTGCGGGCGTCATTCAGTCGCACCTCTCCAATAATAAAATACTAGCTACCTATATGATAACGCTTTATCCGTGAAAAAGTCATGCTTCCTTACCTATTATACATGATTTATAACTGGTAAAAAAAGGTTCAATTATCCGGTAAGGATTTCTAATCCCTGCCCATTACCACCCCAGGCTGGCATCCTTGATTTCTTCTGCCCAAAACTCTTTTAATTCCTTAACCATTTGCGCGGGTAAATCATCTTCTGATGCATTCAGATTCTGGTTTAATTGTGGAATATCTTTTGCTCCGGGAATAATGGCTGACACTTCTTTATAGGAAAGAATAAATCGCAGGGCAGCCTGTACCATAGAGTAGTCACTTCCTACAATACGACGAACTTGTTCGACTAACTTTCCTCTTCTTTCTATGTCCTCTGCACTCCATCTGCTTCTGATGCCGCTAAAAGTGCTGCTCGCATCGTACTTTCCAGTAAGCCAGCCAGAATCAAGTGGAACCTTGGTAATAACGCCAACTCCTTGCTCATGAGCTGATGACATGGCGTCCGCTGGTTCTTGATGGAAAAGGTTGAACATGACCTCGATGACCTGACTTTCCGTATGATTCAGTAGTTCCGACATCTCTTTTCCCGTATCAACCGAAGCCCCAAACGCTCTAATCTTTCCCTCATCTTTCAATTTTTGTAATACCTCAAACTGCGGACTATTTCCATGAAGAGATGAGAAAGGAGGATTGTGCAGGAGAAGACTATCCAGATAATCCGTCTGCAACCTTCGCAAACTATCTTCTACGGATCCTATCAATCTTTCAGGATCAAAGTCTTGTTCATCATTGGGATGATGACCGCATTTACTGCTGATGATCACCTGATCTCTTTTGCCCTTCAAGGCCTTTCCCAGCAGTTCCTCACTTTTACCCGCGCCATAATTCGGGGCGGTATCAAAGAAATTACAGCCTGAATCCATAGCTGCATTCACTAGATCCATAGCTTCTTTATCCGACATCTTTCCCCAATCTTTCTCATTACCTAATTGCCACGCTCCAAAACCAACCTCAGACACTTGCATTCCTGTATTACCTAGGCTGCGTGTTTTCAATTTTGTTCTCCACCTCTGTTTCATTTTTAAGTTCAAGGTACGAATTAAGTAGAATAAATGAATGTTTCCTAGTCAGTACTTCTTTTTCGATGAAGGATATCAATAATAAAAACCTTCCCGTAATAGTTTACACCCAAAAACTAACAAATTCTAATAGGAAGATGATCCACCGCTGTTATACAAATTCTTTTAAAAGAATTAGGGCCATTTCTGAGATCAAGCCAAATAGCTTAGGCTCCCAAACGAATAGAAGATTTCAAGCGGAGTATCACTTAGAAAAAACGTTAGATTTCCAAAGGTTCTATGACGGGGATCTCTAACTTTTCGATTTCTTTCACAATCCATCACATAAAAAAGAGCTTCCACTCTGCGGGAAGCTCTTTTTATAGTCATTTAGGTCACTCCTACAAAGCAGGTGAAAATAAACGGGCAAACGATTCTTTCGTTCGCACCATGATCCCTCGATTATGGAAGGCTTCTGCATCTACTTTGTGGCTGTTCTCCATATCATGCTTGTAATTATCAATCAGACTCTGCACGCTTGAAGTCCGGAATAAAAAGGCATTCACTTCGAAATTTAAATTTAGACTTCTAAAATCGACGTTAGCCGTGCCGATTGATGCAGACTGACCATCTACAATCATAATTTTCTGGTGCATAAACCCTTTTTGATACTGATAAATTTCAATTCCTTTATTGAGGAATTTGCCAAAATAAGACCGGGTGGCATATTTCGGTAAATAACCATCACTGATCTCAGGGACCATCAATTTCACCTCGACCCCTTTCTTCGCCGCCATGGACAAGGCCGTACGAATGTCCTTATCCGGCACGAAGTAAGGCGTAGCGATCCAAACAGAATGCTTAGCGGTCGCAATCATATCGAAATAAAGCTCCGCGATCATACCCTGATTGGCATCAGGACCACTCCCCAGTATTTGCACCCCGCCAGAGTACTCCTCCTTATTCTGAACAGGCGTGTACGTATCCAGATCCAGGGTCTCATTTTTCAAATAGGACCAGTCAATCATGAAAATGGTCTGGAGACTGCGTATGGATTCTCCTTTTACTTTCAAGTGCGTATCCCGCCAGAAACCGATTTTAGGATGTCGTCCCAGATATTCATCACCGATATTTAAGCCACCGACAAACGCTGTGTCGCCATCGACCACAATAATTTTCCGATGAGTGCGGAAATTAATCTTCTGATTAAAGAACCCGCTTGATATAGGATGAAAACATGCCATCTCGACACCGGATTTTTTCATACTGCGCTTTGCATTCCCCGACATTCCAATACTGCCGGCCGCATCATAAATTACTTTAACCTCAAGACCAGCTTCCGCTTTTTCCTTCAGAATATCGATAATCTCCTGGCCAATCTGGTCATCACGAAAAGTATAATACTCCATGTGAATGTATTCTTCAGCTTCCCGTAACCGTTCTTTAATAGCAGGAAACGTCTCGTCTCCATCTTTCAAAACGGATACCTCAGAAGAGAACGTAATGGGAAAACCACTTTCCGCTTCGATTCGATTGGAAATGAATTGTTCCTCACTGGTCAGCTGATTCCAGCCATTCGATGTGTTTTTATCAATGGACGAATCCAGATACCTTTGATTGTCCTCTCTCTTACTTTCAAATAAGTGCCCTCTGACCTGTAATTGACCTGAATAAACAAAGAAAACGTAACCTACCACCGGAAAGAATATAATCGAATAAAGCCATAAGAGTGTTTTGTGGGGGGCACGGTTTTCCAGCATCAGTACATAACAGACAGATAATATGATGATGACATAAACAGCGGCGGCCGATGCCCTGATCGGAAAGGGCTGCTCGCTGAATAATGTCAGATAAAATGTAGCGCCGAGTAGTAGAATGAAAACGATTTGTCTCATTTGCTTCATTAAGTGTACGTCTCCCTCTTTTTCTCTGTGTAAATCTTCCTATAATACATCTGCAAATTACCCTTTTAAAAAATGAAATAAACATGATCGCAGAAGGTAAAAACAGGGATATCTTTTGTTCCAGATGCTGCTGTTAAAAATATAGATAAAAAAACACGTCAAGGACGTGTTTTACTGAAAAATGACGCACGTTAGAAACCAACAAAACTATCTATGCTGATCGATCAGGATGGGGTTCCCATCAGGGTCGATCATAGTAATGTTTTCCGGCCCCTCCGTTGTTTCGTCAGCTTCCGATACCAGCTCAACCCCATGCTCCTTCAGCTGCTTCTGGATGTCCCGCACATCTGTAAATGGATTCACATCTTCGGCATTTTGATTCCAGCCAGGATTGAACGTTAAAATGTTGTTTTCAAACATTCCCTGAAACAGACCAATCACACTGCTTTCATTCTTCATCATCAGCCAATTTTGGGTAATGTCGCCGCCGAACACTTCAAATCCCAGCTTTTCATAAAAGGCTTTCGATGTATGAATGTCTTTTACACTCAAACTGATAGAAAAAGCACCTAAACGCATAAAAATCCCTCCTGGATAATTAGTTGTACTTAGATAAGTTCGCGTTTGTTATGTGAAAATCCTCCACTGCTTTTTGACGGTGAAGAAGTTTTCACCTGACCATGAAGATTTCATAGCCTGCCCGCTTATGGCTTTTTCACCTTTTTGTCATAGATCGAAACGGCCCACAAACAAGCGATCCCCACAAAGAAAATACCCAGGCCAGCAAAAAATGCGGCTATATAGAGTAACCCCACCTTTTTCCCCTCCTCACGGTCTGTTTCTCCCTCTATCATACCAGTTTTAATCAGGATTTTATGTAAATTTCACCCTTATATAAAGGAACAAAAAATCCCCCTCATGAAGAGGAGGATACATCCAGCGCCATCTTTAAATACTCGACAAACAACTCCGACTGCTCCTTCAATCTCACCTTTTCCTCAGGCTGAATGGCATGATCAAGCGCCAGACCATCTACAAACGTAATGATCGACCTCGCTAACAACCCGCTATCATAGCGGTCGCTGAACTCTCCGGTTTCCTGTCCAGCTTTGATCACTTCGTCATAAATGTTTACACCCATTTCGTACCGCTTCTCCCCATAGGTACGACGCCGTTCATCATGACGGCCGGTGATAAAGAATTCGAGCTTGCTCGGGGCGAGCGGGTCCATATTCGTATCCGGTCTTCCATCTTCCCCGAACATCAGCTTCATAAGCAGCGTCCATTGCGGAGAGGCCGCTTCCTCAAGAGAAAAACCGGTATCTTCCGCTTCCTCACTAAGTCCTTCCTCAAGAATCGCTTCGAACAGGTCCTCTTTATTGGAAAAGTATTGATAAAGTCCGCCCCGGCTGACATTGGCGGCTTCCATCACGTGCTTCATCGTCGTATGTTCATAGCCTTGCTCAATAAAAACTTGCGTGGCGGCCTTCATAATATCAGCTCGTCGTTGCTTCAGGTGCTCTTTGCTTACTCGTGGAGACATCTGCATTCCCTCGCTCTACGTTTCGTTTTGTCAAAAATCCGATCAGTGCTACCAGGACGAGAAGACTCGCCGTAATCGTGAACGTCGGAACTACACCGATGATCGTGGCAATCCAGCCTCCAAGCAGCGGGCCAATGATTGTCGCCGTGGTCATCACGCTGTTGAGAACGCCGAACACGCGCCCCGTCATATGGACAGGCGTATGGACTTGGACGGTCGCCTGGAAAGGGACGAAAATCAGGCTCGCCGAGAAGCCGGCCGTGAATCCGAGTCCCGGCCCCCACAGGGTGGAATAGCCAAGGTCGTAATGGGCAAGAACCCCCATCATGCCAAAGCTCACGCCGATCCCGCATACTCCGAGCAGCATGAGTGGATAAGGATTGTAGTCGGTTTTCTTCGTTAGTAAGAAGCCAGCCATGAACATCCCGAGCCCTGACCCGGTCACAAGGTATCCGAATAAATCAGGAGAGGCATAGGTCAGTTCTCTGATCAGGACGATCAGTTGTGAATCGGCAGCCTGCAGGATCAACAGGCTGAGCCCCACCAGGGTCAAACCAAATAACATGAAGCGGCTTGATTTAATAAAAGAAAATCCTAACGCGAATTCCTTCTTGAAGGACTCCTGCGACCCTTCCGTTTCTGATAATTCAGGTTGCAAGGCGTTCGGGATGAACAGCAGGACCACTGCCGAAATCGCAAAGGTGGCTGAATCGATCAAGAACACCTGCTGGGCACCGAATACCGTCACAAGTAAGCCACTTACAAGCGGACCGAGAATCTTTGTGGACGAATCGATCATCGAGGTGATCGACATCGCCCCTTTCATATCTTCCTCTGCCACGATTTCCTTCAGCTTTCCGTTTTTTGCTGGAATGAACAGCGAGGAAAAAATCCCGACCGCGAGCAGCGTGGCATAGACCATCCAGAGCGATGAAGCCACGGTTAAAAGAAGAATCAACCCTGCCCGGACCACATCCGATACGATCATAAGCGTTTTCCGGCTGAAACGGTCCGCTACCATACCGGCTAAAGGACCGAACAACGCCATCGGCACCGCTAAGCATAGGAATACGAACGAAACTTCAAGCGGGGTTGCTTCCCACTTCAATCCGACCAATGTAATGATAGCGACAATGCTCAGCCAATCGCCTATGCTGGAAATCGCCTGCGCGGACATCAAGGTGATATACCCTTTGTTTTTTAATAAACGCTTCATGTACGTTCTCCTCTCCCTAAAAAGACACCAGTGTCGTTTTGGTACTTTTAATTATAGCGACACCAGTGTCGTTTTGCAATCTTTTTTTAAAATCTGGCTCTTTAAGTGATAATAGTTGAACATTTCGAGCGATTGCTCTGTAAAGTATCCATGCTGGTTGCAAGAAACCGCGACCAGGTGAGCTTCTCTCAGACTTTAGGAAAATGGGGTGACTGTAAATTTATATTTCCCTTACGCTACCCCCTCGGTAAGAGTTACATGAAAAAATTCAAAATAAAAAGCCCTGTCACTGAGTGAGAGGGCTAAGATAAACAACTTAGGTGACCCAACCATGTAAGAATCATCCTTGATTCTAAACACTTTTGAATTTCTACTTGCTTGATGGACAATCCTTGGAGAGTCCGTCTCCTCCTTCTGTTCAGTCCATTTTCTCCTCCATTTCTCCTAAATTTAAATGAAGAGATCAAGCACTTGCTAAGGTGGGTCTCTATGTTTGGACACTTAATCCTTGACCTACCTTAAGGGGGAAGTATCCTCTTACCAAGTCTTCACGTCACCTACGAACTGTAGGTTATTCGAGCACCTGACCATTCAAAGTTTGTTCTTCATCCTTTCAAAGGATGCACATCCTTAATTGGCAGGTCTCTTTGTTCGTTTGGAAACGAACTCGTGATGGTTGAGCCACCTAAGTTGTTTAGTTGTTTGTTATCTTCTTTACACTTTTATTATACCCCTATTTAGTGAACTGAACGGAGTTATTTGTGGCATTTTTGTGAATTATTTCACAAATAATCCAACATTTTATTTTAGAACAAAAATATAGCTTTAAAGCCGAACGACGCTTACTACCGTAAAGGAAGCAATTAGGTGCACTATCAATATGCCTTTCTTCAAATCTACACTATCTTAATTAAACATTAGTTCCAAACCCTAACGCTCCAGATCCCTCATAACCTTAGCTGGATTCCCTCCAACAACCACTCCATCCGGGACATCTCTCGTGACCACAGCCCCGGACGCGATAACAGCGTTATCTCCGACGGATACGCCCGGATTAATGCCGGCACGTCCGCCAATCCAAACGTTATCCCCTATCGTAACTGGTTTTGTATATTCAATCCCGGAGATTCTCTCTTCCGCATTGACCGGATGAGTATTCGTATAAATATGAACACCCGGAGCCATCATGCAATTCGCTCCTATCGTCACGGGACCTCCATCCAATATCGTACAGTCAAAGTTTGCATAAAAGTTTTCCCCTGCGTGGATGTTGTATCCATAGTCACAACGAAACGTTGATTCTATATAAATCTGTTCACCCGTCGATCCAAATAACTCTTTTAATAAAGCCTTGCGCTTTTCTTCTGCATCTTCACGGGTTTCATTGAAGGAACGCACCAGGATCCTTGAACGAGTTCTGTCGTTCTGCAATTCTTGATCTTCCGGGTTATACAGCTCTCTGTTGATCATCTTTTCTTTTTCTGTATTCATGTGCTGGCTCCTTTATTTTTTATTTACGTACTCTCTTTTCCTGGAGGAATCCAGCCACCACGTTTTTCACGTTTGAATTTCTCCCTGGTAGTGGAACAAGGTTCGTTCAATCCAGGCATGCTTTCTTACGCTTCCAGGTATTCCAATTGAACTCCCCCCCTAAAAATAAATTAATTTAACGAAGTTATCTATAAAACTCTCGAAATTTCCCGAAAATTTGCATTATGCCTTTTATAACAGGCTACCATATGTTAGATTAGCATATGATTAATTAAATTATTTAACAAACTACTTTGCAAACGCATTCAATATGAATTCGGTACATAGACGATCACTTCACGCCCTTACATAAGTCTTAGATCCATTTCATGCTTATGCAGACCAAAGGAACGTCCCCACCCTAATGAGAAGGAGAGAAAAATATGAATCTATTCACCATTGTATCGTTCTTATTTTTTACTGGTTTAGTTGCTTTAATTTCGTATTATATTACGAGAAAAGAAGATTTGAATTCGCAGGATGGTTATTTCCTGGGAGGCAGAAGTCTGGGTGCCTGGACGATTGCAGGTTCTTTAATGCTCACCAACCTGTCAACGGAACAATTAATCGGGCTGAACGCTCAAGGGTATTCCGACACCATTGCCGTTATGGGGTGGGAAGTAGGAGCGGCCATTGCATTAGTCGTCGTCGCCTTTTTCCTTTTACCAAGGTATTTAAAAGGCGGCATTACGACCATTCCGGACTTCCTGGAAGACCGTTATGATTTTGGGACCAAGCAAATCGTTACGATCCTGTTTTTATTCGGCTATATATTAAATCTATTGCCGCCGATTTTATATTCCGGAGCCGTCGCCATGAATGGGTTGTTCAACATTCCAGAAGCACTCGGCATCGGCAGGATTCCTTCTTTATATGTAACCGTACTGGCTATAGGCATTGTCGGCTCTATTTACGCTATTTTCGGAGGTTTGAAAGCGGTTGCCGTCTCCGATTCGATTAACGGGATTGGACTTTTATTTGGCGGATTAATGATTCCGGTTATCGGCTTATTCGTCCTCGGGGATGGTTCCATTGGCGCCGGCTTTTCGACCATTCTGGAAAATTCTCCTGAGAAATTGAATTCCATCGGGGATTCTGAAAGCCCCGTCCCATTCAGCACTATGTTTACCGGGATGCTGCTTGTGAATCTGTTCTACTGGGGGACGGCTCAGCACATTATGCAGCGGGCTATTTCAGCGAAAAGTTTAAAAGAAGGTCAAAAAGGCGTTCTGATTGCGGCCTTCCTAAAATTGCTGGGACCAGTTTTTCTTATCCTGCCAGGCATTATCGCTTTCAATATGTTCGGTCCGGATATGGAACCAACCAATGCTTATCCGAGACTGGTAAATGAGATTCTGCCAACGCCTTTAGTCGGCTTTTTCGCTGCGGTGTTATTCGGGGCTATTCTTTCTTCCTTTAACTCAGCCTTGAACTCATCCGTTACCTTGATTTCTTTAAATATATACAAGCCCTATTTCAAACCACAGGCCTCTGATAAAGAAGTGGTCCGCAAAGGGAAATACGTCGGTACGGTCATTGCTTTATTCGCGATCAGTATCGCACCATTAATCGATTTAGTACCGCAAGGGTTTTTCCAATACCTGCAGATGGTCAACGGGTTCTATAACGTACCGATCTTCACGATTATGATTGTCGGTTATCTGACCAAACGAGTGCCGGCCATTGCAGCGAAGATATCCCTGTTTGTATTTATCTCCACTTACGCAACGACGCAGTTATTCTGGGATACCGGCTTACACTTCCTGCATATCCTGGGTATCTTGTTCGTCGTATGTGCAACGCTCATGCTAATTATCGGAAAGCTCTATCCAAGAAACGAAGACTTCTATCTGGAAGAGAAGTCCAAAGTAGATATGACGCCATGGAAGCTGCTATATCCAGTTGGAATTGCCGCAACCGTCGCGATGATCATTATCTATACACTGTTATCTCCGGTTGGCATTCTGTAAAACTAATAACCGATAGCAAAAGGGAACTCAAGAGTTTTGAGTTCCCTTTTTTATGAAAAATTACTTTTAATTGAACGCTTCTGGAGGAAGGACGGCACCTCATCTTTCTACTTCCATTATACCGCGAGCTGGCGGTAAATTATAGACTACTCTTTCTATGGACCCTGCCCTATACTGTTATATACAAGTCTACTAACCTGAGAGGTGTATCCATATGAATGAGAAAAAAGATGTCTTAGATTCTGGTCCCTTCTTTCATGGAACGAAAGCCAAGCTGAAAATCGGCGAGCTGTTAAAACCGCAACACCGCTCCAATTATCAGGACAAGAAATCGAACTACATTTATTTTACAGCCACGCTGGAAGCTGCCAAATGGGGCGCCGAATTAGCCTCCCCTTCATCTCAGGAAAGAATCTATGTCGTAGAACCATTAGGCGATTTCGAAAATGACCCGAACGTAACGGACAAAAAATTTCCCGGCAACCCTACACGTTCTTTCAGGTCTAAATCGCCTTTGAAAATTGTAGCTGAGCTTGGTTCATGGGAAAGACATTCTGAGGAAGAAATCCATCACATGGTTATTTCTATTAATAAGCTGCGCGATCAGGGAAAAGCCGTTATTTACGATTAATCCTATTCCCACTATCACAAAGAAAGCTCTGACCCTTAATGGATCAGAGCTTTCTTTTTTATTACAACAGCAGCAGCGTCAGTCCCGGCGCAATAATCGAGACAATCACCGCACTCAGAATCATCGCCACTGTACTGATCGATCCCTCCAGCGAATCGCGTTCCATCGAAGCCGCTGTACCAATTGCATGGGAAGCACTGCCCATCCCGACACCACGGCCAATTCGGTGAGTCAGACCGCTGTATCTCATGACGAGGGGATGAATCAGCATCCCACCGATCCCGGCGATCATCACGAATACGGCGGTAAGAGGCATCACGCCCCCTGTGGATTCGGAGATCGACATCGCAACAGGAGTCGTGACCGATTTAGGCACGATCGAATAAATAATCTGACTGCTGAAGCCGGCCCATTTACTAAGCAAAAGACCAGAGCTGATGCCGACTAGCGCTCCGACCGTTGTCCCGGTCATGATCGGCACGAGCATCTTTCTCAAAATATCCCGGTGCTGATAGAGCGGGTAAGCAAGTGCCACAACCGCAGGACCTAACAGACGATCTACCCACTTGCCGCCCGTCATGTAGGTTTCATAGGAAATATTAAAAAGCAGAAGAAACACGATAATCACAAGTGTTGCAACAATGACTGGGGTCGTGTAGATGCGTCGGTGCTTCCGGTAAAGGCGGAGAGACCCGATATAAGCAGCAATCGTAAATCCGATCATAAATAAAGCTACAATCACAGCATTCATGCTTCTTCCCTCCTTTTGACCATCCACTGGGTAACCCGGCCAGCCATCGCCATGACGAGCGCCGTGCTGAAGAGACCAATCCCGATCAGTAGTACCCCTTTTCCTTTAAATACGTACGCATAGCTAATGATCCCAACCGTAGCGGGTATGAAGAAGAAAGGCAGGTGCCTGACCATGAAGGAGACTCCTTGCTGCAGAATCCATTCCGGCACCAGTTTGAAAGACAGTAACGTAAACAGGATCAACAGCCCGATTACACTGCCTGGGATGAACAGATCAAACAGGTTCTGGATCCCTTTGCCGGCTAAATAAATCAAATATAGCATGGCAATTTGTATAGGTATGATAATGGCTTTATCTTTGAACAACTTGAACCCTTCTCTCTATGGAAAATTTTGCATTTTGGTAAGATTGAATATAGAATAACTTAGAACCCATTCTATTTTAAGGGAGAGGGTCTTTTGAAGATTATGAAAAACATAATTCAATGGCTTGCCATCGTTTTCCCGTTTATACTAGTGGGATATCTCTTATTAACAAGATATACAGACTTGCCTTATTCCCCAGGCTTGACCACTCTAGCCTTATTCTTGATGATTTTCTTTTTGGGAATCCAATCTTTCTTGGAAAAAAGAAAACCCGCTGCCTGGATTTTTATAAGCACAAGTGTCCTCATGTTACTTATGATGTTTCTGTACTAAAAAGATTTCCACCAGATAAAACATCTTTAAATACCTCCACTATGATAACTTTATTTCCGATGGATTTACAGTATTTAATAAAGCACCTAACCCTGTGGGAGAGAACGGATGCAGAACGATCACCATAGAAAACGATTACATGTCCTCCTACATTCACATCGATCGTTATCGACTCCCACTCTTGATTAACCGGAGAGCCATAGCTGATGTTCAGGCTTTAAGTAAAGGAGCATCACTTTTTCAAGCAAGCGGTAAAGACTAGTCACATAAGAACCAATGAATCATACATGAATGAAGACCTATATTTTTGTAAAAAAATTAGGTCTTTTTACGTTTTCTTTAAACCGCAAAAGGGGAAGTTCATACAAATAGGGAGGAGATCGCTTGGAAGAACTGATACGGGATTACGGATCAACTGGGACAGTATGGATATGGCTAGTGATAGCAATCCTGATTGCGGCGGGAGGCGTAGCTTTATCAATCGCTATTTCGAAGGGCAAGTTTGATTTGCCACGGGTGAAAATCGACCGCCTGCGCTACGTGTCCTGGGCGCTCGTATTCACAGGATTGCTAATCGCATTATTTACGCTTGCAGATGGGGAGATCACCTTCAATCAAAACAATCGAGCGTTAGAGCAATGGAACGAAGACGGCTACTATGTAGAAAACTACGGAGAGATCGAAGAACGAGACGGTGAAACGATCCAGGTAAAAGAAGGATCTCAGGATACCACCACAGAATTGAAAGCGGATCATATCCTCTACGGCTGCGACCGGGATGTTTATGCCGAAGTAACCAATGGAGAGGTATGGATTTGTGTCTCTGAATAGTAAAAAGGGCGGTCCTCTCCGTGAGGACCACCCTTTCGCTTATTGCTTTTCTTCTAAAAACTCACGCATATACCGATTGACCGTTTCCGGCTGTTCATGATGCGGAGCATGGCTGACCCCTTCCATACGATGAATGGTAAGGTCACGAACATAGTCTTCCACTCCGTCCAGATTACTGTTTTCAAAAGCAGGATCCGCATCACCCCAGATGATCAACGTCGGCGAATCAAACATTTGATAAGGCAGATCCAGCGGCTGTTTCACATGCTCCTCGAACGGATAGAAAGAAGCCGCCCGATAATAATGAAGCATCGATTTCATCGCACCTGGCTGCATCCACGCGTCTATGTACTTCTGCTCATCTTCTTCTGTTAAATACCCTTTTCTTCGTCCAGGAATCGTCATCATCTTCCTCAACCGCTCCGCATTGTTCTCCAGAAGCTTATCGTGCGAGTCCGGACGCTGAAAATAGCCCATATAACTGCTCGCTTCGCGCTGCCCCGGGTTCTCCTTCAGTTCACGCCTGAACGTGTACGGGTGAGGAGCATCAAACATGATTAGTTTCTTCACATAGTCAGGTTCCGTGTACGCAAGCGTCCACGCAATCGCCCCGCCCCAGTCATGGGCAACTAAAATGCAGTCCTTCTCACCAAAGGCTTCAATCAGCTGTTTTACATCCTCCACGAGAATCGACATGTCATAGGAGGCCACCTCTTCTGGCTTATCGGAAAGGTTATACCCTCTCATATCCACCGCGACGACACGATAATCCTTAGAAAATTCTTCGATTTGGTGATGCCAGTTGTACCAGAAGTAAGGAAACCCGTGGAGAAACAGCATGAGTTCGCCTTCTCCTTCTTCGACGTAATGAAGATTGACATCGTTGACTTTCACATATCCTTTTTGCATGATTCTTACCACCTCTCCTACAAATACTTTCAATATGGTGCCACTGTACTCCTCTTCACAGGAAAGGGCAATTAGAAAGTCTCATTTTTTGGATAATTAAGAAAAATAACCTAGCAAATGAATAGCTCCTTATAAGCCCAATTTCTTTTATGACATAAAAGCATTCACGCCTTATTAAACTATTCCATAGAGAAAATTCATTACATAAAGGAGTTTTGGTTATGGAAGAATTTAAAATTCACTTAAAATTAGGACTCCCCTGATTTATTGGTTTTATGGCATTACTACTTGTAGCCGGTCTTACATTTGGAATTGGAAAAGCAATCGACCTTTACTTCTTGGAGAAGGCGAAAGGTAGAGAACCGGGCAAGGAATCTTTGATTAATGCCGTCAAGTCTGGAAAAAGGGGAGGAAAGAAGATTAATAAAGACTGTAAATACCGGATTGGAGAATATGAATGGATAAGGTTAAAAAAATTATTAAAAAGAATCGGGATGAAATTGGAATTGCCACCGCCCTTGGACACTTCTATTCACAAGGCTCTCAAATAGATATAGAAGAGCACGGCTATACCATTGAAGCCTTGAAAAGGAGTAACACTGAATTACAAAAAGACAATATTAATGAATTGCATATATATGGGCAGTTGCTCAAAAAAGAGCATCTGGCGGGTCTGATTAAAGGAATAGCACATGAAGTCTATTATGTAGAAGCAGAAAATGAAGACGGGAATGCCATCTATGCTTATATGTTTGAGGATGCAGTTCATGAAGACTATGATATCGTAGTTTATGACCAGTACAGAAATTCTGAGAGCTTCCAAATGAAAGCACAGACTCAGTGGCCTATAGCGAGCATTATAATGGAAGAAGTGGGAAGTGATCAGGGCATACTGACAGAAGAACTTGCTTAAAAAATGAGAAATGCTTCCATCCGCTATAAGCAATAAAGAATTGCCCTCAGATGTTGAACAGGTCGTGGACCAGCTCATTGAAAACCGTCCACTGTGGCATTACCTTCCTGCTCTCTCTGCATGGTCAATTCCCCCTATTTCCACCCCTCCCTGACAAAGAGGTAAATCAATAAAAAAACCGCAGGAAATCAAGGTATTGCCGCTTGTTTTCCTGCGATTTAATCATTTCTATAGAACCTTTTCCCGGCCCCTCTTATATTTCAAGTACTAATTCAGCTTTGAGCCTTTCAGCTTCGAATTCGGCTAAATCCAGGTGTTTTTCTTCTTTTATCGCCAATTTCCGTTTTTTTCCTAACCGGTACAAGGTTCCAGTGAGCGGCAGTTTTTCTTCAGGCAATTTAAACGTGATAGAAGAAAACGGCAATTTAAGGTCTTTTTGCTTTGGAGTATAGCTGAATTCCCGACCGATTTTTTCCAATTTATCTCCATAGGATTTCCACTCACTCTCTAGCTTCTTCAATTCTTTTTCCTTTTCGATAAGAAGTGACTTAACCTCGATTTTACCGTGTAGACTTTCCTTGTGAATTGCTTCTTTCTCCTTTGAAAACTCCTCGATTCTGTCCGAAACTTCTTCATATTGCTTGAAGATTTGCTGTTGTTCCTCCGTGAGGTTGACTCTCAGTCCAGAATGGGTCGCCAATTCCTTCATGACATACTTCATATTTTCCTTGGATTCATTGATTTTACTCTTACTCATAATTTCCTCAAAAATTGAGAGTTGGCTTTGGCCTGCTTTCTCAAGCTGACTTACTAAATATGGCTTGATGGTTTTTTCAAAATAGACGTTTTTCTTTCTCAGGCTCTTTTTCAAAGTGGAGAAGGAATTAATGTTGTCATTTAAGTAGGAGCAGAGCTCCAAGACCTTCTTTTCAGAAGCAGCTGCCACGATTATGTCTCCATGCTCTTCCTCCATTTCCATCTGCTTAAGAACACACCTATCGATTTCAGTATCGAGTTCCTCTATCTCCGCTTCTGCTTCAGGAGAGACCTGCTCCATTTCGCTTGTTAACTCGCTTACTTTCTTTTGTGTCTGAGATAATGCATATCCTAACTGATTCTTCTCCTTTTCCAATCGTTCTTTTTCTGACTGCCATTCTTCCTTCTTTTTATGGTAGTCCTGCTTTTCGTGGAGTTCCAGCTGTTCTTCAAGCAAATCAGAGGTATAAGAGTCGATGGTTACGAGCAAACGGGATACTTCACTCCACTCAAATACCCCAAGATTGATGGCAGTAAGGGCTGCTTCTAGTTCTTTTTTTACATGTTCGGACTCCTTATGGTTATCTCTCTGAAAAAACCTACCCAGAAGGGAGGTAAGGATATCCTTTCTCTCTTTGCTGACTGTATTCGCATATTCAAGGACCTTTTCTAAGTGGGTCTTAAGTTTTGTCGTCTCCTTTTCCCACTGGTCATAAAGGGTATCTACTTTTGCCTTTGAATCTAACACTTTTGGAACAAGCTTCCAACGGTGGATAACAGTTCTAGCAAGTTGCTTTTCAGCAGTAAATGTCGGTTTCACGGTTGTTTCAAAATAGTCCCTGAGACGATCAACAATTATTTCATCATAATCCACGACCAAGGACTCATTGATTTTTTCCTCCTCCATTTTCTTATTGAAATGTTCGAAAATGACTTTATCAGATTCTAGGGAACCGAGAGTGGTGGTGGACTTATACTCCCAAAACTTTCCTCTGTTATTTCGAAGACGATGAATGAGACTTTGCGTCTCTGCAGGACTTAAAGAAATGCTGATTTCATTGGTGTCAAGGATAGAGCCGCTAAGCAGCAAGCCCTTCCTTTCATCTATCATCACAAAGAAGTTGTTCAGGTTTTCCATAGAATATATTTTGATATTGTTAAATTCGGACAGGTCCTTAATGAATAGGTGATCTTCCTTTAAATCGGTGTAAAAAGAAACCTTCACACCCCTATCCGACTTCTTCGCGACCAACTGGAAGAGCTCTTTATATTCTTTATGGCTCGATAAAGCTATGTGGATAGAAGATTTCGCTTCAATAATCAATTCTTCCACTTTCCTGGAAAGATAACGCTTCTCCATGTCATTGAAGAAAAAGGTGTCTGGTTCAATCAAAGGATAAGTGTCAAAAGGAGCACGCAGTCCGGCACTAGACGATCCGTCTCTCCCCCTGTATTCCTCAGGTGCTTTCCAGAAATTGTAGACGAAATAGTGAAAGGCTTCCTTAATTTGTGATCCGTTCATTACAACTGAGTAATCCAGACCGTTCTCGATACTCAAGCCATTGTAACCGAACAAACAGCCGCTTTTCGTTTCGAGGTCAGCTCTTGGATCTACAAGGACCATAAGACCTGCCACTTCCACGTCAACCCTGACAAGGGCTTTATTATGAATGAATTCATTATAGATTTCTTCATAGGCATTCAAAAGGAGGTAGATTCTAACTCCCCTTTTTGCAAGCTTGGGAATCTCCTGGAGGATTTCCTTTGGAAGCCTATCGCTGCTACTGATGCAGACAAGCTCTTCTGCTTCCCGCATTTGATTCAAAACAAGGTTCTTAATTGACTGATATTGGGAGGCAGGATCCAAATCTAGATATTTTCTCCATACATTGGTTAAAACCGAATCAAGGTTGGATACTTTCTCTTCGCAATATTTCACAGGTACTGTGTTCGTCATAAGTAGAGCACCTCTTCTAAGGAATTTAATTTTTCGTTCAATCCTTGCGGGAATACCTCCGGCATGATTTCAATGAAACTGATGTCCTGCCAGGTACCTATGGTATGTTCCCTTGCGTTCCGCCAATTTTCATAACGGCACTGGTCGAGCTCGGCTGTCATCTTGAAACGATGCCAGACACCATTTGATTTATAAGCGAAATAGCGATCATGTGGCTGGATCCCCGGATATACATCTTCATATAATTCAATTGACACATCCTTCGCAGCCATCTCAACAGGGATCTTTGAAACAAGCAGAATTTGTTGGACTCCTTTATCCCTGAAGCAATCAACAAATACATGGAACTTCTTGATTTGAGCCGGATTTATGACATATTTCGATGAAAAGACAAGTATTTCAGGCCTGTCATTCCCGACTACTTCTTGAACAATTTCCATCATTGATAATCTTTTGCCCGGTGCGATGTTGATCCTCCGATTATGAACGACAAAACGGTCCTCCACATCCAAGAATAAATCCTTAGGTGCCTGCAGATTCCAGTAAGACTCGAAATCTGAATTAGCATGCAATTCTCTAGCAAGTTCCTCCATAGTTATAGTATCAATAATATACTTATAATGGAGGAAGGCTTTATGTTCTTTTAGCTCCGCCAGGTAATTCATCAGCTCTTGATGGTTTTTATATCCTGTTTCAGTAAACTTCTTGATAAGGACTCTAATCCATTTCTTTGCATCCTCAGCATTCTGAGGGCCGATTGAGATGTTATGAATCTCAGTGGCTTCAAAGGCTCCCATGCCTTCTTTTTTGAACGGAGGAATTTTCAAGGACATTTCTAATTTTTGGCATTGGATTTCATTGATTTCATTAAAAGGGACTTCTAGGCACTCTGTGTCAACATTCCAATGCATGTTGGATGGTTTGCATTTATCGATAATCATGTAAAGCAATTCTTTAACATTAATATCACGGACTCCCTCCACTTCATGTTGGCGGAAATTTATAAGAGAAGAAGCTGATACCTTTAACTCTCCTGAAACATAGAAGATGGAAGAGTTCTCCCGGTTGATGTCGATACTCCAAATGATTTCATATGTTCCGCTGTCTTCAGCCAAGAATCCCGAAGGATTGCGCCCATCGAATTCCTTTATCTTAAATTCATGTCCAGTGTTTACAGACTTGCAGGACATCCCTGTAAACAAGTCGCCCTTAAGAGGGGAGGCCACATCAGACCTCTTTCCCTTTGCTGTCCGCTCATAATGGAGCAGAGAATGTTTAAGAAATTCATCTTGCAGATAATAAACCTGAAATTGTCCCCTCTCGGCAACAGGGACTACGCCTGATTCTACTACTTTCTTCCCTTTCAAAGATATAACACCGTTCAGGGTCAGCAAACCTATAGATTTTAAGTGACTGATAATGCCCTTAATTACCACAGTAGGCACTTCCGCTCCGATTTTATGCTCTAGAAGGTCTTCTGTGGCCACACCGCCGTTTTCATGTATGAACTGCAGGATTTCGACTAAATCTTTTCGTTCCGGTGTCATTTTTTCGATTTTCAAGACTGCTTCAAATGATTTGATTTGTCCTTTTCGCTGAAGAGTCATCCTCATTGTCTATCCACTCTCCTAGTTGTTTTTCATGTAAACGGATTCTCTTGCGAGAAGCTCTAACTGTTCAGATTGATTGTTTTTCAAAAAGTAGTGATATTTTCCGACTATGATGCGCTGGAACCTAGCCCTTGTGATTCCTACATTCAATCGGTTTGGATTATCCATAAAACCCATTCCCCTGTCGGTTCTGACCATGGATAGAAAGGTGATATCTGCTTCCTGACCCTGGAATTTGTCGACCGTGTAGTTTTTAATATCGACATTTTCAATAGAGAAGTTGGCAATATTGGCTTTCTGTCCTGTCAGTTCTTTCAGTTTATCTGCCATTAGTTTCCGCTGACCGTTATAAAAGGATAGACAAGCAATCTCCCAGCGTTCCTTTTCAGGATCTTTACTTGGGTTAAGAGCTGCCCATTTCACAAAATGCTTGATTTCACTGATGATTGCAGATGCTTCCGCTTCATTACTGGACCTTTTCATCCACCCTTGAACGTCGAGCCAGATATTTCTACTCTGATAACGCGGATAGGACCACTCCCTGTTTTTCTGGGTGTAGGCGGAATTCATCAGAGAAAGATCATTATAGAATTGCTTTCTTGGGAATTTTGAAATATCGGGATGCATCCGGTGCTGATAGTCTAGTGTTACAAAACGGGATTTCTTCTCCTCCTTGTTAAAACCAGAGTTCAGGGTGGTAGCGAGTGAGCGTTCTCGATTTTTACCCACCCCCACCTGAAGGGCCTGCAGAATGGAAGGCAGTGCTACATCACCGACGTTATTGATTTCTCTCACGGCCCACTCAGAAGCCGTTTTTGGAGCAAGAAGTTCAAGGTTCTTCTTATAGTTCTGTCTTGTCCTTGAATTTTCAACGTTTTCAAGTTCAAAAATTCTCACCATTCTCCACCCGTATTCAGACGACCAACTCTTTTCCTTCAGAAACTTCTGCTGCTCGTATAGAAAATCGATTGGGAGCAGTTCGCGCTTCCTATCTTTCTTCCAAGTGAATTTAAGTGCCTGATGAAGCTCCTTCGGATGATCTCCATATAGAGCGTTGACTTGATAATGGTGGGCCGAGCCCTCCCAGCCCTCCTTGAGGACGACCATGTGAGCTGGAATGAATGGCTGTACTTCCTGGAATACCTTCTCGCTTATGAACAGCACATCTGCGCCATTCAACGTCCAAACTTTCGGGTGCCTGTTTCGGATATCAGAAATGGAAACCGGTACAAAGGTTACCGACTCCACTGAAGGCTCTTCTTCCACAAGGACGACACGCTTCTTGATATCAGCCGGATTGGTCGCGGAAAGCTCACTTCCTATCTCTTTCATGACTTCCTCTGGCTCTACAATACACACGGGCATCTTTACTTTGTGATTATGAAGGTATTGATAGATCAAGAGTGATGCCCTTTTTAAAGGGGGCTTCAGTTTCATATCATCATCGATACCGGCTTGGATTTGATCTCTATCATTGAAGGGTGGAAGTTGCTTGATATCCCCTACCAATATCCATTTTTTTGCAAAAAGGGCAGGGATCAGGAATTCTTGGAAAGTCGTTTTACTTGATTCATCTATAATCAAATAATCAAAAATCGGAACAGCTGGTTCGTTTTTTTCTAACTGAAACAGCGGACTATTCTTGCCGAGAATTCCAATGGTAGTCCCGCAAACTAGGTTGGCCGCCTCCATCATCACATTCCCAAATTTATGGTCCTGATAAGAATTCCAGCAGAATTCCCTTACTTTTTCACTGACAGATTCAACGTTTCCGATCCGCATCGGAAAGATGCCTTCCATAAGCTCCCTGTCTTTTAGTCTTTCAAGCACATTATCTATCGCTACATGAGTGGAACCGCACAGAAGAATCCTTTTTCCCCTTTTGATCAGCTGAAGGATCAATTCGAGAATCGTCGTGGTCTTTCCAGAACCCGGTGGTCCTTCCAATAAGGCGAAATCTGGTGTTGAAAGTGCTTTTTGGACAAAATCCCTTTGCGAACGGACACCTTCCCTTTCCGATTCGGTAAGAACTTTCCAATCATATACCTCTTCTACAGTATTGGCGGTCCATACATTGCTCCTTTCTTTCTTCTGGGAAAGCTTGATAAGGGGTTTGTGCTCCAACAAGGGAGTATTCTTCAACCGAATCAAGGCATCCCTTTGCATCTTCAATTGTAGTGTACTGATCTTGATAGACAAAACTTCAGGAATATCTTCATATTCAAGAGGCGATCCGTTATATGGCCCCTTAAGGAAGAGGATGCGCTCATCTTCATTGCTTCCGGTCACCTGGAATTCGACCCTCTTTCCATCAATAAACCCCTCAAGCTCCCTTGTTTCCTGTTCAAAGAAGTAATCAATTGCAGACTTTGAGAAGAAGTCTTCTTCATCATCTTCCCTCAACCGGATTGCAATCTGCCCCTTTCGGCCACGTTGCTTATGCTTCCTGCTAAGCTCTATCAAAAAGAGTGGAATATTCAGAGTAGGGTGGAAGTATTCATAACCCTCCCCAATGAAGTCCACGTTCGCAAGGGTAGTATAAAAATCTGCCTCCTTATCTACTGTAATTTTATCCTTGCCGAGATCAATTCTTCTCGGCACAGTAATTTCCTTCACCTTAAACGGAATCTGCTTTTGACCCTGATAAACAGTAGAAGGGACTGGATATGAAGCATCAATATACATAGTGTTCCCCTGAATAGCCCTGACAGGAAGGGGATTGTCTCTTTCATCTTTATAATTGGTGTCTTGAGAAACAAGGGTGTACCAATCATTCACGTCTACATGAAGCCCGTTTAAAAATATCTCAGATTCTTCGTCAACTTCCCCGGACACCGTTAATATGTAACACCTTCGGGAATGATCATACTGTTTGTCCAGTATTGGGAGCTCCCGGCCATCCTGCTGAATGCTTGAAAAATTAAAGGGTGATATATATGCACTACTTCCATCGATCGTGGAAGCCTGCTTTTCCCCTTTATATAAATCCCAATCACTTAAACTGACTACATGCCTGTGACTTGAAATTGAATAAAAGGTAAATTGCTCCGGCAGCAGAGGCGTCCAATTCTGGTCAAGCCGGATTCCATGTGAATGGTCAAAAAGGACGGAGTTATGGACATTCAGTTCCAAAAATCTCTCTTCAATAAAAACTTCAATGGAAATGGATTTTTCGACAATTAGCTCATATGTAAGCGGTTTAAAACTCAAGATAGAGGGATTATCAACCCTGTCCCATTTCGCCTTCAAATGCTTCTTATCTCTTAAAGTATTGATCGCCAAGTTTAAGTATCTCTCAAATTTACTTAAATTATCAGACACGGCATTTGTCATATTAGCAGCTATTCTGGAATCTTCAAAAAGAGCATTATAATAGAGATTCATTGTGTGACTCCTCCCAAGATGTAGGAAAATATATTCACATTATACAACTTTAGAGACATATTTTGGTGAATAATTGGAATTTTTAAGAAAATATTTACGGAGTGACAGGCAGGGTCAGTGTGGGGCCGAACTTAAAATTGCATAGACACTAGGTTGTGGTCTTTTAAAGAAATGTTTAAAGATCGATGCAATTTGTTATAGAACTCTAAAGAGCCAAAAAATAGCAAACTCAAATCATCGAGCGTTTAGGAAATGACTATTATAACCACGACTTTATTTTTCAAAAACTTTACTACAACGCGGATACACTATCCTCATCAACATAGTTCATATAATAATGGCTAGATTATTGGCAATCCAAGGTTCAACCAATAATTACCCTCACACTCTATGAGGTGTACCTATCCGTCTGTTTTAACAGAAGCTGATGATTCTCTTGACCAAATAATATAAGTTATATCAAATAGTAGTTTGGAATAGTTTGCTACTTGATACTATTGTTACTGAAAAGAGGGGGAATCGGTGTCAAGAAAATATAAATCAACTACTATCTGAATTTTACAATATTCTAATTAATATCAGCGATGATCTTTCAAAAAGGGTACTAAAAATATGGGGAAGGTTCTAGCGTTAGTGAAGTAATAAACAAACATGATAATTGTCCCCATGTTACGAACAAAAGGTGGCGAGCATAATGCTCGCCACCTTTTTATGGCGGGGGAAAATGAATTACATCATGCCGCCTGTGGATTTCACTTAAATACAGCATAATAGCATACAATATTTCGGATGATGTCATTTAACTATTTAACAAATTAGCCAATAAAGCAAGTTTAGCATTATATTTATTACCACTAGCGTTGCCTTGATATAGTTTGAAAATTCAGTAATCTCATACTTAGCTGAATAAGTTAAAACTCAATCATTTTATCACCCATTTTCACATCAACCTTTTTTAAAAGAATCTAATATTAAAGTAAGTAATCATTCTAATAAGCATAATTTTCCTTTTAATCAAATTTGAAATTATATTGTTTTTGTTATGCTTCTCCCTATCTAAACCTCATTTTCTTAAAGTTATGCGCCTCATAATTCTTAGGATGAAACTGTCTAAGGAAAGGCGACTTTATGCCACTCCCTAACAAAACCACCTTCTTCTTTGCCCTTGTAATCGCTACGTACAGAATCTTTTTCTCATCGTTCAGAATACTGTCTTCATCTTTCAAATAAGAATCAGAAAACGTATCTCCTCCGGACCGTTGATCCAGCTCTTTGATCCTTTTTTGATTCGGGTAGTGTTCCCGGTCAAAATGGATGATGAATACATAATCAAATTCTAAACCCTTGATGCTGAAAGGATCAGTGAAATAAATTGGTTTCTTTTTTTTTGAATAATTGAAACTCTTTCCGTATTGCTCAGTTCTGATTACGCTGAACTCTCTGCTTAAAGCCAGGAAAATTGAAGAATTATTGATGTTATGGACATCACTATCATAGCGATGCACAATGGCGATAGTCGCTTCAGGGGTCCCCATGCGTATATCTTTGATGCTATTGATGAGATAACGTGATTGCTTATTTTCACTATCATAATACCGGATCTCAGGTTTTGGACCCTCACGTACAAATTTCTGATCGTCTTCCCGGTCATTTTCCACATCGAGAAATTCGATGGTACTTGCGAAATCCATGATTTGTTTGGTGGAACGGAAGTTGATTTTCAGCGTCTTATTTTTCCGCCCCTCCAATTTCAAGCCTAAGTCTTTATATGAGAGGGGTGTCCGTTGGTAGATTTTTTGCTTGGAGTCACCGGATAATACAATGCTTTTTTTCGTTAATTTGACTAGAGCCATAATTTGCATCGGCTGGAGGTCCTGCACTTCATCGATGAAAAGGTGATCATATTTTAAACCATCCGGTATTTCATCCATATGCTTCAGTAGCAAGAGAGCATAATCTTCGTAGTCCAGGTAGTCATGAAATTCCTTTTTCGTCATCTCTAAATAATCTTCATACAAGCGGTAAATTGTCTTTCGCTGCATCTTCGTCAAACGTGGATGGCTGCCTCTTCCAGTTCTTTCTTTGGTAAAGTAGTCCTCTTTGGAATAACCGTTGGCTTTGATCCAGGCTATTTCTTCCTTTAGAAAATTGCCAGCATGTGTTTTATACAACCTTTCTGCTTCCGGTAAATGTTTATGGTTAGGCGAATTCATGAAGTTATCTACCAACACCATTGTTCTTCTTTGGATATTATCCTCTATCTTTTCAATTTTTGATTGATTGGTAGATCGGATCGGTACATGATTCATGCCAATCGCATGCAGAAGCTTCGCCGCCATGTAGTGGAAGGTATTGATATGCAACGTATGCTTGTCTTTCAGCTTCTGGTATTTCTCGGATTGGCCCAGACGCTTGTACGTATCTACGATCAGCGTATCATTGAATGAACAGTACAATATCCGCTTTCCCGGTTCTTCCTGTTCCAACGTCTTGATTAGCTTATACAACAGCGTAATGCTCTTCCCGCTCCCGGCGGATCCATTGATCAGGAGCTGGTCATCCACCTGCTGCACAACAGCTTTTTGTTCATCACTTAAGGTAATATCCGGAAGGACGCCCTTCGTTTCAAAGTAGTTTTGCCATACTTTTGCTGACTTCAGGGCAAAGCTAAGCCGTTTTTCTTTTACTTCAGGAGTTGAGTTCATCAATAGCGTACTCCCCTTCCTTACAAATCGTTAAATGAGGGCACATGCGACAATGCGTCCCCGGAGAAGCGTCTATTTCCAATGGACCAAAGGCATTCTCTAATTCCTTTATGCCTTTAGCAGCATTCAAATTATCGTCGTTATAGCGGTTATGGTAATAGCTGCGGGTGCTTCTCCCCCTTAACCGCTGCACCTTTACAAGTGCCTTAGGATAATTGATATTTTCATAGGTTTTATACTCACGAACCCCACTGATCGACTCCGTATCAATAAAATTATTTTTCTGGGTACCGGTCCAGTGCGGGAAGAGAGGAAAGATCGTTTCTGCGAATTCCCGGCTTCCTTGATGCTGTTCAGAAAGCAACGAACCTACCATACCAAAGGTCAATTGTTGGTGAAGTTCATTATCATAGACCGGCTGGTGCTCCACTAGATTAAAAGCAAATTTACGAGCACAGAAATCAAGGTCCGTCCAATAAAGATCCGGCACTAGTTTCAAAGTCTGCAACTCTTTGTTCCATGGATCCTCCTCTTCTTCCTCCCAATCATAATCATCGATTCCTTTTTCTATCGGTTCAGCTTTATCAATAATCCCATCTGTATAAAGATGACTGATTATATTCAGATAAATGGACGAGCCCCCCTGTTCTTCCTGGCTTCCTATCCAGCTTAATTCGCAGCCTTTCTGGTGATAAGCAAGAACATGGTACAGGTTATATAGCATAAACACGCTCACCTGTTGCCGGGAATGGTAATCCGTGACCAAGGCATGCAGGAGAACGGTTTTCGCTTGATTGTGAAAATGAAGCTGGATAGATTCTTTCAGCCACGAATAATCTAAGTAGTCCGGTAGCGTCGGCTTTTTGCCAGGGAAGTTTTCCAGTGATAATCCAGAAACATGAAAGTCATTCGCATTCATGGCTGCGCCAATTACATCGGAATAGTCCTGTACGCTATACCGAAAATCAAGCTTCTCGTCCCTGGATAACTCGATAAAAAGCAGCTGTAACATATCCGCCTGATTTAATTGCCAGTTTTCCTGTACCGAAAAGCGCAAGCGCTTTTCTATCATATTTACGGTCTCATTATCCCAACGCCTTCTAACCCGATTGAATATAGCCAATAACCGATTCCGGTAGGCTTCTATGCTTACACGTTCATCTTCTTCCAAAAGCAAGTCATTTAGTTTTTGCTGGAGGTCTCTCCCTAAATCCAACAGTATTTTCGGTGTAACAGAGTAACGATCGGCATGAACATAGGAAAAGGAACGAAACGGGTTAGACATATATCGTTTGACCCGATCACTGCCCGTCTGCTCGCTGGACAAGTCATCAAACGTCGAACTCACCTCCCGAAGCCCCACAAGACCTTCTAATCGCTGGAAGATCTCCGAAAGATGGGTGACTCCGCTCATATAATCTTCCAGGTCAATTAATAGATCTGCGGCCCGTTGTCCGGAGGTGCTGCTCGTATGGACCCATCCGGATAATAGCAGTTCACGGAATACGTCATAAGAGATTTCAATATCATTCTCTTTCTTCTTACAATTGGGCAGATAACGAATGAATTTCCCATAAGGACTGGAAAAAAACTTATCCTTAGAGGTAAGAGCTAAATAATGATTTAAGAATTCATTCTCGAGACTGGCTATTTCATATTCGCCAGGGCGTATTTCCTTCTCCTTTAAGTGATGGGAGAAGGTCACAGGATGATTATAGTAGAAGACCTTCACACTGGCAGCATCTTCGGTTGCTTTTTCACTTTGATGGTCTAAATAATAGGCAAACCGACTTCCCTTTGCTGTTTGTGGAAGAGATAGCTGTTTCCACGTGTTCATACTTGTTCTGGTCAGTTCTTCATAAACTTGTTTCCATCCTTTATTAATTTGAGTGAATCTCTTATCATAAGGAATCCGGAAAATCACCTGAATCCCTGCCCGCTCTAGCAAATGAAACAGAACAACCCGGGAAGCAAACACAAAATCCTCTTGATACACATAAACCTTTTTAATCGCTGGTACACCGACAGCTTCAGCTAAAGTACTTTCATTAATCGCAAACAGTTGCTCTTTGTATCTACTCACTTTATCGTCTTTCAGCAATTCATTACTGATTTTCTGGAACAGCCGTTCATCTTCACTCAATTGTTCTCTATCGGTCAACGGGAGGCCGAATAATTCAGCGATAAATCGGAAGCTGTTGGCTGCTTCCTGCAAATTGTGGTCCAGCCTTCTTGTCGCCTCTGTCTCTTCCATCTCTGCTAGAATCTCCCGGATACGAGAAATAAAATAAACATCTGTCCTGGGATCTTCCCACTCTTTAAATAGCTTCCTCGTCAAAACCCGGTAAGAGATTACATACGCTTTCAGGTGAGAGTGATGACTCTCTACAAAACTTTTTAAAGAGGAGGTCGGAAAAATATGCAACGCCTGCTCCGAAGCAGGGAGATTTTTATAAAATTCATAGCTGTTATTGAACGTTTCTACTTGAAACATGGGCGGCACCTCCTAGTGACAAAAGATCTTTCCATGAGCTGACTTTCTGCGACTGGTAGCCATCCCCGGAAGCGTGGACAAAAGCTGTCTTCTTTGTTCTCGTTAATGCTACATATAATAATCGCGTTTCTTCTGCCTCCTGCTCTTTCCTTTCTTTATGATAGGCTCTATCCATCACGTCATTTTGGAAGTGCTGGTTCTGTAAATAAAAGTGGTAACCAAAGCTCCATTGATTGTTGTCATTCTTATCGAGAATCATCCGGTCACTGAATCCGGAAGTTAAGTCAAAGTCCGTTTTAGGGAGGATGACGTAATCAAACTCCAGTCCTTTCGCCTGGTGTACAGTCATCACTTTGATACGATGATCGGCTTCTTCCGTAACCACTGCTTCATCAATGATGGTATCTGTATTCATTTTAATCCGTAAAAACACTTCCAATTGTGCTAAGGAAGGTGGCGTGGAATCAAATTCCACCCGGAGGATGTAAAGCAGCTTCTCTAAATTACGCTCGTATTCTTTCATTCGGACGAGCGCTTCTGCCTGCTGTATGGTTTTATCGGCTTGCGGGTTATTTTTTCTCAGTTGCTTATAATAAAGGCGCCTGTATAGGTCAGCAGGATTTAGCCTATTAATAATTTGCTCTAACGCTTCCATCGCATTTTTATTAATTATATGATCGTTTTCTGGAAATTGGTCGTAATCTCTTAACAAGGATGCCGCGTATTTTTTAACCGGCGAATAGGATGCTAGCATCTCTTTCATGGTAACTTTTCTCTCTCCATAAGAGGAAAGGTGGAAAGCCATCCGGTCTTTCCAAATATGCGGATGAGTAAAGCGGCGCAGTAATAAATAAAACTCTCTTACTGCCACCGAACGATAAAAGGCACCAGGCTGGATCGCTTCACAGAAAAATCCCTGCCCTTCACAAATATCAACAATCTCCTGAACATGGCGGTTCGATCTGGCCAAAATACAGGTATCCTCTTTATGTATCCTTCGGAGGATATAAGAAAGATTTTGATCATCCAGCGGAATTGTAACTAGATCTTCTTCTACATCATCTTTCTTCGTAGCAATCAGGCGGTCATTCTCTTCATAACGGAACTTTGCAATGACATCCTGCCATGATTGGAATTGTTGATCGAACATATCCAGTAATTTCTCCTGGGTGCGATAATTCTTACGAAGGGATAGCTCCTGATAAGTTTCTCCTGCCTCTGCCATTTGCTTGATGAGTTGTTCAAACGCCGTATAATCAGCTCCCCGGAAACGATAAATACTCTGCTTAGTATCTCCTACCGCCAGAAGTTGAGCGTTATAGGTACTGGCAAGCCATTTGATGAATGAAATCTGAGCGTCGTCTGTGTCTTGAAACTCATCGACCATGAACATTCTATATCTATCTTTCAGATCAAGGGAATAGCTTGTGATACTGGTTAGCCGGCTGATTAAATCATCGACCTCGATAGCCTGTTCTTTCTTTTTCAGTTCATCCAATTGGTCATATAGATAAGACACGATAAACTGAAGCAAACGGTTAAATTGAGCAGGGTCCATGCCATAGTCAATTTGTTTTACTTGTTCTTTATGTAATGCCTTATTCGAAAACATTGCTAACACTCTATAAATCCGCTGTTCTATCAAATAATGAGGGATAAATCTAAATTGACTATAAATGTCAGGATATTCATGAGCAAAAATATCGATGCCCCTTTTAATTATTGCCTTCTTATCACGGATATAACTGCGTACTTTTACATCTTGAAAATAGCCGATAACATCCCCATGATTTCCGATGAACTGTTTGGCAAACGAATGAATGGTTCCGATGATCGCTTCATTCAATTCTTCCATCCATTCCAGATAACGTGTTATTCCTGTTAAATCATAATAATTAGAGAGACGCTTTAATAGCTTCTCCCTCAAATCATTTGCTGCTTTATTGGTAAAAGTAATCAGCACATACTCACGGAAAGGCACATGGCGGGTGGTATGCTTCAGAAACATTAATCGATCGAGCATAACCGTCGTCTTCCCCGTACCCGCACTTGCTTTAATAATTAGATGTTCCTTCTCTTGAAAGTGCTCTACGATATATTGCTGCTTATTAAAAGCACTCGATTCATCAAAAAAATCAATCAGTTCCTGGCTGTAACCTTTTCCGTCGATCCATCTTTCAGGTACCAGGAACCTTTCCGAATAGAGGATTTCATACGTCCGAAGCAAATCATACTCTAAAGTCTTCTTGAAAAAATCGTCTGTTTGAAAAGGATCGATAGGATCCATCGTAATGACATATACTTTTATACCCTCCGATAAGTAACGGGCAATTTCCTGGTAATGATAGTCTTCTAACTCTGGCTGATAGATTAATATCGAATACTGAGGTTGTTCTATCATTTCATTTTCACACCTTTTGATTTTGAAATAACATATATACCCAGTGTACTATATAGTAACTTTGTATCTGACTTGTCATTGATGATGGGTAACGTTTCACAAACGACTTTGCAAGTTGCGAATCAAAGAATGACTTTAGCTTAATTTATTCATTAATCCAAGAAGTAATTTTATTTTCTATTTCTAATGCATCTAGGCTACCATCAAGTCCATCTTTAGTAATTATCAAATTACCCTCTTTTTCGGAAATACCTACCTTCTCATAGTTGTTTCGTTTTTCATCCCAATCCCTTTTATAAGAAGCAATATTCAACATACCAAGATGTTCTATATAAGCAATACGTCCTTGATGACGTATTGTGAAGTCCGGCATATAAGTTTTCCCCTTAACCCTTAGAGGTTCTTCATAGGTATATTCGATACCTAATTGATTTAAAATGTTAGCTACAATCACTTCCGATTTAGATCTAACCAGTTCCCCACCAACTGTTTTATGAATTAGATTATTTTCGAAAAAACGTTTTTGATTATTAATTTCGATTTCTTTGAGATTGGGGACCTCAAATAGATCTGTATAACGTTGCTTTGTGTCTGAGTACCAATCACTGGAATACTGAACCAACTCTTGAACACTTAAATCACTTAATATAATGAGTTGTTCTTTTTGACGTGAAAAAGCTGTATACAATAATTCTTTTGTTAAAAAAGAACTACGCCCATTGATAACAACAATCGTTTTACCAAAGCTAGATCCTTGGGCTTTATGAACAGTCAAAGCATATGCAAGTTCTAACTTTGTATCATTGTTTTCTCCGCCGAAATCCGATTTCGTATATGAAAAAACTTTACCTTCAAAAGAACCAAAGCGGAACTTGTAATATTTTTTATTTTTATCGTTTTTTCCATACTGTTCAGGAAAACTAGACATTAATCCAATTTCTCCATTTGCGATATACTCACTGCCCTCAGAACCATCCCAATATTTACGTTCTCCATTTGTATTTGATATAACCTTATCACCGTAGACAATATTTTGAACTGATTGTGGATTCTTCTTAGACCATTGATTTTTATTCCAGTTTTCCACAATAGCTTGGCGATACTTCTGATGAATTTGGTTATTTAAATAATAACTTCCTGATCCTACGAATTTTGTAGGCGAGAGTATTTGCCAATCTTCAATAAACCTACTCGTTTTATAATTAGTATATTTCCCGTTCTTCTCTGCGCCTAAGCTTTTATTAAATCCATTAACATCATCGTCATCATTCATCTCCAGTGTTTCAACTAACTGAGAAAGTAATGATTCTTCAAGCTCATCAGTACAATCGTATTGTATGTACTTGAGTCTATCATTCATTTGCTTATTTTGTATTTTGTAGACTATATCCTTATTCATTTGATCTGCATTTGAAAATAGTTGAGCAAATGATAAATCATAGCCTCCTGTACCTTGTCTCATTTCCGTTTGTAATTCCGCCAGATTGTTTGGATAATTATGTTTAAGATAGTTTATCAAGTCTACAAAAGGACGTCCCGCTCCAATTGGAGGTAACTGATTAGGATCTCCAATAAATATAATCCTGTGTGCATGAGACTGAACTAATTTTAAGATACCAGCGAACATATCTTCTGTTAACATCGAACTCTCATCAATGATTACAGTTTGCGCCACACTAGTGCTTGGCTTTTCTGGCATTCTATAAGACATTCTATCCCAGCTAAATCCACCAGAACGAGTTAAGAACTGTGCAACAGTTATAAACTCTGCATGTACTTCGCTTTTCTTAAATGAATTTTCAAGTTGGACCCTTGCTTTCCCAGTAGGAGTCAATGCTAAGACCCCGCCTGATCTTATCTCTTCAGATGAGGCAAGAATGCCTAAAGCTGATGTTTTACCAGTTCCTGCCCTTCCAATTAGAACAGACAACTTTGAAGATTCTAATGCTACCAAAGCATTTGCTTTTTCCTCACGAGCTTTTTGGTCATTTTCTTCATTTTCATTTTGCAGTTGACCAAACTGCTCATCAATAACTTCTCTCCAATTTTGCGAGTTAGGTAACTTAATGTTAAGGCGGCTCTTTATAATCTCTAGAACTAGTTCTTTATACTTCTGATATTCTAATAATTTTATATAATTATTTGTTTCATCGACATATAAGTCGCCTTCTTGTAAATATTCTACAACTCCATGAATTTTTTCCACAGAGAAGTCAGTATCGTAGTCTAGCGGCAATTTATTAATCAAATCGATAACTCTATCATAACTTAAAAATGTATGTCCTCTGTCCGCAGCTTGCGAAAGAACAAAAATCACCATCGCCCGGAAACGCCTTTTATCTCCCTTAGTACGCATCTTTGACGGTCTCTTTAAAGGATGATTATTTATAACCAATTTATTTGTAAACACCGCATTTTCAATTTGAGATATATTGATCTTCCCTACCTCTTTCTCTTTGCGAGATAATTCATATAGTCGGTAAGGGTTTTCAATAACTTCATTAGGTTGATTCTTGTACTTTTCCCAAGCAAATAACGCTTGATCCACTGATAAATTGATGCGTGCTAACAAGTCAAAATATCTTATTTTATTTGCATCTTTTAGAAGACCGTTAAACTCATCTTCCTTTTCAGCGAGACTTTCATCTAGTTTTTCATCACCTATTTCTTTATCTCCTGAAAAATAGTCCCCTAATTCAGTAATCAAATCTCTATTATCAGTATCAATATACGTTGAAATATCAAATCCATATTTAACACCAAAAGCTGATAACATTGCTCCAAGCCCGGGATAGATTCCACGTTGATTCCAAACATTCTCTTTCTGTTTTTCTACATAATTAAGTTGAGTATTCACCCAAGTACGGTTAGCAGTTTTCAAATTTAAATCAGCGATGTTTTTCAGAGCAATTTTTGTTTGATTTAACACATCAATTGTTGCGTCGAAACTAACCCACTCTGCTGCATAGGAGAACTCGTCACGAAATCCCGTGGGTTCAAATATAGTAACTGTACTTACATCAAAATCCGGATTTAATTTTGCATATTGTTCAATTTCAAGGTAAGGCATTAAGAAACCTTGGTCCCCACCTTCACGAATAGAATGCGCTGCATTTGTTTCCCAAATATAATTTTTTTCATCGCGTGTACCATCAGTGTCATATTCTTGTATATTGATCGGAGAAATGATATTTCCAATTCCTGCAATCACCCTGCGGTTATCTTCGATGAAAGGAACTTGCTTGTAATAAGGAAATATAATAGACTCATCCGATTTAACACCTGAGAAAAAATAATCAAAAATCCCTTTTTGAGAATCCCCGTGCGAAACCCACGAACTATTCCAAGTAAGCATTCGCTCAGTTTTATCCAAATCAAAATGAAAATTATAATATTTAGCCTTCTTCTTGGCATTATCTTTCAACGTCCATGAAAATGGACGCAATAAAAAAGAATAAGGCTGAAGTTCAAATAATGTTTCTTCAAAATGATTAAATTTTTCATTACCTTTTTTATACGGGTGGTTTAACTTTAAAGGAATCTTCGTTTCACTCATAAAAGCCGCATTCTCAGTAATCCAATGTTGCATTTCTAAGGGACCTGCTACAAGATAATCCATACCCTTATTGTTATCCTCAAATTCCAAATCCCTTAATGAAGCAATATTAGGAATCACCTGACTAGCAACATTGTTTTTGGGGTTATCATCAACTTTTCCCGTAAAACCATTATCCTTCCAAGGTATTCTCGTTGAGAAATGTTGTACGTATTTCGCTCTTTTGGGTTTTTGATTAGTCATTTGAGTCAGGCCCTTCATACAACATCGCTTTTGTTTTAAGACTCACAAACACATTTGAAGTGATCCTCTGTTTTGCATCTGACACCTTAGGCAGGTCTTCTCTCCAGGATTTTTTGTTACGCATTAAATCAACTTCCTTTTAGAAATAGTTAATTGCTCAATAAATCTACACTTACTTAAGATGAATTAATCTTATCTAAGATAGCCGTTTTTTAAATTATCTATAAATGGTGTATAAAATTCCTTAGCATGCCGATGAAAATCTTTTTTATAGTGAGTAGCCCTAAAAGATGAGGTATTAGTGTTATAAATTTTCCAACTAACTCGATCAGAACTTTCAGGGAAAAACTGATTAATTAAAGGAAAATTACCGGGTTTTAATAATCTATCTTCTAAACGAACTTCATCCCAATAATTTATAACTATATTCGCGCTGGATTCTAACTCTCTATAAGTGTTAATTAATCCAGACATAAGAGCAGTTGTACAAACCATTAGATAACCGGTTGCTCCAATCCTTCTACAATCTGTTGTTAAAGAATTAACCTCGTCTTTGCCTAAAGGTTTCCCGGAATGTGATTTATGTTTGCATTGAACCAACCATTTCCTCTCAAATTTACTTTATGGCACTTGCACTTTCTCAACTATCAGGTCATGTCCTCCATCTGGACCTTTACCAGTCCAATGAGTTTCATAACCCTCACGAACAAAAATTTCTCTTATTAATCTTTCTAAATCTGTACCCTCTATTGATAGTTCTTTGAGATTTATTATATTGTCCCCCCTCTATACCCGAAACTATCTACTAAATTGAACTATTCACCCAACAATATTTACTAAATTATAACATTAAAAAGGTACCTGGACCCACTTCGCTATAGTGATAACAGATTAAGATTATATTTTTTTGAACAAAAAAGATGGAGAGCATTTGCTCGCCATCTCTTTATAGAATGGGGGAATGTATCACATCATGCCGCCCATAGAATCATCTCAATGAATAGAGGAAAATAAGGAACAATTTAATCGCCATTGTTCAATTTCTTTAAGCCCAAGATCTATTCCATATTTATTCGTTAATCATGCTAAATGAAAAAATATGGTTAAAGTATGTCATTAATCTTCATAGAAAAATTTTCCTATAAATAGAAGGATTCATATGCGCAGAGGAATAATTGGGCGTTACTAATGAAAAATCATTCCAAGTTCAGAACTTTACTATTAAGGTGGCATAATATCAATACGTTTCTAATTCTTGATTAAAAAAGAGAAACCCCCTCACGCTAGCAAATACTAGCGTGAGGGGTTTCTCTTTTTAATGTGTGTATTCAAACCACTGATTCCAAAACCAAAGAAAATTAATAGCTCTATAGCTGCCATTAGCAAGTATAATATTGAGAACCACGGCGAATCAGAGATTTTATATATTTTTTAGATTATTATTAAAATAGTCACAGTGAGAGCGGAGCATACACTCTTCACACCTTGGTTGGTACCTGCAGATTTCTCTTGTGAAATCTAACAGCGCATAGTTGTATTCTCGATGAGAGTTAAAAGGAGTAACTTCTTCGGTGAATTGTTTAAAGGATTTACTTCTACGAGTATTATCATTTGTTTCTATACCGAAATACCTACTATAAAACCGAACAATATTATTATCTATAATAGTATCGTAGATGTTCGCATGCAGTGATCTTATAGCACTAGCAACATACTGTCCCACTCCAGTTAATTCTAATAACTCTCCTCTATCTGTAGGAACTGCATTGTCTATTGCAACAATTTCTCTTGCAACTTCATACAGACGTTCCTGTCTGTATTGTAAGCCTAATGATTTAAATATCGTCTTGTCACCAGAGTGTAAGAATTCCAGTGGAGAAGAATATTTTTTTGTAAAATAGATATAACTTTCTTTCACTTGGTCTGCGTTGGTTCTTTGAAGCATTATTTCCGCTACTAAAGCATGCCATAAATTTCCAGTATATCTCCAGGGATAATCTTTAAAATTTTCTTCTCCCCAAACTAATAAGTTTACTTGCAAAGAATGAACTTTTCGATCAAATGAAAAACCATTCATGCAGACTCCCCTTTAAAACCATTTAAATAGCTTCTATTTGAGAAAAAGACACATACTTCTTCAGAATAGATTGGCCTATGGCCTGAGCTAATTTCGGAGGTACAGCATTTCCTATTTGCTTATATTGCGCATTTCTCCCCCCGAAAAACGTAAAATTCTCAGGGAAAGATTGTAATAATTGAGCTTCATATGGCGTGAATGTCCTGGGTTGCTCAGGGTGTATAAACTTCAAACCATCCTTTTCCATATGAGCTAAGATTGTGTTTGAAGGTCTATCCCAACTATGCTTAACATACGTGTCTTTATGCTTTTCTTTGGAATAAGGATATAACTCTGAGAGGAGATCATTATAATCGTCATGTTTTTCATTCATAAATCTGGCTGAGTTACTACCCTGTTTAGTCATTACAAATATAATGATATCTCGAAGGTTATGAGCTCTTGATTGATGGGTGGTTGTCGCAGGTTCTTCTAATATTTGGTTTATTTCGAGATGTGATAGTAATTCATTATATTTCTTAATGAACATTAATAGTTTATCTCTAGTACTTTCAGAACTTCCACTTATTTCTGCGAATTTTTCTTTTAATTCTGAATGTAGTCGTTTTAATCGTACATGCATTATTGGTTCCTGCGCATTACTTGCAAGGGTTTCTATACAATTTAAAAACTTACCAAGTAAACTTTCATAATGGTTGTAAACAACTCCCATTTTCTTCAGATTATCTAGATTCCTTTTCGAAATGAAAGGAAGTCTTACAGGCAAGTCATAGATTGCGTCTCTCAAGGTTTGATAATCCTCTGGTTGTTGTGACTCTATAGGTACGGGATTTTCATGACCATATCTATTGGCTAAAATAATTATTCTTCTTCTGATTTGAGGTGTCCCATAATCTGCAGCATTTAATACTTGATAGCGATTTAAGCTGTCTTCCAATCCGACATTATAACCCATTGCTTCTAGTTCATCACAAATGAGTTCAATAACTTGGGACTGTTTAGTAGAAATACCCTCCGTCCTCTCAGATTTCTTTGAAAGCATTCCTTCTACATTTTCAAAAACCACATACCCAGGCTGTAGTCCTTCGACGATATCTAGAAAATGTTTATAGAGTGTATTTCTAGGATCATGCTTTAACTTCTCTCTCATTTCATTTGTTCCTGATCTAGCCGGGCCTGCAAGAGAAAAAGTCTGGCATGGTGGTCCTCCAATAACTATATCCACATCTTTACAACTCGTAAAAATTTCTTCTTTTACTTCGTAACTCGTGATATCTCCTTCAATGACTTTTTCTTCACCTAAATGTTGTCTTAGTGTTTCTGAAGCATCAGGATCTAGCTCAACTGCTTTGATTATTTCAAAGGTATAATCAGCATATTCTGCATTGAGGAAACCAGTGGAAAACCCTCCTCCTCCAGCAAATAAATCTAAAACTTTTAATGTACCCATGTTCGTCCTTCCTTATTACTACCTAATTTTATGTTAACTTTAAAATACTTTTACTACATGTCCGTTCCTTAATAAGGACTGATATTGCAGCCATATATCACGTATGGATGAGTGGCTTTCGATTACAACTCCAGTTTCCACATTTTTATGAAAACCATGCAATGAAAAGTTAGCAGAAGTAATTAATAATCTTAATTGATCTACCATTATAAGCTTAGCGTGTAAACTAGTGTAATCTGTTACTTCACTGTACCATTTATATACATTTAATTTATGTCTATCTATGCTCCAGTTATCAAAAATTTGGTTTATATTCTTTTCATTTCTATTAACAATTATGTTTATTCTGCAACCTCTATAAGCTGCATTTTCTATTTCTTTAAGTAAGTCTAGTACACTACTATCATAAAACGAAAAAGCGTAACCAACAATAAATATTTCATCTTTCGCATGCTGGAACATTACTTTTACTGTGTCATAAGTCTTGTTAGAGATATAACCTTCAACATCCGGTCCTGTCCAGACCGGATGTATAGAAGGTTGATATTTGATTTGGTACTCAGCACTTGCCTTTGAGGATTTCAGAAGTAGAAGCAATTCTTGCAAACTTATATCTTGGTTACTTGCTTCTTTAATCACTTCATGGAATAAATATTCTAATTGGAAAGGTAAATCTAACCTCCGGGAAAATAACATTAAATTTTTTTCTTCTGATGATTCAATTTCCTTTATAATTTTATTCAAATATGATTCAGAGTACTCGGATAAGACCACGTTTATGAAATGAGCTATGTTACCATAAACACTAGGCATTATAAAAGAATTCCCGTTGTTGGTTGAGTACTGTATTCACAAGAATCGTTCTGTCTAAATATCGGTTAGAATTTTCGCAGGAAGTTTCTGATTCTAATAAACAACTGTGACAGGCAGCGCCATTTACATCGATTAGTTTTTCTCCTCCATGTTCTGCACACTGAGGATCTCCTGAACAATAACCTGCACTAGCTAATGCTCTTGCAAGTAGTGACTCAAAGTTAATCGACTTCCCTAGCTCCACTAATCCTCCTAAACTTCCCTCGGAATCAACAGTAGATGTGTAAATAAGAATGCCTGCCATTCCCTCTTCTCGACTTGAATAAATCCTTTCTTTCAAAGCAGAAGAGGAGTAACCCGAGTGTAGTGTAATCTCCCTCATCAAGGCATGCGATAACGTATGTAACAATACATATCTCACCCCTGGAAATGGAGGTATCTCACTCATTTTTCTTCCTCTTTCTTGATGCATCTTATTATGTGCGTCTTTCATAGAAGCTTCATATGCTTCATTTTCTTTCTCCCATCGTTTTAACTCAGATTCTTTTATAGTAAAGAAAATCCCTTCTCCATAGGATTCAATACCCGGCAACCAGCCTGGCTTTTTCTCATTTGTGATTGGAGCTTCTTTGGGTTGATCACTTTCAGAATCTTCTTCATTAACAGAGAGTCTCGCTGTTACATCGGGTAAGGGCTGTATTCTTGTAAATCCTTTCAGGACCATTACTTCTTTAAGTCGTTTTACTCTAATTAAATTCTCTATTAAACCATCATACCTGGCAGGTACTTGCTCTTTTTCGACTTCAAACTCTTCCCCGTCATAGTTGTATTGTTCTCGTAAGAATGCCTGGTATTCAGGTGTTTTTAGATCTTCCTTATCCTCTTTACTATTCTTATTTCTAATTTTTTGTGCGATCCTCCACACTTCTTTTAATCCCAGTATATTCACATCGGGGATTCTAGAGTATATAGCTCTGAATAAAGACCAGTCTTCCAACGCCTCCTCATCATTTAAATTAACTTTATCTTCTACTAGAGATTCCATGTCACTATGACTATCAGATGGAATAACAATAGAACTTAACAAGGAAGAAAAGTATATATTAGAAGCCCCTCGCAATAACAATTGCTTTTGCTCATCGCAATCTTCCTGATCACGAAGCCATGGCCGGTCGCCAAAACATTTCCCTAGCAACTTAGGACTATCGAATGCTTCTTTTAGTGATCTTTCCTGCTTACACGTAGAACAATAAACCTTCAGGTCACTGATGGAACCTGTTTCACCTTCATCCTTCAAGTACAATTTACATTTCTTAATATCATACCCGTCTTTTTTATGAACAAAGTATAACCAAGGAAAGTCTTGAATATGCCCCTTCTTACAAGCTGTGATGAAACGGACAGGGTGAGTTTTTATCTTGTTACATGGGGTTTCTTGATCGGGGTTCTTACAGAAAAGAACCCCATCCTCTTCCACAAAATCTCTGCCATTATACTTTCCTAACCTTCTGCACTTTGGACATACATGATACTCTGGAAACTTATATGCTGGTAAAGTCCCCTCTTTTTCTTTGACAGGTATCGTTTTAATTTGTTGTATATTAAGCATTCTTGTTAATCTTGGTTCTTCAATAGTCCTGGCACCAGAAACATATTCTTTTGGCCATTTATTTATTCCTGCCATAATAATAGAGTAGTCTGGTAAATCAACAATAGCTCCTGGACCGAAGGTAGTAATAAACTGGCTAGGGCGAACTTCTCCTACATAATTACTCATTTATTAGTCCCTCCCTATATAAATTCTCGCGGTTGGTTCCACATCACGCATTGAATTTGGTGTTTTAAATGTCCCTTTCGGCTTATCGCCTATAGGATATAGAAGATTACTTGTATTCTTTTGATTGGAATTAGAATAATTTAGTTTACTTTGTTGAGCTGCAACATTCCACTCTTCAATTAATTTATTTGAATGCTCTTCTATTTCATTGACTGACAAGTTCATTTCTGTAGCCCTCTTGATAAAGAACTCAATAATTTTTTTTGAATAATTCGTTACTTTCTCAATTTCATTTGCACTACTATTCGATGTTAAGTCATCATGACCCAACCTTAGCATCGAAACCATAACACCACCTAACCCTCTATCCCTTGCTCTAGAAGCAAATGGAGTTACACTTATAGGTTCTACGTACCTGTACAAAGCGGAGTGATAGGCGTAAAACTCTTCATAGTGAGAGATATCTCGTGGGCGTGCCCAATTATACGTAGTAAATATTAACCCGGGATGTTTACGCCCTACTCTAGAAGTGGACTGTATGTACTCTGCAGTAGTCTTGGGTTGTCCGTTTACCACCATTAATCCTAGTCTAGATACGTCCACACCTACAGAAATCATATTACTTGCCAGCAGAACATCTACTGGAGTAATATCACCCGTTTGATAATACTTGGTTTCTAATCTAGATAACAAAGAGGGGATTTTGCCCGAATCAATCCTACTAGTTAGCTCTGCTACCTCTCTATCTAACTCTCTCTTCTTAAATCGATATGACCGATTCTTGTCATTTAGTTTTTCTAGCGTCTTCATTCTTGCCGGAACATCATCCTCAATTAGGCGTACAGCCCCTCCAAGCTCTCGCAAACTGTTAAAGTAACCAACTAATGTATGGTAAGGATCCAGAGCATCTCTGTCGAATTCTTCTTCCATTGCTGTAACACTGGATAGCAAATTAGAATATGCTCTTAATAAAGACGTCTTCATACTTCGACCTGGCGCAAATAATCCTACATACATCCTACCGGGAGTCTCATCCAATGGTTGTTGTTGAGCAAAGAAAGAATCAACATGGGATATACCAGGGCTTGGGAAAATGCTAGCTTTCTTTGTGTAAAGTCCTTCGATTTGTTGATCTGCATTTTTAATCGTTGCAGTGGATGCTACGACCTTTGGCCCTACCTGCTTACCGTTATATTCTACTGTCGATAAGTAATCTATTGCTGTTTCGTATAATCCCACCATTGTACCCAGGGGGCCAGAGATTAAATGGAGCTCGTCCTGAATTATTAAATTAGGAGGATGTATAGAAGTACCATTTACTATACTAGTAGACCCGGATACATTCTTTGCATTGGAGACTTCTTTTTTCGTTTCTCCATTAGAAACGAACCCCCAATTTTGTACTTCACCTTTTACTTTACCAAACATGTTTTGGATCTCAGGTTGCCAGGGCATTCTGGCAAATTTGTCTACAGTCCCGATAACAACATCGGGTAATAGCCTATATATTTCTTCATCTGTTACAAGGACAGGTAACCCTTCTTTATTCACCGAATTCTTTCTATGAAAAGCGCACCCACTATTTGGACAAGTGATATTAATTCTTCTTTGTTTGGTGAAATGCCAGTATGTTGCAAGAAAAACTTTTGGTTTTTTTTCATCTACTAACTTATGTCCGCACCAGGGACAGGAAACAAGTTGTACTGGAGTTCCCGCCTCATTTCTCCCCCCTCCAGATCTTCCATTAATTTCATCCTTTTTAGAAGAAATAATGTCAGCAGCTTCATCATAGTCGTTTGGGACACTACTTTTCCCAACCCATAATCCAATCCTAAATCGCGTTTGCCCCCATATTTCAGGATCTTTCTTTCGAATTTCCTCACAGGCACATATCATTGCTGTAGAACGTTGGAATTGTTGTATAGTGAGAAGGCGCAAAGTATAACGCATAATAACCGAAACACCTACATCGGTTCTGTACCCTTCTATCTTTCTTCTTCTCCTTAACCCTAAAGTAAAGGCCGCTAGACCAAGATACGCTTCTGTCTTCCCACCACCGGTTGGAAAGAATAAAAGGTCAGCGATTTTCCTATCTTCTGAGTCAGGGTGCACTACTCCTTTTATATTCTGTAATACATAAGCAATCTGGAAAGGACGCCATTTTGGCTCATCGTAGTCTGGTGTATCATTGTTTTCTGCTGCAATAGAATGAGCTCTTTGCTTTGTCATGACTAAATTGGCAAACTGAAATGATTTAAATGCTTCCTCATCGTCCTTTAAACATTGTAAACCATCCCTCATCCGTTGGAGAGATTTCTCACAATTATCCATATGCTCTTTAGCTGTATCCTGTCTATCCTCCAAAGTTGGTATTTCTTCTCTCCTATCTTCTATCCATTGCTGATATTCATTCAATAATGGAGAGAGAGCGTTGTCAACTTTTTCAGCCGAAGACATGTTCGCAAGCTCATACATACCAAGTGTCCCTTTACCACCCCAATCTGGAGGGATAACCATAGGCACTTCATGTGCAGGGATAACTTCAGTTGCTAACTTCCCTGCTTTTCTTTTTTTATCTATTCTATCCCAATATACAGCGATATTATGGCCAACAGCAAAGACATCTTCATTCCTGTAGAGTAGCTCATTGGATTTCATATCTTTTGTTTCAAACGCAGGTGTCCGACCGTTGGATTTAGAAAATGCACTTCTAACCATAAAAGAACTGTTATTTTGACTTTCAACAGTAATTTTAGGTTGAAAAGCTGTTTTATGATCAACATTTTTTTCGTCTACACCTTGAACATATCTATTTACCAAGAATAAGCTAACTGCAAAACAATTGTGATAATTGCGGACAATCCACTCAAGGCGAAGGTTCTGGTTCATCTCATTGTTATCATTTTCATTTTTTATGAATTGCTTCTGTTTTTCCCCTATCTTTTCCTCAAGATTTATTTCTACTCTCAATGAGTGTGGCAGTCTTTTCCAAATTTTATCATCGTCCATGTTCTCATACATTCCAAGAGATACATTTACACTTATCTTAGGATTCTCTTTATCTACTAAGAAGGACATTCCTATTGCGGAAGGATTCATAGCATTCGCTAATGGGGCGACTGATTCAATATCTTCACGTTTAGAATCCTTATCCTGTTGATTATCTTGTTCATCTTCTGTCATCGCTAACTCAGATCTCATTGGCCACAAGACTCCTGCAAGATACTTTTGAATAGGAGCGACAGATAGTACTTCTTCTTTATGTACTGGCCCCACTAACTCTTTTCGCATCCGATCTATCAGCTCATGGCGTACTTTTCTTTTTTGATTCTTCTTAGACAAGAAAATATCCCCCTTTACAACATATATATTAATAATATCAAATTACAAATTCATCCATAATATTAAAAAATAATTCCACATATGATAAACTAATGGTATAGTCCAATTGTAACAGAAGGGACCATTTGTTATGAATAAAATATTAGATAAATTAAATGACCAGCAACTTCGCGCAGTGAAAGACACCTCACAGTTTATTCAGATTAATGCTGGACCAGGGACTGGAAAGACTACGACACTAGGTGCAAAAATGCTTTATACACAGGTTGAATTAGAAGTCCCAGTTTCCAATATGGTCGGAATTTCTTTCTCCCGCTCTGCTAAATCCCATCTTTTAAATAAATTAGAGGAGTTTACCGATCAATTAGGATACGGAGGTAAGCCACCGATCTTAACTTTCCATAGTCTGGCTTTTCGGATAATTAAGAAAGCCATCGAATTAGGAGACTCCAAGTTTAAAGAATATATAGAGCACGTAGATACTCATGATTTAATATCTTATCAACCTAACTTAATGAAAGACCTTTGTAAGGAATACAAAGATGGGGAATCTAAAAAACATGCACTTTGCGAAGCTTTTAATAAAGCAAGACAAGGTAACTTATTAGATGGGCCCTCGTTATCTTGGAAAGAAGTAAAAGAAGATGAAATCTACCATGTCCCAACTTACGTATTTGGTAGGCTTTTAGTTAATGGACAAGATTTGAAAGAATTCTGGAAGCGTGTAGATAAGATTGAAAGAAAATTTCGTGTAACAGATTATAATGGTATGATTACCGAAGCTATAAACATCCTAAAAAACAAAGGAAAAACGTATGAATATTTCACTAATCTGTATGATTACATTTTTGTAGATGAATACCAAGATACTTCTTTAGCTCAGGAGATGTTATTATTTGCTCTTATTTCTAACAAACAACATGTAACAGTGGTTGGTGATAAAAATCAAACCATTTATAGTTTTAACGGCTCTAACAGCTACAATTTAGATCGTTTTTTTCAGCAGGCTACAAGCCTTTATAACACCGAACCTACTAAAATTATTTTAAACCGAAACTACCGTTCTCCCCAACAAATCTTGGATGTTACAAACTCTTTAGTTCACGAAGAACATTACGTTTATTCGGAAACTAGAACATTACAACAACCAGTAGTGGTAGAAACACACAACTACCAACTAGCTTCGCATTATATTTCAACAGAAATTGAAAAACTTATTAATCAGGAAAAAGTCACTCCATCAAACATATGTATTCTTTATCGCAAAAACTCTGAACATTCCCCGCAGGCCGATACGGTTAAAGAACATCTGAATCAACTGGAGATAGAATACACAGAAGAGGTAAGTAACAGAAAGACAGAGAAGTCTTTAAGCCAAAAAGTCTTAAGCCTCCAGGAACAAAACCAGGGAGAAGATTTAGAAGATATCATTGAAACGATAGAAGATGAGAGAACAAAACAATTTGTTAAAGAATGTATGAGCGATGGAGCCACTGACTCTGAAGATCTATTAGAGTATCTGGTAGAACTGGAAGAAATAGAAGAAAGTTTCACCCCAACTCAGAAGGAAGCCGTCCATATTAGAACGGTTCATAGCGCCAAAGGATTGGAGTTTCCTTATGTGTTCATTATTTATCTCGGTGATAAAGAATTTCCTCATAGTTCCAAGCCAGATATTGAAGAAGAAAGAAGACTATTATATGTCGGTTTAAGTCGCGCGCAAAAACAACTTTATATTATAGGAAAAAAAGGACTGCACTTTGAGAGTTTTCTCGACCACTGCCTTCTTACTGATGTGAAACATATTCCTTATCATACATTTATGGAAGAAAAATTCTCCTCTGGGTTCTCGAATAAGGATAAAAAAGCTATTGATCGGACAGGTAATAAACAAACTTCAATAATTGACGAAATGGAAGACCTGCAAGGTCTCTTTAATGATTAGGAGGATGACCGAATTGCAACAGCTACAAGTAAAGCTTACTGAAGACCAGGATCAATGTGTAACATTTAAACCCAAAGGGGATTTACTTGTTCAAGGCATTCCTGGGAGTGGGAAGTCTACTATCCTTCTTGCGAGAGCTCAATATCTGATGAAAAAATACCCTAATGATAAAGTTCTATTTCTGACCTTTAACAGAACCCTTACGAATTATATAAAGCAACTAGCTGACAAAATAGGACTTAGTAACGTAGAAGCGAAAACTTTTCATCAGTGGGCAAAGGAATTGTTAGAAACCACTGCCTATCCCAACACCAAGCTTAAGTTAGGTAAAGATCGTGATGCAATCATTCGCTATGCGAAAAATATTGTAAATAAACATAACGAGAGTGCTTCTTTTCCTAAAATCGAAGAGGGAAAGAAAAATGACCAACAGCTAATAAAATTCCTTGGGGACGAAATAGAATGGATAAAAGGCAACGGCATCAATACACGAAATGATTACCTTAATATAAAGCGCTCCGGACGTGGTAAGGATGTTCGTGTAACTAAAGATCACAGAGAAACAATCTATGATATATTGGAAAAATATAACGAACTCTTAAATAAAGACCGTAGACATCGTGGAATCGACAGTGAAGATTTATCACAATTCTTAATTGAACGGTCAAATGAAGTTTCAAAAAAATTATTATCCGACCACGTCCTGGTAGATGAAGCTCAGGATTTTCACACTCTTCAATTAAAAGCTATTAGTACATTTGCTAAGAAGAGTTTAACCATAGGTGCCGACAAAGGACAACAAATTTACCGTAGAAGTTTCACTTGGAAAAGTGCCGGAATAGAAATAAAGGGTGGAAGAAGTAAGTATTTAAAAAAAACATTTCGTTCTACTCGCCAAATTGTTACCCTGGCGAACGATTTCCAAGAAAAAGACCTTCTTATTACAAGTGACGCAGATTATCAAAAACCAGCTGTTCCAGATATTGAAGGAAAAGTACCAGAGTTAGTTTATTGCGACAAGAAAGCAGATGAAGAAAAAGCGGTACTTAAACAAGTTCAGAAAATAAGAGGATCTTATCCGGAAGATACTATTGGAGTAATTGCCACTAGCCATAAGCGATTAGATGAATATAAAAAATTGTTAGAAGAATATGGGGTCCCCGTTTATAAAATAAAAGACGAAGATGCTGACATCGTATCCCCTGGTGTTAAGCTCATCACTTACCATTCTTCCAAAGGTCTCGAATTTGATCACGTGCTGGTAACTGAATTAAAACAAGGGAAAATTCCATATAAAAAACCAACCCCAGGCGATGACGAAGAAGAATTTATGTCGAGAGAACGAAAGAAATTGTATGTTGCTATGACCAGAGCTAAGAAAACGTTGTGTTTGATATCATCAAGAACGTATTCTTCTTTTGTTAAAGATTTTAATGAAAAATATTACGAAGTCATTACTTAAACAAAAGGACCGTTGAAACAGTAACGGTCCTTTGCAGTTTGTTAAGAAACATAACTTCACTAGTATTTAAGCCTATTTTTAACCATTTAATTCTTATGTAAATGGGGTTGTGGCATTTGAAAAGAGGGATTCTTACCCTCTTTCTTTCAATAGGAGAACCATTTTCTTTAAATTTTGTGCTGTGGCGGTTATGGAAGCTTGTTCATGGACGCACTTCTGCCCTCGGTCCCTGGCGTAGCGAAAACCATGGAATTCTTTGGAATATGGCGAAGCTCCGCTCAAGCGTAGAGCTTCGCAACTTATATATGCGCTTAGCGTTTTCGGTTCGCTTTTTGGCTTGGAGCTTTTCCTTCTCTCCTTTCCAAATATGCCGGGTTATGGTTCGATGTTTCGCATTGGCTGAATAGCAACCCTACCGCAAGGGGCAACCAGGGCAGTCCTACAGACGGCTTTTTAATGGCGATATCCTTCACGGTGCCATTGTGGTATAAGAAAGTTTGCAGCCCATCGGATATACATAACTATCTATGGATTCGATGATCAAAACTAATGATAGAAAAAAAGCTATTGAGGAAGGATTTTCACCAGCCTAGAAAAGTCACCTGAGAAGGTGACTTTTTGATTCTAACTCTTAGCCTCTTTTACTTCTTCTATAGCATCTATGAATTGTTTATGATAACTTTTGGCTTGGTCAATCATATCGGTATAAGATCTAATGATTAAATCGCCTGTGCTATTTAAAGAGTTATATATTTTTTCAGTTGTAGGATCCATTTTTAAGTTATCTGAAACTAAGAACGTTCTAACATTGCTCAGTTCAGTTCGGTGTTCTTCAATAAATCTCGAATAATCTAGAGCTTGGTATAATTCCTCAGGTGTAATCTTGATATTAGGTCTCTTAAGTTCAATGATATGGACTAGACCATTTGCATTTGAACAAAGAAAATCAATTCTTCGGTTTGATTCATCTAATTTCTCATCAGGATACCTCTCTTTTAACAATCTACTAAATGTAACTTCTCGGTCGAACGTGGACATTCTCGGGTCAAGAATCCACGGGAACTTCTCTAAGAAAGGTTGAATATATTTAGTTTCACTAGCATTTTCATTAATAAATTTTTCAAATCTATTTATAGTTTCAATTCTACCCAACGCAATTTTAGACATTTCATGGATTTCAATAGATTCCCAATCATCACTTATTTTTTCCATGTTTTCTAGTGTCACCTCAGTATCGTTCATTTCGAAAACGTAATTTTTAAAGTACTCAAATTTAAATTGTTTTTTTAATGATTCCATTACTGCGCCAACCTTGGCAGCATCAGCATCCGTTTCTATACTATTGGCTAATTGACGCTGAAACGTCTGGAGTATCTTTTTGTCAGGGGGGGTTATGCCATCATAAAAGTCCTGAGGAATGGTCTCTTCAATTGCCTCTTCTCTTTTTTTTCTTCTTCTTGTTTTCCACTCGTTCCCTATCTTATTCACTAACTTATTTAAGTGGTATTTAAGATTTTGAAGTTCATCACTTTGATTCCACAATAAAGATTTTCTATCAGTCGCTACAAAATCTTTTTCCAAATCGTCATCGATAAAATTTACAGAAAAATGACCGGTGACATAGGTATGGAAGTTGTCGTTAGACCTATCACTAAAGAATGTATTTTCTTGTACCAACTTGTTCCTGGAGTAAACAATAAATCCTGAATGCTTTTTTTGTAATGGGGTCCGTTGTGTTAGTACTTTTCCGCTAATATTATTGTCATTTAACCATTTTATCGACGCATTTTCATTAATTTGATCTTGGAAGTCCTTAGGAAAGTTCCATTCAAATTCTTTATCAATCCTATTATAGTAGAGTTCGTTTGTTACAATTAATTCTTTATTAGTTTGTTTATTAATAATTTTAGTTACAAAATCACTGTCAAAAAATTTAAACCTAGAGGATAAATTTTCAGAGAGTGTATCCATTTTAGTTATATTATTAATAGTAATGTTGGTAATAATTATCTTTGTACCATCTCTTTCATTTGTATGTAAATTTTTGTGAATAAGATTAGGATGATAAATCTCTTCTCCATGATTATTTTTAATATCTGGGTAGTTCATTGTAAACTCGTTTTTTAGGTTATCTTTTACTGAAGAGATTGTGATTTCCTCAGCGATTCCAAATACAGCAAGTTTACCTAATCCCTTTTTACCCGTTACTTTCCTGCCACCTGGCGAATAACCATCATTATCTTGAGATCTACGATTTCTGCCTATCACTAGAAAGTTATCGTTTAATTCGGCTAAAGTCATTCCATGCCCATCATCTTCTACAACAACTTCTTTGTCCTCATAGTTTATAGTAATTGTAACTTCCGTAGCATCTGCGTCATACGAGTTAGAGATTAATTCAGCAATTACAGGGGGGAAATAGTTGTATAATTTGACACCTAAATGATCAATTGTTTTTAATTGGAATCTCATTGAAAGATCTTCCATCTGGAACTCTCCTTTGTATAATAGAATAAACGCTTAATATAGTATAATATAGTTCAAGAAAATATTACCAGGTATGCTGGCCAACCAGAGGACACAGATTGAGAGCAAGAGCTCTTGATTTGCGTCCTCTTTCATTTGTTAAGGAGGAACTTATGAAAGAAGGGACATATATCCTTAAGTGGATTAGCCATAATAGAAGAAATAAACGTTTAGGTGCTATCCCCTGTCGGAGAAATTGAATATTTAAAGTGGTTAATGGAAGGAGTGCGCTTTACAGATTTACAAAAAACAGCTTGAGAATTCACTACGTGACTATATTAGGATGATTAACGAGATAAAGAGGCTTGTCAGAAGGCGCCGGAACTAACCTAGATGCTCAATATGGGATTTAATTGACTCTTCCTAAACCGCAGGGAGGATCCAGTCGCTCAGGAAGTCGTTCGTCGCGATACGTCAAACGAAATGACTCGTTCCCTTGCACTTTTCGTTTGATACCATTAAAGTATATAATGGTTGGAATCCAACCTTATTGGTAATGGATAAGATATAAGTATTTTCACTTTTTAATTTTGGGAACATCGTTTCCCTTAAGGAAAGGGTTCAGATATATTATGAAAGATAATTTTTGGCATGAGTTGCCGAAGCCTTTTTTTGTTCTGGCACCGATGGAAGCTGTGACGGATGTCGTTTTTCGTCATGTAGTGAGTGAAGCAGCGAGACCGGACGTGTTTTTTACAGAGTTTACGAATACGGATAGCTACTGCCATCCGAAAGGACAAGACAGCGTACGGGGGCGTCTAACGTTCACGGAAGATGAACAGCCGATTGTCGCCCATATTTGGGGAGACAATCCCGAACACTTCCGGGAGATGAGTATTGGTCTAGCCGAAATGGGCTTTCGCGGCGTGGATATCAACATGGGTTGTCCTGTACAGAATGTTGCAGCCAAAGGTAAAGGATGCGGGCTGATCCGTCGTCCAGATGTTGCAGCGGAAATCATTCAGGCATCCAAAGCGGGTGGACTGCCCGTAAGTGTGAAGACCCGTCTCGGTTATACAGAGGTGGAGGAATGGCAAGCCTGGCTGAAGCGCCTCCTGGAACAGGATATTGCCAACCTTTCCATCCATCTCCGTACGAAAAAGGAAATGAGTAATTTCGATGCTCATTGGGAACTGATTCCAGAGATCAAGCAACTTCGTGACAAGGTTGCCCCTGACACGCTTCTGACGATCAACGGGGACATTCCTGACCGTCAGAAGGGACTTGAACTCGTGGAGAAATATGGCGTGGACGGCGTGATGATCGGCCGTGGGATCTTCCATAACCCGTTCGCTTTCGAAACAGAGAAGAAAGAGCATACCAGTGAAGAACTGCTCGATCTCCTGCGACTGCAACTTGATCTTCATGATAAGTACTCTAAAGAACTGGAGCCTCGGATGTTCAAACCGCTTCGTCGCTTCTTTAAGATTTACGTCCGCGGATTCAGTGGAGCGAGTGCCTTGCGTAATGAGCTGATGAGTACAAATTCTACTGATGAAGTACGTGCGCTGCTTGATGAGTTTACAGAGAGAGATGGCGTGCACGAAGAGGAAAGTTTTTCTGTTTCTTAAGTTGGTTTAAACTTAACCATTTCTAGATTTTCACTGGAGAGAAGAGCTGTTCGCGCTCTTCTCTTTTTTTATAAACAAAATTAGGTAAGCGGTGCAACCATAAAGCTGCTTCAAAGCCCTAATATGGTATTATTGATATGTGTTTAAGTAAGGAAGGGTGTATTAAGCATGCCTATAGTCAACTACGGAACTACTGATATCGAATACCTTATCTATAAACAAAATAGAAAAGATCTTAAACTTTCCATTGATCTAGTCAATGGAGTGGAAGTATATGTCCCAGAACACCTGACAGATGAAAAAACTACAGAGCTTATCAGAAAGAAGTCGCCATGGATTATGGCAAAGCTTAAAGATCTTAAGCAAGTAGATACCGAATATCAGAAAAAAGAATATGTGAGCGGAGAGAAGCTTCCTTATTTAGGTAGGCAGTACCGCTTGAAAGTTTATAGAGAAGCTGTAAGCCAGGTAGAATTCAGGTTTTTTCAGGGGAAATTTAAAGCAATAGTTCCTTCACACTGGGAGGAATCCGCTCTCCAAGAAACAATTGAGACAAAATTGATTAAATGGTATCGAAAGCATGGATATCAAAAAGTATTAGAAAGAGCCGCTTACTACCAGTCCCTCCTTGGAGTAGCTCCCCGTACACTCAATCTGAAAAGCCAACAAAAGCGCTGGGGAACGTGTACCCCTAAAGGAGATATTTACCTGAACTGGCGAATCGTAATGGCTCCCGTTCAAGTCATAGATTATGTCATTGTCCATGAATTGGTTCATTTAATTGTTCCTGAACACAACCAGGAGTTCTGGGAAACCGTTAAAGCCATACTTCCTGATTATGAAAAGCATAAAGAATGGCTGCGTGTACACGGATTAAGTCTCCATAGCGTGGGGTGAAGAAAAGGCATGGTGGCGGTAACGCCTCCATGCCTCTTTTACTTATGATTGAATACCAAAGAATTCTTCTACTTTATCGATCGTATACTGACTTCGGAGCTTGAATGCAGTATTCTGGTTTGCTTTCAATCCCTTCACCCAGAAAGCCTTTTCTATTGGAGCTGTTTTAATCCACTGCACCCCTACCAAATACTCGCACTTCTGATAATCATCGATATCATGCAGCATATTATTAGCTTTTAATGGAAGGTCAACCAACTTTATTGATTCATCTCCAATATCAACATACACTTCTTTTATCGGCTGAGCTTCACTCACGACCTTCCCTATCCCGATATACCCCTGGCTCGGGCTCATACAAAATATTCTAGCTCCGATGAATAACTGATTGAGCGTACGAGTGTACCACTCTCCATTACCAGCTGAAACGAATCCATATTTTACTGCATCCTCCCAGCTTCTGTAATTGCCGTCATCCGAAAAGTTGAAAACAAAATCCCTTTGATTCCATGACTCCCTCTTTTTATCCTTCATAGATTCATTAGACTTCTCTTCTACTACCGAGGGATCCACGAGCCAGCTTCTCGAGATGAATTCAGCCTCTCCTTCCTTAAAGTAGCGAAAGAAAACCGCGTTGATAGGAACATCGAAGTTGGAGGAAAGATATTGGATAATTCTTTCAGTTTCATTATCCAAACCAGCGCTTACAATCCACATTTGATGCGATGAATTGATTTCTTCTGTTAAAGGAAAGTTGAACACTTCCGCAAAATCTTCCTCTAACGGCTTGTAGTTTAAATCTTCATAGAGCTTTACGACATCACCATAGGAGAGATCTTGAATCCAGCTTGCATAATCAAGGACTTGTGCCACTACCTCTCGCGGGGTATGATGCTTCTTCAGCTCGATAATGACGAGTTCACCCTCTTTATTGATAGCTAAAAGGTCGATATACTTTCCAAAACCCGTGCTTACCTGACGACCAACCAGAAGTAAGTCCTCCGATAGAATAGAAAGATCATTTTCCAAAATTGTTTCAAGCTTCCGCTCTGATTCCATGGAGGTGTAGTCTACCTTTTTAATTCCCCCATCTACCCGCCATAGCCCAACTTCTACTGGCATATAAAATCCTTCCTTTCAATTAATGTTCTTGAGTATAAAAAAGACATGACCTCCTCACAGTGTCATGTCTTTGGTGAATTAGTACGAAATTTGCTTATAGTGGACTTCTGCCAAGCTCATAACCTGTCTTGCAACGTTTTCCACTTGTTTGCCAGGACAGTTACTCGCCCGCAGTTGTTTTTTTATTCTTTTACGCATTTCCCTTTTCACATCATCCTTCTCCGTCCAATCGATGACGGCATAACTACGAATAACGTCGGTGATGATGTGCGTCAGCTCTTTTACACTCTCTTCTCCATGATCGGAAAGCTCTTTCTCAAGCAATTGAAAGAAAGGATACTGCTTTGGTTCAAACCCATGCTCCTTGCTTTCCTCTGCTGTGTTGCGCATCTCTTCACGTATGTCCTTGTACTCTTCCAGCAGTTCATCAATTGACATCTGTCGTTCTCTCCGCTTATCAATCAATTCTTCTAAACGCTCTTTTAAAGATGTGTAATGGACAGGGTTTTCCTCCAGCTTAATGCGGATTTCATGCTTTATGGCATGTTCCATCTCGGCTGCCTTTGCCTCTGGACTCTTGATTTCCTCCAGCTTTTCGTCAAAGCGGTTGGAAAGGATGTCGATCGGCTCGAATAAAATATTCGGGCTCGAGGCATAGATGTGTTCTTCGATCAGTTTACGTACCTTCTCCCCACAGTCAGAGATGTCCATACCATCTTCAACATGATAGCGGGACTTGGCCAGTTTACGGATTTTCCCGAGCCATTGAAGATCGGAAAGATAGGGTTTCGCAATTGGATTCGGCATGACCATGTCCATGCTTTCAGAAAACTGTTTGAAAGCCGTGTCAAACTCGTTCCGGATATCCTCAGGTTCTAGGACGGCCAGGCATGCCTCAAGATTTTCCTTGTTCTTATAATCGAAAAAGCGCATCGCTTTGCGGTGACGGGACTGCAATCTCGGCAGTTCCGCTTCGACATTACTTAATGCCCCTTTAATATCTTCCTCATGGAAAATACCGAGCGCTTCCTCTAAGAAGCGAGAAACGCCGTAGTAATCAACAATCAATCCATACGTCTTCTTATCGTACGTACGGTTCGTACGGGCGATCGCCTGAAGAAGATTATGCTCCTTCAAAGGTTTGTCCAGGTACATGACCTGTTCAATCGGGGCGTCGAAGCCTGTAAGCAGCTTGTCGCAGACGATAAGGAAGCTTAGTCCATCTTCCTCCATCGGCTTTTTGAAACGCTGGATAACTTCTTTCTCTTCCTGTTTGGAAAGATGGTGTTCCTTCATCCCTTCATCATCGTTGTGACCACTTGAGATGATCACCTTCGATTCATGGTCGCTCAGCTCTTCCAACATCTTTTTGTATTGGACTGCCGCTTCACGGGAGACTGCCACAATCTGCGCTTTAAATCCGTTTGGATGGATGTGCTTTTCATAATGATCAACGATGTCCAGCGCGATGCTACGGATCCGTTTAGGTGAAGCGGTGATCGCTTCTTCTGTTGCGTATTTCTTCTTGATCCGGTCACGGTCATCTTCCGAGTACTCGCGGAAGAAACGGTCAAACAACTGGTCTATGGTCTGACCCTGAACGTGGAGATCGACCATACGCGATTCATAGAAAATTGGGACCGTCGCTCCGTCCTCGACTGACTGTTCAATCGTGTACTTGTCGATATAGTCACCGAACGTTCGACGAGTACTCTTGTCTTTCTTATCAATCGGTGTACCCGTGAATCCGATATACGTCGCATTCGGCATTGCCATCCGCATGTTAAGGGCCATTTCGCTATACTGGCTACGATGGCTTTCATCGACCATAACGATGACATTCTCTGAACGGGTAAGTTCAGGGAAACTATCTTCATCATCCGCTTCCTGGAATTTCTGGACAAGCGTCATAATCGTCGCACCAGGTCCCTGACTCAGGAGGTCACGAAGATTCGCCACTGATTCTGCCTGTTCGGGATTCGGGAACCCGCAACGTCTAAACGTATCAGTAATCTGACGGTCGAGATCCTGACGGTCAGTCACCACGACGATCGTCGGGTTTTCCATTTCCTTCAGCCGTCTCAGCTTTGTTGCAAGAAATATCATGGATAGGGATTTCCCAGACCCCTGTGTCGCCCAGACAACCCCCCCGCGTTCTTTCGGCTTCTCTCCGCAAAGTATACGCTTCACGGCACGATTAACGGCTCTGTATTGTTGGTAGCGTGCAAGCTTCTTAATAACCCGTCCTTCTTCTGGTTCATAGACGATGAAATTCTGAATGAGATCGAATAGCCGCTCCTTCTCAAGCGTCCCCGTTACTAGAATGTCTTGAGGGGAAGGATTCGGCCCGATGTCATGGGTCGTCTTCGGATAAGGATCCTTCCACTCACTATAATGCTGGAGTTTTGCTCCGATCGTCCCCACTTTGGCACGGTCGTTGCTGGTCGCGACCATGAACTGGTTATAGTGGAACAACGTCTCACTTTCCTTCTGGTAGCGTTTCAGTTGTTTAACTCCTTGGGACATTTGTTCGTCAGGGGCGAGTGTTGGACTCTTGCATTCAATGACAACGAGCGGAAGACCGTTGACGAACACCAGTACATCAGGACGGATGGTGCCTTGAGCACTAGTGATGGAGAACTGATCGACGACGAGGAATTCGTTATTGTCGACGTTCTCGAAATCAATTAATTCGACGGTCTGGCTCTTTCTGCCTTTCCCGACATCCTGTTGGACGGAAATGCGGTTGATCAGCTTGGAATAGAAGGACTCGTTAGCATCCATTAGACTTACCGCTTCCATATGGGTCAGGGAACGGACAACTTTGTTTAGATTGTTTTCATTGATCCAAGGGTTTAAACGTTCAACCGCTTCAGTTAACCGTTTCTTCAAGACGGCTTCGCTTTTGGCTTCACGTTCCTGTTCGAGCTGTGTTCCTGTGACGTGGGTGTAGCCTAAACTCTTCAAATGATCGATCACACGGTCTTCGACGAGTTTTTTCTCGTTCCAGTCACGGGTGATATTCATGCCTCAATCACCTCGTCTTCGTCTACAGGTACACGGACTTTCCCAGTGAGAAGTTGTTGCATTAATCCTTCTTTCAATTTTAATAATGATTCTACTTTTTTCTTTTCATTATCTGTTTTGAAATCCATACTTTTAAGAATTTTAACAATTTGGATTTGTTCATCAATAGAAGAAGGTATGGGCAAATACAATTTTTTGAAATCTTTAACATTTATATGTTTTATTGTAGATCCAACAAATATCCCTCTCAACCTTCTGTATCCTTCAAAAGAATTTAAGAAATATGATATATATTCGGGAATAACATTAGAACTTGAGAGAGAAGTAACTATTAACGCATGACAATTTGCTCCATCAAACTCGTCAGTTACTACGCAAGTCGTACCAATATGGCCAGATTGTACTGTTAACAAATCACCTTTTGAGAGAATAGATTTTTGGTTTTTATCATGAAATGATTTATCCACATGAACCAGCTTGTTTAAATCTAATTTATTCTTTCTTACATTATTACTCATTAAATACGGAATAGAATTTTCGTCGGTAGAATAATAAGGTGAAGCCGTTCCAACAAAACCATTTCGAATGCTGCCTGATATTTCGTTCATTTGAACTTCTTCCCAACCTTTAGGAATCATACCAAAGGAAGACTTTTTAAATTCAGAATAACCAATTCCTTTCGTGAAAAGCTGCTGCATCAACCCTTTGCTCACTTTCTCAGTCTGGGCGATGATTTGTTCGGTCTTCTCAATCGCTTCATCGACAGAGGAGAGGATTTCTGCGATTTTTTGTTGCTCTTTTCTAGGTGGGATAGGTAACATAATATCAAAAAACTCGTTTATTCCTATATTTAATAAGCCGTGAGCCCTCCCCCCCTCTTTTGCAATCATTCTTACCTCGTTATGCCACAAAGGACTATCAAATAAATACTTTAAAAATTCATTATCAATGCTTTCTGAACTATTTCGAAAGCAAATATATAAAGTTGAGACTATCCCTACAGGGTACTTTTCTAACCTTTTTATAGCACCATAAGGAAAACCGTTTGAATAGCTTTTATTATATGCAAAGTCTCCCTTTCTTAAATAGACATATTTAGATAAGTTTTTACTTGCTACTGATTTATTAAAGTAGTCTCTCTGATTTACTAGCCCATCTCTTGCTGAAATTGTTAATACGTTTTCTGAACGGTTCTCATTCTTCTCAGTAATTCTACATACTATTGAACGTAAGGGTGCAAAACTCCAGGTTGAAGGAATAAGACCAAAAGGAGTCTTTTTGGAAATTTCACTCATTATAACCCAACTCCTTTAAATACACTCTCATCTGACCTTCGATTTCACTTCGCTTATTTTCAAGATTATTTAATTCTCTTAAAGCAGCATTAACATCGACCTTTTCTTCTTCTTCCGTAGTGTCGATATACCTTGCAATATTTAAGTTAAATTCATTGCTTTCTAATTCAGAAAAACCTACTACTCTACAATACTTTTCGACATCTTCCCATGATTCATAGGCATCCAATATTTTTGAAATATCCTTTTTACCCAGAGTATTTTGGTTAGTCCCTTCCTGATAGTCTTTCGCCCCATCCAACATGAAGACCTTGCCTTTCATATTCTCGTCTTTATTGCGATTCAATATGAGGATAGCAGCTGGAATCCCAGTTCCATAGAAAAGGTTGGATGGTAACCCGATAATCGCCTCTACCAGATCCTCTTTCAGAAGTTCTTCGCGTATTTTCCCTTCTGATCCACCACGAAAGAGCACACCGTGTGGCATAACGACTCCCGCTTTTCCTTCATGATTCAAAGTTGAAACCATATGCTGGACAAACGCATAATCACCAGCGTTTTTCGGTGGAAGTCCGAAACGGAAGCGGCCGTATTCATCACTTTCTGCTTCTTCTCTTCCCCAGTTTTTGAGGGAGAAAGGAGGGTTGGCAATAACACGGTCATACAAAAGAAGTTCTTTGCCGTCCCCAGTTAGTTTAGGTTCACGGATGGTATCGCCTCGTTCTATTCGGTGATCACTCAACCCGTGTAACAGCAAATTCATCTTACAAATCGCCCAAGTATTCAAGTTCCGTTCCTGTCCGTGAAGAGAGATTTTACGCGGGTCTCCTCGATTCGCTTTAATATAATCAACAGATTGGATGAGCATACCTCCTGAACCGACTGTAGGATCACACACGCGCATGTTTTCTTCTGGTTTGATAAGCTTAACGATCAACTCTACGACTTTACTTGGTGTATAGAATTCGCCACCTTTTTTACCAGCGTCATCGGCAAACTGCTTAATGAGATACTCATAAGCTCGCCCCAGCATATCAGGCTCTGAAAGGTTAGTGTTTGATAGATCGATAGAAGAAAAATGCTGAATCAATTGAAGGAGAAGTTTATCAGGCAGCTTTTCCTTGTCATTAAAATCAATGCTCGCAAGGACTCCTTGTAATGAGGCATTCTCCTCTTCCAATGCTTCAAACGCTTTGTTGATCGTGTTACCGATGTCTTGCGTTTGCGTTTGGACATGAGCCCAACGCGCTCGTTCTGGAACAAAGAATTGGTGTTCATCACGGTCATACCAGCCGTAATCGTCCCCTTCTTCCTTCTCAATCGTTTTAGCGGTTTCAACAAAAACATCGTTCAGCCGTTTCAGGAATAATAATCCGAATATGTAATTCTTATAATCTGAAGAATCAATGCTTCCTCTTAATATATTTGCTGATTCCCATAAATGAGCTTCTAGTTGTGGCAGTGTCAATTTACTCATATCTTTGTGCCCCCATATTAATTGTCTTGTATCTCTTAATTGTATCAAAGAAACAACTTTTCAACCATCTCACCCCCTCACGTAGGTGTTGTGTGTGATTTTACAAAGAATAAGTCCCTTTTTTAATTTCCCAAAATTCTGAAACCAATAATCCCTAGCATACGTATAAAAGGCGGTTAATAAACTTGGCTGGGTCTGACGGAAAGGAGACAGTTCTGTGATCAAAGTAGAAAACATCAGCAAGCACTACGGCACACTACAAGCACTCGATAACATCAGTTTCACCATCAACGAAGGCACGTGCTTTGGGCTCGTTGGACCGAATGGAGCCGGCAAGTCGACGCTTATGAAGATTTTATCCGGCATTTTACTTAATTTTGATGGGGACATCCATGTGAGAGATTGGCAGGTTTCGAAGGACCGCCTCAAGATCAAGCAGCAGATCGGCTATATTCCTCAAGAGATCTGCCTGGAGGATACGCTGACCGCTCGTGATAACCTCATCCTTTTTGGCAACTTATATGGGCTGAAAGGAAAAGAACTGCAGCATCGTATGGATGAGGTGCTTGATCAGATCGGCTTAACGGACAGGGTTAAGGATAAAGTCGTGACGTTCTCCGGAGGTATGAAACGCCGGCTGAACATCGGCTGTGCGCTTTTGCATAAACCGGGCATCGTCATTATGGATGAGCCGACGGTCGGCATTGATCCGCAATCCCGGAATTCGATCTTTTCAATTATTCATCAACTGAAAGCTGAGGGAAGCACGATCATCTACTCCAGTCACTATATGGAGGAGGTCGAGCAGCTGTGTGACAGCATTGGCCTCATTGATAAGGGGCAACTCATGGAGTTCGGCCGGATGGAAGAGTTGTTAGAGAAGTACGCCAAGCCTTCGTTGTTTATTGCGGGAGAGGGCATTGAGCTTGGAATGCTGCAAAGCTTTGGAGAGGCTGAAGCGAAAGGAAATGGCTATTTACTGAATAGTGAGGAACCGCTTCTCACGCTGGAGAAATTGGTGGCGCACTGCCGCGAGCACCGTTTGGAGCCACGCAGGCTGGAGCTTTATCACCCGCGGCTCGAAGATATTTTCTTCAATTTGACCGGCACGCAATTAAGAGATGCTTAGGAAAAGGAGGAATCCATATGTGGGCAATCGCTCGTACGGAACTGAAGAAGACGGTCCAGGACAAAGGGCTGTGGTTTTGGACATTTGTTCTTCCGATTGTATTTATTGTCGCTTTTGTCGCGATTTTCTCCGGTGATGAGAGCACGAGCTATAAAGAAGTGGTGACCCAGATCATCCCGGGCTACACGATCATGTTCGCTTTCTTTATTATGATTTCTATGGTGATTGTTTTTGTAAAAGATAGAGAGCGCGGGATGGTCGCAAGAATTGCCAGCACTCCCCTCTCGATCCATCAATATTTCTTCGGCAAATGGCTGCCGTTCATGATCGTCGTGCTTGTCCAGATCACAGTTCTGTTTGGGTTTGGTGTCGTGGTCTATGATCTGCCGCTTGGCGACCCCTTTGCTCTCATTCTCTTATCCCTGGCGCTTGCATTTATCGTGACCGGATGGGGCATGGCGATGGCTGTCATCGTACGAACGGAAAATATGGGGATTGCCATGACGCAGATTCTCGCCTTAGGAGGGGCATTGCTCGGTGGTCTTTGGATGCCGGTCGAGTTTATGCCTGAGGTCGTTCAGAACATTAGTAAAGCCTTGCCTCAATACTGGGCGCTGCAGGGGTATAAGGAGATTATTCTTTCTGGCGGCGGGGTCGGTGATATTTGGTTTCATCTAGTGTTCTTAATTGTCGCGGGTGTGGCTGGTGGAGTGTTGGCTTTGGTATCTTATCCTAGATTTTTACGGCAGTCACGAAGCTAATAGTCAAATTCATGAAGCACCTTAAGGACTTCCTTTTATGGGGGACCTGAGGGGCTTTTTTTCTGAGGAGATACATGAACCGAAAATCCCTTCTATAAACACAAAAAAGCACTGATCCTTGTCAGTACTTAATCAAAAGGCTCTTCCTTTCGTTTCACGGTGGTACAAGAGATCATTTCTCCCCAGCCACGCCCATTCTTATCAACCAGACCGGCAATTAAAGAAACGAAATACCACAGCCCGTTGGTGAGAATAACGGGCCCAAATCCAAGCACTGCTCGTAAAATAATTTGAGAGAAGTGCGGTTTGTTTCCGTTTTTGGATGTGACCGTTAAATTCGTCAGCAGCATCCCCAGTGTCCTTCCATTTGCAAATAGTGGAATGGCGAGTAAGAAAGTGAAGTGAGTGACGATGAAAGCTCTCCAGAAAATTGGGTTCGGATCGAATCCCCGGCCGGTATCCTGCCATTGCGTATATATGGCAGCAATAAAGCCCGCGATGATGAGTTCGAGTCCGGCGGCGATGAGCCGTTGTAACAGGTTCTTTTCGTTTATGGTAATCCCCTCCCCCCCTGTCCTGTATTCTATGGAAACGTGACAGGAAAGGTTCTGGGAGTGGCGGGATGGCACTCATTTTTCGGAAGAACCAAGGGCTTTTCAATGGGAGCTTCGGGTGTAACTGAGCCGGTGCGGTTGGCGACAGGAAAATCTGGATTAGAAGTACATGCGGTCGCTTAAGAAAGAAGAAAAGCGCCCCCTCCATGACACAGACAGCGAAAGGACGCTTTTCCAGTTAAATTAAATTTTGAAAGGAAATGATTGTAAGACCTGGTCTATTAATTATCTATTCTAAATATTTTTCCTCGGTACACGCTGGCCGATTTGGCATGTGACTTCGTAATGAATGGTCTGAAGCTGGTCGGCGACTTCTTTAAGGGAAATGTTCCCTTTTTCAGGTTCGCCGAAAAAGGTGTAGACACCATCTCTGTAGGATTCCTCCACAGCACTTACATCAATCATCGTTTGGTCCATACATATCTTCCCTACAATCGGGCATCTTTGGCCGTTAATGACAACGTGGCCTTGATTGGATAGGGCACGGGGCAGTCCGTCTCCGTAGCCAATCGGGACAGTTGCCACTTCTATCGGCTCCTCTGGAGCGTAGGATCTTCCATAGCTGATGGGCTCACCTGGATAAACCTTTTTGATCATGACAGGCTTTGTTTTCAGGCTCATCACCTGTTGAAGCGAAATCCATTCTCTCATATGTTCACCAGGATAGAGGCCATACAAGCTGATGCCCACTCTCACCATATCCATGTGCATAGAAGGAAAGGCAATGGTGGCTGCACTATTGCAACAGTGGGTGATGGGAATGGTCCCATATCTCCTTTCCACCTCTTCCACGACCGACAGGAAGTGGTGGAATTGCCGCTCTGTATAGTCAGGGTCTTCATTATCGGCATCGGAAAAATGAGTGAAAATCCCTTCTACATGAACATTAGGAGAGCGGTTTTTTTCTAAGAGTTGGAGCACATCTTCCTCTTTTTTTAGTCCGATTCGATGCATGCCGCTATCGACTTTGATATGGATGTTCACTTGCTTCTGTTTCTCTTCTGCTGCACGAATCACTTCTTCCATAATTTCGTCGGTAAACACCGTCAGCGTCAGCTCGTGATCAACGGCTTCCTGAACGGCTTCTCTCGGAGTATAGCCAAATATAAGGATGGGTACAGTTATGCCTGCTTTCCTTAACTCAATCGCTTCTTCAATAATCGCAACGCCTAAGCGGTTGGCCCCTGCCTGAACCATTGAATGGGCACACGGCACAAGTCCATGGCCATAGGCATCCGCTTTGACCACTCCCATCAACAGGCAATCGTTATGTATATAATCTTTGAACTCTTTTACATTGTGGCTGAGCGCTTCCAGGGAAACTTCGGCCCATGTGGGGCGATAGTTCGTCATGGTTATTCCTCCTGTCTATAAAGAAAGCCCCTCCAGCAGCTGTGGAGGAGCAGGTTAAACTTATACGTGTGCGACTGGCTGAAGTGCTTCACGAACTGGTTTGTACTCATAACCAAGATCACGTGCGACGGCTTCATACGTCAAATGACCATTCGCCGTGTTCACTCCGGCTTCAATGGCTTTATTTCCTTCGACTGCTTGGTTCACGCCTTTAGAAGCGATTTGCAGCGCGTAAGGAATGGTTACGTTAGTCAGGGCGATAGTGGAGGTGCGTGGCACCGCTCCCGGGATGTTTGCGACGGCATAGTGAAGGACCCCGTGCTTTTCATAAATCGGATCATCGTGCGTCGTAATATGATCGACGGTTTCAAAGTTGCCTCCCTGGTCTATGGCAACATCCACAATGACAGACCCTTCTTTCATATCTTTGACCATATCTTCCGTCACAATTTTCGGCGCTTTAGCTCCTGGAATCAACACAGCCCCAATGACCAGATCCGCTTCTTTGACGGCCTGGGCAATGTTTAATGGATTGGACATTAAGGTTTGAATGTCTGAACCGAACTGGTCGTCCAGCTCGCGCAGACGATTCGGGTTCAGATCCACGATCGTAACGTGAGCTCCCATTCCGATCGCCAATTTTGCGGCGTTGGTTCCGACGATCCCTCCGCCGATAATGACGACTTTTCCACGTGAAACACCAGGAACACCGCTTAACAGGATTCCTTTTCCACCGAATGATTTTTCCAGGAATTGCGCTCCTACCTGAGTAGCCATGCGGCCCGCTACTTCACTCATTGGAGTCAGAAGCGGCAATTTCTGATCAACCGCAACCGTTTCATAAGCAATCGCGGTCACTTCATTCTCTACTAAGGCCTTCGTTAATTCAGGCTCAGCAGCAAGGTGAAGGTACGTAAATAATACCAGTCCTTTTCGGAAGTATCCGTATTCAGATGGTAGAGGTTCCTTCACTTTCATGACCATCTCAGAATTCATCCAGATATTGGAAGCGGTTTCAACAATCTCAGCACCAGCTTCACGATACTCTTCATCTGTAAAATTACTGCCAGTACCTGCCTGTGTTTCAACACGAACCTTATGTCCGGCGTGGATGAGGTTGACGACACCTGAAGGCGTAATAGCTACGCGGTTTTCATTATTTTTAATTTCTCTTGGAATTCCGATAATCATGGGGAGTCCACCTTTCAAGTTGTATGTAGGAAAAGTATAGCTCTTCTGCTATTAATTTTGTTTAGGTGAAACTGAAAAAATAAACAGGAGGATTTGTGTAAAATCACAAATCCTCCTGTTCGTTTTCATAAATCAATAGATCTAAATAAAGCATCGTTTTTTGATTCATATCTTTAAAGTCGATGTTTCCGATTTCCTTGATCCGTTTTAAGCGGTAGTTCAGGGTGTTCGTATGAATATGCATATGGGCAGCGGCCTGGTGGACATTACTGTTATGTTCCAGAAAGACTCTCAAGGTCTCAAGCAGCATGGAGTTATGGCGTTCATCGTATGTTTGGATATGGTTGAGAGCATCATTTTTATAGTTTTCCTTTTTTTGAAGGGCAGCCAGTTCATGAATGAATTGGTAGACCCCGAGGTCCTGATAGTTGTCGACATGCTTTAGACCTTCGGAATACTGCTCCTTCAACTTCAGAACTTTCAACGCCTGCTTATAGCTGTCGCTAATGAAGGACGGGGAATCGTAAATCAACCCGAACGCCCCTTTTAAATCTTCAAAATGAAGCCGTTCTTTCATTTTTTGTGTGAATTCACGAATGAACGCCTGGTTCATCTCATTCGCATCTTCTTTATCATCGGTTCGGACCAGCAGAATAAGCTGGCGGTCATCGAATATCCGGTTCACAACCCGCGTTTGATGAAGGGTTTCTGTTAAATAATACGCGTGTCGTTCAACGGCTTGACTCATATCTTCTGTAAATTCGAAGACGGCTACACAAAGCTGACCATTCAAGTTCATTTGATACTTTTTCGCCATCCGTTTGATCTCTGACGGATTCTTTAAAGAGCCTGTCAGCAACTGCCAGAAGAATTCTTTGCTGCTTTCGTCCGTCTTTTTCTTCTTAGCCTGCTGTCTGAGTAAATAGTGACTTACCCACTGGGCCGCTTCTTTTATTTCTTCCAAATGCTCGGAAGTAACCGGCAATTCATTCGTTTGTGCCCAAATGAAGCCGAGGATTTCGTTGTCTTTACGAACAGATATAGCCAGGCGATCCCCGAGGCCGATGTCGTCAATTTTATGAACAACCACAGGCTCTTCACTTTCAAAAAGCTTGGCCATAAATCCGTGTTTCCATAGCCCGTTAATCACATGCTCCGGTACTTTCCGTCTCATGATGGTCGCAGTCCGCGCATGATCCACGTTCTGTTCGTGTTTGCTATAGGAGACGATGAAATGATTAGCATCTTCAATGGTGACCGGGCATCCCAGGATTTCCGCAATGCTATCGGCAAGTCCTTCGGGTGAATCGATGAAATCTTTATATGAATATGTCCAATTTGGTGATAGTTTCATAGTGATACTCCTTATCGGGTGGATATAATTATATTATCATGGTTTTCCACACAAACCATCCATTCTCCTATTGAAATCTTTGTCAAAATAAACGAATATAGGATAGTGGATTTGTAGATTCCACCAAACCTTTGAAAACGCATTCATGATAAGGTTAAGAGACTTCTTCCATATGAAAACGCTTCATTACAAATGGAAGACTCAACAGACATTACGGTACATAGGAGGACCCATTCATGAAACAAGTACTTAAAATTGCAAGCGCCTTCATAGGAATTATTGTCGGTGCCGGCTTTGCATCGGGACAGGAAATTCTTCAATACTTTACGAGTTTCGGATACTTAGGGACGATTGGCACGATTCTTTCCACCGCTTTGTTTGCCTACATGGGGATGATGCTGGTCAAACTTGGTACACGAACGCAGGCCACCTCGCATAAAGAAGCGATCTACAAAGTAAGTGGATACAAACCTTTAGGAGTGATTGTAGATTACGTCATCATTCTGACCTTGTTCGGTGTCGGAGTCGTCATGATCGCAGGAGCGGGTTCCATTCCAAGCCAGCAGTTCGGAATGTCTCCGCTTGTAGGGGTTATTATTATGAGCCTTATCGTTATGGCCACCGTGATGATGAACGTGGACAAAGTCGTCAATGTCATCGGCAGTATTACCCCGTTTTTAATTTTGACCGTGATCATCATATCCATCTACAGTTTGTTTACGATGGATCAGTCCTTTGGTGATTTAAATTCTGCAGCGGTCGAACAGCCTTCAGCCTTATCTAATTGGTTTCTATCCGCTATTAATTACGTTTCCTTTAACGTAGCCGTGGGGGCATCCATGTCGTTACTGATGGGAGGAAATGAAAAGAACGAGCGGACATCTGCTATTGGCGGGTTGCTTGGAGGTCTCGGACTCGGCATCATGATTGTCCTCAGTCACCTGGCGATTTTCTCGAAAGTCGACACGGTAGCTGCCTATGATATGCCGCTTCTTGCACTTGTCGATAACCTGTCCCCAATATTAGGCATGTTCTATTCTGTGGTGTTGTTCGGGATGGTCTTCAATACAGCCGTCAGCATGTTCTTCTCTTTTGCTGCTCGTTACACAAAAGTCGGAACAAGCAATCACAAAAAGTTTGTCCTTGTTACTGGTGTAGTAGCTTTCGGACTCAGCTTTGTAGGATTCACCGAACTTGTCGCATTCTTCTATCCATTGATTGGATACATGGGGCTGTTCCTGATCTTAGCTTTAATTACCGCTCCGTTCCGGTTGAAGAAATCCCAACAGAAAGAAGAACGTTTATCTGCATAAATTAAAAGGCCGCCTCTATTTGGCGGCCTTTTTTCATTGTTTAGATGGATTTCTACGTTCTCTGCCTCGGTACGGATGTGCTTTTGACTTACTTATGATAAGGCTCACCGTAACCATTTAAACTGAGGTTTGATGGTTACATGACTATTCATGGTTTTCGTACTTTCAAAGTTCATCTTATCCGTAAGTTTTAAGAAATTTTCGTACGCACGTAATCCGCAAGTGGAGGAATAGTACCTAGATTCTCGTTCAGAAAGCAAGTTGAAACTAGTTAAAAGTATTTCCTGTTAAGTTGGATTGCCTCTGTTTATATTCTTCACGAAGCATAGAATAGATTGCTTGATCTAAATATCCCCTTTCACTTTTATAACTCGCTCTTAAAACACCTTCACGATAAAAGCCTACTTTTTCGTACAGTTTAATTCCTACGACATTATCAAGATATACCTCTAGCCAAAAACGATTCATGGCCAAAGTTTCAAACGCGTACTTAAGAAGCCCAATTAAGATTTCCTTCCCATAACCTTCACCTTTTTTTGTAATAACAATACGTTTCAATTCCCATTTATTTGATTGAAAATCTAACCGACTTAATGAAAAACCTACAGGATCATCTTTATTCTCCAACTTGATAATCATAAGCTCATAATTTGGGTCATCGACCTCTAATTTGTGTTCATCATAAGTGCCACTCCAAACAAAATCACGTGCCCCTTCAGCCTCTTCCATTTCTATAATTTTTGAAATATCATTATGATTTGCGCGATCTACTATTAAACGCTCTGTTTGAAATAATCTTTTTGATTTAGTCACTATTTATCCCCTTTACAATTTTTACTCCACTTTCTTATGTCCTATTATTTCCCCTAAAGGATATACCAAAACAAGTTTGATTTGAGTTTACGTTCGATACAGGTCGTCGTGGGAGTGGCGGGCTTCTCCAACGGTTGTAGTTCTGTTTGATCATTAGTTCACATACAGTGTAATAACTACTGTTTAATGGAAGTGATACTAATTTTGGAGTTTCCACTATTTATGATAAGGCTCATTTTTCATAATCTTAAACGCCCGGCACACCTGCTCCACCAGCATCAGCCTCATCAACTGATGCGGAAACGTCATCTTGGAAAAGGATAGACTAAAGTCACTCCGCTTCAGCACCTCATCACGCAACCCAAGCGATCCGCCAATCACAAACGCCACTTTACTGTCCATATGACTGGCAAGCTTTGCAGATGTCAGCTGTAAGGTGACTCAGATAACCTGTTTACCGAGGTTAAGAATAGAAAACATAAAGTGAAATCTAAAGAGAATTTGGATTAAGCTCGCAGATTTTATACAACGTCTCACCTCTTCACGATTTATAGTTGGAATAACAAAAAAGCTGCAGTACTTCACCGCAGCTCTCTTCTCCTCTATAATGATTTATTAATCAAAACGACGCTTCTTAAATATAAAGATGGTTACTATTATACTGACTACTGCCCACAGAGATAAAACCAGGAAAGGCTCCCCAACCGACTGTCCCTCCCTTAACTGCATAAGCAAATGGCCAAATTGCTGATCCGGCAGATAGCCCATCACTTGAATTACCCGCTCGGATTCAATCATCGTTTGAAAGATATCTCCCACACCGAAAATAAATAAAACAGGGATGCCGATGACCGAGGTTTCCATTACCGTACGCGAAATCAGCCCGAGTATGGTCCCGATACTGATAAAGATCACGAGACTTATCAGGATCGCTGCAGCGACGAGGAAGATCTGATCAGGCATAGGAATTTCCCCTATGAAAATGACAGCAGCGATCATAATTACGCTTAAGACAGCCGAAAGTAAACTTTTTCCAATGAAAATTTCTGCGGTGTTCAATGGGGAAAGAAGGAGCCCTCTTAGCGTGTTCTTCTCTTTTTCTTCCGCAATGACGCCTGCCTGAATAAATGAACCTACCATCACCATGGACAGGACGATCGGCATAAAAGCGGCCTCTGACTGAACCCCTTCTCCCTGGTTGAAAATAAAAGCAAAGAACAGCGGTATAACACCCGTGGAAAGCATATACGCATTTTTTAGAAAATCGCGATAGTCCTTGATGAATACAGCCTGGATTCGTCTGATGGAAGTCATTATAACAGCTCCTTTCCTGTAACTCGTGCGAAAATATCGCCTAAGGTTGGCTCATTGGAGTGCACAGAAGCCAGCTGCTGGTGGGCGATCACTTCCTGAATACGTTCCGCTCCCGCATGATCGTTACCGACGAGTTGTTCTCTCCCATCCTTCAACAAGAGAGTGATGGAGGAATCCGAATGTCTGACCCGCAGTTCGCGTGGCGGCCCCTGCAATTGAATGGTTCCTTTATTTAGAAAAGCCACTCGATCACAGATTCGTTCCGCTTCATACATATCGTGGGTCGTTAAGAAAACGGTGGTTCCTTCTTCATTCAACGTTCGTAAAATGCGGTGAATCCGCTCGGTACTTACAGGGTCCAGGGCAGACGTCGGTTCATCCAGAAATAACAATTCCGGCTTATGCAGAATCGTCCGCGCCAAGGTCACACGCTGCCTCATGCCCTTCGACAGCTTGCTGACCACTTTAGATTCTTCCCCTTTTAATCCCACTTCATCCAGCACCTCACCTATACGCTTATAGGACACACCGTACAGTTTACAAAACAATTTTAAATTTGCATTTACCGTTAAACGTTCATACAAACCGGTATTATCGGTTAACACACCAATTCGTTTCATTTGCTTCGGGTTTTTTAAGTCTTCTGCTGGCTTTCCAAACACTTGAATGCTGCCGGACTGATAACCTTCTTGCGCGGTCAGCAGCTTAATGGTCGTCGTTTTTCCAGACCCGCTCGGCCCTAAAAACCCAAATGTTTCTCCTGTTTGGATGGAAAACGACAGATCATCCAGTGCTCGCTTCCCGTCAAAATCTTTATAAACATTTGAAACCTCAATAATCTCCTTCATCATTATTTCCCCTTTCCTGCTTTCGCAAGTGACTATCCTAAGTTTAAAAGGAACTTATGGTCACAGCATTAAATCAAGCATGGAAGGAGGGTATGATTAGATGAATGGAGCTATACGATTGTGAATGGAACACCGAAATGGCTTACTCGTAATCATAACCGGTCCAGCAAACGACTTCTACCGACATTTCCCGGGAAATATTTACTTACATCCGCAATACATTCTTTAGATCCTGCAGGTTCACAATATAGGATCTATGACAGCGAAAGAATCCAAATGGCTCCAACCGCTCCGATAATTGTTGCAAAGTGATCGTACAAGGAAATACTCCGCCTTTCACATGCAGCTGAACGGTGCCATCTACACTTTCCACGTAATCAATCTCTGTAGGATCAAAAAGAATAATTTTTTCTTTTACCTTTGCAGGAATCCTCTCCAAATGAACCTGAGTGCTGGATTCAGGTTCCTGTTGTTCATTTTCAACCTCTTCCTGTTGCTCATCAGGTTCCTGCACATCCATTTTCTTTAATCCATCTTCATTCAGGCGATACACTTCATTCGTAATAATGACCGCACTTTCCATATTGCTCGTTATAATTAAAGCCGCTCCACCCTCTGCTTTATGGTCATTAATTAAGCTACTCAAGATCACCTTACTCTCTAAATCAATATTCTGATCAGGCTCTTCCAAAATCACCAGAGCGGGCTTATGAACAAGGGCCTTAGCAAAGGACAGGCGCTTTCTTTCCGAGAAAGTAAGCTTTTTAATCCCTTGAGACTTCTTAGCGGATAAATTTACTTTATGTAATAACTCATCAATATCCGCCTTTTTGCCATAAAGCTGCTGGTGAAATTTCAAATATTCATAAGGAGTTAACCGCTCATAGATTCCTTCCTCATGCTGCACTAATCCAATTCGATTACTATATCGCTTCCAGCGGGAAGGAGGGTAATCATTTTGGCCAAAATAACACACCTTTCCTGAGCCGGCGTCCTGTCCGGTCAAGATGCTTAATAGTACTTTACCCACGATATGGTCGCATTGGATGGCTGCTACTTCTCCCTGGTTGAGCTGGAAGGTAAAAGGGTGAAACCATACTTTATCTCCATCGACCTTACCTAGGTTTTGTATTGATATGATGGGCTGCTCTGACATCCAAATCACTCCAGGATTATTAGTATTCTCGCTTCTATATACAGCTTACACGGTGAGTGAAAAATAAGGAAATAGTAATTTTACATTAACGACTTCATTTAAGTATCTTCAAACCGAATTTGTCATTCGTATCGCGCCTCGATATGAGTGATACGCCTTTAGTTATTCTACACTGATTAAAGCAATACCTGTGCGCAGATCATCATTGAAACTTGAGGGAACACTTTAATCGTCGTTTATTTTCAGAACAACCATAGCGTTAAGTAAAGGAAGCAACTAAAGAAATTGATCCCTTTATCAGTAAAAAAAAGAAGACGCAATTTACAATATTATACTTTTTTGAACAAATTACTCTGTGGGGTTGGTATAATATATAAAGTACCTATCTTATTAAATACGAGGTGGTTAATTAGTGGAAAAGCTCATTTCCTGTGATTGCGAATATGATGAGAGAGTTTGTTTTGCGCTCCAACAGAACCATGTCCCTTTTATTAATCGTTTAACGCTTGAGAATCCTAGTAAAGAAAAATATAACGGTATTAAAATAACTCTTACCTCCAACCCTTCCTTTTTTGAAACCAAAACCATCTATTTAGACTCATTAAATCCTGAAGAATCTATTGAATTAAAACCAGATATCCAATTGTCTGCCGATTACCTTAGTAATCTTGAGGAAAGCATGAAAGGTTATTTCAGCATAAAAATAGAAATGGGCGAGCTGGAAGTCTATCAGAAAAACTTAGCTGTGGATATTTTGTCCTTCGATAGCTGGCCGGGCTCCAGTGTCATTCCTGAAATCATTTCGAGTTTTGTAACGCCAAACCGTCCTTTTATTATGGAAATTATAAAACAGGCATCTGGAATTATGCATAAAAACACCGGAATTTCCTCTATGGATGGCTATCAAAGCGGAGATCCTAATCGTGTAATTGCCCAACTGTCAGCGATCTACTCCGCTATCTCAGAGCAAAGAATCACGTATGCTAACCCTCCTGCAAGCTTTGAAGCTGAGGGACAGAAGGTACGATTTCCTGATTTGATTAAAAAACACAAATTAGGCACTTGTCTTGATTTAACCCTCTTGTATGCCGCGTGTGCAGAAGCCATAGGTATTCACCCTCTCATTGTTTTTTTCCAGGGACATGCCTATCCTGCTTTCTGGCTGAAAGAATTTGCCTCTCCGGAGAGTTATCAGGATGATAAAAGCATATTAACGAAAAGTATGGCGGGCGGTATAAATGAGGTTATTGCCGTAGAATCTACTTATCTCACTGATGAACATTCCACGTTTAGTAGCGCGGTTCAAGCTGCAGAGAGCAGTTTAAATAAACCCTATTATTTTCATTTTTTCGTAGATGTACGCAGAAGCAGAATTGGTCAAATTAAACCTCTCTCTTTAAAATTCAGCCCTGATTCCAACATGCAGGTTGAGGTGCAGCCAGAAGAGCCTGTGCGAATTAACAGCAATTTTGCTTTTGAAAAAGTGGAGGTTATCCCTGAAGATGAGCACTCCGCTATTCACCCGGACGACTCTCAAGATAAAATCACCTATTGGCAAAATAAATTAATTGATATGAGTTTGCGTAACAATCTGCTTAATTATCGGATTCAGAGCCAGGGAATCCCTGTGGTTACCTCGGACATTGACAAGATCGAGGATATCCTGGCCATGGGCAAAAAAGTTTTCATAGAACCTTTACCAAACGAGTGGCGAAATAGAATACGAGATTTTAAAGACCAAAAAGAATTAGTAAACAGTAAGATTTTATCGGAAGATGTGAAGAACAACAGGTTACGATCGCTTCATTCCGAAGTGAAATTAGAGAAAGAACTCGTAAAACTCTATCGAAAAGCTAAGAATACCCTTGAAGAAACCGGAGCTAACTCGTTATTTATCGCTTTAGGATTCTTAAAGTGGTTTGATCCTAAATCTCCATCCATGGAACGGTTTGCGCCTATCCTTCTTCTTCCCGTCGACCTGGTCAGGCTTTCTGCTAAGAAGGGATACTACATAAGAGCCCGGGATGAAGAAATACAAATCAACATCTCTTTAATTGAGTACTTAAAGCAGTCTTTCGGTATTGATGCCTCCATGCTCTACACGATCCCCAAAGACGAACATGGAGCAGACGTTAGAAAAGTGTTAACGAATATGCGAAGAATGATTATGCAGATGAAGAATTGGGATGTCTATGAAGAAGCCAGCATAGGTGTATTTTCCTTTTCTAAATTTGTGATGTGGAATGACCTCGTCAATCATTCAGAGGAACTAAAGAAGAATAAGATCGTGAAAAGTCTGATCGAAGGAAGTTATTCTAACCCTCACGATGAGACGTTTAATTATCTGACGAGAAAGGACGACGAAGAAACCAGAGTATATGCTCCATTAAGCTCCGATGGCAGCCAGACAGAAGCGATCCTGGCCACAAGCAGTGACAAGAGTTTTGTTTTACATGGGCCGCCTGGTTCAGGTAAATCACAAACGATCACGAACATGATCTCTCATGCACTGGCTACCGGGAAGTCTGTTCTTTTCGTGGCTGAAAAAATGGCGGCTCTCAATGTCGTACAAAACCGATTAGCTTCGCTTGGCCTGGATGACTTCTGCCTTGAGGTCCATTCCAATAAAGGACAGAAGAAAGATATACTTAAGCAGCTGGAGAAATCCTTCGATTTGCACAAAGAAGTTAAAGGGACGAATTGGGAACGGAAATTTGAGGAAGTAAAATCTTTAAAAAAAGAATTAAATAAGTATGTTGACGAACTTCACCAAAGGACTTCACTCGGTCAGAGTGTTTTTGAAATGATTGAAACCTATTCAAAAATTGCCGCTCCTGAAGAATTAATTGAGTTTGAAAAAAAACCCGTTATGCAAATGGATGAGATTAAACTGCGGCGTACGAAACAAATCATCGAAGAATTAGAAGTGATCAGCAAGGCTTGCGGACGTGTAAAAGATAACCCCTGGCTGGGAATCAAGCAAACGCATTATTCCTTAAGTCTGCATGACGCTCTGAAAGAAGAACTGACTGGAATTCAATACGAAAAGGAAAAACTTCTTTCTTTAGATAGAAGCTTAGCGGAGCTCGGTTTTTCTCATAGTCTAAAAGATCATAGCTGGTACCTGTTCATCTATAAGATGATTCCTTTCCTGCACAATCTGCCTGATGCTGAATTAAAGCTTATTGGAGAGGAACAGTTTGAAAGTGTGAAATCTGAAATTAATAAGGTCATTCGTGCCGGGGAATCGCATGATGAAGCGAAAGGTAAAATAGAAGATCGCTTCGATCCCTCGATATTGAAACTAGACGCAGAAACACTGCTGCAAAATTTTAGAGTGGCTGAGAACAGCTGGTTTCTCCAGGAAATGCTGGACAAGATGAAAATTAAAAAAGAACTAAAGAAATATTTAATAGCCAAAGATAAAATAGAAACAGATGAAATTGAAACCATTATAAAAAGCATTCGAGACATACAGCAGAAGAAAGAAATTTTAATTCAACATAGTAATGTGATGAATCAGTACTTTCCAAATTTGTGGAATGAAGATGAAGCTAGTGGAGATTGGATAGATATTGATAATGCCCTGCAGTGGATGACAGATGTACGTGAGGCGATTAAAGAACTGCAGCCATCCCAAGAATGGCTTTCTCAAAACGCCAGTAATCTTCATGCTCATAAAAAAGAGTTTATGAGCAGTGAGCTTAAAAAAGAAATGGATAATTATACCACTGGTTTCCAGAAAACTATGAAGCATTGGGAGGCCATTGAAAAAGAGTTACTCCTTGAGGATTTTCATGAACCCTCTCGGCCGGACTGGGCTGACTATAGCAGCAAAAAGGCCTGCTCTCTCATTGACGCATTACCCCAGCTGAAAGATAATTGCCAGCTTGCTAGTGTTATTAAGAAAGCCGAAGAAGCTAGTCTGGGTAATGTAACGAAACCTTACCTGGCTGGAAAGCTGGAAAACGATAAGATTCTTTCATCTTATCTCTACGCATTTTACCGGATCAGGATCGATGGAGAGATCTCTGCACGTGAAGATTTAGCACAGTTTTCCAAGATAAGCTTTGAAAATAAGGTTGATAAATTTCATGCATTTGATGAGGAACTTAGTGAACTAACCAAACTAGAGGTGTATGTAAAATTAATGGCTCGCGTTCCGGATTTAATGAACAATTCTATCCAAACCTCTGAACCTGGCATCTTAGCCAAAGCGATTAAAAGTAAAGGAAGAGGCATTGCCATTCGTCAGCTATTTGACCGAACTAAAACCCTTCTTCCCAAAATAAAACCTTGTATGTTGATGAGCCCATTATCTGTAGCTCAATACCTGGAACCGTCATTCCCTAAATTTGATTTAGTCATTTTTGATGAAGCCTCCCAGCTGCCCACAAGTGAAGCCATTGGCGCTATGGGAAGAGGCAAGAATGTGGTAGTCGTAGGCGACCCTAAACAATTGCCTCCTACTGATTTTTTTGGAACGAAACAGGAAGAAGAAAATTTTGATCTGCAGGACATGGAAAGTATCCTGGATGATAGTCTTGCCGTACAGCTTCCTCAGAAGCATTTGAGATGGCATTACCGAAGTGAACATGAGAGTTTAATATCCTTCTCGAATAGTCACTTTTATGATAATAAATTAGTCACCTTCCCCTCTATTGATGACATTCATTCCAGAGTTTCATTTTTAAATGTGGAAGGTACTTATGACCGGGGGAAGACCAGACAGAATAAGATAGAGGCTGAGGCCATCGTCAATGAAATTTTTCTAAGGTTGCTCAACCCTGAAACCCAGGGCGAAAGTATAGGGGTAGTCACATTCAGTCAGCCGCAGCAGACCTTGATTGAGGATATGATTGACGAGCGGCTTAGAGAAGACCCTGCTCTCGAGAAGTATTTTACAGACGAGGTCAAAGATCCGGTCTTTGTTAAAAATCTGGAGAATGTGCAGGGAGACGAAAGAGATCTTATTCTTTTCACCGTAGGCTATGGCCCTGATCAGGAAGGAAATGTATCTTTGAATTTTGGTCCATTAAACCGAGATGGTGGATGGCGAAGGCTAAATGTTGCAGTTTCCCGGGCAAAAAAAGAGATGGTTATTTTCGCTTCCATGGAACCTGATCAAATTAACCTCTCCAAGACAAATGCTGAAGGGGTTCGTAGTCTGAGATCCTTTATGGAATTTGCAAAAAGAGGGAAAATCCCTACCCCCATTGGAAATCAAAAATCAACTAAAACAAACTCGAATGTGATTATTCCAAAAATAAAAGTCGCTTTGGAGCAACATGGTTATCAAGTAGAAACTAACGTGGGACACAGTGACTTTAAAGTAGATTTAGCCGTCGTGGATAAGAAAGATAAAGAGAAATATCTGGCTGCCATTCAAGTTGATGGACATCGATATGCTAGTTTTACAGCCACCCGGGATCGGATCAAACTCGGAGAAACGATGTTAAAGAAATTGGGGTGGCACATGATCAAAGTGTGGTCCGTCGAATGGTGGCATAATGAAGAAAAGCAAATGGACGATTTGTTAGCCGAGCTTCATGAAATTGAAAAACTTCCTCGAGATACAGAGCAGTTTAAAAAAGTTCCTCCTGTTAGGAAGGATAAAGAAACCATACAGGATAAGATCAGTAACCTTACTATACCTACTGCTTCAAAACAGCAGGTAAGCTATTATGTTCCAACGGTGTTAGAAGAGGTAAACATTTCGAATGATTATTTCTACACTCTTGAAGGTAAACCAATTATTCAGGAGCAGATCAAAACAATCATTGAAAATGAAGCACCTGTTAGCTTTTCAAAGTTATCCAAAACCATTATTAATGCGTGGGGTTTCACCAGAAGTGGGGCTATGCTGGATAAAGTCATAAAGGACACCTTAAGGGGGTTGATGGCTTACGAAACCATGGAAGATGACAGGAAGTTTCTATGGAAGGATGCGGAACAAATCGAAGTCTATCGTGAATTCCGTGTGAAGGAAAAGCATCGCAGAAGTTTAGAAGACATTAGTACGGTTGAATATTCCAATGGCGTGATTCAAATTATGAAAACAGCTCTTCGACTGCCTAAGGCTGATTTAATGAGAGAGATTTCTAAACAGCTGGGTTACAGCAGGACCAGCACGAAGGCGGAGGTATATGTAAAGAAAGCCCTAGATTTAAATGTGGAGAAGGGATGGATTCGAGAGGATTCTGAGGGGTATATTGAGTTTATTGGGGGTTAATGGTAACTAGGAGTCCTATCTCGTATAGGACTCTGTTTTTATTGGTTCTGTTATAGTTTAGTGATGATTACTAGCAAAATTATAATTCGTGTTCTGAATGGACTAGGTCCATTTAATTAATCAAGCTTTTCATTCATTTTATTTAGTTCATTAAAATTTTAATTTTGTGCTATAAATACATACTGCTCCCCGGTAAATTTACTCTATGTACTTAGAATTTTTACTTACACAAGCAGTGGTTCTTTATTATAGTTCACCCCCACTAAAGAAGGATTTTGAATTCAATATCAAAAGTATAATTTATATGGAGGATTCCTTTTCCCCACATTATTTTATAGTTAAATATATCTTTAAATGTTGCTTCCAAGTGTAAAATTTCATAACATAGATAAAGGAGCAAATCACTATGATATGCCCCCGTTACTTATTTCTTCAAAAGTTGATACTCATTTAATGCGTAATAGACTTTAACATGCAAAGATTATTCCTCATATCCTTTCTTATACTCTTCGGGTTTTACCTTTTTGTCATAAAAGAAATATGCTTCTGCTGATTTACCAATAGAGTATGTAGCTCCAGCAGCGATTGACCCTGATATTGCCGCGCCACCAACTGGTAACAATTTTACTAGTTGCCTTGCTCCTTCTCTTATACCAAATGCCGCCCCTATATTAATCCCTGCTGCACTTAGATATTCAAATGCGGTATCTTTTGAAACATCTCTGCCAGATAAAGCTCCAATTATTGATATTAGCAACAACTGAAGAGGTGTCAACAAAGCTATGTCAGATAACGGTATTGTAGAGCTACCTATACCTCCTGAAATACCGGTAAACCGCTTTATTAGTGAAGATGAGATTCCCCTTAATTGTTCAGACCTTTTCTGTGCTTGAAAAAAATCCAATCTGGCAGACTCTTCTAAATGATTACCTATTAAATCAGACAAAGTGTTTATATTCCATAAATCACCCTCTAATGAAGAAACAGGAACAACACCAACATAATTGCTTTCAGTCGTTTCATAACCATAATAAGGGTTATTATGGTTCAAGTTTGCTTTTTCCAAACCTAATACATCATCAACCATATAGTTTAAAGTTTCAGTTAGAAGACCAGCTTTTTTCGCATACTCTTCAGGCGGCCACTCTCTTGGGTTTCCAATTGTATCTGCCTTATTTAGTACTAATATAGTAGGGATTTTTAACTTATGTTCTTTTTTTACTTCCTCCATAATTTCATTATAAATTGAAAAATCATTGGATAGATTACGAGTTTCAGGAGTACTAATGACATGCATTATAACATCTGGAGAATACTTGATTATGCTATTTTTCAACACAGCCACTGCATCATCTTCTAAAGTTTCAGAGGGCTTTGTAGTTTCAAATATTCCTCTTGTATCTATAACTTGCCATGTTGAATGTGACTCTGGAAATGTGATCACATAAGGTATTGATTCAGGAGTTTGGGGCTTCACATCATTAATAGTAGCTACTTGCTTCCCTGAAAGTGCATTTATAATTGAAGATTTCCCATGTCCACTTCTTCCCATCAACAACATAATTGGAGGTCTGCTATCTTCCACTAACTTTCTAATTTCTTCTATAGCTGGCCCCATTACAACTCTTTTCACGAAATTCTTGTTTTCTTCATTTAAATTTCCTGCAAAAACATCAAATAACTCGTCAATAGCTTCTAACAATTCTTTTGTTTTTTCTTTATCAATTGCCACTAACAATCTCCTCTCGTATAGAAAAGTTTTTGAAGCTTCTTGCGGTCTTGAAATGTTCTAATATGCCTATATAATTCGACATAAAAGCCAAACTTCCTTGTTTATTAGTAAAAGCTTTATTAATTAATAAAATGTAATGTTCCATTTGTAATTAAAATAGAGAATAAACCAATAGTGTCCCACAACACAGTGTGAAGCTCTTTTTTTGTTAGTCATGAACCCTAAACTTTAACAGAGGAAACATTTTTGATATCCAAATAATTCTATTGAACGTTATTTATGATAAGGCTCCCCCTTCATAATCTTAAACGCCCGGTACACCTGCTCCACCAGCATCAAACGCATCAACTGATGCGGAAACGTCATCTTAGAAAATGACAGGCTAAAGTCACTCCGCTTCAGCACCTCGTCACTCAACCCAAGCGATCCGCCAATCACAAACGCCACTTTACTCTTTCCATATGTCGCAAGACTGTCCATATGACTGGCAAGCTTCTCAGAAGTCAGCTGTTTCGCTTCAATTTCAAGCGTCATCACATACGTGTCCTGGGAAATCTTAGACAGGATCCGCTCCCCTTCTTTCTGCTTCACTTCTTCCATTTGAGCTTCACTCAGGTTTTCTGGTGCTTTCTCATCCGGAACTTCGATAATGTCCACTTTGGCATATGGGCCGAGTCGTTTCACATATTCTTCGATTCCCTGTTTTAAGTATTTTTCTTTTAGTTTTCCGACAGTCACGATTGTAATTTTCATAGGTAAATCCTCCGTAATTTATGTTGGTTTTAGTGTATCACAAAACCTGCAGGCTCAACCTTTCCCTGGGAACGCTTATACCCTCTGCTCCAGCACTTCTTTTATACGATAAAGACTCGCTCTCTGTAAGAAAACCTTTTCATTAGTAAAACCCTTACAAAAACGCTACCATTATAATCAATACCTATTTTTGTCATATTAAAAGGAGGAATTCTAATGAAATGGGGCATCATGAGTGCCGCGAATATCGCCAAGAAAATGGTGATTCCAGCCATTCAACGTGCAGAAAATGCGGAGATAGAAGCCATTGCCAGCTTGAGCGGAAATGCTGAAGAAACCGCCGCATCCTTCGATATCCCGAAAACGTATGATACATATGAAGGGCTGCTTGCCGATGAGGAAGTGGAGGCCGTGTATATTCCGCTTCCAAATCATCTTCATAAAGAATGGACCATTAAAGCCGCTCGTGCAGGGAAGCACGTGTTGTGCGAGAAGCCTGCCGCCTTGAGCCGGGCGGACGTCGAAGACATGATTGAGGCTTGTAACGAAAATGGTGTCTATTTCCTGGAAGCGTTCATGTACCAATTCCACCCTCAGCACCAGCGTGTTAAAGAGTTGATTCAGGAGGGGCATATTGGAGATGTTCGGTTGATCAAGCCCACCTTTTCGTTCAACCTGGATCCATCAAGCTACAATATTCGCCTGGACGCTGACAAGGGCGGGGGCGCTCTTTGGGATCTGGGATGTTACGGGGTCCACTCAGCTTTAAATCTTGTAAATGAACAAGTGAAAGACTGGAATGTTTCATCCAGTATTCACCCCACTTACCATGTGGACACGACGACATTGGCCGCCCTTACATTAGAGAATGATGTGAAAGTATCCATCGAATGCAGCTTTGACGTGCTATTCCGAGATGAATATCAGGTAGTAGGAACAGAAGGGATGATCCACGTCCACCACGCCTATCGACCCGATGCGAAAGAACACTTAGGAAAGATCACCTTAACCAAAGTTAATGGAGAAAAGCTGGTTTATCATGAAACAGGGGATCAATACCGCCTCCAGGTGGAAACGTTTATGAATGCGATTAACAACCAGGAATCTTTACAACCCTATCATGAAGCAACCAAAACATATCTGGATGTCGTAGAGAAATTACAGGAAGAGATGAGTAAACAAACCAATCATTAATGCATTTAAAACCACCTCAGGTCATCCATAATATGGATGACCTGAGGTGGTTGTTTTTTCCTTTATTTTAGTTCTCTTTCATGAAGCGTTCCACAGCTGCCTGGGTCGGCATCCCGCTTTGAGCTCCTTTCCGTGTAGCCGATAAAGCAGCGGCTGCATTCGCTATCCTGACGGAATCATCAAGCGTGTCTCCACGTCCAAGATAGGCAGCCAGAGCTCCATTAAAGGTATCACCGGCACCTGTAGGATCTTCTACGTTCACTGGGTAGCCTGGAATCTTTAGTTCTTCTCCTTGTTGATAGATAATGACGCCCTCTTTCCCTTTCGTCGTGATCCATTGCTCCCCTTCCATTCCTTCTTGTAATTCTTTTTTGAACAGCTCTGCTTCTGTTTCATTCGGGGTTATGTAGCGAAAGGCTTCAATTACAGAAGCAGGCAGCGGCTGGTAAGGTGCAGGATTTAAGATCATCGGAATCTTTAACTCTTTGGATAAAGAAGCAAGATAAGTAATCGTGTCGAGGGGAATTTCTAACTGCGTCAGAATAATGTCGCTCTCTTTTATGACGTGTAGATGCTCCTTAATATAATCAGGAGTAACCATTCGATTAGCTCCGGGAGCCACAATGATCCGATTATCCTGATTCGATAAGATAATCGTAGCTGTACCGGTGGACATGTTCTCCTCCATAGATACAGACGATGTACTAATTCCCTCTTCCTTTAGATGATTTAGAAGGTTTGTACCGAAATCGTCGTCACCAACAGCGCCCAGTAAACAGACATCTGCCCCCAGACGAGCGGCGGCTACTGCCTGATTGGCTCCTTTTCCGCCTGGATATGTAGCAAAGTGGTCACCGAGCACCGTCTCTCCCTGCTTGGGCATAATGGACGTTTGTACGGTCAAATCCATATTAATACTGCCGACTATGGTAACCTTTGGTCTCTTCTCCATAAGTGAGCTCCTTTCATGCGGGAATATTCTCTCTTTAACCATCATACCAATACAGCTAGCACAAATAAAAAAAGCACCCTTAAAGGTGCTAATTTTTACCACCTCAGGTCATCCAGAAAATGGATGACCTGAGGTGGTATTTTTTGGTTGTTCCCTTTATTCGGTTTGCTGGTACTGTTCGAGCAGGTGAATGCGCTCCATCATGGTCGGATGACCGTAGCGCAAGTATTTCACTAGAGCCGGAGGATTCACTTCACTAAGTCCGTTCACCGTCAGCTCCTGAAAGGCGCCGACCGCCGCTTCTGGATTTTGTGTCATTTCAATCGCGTACACGTCCGCATCCATCTCTGCGTTTCTCGAAATCGCGAGCTCCACAGGAGTGGCTGCAAAGCTTAGTAACGACAGGATGATGAAGAGGACCGGCAGCCCGGCGATATCGGAGACGGACTTTATGTTTAGCTGATCTCCCCACTTACGTACGGAATATTTCATGAGATGATACGCCAGATACAGTCCAATAAACGCGGCAGCGACCGCTCCGAACAGGTTCCAGTACAGGTGATGCATCACATAATGGCCAATTTCATGCGCCATGATGAACAGCACTTCTTTTTCCTGCAGGCGGTTAAGTGTCGTATCCCAGAGGACAATGCGTAAATTGGATCCAATGCCGTTCACGTAAGCATTCATACTGTTCGTTTCTTCTGACATGTTCACTTCATAGACCCGCTCAGCCGGAACATTCGCTTCATCCGCGAGGTTCAGTATCTTTTCTTCTAAGTTTTTATCCTTCAGATCCGAGAACTCATTGTATAGCGGGTCAATCACCACCGGCTGAAGATACATCATAAACACTAAAAACGGCACCATTAAAATCGAAGCGTACAGCCACCAGCGTTTTTCGAACTTTCTCATCAGCGTGTACAAAACCGTAATGAGCAGCGCCATAATGATATAGCCCACCCAGAAACTGATGAGTTCATCTTTCATCCAGTCGGAAAACGTCTGGGTAGATATGCCATAGCTGAGCGAAAGCCTGCGGCTGATGTAATCAACCGGAAACGTAAGTATCCAGGTTAATGTGGAAAGAAGCAGGACATACACCGGGATATGTACAATTGAAAAACGGGACACTTTCTCGCCGGACTGTTTAAAAACCGTGGATATTCCAAAGATCATCACACCTAAATAAATGATCCACTCGAGCGGCAGACTGACAAAGTAGAGAAAATCTTTATAACGGGAATAATCCTGACTCTGCGCGAGCTCTTTTGCCGTCATAAAAGTAGCTGGGTCAGCCGATGTTCCCTGGTAAGCTTCGGGCACACCGAACCCGGCCCATTGAAATAAGTATAGACCGATCAGGACGCCATAAATCGCAAATAGTATGAGTGTCCAAGTGAGGAATCGTTTCTTCACTTCGTCACCTCCGGATGTTTTCTACCCCTTATTGTACGAGCATTGAAATCATTTTAGAACAAAAGGCTCCCGGTCACAAGATCAGGGCAGAGGTTCAAACTGCCGAATCACTTGGAGGACTTGTTCTCTGGAGAGATCATCTTCACTTGAAAACGAGTGGTAATCAAGTCTGTAATAAAGATTCTCTTCCTTCCATAAAATCGAGTGCCCCTCGGCATCTACAATGTACTCCCCCCTCCAATCATCGGAGATTTTAAGCGGTTCTGATTCATAGGAAAGGGCATTATTCGATTGAAAATCATAATCACTGACCATAACACGTAATACACTGTTGTGTTCATTAATGAAGGATATAACAGAGCCCCCGCCGACCATATCATTACTAACTTGAACGTCGAATGCCTTAAAAGGAAGCTGTTCGGGGAGCTTAGCATTTTCAGGCAATTTATCGGACACCTCAAAGACTGAACTTCGATCGTAATCATAAAGTGGCACTTCCGAGCTGCACCCTGGGAGGACAGCCAGGATGAACAGCACGAATAGGATAGTTTTAATTCTCAACGATCACATGCTCCGTATGTTCAGGAACCCTGCGCAGTCCAGCAGTCAGAAACTCAGGCTGCACAACGATTTCATTCAGTTCATTGATCGGAATCCATTGATAAATGAGCCGCTCCCCTTCCAGCCCGTGGTACGGTCCTTTCTGGAAATAGGACTGATTAGAAATTAACGTGCAGTAAAAGCCAAGCTCATGATAGTCATGTCCATCATAGTGAAAGAAATTCTCCGCAATCCACGGTGTATGGTCTACGTGCACCTCGTACCCAAGTTCCTCTTTCATTTCCCTGACGACCGTGTCTCTTGCCTGTTCACCAAGCTTGACTCTGCCCCCTGGCAGCGCCCAGTACTTGTCGTCCACTTGCTTATGTAGTAACACATGATCCTGCTCAATCAGTATGCCCGCCGCCCGATAATTAAAACGCTTCGATCCCGTCTGAAACCTAACATCCATTTCCATTCCTCCCCCATAGAATTGTCTACCCTCTAATGTACCACACACAGGAATAATCTGGATCCTCAGGTCATCCAAATTATGGGTTAACCAGAATATGGATGACCTGAGGTGCCAAAAAATACCTCAACCTCACTATGTGAAATGTTGAACAAAACTCTTGCTATTTATTCAATCCGCTTATATAATAGATTCATAGTTTATAATGTGAATGATTTCACATTATCACACAAAATCAAGATAACCATCACCCGAGATTTATGCCAACCCCTGAAAATTTACAGCTAAAAGTCACGTTTGATCCGGCTACCCACCGGGTACTAGTTGCACAGGTGATTTCCAAAGCAGACGTTACACAATCGATCAATACGATGAGTGTCTGCATCCAAAGCGGAATGAAGATGGAAGAACTAGGCTACGTGGATTTCTTCTTCTAACCGCACTTTAATCAGCCCTGGAACTTTATTAATAAAGCAGGACTACAATCCGCTCTCTAAAAGATATGAAGAATACAAGAAAGCCCCTGGTCCGTTTAGCAGCTTGACCAGGGGCTTTTCCTATCTTATTCGCCTGTTTGGGTAGAAATATATTCTTTCACGACTTCATACACATAAGCCTGGTTCGCTTCCGCTGTATTCGGGTCGTACTCTCCCCCGTTCACTTTGTTGTTGGAAAGGATACGGATCCCTAAGAACGGCACATCATACTCTTTGGCGATCTGCGCGCCGGCAGCCCCTTCCATTTCCTCAACGGAAGTTCCATACTTCTCGTGGAACCACTGAATGCGGTCTACTTCATTGTTCCAGACGTCCGCTGAGCCAATCGTACCTTCAACCACTTTTCCTTTCTCATGAACATCTTTCACAGCCTGAGCCGCAGCAAGTAGTTCTTCGTCCGCTTCAAAGTAACGGATATTTTCTGCATCAGGATCTTCGCCTGCGCTTCCTTCAGAAGCCATGAGGTCCATAGGAATCCATTCTTTCGGAGCGATCCCTTCGCCATCTGCTCTGCTTCCTGTTTTCAGTGACCCGATATTCGTCGTACGTTCTCCTAAGACGATGTCATAGACATGCAGGTCCGGGTCGTGTCCGCCAGATGTTCCCTGGTTAATAATCGCTGCCGGATCGTATTTTTCAATCGCGATCGCCGTAGCTGCCGCTGTGTTTTCCATTCCTTTACCGGTCTTGGCTACGATGACGGGATAATCATTCACGGTTCCTTTATAAAAAACAAACGATCCGGATTTTTCCTCTTCCACATCTTCTAAGCGCTCAGCAAACTTTTCCGCTTCAATCGGCATTGGGCCTTGCACAATAATCGGCTGCTTGGCGTTTTCTTCATCTTCAGCCGCTGCCTGATCGGATGATGTGCATGCTGCAAGTAATGATACGAATAGAATAGAAATAATAGCGAGTAGTGCGTATTTTTTCATCAAAATAAATCTCTCCTTAACCAATAGAATAATAGCTTTCCAGAACCCACATATGCTCCTCGCACTCTCTTCTTCCGTCCATAAAAATAGGCCTAGAAAAGTAGAATTCTCTACCTTCTAGACCTACAAAGTCAAAGCACACCACTGTTCAAGTATGATAAACCAGACCATCAGAAACCTGCTGATTATGGGTGTACTTTAACTCGTAGTCCAGTTCTTTCATTGGGAACCGGGTAGAGACGCTCGGACCTTATTTCCGAGAATATACGAGTTGGATATGTAATTGGGCTACTGTGATAATATAGCAGACTCATTCGACACATTCAACCAAAAAACGAACAAAAATAAAAATATATACATCAATGTTCGTATTTATACAAAAATTAGGAACTGAACAAGTCTTCCCTATTCACATTTTATCTTTCTACCGCTCCGTAATTGCTCACGAATAGCTTAGGGATTGATAGATGTTTTATTTGATATCATTATAATAAAGGGATAATTGGATTCTATTTGGCTAAAGACGTGAGCATTCTAACCATACTAAGCAAAGGTTCAGGTTGCTTTCGATTTCAAATCAAGTTGTAACTCTGAAAACACAACCATCCCCCTGGAATTTCATTCATATAAAGGAGAGTCATTGGTGGAAAATTATAGTGTACTTTATTTAAAGCAAGAAAACAGATTTAGAAGCCAGAGTAAAAATTACAGACTAGCAAGTAACGAGAAAGTTGTCGGGATCATTGAAGAGGATACATCCAGTTCCAGAGACACAATTAACAGGCTTTTAAAAAGTATCAGCTTGTTTGCCTTTACCAGTGTTGATTTAAATATAATGACTAAGAAAAACGAACTTATTGGAGAGTTAAAAAAACAAAAAGGTTTTTCAAATACCTATACATATAGATCTTTTGATGAGGAAATTTATTCTATTGAAGCTAAAGCCGGGTTAAGTGATCCGAAAACATCCCTCACTATTTATAGCGGTGATGAAGAAATTATTAAAGGAAAAGGTGATTTTAGTGCTTACAGGTTTGAATTCTTTGATAATAACAATAGTTTATTAATGAGTGTAAAGAAAACGACGCTCCCTTCAAGCCTCAAAAACTTTTTCGATTCTTTCGATGTATATAAAATAGATATTAAAGATCCACTATCGCCATACTATAATCTATTTATAGCACTTGGACTTATCATAGACTTAAATTTCCATGGATAATACGCGCAAAATCTACATATTCTCTGAGACCTAAGCGCTTCATTTCAAAACAGCCTGTTCATTTTAGCGAATATCTACAATTATACAAATAGCCCCCCATAAAAAAAACCCCTCCGGATTTCTCCAAAGGGGTGAGGGGAGGTCATTTCATTCGCTTAGTGGTTTTCTTATACGATTTAGATTTCCTAACATGCTTACTGAGTTCATCCAATGGAATACCGTCCACAAAGCGATCCTTATCAAACATTTCAGCGAAAATGCGGTGCTGGGCGGCTGACAGATGCTTTCTCATACCTTGACCAGTCTCAAGTTCCGGCATGGAACTCACCTCCAAAGTGTAAACTTTCGAGTCCCTCTTTTGACTGATGAACTGTCTCCAGGTGATCTCATACTTCACCTTATGATGGAGAGCCGCCGAATATGTACAATTCCATATATTACAAGCACTGATTGACTCGTTCAATCACGTGACCGATGTTTTCACGTGAAACATCGTAGTGGGTAACAAACCGAACTGTGTAGGGTCCAAAAGGTACAGCAAGCACGCCCTCATGCTTCAGCTCTTCGAGAAACTCATGGGAAGTCTTCCCCCGGCCTTCCACATTGACTAAGACAATATTCGTGTCCACGTGATTCTCAATTTCCAGCCCTTTTATATTTCCTAACCCTTCCGCTAACTGACGCGCATGCTCGTGATCTTCCGCCAGCCGCTCCACCATGTCATTCAGAGCCACAAGACCTGGCGCCGCAATCATTCCCACTTGACGCAAACCGCCGCCGAGACGCTTTCTCCATTTGCGCGCTTTACGGATAAAATCCTCTGATCCGGCGATCATAGAGCCCACCGGTGCTCCTAACCCCTTGGATAAGCAGAATTGAATAGTCGTCGTCTGCTCGGCATACTCCTTTATAGTAATACCAGAGGCCACCGAAGCATTAAATATTCGTGCTCCGTCCAAATGAACCGGAATACCAGAGGCCTGTGCCGTTTGATAAATCTCCTGCATGTTTTCTAACGGAAGAATCGCTCCTCCGGCCTTGTTGTGGCTATTTTCCAGACAAATCAGTCCCGTTTCCGGAAAATGAATATCATCAGGCCGGATCGCCGCTTTAACCTCCTGAGGGTTCATCGCCCCTCTTATACCTTGCAGCGTTCTCGGCTGTACGCCGGCCAGGGCAGACATGGAAGCTCCTTCGTATAAAAACAGATGGGCACTCGCTTCCATTAGAACCTCATCCCCGGGATTGCAATGAGTCAGCACAGAGATTTGATTCCCCTGCGTACCACTCGTCACAAAAAGAGCGGCTTCTTTCCCTGTGATTTCAGCAGCTCGATTCTCAAGCTTTTTGACCGTTGGATCCTCTTCATATACATCATCTCCCACCTCTGCTTCGAAGGCAGCTTCACGCATGGCGCGGGTGGGCTTGGTTACCGTATCACTTCGTAGATCAATCACACTATCTCCTCCTCTGCTATTATTGTACGAAACAATTCAGAAAGATGGAAATATAGGAATAACTAAGACGATTCGCCTGCTTCTTATGATATAAATAAACTAACAACGATCGATGACCAAAGGGGGAAATCAGGTGAATACGTTTCAAATGTTGCTATATCTTCACGTCCTGGCTGGGTTTACGGCACTTACGGTATTTTGGATACCTTTAGTCACAAAAAAAGGAGGGAGGATTCATAAACGTGTGGGGTGGGTGTATGTGTGGGCCATGGGGATCGTAGCTGCTACCGCTTTTTACATGGGGACGTATCGAATCGGATTTGACGATTCACAAAATGCGGCAGACAAATCTTTTGCTTTTTTTCTACTGTTTATAGCGATTCTGAGCGCTTCTACAGCCTGGAACGGAATACGGGTGCTGAGATTCAAGCGAAGAACAAAGAGACACCGTTTATTCAGTATAGATACAGGGATTTCGTTGTTACTCGTTCTCAGTTCCATCATTACGATCGCGATCGGCTGGGTGAATCAGTTTCCTTTGTTGCAGTACTTTCCGGTGATTGGACTCTTTTTAGGTTATGGACAGCTCAAATACTGGCTCACGCCTCCACAAACGAAAATGCACTGGTATTTTGAACACTTCGGCAACTTAATTGGGTGTTCCATCGCCACCATTACTGCTTTTACCGTTTTCGGCGCCCCGCGCTTATTAAATATTTCGTCGATCAGCATCTTTCTGTGGTTTTTACCAACTGTAGTCCTCACGCCATTGATTATTGGTTTTTCACGTTATTACCGGAAAAAGTTCCGAATATCTACAATCAAGTGATATTTATCCACACTTTCGTATATCGTTAGAGAAATGGGAGTCCAACTACAACTACAGTATAAAATTACTCTTCCTATTTGTTTACCTCCTTTACGAAGCTTTCATTATCCTTACATGCGCTTCATAATTTAAGGGTCAAAAGTTACCCACATGTGGAAAATCTAACTAACGATTTTAGTTACCCACAATTGTCCACAGACTTATGCACAATTATTGTTAATTTTCTAATATTCACAGGTTTTCCCCTGATGTAAACAGGTTATCCACAAAACTATCCACATATACACAAAATGGGAGGGGTATATGGTAGTAGAATTTACGTTCGCCACCATATATGCTATTTATCCAGAACACTATTCACAGGCTGTGGACAATAATATGAGGTTTTTCGACAATAAAAGAGATATCCCCAACGGTTTAAGTTTTAAGGATACCTCTTTTTTGCACGTTCTATTCTTGTGAACCAAGGGTTACGGTCGTCGTATTCTTTTCACCATCACGGTAGTACGTGATCTCAAGTTCATCTCCGGCATCTTTTTCGTTGTATAAGTATTTCCGAAGATCAATAATATCCTTCACTTTATTGCCATCGAGTGAAGTGATGACATCAAGTGGCTGCAATCCAGCTTTAGCTGCCGGCGACATCTGCTTAATACTTCGTATATACAGACCGCCTTCCACTTCCTCTGGTAAATTCAGCGTACCTTCCCATTCCGAGCTTGGAACTTCATTAAGGCCGTAAGCCTCGATTCCAATATACGGGCGGTTCACCTGTCCGTATTGTTCCAGTTCTTGAATAATCGGTTTAGCTGAGTCAATCGGAATAGCGAATCCTATCCCTTCCACAGCCGATTGAGCAATCTTCATAGAATTAATCCCGATTAACTGACCGTCTATGTTGATTAAGGCTCCTCCACTGTTTCCTGGATTGATGGCCGCGTCCGTCTGGATAACCTCTGCCTGCCAGTCTTCTAAACCATCTCCATTAAAATCCTGAGGAATAGCGCGCTGCTTGCCACTGATAATTCCCTGCGTGACCGATCCGGAAAAACGAAGCCCTAATGGGTTACCGATAGCAATCGCAGGTTCACCGATTTTAAGGTTTTCTGAACTTCCGAGTTCAATCGTATGCTCCACCTGATCCCCGGGCATCTTAAGAACCGCTAGATCGGTAAATACATCGCTTCCGACAAGCTGGGCTTTAATTCTCGTTTCATCGGCAAGGACCACTTCAATTTCACTGGCCCCTTCGATAACGTGATTATTAGTCACCACATAAGCCGTGCCATCTTCATTTTTGTAGATAACGCCTGAGCCTACATTGCTTTGCTGACTGGAACCATTCTGCTCCCAGAAATTCTGCTGAGATTGAAGGTTAACCACACCTACTACGGAAGGAGTTACTTTATCTACGACTTCTGTGATTTGCGTCGTTACGTCAAGCTTCACATTTTTCGTCGTATCTCCTGTTAGCCCCTGGTCATCATCGACCAGTCCGCTGTCATCTTCAGGAATGGTAATCTCATAAGGAAGTAATTCGGTTTGAACTAGTGCTGGAAGTGCTAATAAGATTAAAACTGCACCAAGGATCACACCTACAATGGTAGGCATAACCCAACGTCGTCGACTGTTCTTCTGCTGGGCAGCTGGGGAGTGGTCATCATAGTAGCCCACGCGGCTTCACCCATCCTTTCTTCGCTCGTTTATGATCTACTCACGTATTCTTTCCAGTTTTATCAAAAATAAAACGCTGTTACACCTCATAAATCGGAGTTGCCTGTTTCGGATCGGTATCATGAAGCTCTAAGCGAGAGCCAATGTGGAATCCCCGTTCCTCTAAAATGTTTCTCACGGACATACGCGCCAGGTCCTTCATATTATTGTCCAGACTCAAGTGGGCCAGATAGATACGCTGCGTGCGGTCCGTCAGAATATCGGTTAAGGCGAGAGCACAATCTTCATTCGAGACGTGACCGGAATCTCCTAATATACGCCGTTTTACATTCCACGGATATCGTCCCATGCGGAGCATACTTACGTCATGATTGGACTCAAAAATATAAGCGTCGGCATCCTCCACCGTTTTTTTAATTCTTTCAGATACATAGCCCAAATCGGTTACAAGCGCTACTTTCTTTCCGTCCTGATGGAAGGTGAAAAACATTGGATCCGCAGCATCGTGCGAGACTGCAAATGATTCTATATCAAGATTTCCGAACGTTTTCGTTTCTTCCATATTAAAATGAAATTTCTGATCCAATGATAATTTTCCGATATGCCCTTCCATGGCGTGCCACGTTTTTTCATTCGCATAGACAGGGAGATTATAACGTCTTGCCATAATTCCAAGTCCCTTAATATGGTCGCTATGCTCATGCGTAACTAAAATTCGGGATAACTCATTCGGATCAATATGCACTTGCTGCAATAAACTTTCGATACGCTTCCCACTTAATCCTGCATCGACTAAAATCTTTTCTTCCCCAGATTCTATATAAAAAGCATTACCTGTACTGCCAGAAGCTAGTACACTCATACGTAAAGTCATTCATTAGACACTCCATTGTTTGTTTCTTCATTACTTTTCTCATTATCCACCAGAGGGGCAGGTGTATTATTCACACTTAAATTAAAGGATCTGTTAATCTTCTCGATAAAGGCTGACTCCTCTTCGTCAATAATCGCTCCCGTGATCGCATAGACAAACAGGATCTTCTCTCCATTTACCGTCACTTTCCACGTTGGTGCAAATACTTGAGGGCCATTCTCCTCGCCTGGTACTAAATTAATACTGTTGTAGTAACCGACCGTCATATTGGTAACCTCGTCTCCAGAGACTAAGTGTTCTTCATCCATTAATTTCTGGATGACCTTACTCGGCTGAATCAACTGCGGATCCTTAGTACTGGAGCTTGATGCTTGTTCTTCTCCATCCGAGAACGATATTAACGTAGCGATATAGCTTGTTATTTTCCCGTCTGCAACCTGAAGCATTAAGAAGCCTCCACTATTATAAAAGATGGTGCGCTCATTTTTCTTCTGGAAGAACAGGATCACTCCTTCTTCCTTGTTCCAGTTCCAATATTCATACTGATTACTAAAAGGAACCACACGGTTGACCTGCTCCTCGACATTTTCTTCTGTAACTTCAACAGGCTCATCGAGTTTGCCTTTTAAGACACTGTTATTCTGTACAGCAACCGTCTGCTCGTCACCTTCTCGTAATTGTTGGATCTGGGAAAGGATCCCCTCTGAAAACTCGCTGCCTGAAGAAATCGTCTGAGGAACGGACGGCACTTCGGTTGGGATGTTATCCCAGGAAACCTTAATGTTATTGTTTTCAAGCTCGTCTTCAAAATCCTCAGAGTTAGCTGTAGCAATCGGACCAAGCTCCGAGGCCTGCTGCTTTTCCATAAACTGATTGAGGAGAAAGATATCCAGCACTAAAAAACTAAGGATAAATAATACTTTAATTTGTCCCCATTGCATTTACACCCTTCTCCTTCCTAGGATACTTCTTCATTTTGGCTTAATTCTTCCATTTCCAGAGGGACCCAGCTTCCCGAAAGTCTAACAAACCATCCAGGAAAAAGGGAATAAGCAAGGTTTGGCCGCTGCTCTTTCAACTGATACCCGATCTTCACTCCGTCCACTTCGTCTAAATTATATTTGTCTGTGTTCATTAGAAATTCCCGCACTTCTTCTCCTGAAGCGAGCTCGTCCGTGGACGTATTATCATAAGGATAACGCTCAAAACTGACAAGCGGGCGAATATACTCCTGGATCGAACCTTGCTCATATTTCATAGACATGATTTCTACATTGGTTTCGCTTGAAAGAATAGGCAGGCCATTGAAATGCATGCGGTACGTTGCCTTCTCCATAGTCGAGGAAATACTGTCCAAATAAAACGTGTTGGTCCAGCCAACGTGGTTGTTCACGTCACTGATGCTCCGAGTTAATAAATCATACTCAAGCAGCGGACTCGGGTTCGCACGGTTAGGAATCATATACTCATATTTAAGTCTTGTTTCATTATCCAGAACATCCAATCGCCGGTCTGTTGTAGCCAGACGCCGGTGACCATTAATCGATGAAGATGAGACCACGGCATTAGGTGGAAAAAGATCGTTTTGAATCGGAACAAGTGGTATTGGAGTAGTCTGCAGGACTTCCTCAGGATATGCCACACGACCTTTAGGAAGATAGATCGTACTTTCAATCTCTGAATCCCCGAGAAGGGGGATCGTACCATCCAAAGCAATCTGCTCGATTAAGTCATTCTTCTCCTCGAGTTCATTAAATAATTGGCTCCCATAGTCTCCATCAATGGTGGCCCTGAGCTTAGCCGGGGCTACATCATCCGTCGAATCGACGGCCAGCACCTGATAAAAAGAAGACGAATTATCATCGTGTCCATGAATAAAGAACAGCCTGTTAAACACCTGTGTCTCGGAAAGCTCTTTTGTACTGACAGTGAAAATGTTCGCAAGTACCTTTAGAGGAAGCTCCTCAGAAAAAATGGCTTCCACTACATGACTATCCTCATCAAAACGGGGCTGTTCTGGAGTTTCGTCCACATTCAAAAGCTCCCATTGCTGCATTCTGTCGTACATTGCCGTTTTGTCTGCCGGATCTTCATAGGAATAAGAAGCGCCGCTTTCGTGAAAAACGAACTGCTCCGGCTCCACAAGGCTCACAATATCATTTTCTTCGCCGTCTAATTGAGTGGTATCAATGACTTCTTCTCCCTCTTCAACGACTTCACCGCTTGGCTGATAGTTCCACAGAGCGACAGTTAACACTAGACTAAGAGCAATTAGTATAACTAAAGTTACGGACTTCATTGTTTCCATGTTCATGAATTTGCCCTCCGCTTCTGACTCATTAACGGAAGTGTAAAGTGCACCGAGGTCCCTTTACCCTCTTTACTTTCTGCCCATATTTTACCGTGATGGGCTTCAATCATTTCCCGGGCAATAGCGAGACCAAGACCGGTTCCGCCCATTTCTCTAGCCCGTGATTTATCTACCCGGTAAAATCGGTCAAAGATTTTATCTACTGTATCTGACGGCATCCCGATTCCTTCATCCGTCACACTCACACGAAGCTGCTTCCTTGTAGAATACGCATCAAAACGAATCGTGCCGCCTTCAGGTGAGTATTTTACAGCGTTGGATATGACATTATCCAGCACTTGTGTCAATTTATCCTTGTCCATCCAAACGTACATGTTTTTCTTCGGAAGGTTTCTTTCAAATTCCATATTTTCATCTTTATTCATCTCAAAACGATCAATAATCTGATTAAAGAAGCCGACAAACTCGACACGCTCTCTCATTAAGGTCGTTTCTTTATGATCCATCTTCGTTAGCTGCAGCAAATCGTTGACTAAACGAATCATACGATCGGTTTCATTCTGGGTGACATCTAAGAATCTCGGAGCAATCTCAGGGTCCTGCCAGGCTCCATCGTTTAAGGCCTCAATGTAGCTACGCATGGTCGTAAGCGGTGTACGCAGCTCATGGGAAACGTTCGACACGAACTCCCTGCGTTCCTGCTCTACTTTCTCCTGTTCTGTAACGTCACTAATTACCGAAATAAATCCGTCCATTTCTTCATTCTCATCTTCTACCACTGAAAAATTAGCCTTGATCAGCAGATGCTTATCTTCACTGCTGAGGTCAATAATCATCGAGCCCGCTTCTTCGACTTCTGAAATATCATCCATCTGGTCGCCTAAATCAAAAACATCGATTAAAGACTGACCCTGGACTTCTTCAAACGATTGTCCAATCAGCTTAGAGGCTGGCGCATTCATTAAAATGATAGCTCCAATGCGGTCCGTAGCAATGACACCATCCGACATATTCGACAAAACGGAACTTAATTTTCGCCGCTCCCCTTCTGTTGTTGCCTGGGCTAACTTCAGTTTATCGTTCAAGTCGTTAAACGTAAGACCGAGCTGTCCAATTTCATCATTACCTTTTACATCAACCTTCTGGGAGAAATCGCCGGTAGCCATAATCTGAGCCTGCTTTTTCATTTCCGTTAAGGGCTTGGTAATGGTACGGGCGACCAGGATCCCAAGCAGAGCCGTGACCGTGATCGCAAGCAGGGTTCCCTTGGCAAATATACTATTAATCGACTGCATTTGTTCGTAGATACCATCCATGCGGGCCTGATAGTGGAGTACCCCGACTATTTCTCCGGCTTCCGTTGTAATAGGCTTCTCTCCTACATACAAGTTTTTGCCATCCTGCCGTACAGTCCGCGGATCGGTCTCGCCCAGAATAAATACTTTAGTAATCCGGGCATCGGTCACTTTTTTACCGATATTGGCGCGATCATCACTGCCACTGTCAAACGAGGCAATAATATTCGGCCCTGTTTTTTCAATCACTTGTAATTTCTTGATATCGGATTCATTAAATTCGTTGATTAACCCCTCTACTTCTGCCTGCAAAGAGGGATCACCCTCGCCTCGTTCTGCCTCAAAGGCATTTTGGAGACTATACGTGAGTGAATTTAAGCGTCCTTCAATCGAGTTTGTAAAATTTTCCGTCAGATTATTTTCCAACCTCTCAACAAAATAGGCACCAATCACTTGGATGCCTAATAAAAGAAGCAGAATATAAACGAGAATCAGCTTCAGTCTGACGGACTGAAAAAAACCTACTTTCTTCATAAAAACATTACTCCTGCTCTGGATTTCTTAAATAATACCCAACCCCGCGTCTGGTAACGATCCAAACAGGATTACTAGGATTTTCTTCAATTTTCTCGCGCAGTCGACGCACGGTGACGTCTACCGTCCTCACATCTCCGTAATAATCATAGCCCCAGACGGTTTCCAGTAAATGCTCACGCGTCATGACCTGGCCGATATGACGGGCTAAGTAATGTAATAATTCAAATTCACGGTGGGTCAATTCAATGTAAGAACCGTCCCGTGTCACGGTATAAGCATCTGGATGAATCGATAATCTGCCTATGGTGATGTCTTTAGGCTGCTGGGAGCTTTCTTCCGGCTCCTGCTGCTGACGCCGCAAATTAGCTTTGACGCGGGCAATCAGTTCGCGATTACTGAACGGTTTAGTCACGTAATCATCGGCACCCATTTCAAGTCCAAGGACTTTATCTATTTCCGCATCTTTGGCTGTCAGCATAATGATTGGCATATTATGATTCTTGCGCACTTCCCGGCAGACTTCGTTTCCGTCCTTATTCGGAAGCATGATATCTAATAGAATTAAATCAGGGTCTTCTTCGTCTGCCTTTTGAATGGCTTCATCGCCGTCATAGGCACACACGACCTCATATCCTTCTTTTTCTAAATTGAATTTCAATATATCTGCAATTGGCTTTTCATCGTCTACAACTAAGATCTTCAGTGCCATACACTGTCACATCCCTTTCCTCGACTTCTATACCATCTATTATTTTAACTTATTTATGGAAAAATGTCTTTTTCTAATAAAAAGTTATGAAAAATGTATTCAGAAAACATAATTTTTTCTACCAAAAAACCGCTGTGACCAACATGCCACAGCGGTTTCTGACTTAAATGCTCCGTTAAAAATTCTTATTGATTTTTCATATTAAGAAGGAGAACCTTTCTCTTCCAGAAGGGTCCGTTTTTCACAATCAGGCTGGGGTGGTGAGGAAATGGCGAGACTCCCGTGGGAGAAGGATCTAGGTGAGACCCCACAAGGAGTGAAATGACTGAGGAGGCTCATGGAAAAAAGGAGGATCGACTAAATTCGCCACGTCCTGTGGCAATGTCGATCGACCCTACGTCATGTAGGGCCACAGGAAAGCGATTTATTTCCCCACCAACCCTTATCCATCTAACGTAACGGACCCATTTATCTCGAAATCGAGTCTTCAAGTAACGGAGCTTTTCTTTAACACCATGGAAATAGAACAGGGTTATTAGAAAAATGAATCTGGATCTTCGAGTTTTCCATCTTTGTGAATTTCAAAGTGCAAGTGGATACCTGTGGAGTTGCCTGTTGTCCCCATAACACCTAGTTTGTTTCCTTTTCGAACAGTTTCTCCTACCTCCACGTCAATCGAATCAAGGTGAGCATAAATCGTTTCATAGCCGTTATTATGATCAATGACGACTTTATTTCCAAACCCAGACTGATATTCAGCCGTAACGACTTCTCCATTATCAGCGGCCTTGATTGTACGGTCATCCACACCTGCAATATCGATTCCTTTATGATACCTTCCCCATCTTTCACCCACATGGCTCGTAATCGTTCCTTCAACTGCAGGCCAGGCGAACGTCCCCGTTCCACGGGAAGGGATGATTTTCGTTCCTTTAAGAATCACTTCTTCGACAGGTTCTTCGACCACTTCTTCTTTTAAGGTTTCTCTCGCCTCCACGCTTCCATTCTTTTTGGTAATCAAAGTATGGATTTCTTTTCTTCCATCACTGCCCTCTTGTTTTGTTTCTGTTTCACCTTTTAATAGATCATTGGTTTTTACAATCTTTCGGGAGGACTCTATCGTTTGTTCTTCCACGTCTTTTTCTTGAACGACGACCTCGGTCAGAGGTTCGGAAACTTCCCCCTCCACCGGCTTATTTCCTCCCTGGCTATTTTCCACCACGGTTCCTTTTTTCACCTCTCGCACGACTTGCGAAACGGAAGATATTTGGGAAGGGTGTACTTCCGAGCTCTCTCCTTTAATTTCATGGCTGAGTTCAACCGATAAAATACCGGATGCCCTTTCTTCCATCTCTATTGGTTTACCTTTCGAATCTTGGGACTCTAATTGAGTAAGAGTTTCCTCTTCCACATATTTTTCTTTCAACCGCTGTTTAACTTCTTCTATTTCCTCATCGGCAGAAAGGTGAGCGACCGTTTGATCATCTATGTTTACTTGAACGGATTCAGCGGAAACCGAAATCGATTCCCCTAGTCGTTCCAGCACTTTCGCTTTCTTACTCTCAGACGAAAGATTTTTCTCAGGCGTAAAGGTGATATCTTCGTTCAAGTTAAGATCTTCTTCACTATATGTGATTTCCGCTCTATGAACACGATCCTCGATAAAGGACTGAATGTCTTCCTTATTTTCTACCGTTCCAATGGGTTCATCATCCACATATACCTGATAGACCGTATTTAAATTCTTCTCTGCATAAGCTGTGCCCACGGTTAAGCTTAATACCAGCGCTCCTGTAAAAGCAGCCTTTGTCACAACCGCTTTTCTATCTTTCTTCATTTTCTTTCCCCCTGTGAATCTATCTATCTCTTTTATCATCATTATTATTAATATTTTCACTTAATAAACCTATCATATGAAAATTATTAATAAAATAGGGGAGAGAAAATGTAATATTCTTATCATATACTTACCAAAACCAGGTACCAGTGCTAATATTTCCGCCTTATGCATACCCAAAAATATTATAAATTATACTAACTTTCCACATTTTTCATTAAACTATATGAAAATATTAGTAATAGAAGCAGGAACTGAGAAAATTAAATATAAAAAAAGCCTGCGAGTTTATCGCAGACTTTCTAGAGAGAGTGGCTCGGGACGGAATCGAACCGCCGACACACGGATTTTCAGTCCGTTGCTCTACCGACTGAGCTACCGAGCCGTACTATAAAGTTTTCTTTTTGTCGCTCCACATAAATGGATTTCGACGTTTCCACCAGCCGTCGAGCCAGAGAGTTACTTATACCTTTACAATTGGACGAATTTCGTCAAGTCCATGAAGTAAAAAAACATATATTTGTCAAAAACTATTCACGTTTATTCGTTAAATTTCTAACTTTCAACATGTTATAATAGCAATGGCGGTCCGGACGGGACTCGAACCCGCGACCTCCTGCGTGACAGGCAGGCATTCTAACCAACTGAACTACCGGACCATGATCGCTTTCTTACTGCGACGTTTAACATCATATCATATGCATATATCAGGCGCAATACTATTTTTTCTTATCGGACGTATTTTGCTTTTCATATCACCCGTGCAAGCTCACATATAATTTTTACAAGACTACGTTTTAGAAAGGAGGGATCCTTTGAAGAAAACTTTACGTTCTATTTCTTTGGTCCTTATTATTTTATTGATTGCCGTGCTCGGCTACTTAAAAATGAACCCGCCCCTGACGCAGGGTTCGATTGGAACGACAAGTGACAAGCTGTCTGTTATTGTGGCCCTTGGTAACAAGAATTTATTAGGGGACATCCACATTACCGACGTTTCGATAAATGCCAACCAGGCGCCTGCGAAGGTACGGATGCAGGTCAGTAACTCTACGAAAGGTTTTATCATTACAGATACTTATCAGCCTTATGAAGAAGAATACGGAATGAAAGACTACGAGACGATTACACTCGAACCCAAAAGTGCTCCGATACCATTCTCCAAGCAGGCCAAAGCGGGCTCTGAAAACCCTGCAAGAATCTATGGTTTAAGCATAACGGAAAACACCCCGATTGAACGGATCAATGTGACGTATCGCTACCTGGGGATTTCATTCGTAAAAACCATTAATGTATAAAAAAAGACCAGCGCAGGCGCTGATCTTTTTTTATTGATCGGTTGAATGATAAGTATTCAGTTTGTTTAACAGTTCATACGGATCAGAAGAATCTACAACAATGCTCCGATTGCTTTCAGGCACAAATCCCGCCTCAATGGCATGCTCAATTAATCGTTTTAAAGGGGTATAGTATTCTTCAATATTGAATAAAGCAACTGGCTTTTTGTGCAGTCCTATCTGTGCCCAGCTCACGGTCTCAAATAATTCTTCGAACGTTCCAAATCCTCCTGGGAGCGCGATATATCCATCAGCAAGTTCACTCATCTTTGCTTTTCGCTCATGCATCGTGTTCACTTCTATAAATTCGCTCAGTTCCGTATGAACGATTTCACGGTCAAATAATTCCGTAGGCATGACCCCCGTGACTTTTCCTCCCTGCTGAAGAATGCTGTCGGCAAGTACACCCATTAATCCACTTTTGGCTCCCCCGTACACCAGCTCAATATTTTTCTCAGCAAATGCTTTTCCGAGTTTTTTGGCTTCTTCCGTATAGGCTGGGTTGTGACCGGCGCTTGATCCCGCAAATACACATATTTGTTTCACGTGAAACACTCTCCTTCTTCTCTTATCATAAGCAAAACACGCCTGACTTAGCCAAGCCAGGCGTTGAAACATCATTTATTCGCTGTAAACACTCCGTACAATGTTAGTCTGGTTACGATCCGGCCCTACCGAAAATACAGAAAGAGGGATCCCCGTAAGCTGTGAAACGCGTTCGATGTAATTGCGTGCATTGACTGGAAGATCACTCAATGTTTTGGCACCGGTAATATCTTCTGTCCAGCCCGGCAGTTCTTCATATACCGGTTCACATTCAGCGAGCACCTTCAAGCTGGCCGGGAATTCTTCCATAATTTCTCCTCTGTACCTATAAGCGGTACAAATTTTTAACGTCTCAATACCCGTTAATACATCGACTGAGTTAAGGGACAGGTCTGTAATTCCGCTCACGCGGCGGGCATGGCGGACCACTACGCTGTCAAACCAGCCGACACGGCGGGGTCTGCCTGTCGTGGTGCCGTATTCTTTCCCAACTTCACGGATTTGATCACCCGTCTCATTATCCAGTTCGGTTGGAAAAGGACCGTCTCCTACGCGAGTCGTATAGGCTTTAGACACCCCGACTACATGCTTGATCTTAGACGGGCCGACACCGGAACCAATGGTGACTCCTCCGGCAATTGGGTTGGAAGAGGTAACGAAAGGATAGGTTCCTTGATCGATATCAAGCATAACTCCCTGTGCGCCTTCAAATAGAATGCGGCGGCCTTCATCCAGGCTGTCATTCAACACCACAGAGGTATCGCAGACATATTTTTCGATTTGCTGTCCGTATTCGTAGTATTCTTCGAGGATTTCCTCGACCGTAAACGGTTTTGTTTCATAAACTTTTTCAAACAAACGATTCTTTTCTTCCACGTTCTGTTCAAGCTTTTCTTTAAAGCTTTCTTTATCCATCAGATCAGCTATACGAATACCCATACGTGCGGCTTTGTCCATATAGGCCGGTCCGATCCCTTTTTTCGTGGTACCGATTTTGTTTGCACCTTTTTGTTCTTCCTGCAGGGTATCGAGCTTCAAGTGGTAAGGAAGAATGACGTGTGCACGGTTGCTGATTCGAAGGTTATCTGTAGATACTCCTTTATCATGTAAGTATTTCAGTTCTTCAAGCAGCGCTTTAGGATCAATGACCATTCCATTGCCCAGCACACAAGTTTTATCATTAAAAAAGATTCCAGACGGTATTAAATGCAATTTATAAGTAACGCCATCAAATTTAATCGTATGCCCGGCATTGTTTCCACCTTGATAACGTGCAACAACCTCGGCATTTTGTGATAGAAAATCGGTTATCTTGCCTTTTCCTTCGTCACCCCACTGGGTTCCGACTACAACTACTGACGACATAAGGCACCTCCGCCAAAAATTTGTTTTATATTATTTCCACCGTCAGTTTACCAATGATATCCTTGCAAGTCAACGCAATTCCCGAACAATAAACCAATTCATCCATTTAATAGTTCGGTTATCACAAATCGCATTTCATTATGATTGCTTACATTTACTTATAAGGATTGAAATATTATCCTTCCTGACTTATGATGACTTATATAATACATACAGGGAGGGAATCGATGTATCAGGAAGAACGATTGGTGGAGATCGTGGATTACATAAACGAAAATCGGCGTATTTCCGTGGATCAAATTTGTGAGTTATTTGATGTATCCAGAGATACCGCAAGAAGAGACCTTGTTAAATTAGAAAATAAAAGAGCGATTGTCCGAACCAGAGGGGGGGCCATTTCACCTGGAACCAGCCCTGAAATCAAGAATTATCGGCACCGCCTTCATAGCGTAACGGCTGAAAAAAGAGAAATTGGAAAGCGGGCCGCTTCAATCCTGGCCCCAGGTGATACCGTTATTCTTGATACTTCCACCACTGTGCAGGCATGTGCGGGAGAACTCGAAGACACGGAGATGACCGTCATCACGAATTCCATCCATCAGGCTGAGATTCTATCAGGCAACCATCATCTCAGGATTCATCTTCTTGGCGGGGAGCTTCATAAAGAACATGGTTTCCTGTACGGAACTTCTACCATCGACAAACTGAACCAGTATCATGTCGATAAAGCATTTATAGGTGTGGTAGGTATATCAGAGCAAGGATTGACTATTGGGCATGAAGAGGATGGAATGGTGAAGCGCAAGATGATGGAACAAGCCAGGCAGGTGATTGTGCTTGCCGACCACACTAAGATCGGCGTCACGGAGTTCTTTCAGTTCGCTACATTAGAAGATATTGACGTTATGATAACAGACCGCACGCCTGAACAGAATTTCCGCGACCTGCTGGAAATGAATCAGGTAGAATTACTTGTAACGGAGGAGGAGAAAGACATATGGAGTTAATTGCAATAGATTTAGACGGTACCCTGCTTAACAGCAGCCACAAGATTAGCGAAGAGAATATAAAGGCCATAAAATACGCGCAAGCTCAAGGAGTAGAAGTGGTCGTCGCTACTGGACGGGCTGAGTTCGATGTCCGGGAAGTATTCGCTCATACGGATCTCGCCACCTGGGTCATTGGCGCAAATGGAGCTACCATCCACCGCCCGAACGGCACGCTGTTCGATTCGGTACCTATTGAAGAAAAAGACGCGGAAGCTATATTAAGCTGGCTTGAACAGGAGCAATTCTATTACGAAGTATTCAGTGATTCTTCCATCTTAACCCCTCAAAATGGACGCCGCCTCTTACAAATAGAAATGGATCGCATTAAGAGCGCCAACCCCGAGGCTGATATAGAAGAGCTTGAAAAAGCCCTGGAAAAACAATTCAGCCAGACCGGTTTTTATCATGTGGATTCCTACAAGGATATTACGGAGTCGGGATCACCTGTCTATAATATTCTGGCCTTCTCATTTGAACAGGAAAAGCTCGACAAAGGCTGGCACACCTTTGAATCGAACCCAGACCTTACCCTTGTCAGTTCAGCCAACCATAACTTTGAGTTTGAGCATAAAAATGCGTCCAAAGGGCTTGCCCTGCAAAAGCTCGCTGCCCATCTGTACCTTCCAATCAGCGAAACCGCTGCGATTGGAGACAGTTCCAATGACCTATCCATGCTTCATACGGCCGGCCATAGTGCGGCTATGGAAAATGCCAAAGATGTCGTAAAAGAAGCCAGTGAGTTTATAACCGCTCACAACGACAGCCACGGCGTAGCCCAGGCCATCTACCATTGGCTAAAATAATGAATCCCAATATATGGATGACCTGAGGTGGAAATATTAGACAGACAAAAACCCCCGCCAGGAGCTGATGATCAGCTTCTGACGGGGGTTTTGATATGATAAGAATTAGGCCGGAGGAATGTCTGCTTCGCTATAGCGGTGATCCAAATCTACGAACTTATTATACTCCTTCACGAAGGCAAGTTCGACGTTGCCGACAGGACCATTTCTTTGTTTGGATATAATAATTTCAATAATGTTCTGGTTCTCAGATTCCTGGTCGTAATAGTCATCACGGTATAAGAAGCCAACGATATCGGCATCCTGCTCGATTGACCCTGATTCACGCAGGTCGGACATCATGGGGCGCTTGTCCTGACGAGACTCCACACCACGTGACAGCTGAGACAAGGCAATGAGAGGAACGTTAAGCTCACGCGCGAGCCCCTTCAGGGAACGTGAAATCTCAGAAACCTCCTGCTGTCGGTTTTCCTTGGAATTAGCGCTTCCCTGAATTAATTGCAGATAATCGATCAGGATCATACCAAGACCGTGTTCTTGCTTTAACCGTCGGCATTTGGAGCGAATTTCGCTCACACGGATACCGGGGGTATCGTCAATATAGATTCCGGCATTCGATAAACTCCCCATCGCCATGGTCAGCTTATTCCAGTCTTCTGCTTCCATGTGACCTGTACGAAGCCGCTGAGCATCAATATTCCCTTCCGCACATAGCATACGGGAAACCAGCTGATCCGCTCCCATCTCCAAACTGAAGATTGCCACATTCTCTTCTGTATGAACAGCCACATTCTGAGCAATATTCAAAGCAAAGGCGGTCTTACCCATAGAAGGACGGGCTGCGATGATGATCAGGTCATTCCGCTGAAAACCGGAGGTAATATTGTCAAGATCACGATAACCTGTGGGAATTCCGGTTACGCCGCCTTCTTGATTGTGAAGCTGTTCAATATTATCGTAAACATCGATTAGTACGTCTTTAATACTTTTAAAAGCACTGGAGTTCTTTCTCTGGGAAACTTCCAGTATATCTTTTTCAGCCGAGTTCAGGACATCCTCCAGGTCTTCTTCTTCCGAATATCCGGTGGTTACGATGTTCGTGGCTGTCCTGATCAGACTTCTTAACGTTGATTTCTCGCTGACAATCTTCGTATAGTACGTAATATTGGCTGCCGTAGGTACGGAGTTTGCCACATCGGTAAGATAGGAGACCCCTCCCACTTCTTCTAATACTTTATTATTGGATAAAGCCGAAGTTACCGTTACCAGGTCAATTGGTTCTCCTTTATCAGCCAGCGTCATCATCACTTCAAAAATCCGCTGATGACTGGCACGATAGAAGTCTTCGGGCAGCAAATATTCTGAGGCAGTGGACATGGCTTCAGGCTCTAAAAAGACCGCACCCAGTACCGCCTGTTCAGCTTCAATATTATGGGGCGGCGTCCGGTCATTCCATACTTCACTCACTAGCTGTTCCTCCTCTGGTTGGTTCCAAACAAAATATAAGCACCCGACCCCTTCACTGCTTCACACACATGTTCCAATCGTGCTGAGGGTTAAAAGGCCAGGCGCTCATAATAGATGCTTCATAAACGAACATTCAGATCATCGTCAGGTCGTTTATTTTTCTTCGATGTGAACACGGATCGTACCCGTAACTTCTGGGTGAAGCTTCACCGGTACATTCGTGTAACCAAGATTACGGATCGGGTCATCCAGTTCGATTTTTCGTTTGTCGATTTTAATATTATGAGCTTTCTTCAATTCTTCAGCAATCTGCTTACTTGTAATAGAACCGAAAAGACGACCATTGTCGCCGGACTTAGCCGTTAGTTTGACTTCCATATCTTTTAAGGTTTCTTTCAGCTTTTCAGCTTCATCGATTTCTTCCTGGGCTTTCTGCTCCTGCTTGGCATCAATGGCTTTCTGAGCCTGGACGTTTCCTTTAGTCGCTTCCACCGCTAAGTTATTTTTAAGAAGATAGTTGCGGGCATAGCCATCAGATACGTCCTTGATTTCGCCTTTTTTCCCTTTACCTTTTACATCTTGATTAAAAATTACCTTCATTCTGTGTCTCCCCCTTCAAAATACTCGTCAATTATATCTTGCAACAATCCTTTTGCATCTTCAATCGTTGTGTCTTCAAGCTGAGTAGCGGCGTTCGTTAAATGGCCGCCTCCATTCATCCGTTCCATAAGAACCTGAACGTTAATATCACCTAGAGAGCGGGCACTGATTCCAATACGACCGTCCTTACGCTCGGATATAACGAAGGATGCGACAACACCACTCATCGTAAGGAGTGTATCGGCAGCTTGCGCAATAATGACGGGGCCATAGGTTTCCCCTTTATGACCAGTTGAAATGGCTACTCCGTCCCGGTACACTTCCGCTCGCTCGATCAACTTACTTCTTCGGATATAAACATCCAGATCTTCTTTCATAAACTTCTGAACCTGGACCGTGTCCGCTCCTTTTGACCTCAAATAAGAAGCAGCATCAAATGTCCGGGATCCGGTCCGCAGCGTAAAGCTCTTCGTATCAACAATAATCCCTGCAAGCAGGGCCGTAGATTCAAGCATGGAAAGTTTCAGTTTCTTAGGCTGATATTCCAGCAATTCCGTCACCAGTTCCGCTGTTGATGAAGCATATGGCTCCATATAGACAAGTGTAGGATCAGAGATAAACTCTTCCGCCCGGCGGTGGTGGTCAATGACGACCACATGCTCAGTTTTGGAGAGTAATTTCTCTTCCATGACTAAGGAAGGCTTATGCGTATCCACTACGACCAGAAGGGAGTTATTCGTCACCATTTCCAGAGCATCTTCCGGCGGGATAAAGTATTGCCACAGCTCTTCATCCTGCTCAATTTCTTCGATCATACGCTGAACGCCCGTATCAATATCATTGGGGTCAAGTACAATAGCGGCCTGTTTATCATTAGCCTGAGCAATTTTCAAAATCCCGATGGATGCCCCAACCGAGTCCATATCCGGGGATTTATGCCCCATAATCAGAACTTTTTCACTTTCCTGAACCAATTCTTTCATGGCGTGGGAAATAACACGGGCACGAACACGTGTCCTTTTTTCCATTGGATTCGTTTTACCGCCATAGAAACGTACTTTTCCTGTATCATCCTTGATCGCAACCTGATCACCGCCGCGCCCGAGAGCAAGGTCCAGGCTTGACTGGGAAAGTTCGCCCAGTTCTGGAAGACTGATCGGCCCTACGCCGATACCGAAACTCAGCGTGAGAGGCACGTTCTGATCTGTGATCAACTCACGTACATCATCAAGGATTTCGAATTTGGCTTTCTCTAATTTCTTCAGAATTTCCTGGTTCATGACAGCCACAAAGCGTTCTTGAGAGGTACGCTTCAAGTAGATTCCATAATTACCAGCCCATCTATTTAAGATAGAGGTAACCTGCGAATTTATGTGACTTTTGGCCGTATCATCCATTCCCTGCGTAATTTCTTCGTAATTATCCAGGAATATGATGGCCAGAACGGTTTGTTCGTTTTGATAAAGATTATGAATCTCCGTTTGCTTTGTACGATCAAATAAATAGAGTAAGCGTTCATCTTTTTTAATTATCGTCTGAAGTTTGTAGTCCCCTACTGTAATCCAGACTTCACTCTCGTCCTCTTTAATAGGTGCAATTAACTGCTCAGATAATTGCTTAAGAGATTTACCTACGATCGTGTCATCCTTTGTAAATCGATTCATATAAGGATTAGCCCATTCAATCTTATAGTTTTCGCTAAATAAAATAATTCCAATAGGCATCTCAAGCAGCGCCTCTTCCCCTACTTTTTTCACCCGGTAGGAAAGAGTCGATATATATTCTTCCGTTTCGTTAATCATGTTCTGCTCAGTTCGAACACTGTAGAAGATGGAGGCTGCTAAAAACAGCGTCATCATCATCCCAAGCGTCCACTGATAATACCAAATAAATGCAAGCAGCACTAAGGAAATCAAATAAATAATCCATAAGTGTCCGCTCATCGTTGGCTTTTTAAAAAAGTTAGGCATTCCATTCAGCTCCTACCATCTTATACGAGCTCATTTCTTTCCTTTAATCCGTTCTCTAAGAGAAAATCCTATATCAATTATACCTAAGATTCGCACAAGATACAGTAAGATTTGTGGAAGTAAAAGGCAAATCACGACAATTACGACTGGTATGGCCTTTGACCATTTCTTCACTTCTGCATAGTAAAAGATAAAAGAGAACCCTTGCAATACGAGCAGGCTTCCGGCCAACGTGTAGACGTTGATCGACCCTAAGTAAAGCAATCCTTCTTCATTCGTAGGAATATAGGTTAAAATCAATGCAAAGAAGTAATACCATAAAACTGCGGTCGGCAGCTTAAATTCTTTAAATGGAGGAAAGCGGAATTGTTTTTTATCCACTCGGTTAATCACTTTATACGTCAGCCACTGACTGATGAAAGCAAAAACAATCCCTGTCATAACCAGAATACTTGGAATAATATCCGGCAGGAATTCAATCGTTTCACGTAAAGCTTCTAAGGAAGCTTCTGTACTCTCGCCTCCGACCATTCCCGGAAGCATATTATTCGTCCTGGTGAAGGCCTCATCTAGACTCGCACTAATCTGCTCTCCCCAGTTAATATCGAATAGGAACTGAGAGGCCAGATAAATACCGGCTGCGCCAATACTAAAGCCGACTGATCCAAAAGCCCACGCCTCTAAAGAAGATTGTTTATTATACAGGGCTCCGCCTAAGAAGACCCCGCCAATCCCTGCTAATAAAGTGAACATTGAAAAAACGGGTCCAAATAGCAGGGTAAACAATAAAGCAGCCGTAAACATTAAAGCTCCTGCTTTCCAGCCGTGCCGATAGCTGTAAAATATGAAAGGAATGGGAAGCGTAAATAACAGGACAGGTCCAAACCAGATTGGCATGAAAATAATTACCAATAACAATAGCAGATAAACGCCTGTCATTAAAGCCCCTTCCGTAATTCTTTTTGTGTCATTCATTTCCAGAAACACCTCTATTTCTATCATCCAACTACTAGCTTATCTATTTTAACATATATCGTTTTTCCTATTCTTCTCATTCTTCTTATAGAAAGTGACGATTTTGGTAGAAATGTCTGTTGTCTGATATGATTAAATGTAATATTGCGAATTTTAGGAGGATGATCATGCGGACTGACTATCATGTACACATGGCCGAAACCGGTAACCTTGAGGTCGATTATTTAAAAACTTACATTGAAAAAGCAAAAGCAGAAGGAATACAAGAGCTAGGCATTTCTGAACACGCCTACTTTTTTCAGGAGACGAGACCGATCCTCTCAAATCCGTGGGTGGAAAACCGCCGAACGCTCGATTTCAGTACTTATCAGAATATGTTTGACCAGGCTAAAAAGGAAGGTCTGACGATCAAAATGGGCATTGAAATGGATTATATGCCTGGGAAAGAAAAAGAAATGGAAGCTTTTATTTCTGAGCATCCTTTTGACTATGTGATTGGCTCCGTTCACTGGATTGATGAGTGGGGAATTGACCTTGCTACTTTCCGTGAAGAATATGAGAAAAGGGATCTTTATGAAGTCTACCGACAATACTTCGACCGCGTCGTGACGCTTGCCGAGTCCGGCTTATTTGATTTTGTCGGTCACATTGACGTTATTAAAGTATTTGGCTACCGTCCTGACGATCAGGAATTCCTGCGTGAACAGTATAAACGAGCAGCTGAAGCACTGGCTTCTACAGGTACATGTATTGAAATTAGTACAGCTGGTCTCAGAAAACCGGTAGGAGAAATGTACCCGGATCCTGAACTGCTGCAAATCTGTAAGGATGCGGGCGTTGGAATCGTTCTCTGTTCCGATGCTCATAAACCGGATCATGTAGGTCATCGTTATGAAGAGGCCGTTGAGCTTGCAAAATCTGCTGGATATGAGGAAGTCCACGTGTTTACGAACCGTGAAGCCTCCGTCCACCCTCTTAAATAAATAGGAAAATTTAAAGGAGCCGGAAAAACCGGCTCTTTTTTAATCAGGAATAGTGGCCCAATAACTACTATCAAATTCGCTACTGCTTCTTACAGAAAAGCTCCCATTACTTGAAGACTCGATTTCGAGACTTTTGTGAGAATTTGGTCCTGCGGGGGACGATTTCGCTTTTCGCGGGCATGTGCTGAGCTTCCTCGGGCTTAACAGCCCTGCGGGATCTCACCGATCATGTTCATCCCGCAGAAGTCTTCATCGTCCCCCTCCGGACCTTGCGAAATAGGGAGCTCGAAATCATGTTTGAAACGTCCAGCCTTATGACTCAGATAAACGTATAACAATTAGCGTATACGTGTAGATAATCACTGCTATAGAAGCTTTTGAGGCGGATCAAGCATCTCCCTACCGCTTATAGAAGGGTCCGTTCACCCTTCCATCATAGGGTGGCGAAGGAAACGACGAGACTCCCGCGGGAGAAGGAGCTAGGCGAGACCCCACAGGGAGTGAAGCGACCGAGGAGGCGCCTGAGAAAAGGAGGATCGACTAAAGTCGCCACGTCCTGTGGCAACGTCGATCGACCCTACGTCTTGTAGGGCCGCAGGAAAGCGAGTTGTTTCCGTAGCCAGCTCCTCTCTATATCAGCAACGGACCTAAGATATCTTGAAATTGAGTCTTCAACTAAACGGCCCGTTAGTTTAATAATTTAATCCCCTACGTTGTTACAGCGCCAATGAAAAAGCAGACTTCCTCTAGAAGGAAGTCTGCTTTGTTAATCGTAAGTCATCCTATTAATAACTGATAGGAGCTCCCGGTCCTACTGGAATACCGAGCAGTACCCAAACCAGCAGCATAAGTAGCCAAGCTAGCAGGAATGCGACTGAGTAAGGAATCATCATGGAAATGAGTGTTCCAATACCTAGTTTCTTATCATAACGCTGAGCAAAAGCAATAATAACCGGGAAATAAAGAAGCAACGGCGTAATCATGTTCGTCACTGAGTCAGCAATCCGGTACAGCAGCGTTGTAAACTCAGGAGAATAACCAAGATTCATCATAATCGGAACAAACACCGGGGCTAAGATCGTCCATTTTGCTGAAGAACTTCCAATAAAGAAGTTCACCACCATAGTCAGCCCAAGGAAGGTCAGGATAAGACCAATTCCATCGAATCCCGTGGAATTTAAGAAATCCGCTCCTTTAAAAGCAATCACCGTTCCGAGATTTGTTTCACGGAAATAAGCAATAAATTGACCGGCCGTAAAAGCCAGAGCAATATATCCACTCATACTGGCCATTGTTTTACCTAACAGCTTCGTAAGGTCCTTATCGTTCTTAATCTCTTTAACCACTATTCCATAAATCAGACCTGGAACAAGGAATAAAATGAAAATAACAAAGACCAGAGCATTAAAGAATGGTGAATCGATGTAAGCTCCATCACCGCGCAGTGGTCCAAACGATAGATAAGCCATTAAGAGGAAGGTAAATAGAAAACCTATACCAGCGAAGCGCATCCCTCTTTTTTCAAGAGAGGTAAGCTCGTCGATCTCTCCGTTTTCCTCACCTTCATAACGACCTAATCGAGGTTCAACAATCTTATCGGTCACAAGCGTACCTACGATTGTCACCAGCAGTACAGACACTGCCGCAAAGAAGTAGTTCATCGTTACGGTAATCGTTTCTGCATAAGCAGGGTCAAGCGTTCGTGTAGCTTCAACGGTTAATTCCTGCAGCACGGCATCGGTGGAAGTGAGGGCCAAATTGGCTCCAAATCCGCCTGATACACCTGCGAACGCAGCCGCCAGACCAGCTAGCGGGTGCCGGCCTAACCCTAGAAAAAGTACGGCGCCGAGTGGCGGAAGAACCACATACCCAGCATTAACGGCTACACTGGACATGACACCGGCAAATACCAGCGCTGCTGTGAGCAATCGGTTCGGGAAAGAAAATACAATTCCTTTTAATGAAGAATTAATTAATCCGGTTTGTTCCGCTAAACCAATTCCGAGCATCGTGACGAGCACCGCTCCAAGCGGCGGGAATCCTATAAAGTTTTCAACGGCACTGTTAAAAATGTAATCCAGGCCGCTTAGACTGAATAAGTTTTTGACTTGAACCACTTCTCCTGACGTGGGGTTCGTCACGGAAACAGAAGAAAATATGCCCGATATAATAACAACAATGAGGGCTAAAATTGCAAATAACAGAAGTGGGGACGGAAGCTTATTTCCGAGCCACTCAATGCCATCTAATATTCGAAATAATAATTTTCGTGATGACGATGGTGTTTCTTTTTTCTCTGACACACTACCAGACCTCCTTCTAATGTTGATAATTTAGGTCGGAATTTAATTTAACAAGTTGGTTGTCGAAAGTCAAAACATTGAATTTGAATGGAGAAAAAGATAACGAGCGAGGCGTTATGAAGCGCATCATGTAAAAAGCCCTGGAAGAATTTCTTCCAGGGCACGTTTCTTATAATTTATTTGCAAGCAGCCAGCCAGAAGTTCCGTTCAATCCACCTCCAGGCCAGGTTGCAGCTCCTACCATGTATAAGCGATCCACCGGTGTCTTGTAACGGGAATAGCCGGGTGTTGGTCGGAATACGTAGTTTTGGAAGATGTGGTGACTTCCACTTACACTATCTCCACCGACAAGGTTCGGATTATCCCCCTCCAGGTCTGCGGGGGAGAGTACGGTCCTTTTTCGAATGGCGGACGTACTGTTGTGCGTGTAGGCGGCCAGCTTTTCTATAACCCGGTCCGCATAAGCTTCTTTAATATTGGTCCACTCATCTGGTTCAATTTCACCCAGCGCATCTTTTTTCACGTGAGAAGGGAGGGCCCTTACTTGAATCCAGAGCGTCGATTTCCCTTCAGGTGAGCGGGTCTCGTCCATAACATCCGGCTGACCCACGATCAGCAGGGGACTGTCCGGAAGCTCTCCATTCATAGCCTGGGTGTAAGTTCTTGCTAAGTCTTCCACATAAGGACCTATGTGAACATAAGCAAACTCAGAATATTTCTCTCCTGCTTTCCATTGAAGAGGTTCGTCCAGGGAGAGATGGATCATCATCGTCGCTGGACCATAGCGGTAATTCTCGGCTTCTTGAAGATAGTGATCTGGAACATCGTTTACGTCAAGCAGACGGTTCACCATCTGAGTAGGAGTTACATTTCCTATAACAGCCTTTTCAGCTATGATTTCCTCTCCATTTTCGAGGACCACTCCATAGGCCTGACCCCTTTCGACGAGTACTCGTTCTACGGATGCTTCCGTCCTTATCTCACCAAGCCGGATTTCAAGCATTTTGACCATGCTCTCGATCATGTTTTGAATGCCGCCTTTGGAAAAAGCCATGCCGTTGCGCTGATTTAAAATAGATTCCAGGAATGGAAAGACCGCGCCATTAGAGACATCAGGACCAAAATCCAAATGAAGTCCCCACGGGGCCACCATCGCTTTTACTTTATCGCTTTCAAACCAGTGATCCACAAATTCGCGTGGTGATTGTAGCAAATGGCTTCCCAGTTCCATCAGTCCATTTAACTTAAGCTGTTTCATGGACTTCATTACGTGCTTCCAGGCCTCATAGGAGGGAAGCTCCATCTGCATGAGCGGCATAAAGTGAGGAGTCGTTTGATCGTAATAATGACTCAGATCCTTCCACGCATACGTATCATCAGTCGAATGATAGGCCAGACTTTTGAACATTTCCTTACGATTCTGGTAAGCTCCTATCCCTGTATCATCAGGAAAAACGCTGGCATAAGGCTTGTCATTTATTACGGGTTCAAAACCAAAGCGCTGCATTTCTTCTTCGTATTCCTGATAAAACTGCGATCCTAAAAACAAACCAATATTCATCGCATATACATCATGAACATACCCAGGCTCTGTCACTTCTCGGGACTTCGATGCACCTCCGGGTTTCGATGACTTTTCCAGGACCAGTACTTTCCATCCTTTTTCGGCCAGCTGGATAGCCGAGATTAGTCCATTATGTCCAGCACCAATCACAATAGCATCATATTTCTTGGTCAATTCGACTCCTCCTCTTCCTCTCCTATAAAGAGTTTTGCTACTCTTCTGTTACCAAAAACAAGACGAATTAAACTTTTTGGTGATTCTATAGGACTAGGAATCTGTTCTAATAAAGATCCTCTTAACTTTTTGTGTTCATTCTTACAGATAAGCTCCCTTTTGTTGAAGACTCAGTTTCGAGACTTTTGTGAGAATTTGGTCCTGCGGGGGACGATTTCGCTTTTCGGCCCTGCACGATGCAGGGTCGTTCGACGTTGCCACAGGACGTGGCGATCTTAGTCGAACTTCTTATATGTGCTGAGCTTCCTCGGGCTTAACAGCCCTGCGGGATCTCACCGATCATGTTCATCCCGCAGAAGTCTGCATCGTCCCCCTTCGGACCTGGCCGAATCAGAGACTCGAAATCACCCAAAAAGTACCAGTTTTCAGGGGAATAACATGAAGCAGTGAAAGGCGTTTTAAAGTCGATAATTTTGATTAATTGCCCGATACATAAACATTTCGGGCAGGTAATAGAAGCCAAGCACTTCTTTTCTGAAGGGCCCGTTTCTCTTAACTAAGTGGGGCTGGTGGGGAAATGGCGAGACTCCCGTGGGAGAAGGAATCAGGTGAGATCCCACAGCGAGTGAAACGAGCGAGGAAGCTCACCGTTCCCCCATAGGAAAGTGTTCAAATGTGGCATCACCCCGAAAGACACGACCAGCATAAGCCGAGCATCAAAAGGACGGTGGTCTTTCCGTCCGTTGATGAACGGCTTATGTCTCGAGTGTCTGGGTGATAGAACAAGACGAGTTATTTCCCCACCAGCCTCTACTTCCATTTAACGTAACGGACCCAATTATCTCGAAACTGAGTCTTCAACTAATCGGCCCTATTATTGAACAACTCGCTTAAGAAGAGCACCAACACTTGTCACGTCACTTTTAACACAAAAAATCCCCGGAGACCAGGTCCCCGGGAATAGATTCTATCTTATAGAGTTAAGCACTGAACTTTATTAATGTCCGTAATTTGGGCCAGTCGATCCTGACACTCGGACTCCACTTCTTTGTCCACGGTCAGAACCATAACCGCGTCGCCTCCCTGGTTGGTTCTTCCTACCTGCATGGTAGCAATGTTCATATTGTGCTCAGATAAGAGACTCCCTACACGTCCAATGGCACCAGGCTGGTCTTTGTGGTGGATAAGAATCAAGTTCCCATCCGGGACCACGTCAATGGAGTATTGATCCAGCTGGACAATACGAGCTCCAAGACCATTTAGCAAAGTACCTGCGATACTTCGTTTCTCCTGGTCCGTTTCAATTTCGACGGTAAGCAAGTTGGTAAACCCTTTGGTTGAGGTCGACTTTTGCTCATTGATAACAATGCCTTTATCAGAAGCTGTTTTAAAGGCGTTCACGTCATTCACACGCTGTCCGATGTGTCTGCGCAGAATTCCTTTAACTGCAATTCTGGTAAGCGGCGTGGTATCCACGTCTGTCAGTTCTCCTGAATAGTATACACTTACGCGCTCAAGCGTACCTTCCACTACACGGGACAAAAAAGCTCCCAGTCGTTCAGACAGCTTGAAATATGGAGAGAGCTGTTCCATCATTTCTGAAGAAACGGAAGGCATATTGACAGGGTTTCTTACCGTTCCGCCTCTTAAGTGCTCCAGTACATCGTAACTTACATCGGTCGCAACATTTTCCTGAGCCTCTACCGTGCTTGCTCCCAGGTGCGGGGTTGCAATGACTTCTGTAAGAGAAAGAAGAGGGTGCTCGGTTGCCGGCTCTTCTTCAAACACATCAAGCGCCGCTCCGGCAATTTTTCCACTTTGAATAGCCTGATAAAGCGCATCTTCATCCACAATTCCACCGCGGGCGCAGTTCAGAATCCTGGCACCAGGTTTCATGAGCTGAATGGCTTCACGATCAATTAAATGCTTCGTTTCTTCCATTAAAGGTGTATGAACTGTTAAGAAATCTGCCTGCTGCAGTACTTCCTGCAGAGTTCCGTGATCTACACCGGCTTTATCAGCTTTTTCCTGATTAAGAAATGGATCATAGGCGATGACTTTCATTCTTTGGCCTTTAGCGCGCTGAGCCACTTCTCTTCCGATTCTGCCGAAACCGACCACGCCGAGCGTTTTACCTTTAAGCTCAACCCCGACGAATTTCTTTCTTTCCCAGCGTTTTTGCTGCAATTGATGATAGGCTTGAGGAATATTGCGCGCTAGAGACATCAGCATAGCCATCGTATGTTCTGCTGTGGAAATGGTATTTCCATCAGGAGCATTTACTACAACTACACCATGTTCTGTTGCCGCATCAAGATCAATATTGTCCACGCCAACGCCAGCACGTCCGATCACCTGCAGGTTTTCAGCATGTTCAATCACTTCTCTGGTTACTTGTGTTTGGCTTCTAACAATAATAGCTTGCACGGATTTTACGGCCTCAAGCAGCTCTTCATGGCTCAGAGAAGGATCTGCAATGGCTTCCACATCCTCCGCATCCAATAAAGGACGAATTCCATCTTCACTTAAAGGGTCACAGATTAACACGCGGTACATTATTTTCCCTCCCTGGTGTGATCGAGATACACTTCCTGTGCGGCAACAACGCCAGCCCCAGGTTTGAAATCGTGGTTCAATCGTTTCAATATAATTTCTAAGATGCTTACATACTGAAGAACGTTTGCCGGACGGCAATAACCCATATGGCCAATTCGGAAAATTTCGCCTTTCATATGGTTCTGTCCGCCAGCCACCATAAGTCCGAATTCTTCATTCGCAAGCTTTCTGAATTGTTCTGCATTAAAGGTAGCAGGTTGAATAGACGTAACGGTTGTCGAAGCACTCTCATCATCCACCAGTAAGGGTAGGTTAAGAGCTTTACAAGCCTCGCGCGTCATGTTTTTCATAAGCTGATGACGCTCAAACACATCGTCCAGACCTTCTTCTTCTATTAAATTCAAGACTTCCTCTAAACCAAATAAAAGAGATAAAGCCGGGGTGAAAGGTGTCTGGCCATCACCCAGTTTTTTCTTATAGGCTCTTAAATCTAAGTAAAAGCGTGGTCGATCATTATCATGAATAACCTCCCAGGCACGATCACTGACCGCTGCAAAAGCAAGACCTGCAGGAAGCATCATAGCTTTTTGAGATCCTGTCACTAAGAGATCGATTCCAGACTGATCCATTTCAATGCGGGCTCCGCCAATAGAGGACACACCATCTACAAGCACTAGCGCATTACTGATCTTATTGACTTTTTTGGCTACTTCTTCAACGGGATGCATGACCCCTGTAGACGTTTCACAATGAGTCAGAAAGACAGCCTTCGTCTCAGGATGAGCCTTAATCGCTTCTTCCACCTGAGAAACGTGAACAGCATTTCCCCATTCCAATTCAATACGATGAACATTCAGCTCGTAGGACTCACAGATCTGCGCAAAGCGCGCACCGAAAGAACCGGCAACTACAGCGATGACTTCATCTCCCGGCTTGGTGGTATTCACTACAGCTGCTTCCAGGGCAGAGGTACCGCTTCCTGTAAGTAGAAGCACATCCTGAGAGGTACCAAAAATGGACTTCACGCGCGGAGTAATCCTGTTTATTAAGTCTTTACATTTCTGTCCTCTATGGCCAATCATTGGCTGGATCATGGCCCGGTCGACACTTGGCGGAATCGGCGTCGGACCCGGTGTATGCAATATATCCCATTCCCGGTTCATTTCTAGAACCACCCTTCTCATCAAATTCTATTCTCTTTTCCTATTATTAGTCGTTTGCTTATAAGAAAAAGAAATGATATTCCTTTATCCTATCAAAAGAATTAGTGTTGTCAATCTAATTTGAATTTTCAGTAATGATGCTTTTTTCTCAGTTTTTACAAAAAAATTACGTTGAAAAAATTCATAATTATCTGTATAATTCAAAAAGTACATATATTTGAAAAATTAGGGGGAGTTACACTTGAGAAAAAACCACAAAATCTGGTTGCTTTTCACGCTTATGCTCATTTTTGTATTAGCAGCATGCAGCGGTGGAGGCGATGAGAGCTCATCAGAGTCTAGTGAAGGTGGAAATGACACAGAAGAAAGCTCAGAAGGGAACGCTTCGGGCGATCAAACCATTACCGTAACAGCAAAAAGTGAAATTCCAAGCATGGATCCTTCCTTAATTACCGATTCAGTCGGATTCCAATGGGCCGGCGAAACACTGGAAGGTCTTTACCGTCTAGATGAAAATAGTAACCTTACAGAAGGAATGGCTAAAGAAGGAACCGTTAGTGAGGATGGCCTTACATGGACCTTTAAACTGCGTGACGCGAAGTGGTCCAATGGGGACGAAGTAACAGCCAATGATTTCGTCTATTCATGGAGACGCGCGGTTAACCCGGATACAGGTTCTGAATACGGACCGTACTTCCTTGGTGGAATCATTAAAAATGCTACTGCCGTTAGTAATGGAGAAGTGGATCCTGAAGAATTAGGTGTCACTGCAGTAGATGATAAAACACTTGAAGTAGAGCTGGAAAAACCAGTACCTTACTTCAAATCAATGACTGTATTTATTACATTTATGCCAATTAACCAAAGTTATGTAGAAGAAAAAGGCGAAGACTTCGCCACAGAAGCTGAACATACACTAGCCAATGGTCCATTCAAAATGACCGAGTGGAGTCACGGTGAAGGCTGGACTGTTGTAAAGAACGAAGATTACTGGGATGCTGAAACGGTTCAACTTGAAACCATTAACGCTAAAGTCATTAAAGAAGTTTCTACAGGCGTAAACCTTTATCAATCTGGAGAAATCGATCAGACCGAACTTAATGCTGAATTCGTGGACCAGTATCGCAGTGACGAAGCTTTTGAAGTCGTGAAAAAACCATACTTGTACTTCTTTAAATTTAATCAGGAAAACAATGAGGCCCTGGCAAACGTAGATGCGCGTAAGGCCATTTCATTAGCGATTAACCGGGAAGATCTGGTTAATGAAATTTTAAATGATGGATCCGTTCCTGCAGAAGGATATGTGCCTTCTAATTTCGTATCTATGCCTAACAGCGATACAGGATACCGTGAGGCGCAGGGATCACTTGTAGAAACCAACAAAGAAAAAGCCAAAGAGCACTGGCAGAAAGCCCTTGAAGCTCTAGGTACAGATTCAGTTACCATTGAACTTCTTGGAGACGACACAGGAACCTCTAAGAAAACATTGGCTTATTACAAGAACCAATTGGAAACCACGCTTGATGGTCTGACCATTGATATAATGGAAGTACCATTTAAAGAACGTGTACGTCGTGATAGTGCTTCTGAATTTGAAATGGAAGCTGCCACTTGGGCACCTGACTATGTAGATCCGAACACTTACTTGAACATGTATGTTACCGACGGACAAAACAATAATATGAACTATTCAAGTGAAGAATACGATTCTCTTATTGAAAAAGCTAACGGAGAATATGCACAGCAGCCGGAGAAACGTTTTGAAGCCTTCATGGAAGCTGAGAAACTTCTTCTAGAAGAAGATCAAGCCGTTGCTCCAATCTATCAGGATGCTAAAGCTCAATTATTCAGACCATCCATTAAAGGGGTATTCACTACCTCTACCGGTCCAGAATTTGAATTCAAGTGGGCTCACGTAGAAAATTAAGCAGAATAGGTAAAAGGCCAGGAGGCATGCCTCCTGGCCTTTTTTACGTGCAGATTTCTTGTAACATGAGCTTCTGAGCGTTATAGTGACTAGCATCATAACATCAAATCGGATAATAAGAAGGGAGAGGTATTATGTTACGAATCTGGCAAAGAGGTTTTTATTATTCTTTAGGAATTGTTCTATTAACATTCGGCATTGCCCTGACCATTGAATCACAGTTGGGCACCTCTCCCTTTGATGCCCTGCTTGTAGGGTTATACCGGTCTTTTGGTCTAACCATCGGCAGCTGGGAAATCGTGGTCGGTCTCACGATTATACTTTTCAATGCAGCAGCCCAGCGGAAACGTCCTGAACTGCTGGCGCTTGCGACCTCACTTCTAACCGGTATTGGAATTGATTTATGGCTATGGATCATCCGGTCCAACGAACTGATGTTATCACCAAACCTGCTGGCTCAAATTCTTTGTTTACTAACCGGTATTTTATTTGCGAGCTTAGGTATTGCGATCAATCTTCAGGCCGATTTCGCCCCAAATCCTTTTGACCGGATGATGCTGGTAGTCCGTAAGCTGACAGGATGGACCATTACTACTTCCCGCGTACTCATCAGTATCCTTTTGGTCGTAGCGGCAGCTCTTTTTGGCGGTGCCATTGGAGTGGGAACCATTCTCATCACCCTTCTAAGTGGACCGGCTATCCATGGATTTATGAATCTTGTAAACCGTCTTGACCAGCGACTGGCTCCCGCTGGAAGCTAATACCGCCTATAAAACTTACAGAACTCCCTGAGGGCCGAAGAATTCATAGTGAATGCTATCTTCGGATACTCCCCATTCCTTCAGGGCCTCATTAACAGCCCTCATAAAGCCTTCAGGACCACAGAAATAAAACTCGCTATCCTGAGGGACCGCTTCTTTTAACCATGGAAGATCCACATATCCTTCCTTATCAAATGATTGCTGCAAACGGTCATCTTCTGTCGGCCGGGCATAAATAATTTTGGTTACCGTTTTATCCCCCATGGTCTGCATATCTTTCTTAAATGCATGGACCGATCCGTTCTGAGCGGCATGAATAAAATACACTTCCCGCTCAGGCTGTAAATCCTGAACCGCTCTGCCCATACTCAAAATCGGTGTGAGCCCCACGCCACCGCTCAACAGGACAAGCGGCTTGTCGGTATCTGCATCTAAATAAAAGTCCCCGGCTGGTGCACTGACTGGAAGAATTTCGCCTTCGCTAACTTGACTGTGCAGCCAGTTCGAAACCCTGCCTTCCGGTACCTCCTGGTTTCCTTCTTCCCTTTTGACACTAATACGGTAATAAGGGGCACCTGGAGCCTCTGAAAGACTATATTGACGTAAGTGGTCATAATCGTCTCCAGGAATCTCAGCTTTAATCGTTAAGTATTGGCCAGGCTTAAAATCGGCTAGAGGCTGTTCATCGACCGGCTGTAAATAGAAAGATGTAATCACATCACTTTCTACACGCTTTTGAATGACTTTAAAATCACGGAATCCTGTCCATCCCCCGGTCTGTTGGCGTACATCCTTGTACATACGATCTTCTACCTGAATGAATACATCCGCTATAACCCCGTAAGCTTCTCCCCAGGATTGTATAATTTCATCCGTTGCTGCATCTCCAAGTACATCTTTAATAGCTTTCAGCAAATATTCGCCTACAATTGGATAATGTTCCGGCAGGACGTTCAAACTTCTGTGTTTTTCAGCAATCTGTTTAACTCTCGGCAGAATAGCTTCCAGGTGTTCTATGTTCTTAGCTGCAGCATAAACGGTGTTAGCCAGCGCACGGGGCTGGTCTCCTTTTCTCTGATGGGTCTGATTAAAGATATTCTTCAATTCGGGATGATTCAAAAATAGCTGCTGATAAAAGTGTGTAGTTATAGCCTCTCCGTGTTCCTCTAACACAGGTACAGTTGATTTGATCACTTTAATCGTATGGTCACTTAATAATTGATTCGTTTGTGTAGACATATAAACCCCTCCGTAAAAGATGTATTTATAATATATCTTTATTATACATAAGAAAGGTGTATTATAAATACATCAATTATGACAATTCCGTTAATGTGCTGAAAAAATCTGAAAATAAGACATTGGAATGATGGCTATGATAAGATTAAATAAAAGAAGAGTGAGGGTTGACCTATGCGTTTAAAAAAATATACGGATTATGCTCTGCGAGTATTAATTTTCACTGCTGCTAAGAAAGAAGGTCAGCTTGCTAATAAAAAAGAGATTTCCGAGGTATTTAACATCTCAGAAAATCACTTAGGGAAGATTATTCACGAATTAAATAAATTAGAGCTTATTCATACGGTGCGGGGACGTTCTGGAGGAATTAAGCTTGCCCATAAGCCTGAAGACATTAACATTGGAAAAGTTGTCCGGTCCATGGAAGACGACTTTTATCTACTGGAGTGCTTTGACTGCCAGACCAATGAATGTGTCATTACACCTGCCTGTAAGCTTAGACATGTTCTAAGAGATGCGCTGCAGGCTTTCTTTCAAGTGCTGGACGGTTATACTTTAGAAGATCTTGTCTCGAACAGGGATGAGCTCCGCGCGCTTATGCAGCTTTCCTAAAAAAGAGCTGTTCAGTTTCGATTACTAGCAAAAAAGCACTTCCATTTTTTATGGAAGTTCTTTTTTTATGTCGAGCTCATTTAACTAATGCTCTTTATATAGGAAGAGTTGAAATCGAGATATGTAGTTTTTAATCTCTCTCACTAAAAGGATTCTTCATATCCGCTCTCCCTATAGAGCTGTTCAGGCGGCGTTTTCGTCCATTCTTCAATGGATGACTCAGGATGATTTTCAACATATTTTTCTACTATATGGTAACCAGCCATATACCCAAAACCGGGCGGATACTCACCCTTCTCACCGTAAAGTACACGATTCACACGACTAGCATCGTTCGAGTCCAGCAAACTCTTCGCTTGCTTCCACAACGCTTTTTCCTGTTCTTTCCCCATCCTTGATTTAACCTCTGTCGGGGGTGTTCCATATAAGAGGGATCCAAAGTACTCGGCTTTCCCTTCAAAAACTATGCTGCCAAGTAAGTCCCACTCCTCATCGTTTAGGGAATAGTCTGCTGTCCACGTGCTGTGATGGTACTCATGTGCAACAATGTGCTTCAATCGGTCTTTACTAACCGATGCGACATTGAACAATGAAATCTTACCTGCCCCTACAGTCACCCCCGGGAAACTCATTTCTCCTTGTGGAAGAAGACAAACCGTTGTATCTTCTCCAGGTAATGTATCAGCAGACTTCTCCAAAGCTTGGAGTACTGTTTTTTCAAGTTCTGAAGCCTGCATCATGGTGATATCATCTTTTACTTCCTTCAGTTCTCTCGGAGGAATATTCACATACTCCTTCACAAGGTGAGAGTACTCACCCCTCAAGCATGCGTCTTGTACCCGGTCCATCACAATGGTCTTCCAGAGTTTTTGCCGATCACTTTGTTCAACTGTTTCTTCAGCCTTTTTTACATACTCTTCGACATATTCATAGGCAGAAAAAACTCGCAACGTTTGTCCTTCTTCTATGGTATTTTCAATTATGTATTCATCTTGATTAGACATCTTTTCAGCTTGGGTACTCGCGTCAGTTTTTTGGTTGTTTAGTTTGTTTGAAGTCTCTTGCTCACATCCTATTGAAATAGCAAGTAAAGCTAAACCAAAAATAATTAAATATCGCATAGTTACTCCTTTGGAATTGTTTCTAATTCATCGTCATAAATCCCACTTTCATTTATGCAGAATTACGAGATACCTTCCCTTATTGTGAATGTAGATAACCTAAGGGTACCATAGGTTTCGACTTATTTGGAAATATATACCTTAATGGTATTCTATTGTCTATTCACCATCACATTACTTAAGATGGTAACTCTTTATCGCTTGAAATGAGGTCAAACAATCACTGGAGAGCTATCCTATTGAAGAACGTTGGTCCAAAGATGGAAAACACAAAAAAAAGACCGTGAAGTCTAAAATAGACTTCACGGTCTTTATTAACGCTACTATTCAGTAGAGTAAGGCAATAGAGCCATAATACGAGCGCGTTTGATTGCTTTCGTCAATTTACGCTGATATTTAGCAGAAGTTCCTGTTACTCGGCGAGGAAGAATCTTTCCTCGGTCAGAAACGAAACGTCTTAGTAGATCAACATCTTTGAAATCGATGTGTGTAATTCCATTAGCTGTGAAGAAACACACCTTTTTACGTTTTCCGCGTCCACGACGTGCCATGTCGCATTCACCTCTTTCTTAATTAGAATGGCAGATCATCATCTGATATATCGATGGGCTCTCCATTATCTGCGAATGGATCCTCATCTCGTTGATTGTTGTTATTGTTGTTGTTAGATCCGAAATTATTTCCAGATGGTTGTTGATTCTGATTTGCCTGGTATCCTGAGCCTCCACGATTACTTCCACCCTGGGAAGAACTTCCTTTGGATTCTAAGAATTGTACGCTATCTGCAACTACTTCTGTTACAAATACACGCTTGCCTTCCTGGTTATCAAAGCTTCTGGACTGTAAACGTCCATCTACTCCTACAAGACTGCCTTTATTCATAAAGTTGGCTAGGTTTTCTGCAGCACGTCTCCAGACCACGCAGTTAAGAAAATCTGCGTCCTGACCACCTTGATTATTAGAAAATGGTCGGTTCACCGCAATGGTGAAGTTGGCGACGGCCACTCCGTTTGGCGTATAGCGTAAATCAGGATCCTTCGTCAATCTGCCGACTAATACGACACGATTTAACATCAGAACCACTCCTTATTTGTCATCTTCGCGTACAGCGATGTGGCGGATAATATCATCCGTGAACTTCGCTTGACGGTCGAATTCATTAATCGCTTCACGTGTACCGTTGAAGTCGACTGTTACATAGATACCATCACGGTAGTCGTTAATTTCATAAGCAAGACGACGCTTGCCGATTTCTTTAACTTCTTCTACCTCCGCGCCATTATCTTGAAGGATATTGCTGAAACGATCAATGATTCCAGTTTTAGCTTCCTCCTCGATATCTGGGCGGATGATATACATGATTTCGTATTTTCTACTCATCCGTTTTCACCTCCTTATGGACTTAACGGCTCCTATTCCTGATAGGAGCAAGGAGTAATCTATTCTTAATTACTCACAATGTAGTATTATAACAAAGTTGTCCAAGAAATACAATACTAAAACGGAAGGATCCTCGCTTATACGTTAAAACGGAAGTGAATAACGTCGCCATCTCTCACTAAATACTCTTTGCCTTCTAAACGAACACGGCCGCGGTCGCGGGCGACACCCATCGTGCCTGCATCAACCAGGTCTTCATACGACACCGTCTCTGCACGGATGAAACCACGCTGGAAGTCCGTGTGAATGACTCCGGCAGCCTGTGGAGCCGTCATTCCTTCTTTAAAGGTCCAGGCTCTTACTTCCTGCTCACCAGCTGTAAAGTAAGTGGCCAGCCCAAGAAGGTTGTAGGTAGCTTTAATTAACTGATCCAGTCCGGATTCTTCAATACCAAGGTCCTCAAGGAACTCTTCTTTTTCTTCTCCATCAAGCTCAGCAATCTCGGACTCAATTTTGGCACAGACGACAATAACTTCTGCATTCTCTTTTGCTGCAAATTCACGGATTTGCTTAACCTTTTCATTATCCCCTTCCCCAATTTCATCCTCACTGACATTCGCCACATAGAGGATAGGCTTGGAAGTTAGTAAATGAAGGCCTTTAACGATTTTTTCCTGATCATCACTGAATTCAACCGCGCGAGCCGGGGTTTCTTCCTCTAATGATTCTTTCAATTTCTCAAGAACCGTGTATTCTGCTACAGCATCCTTGTCTTTTTGACGAGCCATTTTAGCTACTCTGTCCATCCGCTTGGAAACTGTTTCGAGGTCGGCAAGAATTAGCTCCAGGTTGATGGTTTCAATGTCCGTGATGGGATCGACTTCACCTGACACGTGCGTGACGTTCTCATCTTCAAACGCACGGACTACGTGGCAGATTGCGTCGACCTGGCGGATGTGGGATAGGAATTGGTTACCAAGTCCTTCACCTTTACTTGCCCCTTTGACAATACCTGCAATATCGGTGAATTCAAATGCGGTAGGTACGGTTTTCTTCGGTTTAACAAGCTCGGTCAGCTTCTCCAGCCGACTGTCCGGTACTTCCACGATTCCTACGTTCGGATCTATTGTGGCGAACGGATAGTTGGCCGACAGAGCTCCTGCTTGTGTAATTGCGTTAAATAGCGTAGATTTCCCTACGTTCGGTAAACCTACGATTCCTGCTGTTAGTGCCATATAAGACTTTCACTCCTTAAGGATTTACATACATGCATGCTAGTCATATCAATTATAGATACTGTGTCTGAAAATAACAACCTGTGGAAAAGCAAAAGCAAAGGCTTACTCCTTCTTAATTGTTACTTTCATTCTAGCCATTTTCCAGGTTTGGTTAAACTTTTCGGTCCAAAATTAAAAAGCCCGCCTATTTCAGGGAGCTTTTCGCGGCTAAAGATTTATTGTTCGGAAGGTTCCAGCTTTTTCTTCATTTTGGATTCAAACTTTTTGCGCGGGATGAGGACACTGTGGCCGCAGCCTTCACACTTTATACGAATGTCTGCTCCCATACGAATGATTTTCCAGCGGTTTTCCCCGCACGGGTGAGGTTTCTTCATTTGAACAACATCATTCAATTCGTAATTTTTGTCTGCCATGGAGTTCCCTCCTCATTTTTTACTCATTCACTTCCTGTAATGATTTATCATCTTCACGAGAATACATAACCATACGTGGAAATGGAATTTCTATTCCTTTTTCGTCCAGACGGGTTTTTACTTCTTTCCGGATGGCTCGAGCTATTATCCAATGTTCCATTGGCTGGGTTTCAGCGATAATCCTCATGACCACATCGGAAGCCCCTAATGTCTGTACCCCGAGAAGTTCAGGTACATCGAGCATCGCTTCATAACGAGCGGGAAGCTCTTTCATCAGATCCAGAATTACTTGCTCGGCCTGGGCAATGTCCTCTTCGTACGCAATACTTACGTCCACCACGGCGATACTGTTATAGATGGAAAAGTTCGTAACCTGCGTGACATTTCCATTAGGCAGGATATGAACTTCACCTGTCCAGGATTTGACTTTACACGTACGGATGCCTACCTCTTCAACAAAACCTTCAACGCCAGATGTCCGAATGTAATCACCTACGGAAAACTGGTCCTCGAAAATGATGAAAAATCCGGAAATGATATCGCGCACCAGGTTCTGGGCTCCAAAACCAATCGCGAGACCGGCAATACCTGCACCTGCGAGCAGAGCGCCTACATCTAAAGTAAAAGCTTCCAGTATCATAATAAACGAGACAAAATACACCACATACGTTAAAGCGTTGATCACCAATTTTTTTAATGTAGCTTCCCGGCGCTGGGTAATTTTAAAAGGTCCCCGCCGCCGATTCTCAAAAAACTGCGAGATCACTCGCCTTCCTATGCGGATCACTAAAAACGAGATCACCAGTATAAAGATGATTTTCAGGGCTCCTAGAGCTAGATTAGTCCATAATTCTGGCCCCGTCACATACTTTACTGCTTCTTCCCACCTGGTTAAAGCTTCCTCAACAGCTTCGTCCGCTTTCAACGCTTCCCCTCCTGTACGACTATGAATATGAAATTCATTTTAACAGGTTTTCAGCGAATTTTGAATCGCGAACGTAAAGGATAAATAAGAAGGGAGAAAAGAACGTATAAATTCAGGATTCCATACAGCGGATACAAGTACTCCACGAGCGTAGAAAACCCGAATGAAGTGAAGGGAAGCATCACAGCAACGGTCGCTAACGCCACAATCCACAGAGGCTGCTTTAAATAATTCCGGAAGCGAGTAGCAAGTCCGAGAGTACCAGATACAGCCGTCGTGAAAATGGCAATCCAGAGCATCACCGACATAAACAGCATCATTTCATACGGATAGTGTTTTAATATGGCGAATAAAGGAATTTCGTAGAGCATAATCTCATCTGAAATCTCTATTAAACTTTGATTATAGAGGTAAGAGATGACCCCGAGAACAGCACCGCTCCCAGCACTGGCAATCCATATCTCACCTTTATGCTTCACTTGATTCCCAATTGCACCGAGCACAGCAATCAATGGAAGGATATTAAGAGCTGTAAAAGGAAAAGCGGACATCCAATTGGTTATCTCATGAAGATGACCAAACAGTTCAAGCTGCTGATCATTAATGAAAATAATTAGAACGACTACAAGACCAGTAATTAATAAGGGAAGGACCACGCTGTTTACCGTAACGATCCCTTTTACATCCCATACAAACAAAAGAATCATAGGTACCACAAGTGCCATGACTCCAAAGCGGTAGGAGAAATGAAAGGCCTGCCAGGTGGCTCCGCTTCCTGCCAGCATAATAATGGTCATCGTGAATAGATAAATGATAATCATCCAATCATAAATTCCTGTTAAATGTTTTCCTACAATGGCCCGCAGAACAGGTAAATAATCTCCGCTCTGCTTCTTAAAGCTGATCTTCATAATGACGGCACAGCACAGAATGAACATGAGGCAAAACAAAAAGATAGCCAGGCTGCTGTCCTGTCCAAAGAATTGCCAAAGCTCTCTCCCTGAAGCATATCCCGCCCCAATCATCGTTCCTACAATCAAAAACATCCATTTAATCCCAGCTTTTATCATGAACGATCCTCCACCTCTATGTATTTGCCACGTATAGAACGACGGACAACCTTATATACTGTTACTAATATGTGTGTGGAGGAGAAGCTATGAATTTTAAAGACAAGTTCTCAAAGGAAGAAAGACGCCTCAAGACAGATGATCCTGGAATGAGTGAGACCCTTAGTCTGCATTTGAAAGAATGGCTGCCTCCCTCTAAGAAGATCATCATTGCCTGTATTGGAACGGACCGCTCCACAGGCGACGCATTTGGGCCCCTGGTGGGTTCGATGCTGAAGCACCAAACGTTAGAAACCTTTCACCTGTATGGAACGCTGGAAGAACCTCTGCATGCCCTTAATTTAATTGAACGAATGAATCAGATTAAACGAATTCACAATCATCCCTATATCCTGGCAGTCGATGCGTGTTTAGGTAAGTCGGCATCGGTGGGTTCTGTCGTGCTTGGGAAGGGGGCCATTTCGCCGGGGTCTGCTTTAAAGAAGGAACTGCCTCCTATCGGAGATCTTCATATTAGCGGGATGGTCAATGTGAGTGGATTTATGGAACATGTTGTTTTACAAAACACTCGTCTCCATACAGTCATGCAGATGGCCGCAAAAGTGGCAGCCGCCATTCAATTGTCGGATGCTAAGCGTGTGAAACATACAATGGAATCTGCACCCATCACGACATTTAAAGGCACCATTAACCGTATGCCTAAAACCATGAAATAATAAAAAAAGCTACTCATAAGCCTTTTAAAGACTTATCAGCAGCTTTTAAAACCATTGGTAAATATAGAACACCACTCCGACCATTACGAGGGAAGGTAACAGATTGGCTACACGGATCTTCGTTAATTTTAATAAGTTAAGACCGATGGCCACAATCAGCAGTCCTCCAGTAGCTGTCATTTCCATGATGAACAAATCCAGCATATTCTGGGGAATCCACCGATTAATCTGAGTAGCTAATAACGCAATAGAACCTTCATATAACACGACCGGAACGACAGAGAAAATAACACCAATTCCAAGTGTAGACGTTAAGACGAGCGATACGAACCCATCAATGATAGCCTTGGTTATTAAAACTTCATGGTCATTACGAAGACCGCTGTCCAGGGCTCCTATGACGGATAATGCTCCGATAACAAAGATGAGGGAAGCCGTAATAAAACCCTGGGCCATACTCGATTCCTGGTCGGGTTTGGTAAACTTTCGTTCAATGAATCTACCTATGTACTCAAGCTTATCTTCTAAATGTACCGCTTCACCAATAATCGCTCCAGTTAATAAACTCAACAGTACAATTACAATATTTTCTGTTTCAAAGGCCATTTGAAGGCCGATCAATATAACGGCAAGACCCACACCGCTCATAACAGTTTCTTTAAAGCGCTCAGGAATCTTAGTGAAAAACAGCCCCAGAAGTGTACCAATAATAATACATAACCCATTCACAAATGTACCTAATAATACCATGAGATTCTCTCCTATAATTTTTTGTTTCACGTGAAACACACTTGTTTATAAGCAACAAAAAAACCTGGTCAGCTTCCCCAGGTCTGCTTCATGAGTCTTTATCAAACCATTGTAAGATACGTTCCAGGTCCTCTTCATCCATAAACTCAATTTCAATTCTTCCTTTTTGTTTTCCTTTATGAATGGTAACTCCCGTGCCCAGGCGCTCTCTGAGACTCTCTTCCCGATCTCTTATAAAGATATCTTTAGCAGACTGTTTCTTTTTATCAGTCCGGTCTTTTTTATTGTTTTCAAAAATCAGACGCTCCGCCTGACGAACATTAAGGCCTTCTTTTTCAATTCTTGTGGCAAGAGCGATCACTTGCTCACGACTTTTTAATCCAAGCAGTGCCCGACCGTGGCCCATGGTTAAAGTTCCATCATTTATTTTCCGTGTTACTTCCACCGGGAGCGATAACAGCCGGACGAGATTAGCAATATGAGAACGGCTTTTTCCTAACCTTTTGGAAAGGGATTCCTGAGTTAAAGAAAGCTCATTCATTAAATTCTGGTAGGCTTTGGCCTCTTCAATTGGAGTTAAATCCTCCCGCTGTAAATTCTCAAGAAGGGCAAGTTCCATCATCTGTTCATCCGTCAGTACACGTACCAGGGCGGGAACCGTATCCAGGTTTGCACGCTTTGCCGCGCGGAACCTTCGTTCACCGACCACAATTTCAAAACCTTTAATGCTTTTTCTCACGATCAGGGGCTGAAGAATGCCGTGCTCCTCGATCGATTCCTTCAATTCCTGGATGGCTTCATCGGTAAAATGCTTTCGGGGTTGATACGGATTAGGGCGGCATGCATGGACCGGAATTTCCTGAATCTGCTCTTCCTCTTTACGCTCCATCTCCTGAGAAACTGCTTGAGTCTCTTTACCTGACCCTTTCGCCATTCGCGATCACTTCCTTTGCTGATTCTAAAATAGACTTCCACACCTTGAGACTGCAGTTCATGCAAAATCACGGACTTGCCGTAACGTGAAACTTTCCTCAGCCGGGTTTAACGGAAAATAATAGGTGGATCGTCATTATCTTAGTCTACTTTTCTTTTATTTTACCATTTTATTGAAAAAACGGGGTGAAGAGTTAAAAAAAGTCCCATCTCTGCGAAAAGCAAGATGGGGAGAACCGTTCATTATTTTTTCTTAGGAATCTTTATCGTAATCTGATAATAATCATCATGATCTTCTTCATCGGTTTCTAAGTCAATCCCAGTATCTGAAACCATCGTGAGAGACTGCCGAATCGTATTCATGGCAATCCTCATATCTTTATTTACACCTTTAAGAGTCGGCTTTTTCTTTTTCGGTTTAGGTTCGCTCAGCTTAGCGATCCGCTCTTCCGTCTGCTTTACGTTCAGGTGCTTTTCAATGATTTCAGTCAATATCGTTTCCTGCAGTTCGGGATCTTTAACTCCAATAAGGGCTCTTGCATGGCGCTCTGTAATTTTTTTATCCATAATCGCCTGTTGAACGGATTCAGGCAATTTTAACAACCGCATCTTATTGGCAATCGTTGACTGGCTTTTACCTAACCGCTGGGCCAGGGCTTCCTGTGTTAATTCATGAAGTTCAATCAGTCTGGCGTAAGCCGTAGCTTCTTCAATGACCGTCAATTCTTCCCTTTGCAGATTCTCGATAAGAGCGACAGACGCCGTCTGGGAATCATTCATATCACGGAGAATAGCAGGAACCGTTTCCCACTCCAGCGTTTGGACAGCACGCCACCTGCGCTCTCCGGCAATCAGTTCATAATTTTCCTCATCTATCCGACGGAGAACAATCGGCTGAATCATCCCATGCGTATGTATCGTCTGGGCAAGTTCGCTGATCTTCTCATCGTTGAAAATCGCTCGGGGCTGATAACGGTTCGGTTGAATTTGAGCTACCGGGACCTGCATGACTTCATCAGGGCTGTAGCTTTCTTCACTATTGTTATCTTCCGCTTCCTGTTCCGGTTTGTCCCCTAATCCGAACAAACGACCAAAAGGATGTAACACGATCAGACACCACCTTTATACGATCGAGCTTATGCTCATTAATATTTTCCTTAAAAATTGAAATAGAAAAAGCGCCGCAGGCTTTTCGGCTGCTGCGCAAAAGTATGCCGTATTCACTCTTTATCTATTTTATCATATTTATTCTAGTAAAAGTATCATAAGGAAAGAAGAATTATTCATTTCCGTTGTCGAAAAAACACAGATTACCAGGTGATCAAGGCATTTCATAAGGATTTGTTTCTGATAAAAGTCCAGTTGTTCCTAGCAGAATTCGTCGATATATTTTCCTGAAAAATATTTCTTCTTATAGCTTACCTGTTCAAGGGTTTCCCTTCAAACCATAGTTGTAAAATGAAAGGGAAGCAGCTGCCCGGCTCATTTTATAATTCAAAGTCAGGCAGGAATAAATGTGTTCCTGCTGAATATGTATCTTTGAAGGTTCTGCTTAAAAGGAAAAGTGTTTTTCCAGAAGGGGAACTGAATTTAAAGACAACGAACCAGGGAGGAACCAATCATGCAAAAAACTTTCATCATAATTTCTCATTCAGAGGCAGGGGTGAAAGCAAGCTAATTATTGATCTAGTCGCTGCAAGCTTTTAACTCCTGCACCTATACCAGACGAACTACTGTATAGCAGGAGGATTATATTTTGCAAAAGAATACGTTAGCCGCTCATAACATTCGCTTTTTATTTTGGGCCGAGTTATTTGGAAGCGTACGCTTCATCCAACCGGTACTTACGCTTTTTTACTTTGAAAGAGGTCTTGATGAGTCCTTAATTCTGCTTGTCTTAACCTTTTTCAGCATTGGCGTCCTTGCCGGGGAAATTCCGACCGGGGTACTGGCTGACCGCTATGGACCCAAAACAGCTTTTTTAATAGGTTCGGCACTTGCCATAGTCAGTCATAGTCTATTACTCGTCGCCTTTGAACCCTGGGTTTTCTTCCTTAGCAGCTTTTTAACCGGGTTTGCCGCTACTTTTTTCAGTGGAGCAGATGAAGCTCTTATCTACGAATCTCTTAAACTTTCCAACGAAGAAAGATTTATGGATAAAGCGATCGGCCAAATTGGTTCAGCTACGTTTATCGTCTCGATCATTGCGGTTATAATAGGGGCTTTTATCGCTAAAGACTTAACAGAACAGCAATTTCAGCTCCTGATTGGATTAAGTCTTGCATTTATGACGGTTCAGTTCTTTTTACTGCTGTCGATCAAGAACCCGCCCCAGCAAGAAGGGGAGCACCAGGCGCCGCTCCGGCAAATATGGGCAGGGGTAAAAGCGATCCGGAAAACCCCTCAAGTATTATGGATGTTTATGAACATATCGCTCGTATTTATACCCGCTACAGCGATATTTGAGAAATTCGATCAAAAGCTGCTCGTCGATGCCGGCCTGCCGGTGTACTGGATTGGAATCGTTTATGCCATCGCAGGTTTCATAGGTTTTATGGCTTCACGATCGATTGGATGGATGACAAGTAAAATGAGTCGTGTTCATTTATTGTTGATTACAGGAATGCTCGCCGTAGCAGGGCTTACACTAGCCGCTTTGTTTAACACGTATCTCTGGGTGATTCTTGGAGTGATCGTGGTCTTAAAACTAGTGAGTGCTATTCGCTACCCGATTTATTCCCAACTATCCAATGACCTGATTCCGTCTAACGTACGGGCCACCACTATTTCATTGCTATCGCTTCTTGATTCAGGTTTTGATTTGCTGATTTTCACGACTGTCAGCGGAATTGCACTTGCTGGATTCACACCCATGTTCCTGGCCTGTGCCGTTATCGCTTTACTCGGTGTTGCCATACCAATACGGCCAAAACAAATGATAGTTAATGAGTGAAATCTATTCATTTTCCATAGAAAACAGCCACCTCAAAAAGGGTGCGCTGTTTTTTTATGTAATTATTGTAGGACTTAAGTATACAGTAGGAAAGTCATCACCACTCCTCTAAGAGCAGCCTATAAACCTCACCCACTTATTTATTACAGTAAAATAACATCACATTGTTACGAATATTGTAATATTCTCTTCCAATCCGCTATTTTCACCGGCGTTTATCTGTTACACTTTAACGCTTTAAATTCGCTTCTGGGCACTATTCATTATTTTTAGAAAATTAAAAATAATATATTGATTAATTTTGTAATTTTGGTAGATTTGTAAATGTAGCTTATTTTTACAAAATGTGGAGGGAGACATTAATTTGAAGAAAATGGGGAGAATTATCACATCTGCTTTAGCTCTTACATTAGCCTTCGGGCCCGTGAGTGCGAGTGCAGGCACAGTAAATCAAGATGCAGGCGATGATTTACATAAATCACATTCGCATGAGGGATCACCTTTTGATCTTGCGATTGCGAATGATGAAAAGCTTATTGAGATGTTGAAAGAGGACGGAAAAATTGCTCCAGATGCAAGTCCTTCCGAAGCTCAAAAAGGATTAAACAAATTCTTAAAAGCTAAATCGGAAGCAGCTAAGAAGGATAAAGGCGAGTTAAATGAAGAAGCAAAAGAAGCAAAAGAAAAACTTCAGGGCGAAATGAAAAATAACAGCTTAACCAATGGAAAAGGGAATAAACTGGGACAAGCGAAGAAAAATGCACCAGAGGGTGTGACAGAAGAAGCTTATGATGGCGAGATGCGCACGGACAAAGTGCTTGTCCTGCTCGTCGACTATCCAGACAAGCCTCATAACTCTATGAGTGCTGATGAAACGGATATGTACTATGATGGCGAAGACGCTTATTCCAGAGAGCATTACCAGGACATGCTTTTCGGTGAAGGCGGCTGGGAAGGTCCAGACGGCGAAACGTATGATTCTATGAAACAATATTACGAACAGCAATCCGGCGGCAGTTATTCTGTCGAAGGGGAAGTAGCTGGATGGTACACGGCAAGTCAACCAGCAGCAGCATACGGCGGAAACTATCCGACAGAAGATGACAGTGACGTCAATGCCCGCGGACTTGTAAAAGAAGCGCTTGAGGCAGCAGCAGCTGATGATTCTGTTGATATAGCTGACTACGACCAATGGGATCGTTATGATTTAGATGGTGATGGAGACTACCTGGAACCAGACGGCCTTGTTGACCACTTGATGGTTATTCACTCCGGCGTAGGTGAAGAAGCAGGCGGAGGATCCCTAGGTTCTGACGCTATCTGGTCTCACCGCTGGAACCTGGGTGGAGTGACTCCGATTAGTAATACTGAAGCTACTGTAGGATATTGGGGCGGCTCTATGGCTGCATACGATTATACTATTGAACCAGAAGACGGAGCAGTAGGGGTCATGGCCCACGAATTTGGCCACGATTTAGGGCTGCCGGATGAATACGATACGCAGTATTCCGGTGCTGGCGAGCCAGTCAGTTACTGGTCGATTATGTCGAGCGGAAGCTGGGCAGGAGATATCCCAGGTACGATGCCGACTGGATTCAGCCCGTATATGAAAGAAATGCTTCAAGCTTCTGCTGTAGTAGATAATGAGGGTACAGAAGGAAACTGGTTATCAGGGACAGAAGTAAATGTAGAAGACATCAATGAAGAAGGAACAGAGGTTCTTCTTGATGAAGCTGTGACCAAAGGAACAAATAATGACGTTACGAAAGTGAATCTGCCGCAAAAAGAAACAGTTATTAACGAGCCGGCAAGCGGGGAGTATGAATATTTCTCCGGAAGTGCTGATGACTTGCATAATTATTTGACGAAAACGGTAGATTTAACTGATGCCACCTCTGCCGAGTTTAATTTTAAAACGTGGTATGACATTGAAAAAGACTGGGATTATGCTTACGTAACAGTTAACGGAGAGCCAATTGCAAGTGATATTACAACCAATGAGAATCCATATGATTCTAACCTTGGAAATGGAATTACCGGTTCATCTGATGGCTGGATTGATGCTTCCTTCGACCTGTCTGCTTACGCAGGAGAAGAAGTAGAAGTAGCAATTGAGTACGTTACGGATGGTGCAGTATCAAATCCTGGCTTGTATGCTGATGATCTATCCATCGTAGTCGATGGAGAAGAAGTCGTGTTCGATGATGCTGAAGGCGATGCTCAGTTTGATCTGGATGGTTTCACGAAAACTGATGGAATTAAACGCTCTGACCATTACTACCTGCTCGAATGGCGCAGCCACAATGGTGTGGATGAAGGCCTTGCCAACATCCGCCGTGGTGACAGCTTAATGACGTTCGACGATGGGCTAGTGGTCTGGTATATCGATAAGCAATACAGTGAAAACTGGACAGGTATTCACCCTGGTAATGGCTTTGTAGGCGTGGTCGATGCGGACCAGCACACTGTTAAATGGGGTAATGGAGACGTAGCTAGTACACGCTTCCAGGTTCATGATGCCGCCTTCAGTTTAGATAAAACAGAAAAAATGTTTATCGACTATACGAATAGTACCTACGGGGATACCATTAAAGATAACTTCACGAAACGCACACCATTATTCGATGACAGCGAAAACTACTTGAATGAAGGATTAGTAGATGCAGGACGCGATGTTCCTGATTACGGTCTGAAATTCCGAGTAACTGGTCAAAGTAAAGATGGTACTGTAGGTAAAGTATTAATGTACAAATAATCAATTTTAAAAAGAACTCCTCTTAATTTGAGGGGTTCTTTTTTTATAAGTTGATATGCAAAAAATAAGATATAATATCAACCTGAAAATTTGAATATCATTCTGGCAACCTGGATTTGTCACTATTCCATAGAAAAAGATACGTTAATCACAATTCTTTCTTTTTTCCATACCTGACCGTTTATTTACCTTCCTGCCATAGCCCCTCCTCCACTATCCAGCCCTTGATGAGTAATCTGAAGAGGTTGCTCCTTAGGGGTCTGAAAGATTGAATAGTGCACAATGACAAAGAGCTTCGTCACACACTCTCAGATTCGAGGTTAGGATATGCCCATAAAGCTGGTGCATAGATTCTCTATCGTTCAAGGGCTTCTATGTACGCCTCTATGGCATTCCGATGCTGGAGCTTGTTATTAGACTCGTTAAGTTTTTTCCAAATTCAGCTGCTTTCGCTAGAAGTTCTCCTGCTTTAATTATGGAGCGTGCGGGAAATATGTTTAATTCTGCACTATCCTGTTCGATTTTTCTCAACATTATTGTGTAACATTCGTTTGGCATCGGCACTTTTCAATAAGATTATAGACAAATTCTAGCCAATCCTATCAGTTATCCCGTACAATACATTCGTGTTCCTGCTGTATAACTAGCTGTTTGACGATCACTCGTTCATTCTAATTCTCTTTTGTGTTCGCTCACTTTATATCTTCCTGTTCAATGCGAGTATCACGCTGGGCATAATAATGGTCTAAAATTATATGAAAAACCATGCCCCGTATCGCTAGGCGATACGGGAGAAAAGTTTTACCATTTAACCTAATATAGACAGAGATAAGGACCCGACACTTCCCTTTAGATCACCTCTTCCTAAAAAGTAAGGCAAATAAAAGATAAAATATGTAACCAAACCATATTTCCTGGGAAATATACGAAATCGCATTGCTGTCTCAATTCCGAAATTAACGAAGCGTTAGGAAATGAGGAGGGGCCAGGAGCTCTGGGCATACAAAACCAATCACCAGTTGTTTCCTCATTCACATGTAAAGTTTTCATGCACGATAGTTTTGAACAGTCATGCCATAAACATCAATATCCTTGTGCTCCCCCCAGTGGTAGATATCCCCTTTCAGTTTCCCTTCATAAGTTAGTCCAGCTTTTTGCATCACTCTGGTAGAGGCCGGGTTTTCACTGATTGCTGCAGACCAAACCCTGTGCAGCTGCAAAGTTTCGAAACCATACTCGACCATTCGAGCAGCCGCTTCTGAGGCATATCCCTTTCCCCAGTAAGGCTTTCCAACCCAATAAGCAAGCTCGCCCTTCTTGTGTTTATGATCCACTCGCAGCGTCATCGTCCCCACCAGCTCATCTGTTGATTTCAATACCATAGCCATAGGATAAGCTTTCCCTTCCTTGATCCATTCTTTATGTATCCTTATCCAGTTCTGCGCGTCTTCCAGTGTATATGGATGCGGAACGAAGGTGGTGGCTGCAATTGCTTTGTCACCTGCAAGCTCCGATACACGTTCTGCCTGTGAGATTTCATACGGTTGTAAATTCAAACGCTCGGTCGTTAACGGCCAATTCATAGAAAAAACTCCTTTATAATTCAAATTGAAGGATTGATTATTTAAGATAAGAGCCTGTTTGTTTAAAACTCTGTTTTAAGATAACTCGGGTTCGTTGCCAAAAACGGTGAGGGTCTCTACGGAAACAACTCGCTTTCCTGCGGCCTTTTTGTGTAATAATTTTATTCTAAATTTAATGAAGATAGAAACACCATTTTATTTAGTTAATTTAAGAAAATAAATCCAACTTGTCTAATAAATTTCAGGTTTTGTGGAAAAATGAACACAAACTATGGAAAGCAGGTGTGGTTATGGAATTTCAACAACCCAACTATCGTGCGGGAGATATCGTATATGTCATCTATCGCAACCCGCATACGTATGATGTGGCCAATGTACAGGAAGCAGCCGTTGTAAAAGATCCAGAAAATCCAGGAGATTTAGCCCTTTTTCTATACGAAACGTATTTTCCGCTGGATTCCGAGATCGCTGTATATGCCTCTCAAGGTGAAGCTGAACGCGCCTATCATGATACATTTGGCGGCGGGATTGAACCGGAGGGACTGCAGTGGTAAAGCCATTTGTACCCGAACTCGTTTACATCGAACCCGGAGCCCTAAAATACCCGCTAGGTAAAGAACTGAAAGAAAAATTTGAGGATATGGGTATTGAAATTCGCGAGACCACCTCCCATAACCAGGTCCGCAATTTACCAGGAGAAAATGATTTTCAGAAATACCGGATGGCGAAATCCACGCTGGTAGTCGGTGTGAGAAAAACTTTGAAATTCGATACATCCAAACCTTCCGCAGAATACGCCATTCCATTTGCGACAGGATGTATGGGTCACTGCCACTACTGTTACTTACAAACCACAATGGGAAGTAAACCTTATATCCGCACCTATGTAAATGTCGAAGAGGTGTTTGAAGCGGCAGAAGCCTATATGAAAGAGCGTGCGCCGGAAGAAACAAGATTTGAAGCTTCTTGTACTTCTGATATCGTTGGTGTCGATCACCTCACCCATACCTTAAAACGGGCGATCGAATATTTTGGTCAGTCTGAGCATGGGCGCTTACGTTTTGTAACCAAATTCGCCCACGTCGATCATTTGCTTGATGCGAAACACAACGGCCGTACACGTTTCCGTTTCAGTATGAATGCGGACTATGTAATCAAATACCTGGAGCCGGGTACCTCCCGTCTGGACGATCGAATTGAAGCGGCCGTAAAAGTAGCAGAAGCTGGTTATCCTTTAGGATTTATCATTGCCCCTATTTATCTGTACGAAGATTGGAAAGAAGGTTACCGGATTCTGTTTGAGAAACTTTATGATAAACTTCCGGAAAAAGCAACAAAAGATCTTACCTTCGAACTGATTCAGCATCGTTTTACCAAGCCTGCCAAGCGTGTCATCCAGAAAAATTATCCGATGACAAAGCTTGAAATGGATGAAGAAAAGCGAAAATATAAATGGGGCCGTTATGGAATCGGAAAATATGTTTACCAGAAGGATGAACAGAAAGAGATGCAGGAAGTTCTGGGTGGATATATTGAGCAGTACTTTCCTGAAGCCAGATTAGAATACTTCACCTGATGCTTGACGCTGACAACTAGGCAGCATCCCGCCAAATCGACAGAAAGCGATAAAAAACCATATAAACAGTCTTCTATAGAAATGTCAGAACTCCTTTCTTTTGTTTACCTTTTTCCTAATTGTGGAATGAGGGTATTACGATATTATAGTGATAAAACAAAAGGAGGAGTTTTTAATATGGATCGTTCACAAAAGCAAACTCAAGGCCAGCCTAAACAGGAACAGGAAAAGCAGCCTGGTGTGGAAGGCCAGTTAGATCCTCAGCCGCTTCAAGCTGATGAAGACTATCAAAGTGGAAATAAATTAGTCGGCAAAGTAGCCTTAATTACAGGAGGAGACAGCGGAATCGGCCGTTCGGTAGCTATTGGCTACGCTAAAGAAGGCGCAGACGTTGCGATTTCCTACCTCGAGGAACACGAAGATGCTGAATACACTAAAAAACAAATAGAAGAGCAGGGACGCCGTGCTATTTTAATCCCTGGTGATGTAGGAGAACAATCTGTCTGTAAGGACGCCGTTGAACGTACAGTCAACGAACTGGGGCAGCTCGACATTCTAGTAAATAATGCAGCTGAACAGCATCCAACCGAGGATTTACTGGATATTACAGCAGAACAATGGGAAAGCACATTCAAAACGAATATCCATTCCATTTTCTATATGACAAAAGCAGCGATTCCTCACTTGAAGAAAGGAAGCTCCATTATCAATACAGCTTCCATTAACCCTTATACCGGAAATGCGCAGCTTGTCGATTATACAGCAACGAAAGGCGCTGTAGTAGCCTTTACTCGTTCAATGGCTAAACAGCTCGTGAATAAAGGAATACGTGTAAATGGTGTAGCTCCTGGTCCAATCTGGACCCCGTTAATTCCTTCTACATTTGAAGAAGACAAAGTAGAACAGTTTGGTACCAACACGCCAATGGGACGCCCTGGTCAGCCCGTAGAGCACGTAGGCAGTTATGTATTGCTTGCTTCCGATGATTCTACGTATATGACGGGTCAGTTTATCCACATTAATGGCGGCCTGTACACTTCCAGCTAGAGCGTTATTTCTTGCCAAAAGCTCTCTTCTTTTACACAATAAATACAAGAAGAGAGGAGAACTGTATATGCCAGAAGGTCCAGAAATAAGAAGGGCGGCTGATCACGTGGAAAAAGCGTTGACCGGCCGCCCTGTGCTTGAGATATCTTTTGCGTTTGAGCAGCTTCAGGATTATGAAGACATGTTTCAAGGAGCTATGATCAAGCGTGTTGAAACGCGCGGAAAGGCCATGCTGATCCGTTTTGATCAGGGCTACACCATCTATTCTCATAATCAATTATATGGAAAATGGTACGTCCGAAACGCCTATAATTACCCGAAGACCAACCGGCAGCTAAGGCTTGCCATTCATAACGAAAAGAAATCGGCCCTGCTTTACAGTGCATCTGATATTGAGGTGTTAAAGGATGAGGAAGTTGAAGAACATCCTTTTATAGCCAAAGTAGGTCCAGACCTTTTAAATGAATCTGTTACGCCTGAAGAACTGATAGAGCGATTTAAAGATAAAAAGTTCCGTAGAAGAAAATGGAGTTCATTACTGTTAGATCAGGCTTTTATAGCTGGAGTCGGGAATTATCTGCGGAGTGAAATTTTGTTTTGTGCAAACATTCATCCTGAACTCAGACCGGCCGATTGCACAGAAGAACAGCTTAAAAAAGCAGCCAGAGCCTGCATCGACCTCATGTGGCGTTCTTATGAGAATAAAGGAATTACGAATGATCTTGAACTTGCTCACCGTTTAAAATCGGAGGGAGCAAAGCGTTATCAGTATCGGCATTGGGTTTTTAATCGCGAAGGTCAGCCATGCCGGATAGATGGAACAGAAATCATTAAATACAAGGCAGCTTCCAGACGGTGTTACTACTGTCCGACCTGTCAGGCTAAGACCTCCAGCTCCGTGAACTAGGGAGCAGGAGGTCTTTATCAGGTCTCTAGGTGAAAAAAACATGCTCGGCGTGAATGTTTTCTTCAAGCCTGAGAATACCAAAAGAGTAATATGGAAGCTTTCGTTTATCTGTGACAGACCCTGGATTAAATAACATCACTTTGTTCATGTAGCGGGTCAGGGGCAGATGGGAATGGCCAAAAATAATAAGATCCACTTCCTCCTCTTTAAATCCTTCCACCGCTCTTTTCTCCGTCGTTTTTTTCTCTCCATGACCATGAATCACACCAATTCGAAAACCATTCAGCTCAATCGTCTTCTTATACGGAAAAATGGATTGAATGTCTTCCCCATCTACGTTTCCATAAACACCGTATAAAGGTGGTCCATACCCTTTCAGTTCTTCAACTACTTCCTTCGTCTGCCAGTCTCCAGCATGGATAATGGCGTCTGCGGAAGGAAGTTCCTCCACAAATCTTTCTGGTAGAGACTTCCCTTTTTTAGGCATATGAGTGTCTGATAGTACAACAATTTTCATCATGGCGTCCCCCTTCTTCTTTACTTCTACCCGCTTAATAAAACCATGAGACAAAAAAATCCCCCTTCGGCTCCTTAGAGCGTAAGGGGGATGTGTTTACTGAATCGGTGCTTTATTTGGTGTACCGGCTTTACGCGGGTATTTCTTAGGTGTTTTCCGGCGCTTTTCAATAATCGCAATATTTCTTTCGCTGTCCTCTTCCGGCAGGGTGAACGTATACACGTTTTCCACCTCTCCTCCGACTGTTTGGATAGCAATCGCTGCATCTTCCATTTCATCGGCCAGGTTAGGTCCTTTCATAGCCATGAAATGCCCACCTTTAGCGGTTAAAGGAAGACATAATTCACTCAGTACGGACATTCGAGCAACAGCTCGGGCCATGACAAGATCATAACCTTCTCGGAATTTCGCGTTCTTACCAAAGTTTTCGGCACGATCATGGTAAAAAACCACGTCATCCAACCCTAATTCGTGGGCTAAGTGATTCAAAAAAGTGATTCGTTTCTTTAATGAATCGACAATCGTCACTTTCAAGTGCGGGAACACAATTTTAAGCGGCAGACTTGGAAAGCCAGCCCCGGCTCCAACATCACATATTCTCAACGGCTGGGTGAAATCATAGTAAAACGAAGCGGTCAAAGAATCATAGAAGTGCTTAAGATAGACACCTTCCTTGTCCGTAATCGCGGTTAGATTCATTTTTTCATTCCATTCCACAAGGATTTCGAAGTACTTGTGGAACTGTTGCTGCTGCTCTTCGCTTAATTCAATACCCTGGTTCTTAAGCGATTCGAGAAAGGTGTTGATATCCATGCTTCCATCCTTTCGTTTTATTCACCCGATACGCGAGCGATTTTTCCTTGTTCAATATAAACAAGTAATATAGACACGTCAGCCGGATTAACTCCGGAAACACGTGAAGCCTGCCCCACAGATAACGGCCGTACTTCTTTGAGACGATCGCGGGCTTCTGTAGCAAGTCCGTGGATGTCATCGTAATCAATGTTTTCAGGTATCTTCTTCGTTTCCATCTTCTTCATACGTTCGATTTGCTCGAGCGCTTTTTTGATATACCCGCTGTATTTAACCTGAATCTCTACCTGTTCCTTCACATCTTCCGGTAATGAGACCTCACTAGGGGTTAGACGCTCCAGGTGACTGTATTTCATTTCAGGACGCTTCAGTAAATCAAGGGCACGTACCGCTTCCTTCAGGCGGGTGCCTCCCGCTTCTTCAATGACAGCCTGAACTTCTTCTGTTTCCTTCAGAATGACTTTATCCAAGCGAGCTTTCTCTTCTTCGATCAGCTGCTTTTTCTTAAGGAAGCGCTGATAGCGTTCTTCAGGAATTAATCCTAGCTCGTATCCTTTTTCAAGCAGACGTATATCTGCGTTGTCATGACGAAGCATCAAGCGGAATTCTGCACGAGACGTGAGAAGACGATATGGTTCGTCGGTACCTTTGGTCACGAGATCATCAATCATAACGCCGATATAGCCTTCTGAGCGGTCGAGTATTAACGTTTCTAGATCCAGTGCTTTCGCAGCTGCGTTAATCCCTGCCATCAGCCCCTGACCGGCGGCTTCTTCATAACCGGAAGTTCCGTTTAATTGTCCGGCGGTGAACAGTCCGGAAATTTGCTTCGTCTCCATAGTTGGCCATAATTGAGTCGGGATAATTGAATCGTACTCAATGGCATAGCCTGCCCTCATGATTTCCGCATTCTCAAGTCCAGGTACCGTTCTCATCATTTCGTTCTGTATATACTCAGGCAGGGAAGTGGATAGACCCTGTACGTACACTTCTTCGGTATCGCGACCTTCCGGCTCAAGGAAAATCTGGTGCCTTGGTTTATCATTAAAGCGCACAATTTTATCCTCAATAGAAGGGCAATAACGTGGACCTGTACCTCTCACAGCGCCTGAATACATTGCAGACAGGGTTAGATTATCATCAATAATTTTGTGAGTCGCTTCGTTCGTATAAGTCAGCCAGCAAGGAATTTGATCCGTAATGAACTCTGTCGTTTCATAAGAGAAGGATCTTGGTTCTTCTTCGCCCGGCTGGATTTCCGTTTTAGAATAATCCACCGTATGGCTGTTTACACGCATCGGCGTACCCGTTTTAAAACGGACCATATTAATTCCCAGTTCCTCAAGCTGTTCGGATAGAGAAACCGTAGAACGCTGGTTATTCGGACCGCTCTCATACGAAAGATCTCCAATCAGGACGCGTCCACGCATGAACGTTCCCGTCGTTACGATAACGGTTGGAGCATAATAAGCTGCTTTTGTTTCTGTAACGACTCCTTTAATTTCATTATCTTCAACAAGAAGCTTCTCCACCATTCCCTGGCGAAGCGTTAAGTTTTCCTGGTTCTCAAGCACACGTTTCATTTCTTTAATATAGAGTGGTTTGTCCGCCTGAGCTCTCAGTGCTCGTACGGCAGGACCTTTTCTTGTATTCAGCAGACGCATTTGAATGTGCGTTTTATCAATTACTTTCCCCATAGCGCCGCCAAGTGCATCCACTTCACGGACGACGATTCCTTTTGCCGGCCCGCCAATCGAAGGGTTACACGGCATGAAAGCGACCAGATCCAGGTTGAGAGTAAGCATTAACGTTTTGGCGCCTCTGCGGGCTGCAGCAAGACCTGCTTCTACCCCTGCATGGCCGGCACCGATTACGATTACGTCATAATGCCCAGCATCATAAGTCATTTATTGTCTCTCCTTTTGTTGTTGTTTATTTCCCTAAGCAAAACTGTGAAAACAACTGATCGATCAAGCTTTCGTGTACAGTATCTCCGATAATTTCACCAAGAATTTCCCACGTCCTAGTGACGTCGATCTGCACCACATCGAGCGGTACTCCCATTTCCATGCCGTTCTGGGCATCTTCAAGGGATTGCTTGGCCTGTTTGAGCAACTGCACGTGACGGACGTTGGATACGTAAGTCATATCTCCCGCATCCAGTTCTCCTTCAAAGAAGGTATCGGCAATCGCATTTTCAAGCTGATCTACACCTTTTTCATGAATTAAGGAGGTAGAGATCACGGGGTTATCTCCGGCAAATTCTTTCACCTGATCGATATCTAATTTTGGTTCCAAATCCATTTTATTAACAATAACAATTATATTCATGTCACGAAGGGCTTCAAATAACTGCTTATCATCGTCATTCAGCTCATCTCCATAGTTTAACACAAGAAGGATGAGATCGGCTTCCTCTAATACTTGTCTGGAGCGTTCAACACCTATTCTTTCGACAATATCTTCAGTTTCCCGGATACCAGCCGTGTCGATCAGACGAAGTGGAACTCCTCGAACATTGACATATTCCTCAATGACATCACGAGTCGTTCCGGGAACTTCCGTCACAATCGCTTTGTTTTCGTGCACCAGTGTATTCATTAAGGACGATTTTCCGACGTTAGGCCGGCCGATAATGGCCGTCCCTAACCCTTCTCTTAATATTTTCCCCTGACGGGCGGTCTGAAGAAGCTTTGAGACTTCCTCATGGACTTCTTTCGTCTTTTGCTCCATCATTTCGTGAGACATTTCTTCCACGTCATCATACTCGGGGTAGTCAATATTTACTTCCACGTGGGCTAAGGTTTCAAGAAGTTTCTGTCTTAGCTGCTGAATAAGATTCGACAACCGTCCGTCCATCTGTTTTAAAGCAACGTTCATAGCCCGGTCCGTTTTCGCACGAATCAAATCCATCACGGCTTCGGCCTGAGACAGATCAATCCGGCCATTTAAGAACGCGCGCTTCGTAAATTCACCAGGTTCGGCCAGACGTCCTCCACTCGCTAAGACGATTTCAAGGACACGGTTCACTGAAACCAGCCCGCCATGGCAGTTAATTTCAACGATATCTTCCCTTGTAAAAGTCTTAGGCGCACGCATAACGGAAACCATTACCTCTTCTGCTGTCTCTCCCGTATCAGGATCTATTATTTTACCGTAGTGCATCGTGTGGGAGTCGACTTCGTTTAAATCCTTTCCTCGAAACAAATCTCCAGCTATAGAGACAGCTTGAGGACCACTAAGTCGAACAATTGCTATGGCACCTTCTCCCATAGGGGTAGATATGGCAGTTATCGTATCTGTTTCCACACGCGCTCACCTCCTCATGTTGCTGTTTTATATTTATCCACAAAGTAGAATTTATTGTAGTCACTAACTTAATAGAATATCATATCAGTCCGGTAATTGAAAAGATATCAACAACCTCTCAAAACCGTTTTTCCTTTATTTCCATTATCCACATGTGTATAACTCATTATTCAACCGGCTCAATTAAAGCTCCGTATAAATTCTTAAAGAAAAGCTCCCATTACTTGAAGACTTGATTTCGACATAAATGGGTACGTTATCTAGAAAGAACTAGGGCTGGTGGGGAAATAATTCGCTTTCCTGTGGGGAACGGGAAGCTTCCTCGGTCGTGTTTCACTCCCTGCGGGATCTCCCCTAGTTCCTTTTCCTACGGGAGTCTCATGATTTCCCCACCAGCCCAACTCTATAAGGGAGAACGGACCCTACTATAGCAGAAAAGTGCCAAGCTGCATCTGCCTAAAATGCTTATATAACAGAGTTTCTGCACTTAAACATACGGAAAAGCCACCTTGGATCATAGATTATCCATTTTCATTGGAAGGCGCTTACGCAGAGAAATTCAAACTCTCAATGATCGCAATGGGGCGGAAGGGAACGGCGAAGACTCCTGCGGGATGAACATGATCGGTGAGATCCCGCAGGGCTGTTAAGCCCGAGGAAGCTCAGCACATGCCCGCGGAAAGCGAGTCATTCCCTGGAGCCCCATTCTCCACACAATATCTAGAAATCAATTCTTATACAATACAGCCCCTTAGTTGAAAGATTCTAATCACCTAACATTCTAAAGAACCATTCTATAATACTGGATTATCGCAAAAAATCCCACAAAAAAACTTCTGCCAACGATGATTGGCAGAAGTTTTTAGTGTACATGTAACTTCTTTAGGAAGGACGTATGACCACATGCCTACGTGGATCATTACCATCAGAATCAGTTACGACTTTTTTATGGTTTTGAAGAGCCGAATGTATAATCTTCCTTTCATAGGAAGGCATAGGCTCGAGCTTGACTTCTTTACCGGAAGAAATCGCTTTTTCCGCTAATCGCTTAGCCAGATTTTCTAGCGTTTCCTTTCGTCTTGCTCGATAACCTTCTGCATCCAGCATAACGTTGTAAAACTGATCGGATTCCCGGTTAACGGCGAGTTGAGTTAAATATTGCAGTGAATTTAAGGTTTGGCCGCGTTTTCCAATGAGCATGGCGATTTTTTTACCTTCAAGCTCCATGGCAATATCGCGGTCTTTTACTTCTGTTTTTACATGTACAGGAGCACCCATTTGCTTTGCTACTTCTGTGATGAATAATTCGGCATCCTGCACTGGATTCTTTTGAATAGATACTTTTACGATTGCCGGTTTTGAACCAAAACCAAGAAATCCCTTTTTACCTTCATCAATGACATCTACTTGAACCTGGTCCTTCGATGTTTGTAATTGTTCTAGTGCTGATTGGACCGCTTCATCAACTGTGGTGCCAGTAGCAGTTATTTGCTTCACTCACCTGCTCCTCCCGTCGCGTCTTTCATCATGGGCTTACGAATAAAAATGGTTTGAAGAATCATAACGATGTTACCTACAATCCAGTACAGAGCCAGGGCTGATGGGAAGAAGAAAGCAAATGTACCGATCATAAGCGGCATGATGTAAATCATCATTTGCATCTGCGGGTTTTGCGCTGCGGCTCCGCCGGCCATCATCAGTTTCTGCTGTAAGAAAGTTGTGGCAGCTGTAAGAATCGCAAGGAATGGATCGGATTCCCCGAGTTGAAGCCATAGAAAGCTGTGCGTTTGAATTTCAGATGTTCTCATAATGGCATGGTAGAAACCAATTAATATCGGCATTTGCACAATAATAGGCAGACATCCTGCCAAAGGATTAACTCCATTTTTCTGGAAAAGCTGCATCGTTTCCTGCTGAAGTTTTTGCTGGGTCTGTGCATCCTTAGAAGAATACTTTTCTCTTAATTCTTTAAGTTCCGGCTGAATTTCCTGCATAGCTTTTGAACTTTTCAGTTGTTTAACGTTTAACGGTAGTAACAATACACGGATAATGATGGTCACGATAATAATCGCCAATCCAAAACTTCCGTTTGTCAGATCTGCGAAATACAAGAGCGTCTTAGATAATGGAAAAACAATATATTCATTCCAGAATCCTGTACTATCCTCGGTGATATCCTGATTGACCTGGGTACACCCGGATAAGAACGTAAGCACACCTGCCATAGCAAGCAATGCTATTATTTTGTTACGCAACGTTCCTTCCTCCTTACTGAATCCCTCTGGCTATTCATTTAAAATTAATTTTCTGTCCATACATCAGTGTAGCATTATTTCATAGAATAATTCTATAAGATGATGGCTTATTTTTTCTTATTCAATAGCTTTGACCTTGATAAAACATGGATCAAGCTTTTTTTCGTTTCATGAAAGTTCATAGAATTAGTCGGTTTTCTAGCAATAATCACAAAGTCATACTGAGGATGAATTTGATCTTCCAGTTCGTGAAAGGCTTGTCTTAAGTAACGTTTCACCTGGTTTCGGACCACGGCAGGCCCAATCCTCTTACTGACAGAGAGGCCGATTCGAAAATGAGCCTGGTCTTTTTTCTTCCAATAGTAAAGGACGAGTTGCCGATTCGCGAACGACTGACCATGCTGAAATACTTTTTGGAATTCTTCATTCTTTTTAATTCGATATTCTTTCTTCATAGAACTCCCTCCAAAAATATAAAGCGCTAAATGCCAGTCAGACCTTCACGCCCTGAACATTAGAAAAGCGCAGTGGATCTCATTATAGAGACCCGACTCCGCAAGACAATCTTAACTAGAAAAAAAGACCACTGAGGTTTTCAGTGGCCTAGGCTGATAAAACTTTTCTTCCTTTACGACGACGACGAGCAATTACTTTACGGCCGTTTGGGCTGCTCATGCGCGTACGGAAGCCGTGTACTTTTTTGCGCTTACGATTATTTGGTTGAAATGTGCGTTTCATTATATATACACCTCCTGAGGAATAATTCCATAACTTACTTCTAAAAGGCAGTCCTAATAATTATAAGCAACGTATCTTCATTCTGTCAATGTCCTTTTCACGTTCTTCTCCAGATCTACCTATATCTACTCCGTTATATAACAGTTTGTGTACTATAACACCTCGTTGATTTTTTAAGTGAAATAAGGGAAAATAAAATACATTCAGCGAACATCCACAGGCTGTGTGTATATTTTTTTCGACTCCAGCTGACTGTCCACACCAAATATCGACAAGGTATTCACAAAATATAGTGTTGTGGATAGTTGTTGTCTACAAGGTGTGGTAATTGTGGATAAGTTCCCCTAAATCATTGCAACTCCAGTTTTTATTTGGTATTATATTTGTGTTTAAGCGTGAATGACTTCTGAGTGCTTAAAATCTTTTCCACAGATTGTGGATAACGTGTGGACATTTATTAACACGCTTGTATATGCTTTTATGCACAGGAATGTGGATAGTGAAAATAACTTTCTATAAGTCTTATATGTCGCGAATCTCACATCCACATTGAAATTAGAAGTTTTCTAACGATAAAGAGTATACAAAACTTATACAACAACCTTTCGATCCTTTTGCTACGTTCGAAAAAGAGAACGAAAGGTTTTTTTGTTTTCCATTTATAGAGAAAGGGGTGACACAATTTGGAGAACATACACGAACTTTGGAATAACACCTTGGAGCATATTAAAGAAAAAATCAGTAAGCCAAGCTTCGAAACGTGGCTGAAGGCTACCAAAGCTGATTCTCTTAGCGAAAATACCCTGACGATTGTAGCTCCGAATGAATTTGCCAGAGACTGGCTTGAGAATCAATATGAGGGATTGATCACGGAAACGCTCTATGAGGTAACGGGAGCAGAGTTAGATACAAAATTTATTATTCCGGAAACGAAAGAAGAATCGATGGATGATGTGAAGCTGTCCTCGAAGAAGATTCCTGATGTGAAAAACAATGGCAACGAAGAGACACCGCAAAGTATGCTGAACTCTAAATATACGTTTGATACATTTGTGATCGGTTCAGGAAACCGCTTCGCCCACGCAGCATCTCTAGCTGTGGCAGAAGCGCCGGCAAAAGCTTACAATCCGCTGTTTATCTATGGTGGGGTCGGACTTGGAAAAACACACCTGATGCATGCGATTGGCCATTATGTGCTGGATCATAATCCAAATGCGAAAGTCGTTTATTTATCATCTGAAAAGTTTACCAATGAATTTATTAATTCAATTCGAGACAATAAAGCCGTCAACTTCCGTAATAAATACCGCAGTGTAGACGTGCTTTTAATTGATGATATTCAGTTTCTTGCCGGTAAGGAACAGACCCAGGAAGAGTTCTTCCATACGTTTAATACACTTCATGAGGAAAGCAAGCAGATCGTTATCTCCAGTGATCGGCCGCCTAAAGAAATACCGACTCTTGAGGATCGGCTGCGCTCCCGCTTTGAATGGGGATTGATTACGGACATTACGCCACCGGATTTAGAGACAAGGATTGCTATTCTGCGCAAGAAAGCCAAGGCAGAAGGACTGGATATTCCAAACGAAGTGATGCTTTATATCGCTAATCAAATCGATACAAACATTCGTGAGCTGGAGGGAGCTCTTATTCGAGTGGTCGCTTATTCGTCTTTGATTAATCGTGATATTAATGCTTCTCTGGCAGCTGAAGCGTTGAAAGATATCATTCCAAGCTCTAAGCCTAAAGTGATTACGATTCAAGCCATTCAGGAAATGGTTGGAGAGAAATATAATGTTAGATTAGAAGATTTTCCAGCAAAGAAGCGAACTAAAACCATTGCTTTTCCGCGTCAAATCGCTATGTATCTATCAAGAGAGTTAACCGATTTTTCTTTACCGAAGATTGGAGAAGAATTTGGAGGACGTGATCACACGACCGTCATCCATGCTCATGAGAAGATTTCTAAAATGGTGGCAGCCGATCAGCAGCTTCAAAAAGAACTGGATGAAATAAAAGAGCAGCTGAAGACCTAAGTGGATAATGTGAATAACCGTACCATATCCATCAACAGCTTATACACATGTGGATAACCATGAGTTGTTTGGTTTGAAACCTGTTATCCACAAATCCACAGCGCATACTATTACTATTACGGTTTATTAATAAAAAATAAATATATAATATAGGTTCACTAGGAGGAAGGTATTCATGAAATTTATAATTCAGCGGGAGCAGTTGATGCAAAGCGTTCAGGATGTCATGAAAGCTATTTCATCAAGAACGACCATCCCTATTTTGACTGGAATGAAATTAGAAGTTAGTGAAGAAGGTGTAAAACTGACCGGGAGTGATTCGGATATTTCGATCGAATCGTTCATTCCACAAGAAGAAGATGGAATCGTTTATGTGGAAAACATTGAACCAGGGAGTCTAGTACTGCAGGCTAAGTATTTCCCTGATATCGTTCGTAAACTTCCGCAGAACACGGTTGAAATCGAAAGTGACAATTACAGAAATGTTACCATTTGCTCAGGTAATGCTGAATTCCATTTGAATGGACAGGATCCTGAAGAATATCCGCAGCTTCCTCAGTTACATACCGAGGATAGCTTTGAACTGCCTATTGATCTATTAAAGAATTTAATTCGTCAAACAGTATTTGCGGTTTCCACTTCTGAAACCAGACCTATTTTGACAGGTGTTCATGTGCGGATCGAAAATGGAGAGCTCGAGTTTATTGCAACGGACAGCCATCGTCTGGCATCCAGGAAGATTCCATTGGAGAATCCAGAAGGCAAGAATCTGCCTCCGGTTGTCATTCCAGGTAAAAGCTTAACGGAACTGAATAAAATTCTTGATGATTCAGAAGATACGATCGAAGTAAGTGTCACGGATAACCAGGTATTGTTCCGCACCAAGCACCTTTACTTCTTATCCAGACTTTTGGAAGGGAATTATCCAGAGACCTCGCGTTTAATTCCTGAACAAAGCAAAACCATCGTGAAAATCGACACAAAAGAATTGCTTCAATCTGTCGACAGGGCCTCTTTATTAGCAAAAGAAAATCGTAATAACGTCGTTCGTTTAGTTACGAAAGAAAACAACCACCTTGAAATTACAGGTAACTCACCTGAAGTAGGAAATGTGGTTGAAGAAGTAACAGCAGATGATGTGAACGGAGAAGATCTAAAGATTTCTTTTAGTGCTAAGTATATGATGGATGCTTTAAAAGCTGTGGATTACGATCAAGTAAAAGTAGAATTCACGGGAGCGATGCGTCCTTTCTTAATCCGTCCTGTAGATGATGAACAAATTCTTCAGCTGATCCTGCCTGTCCGAACCTACTGATTTATAAAAATCGTGTTAGTATAAAGGGTATGTTAATCATTCGAATATAGTACTAGTTTTAAGAGGCGCTGTTATGAAAATCATAGCGGTGCCTTTTCTTATGGTGAGCCACTGAAACAGAATAAATCTCTTGGACTTTTCTTACACCTTCATCTTTAGTAAAATAAAAAGAAGGTGAATTCATGGAATAGGGTGAATGAAAATGAGCGAACGTATTGAAATATCAACGGAATATATCCCACTTGGTCAGTTTCTAAAATTATCCAACGTTGTGGAATCTGGTGGAATGGTTAAATTATTCCTTAGTGAATTTGAAGTTTTTGTAAATGGAGAATTAGAAAACCGTCGTGGGCGCAAGCTTTACCTGGGAGATACAGTCGAAATAGAAGAGTTTGGCAGCTTCACGGTTGTACGTGAAGAATAAGGTGAAATGAACCTGACTTATGTATATTCATGAGCTGTCGCTTCGGTCGTTTCGAAATTATGATCAATTGTCCCTGACATTCGATCATAAGATAAATGTCATAATTGGTGAAAACGCCCAGGGAAAGACCAATTTGATGGAAGCGATCTATGCTTTAGCCTTTACAAAATCACACCGGACCCCGAGGGATAAAGAATTAATACAATGGGACGCCGAGTATGGTAAAATAAAAGGGAGTATATTTAAACGGAATCGCCGTTTTCCTCTCGAGATTGTCATTTCGAACAAAGGGAAAAAAGCGAAATTAAATCATATTGAACAAAAGCGCCTTAGTGATTACATCGGTGCTTTGAATGTCGTTATGTTTGCACCTGAGGATCTTAACCTGGTCAAGGGAAGCCCTCAGGTGCGTCGTCGGTTTATCGACATGGAAATCGGACAGATTCAACCGACGTATATCTATCATTTAGGACAATATCAGAAGATCCTCCGTCAGCGTAATCACCTGCTGAAAGATTTGCAGCGCAAGCCACGCGCTGACCGGACGATGCTTGGCGTATTGACGGAGCAGTTGACGGAGCATGCAGCGACAATTGTTGATCGAAGGTTCAAGTTTATGCAGCTGCTCCGTTCATGGGCTACTCCCATCCATGAAGGAATCAGCCGGAAACTAGAAAAACTCGATATTTCCTATAATGCAAGTGTCAAAGTATCAGAGGATATGAATTTGGACACAATAAAGAAAATATGCATGGAAAAATTTTCGGAAGTTGAAACAAAGGAAATTGAAAGGGGGACTACGCTTGCAGGTCCCCACCGGGATGATCTTATATTTTATGTGAATGGAAAAGATGTTCAGACCTATGGTTCACAAGGACAGCAGAGAACGACCGCTCTGTCTTTGAAACTTGCAGAAATTGAACTCATTCATAGTGAAGTCGGCGAGTACCCTATTCTTCTTCTGGATGATGTACTCAGCGAACTGGACGATCACCGGCAATCCCATCTGCTTCATACCATCCAGGGAAAAGTTCAAACCTTTGTTTCAACGACTAGTATAGATGGCATTGAACATGAAGCTTTGGAGCATGCAGAGATCTTTCATGTTAAAGAAGGAACGATTGAAGTAGAGAAATGAGGTGGCAAATTGTTCATTCATATCGGTGACGATCATGTCATCCAATCAAAAGATGTAGTAGCGATTATTGATCACAGTTTGATGTCATCGTCCTCTATTATCGAGGAAATGATTTTTAATCAGCGCAAAAACAGACGCGTGGTGGAAACAGAAGAAGACCATGTGAAAGCCATTGTGATCACAAATGATTATATATATTTCAGTCCGCTTTCCGTATTCACGTTGAAGAAGAGAGCTAATATGAAGACCACGTTAAATAAACTGGAAGACTTCTCAGAAGAGTCAGGTGGGTAAGAGAAGATCGTCCGTTGAGAGAGTTCATAAGTAAAACCACTTGAGAAATGTAGGTGAGTACCATGAAGGAAGACATAATTGAAAAAGAATCCTATGATGAGAGCCAGATACAGGTACTGGAAGGGCTGGAAGCGGTTCGTAAACGCCCGGGAATGTATATTGGTTCGACGAACGAAAAAGGACTGCATCACCTTGTGTGGGAAATTGTAGATAACAGTATTGACGAAGCGATGGCGGGTCATTGTGATCAGATTCAAGTGATCATTGAGAAAGATAACAGCATCTCAGTGACCGATAACGGCCGCGGAATTCCGGTAGGCATTCAGGAAAAGACAGGCCGTCCTGCTGTAGAGGTCATTATGACGGTTCTTCACGCTGGAGGAAAATTCGGTGGCGGAGGCTATAAAGTCTCTGGAGGACTCCACGGTGTAGGGGCATCCGTTGTGAATGCTCTATCATCAAAACTTGAAGTATTCGTCCACCGTGATGGCAAGATTCACTACCAGGCTTTCCACCGAGGAGTGCCGGAGGAAGATTTGAAAGTGATCGGTGATACCGAAATTACAGGTACACGCATTCAGTTTAAACCGGATAAGGAAATCTTTTCAGAAACTACGGAATATAATTTTGAAACGTTGGCAACTCGTACACGGGAGCTTGCTTTTCTGAATAAAGGCTTAACAATTTCGATTGAAGACAAGCGAACAGATGAAGAGCCGGTGAGTTATTACTACGAGGGCGGCATCCGTTCCTATGTCGAGCATTTGAATCGTACAAGAGAAGTGCTCCACGAACCATTTTCAATAGAAAGTGAACAGGATGACATTTCTATTGAAATCGCCCTTCAGTATAATGATGGCTTTGCCAGCAATCTTTATTCGTATGCGAATAATATTCATACGTACGAAGGCGGAACCCATGAATCCGGATTTAAAACCGGCCTCACTCGTGTGATTAACGATTACGCACGTAAAAATAATATGTTCAAAGAAACCGATCCGAACTTAACAGGGGATGATGTTCGAGAAGGCTTGACGGCGATCATCTCTATCAAACACCCGGATCCCCAGTTTGAAGGGCAGACGAAGACGAAGCTCGGAAATAGTGAGGCTCGTACAGTTACCGATGCCCTCTTCTCAGAAGGCTTTTCTAAATTCTTGTTTGAAAATCCAAACATGGCAAGAATTGTAGTGGAAAAAGGACTGATGGCTTCCAGAGCCCGTATGGCTGCGAAGAAAGCACGTGAGCTTACCCGCCGTAAAAATGCGCTTGAAGTTTCCAACCTTCCTGGTAAGTTAGCGGACTGTTCGTCTAAAGATCCCAGTATTTCAGAGATCTACGTGGTTGAGGGTGACTCAGCCGGGGGTTCTGCGAAACAGGGCCGGGACCGGCATTTCCAGGCGATTCTACCTCTGCGCGGGAAAATTATTAACGTAGAGAAAGCCCGTCTGGATAAAATCCTGTCGAATAATGAGGTTCGTGCGATCATTACAGCACTTGGTACAGGAATCGGAGAGGATTTCGATATTTCGAAAGCCCGCTACCATAAAATCGTTATTATGACGGATGCTGATGTGGACGGCGCTCACATTCGAACGCTTCTTCTAACCTTCTTTTACCGTTATATGCGTCCTTTGATTGAGCATGGCTACATTTATATCGCACAGCCGCCTCTTTATAAAATTCAGCAGGGAAAAGCCGTTTATTATACGTATAGTGATAAGCAGCTTGATAGCATGCTTGCAGAGCTGCCAAACTCTCCAAAACCAGGCGTCCAGCGTTACAAAGGTTTAGGAGAAATGAACCCGGAACAACTCTGGGAGACAACAATGGATCCCGAGACAAGGACGCTGCTTCAAGTGAGTCTGGAAGACGCGATTGGAGCAGATGAAACCTTTGATATTCTTATGGGGGACAAGGTAGAACCACGCCGTAACTTCATTGAGGAAAATGCTCAATATGTCCAGAACCTGGATATATAAGAAATAAACGAATGGTCGTCACGATAAAAATAGAAACAGTGTAAATGGATGGGGAAAGGCTCATAGAAGCTTTTCTCCCCTTATAGGTTATTAGGAGGTAAATAGAATGGTGGATCAACCCGAACGCCCACGCGTGCAGGAAATTAATATAAGCCAGGAAATGCGTACATCCTTCCTGGATTATGCCATGAGTGTTATTGTGGCGCGTGCTTTGCCTGACGTCCGTGATGGTTTGAAACCTGTACACCGCCGGATTTTGTATGCGATGCATGATTTAGGCATGCACTCAGATAAAGCTCACAAAAAATCTGCCCGTATTGTAGGGGAAGTAATCGGTAAATATCACCCGCACGGTGATTCGGCCGTGTACGATACGATGGTGCGTATGGCTCAGGACTTTAACTACCGTTACATGCTCGTAGACGGACACGGAAACTTCGGTTCTGTAGACGGCGACGCCGCTGCCGCAATGCGTTATACGGAAGCAAGAATGTCCAAAATCTCCATGGAGATTTTGCGCGACATCAATAAAGATACGATTGATTATGATGACAACTATGACGGTACAGAGAAGGAGCCTCTTGTCTTGCCTGCCAAATTCCCGAACTTACTCGTGAACGGTGGTTCCGGTATCGCGGTAGGGATGGCTACGAATATTCCTCCCCATCAGCTGGGTGAAGTGATTGATGCTGTACTTGCCGTCAGTAAAGATCCGGATATTACCATTCAGGAATTGATGGAAAACCACATCTACGGTCCAGACTTTCCAACCTCTGGGAAAATCCTTGGACTAAGCGGTATCCGCAAAGCTTATGAAACTGGAAAAGGATCCATTACTGTCCGGGCAAATGTTGAAATCGAAGAACAGGCGAATGGGAAAGCACGCTTAATTGTTACGGAACTTCCGTATCAAGTGAACAAAGCTCGTCTTGTTGAGAAAATAGCAGATCTTGCCCGCGACAAGAAAATTGACGGCATTACGGACCTTCGGGACGAGTCCGACCGTAATGGTCTGCGCGTCGTGATCGAATTACGCCGGGATGCTAATCCGAATGTGCTGTTGAACAACCTCTACAAGATGACGGCTCTTCAATCCACGTTTGGTATTAATATGCTGGCTCTGGTGAATGGTCATCCAAGAGTATTGAACCTGAAACAGTGCCTGGAATACTATTTAGAGCACCAGAAAGAAGTGATCAAGCGTCGAACCGCTTATGAACTTCGTAAAGCGGAAGCGAGAGCTCATATCCTGGAAGGACTTCGTGTAGCTCTGGATCATTTAGACGAAGTGATTACGCTCATTCGTGAATCACAAACCACAGACATTGCCAAAAGCGGTTTGATGGAGCGTTATGAGCTATCTGATCGCCAGGCTCAAGCTATTCTGGATATGCGCCTCCAACGTCTGACTGGTTTAGAACGTGAGAAGATTGAAAACGAATACCAGGATCTCATGAAGCTGATTGCTGAATTGAAAGCTATCCTTGCTGATGAAGAGAAAGTTCTGGAAATAATCCGGGAAGAACTCGAAGATGTGAAAGAACGCTTTAACGATGAACGCCGTACTGAGATTGTGCTGGGCGGCAGTGACTTTATTGAAGACGAAGACTTAATACCGGAAGAAACGGTTATTGTAACCTTGACGCATCAAGGTTATGTCAAACGTCTCCCTGCTAACACGTACCGTTCACAGCGCAGAGGCGGACGTGGTGTACAGGGAATGGGCACACACGAAGAGGACTTTGTGGAACATTTACTGTCCACTTCCACCCACAATACGCTGCTGTTCTTCTCCAATAAAGGTAAAGTATATAAAGCTAAAGGCTATGAAGTTCCTGAATTCAGCCGAACAGCTAAAGGGATTCCCATTATCAATATGCTGAACATTGAGCGGGATGAGTGGATTAACGCCGTCATTACCGTAGAAGATTTCGTTGATGACTGGTACCTGCTATTCACAACTAGGAACGGGATCACCAAACGGACAACCCTTTCCCAATTTGCGAATATCCGCCGCGGCGGTCTGATTGCCCTTGGACTTCGGGAAGACGACGAATTGATCTCCGTGAAACTGACAGATGGTCAAAAGGATATCATGATTGGTACTAGAAATGGCTATCTCATCCGGTTTAACGAAGATCAGATTCGTGCAATGGGCCGTACGGCTGCGGGTGTGAAAGGAATCTCACTTAGAGACGACGACCGCGTTGTATCCATGGAAATCCTGGAGGACGACCTGCAGGTACTTACCGTCACTAGCAAAGGGTATGGGAAGCGGACTCCGGCAACGGATTACCGCATTACTAATCGGGGCGGTAAAGGAATTATTACGTGTAACCTTACCGAGAAAAATGGTTATGTGGTCGCTACCCAGGCCGTGAATGGTGAAGAAGATATCATGATCATCACGGAAAGTGGAGTGCTGATCCGGATGCCGCTTGAAAGTATCTCTGAAACCGGAAGGAATACTCAGGGTGTCCGCTTGATCCGTCTTGGAGACGGAGAAGAAGTTGCCACGGTAGCTCGTGTGGAGTCTGAAAAAGAAGAAGAAGAAATCATTGAAGAAGCCATTGAAAAGAATGAAGATAACGGAACATCATCAGAGGATTCTAACGAAGTGGACGACACTCCTGAAGAATAACCTCCCCCGTTTGCTGGGAAATGCCAAGCCGCCTGTCGAAATTTACGGCAGGTGGCTTTTTTTTAAGATATTTTAGTGGATTACGATAGCTATACTCCTTTTAAGAGAGGCGGAAAATGATATGCGGGTGCACCCTTCCCAATTGGTTACGGGCGCTTTAATAACAAAAGATGTGATGGGCCGTACTAAAAATCCAATTATTCCTAAAAACACGTTAGTTCATCCTATACATATTCAAGTGCTAAAGAAATTTCTAATTGAATCCGTAGAAGTTGCGAACAAACTTTCAGATGGTTCTCCTTTTGTTCCGGAAGAACCAGTAGATGAGGAACCGATTGAAACAAAGCCTTATGGATCCATGGAGTCAAGTGAGAACCTCACCTTTCACGACCAGTACGTACATGCCGTTCACTCCTATAAGAAATGGTTTTCGGATTGGCGGGCAGGAGGATCTCTGGATATTAAGGCTATCCGTAAAGTAATCGAGCCTTTATTAGAAAGTGCGGTTCAGGAGAAGCAGGAGATTTTCAGACTTCATCATTATTCATCAAGCTGGGATTACCTTTATCACCATAGTGTAGCGATGAGTGTGATGGCCGCTTATCTAGCCTATAAAATGGACTATGAATACGGGGAGTGGATTCAAGTAGGGCTTGCAGGATTACTCAGTGATGCCGGAATGGCCAGAGTCGATCAACGAGTAATAGATAAACAGGCTCCGCTCACAGAACGGGAGTTTGAACAAATTAAACACCACCCTGCACACTCTTATCGTCTGGTAGAAAACATTCAGGCGTTGAGCCGTCCCGCCAAGCTTGCCATTTTACAGCATCACGAGCGATTGGATGGAACCGGTTATCCTCTTGGACTGGACCATACCAAAATACAATCCTATAGTCAGATCATTGCGGTTAGTGATATGTACCATGCCATGACTTCGGAACGTGTGTATCGCCAAAAGCATTCTCCTTTTCAAGTCCTCGAGAATATTCTGAAGGAACAGTTCGGACGCTATGATCACACCGTGATTCAAGTTTTAGTGAAAGGACTGACCAATTATTCAACCGGCACGAATATAAGACTGTCCAACAATCGGCGAGCGGAAATTGTCTTTGTAGATCAAACTCATCCCACAAGACCGATGATTCGTTTAGAAGAGGATGGAGAAATTTATCACTTAAAAGAACATATGCACTTACATATAGAAGAAATATTGGAGTAACGAAAGATCCAGCTGATATCAAAGAACAGATGTCAGCTGTTTTTTTAACCATGCGGAGATTAACATAGGAATCTGGTCGCTGGCACTTTTTAAAAATTCGATGATAAATACATAGTCCTCCCGATCCCTCATTTGCTGCATTTCTCCCCACCATTCTCCTTCGTAGCGAACTAGCATGCTTAAGTTATACAGAACGGCAAAGTAAGCAAGTAGCGGAGGCCAGTGTTCATTTACGGGCGGATGCTCTAAGTTTTTAAAGGCGTAGATGGGAGCCATAGCTTCTAAGGGACGCAGCAATTCATCCATTGAGATTTTTTCTTTTGACGAGGTAAATTGGAACAGATGATCTGCTGCATGAGGAAATAGTCCATGGGGCTGGACTCGAATATCATCCTCTAAAAAGCGGTAATGCTGTTTCTTTCTTTTTCTGGTCGACAAACCGTGAGCTAAAACCTTGGCTGTAGCTGGATAGCCTGGATCTACCGTTAGAAGGCAGCTCTTTAAGTAGTGATTGAGTCCATAATAAAAAAGGAGCGGCTGGACACTCAAAGGAGTCGCTTTTGCAGACTCCCAGTAGTCACTTCCCAGATTTAAACCATATATAAATCTTTCAGCGTTCTGGTAGGCATGGTGAGAAGCTCTCGGATTGTTTATATGTTCGTAACAGGCCAGTAAAAATGGTCTTGTATGAGCGGTTACTTGTAAGTAATTAAGAATGGTTTCTTCCTTAAGCATGGGAGCGCCTCTCCTTTCATCAAGTTTATCTTCATTTTTGCAAGTAAAGCAGAAAGCGCTTTACCTACATCGTGCTCCGTGAAAGCGTCTGGAAAGCAGTTCCGACAGGGGATTTATGGTATTTTTTTATGGTTGAAAAACAACAGTCATTGTCGTATTGTAAATAACAATAAGATAGTAATTTAAATAGTTATCGGTTATTATTCCCCACCTTTACCCAAACTATTTGAATAAAAGGAGAGATCAAGCATGCGTGCAGATAAATTTGAGAAAGAAAGCTTAACGTTCGATGATGTGCTTCTACTGCCTGCAAAGTCAGATGTATTACCGCGTGACGTATCATTAGCTACAGAGCTTTCGCCCACCTTAAAACTGAATATGCCCGTTCTCAGTGCAGGAATGGACACAGTGACAGAAGCCGGTTTAGCAATAGGAATGGCGAGACAAGGCGGTCTCGGTGTCATTCACAAAAATATGTCGATCGAAGAACAGGCCGAGCAGGTCGATCGTGTAAAACGATCCGAAAGCGGCGTGATCACGAATCCTTTCTTCTTAACTCCTGAACATCAGGTCTTCGACGCGGAGCACCTGATGGGTAAATTCAGAATCTCAGGTGTACCGATTGTGAATAACCAGGAAGAACAGAAGTTGGTGGGGATCCTTACCAACCGCGATCTGCGCTTCATCGATAACTATTCCATGGCCATCAGTGAAGTGATGACAAGCGAAAATCTGGTAACAGCACCTGTTGGAACTACGCTTGAGGAAGCCGGGAAGATTCTTCAGGAATACAAAATTGAAAAACTTCCTTTAGTGGACAACGAAGGAATCCTAAAAGGTCTAATCACCATTAAAGACATCGAGAAAGTTATCGAATTTCCACTCTCGGCGAAGGACGAACAAGGCCGTCTGCTTTGCGCTGCTGCCGTCGGGGTCACAGCAGATGCTATGACAAGAGTTGATAAACTTGTTTCTGCTGGAGTGGACGCTTTAGTTATTGATACGGCCCACGGCCATTCCCAGGGCGTAATCGACCAAGTGAAGCGTATTCGAAGCAAGTATCCTTCTATGAATATTATCGCCGGAAACGTTGGTACACCAGAAGCAACACGCGAACTAATTGAAGCAGGAGCCGATGTGATCAAAGTAGGCATTGGTCCTGGATCCATTTGTACAACCCGTGTTGTGGCCGGAGTAGGCATTCCACAGATTACTGCCGTGCACGACTGTGCGATGGAAGCAGAGAAATACAACAAACCTGTTATCGCCGATGGCGGTATTAAATATTCAGGTGAAATTGTAAAATCTCTTGCGGCAGGCGCCCATGCGGTGATGCTTGGAAGTCTTCTCGCTGGTGTGTCAGAAAGTCCAGGAGAAACCGAAATCTTCCAGGGACGCCGTTTTAAAGTGTATCGTGGAATGGGATCTGTAGGAGCTATGGAATCCGGCTCTAAAGACCGTTACTTCCAAAGTGGTCAGGAAGCCAAAAAACTCGTACCAGAGGGAATCGAAGGACGTATGCCGTACAAAGGACCTCTTGCGGATACGCTTCACCAGCTGATGGGCGGTTTACGTTCTGGAATGGGGTATTGCGGAACCCCGACGATCGAGGCTCTGAGGACGGATGCCAAATTCACAAGAATTACCGGAGCAGGCTTGCGTGAAAGCCATCCTCACGATGTACAAATTACAAAAGAAGCACCAAACTACTCCATTTAATCTGAGTCATTTTTATAGACAGGGACTATTTCCCTGTCTATTCTTTTGTTAAGCCATATGATAAAATAACGAGGGTATAATACATAATTTGTGGGTGGAGGTCGAGAAAGTTGAAACAAGTTTTTAAAACATCCCTGGCCGTCATGATGGCCTTTATTTTGAGCATGTCCGCAATCTGGATGAATCCAGGGAATACATACGCGGCTACAGTTAATGTAGAAGCGAAATCTGCTATTCTAGTAGATGCTGATTCTGGAAAGATTTTATATGAAAAAGAGGCAGACCTTACTCTACCTCCAGCTAGTATGACGAAAATGATGACAGAGTACCTCGTTATGGAAGCGATACAGAACGGCAGCATCAGCTGGGATACCACTACACAAATCAGCCAATACGCTTACGATATATCAGCTAATCCTGAATTCTCCGGCGTCGGCTTGAAAATGAATAAAGATTATAAAGTACGCGATCTGTATAAAGCGATGGCCATCAATTCGGATAATGCGACGACCATTACACTTGCCGAATTGATTGCAGGTACAGAAGCGGAATTTGTTAAAATGATGAATGAAAAAGCTAAGGAAATGGGACTTCCGGATTATGAATTCGTTAATTCCACTGGATTGAATAATTCTCACCTGGGGGATAATTATCCTGAAGGAACAGCTCCTGATGCGACCAATATGCTCTCAGCACGATCCTCTGCACTTCTTGCCTACCACTTAATTAATGATTATCCTGAAGCTTTAGATTACTCGAGTCAGCCAACGGCCGAATTTGATGGCCAGACGATTACAAACTGGAACTGGATGTTACCAGATATGCCAGGCGCACTATCCCAGTTTGGTTACGACGGGGTTGATGGTTTAAAGACGGGTTACACAGAACTCGCAGGCAACACGTTTACAGGGACAGCTGAACAAGATGGTCAGCGCTTTATTGCAGTGGTTATGAAGACTGATTCAAGAGCTTCCCGTTTCCAGCAGACAGCAAAATTATTTAATTACGGTTTTCAGCATTTCCAGGAGAAGACGCTGTATGAGGCAGGCTATCAACTGGAAGGTGAATCTGAAGTTGAAGTAGCTAAAGGAAAAGAGGATCAGGTAGAGGTAGAAACCAATACAGATCTTCAAACGCTGATTAAAAATGGGGAAGAGGAACAATACTCCATAGAATATAACCTTTCGGAAGATCAATTGGATGAGGATGGAAAGCTTGTGGCCCCTATTGAAAAAGGAGCCAAAGTAGGCTCGGCTTATCTTGTTTACAATGGAGAAGAATCCTATGATAATCTATTATCTGAAAACCACAATTCCGTAGATTTGGTAACAACCGGAGCGGTTGAAAAATCCAGTTGGTTTATGCTGATGATAGGCGGAATCGGTGAGTTCTTTAGCGATATTTTCACTGGAGCTGTAGATATGGTGAAAAGTTGGTTCTAACAGTTAATGCCAATTTATTTGGTAGGATTTTAGGCTTTTTTGAGTTACAATAGTAAATAAGGAATTTTGGATTCACATCATGCAAATGATTGATAATATACAGTCGATTCAGGGAGGAATATATTATGTCACAAACAGGTACAGATCGCGTAAAACGCGGAATGGCAGAAATGCAAAAAGGCGGCGTCATCATGGACGTTGTAAATGCTGAACAGGCAAAAATAGCTGAAGAAGCGGGAGCGGTAGCCGTCATGGCTCTTGAACGCGTACCAGCGGATATTCGTGCAGCTGGAGGCGTAGCTCGGATGGCTGATCCAAGTATCGTGGAAGACGTTATGAATGCTGTTTCTATTCCGGTCATGGCAAAAGCTCGTATCGGGCACATTACCGAAGCACGTGTACTGGAAGCTTTAGGTGTCGATTATATCGATGAAAGTGAAGTGCTCACGCCAGCCGATGACGTTTATCACATCAAAAAGGACGATTATACCGTTCCATTCGTATGTGGATGCCGTAACTTGGGAGAAGCTACACGCCGAATCCGTGAAGGAGCTTCCATGCTTCGTACTAAAGGGGAACCTGGTACAGGAAACATCGTAGAAGCCGTTAGTCACATGAGACAAGTTCAGTCTCAAATTCGTCATCTTCGCGGTTTATCTGAAGATGAAGTAATGGTTTATGCGAAAGATAATGGAGCTCCATTTGATATGCTTATGGAAATCCGTGAAGCAGGGCGCCTCCCTGTCGTAAACTTTGCAGCCGGTGGAATCGCTACCCCTGCTGATGCAGCATTGATGATGCAGCTTGGCGCAGATGGCGTATTCGTGGGCTCAGGTATCTTCAAATCCAACGACCCGGAACGCTTTGCTCGTGCAATTGTAGAAGCTACTACGCATTATGATGACTATAAATTGATTGGCGAACTTTCAAGAGGTCTGGGCACAGCTATGAAGGGCATGGAAATGTCTACTCTTGCTGCGGATCAGCGTATGCAGGACCGCAGTCAATAAATAATGAACAGGCGGATCAGGGTTTTTTGAGACAGCCCTTATCCGCGGTTCCTTCTTTGTTTATATTTACGATCGTTGAATGATTTAGGATAGATTAAAGGAGACATGCATCATGACTACAATCGGTGTATTAGGACTTCAAGGAGCTTTCCGTGAGCATGTACGTTCCATCGAAGCTTCAGGTGCAGAAAGTGTCGTAGTGAAAAAAGTTGAACAGCTTGAAAATATTGATGGTCTCATTATCCCCGGTGGTGAAAGCACCACAATGAGACGTCTCATTGACAAGTATAATTTTCTAGAGCCACTTCATGATTTCGGAAAACAGGGAAAACCGATTTTCGGTACGTGTGCAGGATTAATTCTGCTTGCTTCAGAAATTGATGGATCGTATGACGTACATTTAGGTCTGATGGACATCCATGTGCGCCGTAATGCCTTCGGAAGGCAGCGCGAAAGTTTTGAGGTGGATCTCGATATCGAAGGTGTGGCTGAAGGATACAATGCCGTATTTATACGTGCTCCTTATATTGAAAGAGTAGGTGAATCCGGTAAAGTATTAGCTACGTATAATGGACATATTGTAGCTGCTCAGCAGGATGGTTATCTGGCTTGTTCCTTCCATCCCGAATTGACCGAAGACCATCGAATGACCGCTCATTTTGTTAAAATGGTGGAAGAGTCTAAAAAATCACTTGCATTATGATTGAATATCCGCTAATGTTATTAGACACAATAACTAATAATTAACGCGATGATAGGAATTAGTAGCGTCATCCTTTTTCTTTAAGAGAGTCAGTGGCTGGTGAGAACTGATGAAAAAGATGTGTGAATCCATCCTTGAGTGTTCGACTGAATAGTAGTAAGTCGAACCGGTGCTCACCGTTATGAGTTAAGCCGGAAGATTGATCTTCAATCTTCAACCTGGGTGGTATCGCGGGAAGCATAATCAAGCTCTCGTCCCTTATTTACAAGGGACGGGAGCTTTTTATATTAAATAATTTAAATGAGGAGGATCCACATGCTGGACATGAAGTACTTACGCCAGAATTTTGAAGAAGTGAAGCAGAAGTTAAATAAACGCGGTGAGGACTTATCCGAACTGGATGCCTTTGGGGACTTGGATGAAAGACGCCGGGAGCTGATTCAAGAGACGGAAGAGTTAAAAGCTCGCCGTAATGAAGTCTCTAAAGAAATATCTCAACTGAAAAAGGAAAAGCAGGACGCGGATGACAAGATTAAAGAAATGCGTGAAGTAGGAGATCGCGTCAAGAATCTGGATGCTGAACTAAAAGAGGTAGAAGAACGATTAGAAACCCTGCTCCTTTCTATTCCTAACATTCCCCATGAAAGTGTTCCTGTTGGAGAAGATGAAGAAGATAATGTGGAAGCTAAACAGTGGGGAGAACTGCCGGACTTTAATTTTGAAGCCAAAGCTCACTGGGATGTAGCAACGGATCTCGATATTCTGGATTTCGAACGTGCCGCGAAAGTTACGGGCAGCCGGTTTGTTTTCTATAAAGGACTCGGGGCCCGTCTGGAGCGAGCACTATTAAATTTCATGATGGATTTACATGCGGATGAACATGGCTATCAGGAAATGCTTCCTCCTCAACTTGTGAATCGCACCTCTATGACAGGAACCGGTCAGCTTCCGAAATTTGAAGAGGATGCATTTAAAATTGAAGACTGGGACTATTTCTTAGTCCCAACAGCAGAAGTTCCGGTCACGAACTACCATCGTGAAGAGATCCTATCCAGTGAGAACCTGCCACAGAAGTTTGTAGCTTTCAGTACCAATTTCCGTTCAGAAGCAGGGTCTGCAGGCCGTGATACAAGAGGTCTGATCCGACAGCACCAATTCAATAAAGTGGAACTGGTTCAGCTCGCTAAACCTGAGGAGTCTTATCAGGTGCTGGAAGAACTCACGGGTCACGCTGAGAAGGTTCTGCAGCTCCTTAAACTGCCATACCGTGTGATGAGTATGTGTACAGGTGATCTTGGGTTCACGGCTGCTAAGAAATACGATATTGAAGTGTGGATTCCAAGCTACGGGACGTATCGTGAAATCAGTTCTTGTTCTAACTTCGAAGACTTTCAGGCTCGCCGCGCCGGTATTCGTTTCCGTCGTGAAGAGAAAGGAAAGCCAGAATTTGTTCATACCTTAAATGGCTCCGGGCTTGCCCTGGGACGTACAGTAGCAGCGATTCTTGAGAATTATCAGCAGGAGGATGGCACTGTAGAGATCCCTGAAGTACTTCGTCCATATATGGGTGGTAAAGAGTTCATTCGATAATATAAAGCCTATAAAAGCCGCACCGAGCAAAATAGACGGTGCGGTTTTTTTGATCCTATTCTTAACATTACCGTTATTAAGTAATAAGCCGGTTATTGTAAGACTCGACTTCGAGATATTGTGTGGAGAAAGGGGCTCCAGGGAACGGCTCGCTTTCCGCGGGCATGCGCTGAGTCTCCTCAGGCTGGCGCCTTCCGGGGCCTCACCTGTCATGTTCATCCCGCAGGAGTCTTCGCCGTTCCCTTCCGCCCCTTTGCGGTCACTAAGAGCTCGAAACCACTTAAAACAGCACCTGCGTGCTGACGAAATAGACCGCGTGGTTTTATACCTATTTTCAGGATGTAACTACCCGCAATAGCCTGTCATAAAAGTATTTATTGCAGATTAAGGAGGAGAACTTTTCTCTTCTGGAAGGGTCCGTTCGCAAATTTAGAGTTGGGCTGGTGGGGAAATGACGAGACTCCCATGGGAGTAGGGACTAGGTGAGATCCCGCAGGGAGTGAAACGAGCGAGGAAGCTCACCGTTCCCCCATAGGAAAGCGAGTTATTTCCCCACCTGCCTGCTTCCATATAGAGTAACGGACCCAATTTATCTCGAAACTGAGTCTTACAGAAAAGGGAGCTTTACTGGAAGAGTAATGTGGAGATTTAATAGGCTTTAGAATTAAGGAAATTGACTATATACGTCATGATTCTTATAATGAGATAAGAATTGATACGACATATTTCCTCTCTTTTCTACAGAACTGAAAAAAGTTTTTAATATATATTGACGGGCTTCCTCAGCCGTGATATTATATTCATTGTCGGTCACACGGAGGAGTACCCAAGTTTGGCTGAAGGGAGCGGTCTTGAAAACCGCCAGGGGGTTAACGCCCCGCGGGGGTTCGAATCCCTCCTCCTCCGCCATTTTATTATCAACAATAGCGCATAATATTGGAGATTTATAGAACAAAAGCAGTCTTTTCGAAGGCTGCTTTTTTAAATTGTTTAATTTTAAACCTACCAGCTAACATCCTTCTCAAAGGGTAACCCCCTATAAACAAAAAATCTGCCGTAGAGTTTAACGAACCGGCAGATTAATTCTTCTCCTGATCTACAAATTTTCCTTTCTCAGGTATCGCTATCTTATCAAATTCTTGATTTAATATAGCCAGTTCTTCATGGAGCTGCGCTCCTGCCATTGGCAGACCGTGTCCTGTTACAGCTACTTTAGGGTGTAAGGATTCAAGCTTAGCTACAGAATTCCAGGCAGCTTTCCAATCTGTAGTTAAATAACGCGGCGGGCCGCTTAGTTCCTGTTGCTGCGTGAGTACCTTAAACAAATACTCCTGTTTCACCGTAACAAAAGCATCTCCTACAATGAGGGAGCGATCCTTTCTACGAAAAAGCGAGACATGACCTTCTGTATGACCTGGAGTATGGACCCAACTCCACTCCTCCATATAAGGAATAGTACCATCAGCAGGAAGTGGATGGACGTGTTCTCCTAAATCAATCCCTTCGTTTGGGAATATCCGGGACATTTTTGCAACCATCCCTCCGTCTACACTTGTATCTGGTTCTGGATAGTCTTTCTTGCCGGTGAGATAAGGCATTTCTAATTCATGTGCATATACAGGAACTTTCCAATAATCCACCAGCTTTTCTACAGCTCCTACATGGTCAAAGTGTCCATGTGTTAGAATAATGGCTTTAGGTGCAGCCTGTTCTCCATATAAATCTTCAGCTGCAGAGATAATCTCATCGGCGGATTTTGGCATACCAGCATCAATCAGTACCCAATCTCTAGGATGATTAAGATCTCCAACAAAACATACATTTACGACTTGGATGGGCAGGCAGTGGATATCTGCAGCTACAGGCTGCTCTGTTCCACTGGCCACGGATGTAACGGGAATGAATCGATCTTTCATGGAATGTATTCTCCTTTCTATATCGATGTGTTTTCCCATATATTACCTAATTTACACGTTAAATAGGCACACATAAAAAGCCTGAAGAGATTCTAATCTCTTCAGGCTTTCATTTACGTGAGTAAGTGGCTGGAACGCCATTTGCGGGATTGCTGGATAAAGTGCCCGATTTTTTCCATAACAGGTTCGATACTATTCTCATCATTTAATACGTCATAATCTGCTATATTCAGCCGAAGGACTGGGCAGGAATTGAAATTCTCAATCCAATTCTCATAACGTTTGAACATTTCCTCCCAATATTCCACAGGTGTTTCCTGTTCCATTGGACGGCCTCGCTCTTTAATTCGATCGACAACGTCATCAAACGATCCTTCAAGATAAATTAATAAATCCGGATGTGGGAAATAGGGAGTCATGACCATGGCATCGAATAAATTCTTGTACGTTTGGTAATCTATTTCAGACATCGTTCCTTTTTCATAATGCATACGGGCAAAAATCCCTGTATCTTCATAAATCGAACGATCCTGAATGAATCCACCGCCATATTCAAAGATTTTTTTCTGCTCTTTAAAACGTTCAGCTAAAAAGTAAATTTGTAAATGGAAGCTCCAACGTTCAAAATCATGATAAAACTTATCAAGATAAGGATTGGTTTCTACTTTTTCAAAAGAAGTACGAAAATTAAGGGCATCAGCTAATGCATTGGTCATGGTAGATTTACCTACCCCGACTGTGCCTGCAATTGTAATGACGCTGTCATGTGGTATTCCATAGCGTTCACGTGCGTTCATTTAATAACTTCTCCTTTATTTAAGTGCTGCTCTACGAGTTCAACAATATAATTTAAATCATCCTGATGCTTTACGAAATCAATATCATCGCCATTCAATCGAATGACAGGGATATCAGGATGAGCCGCTTCAAAGTGGTTCATGAAGTCCTCATAGTCTCTGGATAACTGCTCTAAATAAGAGGGTTGAATATTGGCTTCAACATCTCTGTTCCGCATACGAATACGATCTAACAGGGTATCGAGACCAGCATGCAGATAAACAATGATATTTGGACGCGGCATGTCATGCGTTAATATGTCAAAAATCTGAGAGTACTTTTGGAATTGATCTTCTCTTAGAGTACGTCGTGCAAAAATCATATTTTTAGAAATATGATAATCGGCGATAACGGGTTTCTCTAACTGCAAATACTTCCGTTCGATATCCTCGAGCTGTTTAAACCGATTGCATAAGAAGAACATCTCGGTTTGAAAGCTCCATTCTTCAATATTGTCGTAAAATTTGCCTAAAAACGGATTCTCCTCAACGATTTCCTTGAGCAAATGAAAATCAAACTGGGAGGCGAGCTTTTTAGACAGAGACGTTTTCCCAACACCAATGGGCCCTTCAACCGCAATGAAAGGTATATGTCCCATCTCTTCTCCTCCTTCAAACTCAATTAAGAAAAGCACGAACACCCTATCGAATCTTTTCAAACTATAGAGAAAAGCGACCTGGGGGAACGGCTTATAATGATAACTATCCTGAGCGTTCAGACAGACAAACTATATTTTATCATATCCGTAGAGTTGAAGTAACAGGAAGGAAGGAATTTGAGAAGAATTCACTTTTCATTCAAGCCTATGTTTTGTATAATATTACATGTACGCTTTTTGCCCCCGTAGCTCAGGGGATAGAGCATCGGTTTCCTAAACCGTGTGCCGCAGGTTCGAATCCTGCCGGGGGCATTAGTATCGTAACTGAAAAGACCCGGCATCCTTTCATGGATGCCGGGTCTTTTTTTGTACAAAAAAACCGCAGCTTTACCTGCGGAAAAGTTGGAGGAGGAGTAAGCCATTTGCTCTTAAGGTTAACAAATGGCCATCCTCAAAGTCATTATAAACAAACTTTGGAAAAGTTATACAAAAATAAAGACGTTGGAACAGAATTCCAACGCCCGAGAGAGACATTACTTTAATCTACAGGTATTCAAACAAGTATATGTCTTATAATTTCATCATAACATATTATTTAAAAATAATAAAAAGTGAATCCTTACCAAAATTCGTCTGGAGATCCTAGCTTACCCTGATCCATGGGAAGGATCCGGTCGCCAAGTTTCCTGGCTTCCTCTTCATCGTGGGTTACGAGGATGATAGGGATTTGCCACCTGCTATGAAGTCGGAGTAGTTCCTGGTGACACTGCTCCCTCGTTTGTCGATCCAGGGAAGAAAATGGCTCATCCAGCAGCAAAGCCCTGGGCTTAGTGGCAAGAGCACGGACTAAGGCAACTCGCTGCTTTTCTCCTCCTGATATTTGATGAGGGTAGCTTGTCATCAAATGTTGAATACCAACTACTTCAGTTAATTGCCGGACTAATTCATCATCATTAGAACCATATTGGATGTTTTTTTGGACAGTCATATGAGGAAACAGTGCATAATTCTGAAACAAGTAGCCAATACGCCGTTTTTGAACCGGAACTTTGGATTTTCCGTCGAAGAGCTTCTCTCCGTTCAGCTCAATCTGGCCTTCGTCCGGGTGACTCAGACCAGCTATACAGTTAAGAGTAGTCGTTTTTCCAGAGCCTGAGGGGCCAAATAAAATGATAATTTCGTTTTGAAAAGAAGCCGTTATATCAAGGAGAAAGTGATTGAGACGTTTTTGAAAATCAAGGTTTAGCATAGATTAGGCCTCCTGCTAAGATTTACGATTGAACAAAAGTACGTTACGCCTGGTCCACCAATTCAACCATAAGGTGGAACTAAAACCCAGGGCTACAATAATAAGAACCCACATTTTTGCCTGCTCCATACGTCCAGCTTCAACCGCGAAATAGATGGCTAACGGAATGGTATCCGTCTGACCTGGAATATATCCTGCAATCATTAAGGTGGCCCCGAATTCTCCAAGTGCCCGGGCAAAGGAAAGAACCGTTCCGGCCAGCAATCCCGGCCATGCCAAAGGAAAGGAAATCGTAAAGAAAACCTTCAGTCTGGAAGCCCCCATCGTTAAAGCCGCATTCTCTACGTTTGAATCATAATTTTGAAATGCAGCCGACGCACTCTGGTACATAAGTGGAAATGAAACGACTACTGCAGCAATTACAGCACCTATCCAGGAGAACACAACTTGCACACCAAACCAGTCCATTAGCCATTTACCCAGTATTCCGTTTTTCCCAAATAGATAAAGCAGACCGAAACCTACTACAGTGGGTGGTAAAACAAGGGGTAGTAGAAACACAGATTCTAGAATACTTTTCCCGGGAAATAAATTTCTGGAAATGACTCGGGCAAGTATTACCCCGGCTACAAAAACAAGCAGGGTAGCAATGGCTGCGATTTTTAAAGATAAGAATAGAGGAGAATAGCTCATAGTCAACATTCACTTCCTGCTTACGATTGAAATCCGTATTTTTTCATAATCTCTTTTGCTTCTTTCGTACTGAGAAAGTTTAAAAAATCAGTGGCTTCTTGCTTGTACGTACTGTCAGATAAAACAGCCCCCGGGTACACGATCGGTTTATGTAATTCAGGATCGATTTCTGTCAGCACTTTAACCTGATCTGATATTTTAGCATCACTCATGTATACAATTCCATAAGATACATTCCCGGATTCTACATAAGTTAAGACTTGGCGTACATCACTGGCGAAAACCAGCTGCTTTTCGATTAACTCCCAAAGGTGAATCTTTCGGAGGGCCTGTTTCGTATAAGAACCAGCAGGAACACTTTCGGGTTCTCCCACTGCTATTTGTGATTCAGGTGGTAGATTCGCCAAAGTTTGCAAGGATGTTAATTCGTTATTGCTTTGCGCTCCGATTATAACCAGATGGTTAGAAGTAAAGTTTCGGCGAGTTTCCGATTCAATTTTCTTACCAGCTTCAAGCTGGTCCATCCACTTTTGATTAGCAGACAAGTACAAGTCTACAGGTGCTCCTTGTTCGATTTGACGGGCCAGCTTGCCAGAACTGGCTAAATTCAATTTAATGCTAACGTTATGATTAGTTTCATATGTATCGGTTAATTCTTTCATGACATCTGTTAAGCTGGAAGCTGCTGAAATAGTCAAGCTCTTTTTCTCTTCCGAAGAAGCAGAGCACCCGGCTAATGGTACAATTATAATGAGGAAGGCAAGTAAACGTAACAGCTTTATTTGCATCTTTTCTGCCTCCTTATCGTGATTTCCGCTATAGAACATTATATCGCTCGAGAAAAGTTAAGTACAAAGAAAAGATATTACGAAAAGAAAGGATATCACCAATGAAAACACAAATTATTCTTGGACTCATCGTGGCTTTGTTACTAACTCAAATGCCTATCGTTGGAAAGTACTTTGCGATTCTGAACACGATGATCCATGAAAGTGGTCATTCGTTAACGGCCCTCATTACGGGAGGTGAGGTGCGCAGAATTTCTTTGCTGCCCAACACTTCTGGAACTACATTAACGGGGCATTCTTCATGGATCAGTCATTTCTTAACCAGTATTTCAGGTTATGTTTTTGCCTCTTTTTTTGCATTCATCTTTTTTTATTTAATATCCAAAGGGCAGTATAAGTGGATGATTTATATCCTTCTTGCTTTTTTAGCGGTTAATTTAGTCTTTTGGGTGCGAAATGGTTATGGGCTCTTCTGGGTAATTACGTTTGGGGCAGGATTTATCTGGTTGTTGCGAAGCGGTAACCAGACATTTATTGAATATGTGCTCGTATTTTTAGCATCGCTTGTTTTTGTAGAGGCAGTTACAAGCGCTTTTGAAATTATGTGGATTAGTTTCGTCTCCCCGATGCAGGCTGGTGATGCTGCCAACTTAGCACGTGCTACTAAATTTATACCGGCACCCTTATGGGGGATGGCTTTCTTTACCCAGTCTTTATACTTTGCCTGGCTCGGAATAAGACGATTTTTTCCTCTGTAATCCTCGAGGGCTCTAAAGGAAACCTTCCGTTTATTTAGAGTAGTGTTCGATTCTTTAGGTGGGCGGTTCCTTAAGTAAACAAACGATTATTGTCCGGAAAAATAGGGTTAACAGAGCCCAAAAATAAAAAACTCCGCTCCTGCCCTGTCATCCCTTCCTGAACTGAATATGGTAGTAAAGTAAGCAAGAGAGGAGGGAATGAAATGAGCGGAGGATACGGTGGCGGTTTCGCCCTACTAGTAGTATTGTTCATCCTTTTAGTTATCATTGGTGCATCTTATGTAGGTGGCCGTGGTTACGGGTATTAAAAATAAAAGGCGGGAATATATCCCGCTTTGTACATATAATGGAAAGTTTGTCGGATAGTGCATGTGGGTACCGTAAAATAGAATAAGTTCATGGAGGAATCCCGCATATGAATCTAAAAGACCGTTTAATTACCAATGGTTTTGATCACATTGATATTCTTCTGATTGACGATCAAGGTGAGCAGACCACTGTACCCGATATCACCCTGCATAAAGTGAATAATCTGGAGTACAAGCTTTATTTGCAACCAGAGACCATACAGTACCACTTAGACAAAGAATACCCTTACTTTGAAGCGGAGCAAAACAGTATAGATGGCCGTGAGAAAACAGTGAAGGGTTACGTATTGGAATGGAAGTAAAGTCCTGATTTCAGGGCTTTTTTTAATGCCATGTAAATTTATTTTTTACGCTTCGCACGTTTTATTCGTTCTTTACGGTCTGCATAGCCGCCTATAATCAGAAGAATTCCAGAAGCGAACAAAACCATGGATACCATGAGGTCTTGAATCTGGAACAATAAAATAATAGCTGCGATGATGTTGCCAATACCTATAAGTCCTAAAATGATAAACATTTGGTTTTGTTTTTTCATCGTTTTTCCTCCTTTCTTATTGCCTCAGGGTTTATATTCTTTCACTAAACCTTCAGGGATAACATATCTGCTTGTTTATAATTTGTAAACAGGTGGAATGCACTGGGTAAATACCAATCAGGAGGTTATCATCTTGCAGACACACCAATTATATATTAATGGTCAATATATAGAATCTGAAGGAAATGAATGGATTAAAGTTCTTAATCCAGCAACCGAACAAGTTATTTCTCAAATACCGAAAGGCACTAAAAATGATGTAGAGAGCGCCGTAAGCGCTGCTGCTGGTGCCCAAAAAGAGTGGGAACTTACCCCAAATATTGAACGAGGAAAGATTGTACGAAAACTTGGCGATGAAATTGAAGTAAATCGTGATAAGTTTATCGATCTCTTACAGGAAGAGCAAGGGAAAGATTACGAACTGGCAAGCGGAGAAATTGATTTAGCGATAGATTATTTCCGTTATATGTCAGAATGGGCGAGAAGAATTGAAGGCGATGTCGTCCCAAGTGATCGTCCGAATGAAAATATCTTTATTTATAAGAAACCGATAGGCGTTGTAGCAGGAATTGTACCATGGAACTTCCCTATGTTTATTCTGGCTAGAAAAGTAGCTACGGCTCTTGTGACAGGCTGTACTATTGTATTGAAGCCTAGTCAGCAGACGCCGAATACAGCTATGGAATTCACAAAAATTATTGATAGTATGGAAGAAATTCCAAAAGGTGTGTACAACTTAATCACGGGTACAGGCTCTGAAATCGGTAATACCTTAGCTTCTCATAAAAATGTTCATATGATATCCATGACGGGAAGCGTTGGAGCCGGTACGAAGGTTATGGAAGCAGCAGCTCAAAATATTACCAAGGTCAACCTGGAGCTGGGTGGCAAAGCGCCTGCCATTGTAACAGCTAATGCAGATCTTGATATTGCTGTAGAAAGCATTCTTACCTCAAGACTTGCCAATAATGGTCAGGCATGTACGAACGCTGAGCGGGTATATGTCCACGAAAGTAAAGCAGAAGAATTAATTGAACAGCTTAAAAATAAATTTGAATCCTGCACACTCGGCAACCCTCGTGAAAATAAAGATGCTGATGTAGGTCCACTTGTAAGCCAGGACCGTCTGGAAGAAGTGGAAAGTATGGTTAAACAGGCTGTAGATGAAGGGGCAAAAGTTGAAACTGGCGGTGAACGCGGCGATCAAGATCAGGGCTATTTTTATAAACCGACCATTTTGACGAATGTCACCCACGACATGGCCATTATGCAGGAAGAAATATTTGGCCCGGTTATTCCAATCACCACTTATCAAACACTCGATGAGGCCATTGATAAAGGAAATGATACGGAATATGGACTATCCTCTTCCGTCTACACCGATGATTTGAATGAAGCTATGCGAGTAGTCAATGAATTGAAATTCGGTGAAACGTATGTGAACCGTGAAAACTTTGAAGAAGTGCAAGGCTATCACGCAGGCATGCGTAAGTCAGGCCTTGGCGGTGCTGATGGAAAACATGGAATGGAAGACTTCCTTGTTACACAGGTCGCTTATATGCAATATAAAAATGATAAAAAATAAAAAAAGAAACGGTGCCGGATTAGGCACCCTTTTTTTAATGATCTTTGCTTTTTAACCATTCTGCGGCATAGTCCACCGCTTCAGGCATGGAAAACAGCCTGGAGTGAGCCAGGCCAATTTTGCCGGTGACCACCATTTTCTCTTGCTCAAATTGCTCTCCTATTTCTTCGAAGGAATCGTCATCAAACTCAATATCTTTATAAATGGTCCATTTGGGAGCTCCCTCCACTTGCAGAGGAGCCCCGTTTTCTTTCAGGTTACGAGTACCTGCACGGTATTCTGATAGATGAAAACTGGTATTGGCATCATAACCGGTACCTAATAATAGCACCTTTGCATCCAATTTATAAGCTTTTCCGAGTGGAGAATGATCGCTTAATGAATAATCTAAAGGATGTTCGCTCGTAATCTCGCGGGCATTCTTACCCCAGGCTGAAATAGAAAACGCGGGATGATGACTCCGATGGACATCGGGAAACTTCCGGAATAATTCAGGAACAACACCCAGATAAGTGGAAGGAGTTTTCTCCGGATCATAAGCTGGCATGGTCTGGCGAATTGTCTCGTGCCAGTGTTCAGGAACCGGCGGATTCTGCCATTCAGCGGGATCAGACAAGGTAGGAGAATGGGTTTGAATAACCAATGTACCTTCACTTGTCAGGGCATCCATTAAGGCTTGAATAACGGTCTGCGGACCGCCGCTTACCCAGCCCAGTGACTTCATAGATACATGTACAAGCAGCGTCTCGCCGGGTTTTACCCCTAAGTCATGTAAATCTGTGGTTAAAGAGGCTAATGTATTTGGAAAACGAGTTTCTGCGATTACATCTTTTTCGGCCATTCTGGCTTCCCCTCTCTGCTGAATCGTTAGCGATTATCAATTTTTTCAGGATACAGATCATGATTCATCATTCGATGATCGGCCATCTGTTCGAATTTAGTAGAAGGCTTTCCGTAGTTACAGTAAGGATCAATGGAAATTCCTCCTCGTGGTGTGAATTTCCCCCATACTTCGATGTAACGTGGGTCCATCAGTTGAATGAGGTCGTTCATAATGGTGTTCATGCTGTCCTCGTGAAAGTCACCGTGGTTACGGAAACTGAATAAATATAATTTTAATGACTTACTTTCCACCATCAGACGGTCTGGGATATAGCTGATGTAAATGGTGGCAAAGTCCGGCTGACCGGTTTTGGGGCAGAGGGTCGTAAATTCAGGGCAATTAAATTTTACAAAGTAATCACGGTTTGGGTGCTGATTCTCAAAGGTTTCCAATACCTCCGGATCATATTCAAAGGAATAAGCAGTTCCTTGATTTCCAAGCAGAGAAAGGTTTAAATCATCTTCATTACGTCCAGGCATTATGAACACTCCTAGCAAAAGTATAGTGGCCACCTCAGGTTATCCATTTTCTGGATGACCTGAGGTGGAAGTTAATTCCATTACAAAAGCCGCAACCCTAAGGGCTGCGGCTTGGTTCTTCAGCTTCCTTAGTTTTTTATAGAGGGGGTGGCTAAGAAACCTCTATTTTTATGGGTTCTAACGCTGTTTTTATTATATAAACCCCTTTTAAAACTGTCAATTTCAGTCGTATTTGCGGCTTTTTTATGTAAATTCTTGGGCATAACACTTTAAAAATAGGTGGAAGTAACCTAGAATAGTAAATAAATCATGAAATATTCAGAAAACATCTTAGAAACTCTGATTTGAATTTTCAGGGTTTTCTTACCCAATCTTGAGAAAACGGTTACAAAAAAACAATCTAATGAGGTGATCTTATGGACATGCAACCAATACCAGCTCGATCAGGCAACCACAACATGGAAAACTACAAAGAAACGTACGAACAATTCAATTGGGATGATGTGAAAAGTAATTTCACATGGAGTCAGACTGGAAATGTAAATATCGCTTATGAAGCGATTGATAAACATGCTGAAGATCCACAGAAGAAAAATCAGGCAGCTTTGATCTACACATCACCTGAGCGTGAAGAAAAGCTGACGTTTGAAGAATTAAAAGTAAAGAGTAACCAATTTGCCAATGTATTAAAAAAACATAATATAGAAAAAGGCGACCGTGTATTCCTGTTTATGCACAGAAGTCCCGAGTTCTATGCTGCTTTCTTCGGAATACTTAAGGTTGGGGCAATTGCAGGTCCATTATTTGAAGCATTTATGGAACAGGCCGTCCGTGACCGGCTGGAAGATAGTGAGGCCACCATGCTGATCACCACTCCAGAACTTCTGGATCGTGTCCCCGTAGATGACCTGCCCAACTTGAAGCAAATAGTGCTTGTAGGGGGAGATGCTCCTGGCAACTACATTTCCTATGAAGAGGAAATGGATCAGGCTTCTGAAGAGTTTGATATTGAATGGGTAGACCTCGAGGACGGTATGCTCCTTCACTATACTTCTGGCTCTACAGGAAAACCTAAAGGCGTTTATCATGTGCACAATGCCATGATCCAGCACTATCAAACTGGTAAATGGGTCCTTGACCTGAAAAAGGATGATGTTTACTGGTGCACAGCTGACCCTGGCTGGGTAACGGGTACAAGCTATGGCATATTCGCTCCTTGGCTAAATGGTGTAACAAACGTGATCCGTGGTGGAAGGTTCAGTGCGGATGATTGGTATGGGACGATCGCCGAGCAAAACATTTCAGTCTGGTATTCAGCTCCCACAGCTTTTCGTAAACTATTAAGCGCTGGAGAAGAAGTCGCAGCTAAACATGATCTTTCTACATTGAGACATGTTTTAAGTGTAGGAGAGCCACTTAACCCTGAAGTTATTACCTGGGGTCTTAAAGCCTTTGACCTGCGCATTCATGATACGTGGTGGATGACTGAAACTGGAGCCATGCTAATCTGTAACTATCCAGCTATGGATATCCGTCCAGGTTCAATGGGTAAACCATTCCCGGGCATTGTTGCGGCTATCGTAGATAATGAGGGGAATGAACTGCCTCCTAATCAAATGGGTAACCTTGCTATTAAAGAAGGATGGCCTTCTATGATGCGTGCCATCTGGAACAATCCAGGTAAATTTGAAAGTTATTTCTTAAACGGCTGGTACGTATCTGGAGACAGTGCTTATCAGGATGAAGAAGGATACTTCTGGTTCCAGGGACGTTTGGATGATGTCATTAATACTTCCGGAGAGCGTGTTGGTCCATTTGAAGTAGAAAGTAAATTGATTGAGCACGAAGCCGTAGCGGAAGCAGGGGTTATTGGAAAGCCTGACCCTGAACGCGGCGAAATCATTAAAGCTTTTGTAACACTCCGGGACGGATATGAAGAATCAGAAGATTTACTTGAAGACATTCGTCAATTCGTTAAAAAAGGCTTAAGCGCGCACGCAGCACCAAGAGAAATTGAAATTAAGGATACGATCCCTAAAACGCGCAGTGGTAAAATAATGCGCCGTTTGCTGAAATCCTGGGAACTTGGACTGCCTACTGGAGATACTTCAACGCTTGAAGAATAATAGAATAATCTTGGTCACCAGGGTGCGTACAGACTTCTGTGCGCACCTTTTTTTAATGAAAACATATCGAAACGTGTTTCACGTGAAACACGAGCATCGATTAAGACATTCAGCGAAATGCTATGTTAGGATAATAGAAGAAATTAAAGGAAAATGATTGAAAAGAAAATGCAGGTGTGACCTATGAGTGAACAACCCAATTCTCGAATGGGAACAGCCCTTGAGACTTCCCAGTGGTTTGTGTTTCTACTGGCTAGTGCAGTGGCGCTCCCTATCGTAATCGGATCAATTTTTAATTTGAATTTTGAAGAAGTTGCTGGTTTAATGCAGCGGACTTTTTTTGTAGTTGGCGTAACCTCTTTTTTACAGGGGATGTTCGGCCACAGGCTGCCTATTATGGAAGGACCTGCTGGATTATGGATTAGTATTTTTGCTGTGATGGCCTATTCGGGAGCTGAAGCTGGAAAGAGTTATATGGAAACTCTCCAAACCTTGCAGGCAGCTATGTTATGGACCGGGGGCTTTCTTTTATTATTCGGTGTTTTCCGCTTGGCTCACCGGGTTTTATTTGTGTTTACACCTCTCGTAACCGGTGCTTTTCTTTTTTTACTTACCGTTCAATTGAGCGGTACTTTTTTGAGAGGAATGTTAGGAATTCAGCAGGAGGTTGAGTCCATCCATTTAGGACCGGCAGCTGTAGCTTTTCTTACGTTTTTATTAGTATTAGGATTGTCGATTTTCGGAAAAGGCTGGCTGAGAAGTTATGCTGTACTGTTAGGTATAGGAGCCGGGTGGCTCGTGTATGAAGCCGTAATTGGAACTTCTCCTAAGGATACTGGAAATCTTGGGGCTTTTTCCGTGCCTGAATGGTTGGCGTGGGGACCGCCTGTTTTTGAATGGAATGTAATTCCTCTTGCTTTCATAACAGCTGTCATTCTTTTGTCCAATATCGTAGCATCGGTTGTGGCTGTCAGTCATTCTATTTATGGAAAGCCGGCTTTTACATACCATCAGATCAATCAAGGAAGTAGTTTTTTAGGAGTTACCCACGGGGTTTCCGCTATGTTTTCATCCATTGCTAATGTTCCGCTTGCTTCCTCATCAGGCTTTATTAATTTGACAGGGCAGAAGAGGAAGCGGCCTTTCTTATACGCTTCTATGATTATGGTCGTCATTGCCTTCTTTCCACCCCTGGTCACCTTTATTTCCGGCATTCCATCCCCTGTGGCAAATGCTGCTTTATTGGCAACGTTTGTTCAATTAATGGGACTTGGGCTGAGTAATATGGCGAGTGAAAACCTGGATGAAAGACGACTAACGATCTTATGTGTGTCCTTTCTATTAGGGATAGGATTAATGTTTCTGCCCTCCGAAGTATTCCAGGGCCTTCCGGGCATTGTGCAAAACTTAATGAGTAACGGTTTATTAGTAGGAACAGTATTAGTTATCTTTATGGAGCAGCTTTGGAAAGAATCAAACTAATCATCATAGGGTAAAGTGATGACAGAGGAAGTGATTATATGGATGAACAAATATATGATTTGATCGGTATTGGCATTGGTCCTTACAATCTTGGACTGGCCGCATTAGCAGATCAGACACACGATATAGATGCGATATTTTTTGAGAGGACTCCTGAATTTATATGGCACCCGGGTATGTTAATCGAAAAAATGGATTTACAAGTTCCATTTCTCGCTGATTTGGCGACGTTTGCTGATCCCAAAAGCCCGTATACATTTATGAATTACCTGTATGAGCATGACCGGATGTTCCCATTCTTTTTCCACCGTCACTTCGAAGTCCCAAGACAGGAATACAACGATTACATGCAATGGGTAGCGAATCAGCTCGATTCTTTGTACTTCGGCCATACGGTGCTTGACGTTATAGATAAGAAAGATGCCGAGCATCCGCATTACGAAGTGATTGTAGAAGAGAAAGCAACAGGTGAAAGAAAATACGTGAAATCGAAACATGTCGTTCTGGGTACAGGAAACGAACCTCTTGTATTAGACGGTATGGAGGATTTACCGAATGAAGATGTTCTTCATACCAGCCGATATTTGTTCGAAAAACAAAACCTGCTTAAAGCAAAGCATGTAACGGTGGTAGGATCCGGTCAAAGTGCCGTTGAAGTGTTCCTGGATTTATTAGAGGAGCAGGAACGCCAGGATATGAAGTTGACCTTGTTAACAAGGTCAGGCGGTTTGTTTTCTTTAGATAAAGCTAAATTTGCTCAAGAGGCTTTCACCCCGTCCTATGTTGATTATTTTCACAACTTGAGCTTTGAGCAGCGGGAGCAGACGTTAGATACCTTAAAACCGCTTCGGAATGGAATAGATCCGCAGACATTAACCCAGCTTTATACGAAATTGTACCACCGGACGGCCGGTCAAAGAGACAGTCGGGTTCTCATCCAGCCTATGACGGAAGTTCAGGGAATTGAAGCTGTGCAAGATGGGTATGAACTGTCTTGTAAGCAATGGCAGGAAGATGTCGATTATACGTATCATTCTGAAAAAGTAGTATTAGCTCTTGGATATAAGCCTCATATTCCATCATGGTTTATGAATCGTTATAAGAATGCCATTGAATGGGAAGGGGAAAACGTATTCAAGGTTACAAGGGATTATCAGCTGGTCTTTAACGATAACCGCGATCACCACTTTTTTACGTTAACCAACCTCGTTCATTCGCACGGAGCGGGAGCCACAAATCTTGGGCTGTCTGTGCATCGTAACGTTCATATTATCAATACCATTGCAGGCAGGACAGTTTATAAAAATCAGCGGGATACCACTTTTCAGCAGTTTTCCATGAAAGATTTCGAAAGCTGATTATCCATTTATTTGAAGTTGATCAGGTTTAACATTCATCCATACGGGAAGATATCCTATGTGTTAAAAATTAACTATGTCATTCAAGGAGATGATTGAATATGAGTAAAATCGCTTGTGTCGTAACATCTATGTTTGAAGATGTAGAGTACACGAAACCCGTAGATGAATTCAAAAGTGAAGGTCATGAAGTGACCACAATAGAATGGGAAGCAGGTAAAGAAGTAACAGGTAAGCAAGGCGATGCTACTGTTAAAATTGACGCTTCCATCGATGATGTAAAGCCGGAAGATTTTGATGCTTTATTGATTCCCGGAGGATTCTCACCTGATCAATTACGCGGAGATGAAAAGTTCGTTAAATTCGCTAAATATTTCATGGATGAGAAAAAGCCAGTCTTTGCAATCTGCCATGGTCCGCAGCTTTTAATTACTGCTAAGTCCCTGGAAGGCCGTAAAGCTACAGGTTTCAAATCTATTGCTGTCGATATGGAGTATGCAGGAGTAGACTTTGAAGATAAAGAGGTTGTCGTTTGCGGCAATCAGCTGGTTACAAGTCGTAATCCAGATGACATCCCGGCATTTAATCGAGAATCACTTAAACTTCTAAAATAAATAAAGTCTTACCCTAAAGAATAAGTCACGAGGATCTTCTCCTCGTGACTTATTTTCTATAGAGAGGTAATTCGATTTTTGCTGAGGGACATTTAGCTTCCAACAATTTTTTGAATTTTTCATCATCTTGTGGTACTGAAATCAAAATCGTTTTATAATGAGACTGGGTGATTGCGATTCTTTTAAAGGTCCAGGCTGGACTGGAGAGGGGATTGTACGTGTAGGAAACGGATTGAATGTCAGATAGGGGGATGGTTTTAATAATAGGACCAAACGTCACAATCAGTGAGTCTTCTGTGATTTCGTGGTAAGAACGGACGAGTGCCCATAGTAGAGGGATGGAGACGACGATCATGATGATAAGACCGATCCACCCTTCGACGAAGTCTTCTGTAAACAGTCCAATCATGCCAAGAGGTATTAAAGCTAAAACTAACAGGATAAGAATGGGATTCTTTTTTACAGGGAATTTCATAGATATCACCTCTGTTAAAAGTATAGCACTAATGAACAGCTGTACATAAGTGAGAGATGAAGGAGGAAGTCGATGATTGTCAATGAGAAGGAACACCATTTTTTAATGATTGAACAACATGAACACGCTAAGATTTCCGGGCAGATCGTACGAAACTGGAAGAAAGATTTTTTGCTTCGTTCAAAACTTAGAGAAGAAGCGGACTGGGCGGTTTCCCAGCATGACCGTGCGTGGATTCCTCTGGATAAAGATCCAATATGGAATGAAGAAAAAAATAGACCTTATTCGTTTATAGATTATCCCCTCACTGAGAAGCTGGAGGCTTATCAGCGTGGTATCGCGGAGGCTGCTGATCAATCTCTGTATGCCGGGATGCTATGCAGCATGCATTATCAATCTTTTTTTTCGGAGGATAGTGATGATCCAGAGATTCGTTCTTTTTTAGCGGATGAAACGGATAGACAGAAAAACCTGTATCAAGCAATGAAGCGGGATATTCCTAAGGATATCTATCAGCTCCATTTCCAGAGGCTGCAGTTTTGTGATGATCTTTCTCTGTATATCTGTATGCAGGAACCTGGTATTTCTAAGGACGAAGAAGTTTCCTGGTTTAAAAATGGATTCAGGCAGTCATTCGATTTTGCACCCGGCGGTATCATGCCTCAATGGGTAGATGAAAAACAGGTATCTTTACGCCCTTTTCCTCTCGAGTATTCCTTTGAAGTTCAGATTCCTTACCGTATGGTTTCAAAGGAGGATATCGAGAAGAAAGGATTAAAAGAAGCTTACCATCAGACAGAAATCAACCATAGAGAGGTTGTGTTTGTTCCTGCCGATTAAAGTAAGCTTTTACATTCCGCTTTCAGACAGCCTGAGATATCTCTGCATCCCTGTCTGGAGCGGAAATATTATTGATTTTTTTCTACATTAAATTGACTACTTAAGAGCAGCCAGTTTTGAGGAAAGGACAATCCCAGTTTCCAATAGCTGATTCCTCTTAATCCTCGATTTTTAATAAGGTCGAACTTTTGTTGAATGGACCTTGCATCTTCAAACCATACTTCATGATCACTCCCAGACGCATCTGTATAAGTGAAAAAGGGAGCTTGTTCTTCCTCATCATAAGATATATTCACATTATTTTCCCGGGCAATCTGGATGGCTCTTTGCGGGCTTACGGCTTTGGCAAACTCTCCCCCTGGTTCATAAGGCAGGGTCCAATCATAGCCATATAGGTTCTGACCTAACAGAATTTTATTCGCAGGCATTTCGGTCAAAGCGTAATCTACGACCTCTGTAACAGGTCCGATAGGTGAAACCGCTCGAGGAGGTCCTCCACTATAGCCCCATTCATAAGTCATCAGCACAACAAAATCCGCAATTTCCCCATGTGCTTTGTAATCATGTGCTTCGTACCACAGACCTTCTTGATCGGCACTTGTTTTAGGAGCAAGGGCTGTAGACATAAGAAGTCCCTCGGCGGATAGACGTTCTTTGGCTTTTCTTAGAAATTGATTGTAATTCTCTTTTAATTCCGGAGGCAGAAATTCCATATCAAAATGAACATCCCTAAAACCGATTTCTCGGGTCGTTTGGATAATATTATCGAGTAAAGTATTTTGAAGATCTTCATTTGTTAAAATCGTTCGGCCTAACTCTGCGCTGAATCCATCTTCAGCTAGATTTGTCACGACCATCATTAACGAAGCGTCATTGTTATCCGCAATGGCTTTAAAATTATCCAGAGGAGGAGCTTTTAGGGAACCATCAGGTTGAATTTCATAACTGAATGGTGCTAAATAAGAAAGTAAAGGTGCACGGTTTTCTGCAGAAGACTGTAAAGTATCCGACACTTCTCCACCAAAAGGTTCAATATAAGCATTCGCCGAGGTGTTAACAGGCGGTTGTTCCGGGATGTATAAACGGAAGCCTGGCTGGAGAGTCTGATTGACTTGAAGGTTGTTCACTTGTGCCAGCTCTTCAGCTGTTGTGCCAAACCGGCTGGCAATGGAATATAAACTGTCGCCGGGCTGGACAAAATAAAACTGCCCAACAATCGGGACCACGATTGCCTGCCCTACAACCAGATCACCAGGGGTTTCCAGTTCGTTTGCATCAATGATAGCATTTGGCGTACTATCATAGAGGTTAGCTATCGAAAATACAGACTCCCCTGATTGGACCACGTGGATCTGCATGTAGATCACTCCTTTCTCATCTTTATAAATGTATGAGAAGGAAAAGGGGAATAACACTTACATTTTCAGAAGGAGATCTCTATGAATAACGATGAACACTATATGCAATTAGCTATAAAAGAAGCTAAAAAAGCAGAAGCTGAGGGAGAGGTCCCGATTGGAGCTGTGATCGTTCATAATGATGAAGTGATCGCTCGCGGATATAATCAAAGAGAGGGTTCTCAGTTAGCTTCTTCCCATGCAGAATTCATTGCAATTGAGAGGGCAAACGGAATCATCGGCAGCTGGCGGCTGGAAGATTGCACTCTCTACGTAACGCTTGAACCTTGTCCGATGTGTTCGGGAGCAATTCTGCAGTCGCGAATACCGAGAGTGGTTTATGGAGCTAAAGATCCCAAGGCCGGATGTGCAGGGACTTTGATGAACCTGCTGGAAGATGATCGCTTTAATCATCGAGCCGAAGTGGTTCCCGGCTTAATGGAAGATATGTGCGGACAATTGCTTACTGATTTCTTTCGAAGAATTCGTTCTCAGAAAAAGGGTAAGTCCAATTTATAATTATTTTTAAAAAAGGATTGCATTATTCGCTATGCCTCGATATAATAGTAATGTCGTGCTAAGCGGGGAGGTAGCGGTGCCCTATACTCGCAATCCGCTATAGCGAGGCCGAATTCCCGCCCGAGGTGGCAAGGTCTCAAGGCCTGCCTCATGTGAGTGGTGTTGACATTCAGGTCCTGCGCAACGAGAACCAGTGAACCCTGTCAGGTCCGGAAGGAAGCAGCAGTAAGCTGACCATCTCGTGTGCCGCGGGAGTGCCTGGATAGAGCCACAACCATGAGTAACGCTTGGGGCCTCGCCATCGAAGGTGGGTGCACGGCATTACATAAAGAATGACCCAGAAAGCTGTTATGATACTTTATCATAACAGCTTTTTTTTATAGGCTAGGTTAAACGTGGCTCTGTTTTTAAATAGGGACTTATTGAACTAAAGGGCCGGATTGTGTAAGACTCCGTTTCGAGATATTGTGTGGAGAAAGGTTCTCCAGGAAACAACTCGCTTTCCGGCCCTGCACGATGCAGGGTCGCAGGAAAGCGAGTTGTTTCCGCAGCCATCCCTTCTCTATATGAAGTAACGGACCTGATTTATCTCGAAATCAAGTCTTCATCAAACGGGAGCTTTACTTTAAAATCAACACTGAGATTTAACTGAGCCTTTTATATAGGAAATATCTAAAACACTCAAATGTCTAAGGTTCACATCCAAACCTTCAATCGGGTATAATGGAGAAGAGACTAAAAAGGGAGAACGGTTATATGAGCTATCAGGCTTTGTATCGTGTCTGGCGCCCGAAAAATTTCGAAGATGTTGTTGGACAAACTCATATTACGCGCACATTGCAAAATGCCATTGAGCAGGATAAGTTTTCTCATGCTTATTTATTCTCAGGGCCCCGTGGTACAGGAAAGACCAGTGCTGCGAAAATTTTTGCTAAAGCGGTTAACTGCGAACGTTCCCCTGCCAAGGAACCGTGCAATGAGTGTTCAGCATGTCTAGGCATACAGGATGGATCCATATCCGATGTCATTGAAATTGATGCCGCTTCTAACAACGGAGTGGAACAAATTCGGGAGATTCGGGATAAGGTCAAATATGCCCCCAGCGCGGTAACTTACAAAGTATATATTATTGATGAAGTTCACATGCTTTCCATGGGAGCTTTTAATGCGCTGCTAAAGACATTGGAAGAACCACCTCAGCATGTCATATTTATTTTAGCAACCACGGAACCCCATAAAATTCCTTTAACAATCATATCGCGTTGTCAGCGTTTCGATTTTAAACGGATTTCACAAAAAGCGATGGTTGAACGTATGAAAGGGATAACAGCTTCCGAACAGATCTCAATTGCTGAAGAAGCATTAGAGATCGTAGCTCTTACAGCGGAAGGCGGAATGAGGGATGCCTTAAGTCTGCTTGACCAGGCTGTCTCTTATAGTGAAGAGGAAGTAACGATTGAGGATGTGCTTGCCGTTACAGGAGCGGTATCTCAAGGCAGACTGGCTGAGGTCGTTCAGGCTCTTCATGACCATGAAGTAAAAGATGCATTAGAAGCTGTGGACGATTTGATTCAGCAAGGAAAGGATCCTGGACGCTTCGTTTTTGATTTGATCTACTATTTGAGGGATATACTGCTCTTTCAAAGTGCTCCAGACTTGGCGCATAACTTAGAACGAGCGATACCTGATGATACATTTCGTAAATTATCCGGAGAACTTTCCGCTTACTGGATACAGCAGGCGATCCGAGAATTGAACCAGTGTCAGCAAGAAATGAAATGGACCACAAGTCCAAAGGTATTCATCGAGATCGCTCTCCTTAATATGGTGGAGGTAAAGCCGGATACTGCACCTGCCTCTGCACCTGCTCAGGATTCTGAAAGCGTCAGGGAACTCTCAAAGAAACTGAACGAACTCGAGAAGGAATTAAGTTCACTTAAGCAACAAGGAGTACAGTCCCAGCAGGAACAGGCTCCTCAAAAACCAAAGCGCACACCTGCAAAATCCGGCAGAAGAAGTTATAATGTTCCATATGAGCGAATCCGGCAAGTTTTAAATGAAGCATCTAAAGAAGAAATTAAAAATGTCCAAAGCCGGTGGGCGGACTTTATGGAAGCTTTAAAACAAAGTAACGCTCCAGCTCATGCCACATTGTTGAATAGTAAACCAAGGGCTGCCTCTCCTAAAGCACTTGTATTAGCATTCAGGTACGATATTCACTGTTCCTTAGCTTTGGAGCACCAGAAAACGATTGAACCGCTTCTCACAGAATTTACAGGGAAGCCCTTAACCATCATTCCTATTCCTGAAGCCAACTGGCAGGAAGTCCGGGAAGAGTTTGTGCAAAAGCAAAAAGCAGCACCGGGTGAAGAAAGTGGAGAAGATGATGAAACAGAAGGAGAATCTTCTCAAGAAGAGGATCCTCTTGTATCAGAAGCAAGAAAGCTTGTTGGTGATGATTTAATAGAAATACAAGACTAAGTTTGATTATATTTAAGGAGGAATTGCCATGCGTGGTGGAGGAAACATGAACAATATGATGAAACAAATGCAGAAAATGCAGAAGAAAATGATGAAAGCTCAGGAAGAGCTTTATGAGATGACGTTTGAATCTTCTGCAGGCGGAGGAATGGTTAAAGTAACAGCTAATGGTAAAAAAGAAATCACGGACATTTCTATTAACGAAGAAGTAGTCGATCCTGACGATGTAGAAATGCTTCAGGATTTGATTATTACGGCAACCAATGATGTTATTAAACAAGTGGATGATAAAACCAACGATACAATGGGTGAATTCACGAAAGGTATGCCTGGAGGAATGTTCTAGGAGGAGTATTCATGTATTATCCTGAACCGATATCAAAACTGATCGACAGTTTTACAAAGCTGCCAGGGATCGGCCCTAAGACGGCTGTCCGTCTGGCTTTTTTTGTCTTAGAAATGGAAGAAGATGACGTACTGGATTTTGCAAAGTCATTAGTAAATGCAAAACGAGAGCTTACCCACTGCTCTACTTGCGGTCATATTACAGACCAGGACCCTTGTTCGATCTGCCAGGATGAATCCAGAGATCAAACCCTTATCTGCGTAGTTCAGGATCCTAAAGATGTCATTGCGATGGAGAAAATGAGAGAGTTCGGCGGAAAATACCATGTGCTGCATGGAGCTATTTCTCCTATGGATGGCATTGGACCTGAAGACATTAATGTAGAAAGTCTCATTAATCGGTTAAAAGATGAAGGGATTGAAGAATTAATTCTCGCCACCAATCCTAATATAGAGGGAGAGGCTACAGCTATGTATATATCACGGTTGGTTAAACCCTCTGGAATACGTATGACAAGAATTGCTCACGGACTTCCGGTAGGGGGAGACTTGGAATATGCGGATGAAGTAACCTTGTCCAAGGCTCTTGAAGGGAGAAGAGAACTTTAATGAAGGTGGCTGCCAAATTTCGCAGGAAAAAAGGTAGAGCTAAAGATATGGATCAGCAGCTTCTTATGAACATTAGGCAATTGAAAAAGGAATGGGAAAACCTGAACAGTATTATCGATCAAAGTATTGAACCAAGCGAAGAGGGTTTGAAAGAGCTCGCCCTTACTAAATCGAAATACTTATACCTTCTTAGAGAAGCACGACACCGGGGTCTTAACGCACTTTCTTAAATATTCATTCATAAACCCTTGTCCAGACTCATAGGCTTTTTTAGTGAGAGTCATTATTGGACAGGGGGTTTTTTATGGATCCGGTGCTTGTCATTCTATTATTAGGGTTGACCATCCCTTTTCTTCTTATTGTAGGTTTGCCTTCCGCTCCTATTAAGTGGGTAGGGCAGGCAATTACTCGTTTGATTGTTGCAGTAATTTTGTTGTTTTTTATCAATTTGTTTGGAGCCCAGTTTGGATTACACATTCCTATCAATGGTTTTACAGCTATTGCTTCCGCTTTATTAGGAGTACCGGGAGTGATCTCCATAACTGCGATTCATTTATGGATCTTATAGTAATAGGAAGAGCCAGGGGAGAGTGGACCCTGGCTCTTTGTCTGTGTAAGGAAGATGATCAGCCCTTCAAAGCTAAGTGAAACATCTATGAAACTATAAATTTAAAAAATATACAAAAAGGTGTTGCCAACATTATTTCAGCGTGGTATATTATTACTTGTCGCATTAAGACAGCACGGCAAGCCGGCAACGGCAAGCCAAAAATCATTTTAAAAAAAGTTGTTGACTTAAACGAGTCACAATGATATGATTATTAAGTCGCTGTTTTGAAGCGGCAAACGAAAACTTTTGATCTTTGAAAACTGAACGAACCAACCAGTACGTCAAGATATTCTTTCAATATAGAAGGAATTCAAACAAGCACATTCGGTGTGCAAAGAGCTAATCAATCTCAACTTTT
>NZ_JAIVAL010000009.1 GCF_020171985.1 Halobacillus halophilus
TTTATGATTCATAGAGGAGTCCTCCTTTTGATGTTTGTATTTGTAGGTACAAATGCATCATAACGGAGGGCTTTTTTTCATACAAGAACCCCTATTTGAAATCCCATAGGAATCTCCTGCGGGATAAACATGATCGGTGAGACCCCGGAAAGCTTTAGCTTGAGGAGGCTCAGCACATATAGGAAGTTCGACTAAAACCGCCACTTCCTGTGGCAACGTCGAACGACCCTGCGTCGTGCAGGGCCGGAAAGTGAAATCGTCCCCCGGAGGACCTTCCGCTCAACAAATATCTCGAAATCAAATCTTCCACAAACGGGAGCTTGTATGGAATAAGCTGCACCTTGAGATACGTCTATTAAGCTAAGAACACAAAGTAAAGAATAAAGATGATGAACAGGAAGTACATAATTGGATGAATTTCCTTGGAACGTCCTTTTAACAGCATCGTAATTGGATAAAAGATGAACCCAATTGCGATACCCGTAGCAATACTGTACGTCAGCGGCATAGCAGCAATCGTAAAGAAGGCCGGCACACCGATTTCAAATTGGTCCCAGTCAATATTTTTCAAAGTGGATGCCATCAGCACACCGACAATAATCAAGGCAGGTGCTGTGACCTGTGCGGTTACAACGGATAATAATGGCGAAAACAACAGCGCCAGTAAGAAAAAGGCAGCCGTTACAACAGAGGCAAAGCCTGTCCGTCCTCCGGCTCCTACACCTGCCGTGGATTCAATGTAAGAGGTAGTCGTTGATGTACCTACCACGGATCCGACAACTGTTGCTGCGGAATCCGCAAACAGTGCACGTCCGGCACGAGGTAATTTATTATCCTTCATAAATCCTGCCTGTGTCGCCACCGCTACAAGCGTTCCTGCTGTATCGAAGAAGTCGACAAACAAGAAGGTTAGAATTACGACCAGCATTTCAATCGTAAAGATATCGCCAAAGTGGGTTAATGCCGCCCCAAAAGTCGGCGCCACGCTTGGCGCAGAACCTACGACGTCATTGACTGCAGTAGGCGGCGCAATCAGCCCTGTTACCATTCCGGCAATCGAAGTAAGAACCATCCCGTAGAAAATACCGCCTTTAATGCCCAGAGAAAGGAATACGACCGAAACGATAATCCCGAAAATCGCAAGCATCGTTGGTCCAGCTGTTAAATCTCCAAGCTGTACAAGCGTCGCATCACTATTCTGAACGATACCCGCGTTTTGAAAGCCGATAAAAGCAATAAACAAGCCAATCCCAGCTCCGACGGCAAGTTTTAAATTCCCAGGTATTGCATCAATGATCATTTGGCGCAGGCCGGTTACCGTTAATACAATAAAAATAAGTCCGGATGCTAACACACCTGCCAGTGCCGTTTCCCATGGAATACCATATCCAAGAACTACTGTATAAGCAAAAAATGCGTTCAATCCCATACCAGGTGCAAGGGCAATCGGATATTTAGCAAAAACCCCCATGATTAACGTACCCACAGCAGCTGCAATCGCCGTCGCTGTAAATACAGCCCCTTTATCAATACGCGTTACTCCTTCAGGAAGCTGCTCAATCCCATCGAGAGCAAGCGTAGACGGATTAACGAACAGAATGTAGGCCATCGCTAGAAATGTCGTTAGACCTGCCATGAATTCCGTACGATAGTTCGTGCCCAGTTCTTTAAACTTAAAAAATTTACTCATTCTAATTTCCTCCCTCACTGTCACCAGCCGCTGCATTTGGAGAGTTCTCTCTATGTTAAAACCCAAATAAAAAACACTCTTGAATGATCAAGAGTGTCTACCTATATACGGAGGCAATAGACGAGCCAGGCATAAACCATACAAGGCGTCAACTATTCACCAACGTAGTCAGACCAGTTTACGGCGGTCCGGTAGAAACTCATGGGCCTTATCCCCAAAATTATACGACGGTGTTACTAATTCTTAATTTTTCTCTATCTTACTAGGGATGACTGTAGTTCGTCAACCCTATTTCCGAACATTAATAATAAATAACGATTTAAACGTTCGTTTTTATTCCCATTCAATCGTAGCCGGCGGCTTACTCGTTACGTCATAAACCACACGGTTGATGTGATCGACCTGATTCACGATGCGGGTGGAAATTTTCTCGAGAACATCCCACGGAATGCGAGCCCAATCGGACGTCATCCCATCAATGGATGTAACCGCACGGATACCGATTGTATAGTCATACGTCCGCTCATCGCCCATAACTCCTACGGATCGAATATCGGGAAGGACGGTGAAATATTGCCAAATATCACGGTCAAGTCCGGCTTCCTTGATTTCTTCACGCAAAATAGCATCGGATTCACGAACAATTTTAAGCTTCTCTTCTGTAATCGCACCTAATACACGAATCGCAAGTCCAGGTCCTGGGAATGGCTGGCGCCAAACAATATGTTCAGGTACACCAAGCTCAGTTCCAAGCGCACGCACTTCATCTTTGAAGAGTGTGTTCAATGGCTCGATGAGCTGCAGTTCCATTTCCTCTGGAAGCCCTCCGACATTGTGGTGGGATTTAATCGTTTGAGCCGTTTCCGTGCCACTCTCAATAATATCAGTATAAAGAGTTCCCTGAGCGAGATAATCAATTTCCTTCAGTTTTTCAGCCTCATCATCAAATACGTAAATAAACTCATTACCGATGATTTTCCGCTTCTGTTCAGGATCAGATACGCCTTCAAGCTTGCTTAAAAAGCGGTCTTTGGCATCTACTTTGATAATGTTCATATTAAAGCCATCGCCAAGCGTGCGCATGACATCGTCTGCTTCATTTTTTCGAAGCAGTCCGTGATCCACAAAAATACACGTCAGCTGGTCTCCGATGGCGCGGTGAATCAGCGCTGCGACAACAGAGGAATCGACCCCGCCGCTCAGGGCGCACAATACTTTACGGTCCCCGACTTGATCGCGGATTTTCTCTACTTCCATTTCCACTACGTGCTCCATAGTCCAGTCGTCCTTCGCATCACACACATCAAACACGAAGCTGCGCAGGATATCATTGCCATATTCGGAATGACGCACTTCCGGGTGAAACTGAACACCGTACATATTAATTTCCCCATTGCTCATCGCAGCTACAGGGCAGGAAGGACTAGTCGCATCCACGACAAAGCCTTGAGGCGGATCAATAACCTTGTCACTATGGCTCATCCACACCGTTTGATTCCGGGGAGTTTTCTTAAAAATAACCGGATCTTCGGCTATGTTAATCTCTGCTTTTCCGTACTCACGTTCATTCGCACGCTCCACTTTTCCTTTGAAATGGTGAGTCATCAGCTGCATGCCATAGCAAATGCCAAGCACCGGAATCCCCAGCTCAAACAGACCTTCATCACAACGGAAGCTATGTTCTCCATAGACGCTGTTAGGTCCGCCAGAAAGAATGATTCCGCTTGGGTTCAGTTCCTTGATCTCTTCAACCGTCATTTTATGAGAATGAAGTTCACTATAAACCCCGAACTCACGTATGCGGCGGGTTATTAATTGGTTATATTGACTTCCGAAATCCAGTACCAGGATCATACCTTGGACCTGCTCCATATCTTCCACTCCTTTTCATTAGAAAAAACGCACGACCTGGGGCCTATAAAAAAAGGATTCCCACCTTCCCGTTAAAATAATTCAGGCGAAGGCAGAAATCCATCCGTGCATATCTCGTCACGTGATCCCCACCTTCATAGTCAGGACATTTAAGGTGCCCCGGTAGAGACTCTCGAGCCATATTCTCGAGGATATACGAAGGAAGAATGCGTCTAATTTCCATTCATTCTATCAACGGTTCTGACAGGAATCAAGACAATGCTTTTTTAATTAAATTTTCCCATAATTCAGTGACTTTCGGCCAATGCGAACGGCGACTCTCATTTCTGTAAAGAACCCGCTCATAATTATTCGTCAAACGCCGCATGTCATTGGACTGGAAGTGGCGATCGACAACAAAAGCGTAGTCTCTGAGCGTCTGTTCGGGTTTACGCTTAAATCCTTTATGATCCAGTACTTTTAGTAAATATTGGTAGGCTTTTTCAAACGTTTCCTCGTCCTCATTTTTACGATAGCGTCGGATAAGAAAAGCGGAGATCCACTTGTAACGAGTCACATACAGAACGAGTAAAGCAAGGAGTAGAAACGCAGCCAGCACATAGACCCATACATAGCTCTGTTCTGAATCGATGTTAATGGACTCAGAATCAGACGCCGCTTCCTGCTCTTCCATTTGCTGTGGGTTGCCCATATTGTCTTCAGGGGTTTCCGTATCTGAACCTGAAGCTGCTGAGTCACTGTCCTCGGTATCTATATCTGTATAGAAATCCGCATTATTCGTGAACCCTTTCGTTGGTTCAAATGGAACCCAGCCGACATCTGGAAAATAAACTTCTACCCACGAATGTGCATTGCCGCTTGTGATTTCATATTTATTCTGAAGTTCATCGTTGTACGTAACATCCGTGGTATCAATTCGCTCTCCACCTGTGAACCCTTTTACCCATCGCGCTGGAATGCCTTCAGATCTCAGCATAACCACCATCGAGGTTGAGAAGTTATCGCAGTACCCAATTTGAGATTCGAATAAAAACTGGTTCACATAGTCCTCATTTTCATCAGGGACCGGTACATCGGTCGTTGAATATTCGAATCCATTCGATGAAAAGTACGACTCTACCGCTTTTGCTTTATCGTACCGATTGTCCTCGTCTTCTATGATTTGACTGGCGAGGTTGCGCACTCGCCCCGGCAGGGAATCCGGAAGCTGCAAGTAATTCTCTTTGATCTCTTCCGGGTCTTCGGTACTCGATTCACGCAGCTGATCATATTCAAAAGAAGGAAAATCATAGTTGATGACGTATCTGTTCAGCTTAGCCGGGGAATCTCCTTTGAGTGTATCCATTTCACCGGTATTCTCATGAATCTGAAGCCTATAATCTTCGGGGTAAGAATCAAGTGAAGTAGTGCCATATGGATACACCAGTTTTCGAAAATCAGCTTCACTAGTTAACTCGATAAGGGACTGTTGTTCTTCTACTTCAACTTCATCTGTAAAGGTTCGAAAAGGAATATTGTCAGGAGAAACCGTTTGGACCGGATCTTCCAATGTATCTTCCCAGCCTTTTCCGGTGTACGTATCCTTCGATTCAATTCTCCAGTATCTTTCTCCATCGGCCATAGCCGTAAAGACACGGGTATCATCCTGAATAAACGATCCCCCGAGCCGACTATCGTTTTCACCATATCCGACCTTTTGGACGACACCGCCTCCTCCTGGACCAGCGCCTTCAGCAGCACTCTGGATAAATGGAACGGGATCCGGCCACTGGGGAGAAAGTTTGGGAGAAGCATAAGCCGCAACTGTTGAAAAAAGGATGATCGCAAGTAAAGGCAGCACCCATAAGTGACCTTTTTTAAACCCGCCCAAAGAAATCGATTCTTTATCCATCTCTTTGTGGAAGCTGGTCACACCAAGAGCAGCCATCGCCAGCACAAATGTGCGGATAATCGCCCATTTTCCATCGTAGACCGTAAACGTATCGACCACCGTAACATAAATAAGCGTAAGCAGGACAAACACGAACATACGATTAGCCACGACGATCCAGTAGAACAGCAAGTAACTCATCAGCCATAACAGGATGAGGAAAAGCAGACTCCGGAATAAAGGAGTCATCTGCCACCATTCCTGCGACTGGATCACCTGTATATTAAAGATAATCTGATCATAGAGAACTGAAAACCAATTGCGGCTGAAAATGGTTTCTGCAATATAGAGTCCGTCCAATATAAAGGCTAATCCCAACAGTTTGAGGGGCATAGATAAATACCATGGAACCTGAATAAAAGATATGAAAAAACAAAACGTTGCATAAATAAAGAAGATCGTCACATTTTTCGTTTCCGTAATAGATCCCAGAGGCAGGAGCCATTCACAGAATAATAGAAAACCAATTACATAAATCATAAGTTTAAATACAGCAGAGCGCTGGTCATTTGTAGTAGGCATCAGGTGCTCACCTCAAATTCTTGTCGGGTCAATTGCTCTTCTGATAATACTTGCACAACGATTCCCTGATTTTTTAACAGCTTAATGTGCTGATGGTCCTGGAAGTTCATCTGCTCCCTGGGGCGCACATAAAAGAAGACGAGACGCTTACTCTTTTTCGCTAATTTAACGAGGGATTGTTCCGTATTTCCATCTAAGTGATGACTGATCACTAAAGCTATCGTCCCAGAAGGAATCTGAGCCCGTTCACGGTCCAGCTGCTGAGAAAATGGTACACGGCCAAGCGGCTTGATCTTAGCTAAGTGACCTTGAATCTTATGGGTCTGTGAATGATTCTGATGAAAAGGAAAATAGGCTCGTCCATCTCCAAGTGTCATGAAAGCAAGCTGCGAAGATTTTTTATGAAGTTCTTCTAATAAAGATGCCGTGAATTCGACGGAACCTTCAAAACTCACAGGGTTCATAGAAGGGTGATAGACCGCATTTAAAATGATGAGCATATCGACGCTTTTTTCCTGCTCAAATTCTTTCGTCATCATTTGATTCTTTTTGGCAGTAGTCTTCCAATCCACCCAGGCAAATCGATCGCCTTGCATATACTCACGAACTCCTGTAACGACGTTCGTGTTTTTTTCATTAAGTTTAAAAGAGGGACTCGCTCCCTGTTCAAAGCTGTACACACGTTCACGGAGCTTCACTGGACGCTTATAAGGAAAGACAAGAAGTTTATCCTCTTCCCGATACACGTGCTCTTTTTTAACAAATCCAAAAAAGTCCCCGGTTTTGATGCGGAAAGCCTTGAACTCGTGGTCTCCCCGCGGAAGCTTCTCAAGCTCATAATGGTAGCGTAAATGTCTCTTAAACCAGGGGAACATGACTTTCTTCACCATTCTGTCCTGCTGAAATTCATCCGCCTTCTCCATATCCCTGAATTTCTCAAGATGACGGTCTTGTTTCTTGAGAGACTCCGGGAGATACTCTTCTATTACGCAATAATAAATTGGAAAAGGGATTCTTCTTGTCAGGGTCACATCCACCTCAACACCTTCGCCTCCTGTAGCCACCCTTTTAGAAAGTTTGCGTTCTACCTTCCAGTCGTTTATTGGATACAGCAGTACCCCTGTCATGTAGACGAGAAAAGGAAGAAATGCGTAGAAGAGAAACCAGCTGACAAAGCCTCCCTGAAACATTGCATAAGAAAATAAAACAGCAAACAATGTCAATACAACGAGGAGCTTAGCTGTGAATTGAAGAGTCTGTCTCATTCACTAATATTCCTCTTTACAGGAATGGAGGTGGCGGAGAGCAGCTCTTCAATAATACTTTCAGGCGTTGCTCCCTCAAAATTCGCTTCAGAAGTAAGAATCATACGGTGTGACAATACATATGGGGCAAGGTACTGGACATCATCGGGCACGACATAATCACGGTCGTGAACAAATGCATAGGCTTTAGCGGCTTTCATGAGGGAAATCGATCCACGAGGGCTCACACCCAGATAGACACCTTCATGCTTACGAGTGCCTGTAACTATGTCAATAATGTAGCGGTTTACGGTTGTGTCCACATACACTTCTTCGACCTCTTTCTGTAAAGCCACCAGCTCATCACGGGTGATGACAGACGAAATCTCGTTGATCGGGTGTCCGCCTGAAGTCCGGCTCAGCATCTCCATTTCCTGACTTGCAGTAGGATATCCCATTTTCATCTTTAACAAAAAACGATCCAGCTGAGCTTCAGGAAGCGGGTACGTTCCTTCATATTCAATGGGGTTCTGGGTAGCCATGACAAAGAAAGGATCTTTAAGAGAAACGGGGTTTCCATCCACCGTGATACTCGTTTCTTCCATTCCCTCAAGTAAAGCGGATTGTGTTTTTGGAGAAGTACGGTTGATCTCATCTGCCAGCACAATATTACCCAGAATAGGGCCAGGCTTAAATTCGAATTCCATTTCTTTCGGATTATATATAGAGACACCTGTAACGTCAGATGGCAGCAAATCTGGGGTGAATTGAATTCGTTTAAACTCACAATCTAAGGATTTAGCAAGGGTCTTTACTAGCATCGTCTTCCCTACACCCGGGACATCTTCAAGCAGTACGTGCCCTTTAGCAAGCAAAGCCACAATGCTTAGTAATGCCGCTTCTTCTTTCCCAATCATCACCTTATTAATATTTTTCATCACATCAGAAATCTTTGGCTGATATAAAAATGTTTGCTGATTCATTAGGTGTACCCCTCTCTTCCTATTACACTATTGTCAGAATTCTCACGCTCATTCTAACTATACTACATCCAGAGACTCGGGACAAAATATGTATTTGTCCCTATCTATTAAATTTCCCGGCTTATCAGGAATTCTGTAACATTAAGAATTTGTAAAAATAAGGATCTATTCAATCGGTTATTAATTATCATCAAAACATTAGACTAAAAGGCCGGTTACTTGTAGACTCACTTTCGAGATAATAGAGAGTTTTTAAAACTTTATCATAACTAACTAGTAGTAATAGTAGAGTATTTTTTAGAGTGGCTCAGGTATAGGAGGTAAAAGTTTCACATCAAGAGATATTGACTTCTGCTCCGCTAAAGAATGTTCCTGCTAGCGATAATATAAACAGGTATTAACTACTCCTCTAGATGCCAAAACATTAAATTAGGCGTACATATTCGAAATCGAAAGTATAATTATTGAGTCCTTTATTCTAGCCAACTGCATTTCAAAAAAATAAAAGGAGTGGAGTTCATGACCGATCATCTCTTTATTTCGTTTTTGTGGTTAATGGGTGCTTACTGGGTGGTGACAGCCATAGCGATGCTTCATATGGTTATGTTTAATACTGTGTACAAAGTGCCGAGTGCCAAACAAGCCGGAACCTCCCCGCTGAAATCTCCTGCCTACCTGAAAACCTTGCCGTATCAAGCTTTGTATAATGTGATTGTGTTTCCAGTTTTCTTGTGGTTTTACACGCAAACCATGGCTCCGGCCAATATTGATGTTTTCATGTTTCATACGGTTCTACAATGGACGGTTTTATCTATCCTGGTAGACTATGTCGTCTGGGTACTTATCCCTCATAAATACAAATTCACGCACAAAGAATTCTATGTGAATTATCAACCATGGATTTCGCTTATCTACGCCGCAATATTTGTGAGTCATTATATTACCGGTTGGTTCGTCTAAAGGAGATTGGGGATGGGCATCGTCCATAATTAAGCTTTTTTTGAAATGATAGTTATTACGTTCATGATGGTTGTTGCAACGTTATTTGTTCCTGATCCGTTGCCTTTTCCCCTCTCATTTATGTATGGAACGTCATTTGAGAAAGCTGATACAGGCATGGTGTTTTTCGATAGTCTATTCTTCGGATATTTGTTGTTTTAAACCAGTAATCTATCTATTTCTTGGTTAGGTCATAGTTTACCTAACCTCACGGCGGCTACTTTTTTGCTGATCTTCTCTTAGTTAAAAACAAAAAGGAACGTACCTGCCATAAGCCTAAATAAAAAAGTGGAAATCCATGTTGAGGATTCCCACTTTTTTACTCCATATGACTTACTGCCACTGGATACTCTGACTAATGGACCAGAGCTTCACCATCTAATCCTATACCTATACAAACCATCGTCTCTTTTTTTATAATTTCTCTTTAATTAAGATGGCTTGAATTAAAGATAACATAAATATACCTCTATGCCTATCTTTTTACAAATAAATACATATCTTTTTTCACACCTTTTAAGCTGGTTTTTCTCATGATAAATTTCCGGAATGTACGATCTTATCTTCTCTATTCTCTCTTAATCTTAGACATTCATTATATCGATTGAATCATGTACAATTTGAAGAATGAAGATTCACTATTCAAGCTGGAGGGATCAGAATGACATACATAGCAGCATTCGACCTGGGAACATCTGCTCTAAAAGGAATTCTTCTAGATAGAGAAGGTCACCGGGCAAATGAACAGTCGATAGAAATCGAAACGAAATACGGTCTGAACGGGGAAGTTGAACAGCAGCCGGAACAATGGTGGCAGGCCCTTCAAACTATCCTTTCAATTTGGAAGGACACCACTCCCGGACGTGTAGAAGCCATCACGGCCGTTACGTTTAGCGGGCAAATGGAAGATGTTATACCGCTAGATCCTTCTGGAACAGCTTCTAATGCCATTCTTTATTCAGACACAAGAGCTGATCAAGAAGCACGGTTTATCCAATCAAAGAAGCCTTTGCTTTCAAATATTACAGGAAATGCGATCCGATCATCTACTCCTCTCGCAAAACTATTATGGATGAAGAAGCATCAACCTCCTCAGTACCAATCTACGAAAGCTTTCGTATTCAGCGCGAAGGATTATCTCATCCACAAGTTGACAAATGAAATAGTAACCGATCCTGTAACCGCTGCAACTTCAGGTCTAATGGATTTAAATGAGCGGAGTTGGAGCGAGGAACTTCTTTCCGATTTTTCAATAGATGCCAGTAAGATGCCTCGCCTCCTTGAGCCAGAAGAAGAAGCAGGAAAGATAACGGCTCAAGTTTCTCAAGTGACAGGATTTTCTGTTGAGACTCCTGTCTTGTGCGGCAGCGGGGATGCAGGTGCCGCCACACTCGGTGCGGGCGCTCTTTACGAAGGTGATTTGTATTTATACTTAGGTACGACGGGCTGGGCAGCTGCTCCAACAAAAGAGAGTGCGAATAAGATAGACGGAGTATTTACTCTTTCGCATTTGCCGGAAGGAACCAACATTTCCATCGCCCCGCTGTTGAACGCCGGAAACGTTCATCAGTGGGCCGTCCATACCTGGGGTGACCAGACTGAATCTCCTTACGATAATTTTGAAAAAATGGCCGCTGCCTCCCCAGCGGGTGCAAATGGTGTTCTCTTTTTGCCTTATCTGCACGGAGAACGATTTCCGGTTATGGATCCAGAAGCTTCCGGCGCGTTCGTGGGACTGAATCCGGCTGTCCAGAAGTCCGACTTCGCACGTGCGGTAGTAGAAGGGTTATGTTTTTCCTGCTGTCAGGTGATTGAATCTCTCTCTGAAAAACAAGAGGGAATGATGACGATCATAGGAGGGGGAACGAGAAGCCGTGTCTGGACTCAAACACTCGCTACAATTTTAAATAGACCGATCAGGGTTCCAAATGAAAGTGAATACTCAACTGTAATTGGAGCTGCCTCGACTGCTTTTATCTCGATGGGCTGGGTCGAAGATTACGCTGAATTCACTAAAAAATATATCGATACCCTGGGAGCCGAAGTCTTCAGACCTGAACAAGAAAACCGGGAAACTTATAAATCCCAATACGACCGTTATCTCAGGCTTTATCCAAGTCTTAAGGAGACTTATAACAACTAATGACATATAAATAAAACGATTAACGCAGGATCATAAAGGGAATTGTTAAAAAATTAAAAAATTTAACTGATAATGTCATGGATGCTATGTACATATTTTCTGACCTAACCGAAGCAGGCTCTCAAGATTCGTCACTTCCTATTTTTTAAAATAGAAAGAGAGGGAACAGTATGCCAAAAGACAGCACCTTTAAAAGACGTCTGAAAAATGTCGGACCCGGCGCTATTGTGGCTGCGGCCATCATCGGACCAGGAACAGTTACGACAGCCAGTAATGTTGGAGCAGAATTTGGTTACGCCCTTATCTGGGCACTCGTTTTTTCTGTCATAGCCACTATGTTCCTCCAGGAAATGGTAACAAGACTTGGAGTAATTACTCGTAAGGATTTAAGCACTATTTTAAGAGAACAGTTTTCCAATCCTATATTAAAATGGCTGACGATTTTATTAATTATTTCTGCTATTGTGATTGGAAGTGCAGCCTATGAAGCTGGTAATATCGTGGGCGGAGCCCTCGGGATGGTAGCCATTACCGGCCTTCCTACTAAATTGGTGGCTATTTTAATTGGAGTCCTCGCTGGAATTCTCTTATGGATTGGCCAATATAAGGTGATTGAACGAGTCTTTGTAGGACTTATTTTAATAATGACACTAAGCTTTGTGATCACGGCTATCGTAGTTCAGCCGGACCTCTCTTCCATATTCACAAAAGGATTTGTTCCTAAGGTTTCTTCCGGAAATACCTTGTATGTCATTTCTTTAATAGGGACTACCATCGTCCCCTACACTTTGTTCTTGCAGTCCTCTACCGTCCAGGAACGTTTTAAGGGAGAAGAACAACTAAGCGACAGCCGCTTCGATGTTATTTTGACTATGGCAATATGCGGAATTATATCCGTTTCCATCATCATTACCGCAGCCGCTGCTTTTCCTTTAGGAACTTCCATTCAGGATCCTTCCTCCATGGCAGAGCAGCTACAGCCGCTGCTTGGCTCATGGGCAAAATACGTCTTTGCGATAGGGATTTTTGCTGCCGGAATTTCCTCCTCCATGACAGCTCCCCTGGCTGCTGCTTATGCCACAGCCGGAGCGCTGGGGTGGGAAAAGAATCTACGTTCAGCAAAATTCCGTTTCATTTGGATGATTGTTCTGCTCGTGGGTGTCATCTTTTCAAGTCTGGGCTATGACCCTATTCAACTGATTGTTTTTTCTCAATATGCGAATGGATTAATTCTGCCGATTATCGTATTATTCTTAATGTTTGCCATGAATAATCGAAAAACACTGCACCAATATGTAAATCCAATCTGGATCAATATAGTGGGATGGCTGATCTTCATCATTACGGTAACCTTATCCCTTATGTCGTTCGGCATTTTCTAAACCCAAAAACCTGTCCTCGGACGGGTTTTTGATATTATCTCTCTTTAATTTGAGGATCTATTAACCTTCGATGTTATTAAGGTAAAGCTCCCGTTACTTGAAGACTCAGTTTCGAGGTAAATGGGTCCATTACGTAGATGGATAAGGGTTGGTGGGGAAATAACTCGCTTTCCTGTGGGGGAACTGGTGAGCCTCCTCAGTCGTTTCACTCCTTGTGGGGTCTCACCTAGATCCTTCTCCCACGGGAGTCTCGCCATTTCCCCACCAACCCAACTTTAATACTGCGAACGGACCCTTCTATAAGAGAATGATGCTTCTGCTTAATCTGGATTAAATGCTTTTATGACAGACTTTGTGGGTTTTTACATCCTGAAAATAGGTAGAATCCTAATGGTCTAATGCTTCAAAACGGAGGTAATGTATAAAGTGGTTTCGAACTTCTGACTGGGCAAGGTCCGGAGGGGGATAATGAAGACTCCTATTTTAAAAGCGGAAGCACCTTGGTCAGCGGCGTATGGACTGGACTAAGCTGGCGGAGATAAAGAAAACACGAAGAGCGGAGCGATTCGATGTTGCCTTATCGTACTGAAGTGAGGGATGTCTCACTAGCCGCTAGGTGCTGGAACTGGATAGCTCTCCTTGTCGTTTATGTTCTGATTTTCGAGTAAAACTAAAAAAGTGTAAGAACGGGATCAACATGATCGGTGAGACCCCGGAAAGCTTTAGAAAGCTTTAGCTTGAGGAGGCTCAGCACATATAAGAAGTTCGACTAAGATCGCCACGTCCTGTGGCAACATCGAACGACCCTGCGTCGTGCAGGGCCGGAAAGCGAATTATCCCCCGCAGGACCTTTCCTCTCATAAAATATCTCGAAACTGAGTCTTCAACTAATCGGCCCTATTGCTTAATAAGCCTTAAATAAAAAAATTAACCATAAACTATAATCAAGTTACATTATACTGATGACCTAAGGTGGAAATATTAGGGTGAGGTTTATGAACGGTCATAGAATTCCATATGTGGTTTTTCTTGTTTATAATAGTTTAGCCTATCTTCCAACGTACCTGTATGAAACTCAAACTTATGACCATCCGGATCGGTGAAATAGATCGACTTTTTATCTTGCTCACTGCGCGGCCTTCCAGATAGGATATTTACATTCAATGCCTCGAGTTTGTTATAAATCGCTTCATAATCCGATGGTTCTATAGAGAAGGCGATATGAGTATAAGACTGACTGATTTCATTGCGGGGAATATTCTTCTCAACGTTAAGTGCCAGCCACATCCCATTCAAATCAAAATAAGCCGTGTTCTCGCCTTTCACCAATAACTCTGCTTCAAACACCTCACGGTAAAACTGGATCGATTTATGTAAATCAGAAACGGAAAACAGAAAATGATTTAATCCTTGGATGGACATACATTCAACTCCTCCTATGTTATCTACAGCTTTCAGCCTAGCGTTTAACGGCTTTTATAATCATAGTCGCCGGAAACTCACGGGCTTTGTACAATGAATAATAGCGATCGGACACCTCTGCTTCTATTCCATCGTAACTGTGTCCAGGCTCACTTTCTATAACTTTCTCTATTTGGAATCCAGATTGAATTAAGTGATTTATATACGTAGACATTTTCCGCTTATAGATCATCATATCCACCTCTTCCCCTTTAAAATTTTTCATGACTTTAGCCCCTTCCTCCTGGTAGCTCCCCTCCAGACGCAATGTTCCACCTTCACTAGTAACATGGGCATACAAAGGATGATCCCAGCTGAATATAAAGCTTCCGCCTTTCTTTAAGTAGGAATAAATGAGATCAAAGGTTGCCTGTAAATCTGTCGTCCACCCGATCGCATAAACCGAGTACACATAATCAAAATGCTCCCTCGGCAGTCCAACATCTATTTCCATCGCTCCGCAGAATAAATGAGGCTTTAACCCTTGAAGTAGTTGAGCGGCCGCTTTCTTTTGCGTATTGGATAAATCAACGCCCCACAGTTCACTGGCACCTTTAGAATCCATATATCGCAAGGAATGACCGCTTCCATATCCAATTTCAAGCACTTTCTTACCTTGAAGCTCTTCAAAGAGCTGTAATTCTTCTTCAGTCTGAGCGAACGGTCCATAGTTTGGCAAAGCATCTACCCCGTTAAAATGTGGTGCAACGATATCCCAGCTTACCTTGTTTTGTTTCAGCATGTCTTTTGACACCATCTTTACCTCCTCTTTAATTTACAATCTAACCTATATACATACTATAACGCGAAGCTTGTATGCCTGACCTTTTTTTCAAGAAGGTTTAAGAAATGAGATGGAAAAACAAGCGTTTCTTCAAGAGTCATTTACACCTTATTCATCCTAATTCCAAAACGGTCATAGAAGATTTAAACATTAGGTAAAATATACCATATTATCCTTATTATAGTTTCAATATCTTTATCAGAGTGAACGTATATAAGAAGAAATCTATTCCATAGAAAGGCGTGACTTTTCATGCAGGCACTGGCCTATCAAGGAAAAGACCATGTTGAAGTAAAAAACGTTGAAGCTCCTAAAATTCAAAGAGGCGACGATATGATTGTCCGTATCACGGCAACAGGTATATGCGGTTCAGATTTACACCTTTATAAAAACGGAATTCCTCTTTCCGAAGACTACATTATCGGACACGAACCCATGGGTATCGTAGAAGAAGTAGGCCCTGAGGTGAAAAATGTTAAAAAGGGAGATCGTGTAGTGATCCCATTTAACGTAGGCTGCGGAGACTGTTTCTATTGTAATAATCAGATGGAAAGCCAGTGTGACAATTCTAACCCGCACAGCGATAACGGCTCTCTATTTGGTTACTCCGAACAATTCGGGAACTATCCCGGCGGCCAAGCCGAGTACCTCCGTGTTCCTTACGCTGATTTCACTTCCTTTGTCGTTCCAGAATCAAGTGAATTGGAAGATGAGAGTGTTCTCTTCTTGTCCGACGTCGTACCGACCGCCTATTGGAGCGTGGAACACAGCGGTGTGAAGCAGGACGACACGGTAGTCATTCTTGGCGCAGGCCCCATCGGTTTGATGGCTCAGAAATTCGCCTGGAAAAAAGGAGCCAAGCGAGTCATTTCCATCGACCATGTTCCGCATCGTCTTGAACATGCGAAGCGTACCAACAATGTCGAAACGTATAACTTTAAAGAACATGATGAAATTGGTGGATTCCTTCATCAATCAACCCAAGGGGGAGCCGATGTAGTCATTGACTGTGTAGGAATGGATGGTACCGTTGCTTCCAGCGAGCACGGACCAAGCGATGACCAGAATATCAGCCCGATTATCACAGCTTCTGAGTCCGTCCGGAAATTTGGAACCATTCAATTAACAGGCGTATATGGCATTAATGCGGATAACTTCCCAATCGGGGACTTGTTCGGTCGTAACGTTTCCTTGAAAATGGGCCAGGCTCCCGTCATTCACCTGATGCCGGAACTTTATAACATGATCGAGAACAACGAATTTAGCCCTACTGACATAATCACGCACAAAATGGATCTTAAAGATGCACCTGAAGCTTATGATATTTTTGATAAAAAAGCAGATAACAACATCAAGGTCGTGCTTAAACCATAATATGAAAAGCAGCAAGTCCCGCACTTGCTGCTTTTCTACATGGTTTTTAGTAAAAGAAAAACAAACTTCCAGTTCAGCTTCTTCCCACTGTTAAAACGAACCCTGTAAAAATTGATTTCAGCGCATCAGATATTCCGGCGGGTACCCACGGACTTCACATCCATGAAAAAGGTATGTGCGAAGGACCAGATTTCAAATCAGCAGGAGGTCACTTTAATCCGGCCAACGTGAGTCATGGAACTGAATCGGAGGAAGGCCCCCATGCTGGAGACCTTCCTAATCTGGAAGTATCCGATGAAGGTTCTATTCAGAAAGAACTGACGGCAGAACGGGTTACGTTGAAAGAAGGCCAGGAGAATTCCCTCCTGAAGGAAGGCGGAACGGCTCTCGTTATTCATGCAGGAGCTGATGATCAAGAATCTCATCCTTCCGGAGATGCAGGCGCAAGAATTGCATGTGGTGAAATCAGCAGATAGGTCCCGTCCATTACGAAAGCCCCTGGCACCCAGGGGCTTTCTTTATCGCTCTTATTCGCCTAAATGGTTAAAGGCAGTTGTACATGAAACGAATGGCGTGTGCCGTATGTCTCGAGCCATATCTTCCCACCGTGCTTCTCCACAATTTCCTTACTAATCGCTAATCCAAGACCAGATCCGCCGTCATTACGTGTACGGGAAGGGTCAACCTGATAAAATCGTTCAAATATTTTATTCTGATCACTGGAAGGAATAGGTTGCCCGGGACCTGAAACAGTTACTGTATAAAATGAATCTCCTGGCTCTCCTTTTATTTCTACAGGCGAGTGGCCTTGATAATAATGCAAAGCGTTATTCATTAGATTGGTTATCACTTGCTGGATGCCCTGCTGATTAATCATGATCACTTCAGGTGAAGCCTGAACGATTAAATCAATTCCCCTTCGCTCATATTCGATCTCGAACAGCTGAACCACTTGCTGGATAAACTCATCCATGGCTGTGTACTGCTTGATCATGTTACTTCCTTCATCATTTCTGCCCCATTCTTTTACTTCATCCAGGCCTTTAACCAGCTGATTAACCCGCTCTGTTTCTTCTGCCAAAGACCTATAAATATCCTTATCTCCCTGGATGACCCCTTTATTAAGGGCTTCCAGATAACCCTGTAAATTTGAAAGCGGAGTCCTCAGCTCGTGAGAGAGATCATGAAGCATTTGGTTTCTATTGCTCTCCTGCTGTTCAAGCAAAGAATTTAAATGATTCACATGGTGCACCAACTCTCCGATTTCGTCCTGGGACCGAGCTGTTAACTTCGTAGGGTACTCCCCTTTTTTCATCGTTTGAATGACGCGCGAAAGTTCATTTACAGGCTCAAGCATCCGCTTCGTTATGACCGCATAGAAGAAGGCACCTAGTATAATAAGAAGCAGCGTAATGATCCACACATAAGAAGACAAGGTAGAATTAAAAGACGTCTGGGTCTCACCCTCGACTCCTGCCACGTTCGAGGCCAGGAAACAAGCAGTTCGATAGAGGGTGAAACCTGTAAGGATAACAACCGCAGCAAGCATGGCTATATTGGCCATCGTGAGTTTTACCCACAGCTTCTGAGTTAAGCTTCTTCTAATTTTGAACAAATTTATACCCCATTCCTCTCACGGTAAGAATCCGTTCAGGCTTAGCTGGGTCCCGCTCGATTTTTCGGCGCAGTTTCTTTATGTGCGCATCAATTGTACGCCCCATGATCTCTGCTTCCCCATAAGGATGGATTTGCTGGACCAGTTGTTCCCTTGAAAATACATGTTCGGCATTTTCCATTAGAAAGTAAAGCAAGTTGAACTCATAATGGGTTAATTCGAGCAGTTGATCATGCAGCCACACCTCTCCTTTTCGAGGTTTGATCACAAGGCCGTTTGAAACAATCTTTTGACAGAGCCGTCCCGTTCGACGAAGTACCGCTTCCACGTGAGCCATTAATTCCTCAGGACTGAATGGTTTTGTTACGTAATCATCTGCCCCAAGCTTCAAGCCGCTGATCTTATCATCCGTTTTGGCTTTCGCCGAGAGCATAATAACCCCGGGATCATCTTCCCGTCCTTCCTTCACCCATTCGCAGAATTCTTCCCCGCTGATTTTCGGCAGCATCAGATCGAGAATAATCAAGCATGGTTTCCGCTCGGAATACAGATGCATGGCTTCTTCGCCGTCATAAGCTTGAAGTGCCTCATAACCACTGTTTTTCACATATAAAGCAACGAGGTTCGAAATTTTCGGATCATCTTCTACAATTAAAATTTCCGGTTTCATATAACGCACTCTCTCCTATAATGCCTCCAGTCGCTGGAGCATCATGTCATAGTTCATCGCTCCAAGCATCACGGAATCAATTTTTCCATCTTCGTCTACGAACACCGAAGTAGGAACAGGATTAATCTGATATTTATTAGCCACTTCCACTTTTTTATCTAATAGGATAGGAAAAGACAAATCAAATTCATCCCTGAACTCCTGCACCTCTTTTAAACCGGATTCAGTTTCCGTCAGATTCACAGCTAAGATGACAATATCTTCATTCTGATAAAATTTCTCCATATCAGGCATTTCCGCCCGGCAAGGAGGACACCATGTAGCCCAAAAGTTAATCATCACTTTTTTACCACGGTAATCCGATAAAGATACCTCTTCTCCCTCAAGCGTCTGAAGTGTAAAGTCAGGGGCCTGCTGACCTTTTTCAAGTCCCGTCTTACCATTCTCCGGTTCAGTCGAACGTTCATCTGTTGCTCCCGTGGTAACCGTCGTACCCTCTTCTTCAGGGTCAGAACTCGCTTTCCCGTGATAAGCAAAATCATAGATCGCCCAGCCAAATAAAGCCGTCACAGTCAATATAATGATCCAGCGTTTCATACTTATCTCCTTTCATATTAAAAAATAATTCCTAAATTGGAAAGCCAGGTATCTTGAACGAGATTCAACAAAAATGTCGAAATCCTCGTCATATACCCCGTATATAAAAGTGCTCCTGCCACAATCATCATAGCCCCTCCAGCTTTCATAATCTGACCGCTGTATTTCAGAATCATTCGAGTAGATCCCAGGAAAAAGGCAAAAGCAAGAAAAGGCAGAATAAACCCAAGGACGTACACCACGGTGTACAGTATCCCCTGTGCAGGCTGGCTTGCCGCAAGCATTAAAATGGAGGCAAAAATGGGCCCAATACACGGTGTCCATCCTGCCGCAAATCCCATTCCTGCAAACCAGGTTCCTGCATAACTAAATGAACTGCGCGGTTTAAAGCTCATTCGTTTTTCGCTCATAAACCAATTAATCTTAAGCCAGCCAGCTACAAAGAACCCCATTAGAATAATGAATACACCCGCAATCCGCTGAAGTAACAGTCCTGATTCGCCTGAGAGAAACCCCTGAATCAGGTTACCTAAGTAGGATGCTCCAATCCCCAGCGTCAAAAATACGGTCGATACACCTAATAAAAAGAACACCGAATGCAGAAGCAGCTTCCGTTTTACCTTGGCACTCTGATCCTCTTTAATCTCTTTCACACTCATTCCGGTTATGTAAGACAAGTAAGCCGGAAACAAAGGAAGTGTACATGGAGATAAAAATGAAATGACTCCGGCTCCAAAAGCAAGCCATATCGTTACATCGACCGACATCATACCTCTCTCCTTTTCTCAAAATTCCATAACAAAAACAATGCGAGACTGATCACTACATAAAACCACAGATCCATACGATACCCCATTATCGACGGTGGCCCGCCTATCCACACGGAAACTGCCGCACTAATAGAAAATAGAGCGCTTATTATAAGAACCTGTCTGCATAGAAGTATGGCTGCCAAATACACAAAAAACAGGACCAGCTCCACCAATTCTCCTCGTTCGAGCAACAGTTGGGAGAGTAATGTAAAAAAGAAAAAACTGCAAGCGAGCAGAAGGATGTACTCGTATTGGAAAGTCCGGTGCTTCTCCTTACCTCGAAATTCTGTAATGATCGTAAGCAACGAAGCTAAGTAAAATTCTGAGGTCCCGCTTGGGTAAGCTAATACGGAAAGTGGATACTCCAGCACCAGGGGCCAGGTCGTCAGAATCTTCACCCCAATAAACCATAAAGCCCACGTCACGAGCACCGAACTAAACTGCTCCAATGCCCTTTTCTTGTGCCCCGTTTCCTTTGATACAGCCAGCCACATCACCAGGGCAGCCATTACTAATGAAGCAACTCGAATAATAGTTACAGGTTGAATAGTCATCTTACATACCTCTACTTTTACTGAATTGAATTCCATCATACCTTACTTCTGTGAAAATATGATGAACACAGAAGAATAGACGTATTTTTTACAATATTTGTATGACCTGAGGTGGGAATATTTGTATATATCATCAATAAAAAGCCCTCTCCGGGTTTTATTAACTCGGAGAGGGCTTAAAGTTTTAGTTATATTCTTTCTTAATATCCTTTGTACTTCTAACGGTATCAATCGGGCGTACTGCTTGCTCGATCTCTTCTCGTTTAGGTTCTAGCATTGGAGGCAATGACAGCATTTCGCCCAGTGTTTCATAAGGTTCGTCTCCCATAAACCCTGGACCATCAGTCGCAAACTCAAATAAGATTTGTGGTGCTACACCGGCATATAAGGATTCGAAATAATGGCGGTTTACATAGCCGGAGGTTCTAAATCCAAATCGAGGCATACGATCAATCCATTCATTGAGTGCATCTCGATCCTCTACACGGAAAGCCGCATGGTGAACCGTACCGTACCCCTGGCGGGAGGAAGGCATTTGATCATTATGCTCCACTACTACTTGAGCTCCATTTCCCCCTTGCCCTGCTTCAAATAGATGAAAAGGACCTTCCTTGGCAATCTCTGTGAACAGGAGAACTTTTTCCAGTACTTCTTTAAAATAATCAAAGTCTGCAATCCTTACGTGAAGCGGTCCAAGACCAGTTATGCCATACTCGAGCGGAATCGGACCATTCTGCCACGGAGTCCCCGCAGGTACCCCGGTGTTATTTTCATCGGATACGAGTTCGTAGGCTTGTTCATCAAAATCTGTAAACGGCAGTACTCTCTTTCCAAATGTCTCTTTGATTCCCTCGTGCTGAACTTCTAATCGGTCGAACCGCTTCACCCAGTACTCGAGCGCTTCGTCACTGGGAACCCGGAAGGACGTTTTAGATATTTCATTCGTTCCGTGTTGACCTTTGGGGATGCCTGGAAAATCAAAAAATGTCATATCTGTTCCGGGACTCCCTTTATCATCCGCAAAAAATAAGTGGTATGTCTGAATGTCATCCTGATTGACCGTTTTCTTCACCAGCCGCATTCCCAGTACGTAGGTGAAAAATCCATAATTCTTTTCCGCACTGCTGGTAATAGCGGTCACATGGTGCAAGCCCTTCAATTCGTTCATTTCATACCCTCCGTTGGCTTAATTTAATTTATCTCGGTTTCAAGATAAATATATTATGAACATACTTAAATGTCAATTTTAAGAGATTACACCCAGTTTTATTATCCGCTGTATGCTGTTCGAACTATACCCCCTCCATTCTTCCCACTTTTCCAGTATAAGAAATCTGCCGAATCTCCTATTTTCCATTTTTATCAAATAATTACGTTTTAACCCAATACTTCTATGGTAAATACGTTATATAAGAAAAGGACAACCTAATTTTTTCCTTTTCTAATTTATTCAGGAGGTGGAGCAACATGGCACAAAACACTTACAAGACAGGCGAAAAAGCACCAGAATCAGGCACTTACAAGGTACAAAGCTTAGTCAGTGGAGGTTCTTCAAATCAGGACAATACTGAAGTGAAAGTGGAAAAAGGTGAACAGTTCCCCCCTTCTCCTTCAAGTAATGAAGCTGCCCACTGGGTAAAAACTTCGTAAATACCAAAAGTAAGATCGACCGGATCAAGGTTCCCCTTTGATCCGGTCTTTTCTTATTCTACAGGAGCCCTAAACGATTAAAAACGGCACTCAGTTGAGTACCATGTCCATAATTTGGCGCAGGTTTGAGGACTCCTTCCCCCGATTACCATACCCATAATGAAAAACTCACACTAGACTGGATTGGTTCTTTCAGACTTTGCCTGAACTCAAATTACTTTTTCAAAAAAACAAGTACATATGTAACTTTTTAATTTCCACTTATATTATTAAACAAAAAATCGATCATGACAATATTTTTAACCTATCAAAACAATCCCCCAGTTACTCCGCACCCTTATTATATTATCTTAATATAAGAAACTGCTGTTTAGTATTTCATATTTGTGGAATTTATTACAAAAAGCATTCGAAAGGTAGTGAGACCATGGCAGCAACAGAAAAGTATTTTAAGAGAGATTATGAACAATCCAGAGAAACGTTCCAAGAACATTTATACACCATCAAAAAAAAGTGGCCAGAGGCTGTTTTATCAACTGAAAGCATCGGAAAGGATCCAGATAATACCATTGATGTAATTTATTCCGAGGCGCTTACCTCGAACGAACAAGTCGTTTTCTTCACTACTGGAGAGCACGGGATTGAAGGTTATGCCGGCGCAGCAGTGACTCACCTGTTTGTCGAGGAATACCTCAATCAAATTGATCCACAAACTACCGGCATCTGTCTCGTGCACGCCATTAACCCCTGGGGGATGCGGAATTTCCGACGTGTAACTGAAAATAACGTGGATTTGAACCGTAATTATCTATTCGATCCAGGTTCAGTTCCTGAGAATGTAAACGAAAATTACTCGGAAGAAAGCCAAATTTTCCAGCCCAACGGCCCTGTTCAAGATGTGGCTAAAGAAAAAACAGAGCTATACGAACAATTGAGCAAAGGAATGATGAGAGAGGGATACAGTGGAATTAAGAAGGCTAAAGGCATGGGACAATTTGAATTCCCACGCGGCGTCTATTACGGAGGAGCAAACGAAGAGCAATCAGCCAGCTTTTTAAAAGATTGGCAGAGAAAGCTCCTTACCACCTATACACGTGTGATCCATATGGATTGGCATACAGCTCTTGGGCCAACCAACGAGGTTACAATGGTCGTCTCCGAACACGATGAACGGGAAGAAGAGCAGATGAAGAAAGAGTATGGAATGGAAAATATCCAGAAGTTCACCCCTAAAAAGGTAAAAGGAGACTCTACCAACTATTTTCATAAGTTAAAAATTGAAGAAAATCCAGATACGTATCTATTTTCAGCTTTATTTGAGTTCGGTACATTCGGTACCAGCCGAAAAGCAGAGCTGAGAGAATTTACAACGATTATCCTGGAAAATCAACTTTACTGGGAAGGTGCAGAAAAGGAGCAGGATCGACAATGGATTCTTGAGGAATTCAAGAATATGTTCTACCCAAATGATGAAGAATGGCGGCAATCGGTACTGGAAGAAGCACGCCTGGCCATCGAGTCTATTCTTACTCAAGAAGAGATTTTCGTTTCCTATCAAACCACCTAGGAAGGAGAAAATAATATGGCGAACCAGCTCCCTGAAAGATCTTTTCCCTTATGGAGACACCAGTCAATTGGATCCTTTCCCGCCCTAACCGAGAATACGGAAGCAGATGTGACGGTCATCGGATCCGGTATCACCGGAATTATGACCGCTTATCTTCTGGTGAAAAAAGGATTCAGAGTGGTAATCCTTGAAGCAGGAAAGATTGTGGAAGGTACCACCGGCTATACTACGGCGAAAATCAGTTCTCAGCACGGGCTCATTTATGACCACCTTATTCAAACGTTCGGCAAAGAAAAAGCTAAACTATACTATGACGCGAACCAAGAGGCCCTACAGCTTATGGATCAAATTAGACAGGAACATCATATCGACTGCGATTTCGCTTACCAGGATGCTTACGTTTACAGTACTACAGTAGAATCAAAACGGAACATTGAAAAAGAAGCCAAAGCCTATGAGCAGCTCGGGATCGACGGAGAGCTCTCCCAACATACGGATCTCCCTTTTCCTGTGACAGCTTCTATAAAAATGAAAGACCAGGCCCATTTTAACCCGGTCAAATTTCTGCTCCCTCTTATTGAGTACTTAAGAGAAAACGGAACATCCATCTATGAAGATACACGGGCAGTAGATATCAAAGAAGGCAAAAGACCTGAAGTTATTACGAGAAATGGACAACGTGTACACTCTGACCATGTCGTAATGGCCTCTCATTTTCCCTTCAAAGATTTCAAAGGCTTATATTTTGCGAGACTCCATGTCGACCGCTCTTATAGTCTTGCCGTTAAAATGACAGGGCAACTCCCCGATGGTATGTATTTAAACGCAGAGTCTCCAAAGCGATCGCTGCGCCATGCTATTGATAGTAACGGAGACCGCTATCTGCTTATCGGGGGTGAAGGACATCCAAGTGGTCAAAGCAGAAATACAGAACAACATTATAAAAGACTGCGCGATTATGCTGAACAGCATTTTGACGTTGAGAGCGTACCATACCGCTGGTCTTCTCAGGATATGACCACCCTTGATATGGTTCCATATATCGGACCGATTACAGAAAAACACTTTAATATTCATGTGGCGACCGGTTTTGCTAAATGGGGAATGACAAACGGAACAGCAGCCGCAATGGTAATCACCGACTTAATCAGCCAGGATCACAGTCCGTATGCAGAACTTTTTAACCCTTCTCGGTTTCATGCCCAGGAAGATGTAAAGAGTTTCACGAAGGAAAATGCTAATGTCGCTAAGGAATTCGTAAAGGGTAAACTGTCCAAAGGTGACCGGACAATAGACGACCTGATTCCCGATGAAGGGGCTATCATTAATATAGACGGAAAGAAAGCCGGCGCTTATAAAACAGATGATGGCACTATGAAAATAGTCGATACCACATGCACCCATATGGGCTGCGATTTGGAATGGAACAATGGAGAACGATCCTGGGACTGCCCTTGTCATGGTTCCCGGTTTACACCGGACGGAGAAGTTATAGAAGGTCCTGCGACGGAACCACTTAAAAAATTAAGCAAAGAATAATAATCTTCGATTAAACTAGTGGTTTGCTTTGTTGGAAAATGGTGTTCCCTAAAAAAAAGAACTTCCATAACCGGAAGTTCTTTTTTTATTACTGCTTTATCAAATTTAAAAATTGCTTTGTGCGTTCTTCCTTAGGCTGTTCAAATAGAACAGATGGTTCGCCTCTTTCAACGATCATGCCATTATCCATAAACAGCACTTCATCAGCTACTTCTTTAGCAAAACTCATTTCGTGAGTAACAACCACCATCGTACGACCTTCCGCTGCCAGTTTCTTCATAACCTGCAGAACCTCGCCGACTAATTCCGGGTCCAGCGCTGAAGTGGGTTCATCAAACAACATAACTTTCGGGTCAATCGCCATGGCCCTGGCAATCCCTACTCTCTGCTGCTGTCCGCCTGAAAGCTGATAAGGATACACTTCCATTTTCTCATGGAGACCAACTTTAGTGAGAATATCCACTGCTTTTTCACGCGCTTTAGCCTTAGCGACTTTTTGGACGGTTACAGGACCTTCCATCACATTTTGAACGGCCGTAAAGTGCGGAAACAAATTATAGGTTTGAAAAACCATGCCGGTTTGTTTCCTGAACTCCCTAATTTCTTTTTTGGAAATCTTTTTTGAAAATTTGAGGGTCTGCTGATCAATGGTGATGGAGCCTTCTTCCGGTTGTTCAAGAACGTTCAAGCACCGGAGAAGCGTCGTTTTACCCGAACCTGATGGACCAATGATGACAACCACTTTTCCTTGTTCTACCTGTAAACTGATATCTTTTAAAACGACTAAGTCGCCAAATTGTTTTGATACATTGTTCATGTTAATCATGAGCATTCTCCTTACGTTTTCACATAACGGTTCATGCGGTTCTCAATTCTGCCTTGCAGAACCGATAATAGAAAGCATATGACCCAATAAATAGCAGCCGCTTCTACGTACACCAATAAAGGAGTATAAGTCGTAGCCACAATTTCTTGAGCTTTTCTGAACATTTCACTAACCAAAATCGTAGAAGCCAGTGATGTTTCTTTAACCAACCCAATGAATGAATTGGATAAAGGGGGAACCGACACCCTCGTAGCTTGAGGAAGGATCACTCGTCTTAAAGATTGAAGATAAGACATTCCGATAGATGAGGAAGCCTCCCACTGTCCCTTTTCAATCGATAAAATAGAGGCTCTTATCGTTTCGGAAGCATACGCCCCAGTATTTAAGGAGAACGCAATAATCGCTCCCACAAAAGGTTCAAATTTCAAAGCTTCGATCCCTAAATTACCTAACCCGTAGAAGACTATGAACAACTGGACAAGCAGAGGAGTCCCCCGAATAATGGATACGTACACTCTGGCTATTCCGGACAGTACTTTGATACCGGAAATTCTAAATAAAGCCGTCGTAATCGCCAATACCAGCCCGATCGCAAAAGAAATGAGCGTAAGGGGAATCGTATAAGAAAGAACTCCTTTCAACAAAGGAAGAAAGGAGTCTTGTAATATAGTTACGTCCTCTGAACTGAGAAAGCTACTGAGTAGAAACATCTTCATTGAACCATTCGTTAGAAATTTCTTCTAGCGTACCGTCCTCTTTCATTTCTTTAAGGGCTCCGTTCACTGCCTCAACAAGCTCAGGATTATCCTGACGGAACATCATAGCCGTTTCTGAGGCATTATCCTCTTTAGCAACAATCTCTACCTTCGACTGATCGCCTTTTTCCTTCAAGTAATCCAAAACGGAAAGACGGTCATTCACGGTAGCATCGACACGGCCATTGTTCAATAGTTCCATAGCCGGATTAAATCCCTCAACGCTTTGTATCTCAGCCCCGTATTCTTTCGCGATATCTGCATAGTTACTTGTTAATGATTGAGCGGACACTGCGCCCTCCAAGTCTTCAAAACTTTGTATATCGTTATTGTCTTTTCTTGCTACCAGCACAGCTGATGTATAGGTGTAAGGTACAGAAAAACTGTATTTCTTTTCTCGATCCGGTTTAATTCCTACCTGATTCGCAATCATATCAAAACGATTGCTGTTCAAGCCGGCAAACATAGAATCCCATTTGGTTTCCTTGAACTCAATTTCAAGATCTAAACGCTTCCCGATTTCCTTTGCTACTTCAACATCATACCCTGTCAGTTCATCGTTTTCGTTGTGGAACGTGTACGGGGCATAAGTCCCTTCGGTTCCTACAGTCAGGACCCCTTCTTCTTGAATTTGTTCATATAAACTTTTTTCACTATTTTGGTCACTGCTTTGATCACTGCCAGATGAAGACTCCTGCTCATCTCCACTTGAGCCGCAGGCAGAAAGTATAATAATAAATAATGCCGTAATAGTTAACCAGGTTATTTTTTTCATTCTGTGGTTCCTCCTTTATAATACCAACTAATTTAATCGGTTTAATGTACTATTAGAGAATACATGTCGTTTCAGTAAAGGTCAACAATAATGTTTGATCTCTCTTAATTTCTTCCAGCACGGCTGTTTTATACCTACAAAAAAAGGACACCTCCTTACTTAGGAGAGTGTCCTTTTAGCATTCCTATTTTGTTAATTATACAATCTTCTTGATTAACCTTCCAATGGCGCGCGGGATAAAGAGAAGGATATCAACAATTGTATGAATTAGTGAACGAATCAGTTTCATCGTCATACCTCCTTGTGTATACATACGTAAATGTTCCACCTGAAAGCCTGACGCAAACTGAGTCCTTTTCCGTCTTTTTCTCAGTTTCACTATACTGAAATATCATAAAAGGACAAAAGTTCCCTGTCTACCGCCCTATATCATGGTAGCTTTAAAGTCCTGCCAGGATAGATCAAACTCGTATTCGAAATATTGTTAACTTCCGCTAAGCGCTTTACCGTTGTCCCGTTTCTTCTCGCTATACTGTAAAGAGTATCCCCGGATTTCACGGTATAACTTTTCATATTCTGAGGGATTAACAGGTCTTGCCCTATTCGTATATAAGATGGATTTGAAATTTTATTAACCTCGATAAGGTCATTCAAGGACACTTCATACCTTTTAGCAATGCTATAAAGTGTGTCTCCGGATTGCACGGTATAGGTGTCTCCCTGAGCAGGCGGAGGATTCGGCGTATCCCCAGGGATGGAAAGGCGTTGGCCAACCTGAATTACATTAGCATTTGCAAGGTTATTCTCTCTTACAATTTGATTAACCGTTACCTCATATTTTCTAGCGAGGCTATAAAGAGTATCTCCTGCTTTCACCGTATGAATGGTTCCTGAAGCAGAAGACATATTTAAAATTTCCGAAACAGTGACAAATTGATAGCCCCTGGCTTTTAATGAACGGATGATATCCGGCAGTGCGCCCGGAGTCCCAGATGCACCTGCTCCTGTGTGCATCAGCACAATGGAACCCGGAACGATGTTATCTACCACTCGGTTATAAACCTCTGTTTCTGATAGACCTTTCCAATCCAGTGTATCAATATTCCAGTGAATCGTGTGAGTATAGCCCGCTTTTCCTACGGCTGTAAGTACAGAAGAATTGACTGCGCCAAAAGGCGCCCTGAACAATGGTTTAGTCGATAGGCCCGCCACATTTTTCACCGCTGCTTCTGTCCGATCTAATTCACGTTTTATTTCAGCGCTCGATAACTCAGTAAAATCTGGGTGGGAATAGGAGTGATTAGCTAATTCGTGACCGTTCGCCTTAATATTCTTAATAGAATTTGGATGAGCATTTGTTCCGGATCCAGTTAAGAAGAAGGTAGAGTGGATATTTTCATTGGAGAGCGTTTTCAGGATCTTAGCAATGTTTGTCCCATCTGAGCCGTCATCAAATGTTAAAGCTACACGTTTACTAGAGGTATTGCCTTTGGTAACAAACTTTGAAGGAGATGCTTCTACAGAATTAGAAAAGGATAGGAAACTGCCCATAATCAGAAGGAAGATCAAACTGAACCTCAGAAACTTTTCTCCCATTACATTCACCTCGCTATGAATTTTTTAATCCTCTCACGGAAAGATAACGAACAAAAGACTGAATATTTTGTCTAATTAAGTCTATTATACTATATAAAGCTCGAAAGAACGCTAACAATATTTGATAATTTGTTTTCAATCAAGATTTGTTTATTTACGAGTGTACAGGGAACACTTTTTGTAAGATCCAATAAAATCCATTATTAAATAAACACTAAGGTTTACGTATCCAAGTTAACGTGGAAAAAATTTATAATACTCGCTAAAAGCAAGGAGGTTCATACCATGGCTAAAACCATTCAGCCTGAAGAAGTTGAAAGCAAGCGAAAGGAAAACCACATTCAAGTTCTTGATGTGCGGACAAATGAAGAAGTTGCAGAAGGTAAAATTCCGGAAGCTCTTCACATCCCATTGGATGAAATAGAAGAACGTGTTGGAGAGCTTGATCCTAACAAGGAATATATTACAGTATGCCGTTCCGGCAGACGGAGCGATATGGCTGCCGATATTATGAACGATCGGGGCTTAAATGCTCACAACATGGAAGGTGGCATGAAAGCCTGGAATGGAGAAGTACGCTAAACTCGAAAAACCCCCGGCCTTAAAAGGCGCGGGGGTTTTTGCATATACCGCTAACATCTGATTTCGTATAGTACGGAGAGGAGCATATTAGACTAGTTGTCTGGATATACTTAACCGTTAGAATACATTAAAGGGGGAAACCTATGTCAGCATCTCGTATTTTGAAATGGGTAACAGGCGGACTTGAAGCTATCCTAGCTGTACCTTTTCTTGGTGCCACCATTATCATCAGTCTGCTCTGGACACCTTTAGCACTTATGTTAATTTTGCACATTATCACTCTAGTATTAACGAAAAAAGATAATGGTGCCGCAACGGGAAGTATCCTGGGAATAATCACCTCTTGCGTCGGATGGATCCCTTTTGTAGGGATTACGATGCATATCCTGTCTGCCATTTTCCTTATGCTGGACGCAGCAAAACCTGATCCGAAACCTGAAGAAGAAGTAGCCTGACCTCACAGAAGACCGGTTTTTTTGGTTCTTTTCTCCAGATTCCAGAAGAACGAAGAAATAAAAAAAGACTTCCCGTATGGGAAGTCTTTTAGTTAACGTTATTATCTCTGAACGTTAGCAGCTTGCGGTCCACGGTTTCCTTCAACGATTTCGAAAGAAACTGTTTCGTTTTCTTCTAGTGTTTTGAAACCTTCGCCTTGAATAGCAGAGAAATGAACGAATACATCGTCTTGACCTTCTACTTCAATAAAACCGAAACCTTTTTCTGCGTTGAACCATTTAACATTACCTTGTAACATAATTGTTGCCTCCTGCGTGGAGTTTCTCCACATTGTATTACTATTATTGCTCTGCATATTCATTCTAGACGAAAGTGACTTACTAGGTTACTTTTTCTTTCATTCATAGACGAACAAGAATAATTAATTTCTATCATAGCACCTGAGTGAATCCACGTCAACCTTACGCCAAACTTTTTTTATCAGAAGGCACATAGTATTAACGAAAAAAGATCACCGGACTTATCCCGGAAATTATATTCTTATGCAGCGATACTGTTCGTAGCCGTGAATGGCCAGAAGGACACTTTCATATTTCTTGTCACTTGAACACGAACCATCCGCACCCCAATCGAGAAACAAAAAAGACTCCCTCTCATGAGAGGGAGTCTTCATTTAACGTTTTATCTTTGAACGTTAGCTGCTTGTGGTCCGCGGTTTCCTTCAACGATTTCGAAAGAAACTGTTTCGTTTTCTTCTAGTGTTTTGAAACCTTCGCCTTGAATAGCAGAGAAATGAACGAATACATCGTCTTGACCTTCTACTTCAATAAAACCGAAACCTTTTTCTGCGTTGAACCATTTAACATTACCTTGTAACATAATTGTTGCCTCCTGCGTGGAATTTCTCCACATTGTATTACTATTATTGCTCTGCATATTCATTTTAGACGAAAGTGACTTACTAGGTTACTTTTTCTTTCATTCATAGACGAACAAGAATAATTAATTTCTATCATAGCACCTGAGTGAATCCACGTCAACCTTACGCCAAACTTTTTTGTAAAGATCACATGGATGCCCCTTCAAACCGCTTCAATTGTTCCGAGGTTCCAAATACGATCACAAGGTCGTCTTCCATTATCGTGTTAGCAGCATCAGGGTTGTTAATAATCTCCGGGCCGCGTTTAATAGCTACAATGTTCACTCCATATTCTTCTCTGATCCTGGCTTCCTTTAAAGTTTGACCGATAAGTATAGAGGTAGATTTAATTAAAATCTCTTCAATATTGTAGTCATTGCTCTGATCGTGAAGCACCGTCTCTACGTATTCAACGCTGATCGGTTTTGTAATGGCAGTGGCCATTCTCTTCCCGCCTATGTTCGAGGTGTTAATCACTTTATCCGCGCCCGCCCGGTACAACTTCTCTTCTGAAAAATTCCGCTCAGCTCTTACGACCGTATAGATGTCCGGTTTTATCCCTTTCACCGTAACGGTAATAAATATATTATCGGCATCATCAGGGAGAGTCACCACCACCCCCTTCGCCCTCTCCAGACCTGCCTGCAGGAGGATCTCATCCTCCGTAGCGTTTCCTGTAATAAATAATGTCCCCTCCGGCAGACGTGCTATCACGTCTTCATCTGATTCAATGACGACGAGTGAGTGATTTTCTTTATGTAATTGTTGAAGGACTTGCTGCCCCACTCTGCCGAACCCGCAAATAATGATGTGATCCTCTACATTTTTAATCTTTTGATTCATTTTCCGTTTCCTCATTTCATTGGAAAATTCACCGCTGATGATCGCTCCAGCCGCTTGAGCCAGTATATATGTGGTTAACCCTATGGCAATCGGAATGAGAATCAGGGTTAATAACTTGCCTTCCATTGTATTTGGAGAAATATCGCCATATCCGATAGTTAGTACGGAGACAACCGCCAGCCACAATGCATCAAAAAATGAGAGCTGTTCCGTAATCATATATCCAATAATTCCGAAAAGAACAAGCATATGCAACAGTAATAAGGAAACGAAAACTTTTCGCTGATCCATCTATCCCACCTCAAGTTATACCTATCTTCTACTATATTATCATTAGAGGGAGTTATACAGTAAGATGAAATGTATCATTTCGGAAGCTCTCTCGTACAGACCACAAACGATAAGTACCAAACCAGGCTTTTCCCTTTTATAGCCATCCTAATCAAATTTTCTAAATTTTTTGTCGAAAAAAGGATGAAATCTATTTATTTTTTGTTATACTACTTAATAACGGAACATTTAAGGAAAATGTCCTTAATTTAAAGGAGGAACATTTTTGAAAAATATAAATAAACTCATTTCATTTATTGAAAGCGATATTCTGAATATTCGCCGGACGCTTCATAAGCATCCAGAGCTGAGCAACGAAGAATATCAGACTTCCGCTTTGGTAAAAGAGAAACTTACGGAATACGGCATTGAATTCCAATCAGGCTTTGCTAATACCGGAATTCTCGGAATTATCAAAGGCGCGCAGCCGGGAGGGACAGTGGCACTAAGAGCTGATATGGATGCCCTTCCGATCCAGGAAGCAAACCAGCATGAATTCGCATCTGAAAACGACGGAAAGATGCACGCCTGCGGACATGACGCCCATACAGCTATGCTGCTTGGTGCCGGCTACGCTCTTCAACAGCAGAAAGAAGACCTTCATGGCACGGTCTTACTCGTCTTTCAACCCGCGGAAGAGACGTCTCCTTACGGCGGTTCCCAGCCTATGCTTGACGATGGAGTGTTTGATCAATACACTCCGGATGTCATTTACGGACAACATGTATGGCCAAGCCTCCCTGTCGGTCAAGTCGGCATTCGGGATAAAGAAATGATGGGAGCTTCCGACCGATTTAAAGTAACGGTTAAAGGAAAAGGCGGACATGCGAGCATGCCTCATGACGGCAATGATGCTCTCATTATTACAAATCAAATCATCTCCAGTCTTCAGACAATTGTAAGCCGGAACGTAAACCCTCTTGATTCAGCAGTTGTAACCGTAGGTCGGATCGAAGGCGGCTATGGCTACAATGTGATTCCCGAACAAGTGGTTTTCGAGGGTACCGTACGTACGTTTAAACCAGAAGTAAAAGAAAAAGTAAAACAACGTTTCCACAGGGTTATTCAGCAGACGGCCGAGGCATTCGAGGGAGAGGCAGAAGTAACTTATTATGACGGCTATCCCGCGACCATTAATACACCCGAATGGGCTCAGACAGCCCGCAAATCAGCCCAGCGCCTGTTAGGTGACCATGCAACACCTGATCTCGACCCAGCTTTAGCTGGAGAAGATTTCTCCAGATTTCTGCTTCACTATCCGGGGGCATTCATCTGGCTCGGCACCCAAATTGAAGATGCCGATAATCAAAAACCACTTCACGATTCTGGTTTTCAATTGAATGAAAAGGCCTTGCCTATCGGAAGTCGCTATTTAGTTCAGGTGGCGATTGATACCCTGCAAAGTCTAGCCGAAAGTAAAGAAGGTGATCGAAGTGCCTCATGATTCGTTTATTCAGGCTATCCAGCCTAAATTAATCGAATGGCGCCGCCACTTTCATAAGTACCCTGAACTTGGATTTATGGAATACTGCACCACCTATACGATTGGCCAGGAATTAGAAAGACTAGGCTTTACTTTATATGTAGGAAAAGAGGCTTTAGAAAGCGACTCAAGATACGGTGTTCCTAATGAAGAAACGCTTCAGGAAAAGGAAATGGTAGCATCCGCATCGGTAGATGACCGCTTTCTTGAAAATATGAAAGGCGGTCATACTGGACTAGTAGCAGTATGGGATACAGAAAAAGCCGGTGACCACCTTGCCTTCCGCTTTGACATTGATGCCTTGCCGATTACAGAAGCTGAAGATTCACAGCACTTCCCATTTAAACACTCGTTTGTTTCCAAACATACAGGTGTTATGCATGCGTGCGGTCATGACGGACACACCACCATCGGTCTTGGACTCGCTCATTTCATTGCGGAGAATCGTTCAAACTTAAACGGAAAGTTTACTCTCCTGTTTCAGCCGGCCGAAGAAGGCGGGCGAGGCGCAAGAGCAATGACAGACAAAGGCTGGCTCAAAGACGTCGACTTCTTTTATTCCGGACATATCGGAATTCAGGATCTAGCTGTTGGAACGGTGGCAGCCACCACCGAAGGGTTTCTGGCCTCAGCTAAATTAGACGCCCATTTTAAAGGTCAATCCTCTCACGCCGGTATGAAACCCGAAGAAGGACGAAATGCCTTACTCGCGGCAGCCACGGCAGCGACTCAATTGCATTCCATCCCCCGGCACAGTGAAGGTATCAGCCGGGTGAATGCAGGAAAACTGGTTGCCGGCAACGGACGTAATATTATATCGGACCGTGGTTTTCTGGAAATCGAAACGCGCGGAGAAACGAAAACCATCAATTCTTATATGCAAAAGGAAGCCAGACGTATGATTCAAGCTGCGGCGGACATGCACCAGGTCGAGGTAGAAATTGAATTTGTAGGCGAAACGGAGCAAATGACCTGTGATGATTCCTTAGCATCCTACATTTCAAAAGTCTGCGAACCTAGTGCGTACATTCGTAAAGTGATCCCTGTGGCTCGCGTGTCAGGCTCAGAGGATGCCAGTTTCATGATGAATGAAGTCCAATCCCAGGGCGGTCAGGCCACTTATATGCTCTTCGGCACTCATTTACCAGATAATCACCATTCCCCTTCCTTCGATTTTGAAGAAGAGGTCTTAACCACTGCATTGGATACGTACATCCATATCATAAAAGGGGGACATTTGCTTGACTAACTTAGAGGAATGGCTGAATCAGCATCTACTTGAATTAAATCTCACAGACGAGATGGATTATGAAAATGGATTTACACGGCTTAGCTACACGGAAGATGAAAAACAAGCCCACCAGGCCTTCAGCAGAATTGCTGAAAACCTTGGACTGGATGTTCACTCCGACCAGGCTGGTAACGTCTGGGCAGAGTGGAAAACGGATACGGAGGCGCCAGTTGTCGCTCTCGGGTCTCATGTCGATACTGTAAGTTCTGGCGGAGGGTATGACGGCGTTGCTGGTGTATTGACCGCCCTTGCCGCAATCAAACTTCTAAAAGATCAAGATTATACCCCACGCAAAAATATAAGCGTCATTTGTTTCGCCTCGGAAGAATCAGCCAGGTTCGGTGTATCCACAATTGGCAGTAAAGCTGTCAGCGGACTACTCGATAAAGATGATGTGGCCAATGTGGAGGACGCAGAAGGTGTCACTATTAAGGAAGCAGTAGAATCTTTCGGTTTATCCTGGGATACAATCGATCAGGCAGAAAAAGGTGAGAAAGAATTAGAAAGCTTTTTAGAGCTTCATATTGAACAAGGCACTCAGATTGAAAATCACGGAGCAGATATTGGAATCGTTCGAGGGGTGGCCTGTCCGATTCGTTTGCAGATTACAGCTGAAGGAATGGCTAATCACACAGGCACAACACCGATGAACCGTCGATCCGATGCTTTTGCGGCCATCGCGCCGCTTATCACGTTCGTAGAAGAACAAGCCAACCAAATGAATGAAGAACAAGACGTTCCTCTGGTAGCGACCGTAAGCACCGTTCAGCTTCATCCGAATGTGATGAACGTCATCCCCGGTCAGGTAGAGCTTGGAATTGATATTCGCAGCGTGGACGATACTTTAAAAAAAGAACTGGCCGATCGAATTGAATCTTTTTGCAGGAAGATTGAAGATAAACGAAAGATACATGTTCACGTTAAAACACTTGTGAATAATAACTCCGTATTTTTAGATCCGAATCTCCAAGGCAAGCTCGCAAAAGTAACAGATCAGCTCCAGTTAAAGTCTATGGAAATGGATAGCGGTGCCGGACACGATGTTATGAATATGGCTGAAAAATGGCCATCCGGTCTTCTCTTTATTCCTTGCGAAGAAGGAATCAGCCATCACCCGAAAGAATACGCGTCCAACGAAGATCTGGCCAAAGGCGCCAGGGTAATGGCTGAATATCTAAAAGTTGAAACTGGTGAAAAACCATGAAAACAACGATCGGAGTCATTGCTCCTCATGACTCCTTACAGCAGATTATGTATGTCGCCAAGGAATTTGAGACGATCACATTTGTTCCTTATCCCTATGAGCAGCTCTCGGAAGTAAGCGATATTTTAACTCAACACCGATACGAAGTCGATCAATGGTTTTTCTCAGGCGTTTTGAATTACACGTACGCAATAGAAAATGAATTGATAACCGAAAATGAAGGAGCTTATCCACCTCTTCACGGAGCGAGCTTCTTCGGAATTCTACTTGAGGCTCAATTAGCCTCTAACCAAGTGTACCGAAAAGTCGGTATCGATACGATTGAAAGTGAAGAGTTTGAAAAGATTCTCTCTTACTACCAGCTTGAGGAATTATCCTATTATAACCATCCTTTTAAAAGTGGACAAAGTTCTGAGGAACTCGTAAATTATCACACTCAATTATTTGAAGAAGGAAAAACGGAAGTTGTTATTACCTCTATCAAATATGTTTATCAGACACTTAAAGATAAAGGGATCCCGGTTTTTCGTGTAACTCCTTCTTATTTATCCATCAAGCTGATTATCCAATTTCTTGAGGAACGGGCCCAAACGAACCTCTACCGTAATTCACAGGTAGCCGTCATAGGCTTTCGGATTAATATGGATCCTGATCATTTAGAAGAACTTTATTATTCCTTCAAAACGAAGTATCAGGAACTTGACGTCCGACGCGAGCTTTACTCCATTGCCGAGAAAACCAATGGATCCGTTATGCAGATGGGCGATGGATTATTCTTCATCTTCACAACACGAGGAGAGCTGAGCCATGAATCAGAAGCCGATTTATTTAACCTGATCCAGGAGATCCGTCTTCAGACAAACCTTCGAGCTAAAGTATCCATTGGGTTTGGCGAAACCGTCCTTCAGGCAGAGCAGCACGTAAGAATTGGATTCCGTCACGTTAAAGAGTACGAAGAACCGGTGATCCTGGTGGTCGATGACGATCAATCGATTTCGCTGAAACAGCAGAAAGAACAGATTGATTACCAGACGACGGATGTAGGTCAAGCCTGGAAAGAGAAGCTGAAAGATGCAAACCTCAGTCCAGGTGTCGTCTCCAAGATCGTCTCCTATGTAAAACATTATGGACGAGAGCAATTCTCATCGCAGGATCTCTCCAGATGGCTGAAAAGTACAGAACGTAATGGAAGAAGGATCTTATCCGAAATGGAACGTGTCGGCATTGTAGAGCAAGCCGGTGAAACACAATCCGGTGAACGCGGCCGGCCAAGGAAGGTTTATCAATTCCTCCCTTTTTAAAGGGAGGGGCCTTCCCCTTTCCCTTTAGACTCATGACGTTTACACAGTTTTTGGCTAAAAACGGAAGTATTAAGGAAAATTTCCCAAATTAATTGGAAGGGTGAAGCACATGAGTAACAACACTGAACAGTCGAGCAAAGGAATGGCAAGGTTTTTAAATTTTATTGAAAGAGCAGGAAACAAGTTGCCGGAGCCGTTTATGTTATTTGTGTATCTGGCCGGGTTTACGATTTTATTCTCCTGGGTGGTTTCATTATTTGGTGTAACGGTCGAAGAACCCGGTACGGGAGAAGAAGTGGCCATTCAGAGTCTGGTTTCAGGAGATGGACTGGAATACATTCTTACCTCCATGCTTGATAATTTCACTGGATTCGCACCCCTTGGCCTGGTATTGGCTATGATGTTAGGGATTGGTCTTGCAGATAAAGTTGGTTTACTCGAAACAGCTATTAAAAGTACGATACTAAAAGCACCTAAGTCTTTGATCACTTATGCGGTTATATTTGTCGGAATATTAGGAAACCTGGCTTCCGATGCCGCTTTCGTTATTGTTCCGCCTCTTGCTGCTATGGTTTTCTACACAATCGGACGTCACCCGCTGGCTGGTTTAGCTGCCGGTTTCGCAGGAGTAGGTTCCGGTTTCACCGCCAACATCATTATCGCTGGTACAGATGCCCTGCTTTCTGGAATTTCAACAGAGGTTATGGAGAGTATTGGATCTGACATCGTAGTAACTCCTGTAGATAACTGGTACTTCATGATTGTATCTGTCGTTATTCTTTCTATTACAGGGGCCCTGGTAACTGAAAAAATTATTGAACCCCGCTTAGGAAAATATGAAGGTAAAGGTTCTGAAAATGAACTGGAAGCAAGCACGACTCTTGAGAAAAAAGGATTCAAAAACGCAGTTATATCAGGCTTAGTCTTTATTGCTATCCTTATTATCGCTATTGCATGGCCTGGTTCCGCTTTAAGGAATGAAGAGGGCGGTATTATCCCGTCTCCATTCTTAGATGGAATTGTTCCTATTATTCTCTTCTTCTTTATTACCATTGGTATCACCTATGGAGTGACCGTTAAAAAGATCGAATCTACTCGTGACATTTCTGGATTTATGAGTGAAGCCATGAAAGACATGTCCGGATTCATCGTCTTGATTTTCGCAGCTGCGCAGTTTATTGCTTACTTTGACTGGACGAATATCGGAACATGGGTAGCTGTAAGCGGTGCAAATGCTCTAGAAGCCATGAATATGACGGGATTACCGGTTGTAGTCGGTTTCTCTATGCTGACTGCGCTTATGAACCTATTGATCTTCAGTGGATCAGCTCAATGGGCGCTTGAAGCACCGATTTTCCTGCAAATGTTCTATCTATTGGATTATCACCCGGCATTCATTCAAGCAGCTTACCGTATTGCCGACTCCTCAACAAACATTATTACACCGATGAACCCCTATATTATTGTTGTTCTTGCCTTTATGCGTGAGTACAATAAGAAAGCTGGATTAGGGACATTGATTTCCCTCATGCTGCCTTACAGCATTATCTTCTTCTTGATCTGGGTCGTACTATTGATTGCCTTTGCACTACTTGGCATTCCGTTCGGTCCTGGTGTCGATATGTATATTAATCAATAATTGAATTATAAAACGCCTGCTTTTAAATAGCAGGCGTTTCTTTTTTTTATTCCTATCGTTGGGGTGGCGGAGGAAATGGCGAGACTCCCGCGGGAGAAGGATCCAGGTGAGACCCCCCAAGGAGTGAAACGACTGAGGACGCTCATGGAAAGAAGGAGGATCGATCCTACGTCATGTAGGACAGCAGGAAAGCGAGTTATTTCACCACCAATTCCTTATCCATTTAACGTAACGGACCCATTTGTCTCGAAATCAAGTCTTTCAGTAACGGGATCTTATCTTTAAGAATTAACTTCAAAAACCCCATCCCTGTCGATAGCACCATGTTTATCCAACGACTCATTGGGAACAGGTAAACACGTGTATTAATTTATAGAAAGCAGGTGTGTTATGTTTACGATTCTTTCAAGCCGTGACCCATCCACCATCGTCATAGACGTCCGAGAAATATTAACAGGACAAGATGCAAAAATGCTTGATAACTATATAGAAGGATATTTTGATGATGATCAGAATTTTAATATTTTAGCCTTTATTCCTGAAGTTCAAGGTTCCACACTTGAAGGGTTCTGGGAAGGTACAAAACTCAACTTAAAACGTTGGAAACAGTTCTCAAAATTCGCGGTAATTACGGAAAGAGCATGGATAGAGGTAGCTACGCAGGCAGCCGGTTATCTGCCAGGGTTAAAGGCCAAAGATTATAAACCAAACCAGTTGGAAGATGCCTGGAGCTGGCTAAAAGAAGATTGAGAAAGTGAAGCTGCAGATTCGACACGGGGAGGGATTAGGTTGTCTATTATATTAAGAAGAATCTATGATGAAAACATAACGATAGGCGGCCACCGGGTACTGACTGATCGTATCTGGCCAAGAGGAATTTCTAAAGAAGATGCCGAAATTGATGAATGGCTTAAGAGTATTGCCCCAAGCCCGGAGCTTAGAAAATGGTTTAATCACGATCCTGCTAAATTTGATACGTTTACAGAAGCTTATCGGAAAGAAATAGAGAATAACGCTGAAGCACAATCCAAAATTAAAGAATTGAAAGCAATAGCAAAGGATAAACGTCTAATCCTTCTTTTTGGAGCTAAAGATTCAAAGCATAATCATGCGGTCGTGCTAAAGGAAATCTTAGAGGATGAATAACGCTCAATCGCGGACTGAGCGTTATTCATCCCTAATTAATTTATACGTACCGATGCCTTTTGCCAGCATCGTACCTTCCCCATCATATAACTCTCCTTCTGCCGTCACAATCCGGTATCCCTGCTGCAAAATCCTCCCCTTTGCCGTTACGCTGCCGCCTGCCGAAGGGGCCAAATAGTTAATATTTAAATTCATAGTTGTACACCGCGTTTTAGTCGTGGAGCGAATAGCCATTCCAATAATTAAGTCAAGCATGGTGGCATGGACACCTCCATGGAGAGTGCCATTCACATTAAATAACTTTTCCTGAATGGGAAGATTCAATCGAACGTTCCCCTCTTCGAAATGAATGATCTCAAAGCCAATATGGGAAAAAAACGGACTGGCTTCAAAACTTTCACGTACTTCATCAATCGTCTTTGTCATGTCTTTTCCTCCCTATTTACCGGCCTATCACCTTAAAAGTCCCGGCCGCTTTGGCTTTCAGGTTTCCATCACGATCCGATACACTACCTTCACCTGCAATTAGTTTTCCATTCCTCCAGGTGATCGTTCCGACTGCGGTAAATGGTCCGCAATTTGTGAAGTCAAAATAATTGATATTTAAATTTACGGTTGTGGTGGGCTGCTGGACTAACTCTGCTATGGTTGAACCAATAACAATATCGAGCATGCTTGAAAATATACCCGAAGGAATAGTGCCTTCGGCCGATAAAATTTCCCGCTTCACTTGAAGAGTGAGAAGAATTTCTCCTTCTCTTCCCCTATGTTTAATACAGCCTAAGTGTTCAAAAAAAGAAGATTGCCCTCTCACTCTTAAATCCCCTCCCTATATTTTTTCAACCATCAGGGCCATTCCCTGCCCGCCACCTGCGCATAAGGTAGCAATCCCTCTTTGTGAATCACTTCTATTTAACGCATGTAAAAGTGTGGTCAAAATTCTTGCTCCACTCGCTCCAACAGGGTGCCCAAGAGCAATTGCTCCACCGTGAATATTTACTCGTTCTTGAACCAGACCGAGCTCACGAATAACCGCCAGGGATTGAGAAGCAAAGGCTTCGTTCAACTCTACAAGTCCGACGTCTTTTATCTTGGTAGACGTCTTTTCAAGTAGTTTCTTAACAGCAGGTATGGGTCCGATTCCCATCACTTCAGGGGAAACGCCTGATACAGCCCAATCTGTAATCCGGACCATTGGTGTCAGCCCTAATGATCTTGCTTTGGACTCCCTTATGAGCACCAGGGCAGCTGCCCCGTCATTCCGACCGCACGCATTCCCCGCCGTTACCGTCCCATTTTCTTTGAAAGCAGGCCGTAACCTCGCGAGCTTATCTAGCGTCGTTTGAGGCCTGGGGTGCTCGTCGCGATCTACAATGAAAGATCCTTTACGCTCTCTTACTTCAACCGGTACGATTTCATCTTCGAACACTGCTTCCTTTATCGCCCTTGATGCCCGTCTTTGGCTTTCAAGAGCAAAAGCATCCTGATCTTCTCTTGAAATAGAATAGCGTTCGGCAACGTTTTCAGCCGTTATCCCCATTCCAAGATCATCTCCGTAGATTTCTTTGGGCTGCTGCCCAGCTTCCTTATTCGAATCAATTAAAACAGGCTGGTCACCTCCAAACCTCGAATTTCTTAGATAGATAGGAGATTGACTCATACTTTCAGTGCCCCCAGCCACAATGACCTCCGCTTGATCAAAAGCAATTTGCTGAACCCCGGAGGCTACAGCCTCCAGGCCAGAGGCGCATAGCCGGTTAATCGTATAAGCGGGAGAAGATTCAGGAATTCCTGCCCGTAAAGCTGCAACGCGGGCAACATTAGAAGACTGAGTGGTCTGCCGGACCTCTCCCATAATCGTTTCGTCCACCTGCTGCAAGGAAAGACCTGCTCTTGAAACTGCTTCTTTTATGGCGATAGAAGCTAAATCAGCCGAGGATAGTTCTTTAAATGAGCCTCCATATTTTCCTATCGGGGTTCGGACAGCACTTACAATGACCACCGGTTCCTTCATCAATAACATCCTCTCCCGTTCACAAGCTATATTCCTTTTTCAATTGGCTGGAAATAATGTTTTTCTGAATTTCAGACGTTCCTTCATAAATTCTCGTAATTCGTGCATCGCGAAAGAAGCGCTCAATGGGATAATCGGATATGTAACCAATGCCGCCGTGAACCTGCACAGCCTTATCAGCTACCCGGTTGTACACTTCTGATCCATATAATTTGAGCATTGCCGCTTCTTTAATTACTTTCTGACCTTGATCCACCATCCACGCAATCCGGTACGTAAAGGAACGAAGCGCTTCGATCTCTACGGCCATCTCAGAAACCATATGGGCCACAGCCTGATGTTCAATAATCGGTACACCAAACTGTTCTCGTTCCTGTGTAAAATGCATCGATAAGTCCAGTAGTTTCTGGCAGGAGCCTAAATTTCTCGCGGCGAGCCCAGCCCTTCCGTTCGCAAGGATTTTCAGAGCATTTACATACCCCTCTCCCTCTTGTCCCAGCACATTCTCGCTAGGAACTTCACAATCTTCTAAAATAATTTCGGCTGAATGTGAACCATGCAGCCCCATTTTAGGTTCAATAGCTCCGACCTGGAAGCCCGGAAAATCTTTTTCCACAATAAACGAGGTAATTCCTTTCGCCCCTTTGCTTGCATCCGTTACAGCCATTACCGTGAAGACGTCAGCCTCTGTGGCATTGGTAATATAGTGCTTCGTTCCGTTAAGGATGTACTTATCTCCACGTTTAACCGCGGTAGTCTTTAAATTGGTCGCATTCGAACCAGCACTTGGCTCGGTGAGGGCAAAAGCGCCGATTGAATCTCCGCGTGCGAGTTTCGGCAGGTATTGCTGTTTTTGAGCTTCGTTCCCCATTTCCACGATACCGACTGTACCAATCCCCGTATGACCGCCAACTAGCGTGGTGTAACCATTATGAGTAGCCCCAATCTCTTCGTACAACGCACACTTCCCTACCATTCCTATACCAAGACCACCGTATTCTTCTGGAATACTTAGACCAAACAGCCCCATTTCTTTAGACATCTCTAAGATATGGTCAGGAATTCTATTCTCACGCTCAATCTCCATGGCTACCGCTTCTACCTCAGTTTGAACAAAATCTCGTACGCTGTTCTTCAACATCTGAATATCTTCATCAAAATTAAAATCCAACAGTACCACTCCCGGAATTATAAATTTGTAAGGAATTCATGTTTCTTAAACATTATTTGAACTAGCATGCGGGGGAATGCCCCCGTTGGACTTACTTTCTTCTTCCTCCACCAGTTTTCGTTTTAATAACTTTCCCACTGTATTCCTCGGCAGGTCATTACGAATCTCGTATTGCCTGGGCACTTTATACCGGGTTAAACGGGTCGAACAATAGTCTTTTAAATCGTTAATTTCGACCTTGCAATCTTCTTTAAGGACCACATAGGCTTTTACAATTTCTCCCTCATCCCTATCTGGAACTCCCACTACCGCTGCATCTTTTACAGCTGGATGTTCATATAAAACGCTTTCAATTTCCTGCGGATAAATATTAAATCCGCCATTAATAATCATTTCTTTTTTCCGTCCAACTATATAAAAGTAGCCATCTTCATCACACATGGCCAGGTCTCCCGTGTATAACCAGCCGTTCCTTAACGTGTTTTTTGTTTCTTCTGTATGTCCCCAGTAACCTTTCATAATCTGTGGGCCTTTAATGATGAGCTCTCCTACGCTATTGACCGGCAGGCTCTCACCTTGATCGTCTATAATACAGCAATCCGTACCCGGAAAGGGGATACCGATGCTCCCTATCTTTCGTATTCCGCCAGCAGGGTTCCGGTGAGTAGAAGGAGAGGCTTCTGAAAGCCCAAACCCCTCGCCAATCACGGCACCCGTCAAACTTTCAAAACGTCTGATAATCTCTACAGGGAGAGGAGCAGACCCGCTTGAACAAAACCTTAGAGAACTCAGACCATACGATTCTATGCTAGGGTAATGTACGAAAGCACTGTACATCTTCGGTACCCCGGGAAAGAAAGTCGGCTGATACTTTTTAATTTTTTCGGCTACATCAGCCACCTTGAATTCTGGTATTAACAGAATTGTAGCGCCAAGGTAGATACCGAGATTCATGGCACTAGTCATTGCATACACGTGATAAAGCGGAGTAGCGGCCAGTACGGTTTCCTTTCCCCTCCTCATCAGCTCCCCATACATGGCATGACTCTGAATAACATTAGCTACTAAATTGTAATGAGTGAGCATAGCTCCTTTAATTTTACCGGTTGTTCCACCTGTGTATTGAATTACAGCTACATCTTCTTTAGTCGTAATAGGAATATCCTTTTTCAGTGGATACGCTTTATTTATAATACTTTCCAACGATTCAGGAAGATCCTGATCTGCTTTTGAGAAAAACACAAGAGAAATATTACTCTCTTCCTTTACCTGCTCAATGAGTGAACGATTGCTCTCTTCAGCTACCAGATAGTTCATACCGGAATCTTTGATGATATGAAACAGTTCTCTTGCTGTATAACGCGGATTAATTTGAACCACGATGAGGCCGAGCCTCTGAGCAGCATAATAGGCCTTGATATAGTCCGGGTGGTTTGAAATCATCAGACCGATTCGTTCGCCTTTTTTTAATCCTAGATCATTCCACGCGCCTGCCAGTTGGTCTACATTCTCTTTCAACTCCTGATAGGTTATTCTGCTATCTTCATATAGGATGGCCGTCCTCTCACTGAATTCATTTGCCGCTTCATGAAGCAGTGTATAGAGAGACTCTTGAGGATCTATTACTTCTGTATTCATTTCAGGAGAATATGATTGATACCACGGGCGTTTTTCAATATCCGTCACATACAGTCCCCCTTTCTTACACTTCTTCCTTCACCTCATCATACGGCCAAGCCGGAAGCGAGCGTGACAAAGTCTTATCTGATCGATAGCCAAGTACATACTCCGCCTGCATAACCGTATGAATTTCACGCGTTCCTTCATAAATGACTGGAGCTTTCGAGTTTCTTAAATATCGTTCTACCGGGTATTCGTGTGAATAACCGTAAGCTCCGTGGATTTGAACGGCATCATTCGCTGCTTCATTCGCATAATCGCAGGCCTGCCATTTCGCAAGTGACGTTTCCCGTGTGTTCCGTCTGCCCTGATTTTTTAATTCACCCGCGCGGAAAACAAGGAGACGGGACATCTGATAACCCGCTTCCATTTTGGCAAGCATCTGCTGGACCAGCTGATGCTTGCCGATTTCTTTACCAAACGTTTTTCTTTCGTGGCAATACTTCACACTTTCCTCGAGGCACGCAAGTATCTGACCGCATGCTCCGGCAGCCACCGTAAAGCGCCCATTGTCGAGAGCGGCCATAGCGATCTTAAATCCTTCTCCTTCTTCACCGAGCAGATGTTCTTTTGGTACCTTTACATGATCAAAAAATAATTCTCCCGTGTTCCCTGCCCGAATCCCAAGCTTGCCTTTGATAGCCTGTGAGGAGAATCCTTCCATAGTCCGTTCTACGATAAAAGCCGATATGCCTTTATGCTTCTGGCTTTTGTCTGTATAAGCAAAAACGAGAAAATGATCTGCATGATCGCATAAGGAAATCCACGTTTTCTGCCCATTTAAAATGTAATAATCCCCTTCTTCTGTAGCGGTAGTTTGCAAGGAGGCCACATCGGACCCTGCATTGGGCTCTGTTAATCCAAACGCCCCTACTTTTTCTCCTTTTGCCTGTGGAATAAGGTATTTCTGCTTCTGAGCTTCATTGCCCCATTGGAGCAGTGTCATGCTATTCAGACCTGTATGAACGGAGACAGCTGTACGGAAGGCTGTATCACCACGCTCTAATTCTTCGCAGACAATGGCCAGTGTATTGTAATCCATTCCACTGCCCCCGTACTGCTCAGGAATACACACCCCCATCAGATCCAGGTCTGCGAGACGGTGCATAATTGAGGATTCAAAGTGACCCTTTTCATCCCATTCCTGAATGTAGGGATTGATTTCCTGATCTACGAATTTACGAACCACTTTTCTAACCATTTCCTGTTCTTCCGTTAATTCAAAGTTCATCATTCAAATTTCCTCCTTAAATTATTCATTCCAACAGCTAATTCAACAAGAACCTTATTTTTCGTTACACTTAAAAACATTTCCAAAAAAAGCAAGACAATATCTCGAACCTGCGTCTTACAGTAACCCGCCCTTTAGTGTAATAACCCGCTGATGAACTACAATGCTTACTACAACCTTCCTTACCAGGGAAGTCTATGTATAAAAAAAGCCAGTTATATGGTGTATTCTCTTCATACAACTGGCTTACTCAGCCTTACTCGTTCACGTTAATCGTAACGATTTCACCGTTTTCAACAGCTGCAATGCGCAATCCAGTCGTGAATCCTCCATCCTCTTCAATTCTCTTAATTGTGTACACTTCTTTCTCTTTAGGTACCGCATCCAGTCCATCTTGCATATGAGAACGGATGGCCTCTGGATCATCGACCGTTCCCGCAGCTTTCATCGATTCCATAAAAGCATACATCGCTACATAATGGTAACCAGCTTCAGATCCCGGTTCTTCCCCATATTTCTCTTTGTATTTTTCAATAAATTCAGCAGTTCCTGGGTAATCTGAATTTACAAGCGGTGTCACACCGACCGCACCATTCAGCATCTCTAAAGAACCAGTGACGGTTTTCATTTCATTCAGTTTGGCCTGATCCATGACGATAAACCCACCTTCAAAACCTAATTCTCTTGCCTGTTTGGCCACTTTCGCCGTTGGCTCGGATGGGCCTCCAATAAATAGAACATCCGGATCCCCTTTTAAGGCATTAGTCACTAGTGTAAAGAAGTCTGTATCCTTCGAAAAATCGATGGATGAATTATAGACCACTTCTCCACCTTGTTCTTTCCAATATGGCAGCAGGGCTTCTGTCCAGTCTTTTCCGTACTGGGAGGACGTCGGAAGAGCTGCAATTTTCTTACCGAAGTTGTCCATGGCGTAATTAGTGAATGGTTCGATGTAGCCATCATAGCTCGGTGGAATCCGAACCGTCAGCTCATTTCCTTCAGCTGTTACTGCCGGTTCACTCGTATAAGCTCCAATGAGGAAGTTTTCCTTTTCATTGAATACTTGCATCGCCTTTACTCCTCCGCTGTGTGGAGTGAAGATAATCGGAGTATTATTTTCCTGAAGCAGACGTTTGGCGTTAGCGGCGGTCTCATTCGGGAGATATTTATCATCCAGCGACACGAGATTATATTTATATGTTTGTCCATCAATCTCAAATCCGCCATTATTATTGATTTCTTCGACAGCCATTTTCAGACCGTTCAACGTGCGTTCTCCATAATAGGCAGCCGGGCCGCTTAAAGGTCCCGTATAACCGATACTGACCAGTTTTTCCCCCTCTTCTGCTTTCGTTTCTTCCGTTTGACTTTCTCCGCCCCCATCTCCAGATGCTGAATTGGAAGGGTTATCAATACATCCCCCTAAAATAAACAGAAACGAAAGCATCACCAGAAAAGCAGATAATCTGAAAACCTTCATTAGATCTCCTCCTTAAGGATAGGTGTTTTCTATTTGACCGACCGCTGCTCCAACGTCTTCTACTCACTAATTATCAGGCGCCAATATATGCTCTCCGAACCGTATCATTGGCTAACAACTCTTCCGATGACCCCTGCACCACCATGGATCCACTTTCAAAGACATAGCCTCGATCCGCAATTTTTAATGCAGCAAAGGCATTTTGTTCGGCCAGTAAAACGGTCGTACCATCCTTATTTATTTTCTGAATGACCTCAAACATCTGCTCTACAATGAGAGGAGCAAGTCCAATGGATGGCTCATCAAGAAGCATCATCTTCGGCCGGGACATTAATGCTCTGCCGATTGCGAGCATCTGCTGCTGACCTCCACTCAAGGAACCGGCAGCGTTCTCTTTTTTCTCTCGCAGAATCGGGAAAAGTTCATATACTTCGGAAATAGATTCTTTCACTTGCTTACGCTTTCTCCTGTGAACATAAGCGCCCATAATTAAATTCTGATGAACGGACATTTGTGGAAACAACTTGCGGTCTTCCGCACATTGCACGATTCCAGCTTGTACAATCTTATCTGGTGATAAGCCTGTGATGGATTGCCCTTCAAAAAGAATGTCCCCGGCACTAGGTTTTTGCAGTCCGCTAATGGCGTTAAAGGTTGTACTTTTTCCAGCTCCATTTGAGCCAAGTAAAACGACCAGTTCTCCTTTCTCAACCTCAATATCAATATCTTTTACTGCCGCAAAGCTTCCATATTTTACGGACACATTGGATAACTCAAGCACTCGCGTCACCACCTAGATATGCTTCTATAACAGCCTGGTTGTTCATGATCTCCTCAGAAGTTCCCTCTGCAATTTTCTCCCCATAATTTAATACCATGATTTTATCGGCAAGTTTCATAATCATTTTCATTTTATGTTCAATTAAGCATACGGTAATGCCCCGTTTGACCATCTTTTCCATTAATGCTGCAAGGCCTTCTGTTTCTCCTGGATTGATCCCTGCAGTCGGTTCATCGAGAAAAACGACTTCCGGATCCGTAGCCAGCGCAAGAGCGAAAGCTACCCGCTTCTTCTCTTCCTGGGAGATGTTCACAGCAAGCTCATCTCTTACATGTGTCAATTCAACGAAGTCCAGAACCTCCATCGCTTTGTCTCGGCACTTTTTCTCTTCGTGTTTATAACGTTTGGTTCTGAGCACTGCATCAAGCAGATTGGACCTTGTCCTTAGCCGGTGTCCAACGATCACGTTATCAAGAACGGTGGACTGTTCGAAAAGGTTTGTGGTTTGGAACGTACGTGCTACCCCGAGAGATGCGATCTTATTCGGAGGCAATTTCGTAATATCCTTCCCCTTATAAAAAACCTGCCCTGAACTTGGTGTGTACGACCCGCTTACCAGATTAAAGAACGTGGATTTCCCGGCTCCATTAGGACCGATAATCGCGTTAATCTTGCCCTTTTCAATTGTAAAGTCTACTTCGTTAACAGCGATTAGTCCCCCAAACTTCTTCGTGAGCTGTCTGGTTTCGATAAACATGCCTTATCCCTCCTTTACTCTTTTCTCTTCATCTTCCTGTGACTGCTGAACATAAGAAGTCTGCTTTGACGGAACGGCTTTCTTCTTTCTCGCTTGTCTCTTCATACGAAAATCAAGATATGCCCCTGCAATGCCCCTTGGATAGAAAATGATCAGTAAAGTTAAGAGCGGACCAAAAATAAGCATTCGGTAGTCTTGCAGAAATTGAAGAGATTGAGAGACGCTGACAATAAGAAAAGTGCCTACAATAGGACCAGCCAGAGTGCCCAGTCCACCGACAAGTAAATAGGTAAGGAAATCGAAAATCACTGTAATATATCCAATATCAGGACCAATAAATCTGATAAAAGAAGCATACAAGGCTCCCGCAAGACCTGCGAAGAACGTGGAAAGAACAAAGACGAGCAGCTTGTTTTTCATCGTAGAGATCCCAATCGTCTGAGCCAGGTCTTCACTGTTTCGAATCGCTATAAAGGTGCGGCCTGTGAGAGAATGGACAATCCGATACATTACGAGAATGGTAGCCAGTAAGAAAAAGAGAATTAGGTAATATTGGGAGAGAGGCGTTTCGAACGATATGGGACCAATTGCTGTTGGAGCAGGAATTCCAATCAATCCCCGCACACCGCCGGTGAGGCTGTCCCATTTATCGATCACTAAATAGATGATATACCCAACACACAGCGTATAGATGGCAAAAAAATGTTCCCGGGTCCTCAACGCAACCAGCCCTACCACAAAACCAATGGCACTTGTAATGACACAGGCAAGTGCGAGAGCAACCCAGTAGTTCAGCCCTGCTTTAACCGTCAGCAATCCTAAAGCATAAGCTCCAATGGCGAAAAAACCAGCGTGTGCAAGGGACAAATATCCGGTATAACCTGCCAGAAGATTCAGCCCATAAACCGCAATCATCCAGATAAAGGCAAGAGTTAACACATGCAGAAAGTAGTCATTTTGCGAGAGAAAAGGAAATACCACGGCTAGTAAAATGAAACCGATGATCCAGCCTTTTTTCTTAAGATAAGCTCCCATTTAGAAACCCTCCCTGGAAAAAAGACCCTTAGGACGAATGGATAGAATAATCACAAGAAGTAGAAAAGCAATGAGGTCTTTATAATCGTTAGAAATGTAGGTGGCGCCAAGACTCTCCGTAAAACCAAGAATATAACCGCCGAGAATAGCTCCAGGGATACTGCCCATTCCGCCAAGAATGATGATGACGAAGGCTTTCAGGATAACAAGGTGCCCCATTCCCGGAAAGACAAGATTAATCGGTGCCGATAAAGAAGCGGCTATGGCTGCCAATCCACCGGAAATCATAAACGTAAGCATCGCGACTTTATTTGTGTTGATCCCGACTAAATGGGCTCCCTCACGGTTTTGAGCCATGGCAATAATGGTGGAACCAATGTACGTCTTTTTCAAAAACAGATAGAGCAGAATCATGACCGCTATAGCTCCAATATTAATGAGCACCCGCTGCATTGTGGCGGTCGTTCCAAAAAGGTTAATGACTTGTCCATAAGGTGTGGTCATAGTACGGTAGTCAGCGCCCCAGATCAATTGAGCAAATGCTTCGAGAAACAACAGCATACCAATTGCCGCTATTTTATCGTGGATCGGAGGGGCATTTCGAAGCGGGTGGAAAACCAGACGGTCCATAAGCACCCCTAGAAGTCCAACTACAAGAACAGAAACGGCCATAGCTATCCAATAATGAATCCCCCATAACAGCATCATGGTCAGAGTGATATAAGCACCCAGCATGTAAAGAGCACCATGGGCAAAGTTAGGAATGTGAAGGATGCCGTAAACGAGTGTCAGTCCCAAAGCAACCAGACTATACACGCTGCCAATTGTCAGCCCGTTGAATAGCTGCTGCGTTAAAATATCCATTGAACTTCCCCTTTAACCAGATTTTGAAGTCCGGGAAGACCCAGGATGAACATTACAAGAAACCCCGGGGTCCCAGATCAATTCAATCAATTGTTAACTGCCCTGCACCTTCTCCTTCTCCTGTTCCTGCAGTTTCCGCCACAAGATTTTTCCACTATTGGTTGTAGGAAATTCTTCTCGGAACTCCACCATTCTTGGATACTTATAAGCTGCCATCCGTTCTTTGGACCATGTGATAATCTCTTCTTCCGTCACTTCTCCTTCGTATCCATCATTCAAAATGACAAACGCTTTAATATTTTCACCTTTCCGCGGATCTGGTACGCCCACTACACAAGTTTGCTGAACAGCGGGATGATCATACAGAGCTGATTCTACTTCGGTCGGCCAGACATTAAATCCAGAAGCATTGATCATCCGCTTCACTCGATCGACAATAAAGAAGTAGCCCTCCTCATCACAACGTCCGATATCTCCTGTCCGGAAAAATGACTTGCCGTCAATATCAATAAAAGCGCTTTCATTTTCATCTTCACGATTGTAATAACCGAGCATGACCTGAGGACCGTTAACAATAATTTCTCCAATTTCCCCAGTCGGAACTTCCTCATTTGTGGCCGGATCAATAATCCGTGAATCCACATTAAAAGAAGGGATGCCAAGGCATTGAAGTTTCGGCCGATCAGGTGGATTGAAATGGGTTTGAGCAATGGTCTCAGACAGCCCGTATCCCTCCACAAATTCAAGCTCAGTTAGATTGTAGAGCTTTTCGCCAAGAGCTTTTGGAAAAGATGCTCCTCCGCCCGATATCGCATAAAGCGAGCTCAGATCCTCCGACTTAACATCAGGATTGGCAAGGAAATCAACCAGCATGGTGCTGATCGTCACCCAGTGTGTACACTGCTGATCGCGAATCAGCTGGCGGGCTGCTTCACGGTTCCATCTGGTCATAACGACAATTTTATTCCCGCTGAAAATCGGCATCAGCATGCTGTGAATCATTCCGGTCACGTGAAATAGCGGAAGGGTGGCTAACGTACTTGAATCAGTAGTCGCGCGAGCCCAGTGATACGCACCAACGGTATTCGCCTGCACGGTACGATTCGTATGCATACACCCTTTTGGCAGGCCTGTCGTCCCAGATGTGTAAGGAAGTACAGCTAAGTCATCGGCTGCAATCAATTGATCCTGTGGTTCTGCTCTGCGTTTAAGAGCCTCCACCCATATATGCAGATGCTCTCCCGATAAAGATGCTCGTTCCGCCGAAACTTCTGGCGGAAGATAATCTCCCAGTTCATTTCCTTTATAGTCGGAGTAAGCAGCCACGATCAGATTTTCAAGCGACGTACTTTCTACTAACGGCTCGACAATTTCCATGAATTCCTGTCCAATTAAGGCATTTCTCATGGAACCATCCTTAATGTAGAATTCGAGCTCATTTGTTTTCAGCATCGGATTAATCGGTACGACAACTGCTCCTGCTCTTACGATGGCATAGTAACCAATAATGAACTGGGGAGAATTTTGCATGAATAATAGAATTTTCTCGCCTTTGGCGACTTCTAAGTATTGCTGCAAATAACCAGCCAGGTTATCGACTTCTGCCAAAAGTTCCTGGTATGTCATCGTTGCACCATAATAATAAATCGCTTCGTGATCGGGGTAACGCGCTGCAGATACTTTAAGATTGTCGTAAATAGATGTTTCCGGCACGGTAATCGTCTTCGTTAATTTCGGCCAGAAATCATAGTGCTTCGTTTTCATGAAGATCTCTCCTTTTTCAATTCGGATCTAAAGGATTTTGTAAGCGTTTTCTTATTTAGCCAAAGAGAAATTAAGTAATCATCCATCCGCCATCGACTAATAAATCTGATCCCGTCATATAGGAGGCTTCGTCTGAGGCAGCAAAAGTAATTACTTTTGCAATTTCTTCAGGCCTTCCCACTCGACTGAGCGCTGTATTGCGCTGAATGGCTTCTTCAAATCGTTTATTCTTTAGCCCTTCTTCTGTGAGGGGAGTTTCCGCAAAGCCAGGAGAAACTGAATTCACCCTGATTCCATAAGGAGCAAACTCCAGGGCCAGTGACTTGGTAAAATTGATGACCGCAGCTTTGGACGAGCTGTAATGAGGAATTTTAGCTCCTGCTTTATGTCCGGATAAAGAAGCCACATTTACGATCGACCGATTGACCTCTGTTGCCTCCTCCTTACCTTTGATCATGATACGCCCAAGTGCTTTCGAAACTAGATAAACGCTTTTTAAATTTGTGTTCTGAATTCTGTCCCACTCCGATTCTTCCATATTTAGAATGCTAGAATTCCCTGAGGTGCCCGCATTGTTCACAAGAACGTGAATGTCTCCTGCCTTCTGCTCAATAAAACCAGCCAGCTCCTGTACTTCCTCTTCTTTCGTCACATCCGCCTGAAAAATATCAGCCGCTGGGTCACTCAGACCTTCATTAATCTGCTGAGCTGCTCGCTCGAGCTTGGATACAGTCCGTCCCACTAGAATAACTTGAGCCCCCTCGGAGGCAAGTCGGGCAGCCGTCTGTTCGCCGATTCCGCTGCCCGCGCCTGTTACCACAGCTATCGTACCTTTAAATCTAGAAATGGTTGATCTCTCCTTTCTGCTTATGAACTCTGAACAAGATGACTTTCAAGTGCGTCACGCAAATGTTGAGGGATAATTTCACTTTTCTGCGCTTCATAATTAAAATGAACGACTACGGCTTCGGAATTTGCAATCCGTTCTCCCGTATCGGCTGCTTCTATACTATGAGTAAAGTAGAAGCTGCTGTTTCCAATGTGTGATACCCAGGAAGACACGATCAATTCCTGCCCAAAATAAGCCTGACTGACAAAATCGCATTTCGTGGAAGCCAAAATGAACTGCCCAGCTGAGTTCAGCTTTTCCGGAATCACTTCCTGAAAGAATTTCCCCCGGGCTTCCTCTAGATAAATGAAATAACTCGTATTGTTTACGTGTCCTGCCATATCCGTTTCACAGAACCTTACTCTCACTCGTATTTCATGATTCAAATGTCACCCTCCCTTCTAACCGGTTAGTATCCTTTGAATAAACCCCTCCATAAGGGAAGCGACCTCGTTAGTCGCTTTTATTAATTCCATTTAAAAGGATCTCTACATAAATATCTGTGAGTTCTTCAGCTGATACCTCCCCCTCAGGGTTAAACCAGTAATAACTCCAGTTTGTCATTCCTAGTATTCCGCGCGTAACCATATCGGCATGGAGATCTTCCTGAAACTCTCCTTTACGGATACCTTCTTCCACAAGCTGCTGTAGATTTTTGCGAAATTGGTCTCTTTTTTCAACATTCTGCTCCAGGTACTTGGGGCCCAAATTACGCATTTCGCGGAAAAAGATCCTCGCGCTTTTTTTCCGCTCGTTAATACTTTGCAGAACCATATAAATCATCGCACGCAGCTTTTCCCTGGAATCTTTAGCCTCATCCTGAAGAATTTCATCCTGCTTATTAAGGAGAAATTCAATGAAGTTTAAGTGAATCGTCGTTAACAATTCCTGTTTATTGGTGAAATAATAATAGAAGGTACCTTTGGTGACTCCAAGTTCGTCGACGATTTCCTGAATCGACGTTTCCGTGAAGCCTTTTTTGTCAAATAGATGAATGCTCACATCAATCATTTTCTGTTTCATCGCTGCATTGTCCTCTCGTTTAGGGATGATACGTTATTATAACATTCCTAAATTACACGAAAACGATGGATTTCATCCACGTTCAAGAACCATGGCAATTCCTTGACCACCGCCAATGCATGCTGTAACTAAAGCGTATTGCCCGTCCCTTCGTTTCAATTCATAAATGGCTTTAGTGGCAAGAATGGCTCCTGTTGCTCCAAGAGGATGCCCATGAGCAATCGCTCCTCCATTAACATTCACTTTCTCAAGATCCATCTCCATTTCTCTATTACAAGCAAGCACCTGTGCAGCAAACGCTTCGTTAATCTCGATAATGTCCATATCATCTAATCCAAGACCCGTCTGCTCCAATACTTTCTGAGTGGCAGGCACAGGACCGATTCCCATAATATTCGGGTCTACTCCGGCAACAGTGCAAGCCTTCACAGTGGCTAATGGAGTCAAGCCTGCTTCCTCTGCTTTTTCTCTCGACATAACCATTAGAGCAGAAGCAGCATCATTTAAACCGGAGCTGTTTCCAGCGGTTACCGTTCCTTCTTCAAGAAAAGCCGGACGTAATTTGGCCATGCCCTCCACCGTTGAATCGGGTCTTGGGTGTTCATCTACCTTAAATTGAATAGTGGCGCCTTTTCGAACTGGTATCTCAAGCGGTACGATCTGCTCTTCAAAGCGCCCTTCCTCTATCGCCGTTCCCATTCTCTGCTGGCTTTGCTGAGCGAATTGATCTTGTTCTTCTCTTGGAATGCTATACTTCTCAGCAAGATTTTCAGCCGTAATCCCCATTGGAGGATCACCAATCTCTTTTGGCGCCAGCTGTGATTTCATAAACTTAGGGGGAACCGGGCTGAAAGCTCTTTGTGGACGCTCCATCAAATAAGGAGCCTGGCTCATACTCTCCGTGCCGCCCGCCACATAGACATCGCCGCTTCCTGCACGAATGGCCTGCGAAGCGAGATATATCGCATTGAGACCTGAGCCGCATTGCCTGTCCACTGTTAAGCCAGGAAGGTTAATAGACAGCCCTGACTGTAATGCCGAGAGACGAGCCACATTGCCACCACCGCTTAACACGTTTCCCATAATCACATCTTCAATCATATCCACATCGACTCCAGCTCGTTTGACTGCTTCCTTAATCACTTCTGCTCCAAGGACATGAGCTGGTACCTTGGCGAGTGTTCCTCCCTGTTTGCCGATAGCCGTTCGTACTGCTGATACAATCACCGCATCACGTTCTCTCATAATGTCACCCCTCTATTATTTGTATCCGTTAAAATTCCGTATTGATCTTCCAGTTAAGCTCCCTTTTCTGTATGTATCGACCCTACCTCGTGTAGGGCCGCAGGAAAGCGAGTTGTTTCCGTATCCAGCCCCTTTTTATATCAGCAACGGACCTAAGATATCTCGAAACTGAGTCTTTACAGTAATGGGTCTTATTGTTTATAAGTCTTTATGAAAACAAATGCTTAACAGAGCTTTTTTCACATGGCATGTGTGCCGCCATCCACGATGATGACGTCACCTGTAATATGATCAGAAGCCGCGGAGCTTAAGAAAATAGCCGCTCCTTTTAGATCATCTTCACTTCCGAATTTGCGTAAGGGCGTGCCTTCCAAAAAGGCATCTCCGCCTCTTTCCATAAGTACTTTGGACATCTTTGTCGGGAAAAATCCTGGAGCAATTGCATTCACACATATTCCCCGTGGCCCCCACTTCACAGCAAGATCCTTGGTGAAGGTAAGAACAGCTCCTTTACTTGAATTATAGCCAATCGTGTCCATGTATTTTGGATCTGATCCTTTTAAACCGGCCACAGATGAAATGTTAATGATCTTCCCGGACCCTTGCTCGAGCATAACTTTTCCTGCGATTTGAGACATGAGGAATGTGCCTGTCACATTCACGTTAAATACTTTCTGCCAGGCTTCAAGCGGCATTTCCTCTGCCGGAGCTCCCCAGGTCGCACCGCTATTATTTACTAATATATCGATACGTCCAAAATGTTGGACAGTTTCGTCCACGACCTTCTGCATACTGTCGGGATTTGTAACATCACATTCAAAAGCAAGCGAGTCTACCCCAAGTTCCTTTAATTGACTGCTTACTTCCTGGCAGGCATCCAGCTTACGTGAGCAAACCACAACGTGGGCACCTGATTCCGCAAAGCCCTCTGCGATTTGTTTACCAAGTCCCCGTCCTCCTCCAGTCACAATGGCCACTTTATCCGTAAGATCAAAAAGCAGTTTAGCGTGCATATTCGCCACTCCGATCCTGCGTCTTTTTAAGCTCATATTTAGCAACTGCGCGTCGATGGACTTCGTCTGGCCCATCCGCCAATCGCAGCGTCCGTATATTTGCCCACTGCGACGCAAGAATCGTATCCTGACTTACGCCCGCTGCACCAAACGCTTGAATCGCGCGGTCAATGACTTTAAGCGCCATATTCGGTGCCACCACTTTGATCATGGCAATCTCCGCCTTCGCTTCTTTGTTTCCGACCGTATCCATCATATGAGCTGCTTTTAACGTAAGAAGCCTCGCCTGCTCAATTTCGATTCTTGAGTCCGCAATCCATTCACGAATCACACCCTGATCCGCAAGCTTTTTCCCAAACGTTTCGCGCTCCTGCACCCTTGTACACATTTCTTCCAGCGCTCGTTCTGCTGCTCCAATCGTTCTCATGCAGTGATGAATTCTTCCTGGTCCCAGTCTGCCTTGAGCAATGGCAAACCCTTTTCCCTCTCCCCAAATCAAATTGGAAGCAGGAACTCGAACGTCTGTAAATTCAATCTCCGCGTGTCCGTGTGGGGCATGATCGTAGCCAAAAACCGGAAGTGTCCGTTTAATCGTCACTCCCCTGGCATCAAGTGGAACCAGAATCATCGACTGCTGGTCATATTTAGGAGCATCCGGATCGTTTTTTCCCATAACAATACTAATTTTGCAGCGAGGATCTCCCGCACCGGAGGACCACCATTTCGTTCCGTTGATCACGTATTCGTCCCCGACTCGTTCTATACTCGTTTGAATATTTGTCGCATCAGAGGAGGCAGCATCCGGCTCCGTCATAGAAAAGCAGGAACGGATTTCCCCATTTAATAAAGGACGCAGCCACTGGTCTTTCTGTTCCTGAGTGCCATATCGCTCCAATACTTCCATGTTTCCTGTGTCCGGAGCAGCACAGTTGAACACTTCTGGCGCGATGCTCGATCGGCCCATAATTTCGCATAAAGGAGCGTACTCCAGGTTGGAAAGACCCGCCCCCCGTTCACTATCTGGTAAAAACAAATTCCATAACCCGGCTTCTTTGGCCTTCCCTTTCAATTCCTCCATTATAGGCGGCACATCGGCAAAACGGTCCTGCTGATTAAGCTGGGATTCATAAACCGCTTCATTGGGATAAATATAGTCGTTCATAAAGGTATTCAATTTTTTCTGAAGCTCTTTCACTTTATGTGAGTACTCAAAATCCATGGATTTGTCCCTCCGTTACCCCGTTTTATGTAGCTGCTGTAATAAAACGCTTACAAAATACGACATTTCCTTTGATGACATCCCTGCCATCCTGGTTAGCGGCACGGACAGAGAAGGATAGTTCTTCTTCTCCTTGTTCATCAAGAACCGCATGGAGCGTAATCACATCGTTCAGGAAAACCATTCCTTTAAAGCGGATCGAATAGTCCTGGATAAAACCTTCCTCAAAATAAGGAGTGAACAGCTTGGCTAAGTTTCCCATCGTCCACATGCCGTGAGCAATAATACCTGGAAGACCAGCCTTTTCTGCTTCCTCATCAATCGTGTGGATCGGATTGTAGTCTCCTGACGCGCCCGCATATTTAATAAGATCAAGCCTGGATACAGGAGGAAGCGTGATCGCCTCGAGTGATTCGCCCACTTGCAAACCCTTTAATCCAGTCATACCGTCATCCCCTTTCGCACTGCTTCCGTGATGATAACCACCTGCTCTTCTGAAAAAATAAGTTTGCCTTCTGGATCTTCGCCGTACCTCTTCACTTTTAAAAATCCCATATTTCCGCTTTTACCACTGCGTTCATAGTAATCTTCTACTTCGGCGTAGCATAGAATCTCTTCTTCTACAAAAAGCGGCCGCTCGTAATGATAGTTTTGTTCGCCGTGAATCAATCCTTTATTCGGCAGGTTCAACTCTTCAATATTTCCGTAGTCAAATACTCTTGGAAACGTCGGCGGTGCTATATTGCGGGAATAATTTTCTTCATCTGTATAAATCGGATGTAAATCTCCGATAGCTTCCGCGAATTTTTTCACGGCCCCTCGCTCTACTCGATTTTTTACCTTTTCAGACCTTTTGCCAATCGTATGCTCAAACATAGTCAGCTTCCTCCCCTATTAGTCTTTAGGACCTCCGGCCACATAAATAACCTGGCCATTTACAAACGATGAACGCTCATCAGCATAAAAAGCAACGGCGTTGGCAATATCCTCTGGTTTACCACTCCGCCCAGCCGGGATTTTCTCCACGCTTGCCTGTACCAAATCCTCGAACGAAATCCCGATTCGGGCAGCTGTTTCCTTCGTCATTTCCGTTTCTATGAACCCTGGAGCTACAGCGTTTGCCGTAATTCCGAATTTGCCTAACTCAATCGCAAGGGTCTTGGTGAAGCCCTGCAGACCTGCTTTCGCTGTTGCATAGTTTGCCTGTCCGCGATTACCCAGGGCCGACGTTGATGAAATATTAATAATCCGTCCATATTTATTTTCAACCATATACTTTTGTACCGCGCGTGCTGAGTTAAATGACCCTTTTAAGTGAACATCCATCACTGTATCCCAGTCGGAATCGGTCATTTTAAACAGCATATTGTCACGAATAACCCCGGCGTTATTAACAAGAATATCAACCGCTCCGAATTTCTCATGAACCTCCTGAACAGCCGCTTCCACTTGACTGAACTCTACGACATTGGCTGTTTTGCAGTAAATATCAAAACCAGCTTCCTTAAATTCACTCTCCACTTCCTGCAGTGCCTCTTCGTTCACATCTATAATGGCTACATTAGCCCCTTCTTCCGCGAAACGACGCGCAATTCCCTTCCCGATCCCACGGCTTCCTCCGGTTACAAATGCGGTTCTTCCTTTAAACTGATTTCCCATGTTGATTTTCCTCCCTTAATATCTAGCCGATTTTCACATGTCCTTTTAATAGATTTCTGGAGATAATTAATTTCTGAATTTCGTCCGTTCCGTCATAAATCCTCCATAGTCTTGCTTCACGGTACCATCGCTCGATTGGAAGTTCTCTTGTGTAGCCCATACCTCCGTGGATTTGAAGCACGCGGTCTACCACGTTATTCCCCATGGTTGCACCATACAGCTTAGCCATTGAAGCGTAGTGGCGGTTATCCTCCCCATTGTCGAGCGTAAAAGCAGCATTCAATACAAGCCATTTGGCTGCTTCAATCTCTACCGCTGAATCGGCAATCTGCCACTGAATAGCCTGCCTGGTTCCGATCGGCTTTCCGAAAGTCTCTCGCTCATTGGCATAATCAATCGCCATATTTAGTAATCGTTCCGCTGCTCCCACAGCTCTTGCCCCGACAACCCACCGGGCAAAACCAATCCATTCAAGTCCGAGTTCGTACCCTCGGTCGATTTCACCTAATATATTTTCTTCAGGAACCCTTACATTATCGAAAACAAGCGCTGCCGGTCCCCACTCGCCCATAGTGTGGATATACTCTGACTTCCACCCCATGGAACGGTCAGCAATAAAGCAGGTCACTCCTTCCCTCCCACCTGAGGATTGATGAAGTTCTTTGTTGGTAACCGCAATGACCATGACAAAGTCCGCTTCGTTTCCGCCGGTGATAAATGTTTTTTCACCGTTTAGGATCCATTCATTTCCTTCTTTAACAGCCGTCATCCTGATATTACGTGTATCAGAACCCGCTCCTGGCTCTGTCATGGCGAAGCAGGATTTTAACTCGCCGTTGATCGTAGGGATCAGGTATTTCTGCTTCTGTTCTTCATTTCCGTAATACAAGATGTTGTCAGCGGACCCGCCGAACTGGAAAGGGACAAACGTCCGTGCTACTTCCATCTGCACAATAGCAAGCATCATTTGTCCAAGATCTGCCCCTCCATATTCCTCCGGCGTATTAATCCCCCAAAATCCAGCTTCCTTTGCCTTCATCTGGAGCTCTTTCATCTTGCCTTCGGGAAGGCTGGGTTTTCCTTCCCGCTCATTACGCAGCACATCATTTTCTAAAGGAATTAATTCTTTTTCTACAAATTTACGAATGGTCTTTTTAACCATTTCCTGTTCTTCTGTTAATCGCAAATGCATACCACTATCCCCAATCTTTGTTATTTTAAAAAGATGGATAAACAACATACCTACTGGTTAGTATGTTTAGTTTTATATTATTTTAAATTTTCGGAAAATACAACACTTATTGCATAAAATCTGGATGTGATTTCTAAAAGGATTGTGATTCAGGTTATCTATCGTTTTTTTCCGTTATATATCAAGTAAATTCGTCATTTTTCGCATTGTGATTTTGACATGCTAATATGGATCTTCCAAAAGCATGATTAACAGATTCTGTTATCGGGTACAGTCATAATTGTGTACTTTAGAACTGAATTCCTTATGAAGAGCCGGGGGAGGAAACTGGTCTTTTGATCCCGCAGCAACCTCTATGAAAGCCATTGAAGGTGCTCCTTCCAGCAGACCATGGTCTGAAAGATAAGGAGAGGACGATGAACGTACAACCTCTTCCAAAAGAAGGGGTTTTGTTTTGTTGATATATCTTACTCCGTTTATAGATTCAGGTAATGTTAGATTTTTTCGTAAACAAAGGAGGAATCATCAATGTCTAGACTTCGAGATGCCGTGATTCAGCGCAGGAACTTTCTAATCTGCCAACTTATTCAAACCCGTAATTACAAAAATAAACGCAAGAACCTTGTAAATATGCCTTTGGAAAACCTGGAAAGTGAATACGATCTTCTCAAAGATAAAATTGGGTAAGCAGCTAGTTTTCCATTAAAGAGAAACATTTTCTAAAAGTTCTGTCCCCCTTTTCATTTAAAAAGAGCGCTTGGAAGTAAAATGACTTCCAAGCGCTCTTTGTTTTATTTGCTTTCTTCCGGCAGGCGATAAACGCCTTCTTCATCATGCACTTCATTTCCCACCAGCGCAGGATTGAATACACAAACAACGCGGAAATCCGTTTTCGCGCGCAGATAATGTTTCTCATGTCCATCGAGACAATACATCGTGCCTGGTTTTATCTGATATTTTTTTCCGTCTTTCAATGTTTCGATCTCGGCTTCTCCTTCAATGCAATACACCGCTTCAATGTGATGCTTATACCAGATATACGTTTCTGTACCTGCATAAAGCACCGTATCATGAAGGCTGAAACCGACGTTATCATCCTTCAGAAGAAATCTTCTGCTTTTCCAGTTATCATCTTTTACTTCGCGTTCTGTTCCGATTAGATCTTCGAGTTTTACTACATTCATACTTTCGCTTCCTCCTTGCCTAGCACGGCTTTAATACTTTCTTCAATAATATCTAAACCTTTAGAGATACCTTCTTCGTCGATTACTAACGGAGGCAGCATCTTAAGGACTTCATCGTCCGGTCCGGATGTTTCAATAATCAGACCCTTCTTGAAGGCTTCACCGGCAATTTGCTCTGCGAATCCTTCCTTCTTGCTGGCGATTCCGAGCATCAATCCACGACCGCGGACCTCACCTTCCAGTTCAGGATAATCCTTCACGAACTGATGCAGGCGTTTTTGGAAAAGTTCACTCTTCTCTTCAATAGAATTGCTGAAATCATTCGTTTTCCAATAATTTAATGCCTCTGCTGCTGTAACAAAGGCCAGGTTGTTTCCACGGAATGTACCATTGTGTTCCCCTGGTCCCCACTGGTCATACTCAGGCTTGATCAGGGTAATGGCCATTGGCAGTCCGCTTCCACTAATCGACTTGGACAGGCAAACTACATCTGGTGAAATTCCTGCTTTCTCAAAACTGAAGAAGGTCCCCGTGCGCCCGCATCCGGCCTGAACATCATCTACAATCAGCATGATATCCAGACGACGGCATAGTTCTTCTACTTTTTTCAGCCACTCAAAACTTGCTGCATTAATGCCGCCTTCTCCCTGAACGGTTTCTAGGATAATAGCAGCTGGAAGATCAATACCGCTTCCGCCATCCTGAATCATTCTTTCAAGGTAATCCAGAGAATCATAGCCATCCATGTAGTCGTCGTACGGCATTGCCATGCTGTAAGTTAGTGGAATTCCAGCTCCGTGACGTTTAAAGGCATTTCCGGTAACGGAAAGCGCACCGATGGTCATACCGTGGAAGGCATTCGTAAACGTGACCACCTTTTCACGGCCGGTTACTTTTCTGGCAATTTTAAGCGCACTCTCGACGGTATTGGTTCCTGTAGGACCAGGAAACATAATTTTGTAGCTCATATTTCTAGGCTCAAGAATAACTTCGTTAAACTTCTTCAAAAATTCAGCCCGGGCATTTGTTGCCATATCCAGACTGTGAAGCAATCCGTCGCTTTGTATATATTCAATCAGCTTTTGCTGCATAGCATCGTTGTTATGACCATAGTTCAGGGCTCCTGCACCCGCAAAAAAGTCAATATAGGTATTGCCATTTCCGTCCCACATTTGATAGCCCTTAGCCTTTTCAAACGTAGTCGGAAAACTGCGGCTGTAACTGCGAACTTCTGATTCAAGATTTTCAAAAATACTCATGTCCATTTTTTGGTTAGAATTAGTCATTAAGAGTAGGTCCTCCTAGTTTTTTAGTGGTCCGATTTTGAATGTGTTCTCTTGCTCATGGTCCTCTCCCGGGAAATCGTCTTCCTCAAAACAAACACTGATGTCACAAGGCACTTCTTTCTTATTAGCAAAACCCTTGAATAGTTTTTGGGAAGGTTTGTTTGAAGGGGAAACCGTCGCTTCTATATATCTCACATCTTCATGACGATCTACGATATGATCAATCATTCTTGTGGCGAGGCCTTGCCCCCGCTCTGTTTCAGCTACCGCTACCTGCCAAATGAATAAGGTATCTGGTGAAGAAGGATGGATAAATCCTGAAATAAATCCAACCGTGTTCCCCTCATCCTTTACGACTACCGAGGTATCGCTGAAAAATTCGCACCACAGCAGGTAGCTGTAAGAGGAATTCAAATCTAGAATGGGAATATTTTCAATCATTTCATACACTTCTGCTCCATCTGATTTCTCTGGTTCACAAAATTGATATTTTTTTACTTCCTTTGTAGTTGTTGGAATTGATATCACCTCAAAAACTTATTTTTTTCTGAAAGTTCTGGCAAGTGCACAATTAGACACTAATAAAGGAGCGTAAATAAGTCAAAGCCGCTCAATAGCGGTTTGTTGGACAATGAGGTGATGACATGCGCTTGATGGTAAATTTTAGTGATATTGCTTTAACAAAGCGCCTCATAAGTACTTATCCTCTGTTTTTTAAAAAAACACATCGGAAAACCCTTGATACGCTTAGACTTTAGACCATTTGAACTATTTTCCAAAAATCTTATTAAATTGATAAAAAGGTCTTAAACGGTGGCGGGGACGTTTTTCACCGTGTTTTTATATGTAAGAGGAACATCTATGTTTGGTTCTCCTAATTTTTAAGGTAGTAAGTCTTTTTGCTCTCTAAAAAAAAGAGACTTCCTTTTTTAGAAAGTCTCTTTTTTCGGATATTATTAGATTTCCTTTTCACTTCAAGGTACACGTATAGTGTTGAATATTTAGCTGAGAATGATAGCTGATCTTATTATAAATAGCCTGTACATTTTGGATCTTTTTCTTTATTTACGAAGTTCTAAATCTGAAATTTGAAAACTGGCCTCTCCCTGATCCTGTTGCACCTTCCAACTGGTCATAACTTGGTAATCTCCTAAATCCCCTACTTCCCAGGTCGATTTTTCTCCTTCACTAGTCACTTCATATGTGTAAGTATCCATTCTCACTTCTCCAATTGTCTTCTGATCCTTGCCAAGTTTTGATACCTTCACACCCGGATACTCGGTCTGATTTTTAAGAATATCTGTCACTTCCGTTCGATCTGTTAGATTAAAAGGCATTAAAAGCATCATCACATATGACTGTCCTGCCATCTGCAGCATTTCGCCTTCCATTCGCTCTCCTCCGGCGACCATGCGTTTCGTTTCACCTTCACTGGTTACCCACAGCTCTATAGCCTCTCCTGATCCGCCATCTTCTTCCATGTTAATTTTAATATGGCTCGTTAAATCCCCATTCACTTCTTCTTCGCCCACTCTTTGCATCGTAATCTTTAAACTGCTTCCAGGGGAATCAAAAGAATAGGATATACGTGAGAACTTATCCATAATATCCGTAAATCCTTTGATTTGCTGGAGTTTACTCACATCCCACTCTGCTTCGGTTTCCGTACTTTCGTTTCCATCATCTTCACTAGTGTCTGTGGTAGTAGTCGTCACTTCGCTTACTTCTTCCGTACTGTTTTCTTCATCCATTCCTTCTCCGCTGGCTTCTTCTACGGCTTGATCATTGTTTTCCTTTTCCTCCGTACTGTCCGATCCACCGCATCCAGTAAGTACCCACATAAACATCATGGCGATTGAGATAAAACGAATGAATACCGGCAGCTTCATTAATACGCCCTCCTTTTTGTTTCTCCTTTACCAGTCCGTCTAAGTCTCGTTAAGCTTACCAACTAAATACGAGAAAAAAAATTATACCCCAGTATAGTTTTTATGGATCCATCGAAAAAATTATACCTAGGTATAATTTCTTTTGATAAGCATCCGTATTACTTTTAAAGTACAGTACTTACATTAAACAGAAAGGCGGGCGACATAATGGATTCACCAAATGTTAAGAATAACGGCGGAGTCGCAAAGGACATTGAAGACAATAAGGTCATTGCCATCTTAGCTTATCTTGTATTTTTCCTCCCCCTCTTGGCCGCTAAAGACTCAAGATTTGCCATGTATCACGGAAATCAGGGCTTTCTTTTGTTCCTGTTGCTTTTAGCAGTAAATATAGTGGGCACCGTGGTCCCCATCCTCGGGTGGCTGATCATTCTCCCTATTGGAAATCTTTTAATTTTAGCTCTATTAATCATGGGAATTATCAATGCTTCCAAAGGGGAAGAGAAATCTCTTCCTATCATAGGAAAATATACGATTATTAAACCTCCGGAATCTCAATAATTCAGGTCTTGGGGAACCTTAAAGGGAAGGGGACATTTCCATAATTCTTTTCATAAGCTGGGTTCGGTTTTTGACCTGAAACTTTTTCAGAATGCTGCCCACATGTTTTTTCACGGTAATTTCAGTAATATGCAGCTGCTCAGCTATGGCTTTATTCGAAAGTTCTCCGTGAATACTCAGCAGGATTTCTTTTTCCCGTTTTGTTAGCTGATGGCGGTCTGCGACATGGAGGAGATGATCTTTTTCAAGAGAAACAGTCTGTGAAAATTGTTTTAAATACTGAATTAAGCGCGGTCCTCTCACATCCAGTAGAAATGTTGGAGAAGGCTGATCAGGACCGAAATCATAATGAGTAGCATGCGGAACCTTTTCGAATCCAAAAGCCTGAGTTAATTGTTGAAAGAAAGGGATGGGGGTAGAAGTAATGATTCTGCCCCCGGACAATAAAAGTGGAAATAAACTGTACAAAAGAAAGGACCGTGTATGACTATCTTCTGGATTTAAACAATCCAGCATACGAATAAACCACCCTGAATAAGAATCTTCATCTACACAGTATTCTTCTTCCTCTTCCTTAGATAACTGCCTGAAGTAAGCCCGGGAAACCGGCTCTTTTTTTAATTGTTCAATGGTGCGCTTATTAATCGGCACGATAAGGGAAAGTCCAACCATTTCTCCTTCCTCGTTTTTTACAATCCTTCCCACATTGAATCCTAATTTTCTTACATACTCAGCTCCTATAAGGTCATTTTCCTTTTGATTATGTTCAGCGGATACATAGTAGTGGTAAGTTGTATCTGTCTCCCGATTATAATAATGTGCTACACTGTCCTGATCATAGCGGTTTCGTTTCTGAAAATATTCTTCTACTTCTTTGAAGTTATGAGCCCCGACAGGTTCAATATATTTACTCTTTTGGTCTTTTTCCTGAAAGAATGCAGATCGGATCACCTCTTCACCTAGATGGTAAAAATATTCCGCAATCTCCCATGTAGAACTCTGATTCCGATTAATTTGCTGAAGATAATAGGAAGCGCTCCGTCTTTTTAAAAACTCATAGTGGTCAGGTGTACGTTCTTGGATATTTAATATAATAGCCGATCTGATAATTTCGTGGATGCCCCATCCATGATTGGTGCGGTTCACAAAGGAAAGAGAGGTGAGCCTGGTAAAAGCGGTGGTGGTCGTTCTTTCATCTAAAATAAAATTAAGAGTAGTTTGATCAAAATGACGCAGCACCGCGGCAGCTTCTAAAAGTCGCTGAAGCTCCGGGTCGTTTACTTCACTCAGCCACTTTGAGGTCAGATAGGTGAGTATCTCTTGCTTTTCGTGAGGATGATCTGTTTCTTCTTTATTGCCGTAGGCCATTGCCGATAGGGACAAGGTAAGTGGATGGCCATTCGTGAAGCGCCAGTACTCCTGTATATCCGAGTGTTCCGTTACGCCAGCCTTACTCAAATACAGTCTCGTCTGGTTATAGGTAAAGGCCGAGAGTTTCACTTGTGTTACGATGGACCGCCAGGCGGGTGACTCCATCCAGGCAGCTGTCAGAGGATGGCGGCCGGCAAGAATGATTGATATCGATTCAGGGAGGGATCTGAGAAAGACTTCACGAAACCAGCGATCGAGTGAGCCTATCTTTTCATAAGTATCTACAGCTATAATAATCCGGTGGTTTTTAGAAGATTCTTTTAATATACGCATGCACTGATTAAGAGGGGGGTCATAGGATTTGGAGCGATTCAGGGACAATTTGGCATCTAATTGAAATAACAGCTGCTCGGCAAACATGGCAGGTGACTGGGCAAAATCCTCACTATCCAACCCCAGGAAAACCATTCCATCGATCCGTTCTGCCAGGCGTTGAAATGCATGTATCAAGAAAGTTTTACCAATCCCTCCCATACCATAAACATGTAAAATGCGTTTTGTGTCCTTACTGCTTTCAATAAAGCCACGAAAATACTGCAGTTCTCTATCCCGGCCTACAAACTGGTCATTTTCCAATTCCATAAGAGTGGTATTCCATTCTTCCTCACGCAGCTCTTTATTCGCATTGGATAACCACATATCCAGCCCTCCATTGTGAAGTACACTTCAAGGCCTTATCATTTCATAAAAAAGGTAAAAAGACCTGTAGTGCCTTTTACTTTCTATACTATAAATTTACCACATTTTTCTGTTCCCTTTAGCAAATGAACGTAATTTATTTGATGATTACGCGTTAAGTAACTGATAGCTTCTGAAACAAATTGATTGGCTAATCGTATGTATGATAACCGATGGATCGGAAAGGAAGGATGAAATCTATGAAAGTTATAGAGATTCTCTTATTGATCGCAGCTCTAATCTCTCTCAGCATCTCCTTGTTTATTCAAATTGACTTCCTGATTATGACCACTTTATTCGGAGGAATCGGTTTCTCTGTATTACGATTCGTGCGTACATATGAGCAAAGAAAAAACCAGGTGCTGGGGAAACCGAATGCTAAATACTACTCATCTGGAGGTGACTCCTTCGATATGGATGGTGAATTTGACATTGGCGGGGATTCTGGTGGCGGCGAAGACTAATGGATAACCAGCTTAATAATAAAAAAGATTCCCTCAACATTAAAGTCTGAGGGAATCTTAGTATGAAACATCCGAAATCAGCGAATTTCCTTAAATACATTCTTCACTTTTGGAACGACGTAGTGGCTGCCGCCCTCAACGTCCTCAATCATCATCGAAACCATCAAATCAGGATTATCCGTATCCCACGCAATAAACCAACCGTTCTCCTGAGCGTTTTCTTGATCAAGAGATTGTTTTAACTCAGCCGTTCCGGTTTTTCCTGCGAGTTCCAGCCCTTCCACCTGTGGCTCATAACCTGTACCGTTTTTATTTTCCACTACTGCTTGAAGGGATTCGCGCACGGTAGATGCTGTTTCCGGGCTCATGATATTTTCATGCCAGGCCTGACGATTTTCTTCATTCTTCATTAGGACGGGCTTTAGCATCGTACCTTCATTTATAAACGGAGTGTAAGTCATAGCCAAATGCAGGCTGCTCATTTGAACTTCCCCCTGGCCATAGCCTGTATCTGCAAGCAGCGGTTCATTGTTTCCAAACGATTCTTCATTTAGAATCTGTGAAGAACTTATTGGATAGGCCAAAGGAATGTCTTCTCCAAACCCAAAATCTTTCGCCTGCTCTAAGAAAGTTTCGCCGCCGATATCTAAAATGGAACGTGCAAAATAAATATTATCTGAGCGTATAAGCGCATCACGCAAATTCACCTGCTTCTCTTCGTTGGCTCCTGGAACCCTCGTTACCGAGTATCCGCCCCATCCTTCCTCACTATAAGTACGCTCAGGAATCGACATTTCTTTTACTGGATTGATTGTTCCGGATTCAAGACCGATCGATGCTGTAATCGGTTTGAACGTCGAGCCCGGAGAATAGGTTTTAGTAAATTTATTCACAAGCGGCCGATCGGAGTTTTCTGTCAACTCTTTTCTCCGATCCTGACTCATCCCTAACACGAATTGGTTAGGATTATAGGACGGAGCGCTCACAAGAGCAGTCACCTCGCCGGTAGAAGGATTGATCGCGGCAGCAGAACCGGACTCTCCTTTTAATTGGTTATACACCGATTGCTGTACATCAGTTTGGATCGTAAGGGTAACATCCTCTCCATCTGAAGCAGGCTTTTCGGCTAGTACCTCTTTCACCTCGTTACTTTCATCTAAGATCGAAACTTTACCACCCGGTGTGCCTCTCAATTGTTCCTCCATCACTCTTTCAAGACCAGTCTGTCCAACCTGATCATTGGATGTATAGCCTTCACCTTCGCGCTCCTTCAGTTGTTCAGCTGTAATATCGTCTACATAACCGGTCAGATGAGCGGCGGCTTTGCCCAGTGGATAAACACGTGCATTGTCAATCTCATTAAATTGGGTCCCTGCCAATTCTTTAATGGCAGCAATACTTTCTTCATCATCATTGGCCACCGACCCTATAGGTACATAAGAGTCAGCCTTTACCCAGGACTGGTTTAGCTTCTGCTCGATGCTTTCCACAGAGATGTTCAAGATCTCTGACAAACCTTCTTTCGCTTCCTCTTCCTCTCCCTCCATTCTAGACGGTACGAGTCCAACTTCCTGAATGGTACCATTCACGGCAAGTCCTTCTCCATCCTGGTCGAAGATCTCTCCACGCTCAGGAGATAGGGTTTCTGGATAAATGGTATCGCCCTCTTCCATTCCTGCAAAAATCATGGAAGGGTTCCATTTTAACGCCCACGGCACATTATCCTCATCTTCTTCAAATACAAGTTCAGCTTCATGGGAAAAATTAATCGTTCCGGCCATGGAATCCATGCTTGCCTTATAGGCAAACGTTTGAATTTCCTCCTGGTCATATTCCTGTTCTTCTTCAGGAAGACTATATGTAACTTCTAAGTCACTTACATTAATATCTTTGTATATTTTTTTGTACCTCTCTGTAAACTCTGCTTCGCTTATCTTCTCTTTAGATTCCTCTCCGAGCAGTCCATACATTGTTTCATAATCTTCATCTTCCCACGCCGCCATATAGCCCTTGAACGTTTCTTCCGGACTCGGCTGTTCAGAACAGCCTGCAAGACCTATGAACGCAAGAGAAAGAATCATAACCTTTAGCCACTTCATTAATAGCTGCCTCCTTCTAGACAAAATAGGACAAATTCCATCTTAATAGTAGATATTATATCAAAATTCTGACGATAACGTAGGAATCCCAACCTATCAATTGGAATTTTTGCCCTGTTTATTGAATCGACAGTAGTTTATATTAGGAGGGTTGTTTCTATTGAACCTCCCCATCCTTATAACAATTGAATTCGAAATCATGTTACACACAAATAATATCTTTCTTGTTTTCAAGTTTTAGAGAACATCATCACTAGAGGAATGCAGTTAAGATGGAACTAAGGGAGAGAAATTTTTAAAGAAGGAGTTCATCCATAGATAGCGAAGGTTTTATATGAAACTTTATGGATTAAGGAGGGATTAAAGTGAGTTATGAAATTTTAACTTTACCAGCCTATAGGGCAGTAGGATTAAAATGGGAGGGAACATTTTCTGAAATCGTACCTAACCTAAAAAACGTCATTAAACAAAGTGAAGAGCGAGCAGATGAGTTAAAGTTTAAAGTAAATCCCATGGTGCAATTAGGGTTATCTTATCATGTACTCAAAAATGGGTTTATACATTACGCTGTCTACGAAGTGAATGAGAAGCAGGGTATTCCTGACGGGATGATTGATATACGGATTCCTGAATGGACGTATGTAAAAGCTACACATCAAAAAGGAAAAGATGTACAAAAGACATATACGGATTTACACCAATGGCTGATGGATAGTAAATACACCGCATTTAGAGAAGCCGGTGTAGATTACTATGATCCTTATATGCCAATCAAACATGAGTACTACCCTGTTGGTCATGACCCAAATGATCCTCACTTTGACATTTATATACCGATTGTTAAAAAATAAATGTTTATGACTTAACCAACAGGGTTTTATTTTGTATTTAAAAAATGGAAGCCCCCCCCCTCAGGGAACTTCCACAATCAACATGTTTAAGAAAATGATTCGATATATGATTTCAGCACATGTACGCCCTGAACACAATCATTCAGCGAAGACCATTCATCCGGAGTATGGCTTACACCATCTTTACTATTAACAAACAGCATAGCGACCGGTAAGTAATGACCAACAATCCCAAGTGCGGATACCAGAACAGGGAGGTAAAGAATCTCGCTGTTCGAACGTGGAACTGCCCGACTTGCGGCTCCCGCCACGACCGCGACCTAAATGCGAGCTTCAATATATTGAAGGAAATTAAAAGAATCCTTCCAACCGTCGGTGCTACGGGGTTAGCCTAATCATTTGAACGAACCGTTAGGTTCGTGCTCTTAGGAATCCCCCAACTTCAAGGAGTGTCAGCGAGTAAGTGGGGGTAGTTCAATTATCGGATCATATTCCTCCATTAGAAACAAGCTTAGACAGCACGTTATGCTGAGCTGTCTAAGTCTTAAATAGTTCAGCCACTTGTACTGCATTAAAACTTGGCATAGTAATCATGAAAAAGCCTTCCCCCATGAGGAGCCAGAAATTCATCCACGAACCTGATTAATTCATCTTTTTCCTGGCGAGTATAAAAGGATTGAAGACATTCTGTTAACCGGGCAGCCAACATTTCATCATAGTCTCTCAGAGAGCGGTACATCCACTTTCCCTCTCCCACCCACCTTTGATTGGATCTTAATATAAACTGGTGAAGACTCTCGGTTAGCGAACTTACCGAATAAATATCTTCTTCCGGCCTCTCCGAACCTTCCAAATCATCCAGCTTATCGGAAATCGCATACCGTAACTCATCCAGTTTACTAAGAGATAAAGCACTAGGACCTTCTATTAAGCTTCTTTTTGCTTGTTCTTTAATCTTTTCAGCTTCCCTTCCCCCTTTGAGGACGGTCCCCTCTGCACACATTCGGGTCGTCAAAGGTACTCCATGCTGCGTTTCGATAAAAAAAGCATCTTCCAGGGAATCTTCATTATGGACAAACGCTTCAATCGGCCATTCGCCATAATAATACGACTTTCGAAAGGGCTTCTGATCAATAACCACGATATCCAGATCTGATGAAGGAGTCTCCTCGCCACGAACAACGCTTCCTGAGAGTACAGCAATCTGGCAATCTGGAAAATATAAATCAATAAATGCTTGGGCTGTATGAAAGGCATCTCTTTTCAATGGATCTTCCCACCTTCTATTTTTTATAAAACGTGCAGAGACGTTCATCTTTATGATATTCAGAAGGCAGGTCAGTGTTCGGCAATCGCCAGGTGCAAAATCATTCAGCGTTGATCCTGAAAAACTCTAAATAAAATCCAAAAACCAAGAGTCTCTTCCAACGAAGAGACTCTCGGTTAGTCTATCAAACTTATATATTTGACGGCACCAGCGCTTTCATCGATTCTAATGCGCCTTTCCCTGGACTTTTGCAGCCGAGTGGGTACTCCTCCGAAGGTCCGTATCCCCCGTGAAAATCAGATCCACCTGTTACGATTAAATTAAACCGCTCCGCATAATCCAATGCTTTTTCTTCCAACAATGGATCGTGAAGTGGATGATAGACTTCGATTCCTTTTAAACCGTGCTTGGTCCATTCTTCAATCGCATCAAAATTATCAAACTGCCCCGGGTGAGCAAGTACTGGAATTCCACCAGCCGCTTCTATTGTGCGAATGGCATCGATTGCATCGAGATAATGAACAGGTGTGTAGGCAATCCCTTCTTCCCCACTCTCCGTTTCAGCAGCAAACAGTTCTTTGTAAAGCGGACTGTAAATTTCATTCGTAAATCCATGGTCGATCAGAGTGTGCATAATATGCTGTTTATATACAGCTGTGGAATCTTTGGCGTAGGCCTGAACCTCTTCCCACGTAATTGGATAGCCTGCCTGAATCAGTTTCTGTACCATATCATAGGAAGCAAAATGCCTTCTTTTCAACATGGGACTGCATAAATGCTGTAATTCTGTACTATCTTCCGGAACGTGATACCCGAGGATGTGTGCACGCTTGTTACGCTTATAGTCAAAGGCAGAGATTTCAATGCCTGGAATGATCTCAATGCCCTGTTGTTTCCCAAGTCGTTTGGCTTCTTGTAAACCCGCTGTTGTGTCGTGGTCCGTAATGGCCAGATGGGTCAACTGCCTGTTTTTTGCCAGATCCATGATCTCTTGAATGGTCATCGTATTATCTGAAATGCTTGTATGACAGTGTAAATCTATCAATTATTTTCAACTCCAATCTCACTAGAACGTAGCCCTTTTTTATCCAATTAATGAACGCTGAGCGTGATATACCGTTTGACCTTCAACCACCGTGCGTCGGACAGCCGGATACGATCCTTCCATATCAATAAAAAGAATGTCCGCTTGTTTACCAGCCTCGAGACTCCCTCGCTCATTAGCAATTCCCAGGGCTTCAGCCGGATAAAGGCTTACCATTTTCCAGGCTTCCGGCAGGGAAATACCGTGACTTCTGACTTCTGCTACTGAGGGAAGCAAGGCTGATGGATGATAATCAGAACAAATGATGTGTGCTGCGCCATCCAGGACAGCCTCAATTGCTCGCATGTTGCCGCTATGAGAAAAACCTCGCACAATGTTCGGTGCTCCCACACTCACATATAATCCCTTATCAGAAGCGTGGCGAGCCGCTTCCATTGTAATTGGAAATTCGCTGATACTGATTGGAAAGTCGTTCAGGATATAATCAATTTTCTCGACCGTGTCATCGTCATGAGAAGCAAGACTGACCCCTTCTGCATGAGCATACTGCGCCATTTCACGGAGATCTTCCCACTCTACTTTTTCTTTCAGGCTTAAGACTTCCTTTGTCATAGTAACCGCTTGCTCGTCTGTGATGTTATACTGTTTTTTTGTAAATTCCTGAAATCCTTCCATTGATTTGAATTGCCCCTGTCCTGGTGAATGATCCATAAACGACAAGAGGTCGATCTTCTGATTACGAATAAAGGATTCAATAACAGGTAATGCACCCCGGTTCGTTAACTCATAGCGGAGATGAATACGGTGGCGTACCATGGACGGACTATTCTTTCTGCGTTTATCAATGCTATTCATCAAGTTAACCGCCTGCTCGTCCCCCCTTATTCCGGATCCATCGGATAAGGAGATCGAATGGTAAATCGTCGTAATCCCGTTTCCTGCAAGTTTACGCTCCATTTCATTCATCGCCATTTCTAACGGAAAGAACGTGTTCGGCCTTGGTTCCATCTCTTTTTCAATCGCATCACAATGGATTTCGATCATACCTGGAGCCACATACATTCCTGCTGCATCAATCAATTTATACTCACTTTCCATCCAATGGTCAGGCGAACCTCCCACTCGTAAAATTCTCCCATCTTCAATCCACACATCCGCCTCAAGAACTTCCTCAGGTGTGATGACTTTACCGTTCGTAATCACAAGTCTCCTGCTCATGTCTGCACCTCCTCATGCATCATTCCCTGCTTCATGTTGTATTGCTGATCCACTACCGACTCCATAAATTCCAGATCATGAAAAATACCAAGCATACTCGTGCCAGCTTCCTTTAAGCGGATAATCATATCTTTCACGGACTCTTTCGTGGCGGCATCAAGGGATGCGGTAGGTTCATCTAACAGAAGAAGTTTCGGTTTTTTAACCATTGCCTGGGCCAGATTCAATCGGAGTTTTTCTCCTCCACTAAAGGTTTGCGGATACGCATCCCATAGTTCCTCCGAAAGTCGGAAGTGGGAAAGCATCTTTCTTGCTTCCTTATGTGCTTCTTCCTGAGAATAATTCATTTCTACCAGTGCTTTCTGAACTACTTCGATCGCTGTAACCCGTGGCATCACTTTAAGAAATTGAGAGACATAACCGATTTCATTACGGCGTATAGCAAGGATCTCCCTCTCTGAAGCACTGGCTAAATCCAGCCATCCGTATTGGTCGGAGTGATACATGATGCCTCCTGACGTTGGAATGTACGTGCGGTAAACACTTCTAAGAATAGTAGATTTTCCAGCGCCGCTTTTTCCTGTAATTCCAATAAACTCTCCCTGATTCAGGGTAAAAGAAACTTCGCTGCACCCTTGGATGGTCTTATTGAAATGATGCATGTAGAATGATTTTTCCAAATCTTTTATTTCCAATAGCTCTGACATACTGCTCCCCACCTTATTATTCTCTATTTCCGTAACGCTCTATAAACAGCTCAACATCGTTCAAGTCTTTGAAGCGAGCTTCCAGAGTAGCCCGGTCCCAGTTCCACCAGGCAATTTCTTGCAGCTGTTCAGCAACTTCTTCAGAGAACCTCCTCCGAATCGGTTTGGCCGGTACACCTGCCACAATCATATAAGGCTCTACATCTTTTGTGACGACAGCTCCGGATCCAATTACAGCGCCGTTTCCAACCGTAACTCCCGGCATTATAATCGCGTTGTGACCAATCCATACGTCGTGCCCGATTGTGACGGCATCTTCTTTTCGCCATTGAAATATAGATTCATCATCTCTAGCATCCAGCTGATATTGTTTTCTTCTATAGGTCATATGATGTTGAGTAACCCTCCACATAGGGTGATTCGATGGATTAATTCTTACGTGAGAAGCAATGGAACAAAATTTACCTACATGAGCATAAGCAATGTTTACCTCTCCATCCGTGTAGGTATATTTACCTATTTTAGAATCCTGAATAAGTGTGCGATCCGCAATAGATGTCCATTCTCCCAGATCGCTATTAATCACTACACTGGATTCATCGACAAAAGGAGCAGGTCCCAAGATTCGTTTTGTTTTTTCTAATTGCTCAGCAGACATAACATACCTCCGAAATATTTTATAGTAGAGAGTGAACGAGCAGCTGGGTGTACGGGTGCTGGGGATCCTCGAGAATTTGATCCGTTAGTCCCTGTTCCACTACTCTCCCCTGTTTCATGACCATTGTTCGATCAGCGAGCATTCTTATAACGCCCAAATCATGTGAAACAACGATCATTGCTACATCAAGCTCACGTTGAATACTTCGAATAAGGTCCAGTACCTTAGCTTGAACAGAAAGATCTAAACCTGTTGTTACCTCATCAAGCAATAATAACGGTGGGTTATTGGCAAGTGCCTTCGATATTTGAACACGCTGCTGCATACCTCCACTGAACCTTCGCGGCTGCTCATCCATTCTGGATACAGGAATTTCCACCTTTTCCAAAAGCTCGGCTGAGCGATCTCGAATATTCCCGACATGAAAGTGTCCAGCAGAGATAAGTTTCTCTGCCACATTCCCGCTGCTTGAGTAATCCATCTTCAACCCAAGATGAGGATTCTGATAAACCATCCCCATAATATAGTTCCGAATATAGCGCTGCTGCTGAGCCGACTCCATAAAAATATTTTCCTCACCGTTTTTGTAATCATGGATGAGTGCACTGCCGGACGTTACCTGCTGGTCAAAGTAAAGGCTTTTGACGAGTGTGCTTTTTCCAGAGCCGCTTTCTCCGACAATTCCTAGAATTTCACCCCTGTCTAAATCAAAACTTACATTAGAGCAAGCGCGGACACTGCCGCATACCGGACAGTAGTTCTCTTTCAGCTCTTCATGTTCACAGTAAGAGCAGCCTGGGCCAAAACGTTTCGTGAGTTGATCTACTCGAAGGACCGGCTTGTCTTCCAGATTATTTCCCTTCATCAATGTCTCTCCCTTGATCTGTATAGACGTCATATTTATGTCACCCCGCCTTGTTTCTGCATCTTATGGCAATAGCCCGTATCCGAACATTGGTAGAACTTCGTTCCCGTATGGCTGTCATAGATTTCATCGAGGAATACATTGTCGCTCCCACACAGGCGACAGGATTCTCCGTTGAATTCTTCTTCTTCGAATTGATAATCTTCGAATTGCAGCGGCTCGACATCTGTGTAGGGTGGGACCGCATAAATTTTTTTCTCCCGCCCGGCTCCGAACAAGTACAGTCCATCAGCCTGATGCAATTTAGGAACGTCGTATCTCGGGATCGGGCTAGGATTAAAAATATAGCGTCCGTGTACGATGCAAGGATAGTCCGCACCAATGGTTATTTCCCCGTATCGAACAATATCCTCATAAAGACGCACCCATATACTGCTGTACTCCTTTTCACCGTGAAGGCGTTCCGTCTCTGTTTCACGCGCTTCAACACGGCGCAGCGGCTCGGGTTCCGGCACCTGGAGGACAAGGATTTGATCGTCTCGAAGCTTTTCTTCTGGAATCCGGTGCCTAGTTTGAATGACGGAAGCCTCCGCTGTGTCTTCCGTTGTTTCGATACTGCTGCTCGTTTCCACAAGCTTTCTAATACTTACGGCGTTGACGCTGTCGTCGTGACCCTGATCAATCACTTTCAGGCAGTCTTCCTTCCCAAGTAAGGATAAGGTGAGCTGAAGACCTCCCGTCCCCCAGCCACGGCCGATTGGAAGTTCCCGGGAAGCAAAAGGAACCTGGTAACCGGGAATGGCTATTCCTTTTAATACGGAACGTCGAATTTCCCGTTTAGATCCCTCGTCAAGAAAAGCAAAATTATATTCTTCCATCGCAAAGCTAGGTTGTTTCTGCATATTCTTCCGCTCCTTTTCCTGACTGTTTTTGCTGAGCTTGACGAATACGGTCAAGCTTGGACTGAAAGGTAATGTAGTGTGGTAATTTTAGGTGGGATACAAATCCATATGACTCCACGCTGTCGATGTGAGTCAGTACATATTCCTCATCCTGGGATACTTGATCACCTGTCGTTTCCAGACTACGATCAAGGATCGACATAGCAATCCCTTTTACCTCGTTCTGACCAAGCGTCAATCCATAACCAATAGCAAACTGCAGATCTTCTTCGTCTTCATTCTCGTCAAATGAGTTAATACTTTCTACCTCTGTCATCATGACTTCTCCAAGATAAATTCCATCATCATCGTTTTCACCAAACGGATAAGGAATGGTAACTTCAGTGTAGCCGACTCGCAGTTCTCCTACGGTTGGGTGAATGACTCCAAACCCCCGCATACTGCTATACGCTAGTGACGTCATAGCCCCTGTTTCACCTCGGGCTAGAGTTTGAAGACGTGCTGATCTTGAAGCAGGGAACGTGAGTTTTTGACGAGTAATATCGCAGGGAACCACTTCTTCATCTTTTTTCGTGTTGGCGACAAGGCCCTGCTCCCTCAGGAGATCTACGATTTTTGGAAAAGTAATTCGCTCCTGCTCCTCTTCATCCACCAGCCCATAGTCTGTGGCAAACCGCTGAAGTGCCTCTTCATTTTCGTGGCGAAGGCTGAATTGAAGAAGACGGTGTGTATAATCGTTCGTCGGTCCAAGCATCTGCCCGCCCGGTATGTCTTTAAAAGAGGCTGATATTCGTCGGATGACTCTCATGGAAGAGGTATCTACTGCATGAGAATAAAAATGACGCGGAAGCGTAGAACGATAAGCTCTCATCAGAAAGGTTGCCTCAAGCGGATCTCCCTCTGCCTGCTTTAAAGCTATTGCTGCATATTCTGGCGCATACATACCGCCTTCTCCCATAATGCGATCAATCAGGAGCCGCATTTGCTTTTCAATCATTTGCGGATCTAGTAAACTTGTTATTTCACTTGTCCGGTAATATTTTGATAGTTTATCAGCCTGTTCAATGGCTTCCTGGCCACCCGTTACTGCTACATAACCCAATTCACTTCACCTTCTTTCTACTTTAGTTGTTCTAGGGATAGCTATCAGCTTTCCTGTTCTCGTAATGAGACATATATCAATTCCAAGAGGATACTCAACTGTCAGCTCGTCCCGGTGCTCCATCCACTTGTGGTTTATTCCTTCAATGTAAATGGATTTTTTGCTTTCTATTCCAGGTCCGGTCAAATCGTATGTTTTTGCAGACTCACTTCTTTCAAATCCATCAACGAGAAGAAATACCGTCGCACTCTGGTGGGGCTGATATAACGTTCCGGTCTTTAACTGCTTCATAAAAGGTAGAATTTGTTCTTGTTCCATAGATTCTACAAAATGGTAATCTGCCCGTTCACCACTTGCTGCTTTACTAAAGGTTTCCCAGTGAATGTACCTTCTTATTGCTTCAGCTTGTCCCGATTCAATTTGAAAAGTCGTTTCCTGATCCAATAACGTGAAGGCAATACCCATCATTGCTTTTGGAAACGCTGCAGGCGGCTGGGTGGACTCACAGAACTTTTGTACATCTGTTTGTGTACCCGGTCGGCTAAAAGCATCTACCATTTCACGGAAAATATGCTGGGAATCATGAACGGGATCGAACCCTGATATCATTGTATTAGTCATCATAATCCTCCATTGTGTCAAAGTTTACTTTCGTTCTTGCAGCTCTGACTGCTTCTCCCTGATGACGCTTGTGAATAGCTTCTTCCTCTTCCAACAGACGCGCTCCCCAGGATTCCGTTTCCTTTAATCGGACGTTAAGAGCAGCGTCAATAACAGCGAGATGATAGGCTTTTTCCGGGCGCTCTCCCATAATGACTCCTATTCCTTTTTTATCATCAATGGATACACCGCACTCAGTAACGAGTACTTCGCCCGCATAAAAAGGCTGGTTGGAAACAGAATCCTTGTTTTTCAGCATGACCAGACTCTTTTGGGGCTGCTTATCCAAATAAATCGCATGGTTCTTCTCAATTTCCTCTGCCATAGACTCGGCTAATTCATCTCTGCCTTCTACTAATATTCTGGTGAGGCGCTTCTTTTTCATAGATGATGACCTCCTCGAGTATTCATTTTCACAAACCTTATAGTTCAGAAGTTACCTGACATAGGTCCCCTCGATATTTTGCTTTTGTGTACTCCATTCGTCCGGCAATTTCATCCTTTACAATGCTCTCTATTTGTAAAAGGGGTGTACTTGGAGATATTTGTAAATATGACCCCTCATTTCCTGTTGGAACCACAGCCTGGAACGTAGAATTGATCCGCTTTGGCAGCACTTTGTAGTTCTTTTTTAAGATGTCATATAATGAAACAAAACTGGTCAAGTGCTTACTGATGTCTGGAAACATATCTGCCGGCAGCCACGTTTCATTCCAGGCAAGTGGAGTATCGTCTGCAAAACGAAGAAATTCAAAACGATAGACTTCGTCGTTCGCTGACAGGTGAAGAGCTTCCTGCACTTTTTTAGACGGAAGTCTCTTCTCTTGAGAGACAATGATCGCTGAAGGCTTCATACCAAGATTCTGAACCATAGATGAAAACTTGGTAAAAGGTGTAATCGTGTATTGCAGATCAAGCGGAGGTTCATTGACAAAATACCCCACTCCTTTTTTCCGACTGACCAATCCAATATCTGTCAGACGATCCATTGCCTTTCGAATGGTATAACGATTAGTATAGAATCTATGGCACATAGACGCTTCAGAAGGAAGGCGTTTGCCATCACTGTAAACCCCTCGTTCAATTTCAGTTTGAATTTCATCCGCGATCGACATGGACATTGATATATTACTGTTTTTAAGTTTCATCTCTGCACCTCCATGAAAGGATATCCCTTCTCTACACCCTACGGTAATAAATAGAGATGAAATCGGCATTAAGGTGTGTTAGATGTACTTAAAGATCATGTAAACCTGTACGATTGTTTTCTTAACATTTGGACCTATCATTCTAATAAATCCCGTTAAATTAAGTTTTCTACTTGTTGAACTTTTTTATAAATAGCTTAATGTCCACTGATATTTGTTTTGAAGCGAATCGCAATAACTTCCAGCAGCACAGCAAATGTTAAAATATAGTACGTAATCGCTCCTATTTCATTCAGGTCGAAATAAAAGGAACTCGCCATAAACATGTTATAACCGATACCCCCGGCCCCTGCGGCTGCACCCATGGCTACAGCAACTGAAAAATTAATCTCAAACCTCATAAAGGTCCAGGAAACTAAATAGGAAAGAGAGGAAGGAATGACGGCCTGCACAACAATCTGCCACCAGGAAGCACCACTTGCCCGCAGCGCTTCAATCACGCCTTCATCCAGCTCTTCAAAAGATTCGGAGTAGGCTTTAATCAAATAACCCGCTGAGTGGAAGGTCATCCCAATAACAGCGGCCACACTTCCAAGCCCGGCAGCTACCGCAAAAATTAATACCCAAAGCACAGTAGGAACGGCCCGGATAAAAGCCACAGAGCCTTTAATTACGTTCGAAACCCTTTTGTTAGATAAATTCTCTGCGGACAAAAGGCCGAATAACAGCCCTAGTGCTGCCCCAAACAAAGTCGTTAAAAAAGCAAGTCCCATAGTAATCAAGACCGCGTAAAAACCTTCCCAGAACGAAAAGTGATTCAACTGAGGCGTGGTAAACATAGTTTGAAAATTAGTCACGGTATCCACCAGGCCAGCCCAGAAATCAATCGTTTGAAAATTTATAGTTGCGAAACTCAGAACCGTAAGAATGGCCATAATAGCCAGTGTAATCCGCAGCACAAAAGTAGATTTTGAGAACGGTTTGATTTTGATGCGATTCGATTTACTATGCCGTAATATCGTGCTGGATTGCTGAATCGATTTGGCATCCATCATAAAACCACCCTTCGTACATAATTGGAAAGGTATTCGAGAATCAGAATGACGATGACAATCGTAATGACCACCAGACTGGCAGTATTATAATCAAGACTCTTATAATAAAGGTCGAAAACAAATCCAATTCCAGTACCCGTAAGAATTCCAACTAGTGTGGCACTTCTTATGTTCATTTCAACCATAAACAAGATCCAGCTCATCATCTGCGGGGTGCTGGAAGGCAGAATAGCCTGAATGATGATAGAAGGATAGCTTGCTCCGGTAGCACGCAAGGCTTCGATCGAATGCCCCCCTACTTCATCAAGTGTTTCAATAAACGCTCTAGTGAGAAAACCAAAGGATACAAAGAATAAAGCGAAATATCCCGTTAAGGCGCTCTGTCCGAAGGAAAAGAGTAAAATCAAAGCCCAGGCCGCCACATCAATATTACGGAACACGGTAGCCGTCCCCCGGCTCAACACACTCAGGAAATTGTTAACCTTCGTAACTTTAGATCCGAACAAGGAAAAAAACAGGGCGAACACAGCAGCTACTGTCGTTGCCGCTACTGAGGTTAATACAGTTCTCCCGAGCTGAATGAGAATACTCGGAAGATTATCCAACGAAGCAGCTGTCGGGTAAAAGCTTGACAGCCCCCAATGGATCGACTTCGGTATAGAAGAAAAACCTTTGATCACATCATATTGCGTAATAATCATGGCTCCATAAGTGAAAGCTGCTAAAATAGCTAGCATCAAAAGAGAGCTCAGACGTTTTTTCTTAAAAATATCAAATTGCATTTTGACCACCCAGCTTCACCATTAAATCGTTAGCTTCTGAACCATATATCGATTGAATGATCTCTTGGGTTACCTCTTTAGGGGAACCGTCGAAAACAATCTTCCCGCCGCTTACTCCAATAATTCTGTCTGAGTAGCTGAGAGCTACGTCCACCTGATGGAGGTTTACAAGTGCGGTGATCCCCATCGACCTTGAGATACTCTTTAAGTGGTCCATGATTCGCTTTGAGGCATTCGGGTCAAGAGAAGCGATCGGTTCGTCACACAATAGCATTTTGGGCTCTTGAATCAGAGCACGAGCAATTCCTACACGCTGCTTCTGTCCCCCTGATAACTGATCACATCGCTTATAAATTTGTTCACGAAGACCAAGCATCTCAAGCAGTTCAATGCCTCGTTCTTTTTCTTCTTCTTTATAAAGCCCCAGCATTCCAGCTACGGTTGATTTATAGCCAAGACGTCCGTGCAGAACATTCTCAATTACCGTCAATCTTTCGACTAAATTGTAATGCTGAAAAATCATACCGATATTGGTACGTAAACCACGAAGTTCTCGTTTATTCATCTGCTGGAGTATGGCATTATCGAAATGTATTTCCCCGTCTGTCGTATCCACCATTTGATTGATACAACGAAGGAGAGTTGATTTTCCTGCACCAGATGGGCCGATAACAGAAACAAACTCTCCTTCATTGACAGAGAAGCTAACGTCAGATAACGCCAACGTATCATGGCCATATTGCTTGGATACATGTTGGACATTTAATAACGTTGTCATAGTTAACTCCTTTTAATTTAGAATAATAGTTTAAAGGCAGTCTTTCTTATTTAGAAAGTTCACGGATCGGGTCAAACCAAGAATTGTCCACTTTTACAAAGCGTTCTTTCCCAGTGGTGAAGAACAATGCATTGTCACTGCTGTCTTCTGGTACAAAGATTTCTTTATTATTGGCCGTTTCATCGGATGTGAAAGCATCAACCAGCGTTTTCTGTGTATCTTCGCTCATTGTGTTAGTGTTCATGGCAAAAGGAGCATTTAGAACAGGAGTTACGGAGATCAGACCGAACTTCTCGCCCGCAAGCTGACTAAATGGTTCGGCTGCATCTTCCGCTACGCTGTACACAGCGCCCGGGCGGTTATGCTCACCTTCTACATTTTCTACATAGTTGCCTACACATACATCGCAGAATGCGGCTACTTCTGTTTTATCCGTAATCAGATTAACAGCAGAACCCTGGTGTGAACCGCCAAACTGTACTTGGCTGAAGAATTCGCCGCCTTTCAAAAGATCTTTCTGGGTTAGATCACTGTATTTATCCATTTCACTGAAGTGAGAAACAATTCCAGCAGAAGGAACTTTGAATCCGGACGTTGAACTTTGAGATACGAAGGAGAAACTTTTTCCTGCGATATTGTTAATAGAGAACTCTTCTCCATTTTTGTACTTGTTCATGTTGCCTTCCTTAACGGCTAGCCAGCTGTAATATTGAGCATCTTCCAGAGTACCGGATTCCCCGCTTGAAACAGCAAGAGGCTTCACATTTTCATTTTTTTTGTGTGCTTCAATATATCCTTGAGCGCCCATATAAGCTACATCTGCATTCCCATTAGCTATCGCTTCAATTGCGATAATATAATCAGTGGTTGTTTTGTGTTCGACTTTCTTCCCTGTTGCGTCTTCCACCATTTTACCGATACTCTGACGTGCTTCTTTCAAATCCCCGCCTGATTCATTTGGGTACCAGGCAATCGTTATTGTATCGTCACCAGATCCAGAACCAGAATTTGAATCAGACCCTGACGTACCCTCTCCACTAGTTTCAGAAGAAGCACACCCGACGAGTGTTAAAAACATAAGTGTCAAAACCGATAAGAACAATTTCTTCATTTTCGAATCCCCCATAAAATTAAATGATTATCCTCGACGAAAATCCAACTTTCGCTGGGACAATTCATACTATAGGGAAAGAAGGTCAATGAACTATTAAGAAAACACAGTTTTGTATTAAGAGTATATTGACTAGTTGTAAATTAAGAGCAGGTGCAAATACTAAACAGCAAAGATTCGAGAAAGAAGGAAAGAAGAGAACGTTTTCCTTTTTATGGATGACCTGAGGTGGTAAATAAAGGGATTTAATAAAAACTTGCTATTCTCATTTTAATTTTTTCGTTTAATTAAATACCTGCGGTGGTACCCGTATTATGTGAGGGGATAAGTGAATTAACAAATGTAAGCTATGCTGGGTGAGGTGATGATTGTTATGAGTACGGCCTTTTTAATCACGATCTTTATTATTGGTTTGGCAGGTTCCTTCCTATCTGGACTTGTTGGTATAGGAGGAGCTATTGTTAATTATCCAATGCTTCTCTATATCCCGCCCTTGCTTGGGTTTAGCGGATTCAGCGCCCATGAAGCGGCCGGCGTTGTAGCTGTCCAAGTATTAGCCGCTTCTTTTGGAGGGACTCTCGGTTATCGGAAGGGAAATCAACTCTATAAGCCGCTGATTTTATATATGGGAATGGCTGTTTTAATCGGCAGTCTGATCGGCGGCTTTGGAGCAAAGTATCTTTCCGAACACATCATCAACTTGATCTATGCTATATTAGCTTTGATAGCAGTCGTTATGATGTTCATCCCTGCCAAGGCCAGTAACGAGCAGTCGGAAGATATCTCATTCAATAAATGGATTGCTTCTGGTTCTTCCTTTATTGTCGGAATAGGTGCCGGTATTGTAGGAGCAGGCGGAGCGTTCTTACTTGTCCCTATCATGCTCGTTGTGCTTCGAATACCGACGCGAATCACGATTGCTTCTTCCTTGGCCATAACATTCATTTCCTCAGTAGGATCGGTAACAGGTAAGCTTTTTTCTGGAGATGTTCCACTCTTGCCTGCAGCCGTCATTGCCATTGCAAGTATCCTCACCTCCCAGCTTGGAGCTAAAGCAGGACAAAACACGAACACAAAAGTACTGCAATGGATTTTAGCAATATTAATTGCAGGCACAGCTATTAAAGTATGGTCAGATATTTTATTCTAACGATTTTAAATTGGAGGGGTAATTATGGCATTACAACCATTAACAGCAAAACAATTGGCACAAAAAATTCTCTCAAATAATGAAGTATTCATTCTTGATATTAGGAAAGAAGAAGATTTCAATGATTGGGCCATTGAAGGCGAGAATGTCAGCAGTCTTAACGTCCCTTATAAACAGCTGGAGAAAGATCCATCTTCTGTAAAAGAGCAACTTCCTGAGGACCAGACCATCTATGTAGTTTGCGCAAAAGGAATTTCTTCCCAAAAAGGTGTGGAAATGCTGGAAGAGGCTGGAGTCACGAATGTCACCTACGTGGAAGGTGGTATGACGGCCTGGAGCGAACATTTAGAACCTATGAAAATTGGGGATCTTTCTGAAGGAGGCGAACTTTATCAATTCCTTCGCCTTGGTAAAGGCTGCCTGTCCTACATGGTTATTTCCAATGGGGAAGCAGCCATAGTGGATGCTGTCCGTATGACAGACGTTTATAAGAATTTTGCGGATGAAAAAGGTGTATCGATTAAATATGTACTGGACACCCATCTACATGCCGACCACATCTCAGGCGGAAAATCATTAGCTGATCAAACAAAAGCCGATTATTACTTCCCGCCTAAAGATGACGAAGGATTAACGTTCAATTATAATAAACTCGAAGACGGGACCGAGATTACCGTGGGCGGTACGGCTAAAATCTCTGCCTTTTATTCACCAGGTCACACGATTGGAAGTACAAGCTTTATTGTAGATAATCAGTACTTGCTCACAGGTGATATTCTGTTCTTAGACTCTATCGGCCGTCCGGATCTGGCTGGAAAAGCCGATGACTGGGTGGACGACCTGCGTAAAACACTTTATGATCGTTATCAGCTTCTCTCTCAGGACTTAACGGTACTGCCGGCTCACTTCGGTGCTATGAAGGAAATCAATCAAAACGGCACCGTTCAGGCGAAGCTTGCCGAGCTATATGAGCATAATGACCGTTTAAATGTAGAAGACGAGGAGGAGTTCAGACACCTCGTTACGGATGGTCTGCCTCCACAGCCCAATAGTCATGAAGAAATCCGCCAAATAAATATGGGTCAAAAAGATCCCGATCAGGACGAAAAACGCGAAATGGAAGTTGGTCCAAACCGCTGTGCAGTATAATTGGAGACATTGACTGCCACAGCGGTGCAACTTGAAAAAGATAGTGACGCTGCTAAGTCAAATACTAAAAAAGCTGGAGCAGAAGGTACTCCCTTCTGCTCCAGCTTTTTTAACTGCAATTATGCTTTAACCCAATTTGGTGTGAGTTCAACGTCTGCTGCTTCTAGTGTGGTATATACAGGGCAGCGGGAGTCTACCGTTTCCTGTAATTCTTTCACGCGCTCTTCTGATTCACTCGTGTGCACTGTAGCATTTACCGTAACTTTCTGGAAGTAAGGACGTACACCTTTTTCCCCCATCATTCCGCGGGAATCCAATTCTCCATTGATCTCAAAATCAATGCCCTGAAGATCAAAATCCATTTCCTTAGCCACAAAGTTGGCTACGGCATTCTCACAGCCAGCCAGGGAAGCAAGCAATGTCTCAAGAGGATTGGCCCCTTCGTCGCTTCCACCCATTTTTGCCGGCTCATCAATTACGATATGGTGATCGCGAGCTGTACTTTTCGTGTTCATGCCTTTTGCCACTGCTGATATTTTTTCATTCATTCTAGCCAATTGAATCATTCTCCTTTATCTAGGTAGTTTAATCGAATCATAGCAATAATATCTTTTAAGATGGAAATGTCCTGATAATTTTTCATTAACAAAATTCCACCTTCAATTTGAGCAACCACAACACGAGCATGCTGTAAAGCCTGATCTTCACCACGTAAATCTTTCATTACGTGAGCAAGTTGATTAATCCATTGATCGATCAGATTATTGATCTTAAGACGAAACTCTTCATCATGTTCACTCATTTCAATAGCCAGGTTTCCAAAGGGGCATCCACTGAGTGCTTGAGCGCTCGCATGATAATTCACCGCCCATTCCAACATGTTATCCATCTTCTTTTCTGCAGAAAAAGAAGAGTGGAAAACGCCTTGAATTAATTCCCGATCCCACATGTCAGCGTAATAATCCACAATTGTTAAACCTAACTCTCTTTTTGAAGAGAAATAGTGATAGAACTGACCTTTTCCTATATCGGAAGCCTGCATAATATCACTCAACTTTGTAGCCTCATACCCTTTTGTGTGGATTAACTCAGCTGCAGCGCTAATGATTTCTCTCTTCTTTTCACTCACAATATCACCCAATCTGTATGATTATACCTTCTGGCCGCTACAGAAACACGACCGTATATCTTATTCCTTCTATTAGGAAGTAACATATAAGCAGCCATTTGTTAGGTGAATTGCCCTGACGTTCAAATCACTTATCTGTATTCCCCAATACGATAAAATCTCAAAACCAACCGGTTGGTACAAAACAACTATAACATTCAGGTATTTTGAATTCAAAAAGAATAGACGATCATATAATTCTGCTTACGATATTCACTATCTCAAGCAGAAGCACAGTCCCTATTGTTTTTTACTCAAGCGAGATAAGTAAGGATAAAACTAGCAGGAGTATCATTCGTATATGAATAGAAAGCACATTCAATACTCAACCAATCGAATGTGCTTTTATACCTTTAATTGTATAGTAGAATGAGCATCAGCCTTCCCGGATTCATCTTCATCGCTTATGAAAACAAACGAGAGCTATTTGAAATAAAGATTTGCGCCAGCTGTTCTTCCTTTACCGCATCTTTTTCTTTAAGCTCTGGCAATACTCGTTTAAATAAGTGATCAGGCTGCCAGTTCTGAAGTAAATTCACAAGCTGGTCAGGTAAAACAGGAGGACGTCCCCACCATATATTGACCGTATCATGGGAAAGGAACAATTGCTTTTCATAACCTAAAGCAAGCAAACCTGCGAGGACAGCTTTCCTCTCTTCATCCATAGGTGCTCCTACAATCCCCTGTAATCCCCATCGGTCCATCGCCATATAAACTCCCTGATTGAGTACCTGTAAGTGCTGATTGATATCGGTGGCTCCACACATATGGCCAATCACAACTTTTGAAGGATCCGCCCCCTCTTCGATTAGAAAAGCTGCCTGCTCAGGCCCCATTGTTCCCTCCTGAGTATGTGTTAAAAGAACAATACCTGTCTCTTTCTGCGCTCTTACCGCTGCTCGAAAAAACATACTTTCATAAGATGTAATTTCGTTTTTGCTGGAGGCAAGTTTAATAATCCCAGGTTTAATACCTGTGCCTTCAATTCCATGCGTAATCTCTTCCATGAACATTTCATAAATTTCTTCTTCTGCTGTTCCCAGCTGCTGGCGGAACTTAAAATATGGGGTTGCTCCTTCTCCTTCATAATAAAAGCCGGTTGCACAAATAATATTCAGGCCGGTTGCTTCCGAAACAGCTTGAAGCAGCCGAACGTCACGTCCACACTCATTAGGTGTGGGGTCCACCACTGTTTCCACGCCCTGCTGCTGGATCATTTCAGCAATTTGTATGCCCTGCTGCTTTTTCTCTTCAAAGTCAAACCCTCCGAGTGTCATATCACCCTGAAACCCTGGATAACCGAAATAGAAATGTTCATGAATCAATGTTTTTCCTAACTTCTCTGTGTCCACCGGGCCAAGTACAGTTTCTACCATTCCCATGTAATCATCCACCTCCGGAATTTGTTCATATACTAACTGGATAGTATGTAGTTAGCTAATATAAAAACCATTTCTTTTTTTATAGTGAAACGGCTTCAATACATTTACTATATCTATAGTTTTCTGAAAATTCAATGGATTGTTAATAGAATTCGTTTACAGGAACGTGCCCTATTAAAAAACAAAGCAATGTCAAAAGTTATTGGTAGTCTTTTATCAAAGACGTATCGCCCCTGCGTCGTGCAGGACAGAAAAGTGAAATCGTCCCCCGCAGAACCAAATCCTCATAAAAGTCTCAAAATCAAGCCTTCAACAAACGGAAGCTTAACTGTAATAAAATTAATATGGAGATTAATGAGACAAAACGCAAAAAAAGAGACTCCCGATAAAGGAAGTCTCTTCATAGTTTTTATACAAAGATGCTCAAGATCAATGCAACACCAAATCCTACAAGACCGATAATCGTTTCCATAACCGTCCAGGATTGAAGTGTTTCTTTTTCAGTCAGCCCGAAATAACGGTTGACGAGCCAGAAACCAGAATCGTTAACGTGAGAAACCACGGTAGCACCGGATGCAATAGCAATAACCAGTAAGCCGAGCATAGGTTCACTTACATCAAAGCTATCAAGTAGTGGAGAAACAAGTCCAGCCGCTGTAATCATAGAAACGGTAGCAGAACCTTGTGCGACACGTACAACTGTAGCTGTAAGGAAAGCAAATACAAGGATTGGCATCTGCGTCTGCTCCATGGCATTGGCAAGAATATCTCCAATTCCAGATTGAATGAGCATTTCACCAAATACGCCACCGGCACCAGTTACCAGGATAATAATACCGGCCGGTTCAAGAGCTTTTGTCGTAATTTCCTGCACTTGTTCCTTAGAATAACCACGTTTAATTCCGAAAATGTAGAACGTAAGTAACGCCGCTATCGTTAAGGCAACAAATGGGTGACCCAAGAATGTAAGAATGCTCTGTGCCGTACTTCCATCAGCCAGTACTAGATCTGACAACGTATTAACTAGAATTAATACAAGAGGAAGGGTAATGATCGCTACAACGCTTCCGAAGCTAGGAAGGTTCTTTTGATCGTAATCCACATTTTTTACTTGTTCAAGCATGTAGTCCGGAACTCCAACGTGAATCTTATTGGAAATATACTTACCGAAAACAGGTCCTGCAAGAATCATAGCCGGAATACCAGCCAGGAAACCGAATAGGATGACCCAGCCCAGGTCTGCATCAAGCAAGGAAGCTACGGCGATCGGACCAGGAGTCGGCGGGATGAAACTATGCGTAACTGCAAGCCCCGCAAGTAATGGAATACCGAAGTACAATAAAGATTTCTTCGTACGCTGTGTCAAACTATAAAGCATTGGAACTAAGATAACGAGCGCAACATCAAGGAAAACCGGAATCGATACGATAAAACCAGTTAAGCCAAGGGCCCAGCTAATGTTCTTCTCTCCAAATTTATCAATTAACGTAAGAGCTAGTCGTTCCGCTCCCCCTGAAACACGAAGGATCTCACCAAACATGGCACCCAGACCGATAATCACGGCTACGTACCCCAGGGTACCTCCCATTCCATCTTCAATCGTTGTAATAATATCTCCAGGCTTCATCCCTACGGCCAAACCAACTAAAATACTGACAGTAAGCAATGCTACAAAGGCTTGAAGCTTGGTTTTCATAACTAAGAATAATAAGGCCACAACCGCTAATACGGCTACAATCACTAACCCCGCTGTCGATTCCATTATAATCTTCTCCTCTCTTTAATTAATCATTATTGATTATGTTCCATCAGCTCACGCTGAACGTCTGAAATAGCACTGAATTCATCTGGAAGTTTCCGGGCTAATCTTAAATAAATTGGTTTCAATAGGCGATACGTGTGAACATTCTCTTCAATCGGTGTGTGCTTCACTGTCGTTTGAAGTATGTTCTGGATACTTGAGAGATCATCAATCCAGTTTAAAGACTTCATCGCAAGCCAAGCGGCTCCTAAGCATGATCCCTGATGACTCTCTGGAATAATCATGTCCGTTTCAAACATGTCCGTCATGATTTGGCGCCACAATTCAGAGCGTGCAAACCCACCGCCTGCGCGGTATTCTACCGGTTCCACACCGGCTTCTGTCAGCGCCAGGGCTACAGAATACATTTGGAACATGACGCCTTCAAGAACACTGCGAATCATATGGTCTCTTCCATGATCAAGCGTCAATCCGAAGAAAACACCTTTCGTGTCTGCGTCCCAGAACGGAGCGCGCTCTCCTGTTAAATAAGGTAAGAACAACAATCCGCCTGACCCGGCACTCACACTGGAAGCGCGTCTTGTTAATTCATCGTAAGCACTCTCACCATTGGCGGCTGCTTTTTCCTGTAAATCCGGGAACAATTGGTCGCGTACCCAGCGGAATGAAATCCCCCCGTTATTAATCGGTCCGCCAATAACCCATTGATCTTCTGTAAGCGCGTAGCAGAACGTTCTGCCCTTGGGGTCAACAGCTGGCTCAGACACCACTGTTCGAATTGCTCCGCTTGTTCCTACCGTACAGGCGATTGAGCCTGGCGTAATCGCCCCAACCCCTATATTAGCGAGTACTCCATCACTTGCACCGATTACAAAAGGTGTTTCTGAGTCAAGGCCTAATGCTTCCGCATCTTTACTGGAAAGTCCGCGAATAATTTCTGTCGTAGGAACAGGTTCAGAGAGCTGCTCTGCTGACACTCCTGCTGTTTCCAGCGCTTCTTCATCCCAAGTCATTTCCTTTAAGTTAAAGAGCCCTGTTGCTGAAGCAATGGAATGATCGACAACGAAACGGTTAAATAACTTGTAGAAAACATATTCCTTAAGGGAAATCCATTTATATGTCTTAGAAAACAGTTCAGGTTCATGCCGTTTCATCCAAACCAATTTTGTAAGTGGAGACATCGGGTGAACCGGAGTTCCCGTGCGCAAGTAAATGTCATGTCCTCTGCCTGCTTTCAGTTCTTCCGCTTCTTTAACTGAACGCTGATCAGCCCATGTAAGAGCGTTAGTCAGCAAACGCCCATCTTTGTCTACAGCCAAAAGGCTGTGCATAGCTGCGCTGAAACTGACAGCTGCAATCTCTCTGCCTTTTTGCTTAACCGTGCTTGAAACCTCTGTCAGTGTATAAGTAACAGCCTCATAGATTTCATCGGGATCCTGTTCTTTGCGATCCGCTTCAGGAGAATAGAGAGGATACTCTTTTTCTACCTCCGCATATATACGACCTTCCTGATCGTAAGCTAATGTTTTCGTACTGGTTGTACCAATATCGATGGCGACAATAAGTTCTCTTTTCATATCATTTTCCTCCACGACCTATGCTAGATTGATAAGTTAAACGGTAACCGCTTTCAATTCGCAGAAAAAAATATCTTTTTAAAGCTGAATTTGCTAACGAAATTTTTTTCTTTCACTAATGATTATACATAAAATTTTTTTCAATTCAACCCTGTTTATGAAACTAATTTTCATATAATCCGACTTGATCTCCTGCTTTCACTCCCATAATAAGGATTTTCATCCAATACCAGCAGGAACAAAGAATTTTTCATAGAAAGAGGAAAGCTCTCATAATGGAGCTTTCCTCTTCGCCTTACCATTCAGCAATGCTGTTGTCATCGTGACGCCAGATTGGATTGTGCCAATCATGTCCTTCTTTGGCTCGCTCACGTACATATTCTTCATCAATCTCTATACCAAGTCCTGGACCTTGAGGAATTTTCACAAACCCATTTTCATAATCGAAAACGCTGCGGTCCTTAATATAATCCAGCAGGTCATTATCTTTATTGTAATGAATCCCCAGGCTCTGCTCCTGGATGGTCGCATTATGAGCAGTTGCGTCCACGTGCAGACAGGAAGCAAGAGCGATAGGTCCAAGTGGACAGTGGGGAGCCAACGCTACATCATACGCCTCGGCCATCGAAGCAATTTTCTTGGTTTCTGTAATTCCTCCGGCATGAGAGATATCCGGCTGGATCACATCCACATAACCATCGGATAATAGATTCTTAAACTCCCAGCGAGAAAACATTCGTTCACCAGTAGCAATAGGAATATGGGTATGCTGAGCTATTTCTCTCAATCCTTCATTATTCTCTGCAAGTACAGGTTCTTCAAGGAACATAGGGCGATATGGTTCCAGTTCTTTGGCCAGTACTTTAGCCATAGGTTTATGAACACGCCCGTGGAAATCGATTCCTATCCCTACTCCTTTTCCAACCGCTTCACGTACGGATGCTACGCGTTCCACCGTCTGATCAATTTTTTCATATGAATCAAGATATTGTACTTCTTCCGTTCCATTCATTTTGATGGCCTGAAATCCCGTGTCTACTGCTTCCTTGGCTGCCTGGCCTACGTCAGATGGCCGGTCGCCGCCAATCCACGAATATATTTTGATAGAGTCACGACATGCTCCTCCTAGCAATTGATAGATAGGAGCATTGTAATATTTCCCTTTAATATCCCACAACGCCTGGTCAATTCCGGAAAGAGCACTCATCAGAATAGGGCCTCCCCGGTAAAAACCAGAACGGTAAAGCATATTCCAGTGGTCCTCAATGCGGAAAGGATCCTTACCGATCAAATTCTCCATCAGTTCTTCAACGGCTGCCTTTACCGTGTGGGCTCTTCCTTCAATCACCGGTTCTCCCCATCCGGCAATCCCTTCATCCGTTTCAATTTTTAAGAATAACCACCTTGGCGGTACTTGAAATAGTTCATAACTTCTAATTTTCATATCTCTTCCTCCTTATAAGCTTTTATAACTTCCAGTGCTCCATGAAACGTGGCCATATCACTGCTTTTTTCATCCAGTTCATGGATGTTCCAGTCCTGCTCAAGCTTTTGCAGTAGATAAACAAACAGGTCTCTGAGCGGACTGGAACCTCCAACCATAACCCAATCAAGTCTATCCAGCTTTGAGAGTGCAAGTTTAATAGCTTTCCAATCTTCATGAAAAAGGACGCCAGCCATATAGTTGGCTCGTTCATTGGCATTAACTTTCCCTTGCAGATCCAAAAGGCGAACGTGGAACAAAGCCCGAGTGACTCCGACTTTCTCACACGATGTAAACCCTTCATCAAAGTAATCAGAGATGAAAGACTCAATCAACTCCTCCTTAAGCGAATCGGACAGAATCGTTTCGGATTGAACCGCTTTCAAAAGTTCACCAGCTAGTGTGGTGTAACTTTTTTTTAGGGTCCCATCCTCTGCGACAAATACGAATTTCGTATGCGACCCTGGCAGAACCATTAACCCTTCACCATGCGGCCGCTGCTGGTTCCAAAGTCCGATCGATTCCACCTCTTCCCCGCGCATCACATCATACTCATCTATCGAACCACTTTCTGCCGTTCCTTCAAGACTGGTACTTTTCATACCAGGAATAAACAAGCATGGAATATGAAAAAATTCTTCAAGCCTGATCATTTTTGCTTGAGCAGCTAAATCTTTCACTCCTGCAGGTCCAGTTACATGGGGGACTTCGAAGAGGCCGATATTAGATGTGATCATGCCCGAAGCCGCCATATAATCCACATCTGACAGTTCTAATCCATTACGTTCGACCAGGGACCGGATCCCTTCCTGTAAGTACGATTTTAGACGATCTGTATTTCCATCCATTGCCGTATTTCGGATACCGGCTTCTATTTTAAGAACATCGGTCAACTGACCTTCTTCTCCTGCTGCCAGGCGCAGACGCGAATTGGTCGTTCCGCAATCGATGATTATTTTCGCCATAACATCCCTCCTCAATCTTTGAAGACTTGATCTCGAATGGCCACAAGCTCTCTCGCCGCTTCTTCAATTTTATTAAACTCTTCTTGTTCCACCCACGTTGGATGAACCAGAGCACTTCCCAGTCCAACGGAGTGCCAGCCCTTATTCAAGTACTCGTCTAGATTTGATGATGAAATTCCTCCGACCGCCATTCCATTAATGAATGGCATAGGACCTTTTAAATCCTTTAGGTAACGAGCATTCACCTGAGTTGCAGGGAAAACCTTTACCAGGGATGCCCCATACTCGTAAGCCGTTAAAACTTCGGTTGGTGTGAAAACTCCTGGAATCACTGGGATGCCGTAACGGTTTCCAGTCTGAATGGTTTCTTCCTTCAGCGTCGGCGCCAGCATGAAATCTGCACCTGCGTGAATGGCTTCGCGGGCCGAGCTGCCATCAAGTACAGTCCCTGCTCCCACGACCATATCAGGATATTGCGTCTTCACTTGTTGAATGGTTTCCAGAGCATGTGGTGTATTCATCGTTATTTCAAGAATACGAATCCCGCCATCATATAAGCTACTCACTATAGACTTTAGAGATTTGGTATTTTGCAGCCTTAAAATGGCAACCAGTTTTTCCTTTTCGATCATTTCAAGTACTTTCATTAACGCCTCTCCCTTCACCTCGTTCCTTATAACGGAACGCTGTTCCAAAATATAATTATAAAAAAATCAACTACTTGAAAACTAAAGTATTCCAGTTGTCTTTGTCAACTATCTTTCTCTTTTTCAATACCCCAGACTGCGTGAAATCTCAAGTGCGGTGTGTAAGAGACTCCCCGTACAAGATTTAACTTTTTCTTCTGTCATCCTTGAAGTTGAACCTGCCACGCTAATGGCCGCTATCGCTTCGCCGCGATGATTCCAAATGGGTGATGCCGTACAACGGATTCCCTCTTCATGTTCTTCATTATCTATCGAGTAACCTCGTTCACGTATGTGACCCAGTTGCTTATTCAACTCATCCTTATCCGTAACAGTATGGGGCGTATATTTCTTCAATGTGAGAGTACTCAATAGATGATCGCCTGCTTCTTTGGAAGCAAAAGCGAGCAGAGCTTTTCCAATGCCCGTGCAATATAAAGGGGCCCGCTTACCAACAGAAGAGTACATACGAATTGGTGCATACCTCTCTACTTTATCCACATAGATGACTTCTGCCCCTTCTCTTATCCCCAGGTGGATAGTCTCACCTGTCTTCTGTGCGAGCTTAACTAAATAAGGATTTGCCGTTTTTCGAATGTCCATGTTTTCAGAGACGGTCTCACCAAGTTCCAGCAGTTTTAATCCCAGACGGTACTTCTCAAGCATGTCATCTTGTCTTACATACCCTTTTTGTTTTAATGATGCCAGCAATCTATGGACCGTGCTTTTTGCTACATCTAAATGATGAGCAATCTCTGTAACTCCCATCCCCTCCGCATTTTCCTGTAACAACTGAAGAATAGATAACGCCCGGTCAACAGATTGTACGGTGGATACTGTTCGATCACTCATTCTTTTTCAACCTCCTCTATCTTCATTTAGCTTATCATAATCAAAGCCCCCTCTGGGACTTATTATTTGTGGATTCCACTTACACAACTAAACAAGCATCAGTCCTTTTTCCCAGATAAAATCGGAATAAACTGATGCATTCTTAGGAGAGGGGTATGGGGAAGAGGTGTGCTATGCTTTTCGACTAAATGGATGAATGATGCGGCTCACAATCTTTAATAAATTTAAATTTTTGTTCGTAATCAAACTCTCAATTAACTGAATATTGACCGACTTCGTAATCAAATCCAGTTGATTATTATCAAACTTCTCTATAGTTCTACGCAAGGTAAGTGAGTCGTGGTAACTCTGAGAAAGCGGCTTAACAAGCTTAGTATAATCCCCAACACCTGCAATATCATGTGCGGCATAGATCCCCGTGAGGATCGATTCAAATTGCCCAAAGCCAAATACAGGCGTAATAGACCCCCAGCAATTCCCGATAAAAAATGTATTCCCAATTCGATCGGTTTGGGACTTTCCTATGCGATAATCTTTTAAAGAGTATTCATTGATAATCGTAAAATCCTGATCCAACCGCCTGTAGACATTTTCCAGACACATCTTCCACAGCTCGTCTTTATCTAAATGCTCATTCTCAGGGTATTGTGGGTAGACCAGTACAAGAGAGGCTTCACAATCTGAGTGAGGCAGCAAATAGGCCATTCCTTTAGGTGCATAATCATTATTAAAAAAAGCATGGGCCTCTGTCTGGTTAAAGTCCCCCTTGATCGTCGCTCCTTTAAAACTTGCTTTAAAAGCAACATCATAAGCCTGAAGCTTCTTCGTATCCAGGGGATCTCCTGTGGCTAAAACAATATGCGTGTACTCTTTGGACAGTTCCTCATACGTAACATTTTGATTGTACTTAATTTTCCCTTTAAGCTGACTTTCCATTTGCTTCTCGAAAGAATCCGGATGTTTCCCTCGCATATTAGTGAACCCCAGATGTCCCTGAATAAAGGAGTATTCATTTTTTGAATAAATGTTGAGTTTTTGTATGTTACTTGAAGGCTTTAAGTGAAGATCATGTGTCTCTGATAGATACTTAATCGCGTCATCATAAGGCGTGTGAAACATGGAAAACATAGCTTCTGCTATGACAAATCGATCCCCTACCTCTTCCCGTCTTTCAAATATATCCGCTTGATAACCATACTTCTCAAGGGTTAATGCACACGAAAGTCCGGCTAGACCGGATCCCATAATTGCTATGTTCATATGCCGACTCCTCCAAATTTCTTGATTATCTTAGTATAATTCAATCTCTTTATCCTATACGAACATTATTCTAAACCTATGGAGTTCATTAGACCCACAGTCATAAAATATACAGGATTTAAGTCCTCTTTATTGTAATGAAAAATAAACCCTCCATTATAACTTCCATAATATTACTCCAATACAATTAAAAGCGAAAACATGGAAGGGAGAGGTACTATGAAAAAATTAGCATCAATTGTGTTGTTGTTGGGACTTACGGCCATGGTGTTTATTGGGTCAGGAGTACAGGTAGCTGCTGAAGAGTCGGGATCGAAAAGCAATAAGGTACTGAACATTGCGCACCGAGGTGCATCTGGATATGCTCCGGAAAATACTATGGCAGCCTTTGAACAAGCTTTTGAGATGAAGGCGGATATGTTTGAGCTTGATGTACAGATGAGTAAAGACGGGGAATTAGTTGTTATTCATGACACTAAAGTGGATCGAACCACCGATGGGGCTGGAAAAGTGAAGGACCTAACGTATGATGAATTACAAGAACTTGACGCAGGAAGCTGGTTTAGTGAAAAATTTGAAGGAGAAAAAATCCCAAAGCTTGGAGAAGTATTGGATGAATACAGAGGTAAAATCGCCATTCTGATTGAAATTAAATCACCCTCTCTTTATCCTGGAATTGAACAAAAAGTAGCTGACGCTTTAGAAGCTAGAAATATGGACAAACCAAATAATAATAAAATTATTGTTCAGTCCTTTAATCATGAATCCGTTAAAAACTTCCATTCCATTCTTCCAGGTGTACCCGTTGGAGTGCTTGTAGGATACAGTGAAAACGGCATTTCTGATCGGCAGTTAGAGAACTTTGCCGCTTATGCTCAATATGTAAATCCAAACAAAGCGATGATTGATTCTGAACTGGTTGACCGCATACATGCTTACGGGTTAGAAACCCATCCCTACACGGTAAGAGATCGTGTAGCCGCACAATACTTACTGAACGCTGGAGTGGACGGCATTATCACAGACTACCCTGACTATGTGGACCCCCATAAGCAATAATTATGAATAGTTGATAGAATCAGGTCTTTGTTCCAAAAGTGAAACAGACCAGTTTCAATCTTAAATAAAACAGGGAATTTCCAAATCGGAAATTCCCTGTATTTATTCAAGGTAATTAGGACATTTAAAGACTTTTTCTAATTATGAATGTATTTTTCAAATACCTCTTTGAAGTCCTTTTGCGTGTTTTCACGGTATTTTTTTTCATACCATCCGTAAGCAAAGTTCGCAGCCTGTTCAAATTCCCTTGAGATATCATTATCATGGAAACGGTTATCTTTAATTAAACTAGTTGCTGCCCCGATACTATCTCTGGCAAAATCCGAATAAAGGCGGTTTTCTTCCTGGATATGGGAAATTGCTACCAGCGATTTATATAAATCAGCGATCGCTTCGCCCTCATCCTTAGCAATATCAATACTGAAAACTTTATTTCCCATCGTGAATTTAATTTCTAAATCCAGATCGATGGTACCAGCCGTTTCAATCGAGGGGTTACTGACATGATGCTGATAATACTCATACCTTAAAATATTGCGTTTACTGCTGGACGCCTTTTCTCCATCCAAATGGATGAGCGCTCTGTTTGTAAAGCAATACTCGTCCGATTTTGATTTAATGAGGAAGAAAATTTTCTCCCCATCCTCTGTAAGCACAAAGTCATCCGACTGTGTTTTATCAAAATCTTCTTTTTTAATAATTTTACCTATATCACTTAATCCTAATGCATCACTAGCCAGCTTCTTGAACAATAGAACCTCCCCTTTCATTCATTAAATTTGAAACAACTATTCACCTGCTTTATTTCGACAAAAAGGATAACTTTCCTTCTTCTATTGAAGCGAATCTCCCGTTTTTTTCAGACCCTTGATTATCTGACTATCTGAACCACTCAACTAATCCAATCATACTAAGCAGGCCAAGCAGGAACGAAAACGTCGCCAAGCGCTCATATCCATGTCCGTGACTTTCAGGAATAAGTTCTTTATAAACAATGAACAACATGGCGCCTGCAGCAAATGCCAGTCCATAAGGCACAAGGAATAAGGCAATTTGAACTAGATAAAGCCCCGCAAACCCTGCCAGACACTCCATAATCCCTGTGGCCATCGCAAACGTGATGGCTATAGCCTTTGAAACTCGTTGATTAACTAAGAATATGGCTACCAGGAACCCTTCTGGTGCGTTTTGAAGAGCCATGGACAACGCAACTACAAGACCAAGATTTTCTATTTCACTGGCTAGACTCGCCCCTACTGACAGCCCTTCTGGAATATTGTGTAAGGTCATTGCCACAATTAACATCCATGATTGAGAAGAAAGAATAATATCCTCCCTTTCATGATCCATGTCGGTATGGGGAATAAAATATTCAAGCATATTTAATATGAGAGCTCCAGTCAACACTCCAATCCCAAGAATGTATAAGTTCGTAAGTTTTAAAGAAGCAGGGATTAAACCATAAGTTGAAGCCGCCATCATTACCCCTGCCGTATAAGCTAATATTATATCCATTCTTCTGTGGGAAATGTTGCGAATAAACAATACCGGGATAGCCCCCAGTACGGTGGCTAAAGCTGAAGCAATCATTACCATAATATTAGAATCCATAGCCGTCCCCCCCCTTGGCTTTGCTGGAACAGTCAGACTTTAGTGTTCTTAATCACTATATGTACAGGCCTAACAAGCTTATGCAATAGAAGAAAAAGGGGGATTGAACCTAAAAGAGAGATTCCCCAAAATCGTGGAATCTCTCTTACACATGTATTATTTTTTTGATCCAAGAACGCTCTGATTGATCACGCACTCCCTTATTACCAGGGAGACCTCTCACACGGATGGCTACTTGTTGAATTCAATTACGTTTCCGTCAGGGTCGCAAATATATACTTGGTGCCAGTCCGTTTTATTATGAGGTTTATTTAATATTTCGACTCCATAAGTTTCCATTCTTTTAAGGAAAGCTTCTATGTCCTTTACCCTTACGGCAAAATGACCATCCCTAGAATCAATTTCTGTTGTCCCACGTAGAGTTTTCCCCTCATTATGTACAATTAGATGAATCTGAGTTTCTCCCACCTGATACCACGCGCCGGGAAATCCAAAGTCTGGACGCTTGCTGCTCTCTTCGAATCCTAACACCTCACCGTAAAAATGTTTGGCTCGTTCAATATCTGTAACTAGCAAAGAAACGTGATGAATACCTTTATACATATAATCTATTCTCCTTTCCTTATATAATAACGAAATTCCAACTAAGGCTATACTCTTTCCTATTATAATACGCTATAAGTAGAAAAAAGAAAAAGACTACCTCAACAGGCCATCTTTAATTATAAGTGGTAGTCATCCTGGTCTTTCTCTGCTTCAATAACTTCTCCAGTGTAACCATCAACCTTGCTTTTGTACTCATTTTGCCCAGCGGCCTATACTACATAATAGGGACTGTCATCTACTTCAAATTCTTTAATTGCGCCTTTTCCTTCTTCTTTGCTGCTTTCAATATTTCCAACTACTTCATAATCTAAGGCGCTTGTCATTTGCAACTTGCTCTAATATAGAGCTGACAAACCTCTTACTTTCTCTTTAGTCTCTTGCTGTTGGGAGGTGGATGTTAAATTCTCCTAAATAACGTCTATTAGTCCAGCTAAAATAAAGAATGCGGATTATGTTGAAAAAATATTCCCCGGGAAATTAAATCAGTTATTTTCCCGAATCATGTAAAACTGCTTATTCTGGATGATTTTCAAAAAACATCGAGAGCTCTATCGATTCAGCCATCTTCTTATAGCCTAAATCATTAGGATGCAAATGATCTCCAGAATCATATTCAGGAAGATAACGCTTAGGATGATTGGGATCCCTCATGGCTTTGTCAAAGTCGATCATACCATCAAAAGCCCCACTGTTCCTGATCCAATCATTAACTGCCTGCCGTGTCTTTTCTCCTTCTTTCGTGTACATACTTGAACCTTTATAAGGGGTTAACGTAGCGCCATAAATTTTAATCCCTTTTTCATGAGAGGCATGGATAATTTCTTTTATGCGTTGAATGATTTTCTCTGGCCCATATTCAGGGTAATGCCGGATATCATTTAATCCCTGATGAAAAATCAAAGACGTAACGGCGGTCTCGTTAAACACATCCCGCTCTAGCCTTGCTAATGCATTTTCTCCTCTTTCTGAGCCGCTGTTGATTAAATGATTACCTGAAACTCCGGCATTTAATACAGATAACTTGTTTTTTTCAGATTCCTGATTCATTCGCTGCGCCAAATAATCAGGCCAGCGGTGATCAGCGTTGACTGTCGAATAGTTTCCGTTCGCAATGGAACTGCCCATTACTACAATAGAACCTTTTACTGAAGAGTCTGCCATAACATCGACCCCGTCCACCCAGAACCAGGCCTCTTCTTTTTTCGTGAATGCAGAGGCACTTGAATCAGAAACGTGGTTGCCGGATGCTGATATATATGTCTCCTGGATGGATAAGGGATGCCATGTAGCAGGTCCGGTAGGTTTACGCACAAACATGCTTACCGCTAGTTCTTCCATACGATTCACCTTAAGTGAAACGGGATCACTCACCAATTTTCCTCCAGGGGGGATCGTTATCTTTTCTGCACCGCCGAATGTGACATTTCGATCCGTGCCTGCAATCGTCTCTGCTTCATTTTTAGAAACAGCTACCTGTATCTCGTCAATGATGATGGGTGACGATCCAAATTCATTAGACAAGCGTATGCGCATCTTCTTTCCATCAATATGCGGTTGAATAATCGAACGGATGGTTTGATTATCAAATCCTTCTTGGGATATTCCATCTGTAAAAGGGGCTTGCATACTTGTACTCCATGCCCCAACCCACTCTCCTTGCTCATCTGAGAAAAGCCACTCTCTTGTTATATAAATGCACAGAATCATCATAATAACCGCTAAAAAGACATAAACCCGACGTCCCATATATACTCGCCCTTCTAGTTGCACTCTTTTTTCTAGACTTTACATTTTAACACTTACGCTATTTATTCTCACACACGAGCGAATTTCCAACGAGATTTAGTACGTTTTTATCCCGAGAGAGTTTAGTCGAGAGGATAAAAAGGCTAATAGCATGGTTTCCTTATGAAAGTTAGAGCATATGTTATTAGCACGAAACTCTTATCAGGAGGGCTATTAACTATGAGTGAAGATTCTTCAAAGAAACATTCAAAACCAATTCCAACTTCGGTTCTAGACTTGTTAATTAGTGACATTTTCAGAAAGAATGGCGTCAATGAGGAAAAAATAAAAGAAAAACTTTCAGACGAGCAAAAGAAACGTATTAAGAATATGGTGGATGATCTCAGCAGTCAGGTGGACTCATTGATAGACTCTAACAAAAAAGATACACAATAATAGTTTCAAAATCCCTAAAGATAGCTGCCAAAATCGGCAGCTTTTTCTATTAAATAAATTCTCTAAATGATTGAAAATGGTTACTTTCATCAGCCATAAAGCACAATCCATCTCTACATCCAAATAATACTATATATCATACCAAGAAAGGGAGTGTTAAATAATGAACAAGAAATCCAGTTATGGCCATAACTATTACCACGGAGGTCATCCTCACGGAAACTACTATCATGAAAAACATGAGAAAGATTGCAGAGATGCCCATGATGCTGCAATTGTTCTTGAGGATGGTACTGAAATTTCGTTAAGTGATCAGGAATCTGATGAACTGATATGGATTAGAAATTCTTGTAATGTGAATGTCCACACAACCGATACCCAGGCAGCTATTTCTCTTCAAATCGGTCTCCAATTAGCTATTGCATTAGTAATCAGTATCAGTATTGGTGATTCTGATAAAGGCAAGGCTATCGCTCAAGAAATCGTTCAGAAATTCGATTCAGAACAAACAAACTACCAAAAAATCTTCATTGATAACTCAAAAGATGTAGATATAACAACCACAGATACTGATTTGACGGTAAATATCCAAGCTTTGCTTCAAGTGCTTGTAACGTTAGTCGCTGAGTTAGATGTATTTTAATTAAATTATTTAAAAGAGGTGAAAAAAACATGGAAGAAAAGAAATGGAGAGCACTAGATCATTATTGTGGTGCTAAAGACGATGGAGCCGATGAAATGCAGGACGCCGACCAAGTTGTTAAAAATGAACAGAAATCCTATGAATGGATTATCGTTAAAGACTCTGAAGAAGTACACGTAAAAACTACTGATACCCAAGCTTCTGTTTCTCTACAATTAGGAATCCAGGCTGCTATTGCCGCAGTAATCAGTATCACTATTGGAGACTCTGATCAAGGGAAGGCTGTAGCACAAGATATCAAACAGTTTATTAAAACAAAACAAAACAACAGACAGAAAACCATTATTGAACATTCCAAAAATGTAAAAGTAGTAACAACTGATACTGATCTAGCAGTTAACATACAAGCGCTTCTACAAGTTCTTGTAGCTATCGTGGCTAAACTGGACGTACTATAATAGGCTGCTAGAATTAAAAGAGGACAAGAAACAAGCGTTTTATGTAAAAGAAATGTTAAAGAGTATATATCCTGACTTGCCTGAACGACGGAATAATCCGTAGTCACTTTCGTAGTCAGAGGGACCATAGGAAAGGCTTGCTGCCTGCCATTTTGGCAGGCAGTTTCAGTTTACATAAAGAAATTCAAGTTTTTAAAGCTTTTTTTATTCGGGATAAAAGAACCCTTAAAACTATACTTCAAATAATAACTTAATTATTTCTCATAAGTTTATCCTTCAGTCGTTAGAAAAAAATCCTCCCCCTAATATGGAGAAGGATCAATCTGTTCATTTAGGAGTGTTCAGGTTCCACAAAACGTACGATATGGTTTGGAAGATGGCTCTGGCGGCGCCGTATAAGCTTCCTGTTCACAGGAGTGCGCATAAGGATTGGAAAGAACCCTCAAAAGCTGCTCCAGTACGCTATAGTCTTCTTTTTTCACTGCAGCTTCAATTGCTTCTTCTACCCTGTGGTTCCTTGGAATGACGGCAGGGTTATTATTCTTCATCAACTGGTAGGAAGTGTTTTGCGATTCTTCCTGCCTGTCCAATCTTGCATGCCATTGATCCAGCCACTTTTTAAATTCAGGAGCTTCAAATAAAGATATATCTTCCATTCGGTCAAATGTAAGAGCACGAAACGTATTGGTGAAGTCTGCTTTATTTTCCTTCATTATACGGAGCAAGTCTTGTGCAAGTTCTTTATCTTCTGTTTCCTGATTAAAAATCCCTAGTTTTCTTCTCATGCCGTCCAGCCAGTAGGCTTCGTAGAGACCAGGGAAATTAGATAGCTCACGTTCAGCTATTTTTATCGCTTCATCCTGATTGTCATGAATCAAGGGGATTAGAGTTTCAGCAAATCGCACGAGATTCCAGCCTGCAATGTCCGGTTGATTGCCATAAGCATATCTTCCTTGAATATCAATAGAACTGAACACGGTTGCCGGATCATAGGTGTTCATAAAGGCACAAGGACCGTAATCAATAGTTTCTCCACTAATCGCCATGTTGTCGGTGTTCATTACTCCATGAATAAAACCGATCAGCTGCCACTTAGCCATTAGCTTCGCCTGGCGTTCAATCACTTGTTGGAGCAGAGAAAGATAGCGGTTTTCATCCGATTCAATAGTTGGAAAATGTCTATGCACCGTGTAATCAGCCAAAGCTCGTAAATCCTCTAATGTTCCCCATCTTGCGGCAAATTGGAAGGTTCCAACTCTTAGATGACTGCTGGCCACTCGAGTAAGAACCGCTCCCGGTTGTTCAGTTTCCCGAATCACGGACTCACCCGTTGCAACAACAGCCAGGCTGCGATTCGTAGGAACACCAAGCGCATGCATAGCCTCACTAATTATATATTCGCGAAGCATCGGCCCGAGTGGTGCCCGTCCATCTCCTCCCCGAGAGTATGGGGTGCGGCCTGACCCTTTAAGTTGAATGTCTATCCGCTCATTCTGAGGGGTAATCTGCTCACCTAGAAGTAAAGCTCTCCCATCGCCCAGCATCGTAAAATGTCCGAACTGATGACCCGCATAAGCTTGAGCTAAAGGAAACGCACTTTCAGGGACTAAATTACCAGCCAGAATGTTCTGGCCTTCCTCACTGTGAAGCCACTCCGCGTTCAACCCAATATATTCAGCCAGCGTATCATTCGCCAAAATTAAACGAGGGGAACGCACAGGTTCCGGCTCAGAACTCTGAAATAACAGCTCTGGCAGACGTGCATAACTATGGTCGAAGTTCCACCCAGTTTCTACTTTTTCTTTTCGCTGTGTCATCACCGCATCTCCTTTTCTTTCATTCACATTTATATTTCAATGATTCATTTACATCCATCTATACCTGAACCAGATCAATTGTATCTATTTAATCTTTTCTTCTTCAAGTTTATTATACCTGCCCGTTTAGTCATTTTGTTTAAGCAACGTCTTCTTTCCATTTTAAATCATTATTCTTATATAAAAAACAACTCAAGACTTCTGCAGTCTTGAGTTGTTTCTTCAATTACTTTTTTCGAGAGCTTTTCATAACTAAGCTGACTATAAACACAAAGATGATGGCGCCTATTAAGGCGGGAATGATGGCTATTCCCGCTAAACTCGGACCGATAGATCCTAGTAATTCGCCGCCAATCCATGCCCCTACAATTCCAGCAATAATATTACCTATAATTCCAAGCGGCATATCACGTCCGATAATGGCTCCTGCAAGCCAGCCGATTAAGCCTCCAACAATTAAATATAATATAATTCCCATATTGATTCGCCTCCTTTACTCACTCTATGTGACTGTATCCTGTAAAACCAAACCTCAAACTTAACTCATTAAAAAAGCTCTGGCCTAAGCCAAAGCTTTCTTCAAGTATATTATTCTAAAGTGGCAAGATGCGTATAAACGTCTCTCAAATTCGTGTAGCCCATTTGCTTGATATCCTGAATACTTTTCACCCATAATTTCGCCGTCGCCCTTGCATCATCCAAAGCATGATGACGATGGTCAATATCAATGCCATAATGTTTACAACATTCATCCAGACTGACCAGCTTTTTTTCCTGGTGAGCAATCCTGGTTAGAAAAGTGGTATCTACAATGCGGTGCTGAAAATTTTTTCTCAAGGCGAGCCATGTGGCATGATTCATAAACTGCTTCTCATGATTTGCATGATGGGCCACGAGAACATCACTTCTAATAAAAGAATAGAAGTCATGCAGCACATCCCTTAAAGGTTCCGCATTTATCAGCATATCACCGGTGATCCCCGTTAGATCCTCAATTTCTTTTGAGGGGCCAGATTCGCTATAGATAAGGGAGTAAAATGTTTTTTCTTCCATAATATTAGTTCCTTCTACTTTGACAGCGCCAATGGATAAAATTTCATCACCTTTATAAGGATAAAACCCGGTTGTTTCCAAATCAAACACCACAACTTTGAGTTCATCAAACGGCACATCCAGGTCATCTTTATTTTTTAACTGGCGCTCTAAGTTTCTTATATAAGCTTCTTTTGAAGGATCATTCTGATTTAAGGAAGAAAAACCGCTCCCCAGACGGTCGGACACATCCTTCACAAATTGCATAAATGGATTCATAAGGTACTCTCTTCTTTAAGAACTGATTTTGATTTAGCAAACAGCTGCTGCCCCCGTTTGATCAAATGTTTAAGCAGCTGCTTATCCTGTTTTGACAATCGATCTAAAGGCAGTAAGTGAATTTTTTCATAGCTTTCTGCTTCCTTCTTGTAACGCAGACGAAACTTGAGCAGTTCCCGAAAGTCGTTTTCATAAGCTTCGATGAATGGGTAGGAGTAAGACAAAATTTCGAACCGGTCCAATGTAGGAGCAGCGGACACTCCTTTTTTCAAAGCTAGAATCCTCAAGGCATTCACATAGGGGAAATAAGCGGTTTCTTTCAAATGGATCTCCCCTTTCATCCCTTGTCGCTGTTCCGGGAGCAGCTGCCCAAACACACCCACCCCTTTTTTAATAAACTCAAAGTTTTCGACCAATCGGGAATATAGGCGCGGACGATCTTCCAGGACTGAAAACGATTCACGCTTCACTCTTAATAAAAATTCATCATTTCCATCTAACACTCTCGAGTCAAAGAATATCGAAAAATTTCGCAGGGACTGCCAGCTGTCTTCACTGAGCCAATCATGAATTTGCTTTTTGTACGATTCAATGGATCGACACCACAATGGATTCGAAGCCATTACGTTTCCTTCACATTTTTCATAACCAGCGATAGCTAAACCATGGCTCATTTCAGCTCCAAGGTTTAAAAAATACTCCTGGTATCGAGACGGACCTTCAAAGATAATACCGTGATCCTGATCACTCCAGACCGACTGCTCAGAACGTCCCGCACTACCCATTAAAAAAAACGCAAAAGGAGCAGGAGGCGGACCCTGCTCGCTTTCGATCGTTTCTTTAGCAATTCGTAACGTCTGGTACATTAACTGATCATGAAAAGCATTTAATTGGCGATGATCGTCAACAACAGACCCCACGGTCTCTTCCCGCCATTGCCTGATTTCTTCATAAGTTTCAAACATAACGATCCATCCCTTTGTATATGTTTACGCTCCTGGGTTCTTTTCCGGGGAATTAAAGTTTTCCGGATAGCCATAGCCTCCGTGCTCACTCAAATCAAGTCCCATGATCTCTTCTTCTTCTGTTACTCGAAGACCTCCCATGGCTTTATCCATAACTTTCAGGATGATGTACGAAACAACAAAAGCATACAATCCACTGCTGACAACACCTAAAATCTGAACCCCAAGCTGCTCAAAACCACCACCATAAAATAATCCTGGACGACCAACTGTAGCAAGCTCTGGTGTGGCGAACAATCCGTTCGATAGCGTTCCCCATATTCCAACTGTTCCGTGCACAGACAAGGCAAATATCGGATCATCAATTCTTTTCTTATCAAAGAATCTCATACTGAAGAATACAAAAGCTCCCCCGATAAGCCCAATAATAACAGCAGCCCATGGTTCAACGAATGCACAAGATGCCGTAATGGCAACCAGCCCTGCAAGCGCGCCATTTAGCGTGGTAGGTACATCCGCTTTACCAGTTACAGCCCAAACCATCAGCATGGCACCGACAGCACCTGCACCTGCAGCAAGCTGAGTGTTTAACGCTACATATCCAAAGAAAGCATCCGCTACGCCAAACGTACTACCTGCATTAAAACCGAACCAGCCTGCCCATAGAATAAGCACTCCTAACGCTGTAAACACCTGGTTATGACCCGCAATTTCGTTAGATGATCCATCTTTGTTGTATTTACCAATACGCGGTTTTAGTATCATCGTAGCAGCAAGGGCAGCCGCTGCACCTGTTAAGTGTACGACGGTCGACCCAGCGAAATCCTGCTTACCATGACCGGCAAGCCAGCCTCCACCCCAGATCCAGTGTGCGATGACAGGATAAATAACAATAGAAAATAAAATAGCAAATATCACATAAGCCACCAGCTTCGCACGTTCCGCAAAACCACCAAAAGCAATCGTCATAGCAATAGCCGCAAACGCAAGCTGGAACATAAAGTCAACGGAACCAGCAAGCCCTTCTCCCATTGTAGTTGCGTCACCATAAAAGAAATTAGAAAACCCAACAAATGCATTTCCTTCACCGTAAATTAAGCCATAACCTACTGCCCAGAACACTAGAGATACAATCCCCACCGTAAATACTGTCTTACCCGCAATATGACCCGCATTCTTCATTCGAGTAGAACCTGCTTCAAGTAAAATAAATCCACCCTGCATCAATAAAACAAGAACCGTACAAACGACAATCCATAAGTTGTTCATTAAAAAAGTTGCATCCATATAATAGCTGTCCCCTTCTATGTGATATTTTCTAACATCAGATGTTATATTATACTTTACCAAATTCTAAATATTAAAACAACTCTTATGTTAAGAAAGTTCACATAAAAATACGCCCTCTTATTTATAAAGCGTTTCCATCTTCGTCCCACACCTAAGTTGCTCTTTTTTTTGAATCCAAAACTTTTTCTTCACTCTAAATAGTTTGTCTCTTTTATGATTTATGATCGCTTGTTACACTTTATAATCTAGACAAGTCTGATCCTTATTAACGTGCTAAATCCAGAACATATAGGGTACGATCATCCACATGAAGTGTTGATCTAATTCACCACAATAATCGATATGTAGTTTATATTTAATCTGGATAATTTCCGGGTAATAGAGAAAAAGTACGATTACACAAGGAGTGGTTATTATGACGATTGGCTGTCTTTTCGTTCACGGTTTTGGAGGTGCCCCCTATGAGCTGAAACCTCTTTACGAAGAAATTAATAAGAGGACAGACTGGAAGTTAAAGTTCCCTGTTCTTCCAGGCCATAGTGAACATGAGTCATTGGAGGGGCGTCAATTCGAGGAATGGATTCAAAAGGCAGAAGAAAATTTACAAGAACTATCAGAGACCTGTGAGACGATTAACTTAATCGGTTATTCCATGGGAGGCATGATAGCTGCTTACCTTTCCACCAAATATAAAGTGGATAAACTCATTCTTTTAAGTACCTCAGCTCATTATATTGATACCGGACAAATTGCTAAAGACCTTTGGAAAATGGTTAAAGACGGAATCCAAGGTGATCTCACGGAGAACGACATGTTCCAGAGATATATACAGCGTCTGGGATCTGCCCCAATGAGTGCTTCAATTCAATTCCAGAAGCTTGTTAATGAGCTCCGACCCTGCTTTCAAAAAGTGTACGTACCTTCCTTAATCGTTCAAGGCGGAGAAGACGGATTACTCCCCCCAAAAAGCGCTGAATTTATTTATGAATCCATACCAGCCGCAGATAAAACCCTTCACTTTTTGCCTCGATCAAAGCACATGGTATGCTACGGACCTGAACAAGATGATCTGATCAATCTTTGCTGCGAATTTTTGGATATGGATAAACGGATAGAGCTTTAGTAAAAGCCAAACCAGCGGGCCATCCCGGGGTTTGGCTTTTTACTTTAAGATTTTCCCGTATAAGCCATATGGTGTTAGGAAATATTTAGAGAGAAGGAGGGCGTGTATGAAAGAAGTTCATTTTATTATCCAAAGACAGGACCATCCGGATAAGGAACCATATGAAGAAGAATTTATGATCCCTTACCGGCCGACTATGAATGTTATCTCAGCACTAATGGAATTGAAGCATGCTCCAACTCCCAGAACTGCGTACAGTCCTGCCCGAAAGGTATACCGTTAACCACGGCTATTGCGGCTGTAAACCGTAAATCAGTCCTGGAAGCATTTAGAAACTTCTTTGGAGAAACTTTGTAGCACATTCAGCAACCCCTATTTATGAAGTAACTTTTTATAGTTCAAATACGAGGCAGGAATTCCACAAATAGAGAAGCAGCAGAAAGGATCTAAAGCATGGATGTTATTGAATTACTGTTAAGATTGGCACTCGCCTTTACTGTTCTTTTAGTTTTAACCAGAATAATGGGAAGAAAAGAAATATCTCAATTGACGTTCTTTAATTTCGTGTCCGCTATATCCATAGGTACGATCGGAGGGTCACTTGCTATTGATGCTTCCTTAAGTGTCCGGAATGGATTGATTGCCTTAGTAAGCTGGGCGGTTTTTACGGTCTTTTTAGGGTACTTGGATATTAAATCAAAAGATGTACGTCTCGCTATCGATGGCCAGCCTCTCATTGTTGTAAAAGAGGGGAAAGTGCTTGAAAATGAACTGCGAAAAGCGCGATTAGACCTGGATTCCCTGCACGTATTACTTCGGAAGAGAAATGTATTTTCTCTAAATGAAGTAAGTTATGCTATTTTTGAAACCGACGGAACCCTGTCTGTTATGAAAAAAACCGGAGATCAGACTTTCACTAAAAAAGACGGAAATGTAGTTTCGAACAGTCCTTCAGTTTACCCGATTCCTACCACGGTCGTCTCGGATGGAAAAATAAACGAGGCTAATTTGCAAAGCTTACATCTCGATCAGAAGTGGCTCCACCAACAGCTTAAATCAGCCGGTGTACCATCCATATCCGAAGTATTCTACGCAGAAGTGCAAAAAGACGGAAGTTTGTATATTGATAAGCGGAACGATCCGGTTCACTAAATACTCTCCTTTTGTTTTCACAGCTGCTAAACGGCATCCTTCCATCCATTTGTAAATTAACTGTAAACAAGGTATAGCGCGAATCGTTTTGAAGGAAGCTATAGATGCAGGAGGTGATTATTCATGGAACACTTGAAATTAATCGCTATGAAGTTTTTGTTTACTTTTCCCATCCTTCTTATCATTTTAGGAGGCGGATTTGACGTATCCTTTGGAAACGTGTTTTTAATTACGTTGGTTTTAGGAGTCGTTTCGTATGCTATCGGCGACTTGCTAATCCTATCCCGCTCTAGTAATACCACAGCTACGATTTCGGATTTTGCACTCACATTTCTGGTGGTTTACTTGATGACAGATGCACTTACTGTTGGAAATAATGTGTTTTCAGCTACACTAATTTCGACTATTTCACTCACTATTTTTGAATACTTCTTCCATCAGTCTGTTGTCCGTAACTTGGATGGCGAGGAAGCCGGTACAGAGAAGATGAGCCCCGCTCCTCAATTAAGCACGGAAGCTTCCGAAGAGCTTTACCCTTATGAGGATGAGGATAAATAAATACTTTTTATGATAAAAAAATTCCTGACTCGCAAATAAGCCGAGCCAGGAATTTTGCTATTCTTTTTTAGTTAGTTTCTCACCCCGTAAATCAGCCACCAGTATAAATCTTTGCGGAGCCGGACCCGAAAAATGAAAAGGGTAACAGGTTGTTAACGTTAAGGTCGCCTTTGGTTTCGGTACAATGACCGTTCGATCATCCTCATCCACAATGCGCACCTTCCGCACTTTATAAGTAAATTCTCCTGCAGCTGTAGTTACGATTAGCAGATCATTCATTCCAATTTCACCAAGTTCACGAAAAACCGTGTCACGGTGACCGGATAATATACTGTTATCCGCTTCCCCCGGGAGTACACTTCCAGCAAAATGCCCAACACCTTTTTCAAGTTCATCTTCGTCTGTACCATGATAAATAGGAATTGCCGCCTCAAGTTTAGGAATATACAGTTCTCCTATTAGATCACCTTGGTCAGGCTGATCTGGATACAAGCGTTCGGACTCTTTCATGCCCACTTTACCAGAGTAGTCAGACGGTACATTTGAATCACTGTTAACTTTTTCCTCGTTCAGACTTTCAGCTGTGGAAACACCTGTTTGATACAAAAAGTAACCCTTAACAAACGTGTACACGCTTGTCGTTGTAAACCATGCACCTCCGATTAGTAAAATCATGCTGAGCAGGAGGAAACTATATGTTATTAACTTCTTACTTTTGAGCATATTTCATCCTTCGGTACAGGAAGAACCCTAAAAATAGCGCAAGAAGACCTGATCCGATTTTTTCAAAAGAGAAAGCTGCTGTTTTCGGCAGTTTAGCTCCGTGTTCCGTTTGATGAACCGGGCGCTCCTCAATTAAGTCCGGTTGAACAGGTTCTGGTTTAACAGGCTCTTTCAGATTAGCACCTCCTCCACCCTGGATCACTTGTTCAACTTTCTGTAAATCTTCACCTGTATCTTTAATCAGCTCGGCTTCAAACATATCTCCTGTAAATAGAAGATCAGCCAGGAAATCTCCTTTATTATTGTGCAGTTCAATGAGTAAGTCATACCCTTCAGAGGATTGCATAGCCATGAGTGAAGGGATCGAAACCGGCTCTTTTACTTCGCCATCGGCTAAATAGAAAGATACATCTAATTGAAATATTTTCGTTATCTGCGTATAGATATCCAGTAATTCAGCCACTTGTTCCGCAGAAAGTTCGGTAGCAGCCTCAAAATTTTCAAAAGCCATCATGCGCTCGGAAAGATTATCTAATTTTTCTAATACAGACGGATCTTCAAGATCAATTGCCATAAAATGTTCAAGTAATCGGTCCATCTCTTCGTCCGTTAGCCCTATCTCATGGAATAGCCCTTCCATGTAGCTATCGTCCACTTCTTCCCCATAGAGATAATACCAGACTGCCGAATCCAAGTCCTCCATATACTCATAGTTATCAATCGAGTCGTCATTCTGCTCAAGCAGCTCAATGAGCTCCTCATACGACATTTCATAACTCTCTGCCAGTTGCTTCATGAGCTCATCTGTTAACGGAGTCATTGAATAAAAGTAGAGGTCCGCAGCAAGGTCATCATAGAATGTATAAACCTCAAGAATACCCTCCCCTTCTTCCAACTCTCCATTCTCCATTAGTAACTCAACCGCTTCTTCAAGCGTCCACCCGTATTCTTCCAGGAGCTCCTGTAAATGCTCCTCCGTCAACGGTTCACCCAAAAATTCTTTCAGGTCTTCCATATCCTTAAAATCTCCTAGTCGAACCTCATAAAAATCTAAGTATTCTACTAAATCTTCTTGCGTCCAGCCTAATTCCTTAAGAAAAGGCTCTAATTCATCTGATGATGGATCAGCACTTCCCGCAGAAGGGAACAAAACTAACAAGAAACCGACAAGAACAGCCAAAAACAATCCTTTCACCCATTTTCCTCCTACTATTAAATTGTTAAATACTAGAATATTATAAGTCTATTTTCGCAGGAAAGGTACATTTATTTTGGTGAGCGGTTCATTCATTTAACCTATAAATCTCATTTACAAGCTCTTCCTCTGTTTACATTCCCCTCTTGAGGGTATAAAAATTACATAAAATTGAATTCCTCCTATTTTTTGCTTAGGTTGAATTCTGGAAGGAGAGTCTAATGAAAAAGCTAACATCTGTATTTTGGATCACGCTGGCCATTACATTATTTGCATCAGCATGGGGGACTTTGGCTCCTAAGAATTTCGAAACAATCTCAGCGAATGTGAAGAACTACATATCCATTCACTTCGGTTGGTATTATCTTTTAATTGTATCTTTGTTTGTGATTGTTTGTATTTATTTGATTTTCAGTCCGTACGGCAAGATCAAACTTGGAAAACCCGATGATAAACCCGACTACAGCTACTCTACATGGTTTGCCATGTTATTCAGTGCAGGCATGGGAATAGGGCTTGTCTTCTACGGCGCCGCCTCCCCGGTATCCCACTTTATTAAAACTCCTCCTCTCGCTGAACCAGGAACCACGGAAGCAATCCGTGATTCTATGCGGATCACCTTTTTCCATTACGGAGTTCATGCATGGGCCATTTATGCTATTGTCGCTTTAGTACTGGCCTACTTTAAATTCCGCCACGGAAAACCCGGCTTGATCAGCGCCACGTTAGAGCCCATTTTTGGAGATAAAATGAAAGGGGCCTGGGGCAAAGCCATTGATGTAATCGCTGTATTTGCCACTATTGTAGGGGTCGCCACAACACTCGGTTTTGGTGCAGCTCAAATCAATGGCGGATTTACCTACTTGCTGGGTATCGAAAAACAATTCTGGGTCCAGCTCCTCATTATCATAGTCGTTACAGCTTTATTTATGGTGTCAGCTTATACTGGGCTGAGTAAAGGAATTAAGTACTTAAGTAACGCGAACATGGGACTTGCAGCTATTTTGTTTATCACCATGCTGATTATTGGACCCACTGTTTATATAGCCAACACGTTCACGGATACGCTTGGGGCCTACATTCAAACCCTCGCTACCGAGAGTTTACGGATAAACCCGAACAGTGCGGAAGAAAAACAATGGGTTATGGATTGGACCGTATTCTTCTGGGCCTGGTGGATCGCCTGGTCTCCATTTGTAGGCATTTTTATCGCACGCGTATCGAAAGGACGTTCCATAAGAGAATTTCTTTCCGGCGTTCTTCTAGTGCCTTCCGTGGTCAGTTTCCTATGGATGACCGCCTTTGGAGCAACCGGCATTCAAACCCAGCAAAACGGTGCTGATATCGCTGGTCTTCCGGATGAGCAGGCTTTGTTTGGGGTATTTGATCAGTTTCCTATGAGCGTGTTTCTGTCTATCATAGCCATGATGCTGATTGGAACTTTCTTCATTACTTCCGCAGACTCTGCTACATTCGTGCTTGGGATGCAGACGACCAACGGATCGCTCAATCCTCCGAAAACCGTGAAGTTTATCTGGGGAATCGCACAGTCCACTATAGCTGCTGTACTCTTATATACAGGTGGCCTGACTGCCTTGCAGAATGCCTTGATTGCAGCTGCCTTCCCGTTTTCATTTATCATGCTGCTCATGGTGTTCTCCCTGTTTAAAGCATTAAAAGCAGACAGGCAGGAGCTTCAAAAAGATACAGAAGAATCGGAGAATAAATCCGCTTAATAAATGGCTATGCAAAAAAACTTGCCTCCGAAAAAAAAACTATAAAAAAGCAGTCCTCCGAAGAATTGGAGAGACTGCTTTTTTTGTTCCTCATCATACACGATGCTCACTCGTTCCGCTCTTACTCATACACTGTTAACAACTCAAATCGGAAGGAAGAAATAATTATGGGCAATCGTTATCTTGATTTACTAGCGGAGTTCGGAATCGGAGGCGCCCATCCAGGCGGTTTCCCTTTAACCAAAGAAGTATTGTCATCCTTACATCTGCCTCACTCATCATCTGTATTAGATGTCGGCTGCGGAACCGGCCAAACAGCCGAATATCTTATCGATCACTTCAATTGTACCGTTACCGCTATAGACAATCATCCCGTAATGGTAAAAAAAGCCGCCGAACGTTTGCAATCAAAGGTTGATGTTCGGTACGGTCATGCAGAAAATCTAGAGTTTGCAGATTCCACGTTTGATATGGTACTTACAGAATCTGTACTGTCCTTTACAGGCTCCGCTCAAAAAACACTCAAGGAGATTTACAGGGTCCTAAATGAAAAGGGAATGTTCTTATGTAATGAGATGACAGCAGTCAAACGATTATCTAAACAGCAACTATCTTCCATTAAAGATTTGTATGGAATTGAAGAGGTGTTAACAGAAGATGAGTGGATACACCTGCTGACCAGCGCCGGATTTGAGAGCGTATCTCGCGTGCACGACATTGAACAAATCGCAGAAACCCAAGTTACCGACCTTCGCCCGTCCCCGAATATAAGTGAAGATCTCTATGATCTCTGGGATCATCACAACTCTTTTTTAAACGCTCATAAAAAGTCGTTAAGCTACCGTATCTTTCTCTGCGAAAAGTAATGCATATGAAAAAGAGACTCTTCAACCAAGTCCACCATTAAAGAGTCTCTTTTCCTTTATATTATTTCTTCTTTTTCATCATTTTCTCGATCGATGTCAGATCTTTCGGTACTTTTCCATCAAGAATCGCTTTCACAATCATATCTTCCTTCTGTTTGGAAATTCGGCGGTTTGCCAATGCGGACACTTTGTTTACTACATTTCGGACTGTTTTCTCATCTTTGAAATTTGCACCCTGCAGCGATCTTGCTAATTTAAAAACTTCATCCATTTTAACACCGGTCTTTTTCTCAAATTTATCGAACAACAAGTAAACCTCCTTCGTCATTTCCTAGAATTCTTAAGTATTCTATGAAAATGAGAAGAAGGACGTATCAGCAGTTGTCCCTGTTTACTTGAATTCCTTCGCTCTAGGTCAAAGGAAAATAAGATCCTTTCACCAGTTCTTCTGCCTCAAGCTTCATCATCTGTGGCAGACTTTGGTCTGGATGTGCTTTATGGTAGGACTCAATAATTTTAAACCCAACCTGATATCCTGCCCACCTCGGGAGGGCTTTCTTTTTGTTTCCGTATAGAAAATCCATTTGACTCTCACGGTCTCGGCTTGAAAGATTCCCCCTGAATTTGTCTAACCATAATTTGTTTAACTGTTTGTCATTGTATTGATTCGTCCAGGGAGATGTAAAATCTTTTCCATAAACTTCTTTAACAGCGTACTCTCCCAGCCCCTCAATCACCAGGGTCTCAAGCAATGTTACCCGCTCCATATCCACATTCTTTTCTGTTAAGCGGCAGACATGGTTATATTCATGAGCCAGCACAGCTTTCCAATCATCCTCTTTTACTGGGTCTCCATAAAAAAGGTATAAACCCTCCTTGAATGCTACTCCACCTTTATTTTCTTTGCTTTCTCTCAGGAAAGAACTACCCTCCTGGAAGGGATAAAGATACACAGGGACCTCAGGACCCTTCCACATTTTCTTTAAATACCGGTATTCCTCTTCCAACTTTTCGTACAGACCTTCCTCTTTCCATTTCTTAACCAATTTCCCCGCTCTTCTCCAAGCATCCGGCTTGAATAAACCATAGGTTAGCAAGAGATATTGAATTTCTTCCTCTTGCAGTCCGTCGAAGGGATGTTGAGCAGGCTGACAAATCGTTTCTCTTTGGACGATATAGGGAGATTGAAAAGGAGTCTTTCTTTTACATTTTTCATTAAAAACTCCCAATGCACGTGAAGTGTCCACAATTCCCAATCTATACACCCTTTCTAATTGTGTTCTCCTTCATTCTATGACTATAGAGCAAAAAACATTTTTCTTTTAATCTATGCAGAATATCTACATTCGTCTAAGCAAAACTCGTCTGCAAACATATTCTATAATCATAGTCCTCTATGTAGGAAAGAAAGGAAGTGCTTACTTGTCTCAATCCAACATTTATGGTCTCTGCTGCCGTTATCATGGTAGAGATGTCCGTCTAACCGGTCGTGATGGTCGTGTTCATTACGGTAGAATTACCCGCGTGACTCGCAACCATGTGTGGCTGCGTCCATTCCCGGGTCCACGTGGATATGGTTTTTTCTTTTACGGAGGGTACGGGTTCGGTATTCCATTTGCAATCGGAGCTATTACTGGTGTTGCTCTGGCTTCAGCTTTCTTATGGTAAAAAAAATTAGAGCCGCTCTGGGAGAGCGGCTCTAGTTTCTATTGTTATCGTACACTTACTGCTTCTAAGATACATAGACTGCCCAAATAGAAACAATTTTTTTCATAAACTGCACAGTTAAAGTAAATCATATTTTTCTAATAAATCTCAGTTTTGATCTTATCGTTAGTCTCCCAATATAGTAAGACTCTGTGTCGAGAAATCATCAGGAAAACGGACTGCTTTCCTTGGGAATGTGGTTATCCTTCATCTATCTGTACAGCCACAATAAACGTTAAAGAGAACAATTCTTTTAAGCTGAATTTCTTTGTTGGTTCTTTTTGGAATGCCTATCAAACTTTGCAGGATTTCTCATCACCACTATTAGAGATAATATACTAAGTATCCCTAAGAACAGTGCTGGAAATCCTCCCAGATAGGATAAGGTCATAATCCCATTAATACCAAGAGTCGAAATGAAGATTAGCGCTACAGCTCCAACAATCAGCCCCCAGGTAATCTTAATAAAGATAGGAGCTTCCTGAGCACCTTCCGTTATGCCGGTAGCACTAATACTTGCCATAGCGTTGGTTGTTGAGTCGGTCGCGGTTACAAAGGAAATCATTACAGCTAACAAATACAGAACAATCAGAATGCCGGAAAAAGGTATTTCGCTTAAGACAGCATATCCGGCTGCCCCTGTTCCCTGCGCATCTATAACAGCTGCAATATCTACTTTCCCTGTCATCTGGAAGTTGATAGCTGTGCCGCCTAGCACAGTCATCCAAATGACACTGAACAATCCGGGAATAACGAAGTTCATCATGATCACTTCTTTAACGGTGTAACCATAAGCAATCCTTGCCAGGAATACAGCTGTAACAGGAGCCCAGGCCATCCAATTTGACCAATAGAAGGTTGTCCATCCCGTAGCCCACGAATCTCCTGCTGCCTGCCCTGTAAATAGAGCCTTATCAAAGAAACCTGATAAGAAGCCGCCAAAGCTCTCAGTTCCTAAACTGAACATGTACACGGTGGGCCCTAAGATAATTAATGCAGCTAAAATCACGTAATAAAGATAGATGTTGAAATCCGCTAGAACGCGGATCCCTTTCATAAGTCCAGTACTAGAAGAAACGATGAAGGCAATCGTTCCAATAATCGTAATTACAATCCATAGTGACTTATCATTATCGATACCCGTTAAGGAGTTAATTCCTCCCCCCATATTCATTACAGAAGTACCGAATGAAGATGATATCGCAGCTGCTACTGCAAATAGGATCACGGCATCGACGACAACGTTAATTTTATCCTGGTTATAGTTTCTAAGAGCCGGGGATATTTGAGCACCTACACTAAAAGAACGTTTCATATTGTAGTAAGCAAACGCAAATACGATGGTCGGAACGGAATAGAAGGCATAGGGAATGAATGTCCAGTGAAGATACAATGTTTCCATTGCAAATAAAACAGCTTCAGAAGACATTGGTTCAATTCCCAGAGACTTAGGAGGAGAAGTCAAGTGAGAAATGGGTTCGGCTGTTCCCCAAAATAAAATACCTGCAGCAATTGTAGTCGTCAATGTAATGGCAAACCAAGTCCTCTTTTTCAATAGCGGTTTCGCATCTTCTCCCCCAATTCTTACGTTACCAAGAGGTGAGAAGTAAGCAAATATAATAATAATGACGCAAGCCACTCCTGCTAAACTAAATACCCAGCCTACTTCTTGTGTCATAAAGTTCTGCGCCGCGGTCGTTACACGAAGAAACCAATCATAATTAACAAAGTTCAGGATAATGGTAATTAAAAGCAATATAAACGCCGGGAAAAAGACCAGCGGACGAATCATATTTTTCTTTAAATTGTTCATATTTTTCCTCCTTGATATAATCGGTCGAGCCAAAGTTTTTCTATGTTTAATAAAGCGTTTTCATTAACGGAGATTACTTATGTGGAAGAAGGATTGCCTTCCTCTATTTCATCCTGCTGAAAGGCAGCGAGCCGCGACTCTTTGCGCAGCTCGTTCCCACAGCAATATTTTAGAATGTACCCTTCTTAGTCTTCTTTAGGAAAAATTGTACCTTTATTCATAATTCCATTAGGATCAAAGGCTTTTTTCAGAGTTTCCAGGATGTAGTAAGAAGAACCGTACTCATCTTTGATCCAAGGGGTTCGATGCTTTCCAACTCCGTGGTGGTGCACCATAGAACCGCCCGCTGCGATGGTCTCTTCTACAATAATTTTGTTGATAGGATAATGATATTTCGTTATTTCTTCCTCAGGCTTAATGTCTACAAGATCGTAATAGTAAACGAAATACATGTTTGTTCCATTCATATAACTGTGGGAAGAATGGCCGCCAAGCATCGTAATGTGAGGAATTTCCTCACGAACGCGCTTGATGCAGCGCTCATAAATATCATGGATTACACCCCAGGAGCCGGATACTTCTGTGGTAAATCCTATATTGTCCGTTTCTTTAATTTCCTGACGTTCTTCAATAACCTTGGAAGGATCCCAGTTCAAGTTCTCAAACCAGTTTTGGATTAAGCTGCTCTCCACACGTTCGCCTTCATTATATTGACCCACAATCTCTTCAATAGCCTGTCCAGTTGCTTCAACAATTGACTTCGGACCTTCTGCCATGAAGATCAGAACACATTTCCCTTTAGAGAACGTAAAATGATCCGCTGCGTCCTCCGGGTCATACAAACGAGCCACTGAAGGACGGTATCCTTTCACCATAACTTCACGAAGAATCTCAAATCCTGTCTTCATATCGTCTAAAAGATAGCCATAATACTGATTATTTTCCGGCTGGTATTGAAAAACCTTCACCGTAACTTCGGTGATGTAGCAGAGAGCACCTTCGTTACCAATGATGATATGACGAATATCCGGACCTGCAGCACGTCTTGGCACGTTCTTAATTTTCGTGATTTCTCCGTTCGGAAATACAGCCTCCACGCCAATCACCATATCTTCAATACCGCCATATAGCGTAGAAAGCTGGCCGATACTTCTTGTAGCTACCAGCCCGCCCATTTGAGCAAGCGGCTTAGACTGCGGAGAGTGGCCCGTCGTTAAACCTTGTTCACGCAGTTGATCCTCAAGCTCTTCAAGAGGCACCCCGCACTTAACTGTAGCCAGCATGTTGTAGGAATCAATGCTTACGATTTCGTTCATGGCTGACCCATCGATCACAAGAGAATTCTCAACAGCGGTTTCAAGTCCACCTTCTGTAGCTGACCCACCTGTTCTTGGCACTGCGTTAATGCTGTTTTCATTCATATATTTCAGCAGGTTGGATACTTCCTGTTCACTCTTCACTTTTACGACAGCGGCCGGAAGTGGCTGGGTATAAACGCCGTGAATGGTTTCATACTTTCTGAAACGGTCCACACTATTTTCCTTCATGACTTCTTCATCTGTAATCACTTGTTCCTCAGAAACAATGGACTGAACATCGCTGATAATTTGCTCTTTCGTTAACGTCATCAATAAAAACTCCTTTGCGTATTTTTTATATAAAATTAAACGAGCTTATGATTCATGAAACAGTTGGTAAGATTTCTTCAAAAGATCGTCAGTATGGGTGGTGATCTGCTGGTAAACCTCGTGGTTCATTCGGGTATAAAACTGATGCTTGTTTTGTTCTGGACGGAATGTATCCTTAACCTGAACCATCTTTTTAATGGCCTCTTCATAAGTGGTATATACTCCTAGAGCTACAGCCGTATTAATCGCTGAACCAAGACTGGCCGAACCGTTAACTTTTGTCCGCTTCGCAGGGATCCCAAAAACGTTGGCAAAAATCTGCATCAACAAATCCCCATTGGAACCTCCACCCGTAACGTAAAGACTGCGAATTGGCTTGTTAAGCTCTGCGCTCATCGCATCCACATGAGTTTTCATCGTAAGAGCAATACCTTCAAGAATGGAATGATACATATGAGCACGAGTGTGACGGCCGTCAAAACCGATCATCATTCCTCGCTTAAACGGTTCATCCGCAGGAGCCAGCCAATCGAGTACCGTCATCAAACCATCACTTCCGGCTGGCACCCCTGCAGCTTCTTGATTCAAATACTCTTCTGGAGACTGACCAAGTTCTTCTGCTTTTTTGGTCAACTCTTCTCCTAAAAGCTCTTTGAACCAGCTAACCGTCCACATCCCTCGTCTTATACCTCCACACTCGTAAAGATATTCATTTGGTATGGCGGCAAAGTTGGCAAAATAATGCTCAGGGTCCGCGGGATTTTCGCTCCCGTGAACCATCCCGGCAATATAAGTTCCAAGCGAAACGAGGCCATCATCTTCCGAAATCATACCAGCCCCAAGCGCCTCCACTGCTTTGTCATTCGCTGTGGCAACGACAGGAATGCCATCCGGCAGGCCAGTCGCCTCCGAAGCTTCTTTTGTGACATCCCCAAGAATGGTCCCAGGGTATTCAAGATCAAACAGCATCTCGCGAGGAATATTGTAGTAATCAAAAACCTCTTCGCTTTCACTCCAATCCCACGCGTCTGTATCAATGGGCCACATCCCTTGATAATTACCGGCTGAATCTTTGGTTTGCCCGGTCAGGCGATGGGTAATGTACCCTGAAGAAGTGGTTACATAAGCCACCTCTGAATTAACGTGTTCATACGGTTTAGATACTCGCTCGTCCATCCAGCTGAGCGCCGGAGAAGCCAAGGTTCCATCCTTTGTAAGTAAACAACGGACAAAGCGGATGGTACAGAGACCAATACCAAGAATATCTTCCTTATTGCCCGTAAAATTGTTCATGGCTTCCTGACTTGCCTCAATCAGGGAATCCCATAAATCATCCTCAGGATGTTCCACCACTCCAGGCTTTGGAAGCTCCATAGGTTTTAAAGCTTTTTTGCCTTCACTGACAATGGTTCCCTCAAGGTCAAAGATTACGACTTTCGTACTTTGAGAACCACCATCCACTCCAATTAAGTATTTGTTATTCATGTTCGTGACACCCTCCCTTCGATTCTCTATTATCGAACGAGATAGCCGCCGTCCACAGCCAGAATATGGCCATTTACATAGTCAGAAGCCCGACTTGCCAGAAAGACGACTGCTCCCATTAAGTCCAGAGGCTCTCCCCAGCGATTGGCCGGTGTATGGTCCAGTACTTTTTGGTTCGTCTCAGGATTGTTTCTTGTTTCCTGAGTTAGCTCCGTCGCATAATAGCCAGGGGCGATCCCATTCACTTGAATGTTATAGCCAGCCAGCTCATCACAGTATGCTTTTGTTAATCCTGCCACCCCATGCTTACTAGCTGCGTAGGCCGGTGATCCGCTTCCTCCGTGAAAGGAAAACACAGAGCAAATGTTAATAATCTTTCCGCGCTTTTTAGGAATCATAGTTTTGGCGGCTTCGTGGCTGACTTCAAACGCAGCGGTCAAATTGACCTGGATAAGCGGATCCCACTTCTCCCGTCCAAATTCATCAAAACCGGCAACCTTATTCATTCCCGCACTATTGACTACAATATCGAGAGAACCCATGGTTTCGATGCACTGCTCAACCGTCCGCTTCGCAGCGCCCTCTTCTGTAATATTGACTTGCATGAATTCCATACGAGAACCCTTACTTTCAATAAGCTCTTTTGTGGTTCCATCATCTTCTGCCAAACTTGCAATAAAAACATCCGCCCCTGCTTCTGCCAGAGCCACTGAAAATGCACGGCCAAGTCCGGAGTTCCCCCCTGTAACTAGAGCCGTCTGACCTTTTAGAGAAAAGAAATCCATCGTAAAATCTGTCAGTTTCATTGCTGTATTCACTCCCTTCCCCTGGATATATGAGCCAAAAAAAAAGAGAGAAAAGCATACTTCCCCCAGGGGAAGTTACTTTTCTCTCGGCTCTAGTAACTTATCTGTCTAATAGTATAGAACTCTCTTTATAAGCTGTCAACCTGAGCTCCTTTATATGAACACAGAGCCAAAACAACCATTACACGTGCAAACCCGTTTAATTTTCCATCAACCAGCTTCTGCTATATAATGTGGAGTGAAAACTTACTGGATAAGGAGATTGTCATGAAACAGTATATAGAAGAAGTCCTCGAAGAAAATCCCGTAATCTCTGCGGTCAAAGATAAAAGTGGATTGCAGGAAGCCATCCAAACAGACTGTAACATCGTCTTTATTTTAAACAGCGATATCATCAATGTCGGGAAAATTGTGGACCAAGTGAAAGCTCGTGGGAAGCTTGCTTTTGTACACGTGGATCTATTAGAAGGTACGTCTAATAAAGAAGTTGCTTTGCAATTCTTAAAAGAAAGCACCAAGGCTGACGGTATTATTAGTACTAAAGCCCAGATGGTTCACGCAGCCCGAAACTACGGCTTTTATACCGTACACAGATTCTTTTTGGTTGACTCTATTTCTTTTCGAAGCATTGATAAACAAATCGCAAACTCCAATCCGCACTTTATCGAAATTCTTCCAGGTATGATGCCCAAAGCTATCGGATGGGTGAAAGATAAAATTGACGTTCCCATTATAGCCAGTGGCTTAGTTTGTGAAAAAGAAGATGTGGTTACAGCCTTACAAGCGGGAGCCATCGGCATTTCCTCTACAAATAATGAAGTCTGGTATATGTAATTTATTTTCTCCCCCTTGCTCCTCTTCCTTCTTTCACACTCTCTGCTATTCTAATTAAAAGGCTGTGAAAATTTGTCTTTAACATAGTTAAATCTGGTTAATATAGAACTGGATTCTCGAGTACTGGATTCTGTCATTTCGAAAGGACTCAGTATCTTTTTGCCAACCGTCACTTTTTTCAAGAAAGGCTCGAAATTGAGCCCTACGTAACCTGAAGCTTATCAGCAAAATCACATAGCCCCTATTAAAAGCCTGCTATGAAACTTTAAATTCATGGCAGGTCTCTTTAATTGTAAATGAAGATGGTTCTGCTTTTTCATGTGAATAAGTCCATACAGGCATTAATTTTGTATGGTAAATCATCAGGAAAAAGAAAACACAGGTCATTTTTTACGTCAACATTTATATCGAAAATATAAAGCTATTTGGGTATAATGGGGTTAGAGACGAACAGGAGGGAACTCGCATGGCAGCTCCTTTATACCGGAGAATTGCTCAACAAATAAGAGAAGATATTTCTGAAGGGAGTTGGCAAGAAGGAGAGGCCATCCCCACAGAGGTTCATCTTTCTGAACAGTATCAAGCCTCCCGGGTCACTGTGCGGCAGGCTGTTAAAGTACTTGTAGAAGAAGGATTATTAGAGAGAATTCAAGGAAGCGGAACCTATGTAAAAGAACAAAAGATTGAACATAATATATTTGAGTTAATCGGTTTTACCGAAGAAATGGTAAAGCTAAATAAACAGCCGGTCAATCGAATCCTTGAATTCCAATTAATTGCCCCCACTGATTACATCAAACGGATGCTTAGGCTATTAGATGGAGAGCAAGTTTTTTTCGTGCGCAGACAGAGACTCGTGGATAATATCCCTTGCGTATTGGAAGAAACCTATCTTCCGGTCACGATGTTTCCAAATCTATCGTACGGAATAATGATGGGATCAAAATATGACTATATTGAAAAAGAAGTAGGGAAAAAGATTAAAGAAAGCTTTCAGGAAGTGATTCCCATTCTCCCTACACCAGAAATCGCAGAGACTTTAACCGTTGATGAATCTACCCCTATTTTAAAAATGCAGTCCTATAGTATTCTAACTGACGGGACGGTTTTCGAGTACAGTGAGAACTATTTTAAGAGTGATGAATATAAATTTACACTTCGCGCTAAGAGACCGAATAATCAGTAAGCTGAAAAGCTGAACATTAGAAAAAGGGTGCTTCCTACTACATGGGAGGGGCACCCTTTTAATTTGAATTTATACCGTTGATTTTTTCTGTTTAAACCCGTAAAAGACAGTGACCAACAGTATAATAACAGCAAGAATATAAGAGGAGTACACCACAAGCGGCACATCTGCATCCTGATTTTGAACCCCTATTCCGACGAACGCCCATACAAACACGAGTGGATACACCCAGTCATACTTCGTTATTAAGATATAGAAGGCAAGCAGAGTCGCAATAATGAGAAGAATGAACGTCCAGACAGAAGCTGAAATTCCAAATCCGTTCCACTCAATGTAAGTTAGGTAATAGCTGATGTTAGCAATAGTAGCTACGCTGATCCACCCCAGATAAACGGAAAATGGCAGCCGGTCCAAAAACGAAGCATCGACCGCTTCTGCTTTCACATAAAGTCGAATAAGAGTAAGAAGTAATAGGATCATGACAATGACTGATAGTCCAAATAAGTTATAATGCCACATAAAAATCCAAAGACTGTTTAAAATGCAGCTTAAGACGAAGAGACCACTTACCACTTGATAAATAGGCAGATCTCGTCTGCTGGCTGGAAACTGGCGGAGAACCCAGAGGCCAAGCAGCAGGTAGATTAATCCCCATATACTGAACACGTATCCAGCTGGAGTAAACAGGACGTTCAGCCTGTTGGAAATTTCCCCCGTCGTCTGACCATTAAGCGGCAGCGTATTGGCGAGTCCATTAACCACCACAACAAGTAGGTAAGCGAGTAGATTTAAAATGATTTTACCCATAGGAACACTCCTTTTCAAAAACACTTATGATACATATTATTCCTTCTCCCCCCTGAATAAAACGTTTTTACAAGGAAACGAGAACATTAAAAAGGGCAGCAAATAAAAACTCCCAAAAAGGGAGTCTATTTGTATTGGTATTTATTTGAGTTTTCGAGAATTAAGAAATAGTTTAGAACAAACTGCCGGACTTCCCACTCCGGGACATCCTGTTTTCCATCTGTAAAACCGGTTGGACTATAAGAATAGTTGCCGAACTGAGCTCGCTCTTCTTTCTTCAGTTCCATGATCACCTGATTGGTCTTCTCCATATAAGTCATCTTTATCACCCTTTTTAGGAACAGTATGGACAAAAGGAAAAAGATTTATAAGGAACTTTTATAGTTTGCTATAAACAGCAATAACTTATTAGTTTGCAGATGAATGATACTTCACTGGAGATCGTAGCAGGCTATTAAACTGCTTTAAGGATATACGATGGGATTGCCCATTTTTTCTATACTGGCCGTATATATATAGTCACCAACCGATTCAGCAGGGTTGAAGAATCCAAATTCATCTTCAATTCTGCAAATACCTCCTGGTAATGTTCCACCCATTGGTTAACAGAAGTTGGCTTATGACTTTCATCATCAACGAAATTCACAAGCACAAGCCAGGTAGGAATCTTCATTTTTTCATTCAGTATATACAAGTAAGCTAATCGATTGGATAACTGGTAGTACTGATTTAACCATGGATGCATGGAGGAACCTGATCCAAACACATCCTTTGTCTCTCTTATAGTTCGTTTGATCAGATCAATACTCTGCGGATCCGTTGCTTTCAATTCTGACCTCATTTCCTTTACATGAGCTTTGGCTTCTACTAATACTAATCCCTTCTTACTATCCTTGCCTTGAACCATTGCGATGCCGTCCCACCTTGGACCTTGAGCCGGCCAATAATCCTTCAACTGCGATTTAGCGCTTTTCCATTCAACATCCAAATCGAGAAACTCATTGCGGTACTCTTTATGATTTTCATTTTCCAGCGGAGAATACCAAGTAATATTTTCGCTTTTATCCATAAACGAAATCAGTGATGGAGAACTCGTTAAAATACTGTTATTAAGATCTTGTGAGTGATGATTAACGTACTGTTCCATTAAAAATTGACTGCCCTTTTTAATTTTACATTCACCTCACTACCTTATTTTGGTTTTTACTCTTCAAGTATTAGATTCTCCAGTATTATGAAATAACCTTTATTTGGATAAACGAAAAACATTCCCTTTCAACCTCTCCAAATTTAATTTATCCGAGCAAAGTGTAGATCATTAGACAAACCTGACAGATAATTTAAACTACCCATCCATTACCTTCACCCCTATTTTCTATGTAAAGAAAAGTCAGCACTCGACAATTACCATTTTATTTCCACGTATATTTCCTACTATTTATTAGAAAAGATGAGTAAAAAAGGAGGTGGTTCATATGTTACTGATGATTGTGCTAGGCTTCATCATCCCTTGGCTGACTACCGGATATGTCTATAAGAGAGCACCAAAAATTATATTTACCGTTGCTCCGTTTGCTGCTTTAATTGCATTGATTTTAAATCAACTCGGAATCCAAATAGGTCTTTGGACAATTCACACTTCCTCAAATGTGGTACTTTTAAATACACTGTTTCTTGATTTAGGTATTTTTACGGTATCCGCTATATGGTTTACGTATTTTCTTTACTACAAGGAGAAACAACCGGTGTGGGTGTACTTAATGTTTATACTGGGGATGACTGGAGTTGAAACCATAGCTCTTTCTATTCACCTATTGACCTATCATGAAAAATGGAGCGTCTTCTACACCTTCCTCATGTACCTCGGTGGATTTATTATGATTCATCTAATCATTCGCAAATTGGACAAAATTAATGTCTACCCCTGAACTCTCTTCATCTCTCTGTACAAATAAAAAAGGCAAAACACCATAATGGTGAATTGCCTTTTCCTTGAATCAACTTAAAGGGATTGTATAGCTTCCTTAATCGCGGTAGTACCGCCCACAACTTGAAACTCCTTACCAATTGTTGAGTCATCTTCCAAAGCAGCAGCAATTACGTTTGCTACATCTTCCCTTGGAACTTCCCCTCTTTCAACTTTAGATGCAGCCTCTACTTGCCCGGTTCCTTCATCATTCGTCAGCATACCAGGGTGGATGATGGTATGATCCAAATCTGTTCCTCTTAACCATTCATCAGCGTAGTGTTTAGCTGCAACGTATGGAGCAAAGGATGAAGGGGCACTCTGAATAGCTTCACGGGTCGTATCAAACGAACTGATCATCACATACCGCTTCACGCCAGCGGCTTTAGCGGCTTCGATCGTCTTCACAGCCCCGTCCAGGTCGATAAGGACCGTTTTGTCCGGGCCAGTATGCGGTCCAGAACCTGCAGTAAATACGATCGCATCTACTCCTTCAGCCGCTTTGGCAATTGTCTCAATGTCATCCTCTAAATCAACAACTACGGTTTCGGCTCCTTTATCTTCAAAATAGGACGCCTGTTCCGGCTTACGAATCATAGCTTTAGCTTCCAATTTGTCGCTTTCCTGAATAGTGGATACCAGGTGTTTACCAATTTGACCGTTTGCTCCTACAACAAGTACTTTCATCTTTTCTTCATCCTTTCTAAGTTACAATCTGAATTCATTGCGTGATTCATATTATTATCGTAGATGAAAAAACAGGAAGATGTCTAGAAACTTGCCTTAACCATGAATAGGGAAGATGACAAATATCGTTTTACTATTCATGCTATTTTTTACCCAGGCTGACTTTTAGCCTTTTTCTTCCTAAATGCGATAAGAGAAGTTTTGATGGAAGCATATCCTCCAACAGCCGCATTTCCATAGAAGAAGCCCATAAAGATACCAGCCCAAACATTATTTGGGTGTGCAAAAAACACACCGATGATTAACCCCATTAACGCAGCTGTACCAGGGACTAAGCTTTTCGGTATAGATAATAACTTCTTTAAAAGCTGCGTAACAATGATAACCACAGGAACAGCAATTAATACATCCCAAACGTTAGTATGTATAATGGGGAACTCCTCCATATCCTTCACCTCTCTCTAATTAAACAGCTATGCATTAACGATTGCTGAATATAGATAGTATGGGTAAGATCCCCAAATTTATTATTTATTTCAAGGATATGCACTATAACATGTTCCCATAAAAAATGATCTCTTTTTCAAGAGATCATTTTTTCACAGGTTTCACGATATGTTTTTCCAAGATACTTATTGCTCTTCTAGTCGAAGAGTTCACTCACTGAATGATCCGTTTGGACACGTACAATCGCATCCGCAAACAATGGAGCCACAGAAAGTGATTTGATCTTATCAATCTGCTTTTCTTCCGGTAAAAAGACTGTATTCGTAATGACCAGTTCCTTAATCGGAGAATCTTGAATCTTCTGAACGGCTGGCTCTGATAAAACAGCATGCGTACCGCAGGCATAAATGTCCTTCACTCCGCTTTCTATCAGAGCGGATGCTGCCTGTACCACCGTTTCTGCTGTATCAATCATGTCGTCCACGATGATAGCTGTTTTCCCTTCAATGGAGCCTACCACATTCATAACCTCATCAGAATTCGGTTCAGCTCTCCGCTTATCGACAAAAGCAATCGGAGTGTCCAATAAATTTGCCATTCTGCGGGCACGGCTCAGACCACTTGTAGCCGGTGCTACGACCACGATGTCTTTCATATCTTTTTCTTTATAGTATTGACCCAAGATAGAAGTGCCTAGCAGCTGATCAACAGGAATGTTAAAGAAACCTTGAATTTGAGGCGCATGCATGTCCATGGTTATGACTCTTGAAACACCTGCTGATTCAAGTAAATCGGCAATCAGCTTTGCTGTAATTGGCTCACGGGAACGAGCTTTTCGATCCTGGCGGGCATATCCATAATAAGGCAGTACTACGTTAATCGTTCTGGCTGAAGCCCGCTTCATGGCATCAACCATAATTAATAGTTCCATCAAGTGTTCATTAACCGGCTGAGAGGTGGATTGGATAAGATAAATATCGTCACCCCTCACACTTTCTTCAATATTAATTTGCACTTCGCCATCACTAAAACGAACAACGGAGCTTTTTCCTAATGGTGTCTCTAATATCTCAGATATTTCCTGTGCTAAAGGTTCATTGGAGTTTAACGTAAACAGCTTCATTGCAGACTTTGAACTCATGTAAATCTCTCCCGAACTTAAAATTTTTAAATGCTATTATGTAGCTGTCCACCCTTCAGAGGAAGAGGACATTTCTAGTCATTATTCTGTAAATACATTTACGATATTATAACATATAGACACCGGTTCTTCAGACTTGAACCCTTCTAAGCTTTTTTAACCACTAGAGCTATAGAGATTAGATGAAAGGATTGGATTTACTTTCGTTATTACCATGACTGTAAAACACTATGGCAAGGTAAGGGATTGCATAGAAAAAACACCTTCAAAGGATTATATAACCCCTTTAAAGATGTTCTTAATTAATTGCAGATGAAATATGTGCTCTTACCTGTATTGTTTTCTCCTAACCCACATCGTCGCAGCCCATTTTTCACCGGAAGTGACCGGCGAACCACCGTGAAGAGTGCGTTCATTGATGAGTGGATCGGAATAGAAATATTCGAAATAGACGGCCATGCCTTTGTGCGGGGAGATGGACAAATTCATATGAGGAAAATAGGTTTCTCCTCCCTCTTCCACATCGTTCAAGTAGAGGACAAGCGTACTGATTCTAGGATTGTTAGCTGCTTTAGCCTTTGCACGGAAGTAGTCATAATGTGCTTTATACTCCTGCCCCTGTTTATAATTTAAAATATGAAGCCCTTCTCCATGTTCAACAGGAACGTTCATGATTTGTGCCACACGTTTTTCAATTTTGGCCGTTAGATCATCTTCCGGGAGAAACGTGCTACTGCTTGTGCGAATGTCACTCACCTCGTGATTTGATCCAATTTTCGATCGGTTCATTTTGCTTTTGGACAGAAGAATAAGCTTTTCACACTCTTCTTCACTTACTACGTTCCCAAGAACAGCAATCATTGGGTTATCCATTTTAGCTATAATCGCTATTTCACGGTCTTCGGTAATAATTTTGTGTCCCCGATGATCAAAAATGGAAGGTTCTTTCACTGGCATTGTCACTTTTCATCAACCTCTTCTGATTTTAATAAAACGCTCCCAAAAACAAGGCCTTTTTTAAATAGATTACTATAGATATATTACCATTTTATTGATATTTTTTCCTTATATTTCATGAAAGTTATTTGTTTGTTCACAATTAAAGAATTCTTATCTCTAGGTAAACTGATAATCTCCCCGAGAGTTTATATCCATCTCGCATTGTTCTTATTGTTCGAGAAAGAGGAAATACATCATGTGCTTTACAGGGCAGTAGTTTTTTAAACAAGTTAGGCTAACTTAGTTACCGAACTAGTGCCCTTCTAAATCAATATACGATTTTCTCCCCAATGTGCTGGCACTAATTTCATTTATATTACGTTATTGATAATACAACCTTTAATCCTTCCCTTGTTTATGAAAATAAACAGTAGATCCACTACACTTTACTCCCTGAAAAGTACTTCTTAATCCTTTTGCCTAGACAGTATAACCACTTCTTTGTTATACGTGTAATATAAGGTTTTAATTCCTCGTTGAGGGATGTAACTCCTTTCACTTTTTTAGTACACAGCAATATCCATTCGACAGCGTTGTGTAGATGTTGACAAAAAAAGCATTTTATATAATAATTGCTATTGGATTAGAATTATTATAAAAAACTGCTTTGAGCAGCAGTAAACCTAAAACAAATACAGGAGGAATTCTACTATGGCTCTAATCGGAAAAGAAGTACAACCATTCCAGGCAAAAGCATTCAAAAACGGTGAAGACTTTATTGATGTAACAGAAGAAAATTTCAAAGGTCAGTGGAGCGTTGTTTGCTTCTACCCAGCAGACTTTTCTTTCGTTTGCCCAACTGAACTGGAAGACCTTCAAAATAACTATGAAACTCTGAAAGAACTTGGTGCTGAAGTATACTCTGTTTCTACAGATACTCACTTCGTACACAAAGGCTGGCACGATAGCTCTGAAAAAATTAACAAAATCCAGTACCCAATGATCGGCGATCCATCTCAACAGCTTTCCCGTCAATTCGACGTATTGAACGAAGAAGATGGCCTGGCTGAACGCGGTACATTCGTAATTGATCCGGACGGTGTTATCCAAACTGTAGAAATTAACGCAGGTGGAATTGGCCGCGATGCAGATAACCTTGTAGGCAAAATCAAGGCTGCTCAATATGTACGCAATAATCCTGGCGAAGTTTGCCCGGCTAAATGGGAAGAAGGCGAAGAAACACTTACGCCAAGCCTTGATCTAGTTGGCAAAATTTAAGGAGTGAAATAAATGGTTCTAGATGCACAAATAAAAGCACAATTAGAGGAATATCTAAAGCTTTTAGAAGGTGACATCGAACTGAAAGTCAGCGCGGGAGACGATAGTGTCTCCCGTGATATGCTGGCTCTCACCGATGAGCTTACCTCCATGTCACCGAAAATTACAGTTAAAAATGCAGAACTTAAACGTACACCCAGCTTCAGCGTGAACCGTCCGCAAGAAGAAACAGGTATTACCTTTTCCGGTGTTCCCCTTGGTCATGAATTCACTTCCTTGGTTCTTGCCTTACTTCAAGTAAGTGGAAGACCTCCGAAAATTGATGATACTATGGTTGAACAAATTAAAAATATCAGCGGAGAGTATCACTTCGAAACATTTGTCAGTTTAAGCTGTCATAACTGCCCGGATGTGGTTCAGGCTCTAAATATTATGAGTGTAATAAACCCTGGCATTACTCACACCATGATTGATGGCGCTGCTTTTAAAGAAGAAGCAGAAGAAAAAAATGTAATGGCAGTTCCAGCTGTTTATCTTGATGGAGAATTCTTCAGCGGCGGTCGTATAACTCTTGAAGAAATTGTTGCAAAAATTAGTGACGGTCCATCTCCAGAAGAATTTACAAACCGTGACCCATACGATGTATTAGTTGTCGGCGGTGGCCCTGCAGGTGCCAGTGCTGCTATTTATGCTGCACGTAAAGGAATCCGCACGGGAGTTGTGGCCGAGCGCTTCGGCGGTCAGGTTCTTGATACCATGACCATTGAGAACTTTATCAGTGTCAAAAATACAGAAGGACCGAAATTCGCAGCAAGTCTTGAAGAACACGTGAAAGACTATGATATCGATATCATGAATCTTCAACGTGTCAAAGGTTTGGAAAAGAATGACGGCATGTTCGAACTTGAACTCGATAATGGCGGTGTTCTGAAGAGTAAGAGTGCCATTATCTCTACAGGTGCACGCTGGCGCCAAATCGGTGTTCCAGGTGAAGAAGAGTTCAAGAACAAAGGTGTAGCCTACTGTCCTCACTGTGACGGTCCATTGTTTGAAGGTAAAGACGTAGCGGTCATCGGCGGCGGAAACTCCGGCGTTGAAGCAGCTATCGATCTTGCCGGTATTGTTCAAAACGTTACGGTGCTTGAATTTGCTGACGAGTTAAAAGCGGATGAGGTTCTTCAGGAACGACTAAATAGTCTTCCAAACGTTAATGTGAAGACAAACGCCCAAACGACAGAAATCACCGGTGACGAAAACGTTAATGGTATTACGTATATCGACCGTGAATCTGGCGAAGAACAGCATATTGCCCTTCAGGGTGTCTTCGTTCAAATCGGCCTTGTGCCGAATACAGAATGGTTAGACGCAGATGTAGAAACCAACCGTATTGGTGAAATCATCACTAATAAGCAAGGTTCTACGAATGTACCTGGTTTGTTTGCTGCCGGTGACGTAACCGACTGCCCAAACAATCAGATCATTATTTCTATGGGTGATGGTGCAAATGCTTCTCTTGGCGCATTTGATTACTTGATTAGAAATTAATAGTAATGAAACTCCGGAAACAGGTTCAAATACGAGCCTCTCTTCCGGAGTTTTTTTATCTTTAAAAGTAAAAATCACCCATGTTGATCTTAAAGCAAAGCTCCCATTACTTGAAGACTCAATTTCGAGATAACTCCGGTCCGTTGCAAAAAAGAATGAGGGCGGCTACGGAAACAACTCGCTTTCCTACGGGAAACTGGCAAGCCTCCTCAGTCGCTATCACTCCTTGTGGGGTCTAGCCTAGCTCCTTCTCCCGTGGGAGTCTCGTCGTTTCCTTCGCCACCCAAACGATATCTAGTGAACGGACCCTGCTATAGAAGAAAAGACTCTAGCTGAGTCTGCCTTAAATGCTTATATAACAGGGTTCCTACGCTTTAACAAACGTAAAAATCAGCATAGATGACCTTGTTCATTGTAAGACGTTAATGCAGAGATTTCGTGCTCTCAATAATCGCAAAGGAGCGGAAGAGAACGGCGAAGACTCCTGCGGGATGAACATGACAGGTGAGGCCCCGGAAGGCGCCAGCCTGAGGAGACTCAACGCATATAAGAAGTTCGACTAAGACCTCCACGTCGTGTGGCAACGTCGAACGACCCTGCATCGTGCAGGGCCGGAAAGCGAGCCGTTCCCTGGAGCCCCTTTCTCCACACAATATCTCGAAACTAAGTTTTCAACTAATCAGCCCTTTAGTTTAATAAGTCTTTCTAAAAGAAGAAAAGGCCTTCTATCTGAAAGGTTTGCTTCGTAAACAAACTCTTCTGGATAGGGGCCTTCTTGCGAGAAGCGTTATTTAGTTACTGTACCTGCATCAGCCGGATGTACTCCATGACGATAATAGTCTGCATCAATTGGCTCAAGAGGCTTACGTCCAAGAATGAGATCCGCTGCCTTTTCCGCCAACATCAATACGGGAGCATGGATGTTGCCGTTTGTAACATAAGGCATGGCAGATGCATCCACCACTCGTACATTGTCTAGTCCGTGAACCTTCATAGTTTCCGGGTCGACTACAGACATTGGGTCTGATTCAGGTCCCATCTTAGCTGTACAAGACGGGTGAAGGGCAGTCTCTGCATCTTCCTTTACCCAATCCAGGATTTCTTCTTCTGTCTGAACAGTAGGTCCAGGCGAGATTTCCCCTGCATTGTACTTTTTCATGGCTGGTTGAGACATGATTTCTCGAGTAATCCTGATCGCTTCCACCCACTCGCGTTTGTCTTGTTCTGTAGACAGGTAGTTGTAAACCATGCTCGGATGCTCTTTCGGGTCTTTCGATCGAATCTTTAATGACCCACGTGCATCCGAGTACATCGGTCCAATGTGCACCTGGAACCCGTGATCCGTTGGTGCTTTTTGTCCATCATAACGCACCGCTACTGGAAGGAAGTGGAACATCAAATTCGGATAGTCGACATCATCATTAGAACGGACAAAACCTCCACCCTCAAAATGATTCGTTGCCGCAGGTCCTGTACGTCCAAGCATCCACTGCAGACCGATCCAAGGCATGCGTCTCTTCTGCAGGTTCGGCTGTTCAGAAACAGGGATCGGGCACGCGTGTTGAACGTAAACTTCAAGGTGATCCTGAAGGTTTTCACCTACACCAGGAAGATTAACAACCGGTTTAATCCCAAGGGAACGAAGGTGTTCGGCATCCCCTACTCCTGACAATTGAAGAAGCTGCGGTGTATTAATGGCTCCGCCGGAGAGGATAACTTCACCTGCTTTGACTTGATGAATCTTCCCGTTTCGTTTATAGGTCAACCCTTTGGCACGAGTACCATCGAAGTCAATACTCGTAACGAAAGCACGAGTTCTCACCGTCAGGTTCTCACGTTTCATCGCTGGATGCAGATAAGCACGTGAAGCTGACAAACGCTGTCCTTTATACACATGCTTATCGAACGGCCCAAACCCTTCTTGACGGAAACCGTTGACATCAGGAGTCTTGTTATAACCAGCCTCTACAGCTGAGTTAAAAAAGGCTTGGAATAGAGGGTTTTTAGCAGGTCCGCGCTCCAGTTTAATCGGCCCGTCCTGCCCGCGAAGTTCATCATCCGGGGAGCCCAAAGCATTCTCCAGACGTTTGAAGTATGGAAGGCAGTGCGCCCAATTCCAGTTTTCCATACCTTTGTCCGATCCCCAGCGTTCATAGTCTTTCGGATTTCCACGTTGATAAATCATACCGTTAATGGAGCTGGAACCTCCTAGAACCTTTCCGCGCGCATGCGGGATACGACGTCCATTCATATAGGGTTCTGGGTCAGATTCATATTGCCAATCGTAAAGATTTTTTCCGGAAGGGAACGGCAGCGCTGCCGGCATTTGAATCAATAAGTCCCATGAATAATCACTGCGCCCCGCCTCTAAAACTAGCACACTCTTTTTCCCATCTTCACTTAAACGGTCACCGAGTACAGAACCCGCACTACCGCCTCCTACAATTACAATGTCATATGCTTCTGTCATGTCAGTTCCTCCTTAGATGTTGTAATTGGAAGAAAAGTTTTGAAGAGTAAAAACCCCTTGTACAAAACCCTCCTCCTTTATGAAAAATTAGTTGTTTATATAAGATTTCTAAAACAAATACAGCTTTTCTAACCTCAGCTTCTCTCCGATAACGATTCTATAAAACTAAATAATAGATGATTAACCTAGAACCAGTTAATAGGTTCTGGCTTCAGGTTTTGGAAGATATGCTTGGTTTCTGTGTACTCTTCTATACCTAACCTGCCTAGTTCGCGTCCAATACCGGACTGCTTAAATCCACCCCACGGGGCATGAGGGAAATATAGGTTGAATTCATTGATCCATACCGTACCCATACGCATCTTCGCTGCACAGCGTTCAGCTTTGGCAATATCTTTAGTAAAGACGCCGCCAGCAAGCCCGTAAATGGAATCATTGGCAAGCTTCATGGCTTCTTCTTCTGCCCTGAACTTCTCAACTGTGATAATTGGACCGAAGCCTTCTTCTTGAACTATGTGCATGTCTGTAGTGCAGTCTGTGAAAATAGTCGGCAGATAGAAGAAACCTTTTTGCAATTCGGGGTCTTCTGGGCGCTTGCCGCCAACAGCTAAAGTTGCCCCTTCTTTTATACCGGCTTCCACATAATTCTCTACTTTCTCAAGGTGTTCAGCTGAAATAAGGGGACCCATTTGAGTATCTTCTTCAAACCCGCTGCCCAGCTTGAATTTCTTCACTCGTTCTACAAGGGCTTTGACGAATTCATCGTGTATGCTTTCTTCTACAATCAGTCTTGTACCGGCGGAGCAGATTTGTCCTGCGTGGAAAAATACTCCGTTTAACGCCTGGTCCACTGCCAATTCAAAATCAGCATCTGCAAAAATGACATTCGGGTTTTTTCCTCCAAGTTCAAGTGCGAGCTTCTTCACATTCACGCTTGCCGCCTGCATAATTTTCTTCCCTGTCGCAATGCCGCCTGTGAAAGAAATAAGATCTACATCCGGACTGCCGGACAATTCAGAACCAATCGTATGACCTGGGCCAAGCACAAGGTTAGCCACACCAGCAGGGATGCCTGCTTCTTCCATTAATTCAAATACTTTAATGGTAGTAAGCGGTGTAATTTCACTTGGCTTCATAATGAGAGTGTTTCCAGTTGCAAGCGCTGGAGCCAGTTTCCAGGATGCTTGTAGTAAAGGGTAATTCCAGGGGGTAATTTGCCCGCAGACACCTACTGGCTCGTGTACTACCTTACTGCTGGAATTCGGCACCGGAGATTCAATCAGTTGTCCTCCATCTTTATCTGCAAGTTCTCCATAATAGCGAAACACTCCAGCGATATCATCCATATCTCCGCGACTTTCTTCCACTGTTTTACCAGTATCCAATGATTCTAAGTACGCCAGTTCTTCTTTGTCTCTTTCAATTAACTCCGCAATTCTCGTTACGACCTTTCCTCGCTCAATTGCTGGGGTTAAAGCCCATTCCCCATTATCGAATGTCTCTCTCGCCGCAGTGATGGCTGCTTTTGCATCTGATTCATCACCTTCAGGAACCGTAGCAATCCTTTCCTGATTAAATGGATTAATAATGTGACGCGTATTTCCCGAATTCGCATCCACCCATTTTCCATTGATGTATTGTTGTAGTTTTAAATCCATATCTATCAACTCCAATCCTGAAGTATAATTAACTTTATTAAAAATTTATTTAACATTTTAAACACTAACACGTCTTATTTGGGCTGTCAAAATTACGTCAAACATCAAATTCAATAAGATATGGAATAAAGGATAATACCTATGATGCCTAGGAAATTGAACATTTACAGTTAATCAAGATTACATACTCATTTGACATTTCAGCTGAACACGTTAACATGTAGTTCATAAAGAATATTTGATAAATATTTAACAAGGTTTATTTTATATTGAAGGAGCGACCTTATGAGTGATACCGAAAAACCCAGCATTAAAATAGAAGAAGCCAAAGATAAAGTCATTGGCGCCATTGCAGAGACCATGGATTTATATGGAGTAACACCAGCTGCTGCAAATTTATATGCGACAATGTACTTTAAAGATCAGATGACACTTGATGAAATGCGCACAGAGCTCGGAATGAGTAAACCAAGTATGAGTACCAGCGTACGACGGCTTCAGGACATAGAAATGGTGAAAAAAACATTTACACGCGGCTCACGAAAACATACGTATGCAGCTGAGAAAAATTTTTTCCGTTCCTTTATGGCGTTTTATTGTCAGATGTGGGAACGCGAAGCGAAAATGAATTTGGAAGCCATTGAAGAAGCGCAGGAAGATTTTATTGAGGTTATAAAAGATTCCAGCAGTACGCCAGATATTGTTGCAAATGCAAAGAAATACTATGATCAATTAGAAGAATCGAAAACTTACTATCACTGGTTGAATGACTTAGTTGAAAGTATAAGAAGCGGAAAAATATTTGAATTCCTGCCGAAGGACCCGCAAGATTAAGGAGCAGTTTAAAAACCCAGACAGGCTATAGAACACTCTACGGACTGTCTGGTTATAGGAATCCTCCATTCTTTTCTATAAAGAAATGGATTCTTTACGCCTTTATGTTAAAAAAATTCTTAACGTATTTAATTTTTTACAACCTGTAAAAATTAAAATAAATAACAACAAAGGGGAGTTTTCAACATGCACAAGTGGAAAAAAGAACTTAGTTTTATTTTAGCGATTCTAATGCTTGCTGTACTGGCAGCATGCGGAAACAATAGTGAGGAAGCAGAAGGTGAACAAACAGGTGCAGAATCAGAAGCGAAGGATCAAGAATTAACGATTGGTCAAGTTAACTGGGCTGAAAACATTGCTGTAACAAATATGTGGAAAGTCATTTTAGAAGATAAAGGATATAACGTAAAATTAAACAACTTAAACATGGGTAGCACGATGAAGGCGTTAGAAAGCGGAGATTTGGATGCCAGCTTAGAAATTTGGCTGCCGGTCCAGGATGCTAATTACTTGGAAAAATATCAAGATACCGTCAATTTCTCAGATGCTACCTGGTACGACAACGCAAAGGTAGGTCTTGTGGTTCCCTCTTACTTAGAGGATGTGAATAGTGTAGAAGACTTAAATAAACATAAAGAAATGTTCAATAGCGAAATTGTTGGTTTTGGACCTGGTGCAGGCACGATGGAAGTAACCGAACAATTAATTAAGGATTATGATCTCGACTTCGAACTTCTATCCAGCTCAGAATCTGCAATGCTTGCTGAGATTAAAGAAGCAGTGAAAGATAAAGAACCTATCGTAGCACCACTTTGGAGCCCGCACTGGGTGTTCTCCAAATATGATTTGAAGTTCCTCGAAGATCCGCAAAATACGTACGGTGGTGTCGAAAAAATTCACCATGCTACAAGACAAGGGTTTGAAGATGATTATCCAAAGGTAAGCAAATGGTTTAAAAACTGGAAGATGGATGATCAACAAATTGGTAAGCTTATCGAATATGTAGAAGGTACAGAAAATCCTATCGATGGGGCTGAAAAATGGGTGGAAGAGAATGAAGATCTCGTCAATGAATGGGTAAAATAAAAGCATGAAAAAGCCGGGCTCTTATTTATGATAAGGGCCCGGCTTCTTTTATGGTTATGGATAATACTGCTTTAATATATAACGGATATTGACTTGATGAGTACGATTGGTTAAATCCACCTAACAAGGATTTCCTCCAAATTTACAACTTCATTCTGTTAGTTTGACAAGGAAATGAAACAGAAATTTAGCACATTTGTTATACAACTGTAAAATCGTGTCGAATTGTAATATGCTACGATATTATATAAGAGCAAGCTGACAAGCCATACATAATCAGGAGGTATTTTTTTGGGGAGGAAATTGGTCAGTGTCGTATTAGCTAATCTTATGGTACTGTTTTTATTTATACCGCATACATACGCATCATCAGCTTCAGGCGAGGAAGTGATCGAACGGGCAAAAAAGCATCTCGGCACTCCATACCAGTGGAGTGGAGAATCGCCAGATGGATTTGATTGTTCAGGATTTACATACTATATAATGGAGCAATTTGGGATCGATCTTGCAAGAGGTTCCTATGATCAATATAAGCAAGGTACATATGTAGCAGCATCCAATCTTCAAAAAGGAGATCTGGTATTTTTCTCTGGCACACACCAGACAGGTATATCTCATGTAGGGTTCTATATCGGAAATGGGGACATGATATCTGCCACTAAGAGCAGTGGAGTGGCCATTGATCCGGTCTTCTCGGGTTTTTGGGGAGATAAATATACAGGAGCCAAAAGGTTCTTAGATAACACTTTCTTCAGCGATGTATCTCCAGACTATTGGGCTTATGACGAAATTAAGTATTTAAATGATGAAGGGATCATTAATGGTTTATCTAATGGAAGTTTTGGTCCTACAGCTAATGTCTCCAGAGCGCAAGTGGCCAAAATGGTGAGCGAAGCATTAAATCTTCAGCCCTCTTCGTCCGGCCATTTTGAAGATGTGTCTTCCTCTCACTGGGCTTACGAATACATAAATGCGGCAAATGACGCTGGTGTGATCACTGGTTATGGAAACGGTACATTCAAACCGGACGAAGATATTACCAGAGCTGAGATAGCAGCTATGATTAATAGAGCTTTCGAATTAAGCAGTATGAGCAGTTCTTACAGTTTTGAAGATATAAACTCTTCTCATTGGGCCTATGAGGATGTCTACGCTTTGGCTTCTAACGGTATCACTTCAGGCTACCATGACGACACATTCCGGCCTAACGAAGAAGCGACAAGAGCTGAATTCAGTGCTTTCTTGTATCGTGCGTTAGATTAAACAATTCCATACATAATAATAACTCAAATGAGAGGTGATCAAACCTCTTTTTTGAGTTATTTTTCATGTATGGAAAGAATCCCACCATTTCTGCTTTATGTACAGGTAAGTGTTCTTTGTTTCACCTGTTAAGTATTAAATGAAATAAAAAATTCCTCCTTCCAAATTCTAGGATTGGACAAATTTTTGAATCCAAAAAAGGTCTCTATCCCGCTTGGGTAATGTGTTCAGCTTTATTATTACTGTTTTTTATATTCCCTCTTTCTGGCCGTGTCCACCGCATAATAAACCCCTTCCAAAGCTAAACTAAATTCATACATCAGCCATCCTTATGGTTTATTAAAATTCATATGTAAAGGGGGATCGTAATGGATAACATCCTTAAAAAAATACTCGTTGCCACCATATGTATCAGCTTTCTTACCGTTATCATTTATGAGGGGACCAATGTTTTCGGAGCCAGCCACCATCCTTCCACCACAGTTAACAGTAATAATGAGAACTCACCCTATGATTACACGTTTGTTTGGATGTCAGACACCCAGTATTATTCAAAAAACTACCCCCACATATACAAAAGTATGGTTGATTGGATTGCGGGAAACAAACGGGATTTTAACATTCCTTATGTCTTTCATACCGGCGATGTTGTAAACGAATGGAATAATGAAGCACAGTGGCAGTATGCAGATACGTACATGAACGTTTTGGAAAAAGCAAACATCCCTTATGGAATTCTGGCCGGTAACCATGACATCGACTTAAAAAGCAGCAATAAATACACACAGTTTTCTAAGTACTTTGGAAAAACTCGATTTAGTAAGCAAACCTCCTACGGCGGGTCCTATCAAAATAATCAGGGTCATTTTGATCTAATCAGCGAGAACGGCGATGATTTTATTATGATATATATGGGCTGGGGCATTACAAAGGACGAAATCAACTGGGTAAACCGTGTGTTAGCGAAATATCCACATCACACCGCTCTTCTCAGCTTTCACGATTATTTATTAGCTTCTGGAAAGCACAGTTCAATTGGTAAGGAGATCTTTGAGAAAATCGTAGAACCCAATAAAAATGTAGTGGCCACCTTGAGCGGTCATTACTATGGCAGTAATACACGCATTGATGAAATCGATGACAATAATGATGGCAAACCTGACCGGAAAGTATATCAGATGATGGCCAATTATCAGCATGAAACAGAAGGTGGCCAAGGTTATATGCGCTTACTAAAGGTTAAATCTAAAGAAAATAAAATCTACGTAGAAACATACTCACCCTACCTTAACTCCTATAAACATGATGATCCCCAATCGAGCCATGGAAAAAATGAAATGGTCATCGAACTTCCTGATTGATGGAAAAGATAAATCGATATATGAACGCAGCTTAAAACAGTAGCTAATAAAGCAAAAAATATACCCCACCATAGTTTGAGGAACTCTGGCAGGGTTACATAATTTTATCTGATTTCATAAAGCAGACCGCTCTCTTCGGTTATCTCGACTTTTCATCAAAGTGGACTGTATCTTTTAACTTATTGTCTTCATCTATAGTATTACTGCTCGCCATCTTTTTCACAAATTCCTTAACGGTTTTGACGTTCACACCTGACTCCCAGTATTCAGCTATTTCAGGGGTCACTTTGACCAGGATCACGTTCGGATCATCAGCTGAAGCGTTCAACACTTTTTCGACAATCTTATTCCAGTATTCTTTTTTCTTATCTTCATCCTGAACGAATTCTGCAGTGCCGCTGATCGATACATAGGAACTTCCCGAATAGGCTAAATTAACAGCAGGATTGCGGCCAATATCCCTATATTTATCCGTATCTTTTTCTGTAATGAACCAGAACTCTTCCTTGTCCATTGCTACTTCCTGTGTATGCATAGGGCGGGACATTAGTTTACCTTCAGGAGATAGTGTCGTCAGCATTGCTACTTTTTCATCTTTAATCAAGTCTTTAATTTTCTTAAGAGCTTTCTGGTTTTCTGAGTGTTGGTCAGCCATTTACGCTTCCCTCCTTGTGATAATTAACCGTTGCTTCTTTCTATCCCTAAACTTCTAACATTTAACACGTTTTCTTCTCTTTTCCCGGAGCGACACAAAATTACACTTTTTAACGTTTATCACTTTTGGGCTCGGGCTTGTATAGAATTTCGTACCCGTCAACGAGATGGAAGCAGCCTATTCTCTCGGGTGTTTCCTTTCTCTATAAGCTGAAGAGTAAGCTATGGTTTGGAACGTTACATGCAAAAAATATGACGAGCAGTATGCTCGCCATATTTCAAATTGCGGTATATAGATTTCCTCATAATCTCTATTCCGTAAGAGTCCATCAAATATACTGCACCCTTATTTTGCTTTATATCACTAACGTTGAAATGGAATGGGACGGAAACTCTACATGACAGACTTTATCGTCTAACACCAGATTCGTTTGGGCCGCTTCATCCGTTTCGTTCATGACCACCACAACTACCGAATTATCTTCATTTTGAAAAGCAACCACTTGTAACGCAGGATGCTCGATTTCATGCTTAATTCTTACGGCATTTGGCTTAATATACTTACTAAAGTGGCCAATATAATAATACGAGCTATTGTAATGAACTTGCCCATTCTTTGTATCTACAATAATGGGAGCGTCACAATAATTCCCAACATGGTTCGGGCCGCCCTGCTCATCCAGAACCAGATTCCAGTCGATCCACCCTTCCAGCCAGTTATTTAAATCCCCTATAATGTTACGTCCGTATCGCTCGCCTGTGTGCCAAGCTCCTAACTGAACGCCACCTTCTATACATCCTTCTGTAAACATAATGTGCTTATCTGGAAAATCATTATGAATTTTAGTTAGGTTTTCAAATTCCTCACTAACATACCAATGGATCCCTGTACCCCAGATATATTTAGCCGCTTCAGGGTCAGACAAAACCGTCCTCGCTCGCTCATAGGCAATATCGCGATTGTGGTCCCAAATTACGATTTTTTTATCTCCCAACCCTTCTTTTTCTAGAGTTGGCCCTAAGTAATCCCGTACAAAATCACGCTCTTCCTCTGCTGTGTAACGACACGAATCCCATATTTGAGTGGCATCTGGTTCATTTTGAACCGTAACTCCCCAAATGGGAATCCCCGCTTCCTCCATGGCCTTTATATACTTACTATAATATAGGGCCCAAGCGTTCTGATACTCTGGTAAAAGCTTCCCACCATTATTCATCTCATTATTTGTCTTCATCCACGCCGGAGGACTCCAAGGAGAGGAAAGAATGGTAAGCTCCTCTTTCCTAGTTTTTACGGCATCCTTAATAAAAGGAATAACATATTGGTGGTCTCTTTCAATGGAAAAAGTGCGTAATTCCTCGTCATCATCTTCTACATACGTGTAGTTTTCCAGGGAAAAGTCGCAGCTATGAATGTGTGTTCTTCCAAGGGAATAAGCTAACCCTTCCACCGGATGAAAGTAACTCTCGATGATTTCCATGCGTTTCTCTTTGGAGATTTGGGACAACGTATAAGCTGCTGCTTCGGTAAAAGCGCCCCCAAACCCCATCATTCTCTGGTAGCGTTCCTCCGGTGTGATCTTTAAAGCTGGTGCTTCCTTTGTACTTTTTTCTTCAAATGGAAGCATTCCTTTTTCAGCTAAACGGTCATTTGTACCTTTTATCGTTTGGATCAATTTTGCTTCCATGTTGGGCCCCCTGTATTTCAAATAATTGAGCTTATCTGTTTACGCAAGAAGTAAAATGCAATCTTACGCCATTTCCGCTTATGTTAATATTGCTTCTATTTTCCCATAGTCTCTATTTCGAACCTTCTCAGCAAGCAACCCTTGAATCTTCTCCCCTTCCACTGTGGTGGTTCCTTCTTCATTATGAAGAAGATAACGTGTGACTTTGGCTCCTTTATCACCGAACGTATCTTTTCGATTTTCATTATGATAAGTAACCTCAATCTCACCCAGGAATGTAAAAGTTACCTGGTTACGTTCATTAAACAGCCAATCTGGAAGAAGTGGTTGAAGCTTTAGGGATAATTCGCCATCTTCAACAGAGAACATACTTTTACCGGCCATCATGGTTTGCCACATGGACAAAAACTCAGCCGTTGTGCCACTTAACCGTGCTACAAACCCTCTGCCGTGCATACTTTCATCAGGATTTACGCTGCTTGCGATAAAGGAAGAGTTCTCTAAAGTACTTCTTCCATATACGGATGGATCCATAAATGGTGGTAATGCATTCTTCAGATCCTCAAAGAAGTCTTCATATATACCAGCACTTAATAGACTTAATAAATATTTAAATTCCATGTGCATGAATACTGATTCCCGCTCTAACCATCCCGGGGTAAAGGCTCGTGCACGGCCAAGTTCATAGCTCATGTCCTCTAATGACGTAGATGTCTTATACATGCCGAGCTGTTTATCATATATATCAGATTGACGTACTTGCTGGTGCAGTTCCTTTGCTTCTTGAGCAGTCATTCCTTTTAATGCTCGTGCTGGTCCTTCCAAAAAGTGCGGAAGTACATGAACCTGGAAACGTTGCACATTTACAAGCGAATAGCCTTTTTGATTCCTCTTAACTTGACCTTCTGCGTCCCTTTGAACCTCAAATTGATCCGCTTCATAATAAAAGTAAGTAGGAACCAGACCGTTGCCCAGCTCTTTCGCCTTTTCTATTCCAGTATCTACTTTCTCCATAAATAACTGAAGCAGTTCCTGAACCTCAGAAGCTGATATTGATTTTTCTTTTCCATCCAGATTATACTTAATTGCTTCCCGATAAGATTCTCTAGCTGATGATACCGTATCCCAGTATTCAAAGGAGGAAAGATTTTGCTGTAACGCTTCTTTAATCTCTTGTACCATAGTAAAGACTTCAACTGGCAAAACCGTATCCTCTTTATACTCACAATCCACCATAAATTGAAGTAACCGCTTCAACTCTACTGTTTCACTCATCCCTGAACCAAAAATGCCTGGAAGTCCATTCATGGAATCATTCCACCCAGGTTTATTCGCCTCCATTTCAACTCCCATACCATAAGGGTCCAGTGTCGCGAATTTCATTAGGGCCAGCGAAAACAGTTTTGAAAACAGTGTACTTTTATATACTTGTCCGTCTTTTGTCTTCAACCAATTTCCATCTGTAATTTCATGGCTTTCAGTGAGTGCCCCATACTGACGAACCTTATCTCCTGCTAACACATATTTTTCTGAACGCGGATTGATGAAAGCTGGACTTTGAAAATAACGATAGGAACGATCATGGAACAATACATTTTGTTTTTGATCTGGATATACCTTTAAATAATTAATGATCAAATCTAAGTTATACGTCCAATGATCTACCCAGTACCCTTCCCCGTACTCTGCGTCGATTTCCTGTGTACTGTGAGAAAGTACTGTTCTTAAAAACGCTTCCGGTGAGACTTCCAAACTTATAGTCCGGTCCACTACCGATTGCATAATAGCACCTGGGGTAAACGAACTCTCCAACAGGTTCCTCATATATTCGAAATCGTCCTGACGGGTGAACAGGCTTTGTAACCATGACCAGTCCCCTAGTTCGTTCACCTCAAAGCGTGCTCCTTTTACAACTAGTGGATTATAACCATCTGCCTGGATCAAACTCATAAATAATTTTATATTGTAATCTCCCACTTCAGGCTTAAAGAAGACGTCATTTCGACGATTTTGATTCACATCCCGAAAGTTTCCATTCCCCTGCGAGAAAAACTCCGGAGCTACAGAAAAGAAATTGTAATCGCGTTCCAGGTCCCCATGTTTACGAGAATAGACATAATAGAGAAACGGCTCTTTATTATTCTCCAGTAAAACCGGATACCCGCCACGAAGTACGTTATCTAAATAGCTTTGCTTCGTGTAGGCATCAAACATGTCACTTCCAGTATTAGAATGAACATCGCTTGTTAGATCATTTACCAGTCGTTGTGCTTCCTTATACTTCCTATCAAAATAAGCGGCTGAGCTAATTTCAGATTGTTTCTCTTCCAAAATAGTAAGGTCATTCACGTGACCAATCATCGTACGTAAATTCGTAGATTCATTCGGGGATAGAACACTTGAAAAAGCTGAAAAACCACATGGCACTTTGTTTGCCGTAATTTGCTTCGTTTGTAGAAGATCCTGTACCGAATTACTTTCAAACCTTTCTGGAAAGCGTAACGATGTATTTTCACCAAAAAGAATGGATGCATCTACAATAGGCTTTAACAGCGAGCCATCTTCTACAAAGCTTGCATAAAAATGCCCCTTTGTAACTTCCTCCACTTCCGCTGTGTCCTGTGTGGAGGAGCGGACACGATAATAGGGAATGTAATTCTCTACATTAAACACATCCATCCAGCTTTTCAGTGTATTCCCTACAGCTTTATAAGCTGCATCCTCTATTCCAAAAGGAATGATGGCAGGTAAACCATCTACGATCTCAAGACTTATCTCCTCATCCGAGATATTTTCTACCTCCACTTTACGCATTAAAGCCGAGAAGTTTTCCTGTGGTAACGTAAAATAAGTCACGTTTGTTTGAATTCCATAGTCTTCATTTCGTTCTGTTATGATGAGTTCGTTTTCTTTTATATACATGTTCCTAGTTACAGTTTGTTTCGATTCCGTATTAAATGGTTCAAATAGGAAGCTTTCCTGGTTACGCTGAACCTTAATGAACGTGCGGAAGCCATTGGTTGAAACGCGCTCATAAGCCTGGTTGGCAGGAAAAAACTCAGTGATCGCATTATCTTTATCTTGTATTCCGAAGCTCACCATACCTTGCCCTCTGTTCACATAAAATGCCCACATCGGAACCCCGTACAATCCAGCTATCCCCGGCAAAAAACTCGAAAACGTCTTAGCCCGATCAAACTCTTCTATAACAAAATACTTTTCCTCATTAAACGCATAATTTACCATAAATGAACCCCTCTCTTATCTTTATTGGCTATATAATAATCAGGTGGATATTTAAAACCAGGGAGTTTTAAGCACCCTGACACTTGTCCAACACCATGAATCCGCCTTCAAAAAGTAGTTGATTTAAAGTATTCCGAATAACTCCCCTTTGTAAATAAAGATAAAAATCTTTTTATTATGTAGGAATAAGGTGAAGGTAAGCATCCTTCACCCCTCTTTCTTCTTATCAAAATGTATACGAAAGCGGTTTCGATAACATTGTAACATATCTTATCCTTTAACTGACCCTGCGGATATACTACTAATGATATATTTAGAGAAGAATAGAAATGCAATCATGATTGGGACAACAGAGATAGCGATTCCTAGATACATAGAGCCTAGATTCTGGGCTACTTGAGAACCCTTCAAGAATCCCATTAATACGGGCAGGGTATATTTTTCTGGTGAGAAAATGACAACCAAAGGCAAGATATAGTTGTTCCATGAGCCGATAAAAGTAAAGATGGACATCGTAGCTACCGCTGGCATCATAATCGGCAGGGCAATCGTATGGAAAATTTTAAGTTCACTTGCTCCATCCATACGAGCTGCCTCCAATAGGGAAGGGTGCAAGGTAGATGCAAGATATTGTCTCAAGAAAAACACCACAAACGGACTAGCAATAGCCGGGACAATAAGTGGAATGAAGGTGTCCAGGAATCCCAGTGCCTTATTCAACTCGTAAAATCCAATTAGCCCTAGTTGTCCTGGGACCATCATCATAAGCAGCATGAAGATAAACAATTTATTTTTTCCTTTAAAATTATAAACTGCAAACCCAAATGCCGTTAATGCAGAGAAGTAGCCACTTAATACCGTTACGGTCACAGAAACGATTAAACTATTTTTAAAACCAGCCCAAATGTTGACGTAATCCATCATAGTTTTGTAGTTTTCGATTAATGCATTTCCAGGAAGGAAAGAAAATCCCATAATGATATCTTTAGTTTCTCGGGTAGCATTAACGATCATCATGTAAAATGGAATAAAGCTAATAACCGCTAATAGAATCAAGAGACTATATATAAGTGTTTTGTTTAGATACCTTCTCATATACATGTACATTCCCTCTCTTCTTCGCATTTTTTGCTTTGCGTTTTTTAGATTTACTGGTAGCCTTAGAACCATTTACTTCACGGTACATCGATTTAAAGGTTATCGCTGAGAAGACCACTGTAATCAAGAACAACATATACGCAATGGTTGCTGCATATCCATAGTTGTTATACCGGAACGCTTGATTGTATAGATAAAGAACCATCGTATTCAAGGCCCCTTCAGGGTTACCGAGTCCATCCGTTAACAGCATCGGTAAATCAAACAATTGCAATCCCCCGATGAGGGAAGTGATCATGACATACAACATAATAGGTTTTAATAATGGTAACGTGATATAAAGGAAAGTTTGAATTCTGTTAGCACCATCGATTAAAGCAGCCTCGTAATACTCTTTTGAAATCCCTGAAACCCCTGCCATTAATACGATAAAGGTGTAACCAAACCACATCCACGTTAAGATAAGGGAAACAGATACTTGTGCTGTAAATGGTTGATTTAGCCAGTTAATTGGTTCTGAAATCAAACCAATATTCATGAGAAATTGGTTAACCGATCCATAATGCCAATCAAGCATAATATTAAATAGAATGGCAACGGAACTTATGGTAATTAAGTTCGGTAAATAGAAGATGGCCCGGAAAAAACCAAGACCTTTAATACGAAAGCGAAGATCAGAGAATAAAGCTGCCAAAAATAAGGCAATCCCTAATTGTAGAGCAAAGTTGAACCCCCAGATCTTCCATGTGTTCACAAAAGCTTCTAAAAATTGTGTGTCCGTAAAGATACGAGCGTAATTCGCTAAACCGATAAATTCCGGGGAACCATAGCCTTCATAATGGGTAAACGTATAGTAAAAAGTTAATAAAACAGGGTATATATTAAATATGAGGAAAATGATAAAGAATGGAGCGATAAAATAGTATCCTTTATGATCTAACTTCTTCATCGTGTACACCTTCTTCCTTTATACTTACAAGGGTGTCTCCATACAATTGGGGATACCGATGTTCTTTCATGTCATCCACGAAACACTCACGTAATCGATAAAAGGGAGAGGGTAGAATATTTCTATCCTCTCCTCCTTTTGTGTTTATTTTGGTGTTTTGATCTCTGGATAAGCATTTTCAACTGCTTTGTAAAACTCTTCAATCGCTTCTTCTTTTGTGAGTTTGCCCTCTACATATTCAAGAACCTTTGAACCTAGTAATGTATCGATTTGCTGGTCGTATTCGGTTACGATGCCAGATTCAATTTTATTAGCTTCCTCCAGGAAGAATTCGTAATTGTTTTGTCCATCTAAGAATGGCTCACTGAAATCATCTTTAATTTTGTTGGTAACTGGAAGATAAGATAGTACATCGCCAGTATCTTTCGCCCAATCTGTTAAAAACTCTTCGTCATGCGTCATCATTTTCACAAATTCCCAGGCCATTTCCTTGTTTTTAGAACCACTATAAATTCCTAACCAAGTTCCACCCCAGAAATATGGTGATGGCCCTGATGTAACAGCCCAATCCCCGGCTGTATCTTCCGCATTCAATTTAAGTACACTGTGCAATCCCCACGTTGGCAGGGCATATGAGAATACTTCCGTCTTATCCTTTGAATCTTCTTTCACCTCATCCCAGCCACCGTTGTAGGCAATGGGACCATTCATAGAAGCAACCCAGGATGGAGACCATTCTGGAGCAAACGCTGTGTAATCTTTTTCACGAAGTTTCTTCGCATGATCAAAATAGTTCAGCTTTGCTTCCGTCATAATTAACTCATTATTTTCATTAACCCATGGCTGTGGGTCTTCACTCTTAGAGAACCAGCGAATAGCGCCTTCATCCGGGAACAGGCGATAGCCTTCTTCTTTTAACTTGTCCCCTACTTCAAACATACCGTCCCACGAAGACATCATCTCTCCGATTTCTTTCGGATCATCTGTACCTAATACTTCGTTCGCAATACTACGACGATAGAAAATACCGCCAGGCGTTGTTTGCCATGATAGGGCTTTAACATTTCCTTCTGAGTCTTTGCCTAAATCAAAAACGTACGGTACGTAGTCTTCGCTCCACTTATCTACGCTATAGGGTTCAGCAGATAAATTCTCCCAATAATTCCGATCGGTCCACTCTTTTAAGAAAGCAATTTCACCCGTAAATACGTCAGGTGCTCCAACACCGCTTTCCAAAACTGGCTTCAACTTTGTTGGATAATCGGCGATTGGAATAATGGTTAACTCTACCTTCATCCCATGTCTTTCTTCAAAGGTTTTAATTGGCTCCTTCAGTTCATCTGTAAAGGACCAGACCTTCAGCACGTCATCACCTTTTTTACCTGAATCTTTACCTTCGTTTGAGGATGCCGTATTGGAAGAACATCCAGCAACAAATCCTACTAGTACAACAAGGGTAAGCATCATACTTAAGAACTTTTTCATTTTCCCTACCTCCTATTAGTTTGACGATATTATAGTTAGAAAGACGCTTAAGTCTTTTTCTATCAAGTTTGCTAAACCGGTTTCGATTTTGAATAAAAAAATATAAGTTCGATTAAATTACGTTAATTTGCTTGATTAAATACTCCTGCATGAACCTCTAATCATAAGTTCAACTGGGACAACAATACTCTTCACATCTTTTTGCTTTGCATGGATTTGATGGAGTAAGAGTTCTCCAGACTTCACGCCGATTAATTCGGTTTGCTGTCTAAGGGTTGTTAAGGATGGGTGAAGTATTTGAGAGACTTCGATATCGTCAAAACCAATCACTGAATAGTCCCCTGGAACCTCAAACCCTGCTTCACGAATCGCATGAATAGCCCCAATTGCCAAATTATCTCCTGCTGCATAAACAGCTGTGGGTGGGTCTGTTACGTTTAATAGGTTCGCCATAGCTATATGGCCACTTTCTCTTGATAGGAAACTTCCAACCATAATGTACTCTTCTGGAACCGATAGTTGGAAAGATTTCATAGCTTCCATATATCCTTGAAGCCTTTGTTTCCCAGCGAAAGTGGATAGCTGACCTGAAATGTGGGCAATTTTACGATGACCTAATGAGTGCAGGTACTGTACAGCTTCTATACTTCCTCGAATATTATCTGAATAGACGACACTGGAATTCGTGCTGGGCAGATCAATGACCACGGACGGCAGTGAACTATTCATTAACTCCCGTACCTGCTCGTCTTCGGAGGCCGAGCACACAATAATCACGCCATCAACACCGCGGTACTTGAAGTAATCGAGATAAGTTGTTTGCTTATTTCTTATACTTCTTGAAGCAAAAAGCAGATCGTACCCTTCGGCATCTACATACTGCCTAAAGCTTTCAATGACGGCGTTAAAGAATGGGTGATTCATTCCTGCCCCTTGTGATTCATCGAAGACTACCCCAATAATCCAAGACTTCTTCGTTGTTAAGGATCGGGCATGTGAGTTTGGTAAATATCCTAATTCCTCTACAGCCTCTAATATGGCTTTCTTCGTTTTCAAACTTACATTCTGATAATTGTTAAGTACCTTTGATACTGTAGCTGCCGAATATCCTGTCTGCTTTGCAATCTGGTAAATGGTTACCATATTTGAACACCTCTTGCATATTAAACACACGATCTAAATCGATAAACAAACACATGAAAACCCTTACATTTAATTGCTAAAAACACAACTTCAATTGCCTTCACTCCAAATGAAAAGCAATTTTCTCTAATGTCTCAACCTCCTCTTTTTAATGGTAAAGCGTTTACATCCTTATTGTAATGCAGTATTCTCATTTACATAATGCACCAAATTTCATATATGGTGACAGATTTTCAGGTTTTACTTTTTTTAGTCTTATATTGGTTTTTAATAGGGAATTCTATATACCTTGTATTTACAACAGTACCACTCAAAATATTGGATCCTCTCAAAAAAAACGCTTGTGCATATTACACAAGCGTTTTTACATATATAATTTTTCGCGGTATTCCTTCGGAGAAATTCCCTCAATATCTCGAAACACTCTGGAGAATTGTTTCGAATTACTAAAACCTACTGCTTCACTGACCTCAAAAATTTTATTATCCCTATTAGTCAATAAATCTTTAGCTTTCTGGATACGAACCTTTTTTATATAATCAACAAAGTTCTCCCCTGTATATTCTTTAAATAAGTGACTAAAATACGAGTAGTTCAAGGAAATATAGTTGGAGACAACGGCCATATTTAAATCTTTATGCGCATTCTGGTGAATAAAGTCAATTGCCTTTTCCATAACATTATCACCTGTGTAAACAGATTTCATTTCCTTCATATATTCATGGAGGTACATGGTTAATTCTTCAACCGCATGAAAATAGTCATAGATATTGTCATAATTGAACATATCTCCAACCTTGTCATAGAGCTTAAATATCTCGATGGATTCTGTTCCAATCTGGTTAAAGACTTGATCAAAAATAATTCTATTAATAGCTTTACTTAGAGATTCCATGTAAGTTATTTTGTAATCCTGTAAGGCTTCAATATTGAATAACTCCAGCATAGAAGATCGAATTTCATTTTGCCGATCTGTCCCCAACATATTGAAAATTTTTTGGAGAACTTGCTCTTCCTTCCGAATAGTACTCTCTTTTTTGGCCTTCACTTGTTCATAAGTAAAGATTCGTTGATTAGGGAATAAAAATGCATAAGTTAAGGCTTCATTTGCTTGTTTATATGCTTCTTTCATTTTCCCCATGCGGCTTTCCTTCTGACTAATAGCCATACATAAATGACTTGCTGTCTCCGAATCGTTATTCTCTGCAGCCAGATATAATCCTTCTATATTTTCCGTAAACACTACAAGATTTCCGTTCATGTCAATGAAGCATAAGGAATGATTGTCAACATGGCGGATCTGCTTCCTGATAAGATGAAAAAACTCATTTTTGACAAGTGTTCCTTTTTTACCTTTGAAGTGGAAAACTCCCGCATAAAAACCGTCTGAATACGGATACAGTTGAAGCTTCTGAGCGATTTCTTCTACCCTTTCTTCATTTATTGTTGGATTGAGTAACATATAATTCAATTGATTGGTTACATACTCATCCTTTTCATTCTGTAAGGCGTTTTTTTCGTCCAGCTTATCTTTTGCACTAGTTATGACGTTAAACAGTTCATTACGAACAACTGGCTTAAGCAAGTAATCCATTACTTGAAATTTAATTGCTTGCTTTGTATAAGTAAAATCATCGTATCCACTTAATATAATAATAAGAGGTTTTGATTCCATGTCCTGCAAATGTTCAATGAGTTGAATGCCATCCATACGCGGCATTTTTATATCCGTTATGACGATATCCATTTGATTTTCTTTACATACATCAAGTGCTTCTATACCGTCCGATGCTACCTGTATGTCACATTCTGCAAACTTTCTTTCCAGCATCGCTTTAATTCCTAAACGAATCATACGTTCATCGTCTACTACTAATATCTTCATCATGCTGATAAATCCCCACCTCCTTCAAGAAGTAGACAAGGTATGGTAACCATCACCTTGGTGTAATGACCTTTTTTACTTTCTATTGTTAATCCATAATCATGTCCATAGTACAATTGAATTCGTTCATGTACATTGTATAGACCAATCCCGCTGCCATTCTTCATTCGACTGGATGTCTCAGCCAGGTCTGTTCCTTCTTGCAATGAATTTTTCAGCTTCTGGAGCATGAAAGTATCCATGCCTACCCCATTGTCCTCGATTACTACCGTTACATCATTGTCATTAGAGAATACTTTTATTGATATGATTCCTTTTTTCTCGTGTAAGACATGTTGCAATCCATGTTTCACAGCATTCTCTACGATAGGCTGAAACGACATCTTGAGAGTTTTTTGATTTTTCAAATGAGAAGGAATATCTACATGTAATTCTAGACGCTGATCTAACCGAATGTTCATAATCTCAATGTAATTCCTTATATGACTTACCTCTTCTTGCAGAGAGACAAAGTCTTTTTTCCACCGGAGATTGTAGCGCATCATTTCTCCTAAAGAGGTTAACGCGTCAGATATATCATATTTCCCATCAATCTCAGCCATCATTTTGATATTCTCTAAGGTGTTGTATAGAAAATGGGCGTCAATTTGTGTTTTCAGTGCATTGAGCTCTGCTTCCTTAGTGGCTGCTTCTTTATTAACAGACTCCGCGATCAATGTATTAATTTTACTCAACATATTCCGATAATGACTGGATAGTCTACCAATTTCATCGTTTCCCTGGAGATCTACATCAACGGTAAAATCCCCATGTTCCACCCGCTTCATCGATTCAATCAGGAGGTGCAGCTTTCTAAGTATTAGAGAGATGATTCCGTAGGTAATAAAGGAAAGAAGAACAATTAACGAGAATGCTCCAAGAAAAATAAACATTCTGAGTCTATTTTTCTCCATAAATATGGATTCCAAAGGTACTAAATTTACCAAGTCAACCCCTATATCCTCTACCGAAGTGGATACGATCAGGAACGGTTCCTCCCTGTCTAAGAACAGCATCGTTTGATTAGGCTGACCTGAATCTTTTTGAAGATAGTGATTTTTCATCTTTTCTGGAGTCATTTCCAGTTCTCTTAACAACGGGTTGCTATGATCGAAATGAATGGTATTCGTCTCATCAATAACTAACATTTGAGATTCACTCTCTTCCACATCCCCAAACATTTTAGGAAAGAAGTTCTCAAGCAGCATATTGATCTCAATAATACCTAAGTGCTCCTCCTTGGGATACTCGATCTCCCGGTATAAGGAAATCTTCTTAGCTCCCACATTACTTGCATATAAGTTCTCTCTAAATGGCCCTTGTTGATGGAACCTCCACATCTCTGTACCGTTTAAGGCTAGGATGTCTTGAAACCAGCTGGCATTCTTAATCCGCCGCTCATCATATACTAAAGGCCACATTTCGTTTGTATTGTTGTTAGCAGAGAAAAAATGTATATCCTCGATCGTTGGATTATTATACTTCAACTGTAAAATATCCGATAACGTATTCATTTTAAAATCGATCAATTCTTTTACTTCATAGTCTTCTTGACTAATAAATTCAGTGAATTCCTGATTTGCGATAACAATTTGCGCTGTGCGGCGAATGCTTTCCATATTTTTTTCAATATTTGCTTTCTCTAATTCCAACGCATATTCACTGTCTCTAACAGCATCGTTAATAGCTGTTTCGAATCGGTTTTTTGATATATTCCATGTAAATATAAGGACTGGAACTAATATAATGACCACATATAGAAAAACCAACTTTTTTTGGAGGGACATTCCACTAATATATAACTTTGTTTTGTTGAAGTATCTTGTCCATCTTGGCGACATGGCATCCCACCTCCTCGTTGTTTTCCATACATGGATACTTCCTTTGTACTTTATATCTAATCGTTAAGCTTCCTGTTATTCTCTTCATAACTGTTTTGTCTGTATTCTCTAACTATAGTAAAATCATAGCTTTCCCGCTTTTGTAAAAAAGATTGGAACAAACGATCAAACACTTCTTCTGATTCAGCTAACAATAACATCGGCAGCGTTCTTCCCCACTCCTCAGCAATCTTGTTGGCAGCAATTCCTTCTTTAGTGGTACCGGTTGGATCGATCCCCTCAAATTCACTGAGATTAACCGTCTTCCCTTTCGTCCAATCCGCTAACTGTTTTAATGGAGGAGCAGGTAATGGTGCCCATTCCAGTGTTTTGTTTGTATCCACTAACATCCAATACGTACTAGCCGCTCCGTATTTTTGGTCAAACGTCATCCTGTCCGATTTTAGTAGACTAAGCACTTCTGGTAGAAACTGTTCTTTTCCATTTCTCGTTTCCCAGGTTACCCCTCGCTTCCCTAAGAATGTATCCTTCTGACCTTCCTCACTTATGAGATAGCTTAAGAAACGAATGGCTCTCTCCGGGTCCTTTACATCCTTTGAAATGAGAGTAATTGTCCAGCCAGATATTCCGTCCGCAGGTAATGTAGGAGCTTCCAGATTCGAATTAGCGGGTCCATCTACTGCGATATAAACAGAGTCTGGATCCTTTGCATAAAGAGCCTGTTGCTGCGCTGCCATATCACTACGTTGATAAAGCATAGCAAAATATCTACCCTCGGCAATCTTTTCTTCCATTTGAGCCCGTTTATCTATAAATATATCTTTCGCAAGCAGCCCCATCTCATTTACCTCTCGAAATGTCTTTAGCCATCTGATATATTCCGGATCGGTTATCCGGTCATACACTTTCCCATCTTCTTTCATAGGAATAGCTAAGAAATTTTGAAGGTAATCTTCCAATGAATCATTACCAACAGGAGTAAACTCATGGAGCCCAAGTGGGATAAGCGGCTTCCCATTTACTTCTGGAAATTGTTCTTTAGCTTTCTTTAATGCATCCAGAAAACCTTCTGGTGTTCTCATATCAGGTCTACCTAATGCCTCGTACATATCCTTCCTTACTAAAAACGTTTGATTAGAAGGCTTTAAATCTTTATATCTTTCAAAGTCCTCTGGTGAAGAGGAAGCATTCGGGTATCCATACACATGCCCATCTTCTTGTCTATACCATTCCAGCTTCGAATCATCCGTCACTTTATAAAAGTATGGATCGTATTCTTTTCCAAGCTCATCTAATGGCAGCACAAGCTCTTGATCTATCATTTTTTTCGCTCCATCTTCCCACCAGCCGATTGTGATAAAGTCAGGGAGAGATCCAGAAGCGATCATCGTATTCATTTTTTCATTTTCATTACCAGTGGGAGTGATAAAATTAACCCTCACACCTGTTTTATCGGTGATATAATCCGAAACCACATTGTTGCCCCAGTCTGTCTCAAACCAGGAAAAGTTTACATACCAATCAAAAGTGACAGGAGATGTGTCTAACTTCCAACCCGGTTCGTCTTCATGTAACGCTTGGACGTGAGAATCTTCCTTCACATCTGAAGTGGAAGCGGTTTCATTTTTGGTATTATTGTCACATCCCTCTAGGAAAATAACAAATAACAATAGCAATATAAGACACTTTATTATTGACTTTAGCCGCATATTTATCCCTCACTTCTATACTAAGTATACTGGAATATTATGTAGAATAGTAAGGGGAAATTTGCACAAAAAAAAGATATTAGTTCATATATTTGTCGTTTAACTGCTTCTTGTTCCTCTTTGCATAACGCTTATATAATACGACATTTTCTTCTATCCTGTTTGAGGAGAGACCTACAAAAAACCACCATCTACTTGATGACTCCCTTATGTGAATATGAATTAAGGAAGAAATGTAGTAAGTCATCATTTTGTCAACGGATCTCGATAAATTCTCCACAGACTTTTGATATTTTAATTTTATATTAAACTTATTACCAAAAAGGAGCTGAGGAAAATGAAAAAGTTTATTATTGGAGTATTATCACTCGGGCTGGTCGCTGCTGGAGGCGTGACAGGCGTCAGCGCTCAAAACGGACAGATGGAAATGCCGTATAAAAAAAGCGGTGAAATGATGGAAATGGAAGGCATGCATCAAACTATACTGGACTCAACTGCCGTTATTAATTTTGGACAGGCTAAAAATCTGATGAAAGAGATGCATCCGGAAATGAGTACCAAGCAAATTAAGGTGATGTACACGAAAATGCATGGAACAAATGGAGCGGCTCCCAGTGCAAACTTCGAAGAAATGAATATGGGTGAGAATTAATATTTCAAAAAAGCAGGTCTACCATCTGTTAGTTTGATGATAGGCCTGTTTTTAAATTATTGCTCGTTAAGTGTTAGGGAAGAGCTTTAAATCCTTATAATAACAGGTGCTAAGTGTTACCTCCGCTATTTGATGAACTTTCCTTCTCTCTATTTCCCCAGTCAGAAATTCGACCGCTGCCAGAACTAATATTAACTCCCCGTGACCAGTGCGATTACCTTATTATTTCTTTTATTAAAGCGAACATTGGATATTAAAAGTAGACTTCTCTGTACTCTAAAAACCCATTAAACCCCCAGGAAAAACAAAACGTCCCAAACATTTATATGGATTACCGGAAATTCCTCCAATATAATATGTCCTCATTGGATATCCTTATAACATGGATCATAATTTATGATGAATGAAAAGAGAGGAAATTATGATATATATATACAATGACTATGCAGGAACTCATACCACTTCCATAGCTGCCGCTTACCACTTGGACTATATCAAGCAAGGACAAGAATTGAGCGATGAAGAAGTTTTAGAAATTCCTTTGTTTAATGAACTTACCAAAAAAGATGCCGGTAAACTGGTCTACCACGGACAGGACAATCACGGGGATTACGTTTATACCCTGGGTAGGAAATCCTCTAAAATGGTTGTTCCCGCATTAAAAGAGCTTTGTATAGTACTGTTTGAACTCTTTGATATCGAAGGTAAGATTATCTTCTCTAACACATCACCCACCGTCCCGTTTGTTATGTCTATCGGTGGAGGGTTATCGCGTGGATTGGGTATCGATTCACTTGGGGTTCCTATGTTGATAAAGGGAGCGAAAAAGTGTCACCCTTTAATAGGTGAATTGGTAAGTCACACCAAAAAAGTTGCTCATGACCCCCATGAGAAAGATATCCTTGTACTTGAAAATGAAGAATTTAAAATATAAAAGCCCACTTTGAGAAAAGGTGTAAACGCAGGGTTAGCGATTTGATCTTGATCGCTCACATCCCTGTCTAATACTCCAGTCGATATGGAGGATCCAGTATGAGACAAATCCCCTAATTAAAAATTCTCGCCGTACAACTTGGTATTTGTCGTGTGGCTGTTATGAACAACAGTTCCAATGTCAATGTTACCGTTCTGAGTTACTCCATTCGTTTTCTTATTAAAGATGTTTATTAAAAAAGGCATCTTCTGACTCTCCTCTCCTTAAGACTGAGCAAAATATGTGTTGGGTTGGGTTAGCCACCTCTCCCATATCATTCAAATCTGGCTCAATAAACACACTTTCCAATCCAGAGCTATTCGGAGAAGCGTCTCCATAAGATGAGTTCTGTCCTTGGGATTTGGTGTTTGCCGTTGGCGAATTGTTAAATGCATCACCAATTTTAAACAAGCCATTGCTAGCGATACTGTTAATTTTTATGCTATATATATCGATTGAAGTTGGCATGTGTACCTCCTCCTGTTCGGAATTCTTATTGTAAATGGTAGGACCAGGTCCGATTCCTGACATTCCTCCAGTGATTTTTTAGAAAAAAACCTCCAATGCGGCAGGGGCCACTGTTATATGCGAAAGGAAAAATTCAAAAAGCGGCCGGTATGGATTTAACTCCCATACCGGCCGCTTTCTTTCTAATTTCAAGAGCTTTTTGCCCTCACAAGTTTCTTGATTCGTTTCATAATAGCCGTGAAAATGCTCATGTCCTCTAGAAACCCTGGTGTGCGTTCGGTCTGTCGTATACGGTAACAGCACGCTCCGAAGAAATATCCAGGTTTTCTTGTTCAAGTTATCTGAGGCCGTGCCTGCCACATCTCCTCAGTAGCAGCAGAATTACTAAGGTAATTTAGATATGGAAATTTAAGTGAGAGTGGTGACCCCTTAACTCGAATTTTTTCACCACTTCATAACTTTTCAATAACTTCAGTATGTTCCTTTTCAACATACATAACATTTAAATGAACATTCCAAACCCGGAAATAATTTAAGCCTTCAGATGATTCGGCAGAAGAGGCAAACCGTCGTAAACTTCTTTCCCTGTAAATAAGATAAAATAAGTCCTAACGTCAAGAGGAGAGATAGGTATGCTCAAGAAGTTTGTGGACGCCCTCCCCATCATGAAAACACTCCGCCCGACAAGCTATATTCAGAATGTGCCATTCTATGAAGTGACGATGCAGGAAACCTTTCAGCAACTGCATCGAGACCTCCCCCCGACCAAGGTCTGGGGCTATAATGGGCAGTATCCTGGACCGACTTTTCACGTGCAGAGACATCAGCCGATCCACGTTTTATGGAAAAATAATCTTCCTTATCGACATTTTCTTCCCATTGATACGACCGTTCATGGGGCTGAGAAGAACATACCAGAAGTTAGGACCGTTGTGCACCTCCATGGAGGAGTGAACCCAGATACAAGTGATGGTTATCCAGAGGCATGGTTCACCCGTGATTTTCAGAAAGTAGGACCCCATTTCACTAATACTCTGTACACGTATCCTAATCACCAGCCAGCAACCATCTTGTGGTACCATGACCACGCAATGGGCATCACACGCCTCAATATTTACGCAGGGCTTGCCGGGATGTACGTTATCCATGACCGGGAAGAAGCTCGATTAAACCTTCCTTGCGGCCCATTTGATATCCCGTTAATCATCCAGGATCGTTCGTTTCACGAAGATGGCCGTCTCCTCTATCCATCTGAACCAAATAATCAACCATCAGCTCCTCACCCTTCTGTCGTACCGGATTTCTACGGAGATACCATCCTGGTGAATGGTAAAGTATGGCCGCATTTAAACGTAGAGCCTAGACGCTACCGCTTCCGTATACTAAACGGATCGAACACCCGCTTTTATCGTTTCACCTTCTCAAACGGGTTACCTTTTATTCAGATCGGTACAGATCAAGGATTGATAGAAACCCCGATACGCGTCCCTTCTCTTCTTCTAGCCCCGGCAGAAAGGGCGGATGTGATTGTTGATTTTTCTACATCTTACGGCGATTCAATCGTCCTGGGCAACGAGTACGAATCGCAAAGGGAAAAACCAGATCCTGAGACAACGGGTACCGTCATGCAATTCCGTGTAACCCATTCTCTCACCTGTCAAGATACGAGTTCGATACCTGCTCACCTGGTGCCTGTTCCTAAACTTATACAATATCAGAAAACTCGGACGTTACGCCTCAACATGCGAAAAGATTCCTACGGACGCAACATTCACTTGTTAGATGACCGGTTATGGTCGGAACCTGTTACCGAGAAACCGAAGCTAGGTCAAACGGAGATATGGAACCTGATCAATGAGACACGAGATACTCATCCAATCCACCTTCATTTAGTCCGTTTCCAAATCCTGGACCGCCAACCCTTCGATCGTGAGCTCTTGGAAAAAGAAAAACGAATCGTTCCTACAGGAGCACGTGTGCCTCCAGAGTGGAACGAGAAAGGTTGGAAGGATACTGTCCGGGCCCAACCTGGAGAAATAACGCGAATCATAATTCCGTTCGGTCCATATCCTGGGTTGTTCGTGTGGCACTGCCATATCTTAGAGCATGAAGACTATGAGATGATGCGTCCGTATTTAGTGATAAATAAATAAATTGATAAGAGTCAGAAAAATACACAAAAAAGATGACGGGCATATGCTCGTCATCTTTTCATTTATAATAGGGGATGATTTTTTCATCATGCCTCCTATCTTTGAAGAAATGAATCAATATATCGTGCTGCATCCCCAGCCCCATTTTCTAATTGAATATTCTTACCTAATGTGTAAGCATTCGATTTAATTCCTTCACCTTGCATTTCTCGTATACCTTCTGCAAGATTTTCTACTGTAAGTTTCTTTCTTGGCACTGGGGATGGTCCTACACCCAACTCTTCTGTTCTTTTCCCCCATGCGTACTGATCATTTCCATGAGGAATGACAAAGCTTGGTATCCCTGCGCGAAAAGCAGCCGCTGTTGTGCCTGCACCACCGTGATGGACCACCCCTGATAGTTTAGGAAAAAGCCAGGAGTGAGGGACACTTTCTATAAAATACATATTTTCCGTCTCTTCAATGTCTTCGGTAGAGTTCCAGCCTGTTGCTAATATACCTCTTTGACCTGCTTTCCTCAGAGCATCTATCACGAGTTCAGTAGTTTCCAGAGCCTGGTCATCATAAATACTCCCAAAGCCAACGTAAACCGGTGGCGGCCCCTCCGAGAGAAAGTTTTGAAGATCTTCGGGAGGGTTCCAAGAACTTAGATCTTCATCCAGGAACCAATACCCAAACCATCGGATGTTTTTTTTAGGCTCTTGAAACACATGGCGACTGACAGAAGCTAGTGCTAGATGATCTTTTGTTTGTTCTTTGCTAAAAGGATTTTGGAATGATTCCGGTAAAGTATCAAACTGTCTTTTCCAATACTGCCGAACCGATGGTTTTACGGTCATCCAAAACCCCTTTTCAAAGAGTTTATGAGTAAATAAATTAAATTTTTTCCCAAACTGCATTTGATAAAATATTAAAGCAGGGTATTCTTCTGTGGGTCCCATAGGGAAAGGGGATGCCAAAATGGTGGGAATACCTTTAAGCTCTCCTACAAACTGTCCAATAGCAGCACCTGGATGATAAATTATGGCTTCAGCATCCACACACGCTTCATACAAGTCTTCCTGCATTCCCATTTGCTTATCCTTGATATAAGGCTTCATTTTACGGAAGCTAGTAAAAAACTGGATTGGGTTATCCGACTTAATCGAACTTTTAGCCATTTCCTTTGATATTTCTGAAATGTCTCCTTTTATGGGATGAAAATTCAGCTCATGCCTCTCAACTAGTTGCTGATAGTTTTCAAACCCTGCCAGTTTGACTTCGTGTCCTAAGCTTTTTAGCTCTTTGCCTAAAGCAATAAATGGCTGGGTATCTCCTCTTGTGCCGGTCGTTAAAATAGAAATTCTCATTTTTCAGCCCCCATTAATTTAGTTAGTCTAACTAACTATTTGATATAAGATGATAACATTAATCATCTTCCTTATTTCTTTTATAAAATCCCTGGATTAATTTATTGAGTGTGGTTGAAAACTGTTCTTCCTCTTCTTTTGTTAAGGATTGACTAATAAAAGAAACGTATTCTTCTAACGCCTGTTGTTCAAGTTGAATAAACTTCTCGCTAGTCGGTGTCAATGTAACATGGTAAATACGCTTATCTACGTTAGATTGATTTTTTTGGGCGTAACCAAGGTTGACCAATTTATTTACACCTGCTGTAGCCGAGGCTTTCGTAATATTTAATTCAGCGGCGATCTCACTCAATGTAGGGTTTCCTAATTTCCCGATAACTTCAATATATTGAATCTGATTTACGCTTAAATTTTTTACACCCGCCGTTTCAATGGTATCTGCTACTAGCCTTTTAAAAGAAGTATCCAGAGTGGTGATAAATTCCCTTAGTACCTTTTCCAAGTTGCTTCACCCCTGACCGTTAAATTAGTTAGTTTGTCTAACTAATATATATTATTGCTTGAATAAAGTCAATGCTCAATGGTATAGGTTAGTTTATACTCCTAGCGAGATAACTTATAATTCTTCTCCATTCCCCGTAGATCTGTACATAGCTTAGTAAATTATAATTCCGCTGAGAGAATGTACAGGTTTAATTAAAGCACAGCAAATTTGAAAGAAGGGGCCTATTGAGCACTTCCAGTTTGAAAAAATCGAATATTGGGAAAAGTTGATTATGGATTGAGCAGAGGAAAATGTAACCTCTGTTCTTCATATATGCTAGGGCGCTCAACCGCCACTTTTTCATCATTATGGTACCGATAGATTTGCCCTTCAGGAAAAATATTTATGTACTTTTACCATAGAACCTTTAATAGTCACGGAGACATTAAGCTCTTGCAAGGATTTGACGATGAGTTTATAGCTTTCCCCTCACTACATACAAATAGATCAGCAGATTAAATAAATGCAGCAGTTGAAGAGTTAGAGCTGTTAGTTTCTTCATGAGAGGCAGACCGATTTCTCATGATGTCCAAGGTTAGTACACACATTATAGGTACTGGACGATTGGAATACGATACGGAGATCCCTTAAGGAAGTATATGAGTGAGATTTAGACAGAGAGTTAAGTAGCAGAATTTATCCGCGCATTATTTTCCAACTAATCCCCCTCAAGAACTCCCATCGAATCGGTGGCCTTCTCATGCTCGTTTATTATTTTTAAATTGTCCCAATTATGATGAGTATAAGGAAGCGCCATATAAGTGGAAATGAGAGAGACAGAATTTAATGAAATGAGGAAGATAATATGGAGCGTAATCACACCATGATGCAATTTTTTGAATGGCACTTGGCTAACGACGGTGACCACTGGAATCGTCTAGCGCTGCTGGCAGGTGAAATAAAAGAGTGTGGCATCGATGCTTTATGGATTCCACCCGCAACAAAGGGTATAAGCCAGGAAGATAATGGCTACGGAATTTATGATAGTTACGACTTAGGCGAGTTTGATCAAAAGGGTACAGTTCGTACGAAATACGGAACGAAGCAAGAACTCTTAGATGGCATAGCCGCTTGTAAAAATGCAGGAATTCAAGTTTACTCAGATGTTGTCATGAATCATAAAGCCGGTGCCGATGATACGGAGCGCTTTGAAGTGATCGAAGTAGATCCTAATGATCGATATAGAGTTGTCTCTGAGCCTTTTGAAATCGATGGATGGACAAAGTTTTCATTCCCTGCACGAAATGGGAAACATTCCTCCTTTGAATGGTCCCATTACCATTTTAACGGCACGGACTATGATGCCAACGAAGATAGAATTGGTGTTTTTCAAATATTAGGAGACAATAAACGCTGGAACAGACATGTTGATAAAGAGTTTGGAAACTATGATTATCTCATGTTCGCTAACATTGATTACCACCATCCAGCCGTACAAGCAGAAATGCTTTACTGGGGTGAATGGTTTATTAACACAACCAGATGCGACGGTCTTCGGCTAGATGCGATTAAACATATTAATCATAAATTCATCTCTGTTTTTGTTCATGCCATGCGTTTGAAATTTGGAAAAGATTTTTATTTTGTAGGTGAGTTTTGGAAGCCAGACCTAGAAGCATGTCAAAACTTCTTAAACTATGTAGATTACGATATTGATTTATTTGATGTAAGTCTTCATTATCACTTTCACGAGGCTTCACTGGCTGGTCGTAATTATGATTTAAGTAAAATTTTTGAAGACACCCTTGTTGGTACTCATCCAACGAACGCAGTGACATTTGTTGATAATCATGATTCGCAGCCTCAAGAAGCCTTGGAGTCCTGGGTGGAAGACTGGTTCAAACCTTTGGCATATGCCCTCATCCTCCTTCGTAAAGATGGTTATCCATGCGTGTTTTATGGAGACTATATTGGTATAAATGGTGAAAATCCGATCCAAGGTAAAAAAGATATAATTGATCCGATCTTAAATGCAAGATATCATTACGCTTACGGTGACCAAAAAGACTATTTTGATCATGGGAATACAATTGGTTGGGTAAGAAAAGGCGTCTCGGACTTTCCAGGATCAGAGTGTGCCGTAGTCATGACTAATGGTGATGATGGAAAAAAACGCATGTATGTCGGAAAAAAACTAGCTGGACAAATCTGGATAGACATAACAGGTAACCATCCCTCACGCGTAAAAATTACAAAGGACGGCTTCGGGCAGTTCCGTGTGAAAAGCTCTACCGTCTCTATATACGTTAAAGAGAACGCATTAGAAGAACAAGAATAAAAGCGCAAGTGAGGCTCACCCATTACCTCACTTGCGCTTTTGTTTGTCTCATCTTTTTCATAATCTGGTTAAGCACTTCCGAGAACACGAGCCCAAATGCAATAGCACCCGATATCATAAAAGCTTTCGCTGCAATGGAGATAGCGACACTGTAGTCATTTTGCACAAAGCTTCGCATGGCGTCATACGCGAGACTTCCTGGTACGAGAGGAATAATCCCTGGTACGCTAAATATAATCATAGGCGTTTTGTATATCCTTGCCAGCACCTGGCTGACCACGGCAATAACAAAGGAGGCGATGAGTGTGGCTGGGACACTGTCGACTTCTTCCCATACTAAGGATATGTAAATGACCCAACCAATCATGCCGACAAGACCACATTTGATGATCGTATTTCTTGGCGCCTGATAGATGATTCCAAAGGCAGCTGATGCAAAAAAGCTTGCTATGGCATATTCAATCAACATAGTCATCCCTCACGATCTCTAAAATAGTGCAAACATAACAGCAATACCCGCACCAATTGCAAAAGCCGTTAAAAAAGCCTCCGCCCCCTTGGCGAGTCCTGAGATAAGATGGCCTGCCATCAAATCCCTTACAGCGTTGGTGATGAGCAGGCCAGGGACCAACGGCATGATAGAACCAACAACTATCTTATCAACTTCCTTCCCAATACCTAATGAAAAAAGGGAAAAGGCGGTAAAACCAATCAACAACGAAGCAACGAATTCAGCAACAAATTTAATTTCAAATAATCGAATAAAGTTCATTAATGCAATAAAACCCAGCCCTCCTGCTATGCAGGCTGGCAGGAAATCGTACCAACTTCCCTGAAACATGAGAGTAAAGAAACCACTCGCTAACGTGGCAGCGATGATCTGCATGAGAATAGTATAATCCGTAGGACTGGTTTCAATTTTTCTAAGCTCTTTATACGCTACGTGAGTAGACATCTCTCCACTTGTAATGTTTCTAGAGACATTATTCGCGAGCTTTACTTTTTCGAGATTTGTCTCTCGTGCTGAAACTCTTACTAATTTTGCAGGGGCACCAGGGCTGATCGTAAACAAAATCCCAGTAGGTGTTACATAACTTTGTGCTTCATCCCGTCCAAAAGATTGGGCAATCCGCGTCATCGTATCTTCCACACGATAGGTTTCCGCTCCATTTTGTTGCATTATCTTCCCCATTAATAAACATAACTCAATTAAGTCCTCTGTACGCTCCACGCGGTCACCTCAATTCGTATTACAGTATGTTTAGTGTATCTATTCATATACTAAAAGCCTAATACCCTTTTTAAAATTTCCACAATCTCGAAACTTCTCCACTTTCTCTTGCACGACTGGCCGAATCTTAGCTCCATATTTGTTCTTAAAGAATTCCCAAAGTTTGTTCATCAAAGAAAATTCGTCGAAAAATATTCGTCTCCATACAATTACAATACCACATCATCAGGGGCTGTAGTCTCGTCAAAAGTTATACATTCTTTACAAAGTTAAATACAGCTCCTACTAAAAGGATTTGTTACTTAGATAGTTTTATAAATCCCACGAAATTTCAGCTTTCATATGGGGCCTTTATGCCTCTGAAATCTATACCAAGCAATTGAGAAACTACTTTTTCCTTAATGACACCTTCTTCAACCAAATAATTTAAAAATGCCCTGATTTGTTGTAATTTTTTATTTATCATTCATCGGCAGAAGATTCCCTCTTCAAGCGCGGTGTCGAAGACCGTTGATAAGGGAGAGATGAATGCCGTTGCCGTAAGGCGAATGCCTTTATGCAAATTTTAAAAGTAAAAAAGGACTACCTCCTTTATTTAGGAAGTAGTCCTTTAATTACTAACTATTTATACATTGGACAGCTTCATATCAGCTGGATAGGGGAAGTGCAGGATTTTCTCCTACATCATGCCGCCCATTCCGCCCATGCCACCCATGTCTGGCATACCGCCGCCACCGCCGTTGTCTTCCTCAGGAAGATCAGCGACTACGGCTTCAGTAGTCAAGAACATAGCGGCTACGGAAGCTGCGTTTTGAAGTGCAGAACGCGTTACTTTCGTAGGGTCTACGATACCTTTTTCGACCATGTTAACCCACTGGCCGGTAGCTGCATCGAATCCTACGCCGACTTCTTCGCCTTTCAGACGCTCAACGATGATAGATCCTTCAAGACCAGCGTTGTGTACGATTTGACGTACAGGCTCTTCAAGGGCACGAAGAACGATGCTTGCGCCAGTTGCTTCGTCGTCAACTAGGCCAAGTCCTTCAACAGAGTTGATGATGTTAACAAGCGCTGTACCACCACCGGCAACGATTCCTTCTTCTACAGCTGCTCGTGTAGAGTTCAGGGCGTCTTCGATACGAAGTTTACGCTCTTTCAATTCTGTTTCTGTAGCTGCGCCCACTTTGATAACGGCTACGCCGCCTGCTAGTTTCGCAAGACGCTCTTGTAGTTTTTCTTTATCGAATTCAGAAGTAGATTCTTCTGCCTGGGCACGGACTTGAGCTACGCGGGAAGCGATTTGCTGTGGATCTCCGTTCCCTTCAACGATGGTTGTATTTTCTTTCGTGATGACCGCTTTAGACGCACGTCCAAGCTGATCAATGGTTGTATTCTTCAGTTCAAGACCAAGGTCTTCTGTGATCACTTGACCACCTGTCAGGGTTGCGATGTCCTCAAGCATAGCTTTACGACGATCACCAAATCCAGGTGCTTTTACGGATACAGCGTTGAATGTACCGCGCAGTTTGTTCACAACAAGTGTAGCAAGTGCTTCGCCTTCTACGTCTTCAGAGATCAGTAGCAATGGTTTAGACTGCTGTACCACTTGCTCAAGTACCGGAAGTACTTCCTGGATGTTGTTGATTTTCTTATCTGTAATGAGAATGTAAGGATCTTCAAGAACCGCTTCCATTTTATCCTGGTCTGTAACCATGTATGGAGAAGCATATCCGCGGTCGAACTGCATACCTTCAACCACTTCTAGTTCTGTATTGAAACCTTTAGATTCTTCAATTGTAATAACGCCATCGTTTCCTACGCGCTCCATCGCTTCAGCAATCAGCTGGCCAACTTCGTTATCGGACGCTGAGATAGAAGCTACCTGAGAAATGGACTCGCGGCCTTCAATTGGCTTAGAGATCTTGCGTAGTTCCTGAGTAGCGATTTCGGTTGCTTTTTCAATTCCGCGGCGAATGCCTACTGGGTTCGCACCGGATGTTACGTTTTTCAGACCTTCACGGATCATTGCTTGTGCTAGAACCGTTGCAGTTGTTGTACCGTCACCGGCAACGTCATTTGTTTTAGAAGCAACTTCGGACACAAGCTGAGCGCCCATGTTTTCGAAGTGATCCTGAAGTTCGATTTCTTTAGCAATGGTTACACCATCGTTTGTAATGAGTGGAGAACCGAATTTTTTATCTAGAACGACGTTACGTCCTTTTGGTCCCAGTGTTACTTTTACAGCATCTGCTAATGTATCTACTCCGCGAAGCATCGCACGGCGTGCGTCTTCACTAAACTTAATTTCTTTAGCCATTAAAAATGCCCTCCTTATTAAAATCGTACCGATTCTTCATCTATAAGTATGAGATGGTTGTACTTATTGAATAACAGCTAGTACATCTGACTCGCGCAGAATCAAGTATTCATTGCCTTCATACTTCACTTCTGTACCGGCAAACTTCGAATAAATTACACGGTCGCCTTGCGCGACTTCAAGTGCGATCTTCTCTCCGTTGTCTGTAATGCGGCCAGTACCAACAGCAATGACTTTACCTTCTTGCGGCTTTTCCTTCGCAGAATCCGGAAGTACGATACCGCTCGCAGTAGTCTGTTCTTCTTCGATTAGTTCAATAACAATACGATCACCAAGTGGCTTTAACAATTAGGACACCCTCCTTGATAAGGTTGAATTCAATTTTTGTCGTTTATTAGCACTCGTTATACATGAGTGCTAACACAATTCTTATCATAATCAATTCACTTTCATTTTTCAAGTAGAAAACCTAGAAAATTTTCACATCTTTTTTCGACAAATTATGTACGATAACCCTTTATCCTTAGGGATGGTTTTGAAACTATGATAAAATACATAAAGTATGAATTGTGAGATATTTTAAGGCGTAAGCTTTGTTGAATATCGCATGTATGAACTTTCATCATATATATAGATAAAAGGAGTCGTTCACTTATGCCAAATCGCTATTGGTATATTATTCTGACGTATGTCGCTGCCCAGCTCTCCGCCTTGATCGGCGTGCCGCTCGTCAAGCTGTTTGGCCTCAGTAATTATGATGCGATTGCGGTCTGGTCGGTGCTGAGCTTTTTAGCGGCAACGATCATTATTATCGTTCTGCTTAAACCGGATATGAAAGAAACTGCGATGCGGGAAGATAAAGCAGGACCGGGAGGCATCGTTCTCTGGTCTATTCTCGGAGTCATACTGGCTCTGCTTGCCCAGGGTGTCGCTGCCGCTATTGAGAATCAAGTTTTTGGAATTCCGCCAGGGTCGGAAAATACGATGGGACTCATGGAAATCGCCCGTGAATCACCATTGTTTATTCTGCTACCTGTATTGTTCGCTCCCATTACCGAGGAAATCATCTTCCGTAAGGTGATTTTCGGTTCGATTTATAAGCGGACAAATTTCTTTCTGGCCGTTTTAGTTTCTGCCTTGGTCTTTGGTGCTTTCCACTTTGATTTTAAGCACATGCTTGTTTACTTCTCCATGGGGGTTGTATTCGCCTTCCTATATGTGAAAACAAAACGAATTATTACACCAATTATTGCTCATATGGCGATGAACTCATTTGTAGTCGTTACGCAGTATTTCGTGGATGAAGAAGATATCCGGCGGATGCAGGAACAATTGGAAACCATCTTTATTGGAGGATTTTTATAATATGAGGACTTCACCACTGCTTATGGCTGTCCTCTACTTCGGTGTGGGAATCGCCTTTATGTTTCTCGCGTCCCAGGCCGCAGTGGAAACGATTTGGAATGCTACTACGATTGTCTTATCAGGTGTTGCCACAGTAAATATTATTGTAGCGATCCGTTTGTATAATCTGCACGTTCGTATGAACCAGTCGAATAATAAATGATGTAGCCTAAGGAGGGAATGGCGATGGAACCTTTACTCACCGGCGAACGCGTCAGGCTGACGCTGCTCGACGATCACGATATTGATCACATGACCAAATGGTACAATAAAACCGATTACGCGAGGCATCTGGATGCTCTTCCCGCAAAGCCGAAACGAGCGGAAGACTTGCGAAAGTGGCGCGATGAAGCTTACGAGCACGACAGCCATTTCCTCTTTGCGATTAAGGAAGCTGACCAGTTTATCGGGTTTGTGGAGCTTGACGGCATTCTCTGGACCCAGCAGAATGCCTGGCTCACGATAGGAATCGGTGACCCGGATATGTACGGCAAGGGCTATGGGACAGAGGCCATGGAACTATTAATTCAATTCGCTTTTCATGAGCTCAATCTCCACCGGCTGCAGCTTACCGTTTTTGAATACAATACCGCGGCCCGCCGCTTATATGAAAAGCTCGGCTTCGTACACGAGGGTTCGCACCGGGAATTTATTCTCCGCGATGGTCAGGCCTATGATATGCTTCTGTACGGACTCTTACGAAAAGATTGGAATCAAAAAACGCAGGGATAAGACACCATCGTCTTCCCTGCGTTTTTTATTAGGCTTCTTTTTCCTGCTGATCTGTATTCTTATCCTCCTGCACCCCTTTTAAAATAAAGGAAAATGGCAGAGCAATCAGGAGCACGATCGCAGATACGAGAAAAGCTTCATTCAGTGTCTGCAAGGTAGCTGCCTGCATATCGATATCAGGAGCTGCCGATACCTGCGCACGTCTCACTTCATAATAAATGGAAAAGAACACAATTCCTAAGGATGAAGATATCTGTCGGATAATATTGTTCATCGCGGAGCCCTGTGCTACAAGCGGTTCGGGAATGGAATTCATACCGGATGTGGTCGCTGGCATATTGCTCATTCCCATGCCCATGCCGCGGACTGTGTTAAGCGCAAGAATCAGCCAGTAAGGCGTACTCAGCTGCAGAAAACTTAATCCTAGCGTCGCAATTGCCATAATCGCAAGACCCGGCGGTACAACGTACTTTGGTCCTTTTTTATCGAGCAGCCTTCCGCCGAGCGACATAAATACACCACTAGCAGCCGCTGCCGGCAGGAAGAGCAGGCCGGTCATAATCGCATTCATTCCATAGACGTTTTGAATGAGTAAAGGCAGCAGGAATATTCCAGAAAATAACCCAATCGAAGCTGCGCTCGTCACAACGATGGACACGGAATACGTAGGGACTTTAAAAACAGATAAGTTCAGTAATGGATCGTCCTGCCGGTTTTCATAGAACACGAATAAAACGACGGCGATCAGTCCCCCGACAATTAAAGCGATGTTTAGAGGGTCGAATAAGTTCTCTACAGTTCTTCCACGCCCTAAGGCAAATAAAATCGAACCAATACCCGAAGTGATCACCAGAAACCCGATTAAATCGAACTTCTTCTCGGGATGCGTCTCGGTGCGTTCCAGGAATTTAGAAGATAGAATTAATCCTGTTAACCCGAACGGAATATTAAAGGCGAACAGCCAGGGCCATTCGAGGTATTGAATTAAGAAGCCGCCGATCGTCGGACCAATGGCTGGGGCGACCATGGCAGCAATCCCATATACTCCAACCGCAAGTCCACGTTCATGTTTCGGGAAGGAATTAAAGATTAATGCCATCGCAATAGGAAGCATTAAACCTCCGGCCATTCCTTGTATAGCCCGGGAGATGATGACCATGGCCAGCGTTTCTGAGAAAAAACCGGACAGAGAACCTGCAATAAAGATGGCAAGTCCTGTTACGTACACTTTTTTCTTGCCAAAGCGGTCTCCAAAATAACCCGTCAGCGGCATTGTCATTCCCATAGAGACCATGAAAATGGTTAAGATCCATCCAACAGCCACCGCATTGGAGTCGAAGATCTCAATAAACTTCGGCAGGATTGGATTTAACATACTATTATTTAGGATAACGGTGAATGTACCGAAAAGAACCGATACAACCACGAGCCATTTATTAGGTAGTTTACTCATTAGATGCCTCCTCTCTTGATTACTTCGGAACTCGAATTATTTTTCCACTATACCACTGTTGATCGTGTTTCTCCACGTGTATGCTTATCTCTTTTTACAAGCGTTTCTAAGATCCTTTTAGATTATTCCACATCCGTGCTTAAAAAAACATTTTTAACCGATTGGAAGCGTTTTAAAGAGATAGAGAGAGTTTTTGCTTTAAAAAAGGGGGGTATGCAGTAGGAGAATGATTAAAGGAGGTTCTCAAAAAATGGGACGACTAAACCAGAAAATAGCCGTAGTAACAGGCGCTGCCACAGGAATTGGCCAGGCAACGGTCAAGCTTTTTGCAGAAGAAGGGGCAACTGTTGTCTGTGCGGATGTGAACGAAGCAGACGTTCAAAACACGGTTAACGAAGTTAAAGAAAACGGTGGAAAAGCCGAGTTTGTATATGTAGATGTATCGAACGAAGAAAGCGTAACAAGCTTAGCTCAACACGTGAAAGACACGTACGGATCCATAGATGTCTTATTCAACAATGCCGGAATCGATGAAGAAGGCGGAAAAGTACATGAGTATCCTGTGGAGCTGTTCGACCAGATTATCGCAGTCGATCTGCGCGGTACTTTCTTAACAAGCAAATACTTGCTCCCTCTTATGCTGGAAAAAGGAAGCGGATCGATCATTAATACGTCTTCTATGTCCGGAAGAGCGGCTGACCTGGACCGCTCCGGATACAACGCAGCTAAAGGCGGCATTACGAACTTTACAAAGGCGATGGCGATTGATTACGCACGAGAAGGCATTCGAGTGAACTCCATTGCACCAGGAACGATTGAAACGCCGCTGATCGATGAACTAGCCGGATCGAAACAGCAGGAGCAAGGACGTGAATTCCGCGAAGCCAACAAGTGGGTCACTCCGATGGGGCGCTTAGGCGATCCTAAAGAAGTTGCAAATGTTGCGCTGTTCTTGGCCTCAGACGAAAGTTCGTATATTACCGGTGAGGACATTACGGTAGATGGCGGTATTATGGCTTATACGTGGCCAGGTAAGATGCTCATTGATAACCAATGGAAAAAAACTACTGATTAAGTAAATGAGGCTCAGAGTTTTCACTCTGAGCCTTTTTTTAGTCAGCTTTCCCCTTTATTATTGTTCAAGAAAAAACAGCCCAATCAGCATTGGACTGTCTCTCTACTCTATTCTTCCTCTTCCTCATCCAGAGGATAATGTTTCAGAAAATAAACCAGTGCCTGAAGTTCGATAGCGAGGTCAATATGGTGGACACGAACATGGGACGGGACAGTGATCCGCGCCGGTGTAAAGTTCAGAATCGCACTGACCCCTGCATCTACGAGCCGGTCGGCAATGCCTTGCGCCTCTGACGCCGGAACAGTAAGAATGGCTACGGCCAAGTCTCCCATTTTCTCTTCCATATCATCAATATGCTCAACACGGACACCGCCGACTTCACTTCCGACTCTTTCGCGGCTGGCATCAAAGGCAATCTCTATTTTCGTATTATTATTTTTTGTGAAATTATAATTTAAGAATGCGGTACCTAAATTACCGACTCCAATTAGCGCAACCTTTGTCGTTTCATCCTGATCGAGCGTCTTTCGGAAAAAAGATAATAAGTACTCTACATTGTAGCCGTACCCTTTTTTCCCAAGGGCTCCAAAATAAGAAAAGTCGCGACGGATCGTAGCGGAATCTACTTTCACCGCTTCACTCAGCTCTTTCGATGAGACACGCATTTTCCCCTGGCCGTGCAAATTGTTTAAAAAGCGGTAATACAACGGCAATCGTTTTGCTGTAGCTTGCGGGATCTTAGTATGTTCTTCTAAATCCATGACTCTGCCTCCTTTACCGGCTCTCTCGCTGATAATCACCGGTTTTGCCGCCTGTTTTCTCCATGAGATAGGTCGGCCCGATAACCATTCCTTTATCAAGAGCTTTACACATATCATAAATAGTTAAAGCTGTAGCGGAAGCAGCCGTTAACGCTTCCATTTCTACCCCTGTACTTCCCTTTGTTTTCACAGCCGCTTGAATCTGTAATGTATAAGAATGACTTGTTTCCCAGTCGAATGATATGTCGACCCCGCTTAATGACAATGGGTGACACATGGGAATCCAATCTGATGTTTTCTTCGCTGCCATAATCCCTGCAACTTGCGCCACCGCGAGCACATCGCCTTTCGCTATTTCCTGATTGGTAATTTTATGATAAATTTCTTCGTTGGCTTGTACACTGCTGTAGGCCACCGCAGTCCGAACGGTTTCTCCCTTACTGGAGATATCCACCATACGGGCGCGCCCTTGTTCATTAAAATGTGTAAACTCTGACATGGTCTTACCCCTTTACGAGTAAATTCACAAACTTACTGTTAGTTACATTACTCTTATTCTAACAAAAAATCAACGGCTAGACGTTAAAGATTTCACAAACTCAGGGGCATTATCTTGCTAGAAGAATCCCCGATACGATACACTTATCTCATTGAGGTGAAACGACATGATTCTCATGCAATTAAATCAATTGACCAAACGATTCGGAGCGGAATTGATTTTATCAAATATTAAATTGGAAGTACAAATGAATGATCGGATCGCAATTGTCGGTCGAAATGGTACAGGAAAATCGACATTGCTGAAGATGATGGCCGGTGAAATGAGCTACGATTCCGGCGACATTTTTAAACCGAAGGAAACGACCGTCGGATACTTGGCTCAGGATACAGGTCTTCAGTCCGAGGAAACCATATGGAATGAAATGGAAAAGGTTTTTTCTCATTTAAAGGAACTGGAAGATGAACTGCGATCTACGGAAGTCAATATGGCAGACCCGGATCTTATGGATGATCCCGATCGCTATCAGCAGCTCCTCTCTACTTATGACCGTAAGCAGGAATATTTCAAAACAGCGGGCGGTTATCAGTATGAAACGGAAATTAAATCCGTCCTGAATGGATTGAACTTCCATAATTTTGACTGGAACACCCCAATCACTTCATTGAGCGGCGGCCAGAAAACTCGACTAGCTCTTGGTAAGTTATTGTTGACCAGTCCGGATGTTCTAATTCTCGATGAGCCAACCAACCACCTGGACATCGACACGCTATCATGGCTGGAAGGATATTTACAGGGTTATAAGGGCGCTGTTGTCATCGTCTCCCACGACCGGTATTTTCTCGACAAGATCGTAAATACCGTTTATGAAATTGCCTTTCAATCTTCTAAGAAATACCCTGGCAACTACAGCGACTATTTGAAGAAAAAAGAAGCCGATTTTGAGATTGAAATGAAGCACTTTGAAAAGCAGCAGGAAGAAATTAAGCGGATGGAAGACTTCATCCAGAAGAACATCGTTCGTGCAACGACCAGTAAGCGAGCACAAAGCCGTCGGAAACAGCTTGAGAAAATGGACAAGCTTGAGAAACCGAAAGACGACAATCAGTCGGCGAAATTTAGCTTCCAAGTTTCTAAAAAGAGTGGAAATGACGTTCTGAAGCTAAGAGAACTTGGGTTTAAGTACAATGAAGATTCTTCCGTCTTTGAAAATGTCTCTTTCGACTTAAGTCGCGGGGATTCGGTTGCTCTTGTCGGACCAAACGGGGTTGGAAAAACCACCCTGCTTAAAACGATCCTTGGCGAGTTAAAAGCAGCTAAAGGTGATATTAAGCTAGGAACGAATGTTCAAATAGGTTATTACGATCAGGAACAGACCAAGCTTAACCCGAAGAAAAATGTCCTGCAGGAACTTTGGGATGATTATCCTTTTAAAAATGAAAAAGATATTCGTACCGTACTTGGAAATTTCCTATTTTCTGGTGAAGATGTGCTTAAACCCGTCTCTGCCCTTAGCGGCGGTGAAAGAGCTCGTCTTTCATTAGCAAAGCTGATGATGCTTGAAGCTAACTTCCTTGTGCTCGATGAGCCGACCAACCACCTGGATTTGGATAGTAAAGAGGTCCTGGAAGCAGCGCTTATTGATTATCCCGGGACTTTGCTGTTTGTTTCTCACGACCGTTACTTTATTAACAAAATCGCAACAAACGTTGTGGAAATGCTCCCGGAAGAAACGCGATTGTTTCTCGGTGACTATGATTACTATGTGAATAAAAAACAGGAAGAATATGAGCTTCAGCAAATTGAAGAAGCTGAACGTCTGGAAAATGAACCACAATCTAAAGAACCACAGGCTAAAAACAGCTTTCAGGAAGATAAAGCAGTGAAACGTGAAGAGCGTAAGAAAAACCGTCGTATAGCTGAAATTGAAGAAGAAATCGAAAAACTCGAAGCAAAACTTGAAGAAATTGAAGAGCTCTTATGCGATCCTGAGGTATACCAGGACCACGAGCGCTCCCTTGAACTCACAGAGAGCAGCTCACAAACCCAGCAGCGTGTGGAAAAGCTGATGGAAGAATGGGAATCCCTGCACGAATAACAAGATGGCAAGAAAATGAAAGGCACCTCAAGTTATCCAGAATATGGATGACCTGAGGTGCCTATTTTTATCCATATCACCCTTGTATAGGCGTGTATGGTTGAATACAGTTTATCCACACACTTTTCAACAGTTGTGCACCGTTTTTAATAGTTCTCAACAGGTTTATACACATTATCCACAGAAAAATTAAATTTTATCCACATTTTTGGTACCGTTTTCTTTATCTTTGTTAATAGGTGCGTTTCAACTTATCAACAGTATAAATATACATTTGTGTATAACTTATATTATCTTTTCCCATAAAAAAATCTCCTTAACATACTAAGGAGATTTTTCAGCTGCATATTTGCGATTACCATATTGTTCTAGATCAAGACCCGGATTAGCGTTCAAATCCCAGCCTGAGCGGTGTCCCTGGTTAAAGGCTACGGCTCCTGCGGCAGCAATCATAGCAGCATTATCTGTACATAAATGCATGGGAGGAATTAATAACTCTGTTTCAGATTCTTCAAACTTATCAACAAGTGCTTTGCGGAGTCCCTTATTTGCAGCTACTCCTCCAGCGACAATCAACTGTTTTACACCGTATTCTTCAGCGGCTCGGTAAGCTTTTGTGGATAACACGTCCACGACGCTTGCCTGAAAGCTGGAAGCAATATCTTCCGGTCTTAGCTTTTCGCCTTTTTGGTCAGCATTGTGAAGGCGATTGATCACCGCCGATTTCAACCCACTGAAGCTGAAGTCATAAGACCCCTGTTCAAGCCATGCTCTCGGAAAATCAATCGATTCTTCCCCTTCTGCAGCGAGGCGGTCAATTTCTGGTCCTCCAGGATAAGGAAGCCTTAATGTCCGAGCTACCTTATCATAAGCTTCACCTGCTGCATCGTCACGCGTCTCTCCAATGATTTCATAGGATCCATGCTCCCTCATAAGAATCAGCTCGGTATGACCTCCAGAAACGACGAGAGAAAGTAATGGAAATTCGAATTCTTTCTCCAATCGATTAGCGTAGATATGGCCGGCAATGTGATGGACACCGACAAGAGGCTTCTGCTTGGCAAATGCTATAGATTTAGCCGCATTTACCCCTACAAGCAGCGCGCCCACTAATCCTGGCCCTTCTGTCACCGTAATGGCATCCATATCATCTATCGTAAGGTCTGCTTCTTTCAAAGCTTCCTCAAGTGTTATTGTAATCTGCTCAATATGATGACGAGATGCGATCTCAGGAACTACCCCGCCAAAACGTTTATGGCTTTCAATCTGAGAAGCTACAACGTTCGTGACGAGCTCTCTTTCGTTTTTAACTATGGCTACAGCTGTCTCATCACAGCTCGTTTCAATAGCTAAGATATACTGATCTTGACTCATTTTAATCCCACCCACATGACTAGCGCATCTTCACCATTATCTGTATAATACCTCTTCCGGATGCCCCCTGGGACCAAGCCGAATTTACGGTACATGTGCTGCGCAGCCGTATTCGAAACTCTTACTTCCAATGATAACTGAATCGCTCCATGCTGGATTGCTTCATCGCACGTATGCTTGAATAACTGCTCGCCATATTTATTCCCGCGTGCTTCTGGATGGATGGCAATATTCGTAACATGTGCTTCATCAATAACGAGCCAAAGCCCGCAGTAACCCACTACATGATCATCTTTCTCAAACACATAATAATGTGCGTACGGGTTATCCTCTACTTCCTGCCGAAACGTACCTTCCGACCAGGGAACGGCAAAGGAAGCCCGTTCCACTTCCATTACTTCATCTATATCCTCTAAAGTCATTTCACGTATAGAAGTCATCTTACTTCTCCTGCTGAGCCAGCCATTTAGCTTCTGCTTCCGGAAGGCGCAAATAATTAGGAACCAGTTCGTGGAGGCTTTCAGGTTCTTTTCTTTGAGCTGCAAAAGCAATGAGCGACGGCCTGGCAAAATGGTAAGGACCATCCGGGATAACAGCCTGTGCTCCTATCGTGTCTCTCACCATATCTTCGTAAACCTGTACATCCTGACTCAGGAATAAAACCTGCTTATCAAGGTTTTGAAGTTCTTTTAACCAGTCTTCCATCGAAATGTTTGTCTCTGGTTTTACAATCTCCATCCTATTATTGTAAAGCCCCGTGTACACACGCCCACGCCTGGCATCAAAAAACGGACATATATACCCATCGAAAAATAAACCTTGTCCAGCTACAGCCTCGAGACTTGAAACTCCTACCACAGGTATATCCAGTGCCCATGCCATCGTCTTAGCCGTTGTTAAACCAATCCTTACGCCTGTATAAGATCCTGGTCCTTGCGCTACTGCAATCCGGTCCAGTTCTTCCGGCAGTGTATTGGTTTCCTTCATTAGTTGGTCAATCGCGGGCATCAGTCGAATCGAGTGGTTCTTTTTTATATTCGTGGTATATTCGCCTATCACGATGCCGCTTTTTACGACTGCTACTCCCATCACATAATTAGAAGTGTCAATTGATAAAATATTCATTTCATGATCTCCTTACAAACCTCGTCAAAATGGGTTGAAGAAGTTTTAAGAGAAATGGTCCGGTTTGATTCGCTATCGTACGAAATGGTTATATCCAGACGCTCTTCAGGGAGAAACTCCTCAATGTAATGCGCCCATTCTACGACACATACACCCTCCCCTTCAAAAAACTCTTCAAATCCTAAATCTTCATCACTATCTTCCAGTCTATAGACGTCCATATGATAAAAAGGCAGACGCCCCATGTATTCCTTCATAATAGTAAACGTTGGACTATTAATCGTGCGCTTTACTCCAAGACCTAATCCCAGCCCCTTTGTAAAAGTTGTTTTCCCAGCGCCTAAGTCTCCTTCTAATGTTAATACATCTCCCTCACCAAGTCGATGACCCAGCTTCTCAGCAAAAGCCATCGTTTCCTCAGGAGAAGAACTTTTCCATTGATATACGGCCATCTACTCACCCTTTGTCTTTAAATGTGTGTACCCTGACTTCGTTAATACGTTTTTCTTTCCACCTTCATGTAAATATACGTGAGGAGCTTTTTCCTTCATAGCCTGAACGGATCCAATCCGGCTTACTTTCACCCCCGTTTTTTGGGCTGCCTTCTGGACTTTCGGCCACATGGTTTCCTCGACCGTTCCCACCAGCTCAAAGTCTTCTCCTCCGGAAAGGATCCAATCTTTATATGTATCTGGAAAAAGATCTTTTATAGAAGATGTGAAAGGGAGCTTGTCCATATCCAGGTGTAAATCAACACGAGACGCTTCCACTATCTCATTTGCTTCATTAGCTACTCCATCACTTATATCATTAAGAGCGACCCTTGGAATCTCCTCTAGCTCAAGCGCAAAGAACACTCGTGGATCAGGCGTCCGATGTCTTTCAATAAAGAATTCCTCTGAAGATTCACCAGATGAACCGTTGAGAAGAATCTCCAACCCGGCTCTTGAATCTCCCAAGGTACCTGTCGCAAATACAACATCTCCGGGCTCCGCCTGCGATCTATATCTCGCTTGGTCTTTCTCCACATAACCGATTATGGTAATCGAGATGGCCAACTCACTTCCAGACACGGTATCCCCTCCGATCAAATCCATTTGATAAAGAGAAGCTAAATCCTGCATGCCGGTGTAGAGTTCCTTTAGTTCCCGGTCGCTCCACCCTTCCGGGATCACGATTGAAACCAAATAAAAAGCGGGAGAACTGGCCATCGCAGCTAAATCACTTAAGTTTGCTGCCAGCACGCGGTACCCAATATGATAAGGCTCCATTGTTTTTCTTGAAAAATGAACCCCTTCCACCATCGTATCTACAGCAGTAACCACATCCTTGTCTATAGGTCTAAACACCGCTGCATCATCACTCACTCCTTTAATCAGTGTGGACTGACGATAGTAACCAGGCTGAATTGCTTGAATAAATTGAAATTCGTCCATGTTCTGCCTCCTAAGTAGCATAACTCCTTCTAACTATTATACCAATAGAAGACCTTATATAAAAAATTCCATAATAAAAACCTTAGGAATGCTTCCTAAGGTTGGAAAATTAATTTAAAAATGGCGGTCCGGACGGGACTCGAACCCGCGACCTCCTGCGTGACAGGCAGGCATTCTAACCAACTGAACTACCGGACCAGTAAAGAAAAATATGTATTAAATTTAAAAAAATCAACTAAAGCAAAGTAGTTGAGAAGTAAATTATCGTTACATGAAGTTTAAATAAGTTGGTTGCACTTTTCAGTACTACCATTATTGATGAATGAAAAAGTAATTTCGACGTGGTTCATCAATATTAATTGGTTGCACTTTTCAGTACTACTGATTTTTAACTACCAAGGATGTAATTCAGAGTAGTTAGTTGAAATAATTTGGTTGCACTTTTCAGTACTACCATTATTAATGAACCAAGAAGTGAATTCGACGTAGTTCATTAATTTAAATTGGTTGCGGGGGCAGGATTTGAACCTGCGACCTCCGGGTTATGAGCCCGACGAGCTACCAGACTGCTCTACCCCGCGATAGTGTGGGAAATTAATTGTTCCCATAAGATTATGCTGATGTATGAGACATATTTATATTATTCCCAAGTTAAGGAAAAAATATTCTCGAGAAAAAATTGATACAACGTGGCGGCGTCCTACTCTCACGGGGATCGACCCGACTACCATCGGCGCTGAAGAGCTTAACTTCTGTGTTCGGCATGGGAACAGGTGTGACCTCTTCGCCTTCACCACCACATCATATACAGTTTGAGGTAAACCCTCAAAACTGGATAAGGCAATCATTCAACCATCGGACGAGCGAACGTCTCTTCCGACTAACATTTCTTACTAGATAGATAAGTCTTCGATCCATTAGTATCCGTCAGCTTCACGTGTCACCACGCTTCCACCTCGGACCTATCAACCTCATCGTCTCTGAGGGATCTTACTTACTTGGCGTAAGGGGAA
>NZ_JAIVAL010000010.1 GCF_020171985.1 Halobacillus halophilus
CGAGGAAGCTCACCGTTCCCCCATAGGAAAGCGAGTTATTTCCCCACCAGCCCTTTTCCACATAAAGTAACGGACCCGTTTATCTCGAAACTGAGTCTTCAACAAACGGGAGCTTTACCTTAAAAGCATCACTAAAGTTAAAAAAGACGGAAAAATAGCAACTTTTATCTGGAGAATTTTGTGCATTGACGCACTAAATAATCGCTAATAGAATGTGGTCACGATTTTAGAGAAACCCCTCTAATGTCAATCTATTTGGAAGGGAGGAGTACCTCATGCTTTATCGATCCTTGGTTTACTTATTCGGAATGCTCGTCAACTTCTTCGGAGTCGCCCTCTTAATTAATGCGACACTTGGGGCAGGATTCTGGACATCCTTTTTTATTGGAGTTTCTGATCATCTTGGTTTTACGGTTGGATTCTGGTATGGTGCTTTTCAGCTGCTTATTATATTTATTAATGCGAAACTAATGAAGAATCTGCCCGAGGTAAGAGCCGTCGTACCTGTTATTATGGAAAGTCTGATTCTCGACTTTTGGCTTGAGATTGTATTCGCAAATGTCGATCTATCGACAGCTCCATTTATTCTGCAAACCGCAGCTCTGTTCACCGGCGTAGCTATCATTGGACTGGGAGTAGCCATTTATATTCTACCTCAGTTTCCGCGTGCCCCGGTTGACCAATTGTTCTTAGCAGTTAGTGCACGGTTTAACTTGAGCCTCCAAACAGGTCAAACCCTGGTTGCGGTAACCATGACGTCTCTTGCCCTGCTCATTGGAGGCCCAGTAGGACTTGGAACTCTAGCCCCTATGCTGTTTCTCGGTCCTGTCATCCAGTATTGTTATACCAGAGCCTATCCACTTTATTATAAATTTCACCCTGATGGTGAAAGGGTTTATCAACAAGCAGTATAATGCACTTATATGTGAAATCCGCATGGTTCGAAATAGAACCATGCGGATTTTTTCATTGATATTTAATTCGGACATTGTCTGGTTATCTTCGGCGTCTGCGGTTGGACTTTCTGGTGGTGACTTCTTTTTGAGGATCCTGCTTTTTAATCCAGTTCAAATATTTTTCCATATCAGGATGTTCACGCAGACGCTCAAGAGTATGATAAAAGTTCGCAAGTTCTTCATTGGTGAAAAGAGCATGAACCTGCCGGTGACAGGCATCACACAGCCACACCGTCACGCCCATGGCTCCCCCATGCTGTCTTGGAATTAAGTGGTGCTCCGTCGTTCTGACCGGCGTACGAAAACACAATTCACATGTACCTTCCATTTAATCGACCTCCACAAGTATCGACCCTTCAAACAAGTACAGACAACTCTTACGAACGGGCTCTTTCCATATCTTTTCTAGTGCATACCGATACATTTCTATTTGGGTGCGGTAGCGATCCTTCATAGTTTCTTCTACCGACTTCTTCTCAGGATCAATTTGATCAGATTTGTAATCCAGGATCATCCAGCCATCTTCATAAGGAATCATAGCGTCAATAACCCCCTGAATAAAGACCTGTTCATTTTCTGGTGACTCCCAATCAGGATACACCTCATGAGCCGGCAGCGTGAGACTGAACGGCACCTCGCGCTCCACGTGATCCGCTTCGAGTACAAATTGACCCACAGAGGTTTCAAAGAATGCTGCAATAGCTGCTGTGTCAATAACATCTGCTTCTTCACGACGAAGCACGTCTGTTAGTACCAGATGTTCGACAAACTCTTCTACTTCTTCAGAATTGTGTTTATGGGACAATGGAATATGCTGCATGACCGTATGCATAGCGCTTCCTTTCTCAGCCGCTGATAATCTTTGATCAGCTTGCATAAATCTTGGCCGTTTCTGGATTGGAGCCTGATAAGGCACCAGGAGCTGGTCGCTTGAATACTCATCTTTCGTTTCGCGCTGCCTTTTAATTTCTGTAACGGTCTGTTTAGCCCGCGAGTAGGCCGCTTTATGATGAGGATAAACGAAGCTTAACCGCTTCTCGACCATATCTTTTTCTTGGTCATAGTCTTCTGCAGGCTGCCACTCTTCAATAGCAGTGCGCAGCTCCTCATCCCTCTTCTCTTGGGATTCATCAAGGACGGCGAATTGACTGCCATGCGCTATATTCACTTTCCACTCTGACGCGTCTGCATAAATGTCATCGGATGTGGTCACTTCAATACTGCCTCGGAGCTCTTCCGCATGCCGATGGCGGATCAGTGCAGGTCCTACCCAGTCCAGGTAGGATTTAGCATCAAGCCGATCATGAGGCGGGAGCACCCATTCCGGTGTATCCAGAAATGTCTGCCACTTTTCCTGTTTTTTATCGAAAGAAGCAACATTCCCCACCATAATCAGCTTTTCCTTGGCACGGGTCATGGCTACATATAAGACTCGCATTTCCTCTGCCAGCAGTTCTCTTCTCTTGGCCTGCTTTAAGGCGTGATAAGCAAGCGTCGGATACATCAGCCGCTTATGGGGATTTATATATCTTGAACCAAAACCATAATCTTTATGAAGCAAGTACCGATCCTTCAAGTCCATCATATTGAACTGTTTATCCATCGCCCCTAAGATGACGACAGGAAACTCCAGGCCTTTACTTTTGTGAATGGTCATAATCCGGACCACGTCTTCCTGTTCGCCAAGAGCACGTGCCGCTCCCAGATCATCGCCTCGCTCTTCCATCCGTTCAATGAACCTCAAAAATCGGAACAGTCCTCGGAAGGATGTAGTCTCATAGGATCTCGCTCTGTCATAAAGAGCGCGGAGGTTGGCCTGACGCTGACGTCCGCCTGGCATGCCTCCCACGAAATCATAATAACCCGTTTCTCGGAAAATATCCCAGATCAGTTCTGATAAAGCTCCCTGCCTGGCCCGCTCTCTAAAGCTTTCAATCAGTTTGAAAAAGTTGGCTACCTTTCTGCCTAATTCATCATTTCCAGGGTACTCTTTCATAGCTTCGTAATAGCTGACCCGCTTTCTGGCGAGTCTCAGCCTTGCGAGCTCGTCCTCATTCAGTCCGACGATTGGAGACTTCAGAACAGAGGCGAGGGGTATATCCTGCATCGGATTATCAATAACTTTTAACAAACTGAGCATAATCTTAATTTCAATTGCTTCAAAATAGCCGGTCGAAAGTTCCGCATAAACCGGAATGCCCTGCTGTTTCAGTTCATCCACGATCATTGGCGCCCATGTCATGGAACGCATTAACAGGACAATATCCCGGTACTGAATCGGACGCTTTGTTCCCGTTTCCTTATCCATGACTTCAAGCGGCGGTTCTCCGTCGTGACCAAGCCATTTTCGAATCATCTGGCCGTATGCTCTCGCTTCTAACTGGGCTTTCTCCAGGTCCTTATAATCCTCATTCTCTTCCTCATCATCCTCTTTGGACTCCCGGTCGATTACAAATAGTTCAGCTTCAGGACTTGAAGGTGCCCATTCGTCATACGTTTGATTACTATAGATAAGCTCGGCTTCTTTCTCATATTCCATTTCCCCGACTTCTTCATCCAGCACCTGACGGAAAATATAGTTGGTCGCGTCCAGCACCTGCTTCCGGCTTCTAAAATTGCGGGCTAAGTCAATCCGTTCCCCTTCATTTTCAAGATAGCCGTACGATTTATATTTTTGGAGAAACAAAGAAGGTTCGGCATGACGGAAACGATAAATACTCTGCTTCACATCCCCTACCATAAATAAGTTCCCGGCTTCCGGAGCATCGGTTAATAAACGAAGCAGCGTCTCCTGTACCAGGTTCGTATCCTGATATTCATCAATCAGTACTTCACTGAACTGCTGATGAAAGCCGGCTGCTACTGAGGAAGGAACCGGCTGTTCCGGCGTAGAGGATTCATCAAGCAGAATCTGCAGGCAGTAATGTTCCAAGTCTGAGAAGTCCACAATTGCTTTTTCTTTCTTTAACTGTTCATAGCGCTGCTTGAAATCTTTCACCACTACAGCCAGTTGTTCCATGACCGGATAAAGCTCCTGCATATCCTGTAAATAACTGCTCAAGGATCTTGAAAACCATTCATCACGCATTTCATTCCAGCGTTTCTTATAGCGGTCCCGGATTTTCTTGGCCTGTTCTTTCTTCTCTTCATTACATTCCATTTTCTTTTTAGAAAGGGTAGCGAAGGACTGCTCACTAATATAAGATTGTAATTCTTCCCAGGAGTGAGCCATCGCCCCTTTTGCCTGTTGAATCATTTCAAGATCGGAGTCAGCGGTTTCCCCGTACGTATAAGGACCATCCGGCTCTTTGGTAAGATCCATAAATTTCTGAGCTTCCGCTTCCATTGCTTTTAAATGACTGCTGACTTCATCTTTCAATAGATGAAGCCATGGTAGCTGATCTTCTCCATCTACTTCCTGGACGTTGTACATCTCCACCATTTGATCCAGCCATACTTCCGGCCAAGGGTTCTGCGTAGCAAACGTGTACAACTCAAGAATCACCTTCTCTACATCCAGATCACTGCGATCACTCGAGAAACGGTCCACAATATCAAAGAATCTCTCCTGCTCTTCTCCTTCTTTTCCATACCAGTCCTCAAAAAGCTCCTCTAATACTTCCTGCTGAATGAGGTCGGCTTCTACCGTATCGGCAATTCGAAAGCCCGGGTCAAGATCAAGCCGGTAAGCATACCTCCGCACCACTTCCATACAAAAAGAGTGCAGCGTCGAAATGGATGCATTCTGTAGCAGCGACAGCTGTTTCTTCAAATGATGGGAGCCAGGATTTGCTTCCAGCGCTTTACTTAACGCCTGCCCCACTCGATTTCTCATCTCCTGCGCTGCTGCATTCGTAAACGTAACGACCAGTAAAGAATCAATGTCCGCTGGATCCTCTTCATGCAGCAGTTTTTGAATAATCCTTTCAACAAGAACCGCTGTCTTCCCTGAGCCAGCGGCAGCAGCTACCAGAATATTTGATCCATGCGTATAAATCGCCCGCTCCTGTTCTTCCGTCCAACTTACCAAGCAGATCCCTCCTCTCTATTCACCATTCGTTCCAATACATCTTCATCCTTCAGTTCTTTCAGTTTCCGGAAATTATTCTCCTCAAGGGTAGGGTCAAATTGACAGACGGAACGGTACGGACAGAAATTACAGGCGCTTTGCTGTTTCTGCTGATAAGGATTCAAATCCACTTTTCCGTCCGTAATATTTGTGCCCGCACGGCTCATCAGCTCGCGGATGTAATGGCTCAGCTGTTGGAAACGTTCAGCATCAGCGGTTTTAGAATTTTTATAAAAACCGCCTTTCGCTTTCAAACCAGCCGGAACGATCTGACTGTGGCCTTTTTCAAGTCCTGTATCCATCATCTGGATGATACGCTCGTTTTCAAGCAGAAGCCCCTGCATTTTGAACTTCTTGAAAATCTCTTCTTCGATCGCCGCATCCTGAAGCATCCGGCTGCCTGTAATCATAGGATTATGAACGTGGAAATAAAGAACCCCGGCCGGTGAAGCTGCTGTTCCAAGCCAGTGCTCGGCATTGGTGAGGACCACGTCCAGATAAGCGAGCATCTGGAGGGACAGACCATAGTAAACATCCATCAAACTTAAGCCCTTGGCGCTTGATTTATAATCTATAATTCTCAAGTAAAGGTCTTCTTCTGTTAAGGCTTTATCCACACGGTCAATCCGGCCGCGCAGCATCAGTTCATAACCATTAGGTAAATCCAGGGAGAGCGGCGGAAGTTTTGCATCATTACCTGTTCCAAATCCTAATTCCAATCCTACAGGTGAAAAGTCACTGCTTCTCGCCTGCTCACTCAGTACGAACGCGGCACGGGCGATGACCTGCTGCAATTTCTTCTGGATATATTGATATCGGTTGGAACTATGAAGAATCTGATTTTGAAGGATCGGAGCCAGCTGTTCAGTCGCTTTAGCGGCATAGCTGTTCGTTTCCTCTTTGTTCAGCTGGGCAAAATCCCGGCCTTCTCCTTGTATCCACTCTGTAATCTGCTTCAACGCCTCATGGAAAAGCTGCCCGATATCCGGAGCATCCAGTTTATACGTACGGCGCTCTTCCAGGTTCAAGCTATGTCTCGCAAAATATTGATAGGAACAGCTGTGATAGGTTTCAAGTCTTGATACACTCGTTTTCACCTGCTTGTCAAACAGCTGTCCCGTCGTTTCTTCCCCGAGATCCACCGGCTGATTATTGTAAAACAGACTTTCCAGCACACGATGGGTTAAGCCATTGGAATCTTCCCGTTCGATATACCAATTCAGCACACTCCACCATACAGGCTGCATCGCATATCCTTTTAAATACCTGGCAAGCTGTGAAGTAAGGGCTGATCTCGTTTTGACCGGTGTCGTAATAAAACGATCCGCTTCATGAAGATCATCTGGATCCTGCAGCAGGACATGGTCTTTGCAGGAAGGAAATAATTCTTCCAGTCTTTGAATAATCGATGCCGGAACTTTTGATTTGCCTTCTTCATTGCTTAATGGGTAGCTGACCCACAAATGATTTTTAGGCATGGTTAAGGCTAAATATACATAAAAGCGGTCATCAAGCAACTGCCGGTTACTCCCGTCTGCGAGCTGCAGTCCGTGCTCCGCCAAAAGAGAACGCTCCTGTTCGGAGATCATCCCGTCACTAGGCGGCTTCATCGGCCACAGACCATCGGTGACCCCTAACAAAAACGAGGCCTTAATACCCGTGATTCTGGAACGATCCACACTTCCGACAATCACATGGTCCATACTCGGAGGCACGTGAGCGAAATTAAGAGATTCGAGGCCACTGTCCATCGTATTCCGGAACACCTGGAGAGACATTTTTTCATCTCCTGCCATTTCCACCATTTCGTCCAGAAGCTGAAGGAACGCATCATACACCTGCTCCTGTTCACGGCCTCTCTCGATCTCACCGTTTTCATCATAGCGGTTACGCCACTCTTCAAGCTGTCTGGGTACTTGCAGGTGTTCAAGCCACTCGTAAATAACAACGGCTTTTTCTTCAATCGTGTCAACGGCGCGAAGTCGTTCGTCGAATTCCTCCAGCGCATCGCGTACCTGCTTCCGGTACGCATTAATCCGCTGTTGTTTTTGCTTTTCCTCATCGGTCTGAGAAGCCTGCTCAAATCCTCTAAATCGCTGATAAATCCAGTCCTTACTTGAGAACCACTGAGTCCTCGAGCGGATACCGTATTCGAGGACATAGTTCTCCAGCTCATCGATCGCATTCTCATTGAGCGGATACGTTCGATTTGTCGCCGGAATAAACCCAGTTTTCAACAGGCGGAAAAGCGCATCGTACCGGAAGTTTCCTTCTACGACATCAAGTCCTGAGCGGATGAGCTCAATCATAGGGTGATTCAGCATCGTCCTTTTTTCATCAATAAATACTGGAATTCCGTAGTCATTAAACAAGGTTTCAATTAAGCTGTGATAAACCTCAGGTTCCCGCATCAGAATCGCCATATCCTTATAACGATATCCTTCTTCACGTACCAGCCGTAAAATTTCCTGAGCCGCACCTTCCACTTCGGCACGAGGGTGAACTGCCTCCGCAATGTGAATGGGTGCCTGCCCTTCAAAAGCAGGAGCCGGGCGCTGATCAAAGTATTTCTCCAGATGCTGAAAGGCCGGCTGATCCTTCATGCGGCCTTTCGTATGATCGAGAATGACCACCTCATCCACCTGAGACCCAGCTATCCTTGTAATTTCTTTTAAATTCAAATACGTTTCTTTCGTTTCATGAAAGAGATCAAGTTCCGGATTTGCATCTCCCTCCGGCCGTTCCGTCGTTAGAGTAACGTGAACCTTGTCCACCTTTTTCAATAACTCTTCCAGCACACCGCATTCCTGGGGCGTGAAACTATGGAAACCATCAATATAAACTTCTGCGCCTTCCAAAAAACCTGCTTCCGGAATTTTACTGGCGAGCAGCTGCAATTGATCTTCGCTGTCTATGTACTGCTCGCGTAAAGCGTCCACCAGGCGGTCGTAAATATAATTCAAATCATCAAGCTTATCCCTTAGTCCTTCTTCCTGGCTCGTTGTGTGCTGAAAGCGGTCGAGCCCTTCCATTTGAGCATGAAGGTGTTCCGGAGTAATCCGGTACCGCTTGAATTCTGTTATCATACCTTCCAGCTGTTCAATAAACCCCTGCTTTTCGATCGCCTTCTGAAATACTTTCCAGTCGGAGGTACGCTCTTCCACGATTTTACGAAGCATCATTTGCACACCGGTAGACGTCAAAAACTTCTTCGTACCGCCCCCGGTCTCCTGTAAAACCCTCCAGGCCAGCCGTGAAAAGCTGAACACTTGCGCCCGTATCGATCCTTCAATGCCCTCCCGTTTCAGCAGCGCGTATTCCTGCTGAAACGTCATTTGTTCTGGAACAATATAGATAATAGGAGGCCCTTTAGGGTCTTCTTTTAATCTGCTTTCAATTTCTTCTAAGCATCGTGTGCTTTTCCCTGCTCCTGAGCGGCCGAGCAATAAACGCATCCCCATAAAACACACTCCTTCCTTCCATTTCCTTTCCTACTAGTTTATCATTTTTTTCGTATTCTGCAGCCGAATGTGCTTTCTTTTCACGAACCCGTTATTAATAAATCCACATAAAAAAACCGCCCGACGGACGGCTGGAATTATCTTCTAAAATTGTAAAGCTAACTGGGAAAATGGCCAGTAGCGGACATCCACTTTTCCCACTACCGCTTCGATCGGTACGAAACCAAAATAGCGGCTGTCCAGACTGTCCCTGCGATTATCTCCTAAAACGAACAGGTGACCTTCAGGAACCTGCACCTGACCAGTGACCCCTACTAAGGTAAAGTCGCTTGTGAAAGCCTGACCGTCATGCGGTCTCAACGGTTCCAGGTACGCCTCGTTTACGCGCTTTCCATTCACATAAAGCTCGTCATTGCGCATAGCGATTTTATCTCCACCTACACCGATCACACGCTTCACATAATCTTCCTTTTCGTTAGCATGGAAAACGATCACGTCCTGTCTTCCAATGTCCTGTAAATCATAGACGACTTTATTGACCATCAATAAATTTCCGTCATACAAAGTAGGTTCCATGGACTCACCGTCCACGATATAACTTGCGAAAAAGAAAGAACGAAAAACGAAAGCTAGCAATAAAGCAAGCAATACAGTCCGGATGAGATTACGATATTTTTTCATAGTTTAATCCTCCAGGTCTTCTTTCTAACCTTATTTTACCCTTCCCGGATTAAACTTAATCACTTATGCTCCCCCTTCTCTCTGCTCTTCTCTGAATCCGTTTTTCTATGTATTTGCCTGCCGTCCAGAATAATAGAATACAGATTCCAACAATGACCGATTTCATCGGATTTTGAGCAAACGAAGCGATACTTGAGCCCACATAAGCAATCGTAAAAATCATAACCGACTTTCCTAATATCGCTGCCAGCATAAATTGCTGCCGGCTCACGTTCGATAGACCTGAAACGACATTAATAATGGATGAAGGTGAAAATGGAAAGCACATTAAAAGAAACAAGGGACCGAACCCATGCTCTTCCACCCACGTCATGACTTTTTTCACCTGTTCATGACGTGTGATAAAGCGAAGAAACCGTTTTCTTCCAAGCTTTCGAATAATAAGAAAAACGCAGAGAGCGCCCGCTACGGAACCAATCCATGAATACAAAAACCCTTTAAACAAGCCGTATACGACCGAGTTTGCCAGTACAAAAGCCACTAAAGGCAGGATCGGAAGAAAAGCTTCCAGCAAAGGAAAGAGGATTCCCGGCAGTGGCCCAAAGCTTTCTAATTGCTCCAACTGCTGGATCACATAATCAAAAAGCTGATCGTTTTCAGCCATTCTTCTGTAACGTTCAAGTGAGAAAGTAAGTAAGTACATGAGACGGTGCTGCTCCTTATTCACACCGAAAAAACCAGTGCTTCTTTTCTCCATTTTATATGAAACCTTCTCGTATGCCTACCACAAATCTGTTTATTCCTAGCTTCCCCATCTATTGCCATTTATAACCTTTTCCGAAATTTACTTGCATAATACGTTCCCTCACGTGATATAATAAAAACAGAACAAACGTTCCCTTTTGGAGGAGAATAGTATGCGTTATTTAAAACAAAAAGAGCTGGATCTGGCTTCACGCTATTTATTTCTTTCAATGGCGATTGCCGTCATCAAGCAGGATCGAAAGCACTTTGAATTAGGGAAATTCAAAATAAAAGAACCTTATTTAGAACTGTTGGGAAAGATGGAATTGGAAGCCCGCGAAGAACGGAGAAAGCTCCGCCAGAAAATGGATCATCACAAGCTGCAAGTCGTGGAAACTGGCAGGAATGATTCCTTCACCTCATTCCTCTTCTTAGCTCATGGCTACGAAGAGAAACGAAACTACTTTAACCCGGCCATCCGCAAGAAAGTAGAAGTGATTCTATCAGAACTTATGAGGAGGTCCCAAACCTCAAATCGTGAGAAGCATCCAGCGGGGGTGGAGAAGCGTGCAGGCGATCCTCAAGAATAAATCTGAAATGAGCGGTACGGTGAAGCTGGTTAGCAAACATTCCCACCGATACGGGGAGATTGAGGCTTGTCCCATTGGAAAATTGTATCGTTGTCGTATGATCGCTTTCACCCTTGTGGGTATGGATGTATTTTAAAGCGATCCAGGAGCACTCTTTACGTTTAGGAGAAATAATGGGGAAGAAATAGATACCCATCGCTTCAGATATCACAATAGGAGGTTTGTGGGTATAGCTGGTCACTTGCTTTGTACCTAGAATACGACCTTCCAGACTGCTTGCAAAATAACGGCAGGAATCATCGACCACCTGGCTTGGACATTTTAACACTTCAAAGCTTCCATGCTGCTCAACCACATGTGTAATCACCTGCCCTTGCTGATCATACTTAGCAATCAAGGCCATCGTTTGAGGGTTCACCTCATATTCTTTTTTTTGAAGATACTCCATTCTAGTAATCATCCTTTCTATTAAGCCGGCGGTAGTTCTTCCTGGACCCCGCCGCTTATCTTCTTAAATTTACCATAATACTGAGTATAAAGTCTAAACATTCTTAATAAATGTGGAATTATACCAATTCTGATATACTACGGTTATGCCTCCTCTTTTTGCCTGGCTTGTTGTTCTCTGTCTCCTTCTTCCTCCCTTTGACCGAAGTCCGGATTCAGCAATGTAAAAAAATCGAGTTCTGGCTGAAGATTTGGTTTGTCTTTCATCTGATGTGCCCCCATGTCATTTTCAATTTCAATTATTCTAAAGGAGGAATATACGTGTGGAACCGTAAAAAAAAGCAAAAACCTAATCATAATGATCAACCTCTGGAAATCAGTGATCTCTCCATCGACGATATCAGAAAAGCGGTTCATGCTTTTGCTGATCATAAACCTAACGAAGTTCCTCTTAGTGTCGTGATCAATCAGGATTTAACGCTTGATTACGAACTTCTTGCTCCCTATTTACACGCTATTCCCAGAAAAAACTTTTACATGTCACGAAAAACGTACGAGCTGTTTGAAGAGGAAGATTTACAACTTGCTAAAGATATTGATGCCGTGCAGCAGGCTGTAGATGAATACATGAAACAAACTCAGGAAGTTCCCATAATCGATAATGACCCCTATAAGAAGATAAATTATTATAAGCTTGAAAAGCTCGACCTGTTACACGAAAGGCCAAAACGGGACTTTTATATGACTACGGAAGAATTTATGATTACGTACAAGAAACCAAAGTAAGCGAGTCTGGATAGAATCGAGCAGAAATGCTTTATTAAAAAAATACAAAAAAAGGACCAATGCTATTAGAAGCATTGGCCAAAGAGACGACTGGTTAACTTTTGAGTGAGGGATTAAATTTGAAAAAGTTCCTGTAAGGAAACTCCTTCACAGAATACACTCATCAGTAACAAAGTTACTGACCTATTTATGATCACCACATCATAAATAGTAAATCGATAAGCTTCATCGCTTATCTATTCTTATTGTAATATACAAATAATCCAGATTCACCGAAAAGATATTGCGGAAGACCGCAACCGATTGCGAAGTTACTAGGATATGACATCTTACATCCAATACTTTACAAGAGAACCGCTTATACTTGGGCTATATAGCTTCATTTGCACCTTGTCCATTCAAATATTCTCCATTGCCTTTCCAGGACAAAAAACATGCAAACTCTTTAATTAATTGATTTTCTTTTTTTGTTTGCGGGGTGCCGCAGTAGCTGCATGCACTCTTCCGAAAGGTATATTCAATAATTTTGTAAGATAAAATCCTTTTTCCGCTAAGAAAGGAGCTGACCATGAGAATTCATTTCGTAGAATTAAAAGATCCGGACGACCATCTGGTTGATACATTTAACCGATGGGAAAACGATCCTGAACTGATCCCACTCACACGGCCTAATCAAAACCAGTCTGAGGTAGAACGACGGTCGTTTATGACCATGGAAGATTTACACGAAAGCCTCGCTCATCACAATATTTATCTTATCTACATGAATGAACAACTGGTCGGCTCGATGAATTACATGATTGATCCAGCACACCTTTACAAAAAAGAACCTGGAACAGCCTGGATCGGGATTACAATTGGCGAGCCGGAAGCAAGGGGTAAAGGAGCGGGGTACAAAGCGATCCGATTTTTGGAAAAGCAAATCAAAGTGCAAGGTCTCGTCCGTATCGAACTGGGAGTATTTGCGTTTAACCTCCCCGCCCAGAAACTATACAAGAACCTGGGCTATAAAGAAATTGGCCGCATTCCTGAATTTACTTATTGGCAGGGACAGATGTGGGAAGATATCCGCATGGAAAAGTATACGGAGGAGATTGAATTAACCCCCTCAAAATAGTAACCCGTAGGAACCAAAAAAAGATTCCAGAGAACAATATGTTCCCGGAATCTTTTTTAAATGGAGACATTGATAAAACGACACTGTCAAACTCCCTGTTAATTATTAAAGATAAGCTCCCATTATTTGAAGACTCGATTTCGAGATATTGGGTTATGAAGAAGGTCCTCCGGGGGACGATTTCGCTTTCCGCGGGCATGTGTTGAGCCTCTTCGAGCAAGCTCTGCGGGGTCTCACCGATCATGTTCATCCCGCAGGAGTCTGCATCATCCCCCTCCGGACTTGCCAAATCAGAAACTCGAAAACCTCCAAAAATGTCTCCTATAATGAACCGGAGAGCACAAGAACATCTAGCTTATTTAAGTGTACAATCCCTTACATATAAGGATTGATTGCTTATCCAGAACGATCATCTCACTTATAGAATGGTCCGTTCACTCCTCGTCATAGGGTGGCGGAGGAAACAGCGAGACTCCCGCGGGAGAAGGAGCTAGGCGAGACCCCACAAGGAGTGGTAACGACTGAGGAGGCTTGCCAGTTCCCCCGCAGGAAAGCGAGTTGTTTCCGTAGCCAGCCCCTCTCTATATCAGCAACGGACCAAATATATCTCAAAGTCGAGTCTTACAGTAACCGGCCCTATACTTTAATAAGCCTCTTATGAATAATCATCAGAAGTTTATAAAGCAAACAATCCCCTATCTACTCATATAATCTCTGTACCATCTCCATTTTAGAATCTAACTCATTAAGATTGGGCCAGTTTTTCGCGCAGATTCTTCCGCAGGATCTTACCAGTCGTGTTTTTAGGCAGTTCCTCCATGAACTCTATCCGGGAAGGAACTTTATATTTAGCTAAATGCTCCCGGCAGTACTCATGCAATGCATGTTCATTAATAGAAGGATTGCTGGATACTACAAAGCTGATGACGGTCTCTCCAAGTTCTGGGTCTGGTGCTCCGACCACAGCGACTTCTGTAATATCCGGATGATTATATAATACTTCTTCAACTTCTCTTGGATAGACATTGTAGCCGCCTACAAGAATCATATCCTTTTTACGATCCACAATATAAAAATAACCTTCTTCATCCATCCGTGCCATATCCCCTGTGTAAAGCCAGCCCTCCCGTATGGTTACAGCTGTCTCCTCAGGAAGCTTATAATAGCCTTTCATCACGTTCGGACCGCGGACGATCAATTCGCCTACCTCCCCGACCGGTACCTCATCCCCAAGTTCGTCCACCACTTTATTTTCTACATTACGAATGTTGCTCCCAATAGAACCTGCTTTTCGAGGGCGATCAAGAGGATTGAAGGTCGTAACAGGAGAAGCCTCTGATAAACCATAGCCTTCTGAGATTCGCACATTAAATTGTTTTTCAAACGACTCCAGCAAAGCAACAGGAAGAGAAGAGCCGCCGGATATACAGAGTCTCATATTGGAAAAGGTGTGAACTTGATCCTTGCCGGTTTGCTGCAGGTAGTTATACATAGTTGGTACGCCTGCAAAGACGGTAGCTTGATATTCCTCAGCTATGGTAAAGACATTCTGAGGGGAGAATTTCGGTACAATTAAGACCGTCCCTCCGTTCATAATCGGAGCATTTAAAGCGACCGTTAAGCAGAAGACATGGAACATAGGTAATGTAGCTATCACGCGATCGTCCGATGATATTTGCAAGTAATTCGCGACATCTACCGCATTGGAATACAAGTTTTTGTGCGTGAGCATGGCTCCTTTGGGTTTACCTGTCGTGCCGGAAGTATAGAGGATAACGGCCGTATCTTCACTATCCAGACTTGGGGGTTCGTAATCCAGTTTCCCTTCGGATAATACAGTTGTAAACGATTTCATTTTTTGGGATAACGGAGAGTTGTTCAAATCAATGCCTGAACCTGTGTCTGCAGTAAAATAGTGATACACCTCTAACTGATCGTCCATTTTCTCAAATAGTTCAAGTAATACATCCATCGTGATAACAGCTTTCACATCCCCGTTCTTCAGGATGTAGCTCATTTCATCGGCCGTATAAGTCGGATTGATGGGAATAACCGTAATCCCTGCGCGCAGTGCTCCGTACAAGCCGATCATAAACAGCGGACTGTTTCCACTGACAAGGGCAATGTGGTCATGCCTCCCGTAGCCTAATTCGGTCAATCTGGAAGCAAACTTGGTAACCGATGCATCAAATTCCTGATAACTTACTTTTTGTCCCTGAAATATGTAAGCATCTTTAGTAGGGTTACGCTGAGCTGTTATGGACAACTGTTCACTTAAGTTCATGAATGACTCCCCTTTTTTTATTCTGAATGAATAATCATTCATATTTTATTTTTAAATTTTCAATCTAATTATAAAATACTGACAATTAATTAGCAAGTTTCGCCAAAGAAGTATAAAAAAGATCCCTCATCGCATGAGGAATCTTTCCTTAGAGTTTAATATACGATATCCAAAAATTGATCCATACTGATTTTACCTAAATACTGGGAAATATCAATGTCTTCTAGAGTCTCTGCAATTGCCTGACGATTGTATTGCGTGCCGATCAGCTTCTCTTCTACATCACGGATGTCCCCTACGCCGAAGAAGTCGCCATAGATTTTAGCGTTTTTAATATAGCCTTTTGCTACATCCAGACGTACATCATAACTGCCGGCACCTTCAATGCGCTCGGTATGCTGAATATTGAATTTAGGAGATTTTCCATAATTCCAGTCCCAGTTACGGTATCTCTCTTCTGATAGCTTATAGATCTTCTCCCAATCTTCTTCCGTTAATTTATACTGAGGCACATCTTTTACATCTTCAACGTCGAAAATATGGCGTAGAATAAGGTTTTTGAATTCCTGCATGGAGATTTTTTCTTCGAGAAATTCAGAAATATTTGCTACGCGGCTGCGGATGGATTTGATGCCCTTGGATTTGATCTTTTCGGTTTTTACATTAAGAGCAGATACTACATTTTCAATCTCTGAATCCAGCATGAGCGTTCCATGACTGAACATCCGTCCTTTGGTTGAAAATTGAGCATTCCCTGAAATTTTCCGACCATCTTCAGCAACTACATCATTTCGGCCGGATAATTCCGCATTCACACCGATCTGCTTCAGCGCTTCTGTTACTGGTTTGGTGAATTTAGCAAAGTCGTGAAAGCTGTCACCGTCGTCCTTTGTAATAAAACTAAAGCTTAAATTACCAAGGTCATGGTAAACCGCTCCTCCGCCAGATAACCGGCGTACGACATGAATACCGTGCTCCTCCACATAATTGGTATTGATTTCTTCAACGGTATTCTGGTTTTTCCCAATGATAATGGAAGGCTCGTTCACGTAAAAAAGCAGGTATGTTTCGTTAATATCCAGGTTTTTCAACGCGTACTCCTCAATCGCAAGGTTAATCGTAGGGTCATTGATTCCTTCGTGATCAATAAAAAGCATTATTCTCATCCTTTCTGAAAAGACTGTTCTAATTTCTTATTGTAATGGTTTCGACATGTTTAGACAATCTATTCCCCCCACGTTAAACCTTCCGCAGCTATTTGGATCGTTCCCTGAAACACATCCTGCGCTTCCTGCAGAAGTCTTCCCTGTACACCGAAATGAGGAAGATGGCTGAGCCATAAGGTACCCACGGAAGCCTCAGCTGCAATCGAAGCTGCTTCTGTACTCGTCATGTGTCCAGGTCCTTTTCCATCCATTCCTTTAAAGAAATTCGTATCCGTGATGAGAAGATCGGCATTCTTAGCAAATTCCCCCCACTCAGAGAAGTAACTAGTATCTGCTGTGTAAACAACTGTTTCATTTCCATCCGTAATGCTCATCCCATAACAAGGCACCGGGTGCTCTGTTTTTTGAAAATCAATTGTAAAAGGCCCTACCTGCAGACTCTTGTCCGGGTCATACTCCACCCCTTTGGTGTATTGATGAGTCAAAGATTTAAACGCTTCTTTATCTTTCTTGTGGCCGTAAATTGGAAGAACTTCTTTGGTGTCATTCAGGGAGTTCTGTACAAGATAAGCGTACTGTAAAGGGCCAATGTCGGCTATATGATCGTGGTGGTAATGAGACAGTACCACCGCATCCAGGTCCATAAGGTTAGTGAATTGCTGCAGCCTGGATAGCACACCACTCCCACAATCAATAAGCATTTTGAACCCGTCCTGTTCATATAAATACCCTGAAGTAGCGCTTCCCGCCTCAGGATAAGCGCCCCAATAACCGATTACTGTAACTTTCATCTTTACCACTCCTTGTATCTTTATGCCTATTTTTAAATTGTTTTATAACAGACTGTTGATTTCTGCATATTGTTATAATACAATGACTTTACACTAAATTAATTGGAGGCGATGTAACATGATGAGCGTAATTGAATTCTTCCGTAATTTGCCCGAGAAACAATGCTCCAAGTGCGGTGATGTTATCCAGGAAAAAGCTGATTGCTACGGTAACGTTTGCGACGAATGCGACCACCCGGCTCACTAATTCTAGTATTCCACAAAAAAATGAATCTGGAACATGTAATTTGGAGCAGCTGAGCAAAAGCTGCTTTTTTTTTGTGATTTTTTTTAACGTACAGAGGCGGCTGATATCCAAGATTATCTTTTAAAATATTATTATTGGAATCTGCAGGCAAGTGATGGGAGCCGGACTTGTATATAGAGATCATCCTTGAACTGCAGCAGCTAAAGAAACATGCCGCGAACTTACATAAATTAACATTTATAACAAATACGTACTGTCCCATAATAATAATGACGGTCATTACTAGCCATTAGGGGGACTCCACTTTGCTGATTAATATTGTATTAGGATTTATTTTTCCCTGGATCAGCGGAGTTTATCTTTACAAACGCGCCCGGGTGTTATTTTATACCGTTGTTCCAATTACTGCTTTGTTTTCTGTGACAGGTAATCAGTTAGGCGTGCAACTGGGCTTATGGCTCCTAATTCCTGATGGAAAAATTTCGTTAATCAATACCATCTTTATAGATTTTGGTTATAATCCCATCATTGCTGCATGGTTTATTTTTTTTCTTTACATGAAGCAAATCAGTCGTTGGATTATGTATTCCTTGTTTATGGTGATCTTAAATGGTCTTGAGGTTTTCGCCTTATCAATAGATAAAATCATCTACGATCATGGGTGGAACATCCCATATTCCGTAATGGCTTATGGAATAGGTCTAATCCTTATCGATTGGTATTTCTTCAAATTTAAAAAAGCCGTTACATCCTTCTCAAACCTTTCCTGAATCATCGTTCTAATTACTTCATTCCCCAAGTTCGCTCCCCTCCGAAGCGAAAACAAAAAGGGTGTATAACTAAATACAGCACGTACTGGGGCACATTCACCGTCCAGGTAAAGAAACTGAAATTAAACAGAGGACTTTCTAAAACAAAAAACCCACTAAGTAGTGGGTTTTAGTGTATAATTAATTCTTCTTTTCTTGTTGATCCCCTGACTACGAGTTTGTGGTCAAAAACATGACTCTTCCTGCGCACGGGATCGGGATGAAGCAACTGTTTCAGTAAGACTTCCACAGTTTTATCAGCTAACTTCTTTACAGGCTGCTCTATTGTTGTAATGGAAGGCACCATAAGAAGGGAGAGCATCTGATTGTCAAAGCCGACCACCGAAAGGTCTTCTGGAATTTTCCAATCAGAATGGGCAGCTTCATAGATAATCCCGGCCGCCACTTCATCCGAACCCGTAAATACTCCATCAATATGAGGCATTTCTTTTTTAATATAGGTGAACAAATGTCTTCCGTCCCCCACATCCATCGGCCCCTGGATCACTTGCTCCTCCGAAGAAGAAAGACCATGGTCCAGCAAAGCTTGTTCAAAGCCACGTTTTCTTTCTAATGTTAAGTGACCTTCCTGCCCTCCATGAACAAAAGCTAAGTGTTTACATCCTTGCTCAATTAAATGCTGCACTGCTTCATAAGCCGCCTGCCTGTGGTCCATATGAATCATCGGTACAGGTTTATTTTCCATATATTCATTACATAATACAATGGGGCCATGCTCCAGGTAAGGATGTATCAGCTCCCAATCATTTACTAAAGAAGTCATAATAATGCCATCTACTTGCTTCGTTTTTAATAACTGCAGGTAATCAAGTTCTTTCTTCTTTGAATCATGGGTTTGACACACAATCACTTGATAGCCTGCTTTAGAAGCTTTCTGCTCCATGGACTCTATTAAATTTCCGAAGAAAGGATTCGTTATACGCGGAAGCAATACAGCAATGGTTTCGGTGCGCTGGCTGCGCAGGCGCCGAGCGGAAGAGTTAGGAACATACCCCAGTTCGTCCATTGCATGAAGGATGCGCTGTTTTTTCTCATCTGTTACATAGGGCTGGTCATTAATGACTCTGGATACCGTCGTTCTGGATAAGCCAGCCAGCTTTGCTACATCTTCTATCGTAGCCATTTGATCTCCCCCTGATGATGTTTACGATAACTTGAAAACGTTTCCAATTTAAATCATACTAATCCTTCTCTTTTCTTGCAAGCCCTTTCATAACTTAAGAGAAAAAAACTGCCGCCCGCGGGCAGCAGTTTTAAATATGATTATCTTTTATAGAGCTAAGCACCTTTTCTACCGCTGCTTCCCCTTGGTCAATACAATCAGGAAGGCCAATTCCACGGTAGGAACCTCCTGCTAAACAAATACCAGGCAGATGCTGTTCCATTTGTTCTGTGATCTCTCTTAAGCGGTCTTTATGTCCTACCTGATATTGAGGCATAGCATCATACCAGCGGGTCACAATGGAGAAGTCAGGCTTATCGGTAATATTCATCGTTTTATTTAAATCGTTCAAGGCGATTTCCACAATGTCTTCATCCGGCAGATTCACCACGTCCTGGTCATCCGGCTTCCCTACATAGCAACGCAGCATGACTTTTCCAGCCGGGGTCGAATGAGGCCATTTTTTATGCGTCCACGTGCAGGCCGTAATTCTGAAGCTGCTGTTCCTTGACACAACAAAGCCTGTACCGTCGATATCTTTTTTGATAGCAGACGCGTCAAAAGCCATCGCGACATTAGCTACAGAGGTAGCATTTACTTCTTTAAATGGATCCATAAAATCGAATTGAGAAAGCATACGCTGCGCCTGAAAATGAGGAACAGCCAGTATGACAGCATCTGCTTCTTCTACAGTTCCATCACTCAGGAGTACATGATAACCTTGAGGCTTTCTTTCGATATGGTCGACTTTTGTATTCTTTCTTACAGAGCCTGGCTCAAGTTTTTCATCCACAGCATCTACCAGGGATTCAAGCCCATGCTCAAGTGTCCGGAACATGCTTGGTTTCTTTTCCCCTTTTTTTGGTTTACTGATGGAACGCGTTTTGCGTAACCCTTTAATTAAACTTCCGTATTCCTGCTCTAAACGGTAAAAATCAGGGAAGGTGGCTTCAAGACTCAGCTTATCAATATCCCCTGCATAAATGCCGGAAAGAAGGGGTTCGATTAAATTCTCCACCACTTGACTGCCAAGCCGCCTGCGGAAAAAGAGACCTAATCCCTGATCGCCTTCCACCTGTTTCTTAGGTTTAATTAAATCTAAGGACGCTCTTACTTTTCCCGCGGGGGTAAACAGGCCGGAAAATAAGAAAGGCCGAACTCGAGTCGGGATCCCCATAAATGAACCACTTGGCATTTTATGAAGTTTACCATTGACCAGAATGTAAGACTGACCCGTTCCATTTGGCACAAGCTGATCGCCAAGACCGACTTCTTCTGCCAGTCTTGCAGCGCTTTCTTTACGAGCAAGAAAAGAATCAGGTCCTCTTTCAATCGTAAAACCATCTCTCTTTTCTGTCTTAATTTTGCCTCCCAATTGATCACTTGCTTCAATCAATTGAACATCAAGAGGTAAGTTCTTCTGTTTTTGTTCTTTTTGCAGATAATAAGCTGCTGTTAATCCTGAAATGCCTCCGCCGACAACAAGTACTCGTTTTTGCTCTGTCATCTTTATCGCTGCTCTTCTGCTTTTTCAAGTACGACACCAGCAAGCGTATGAATAAACTTATCGTTGGTGTTAGGCATTTCAGGACGGTAGTAATCTGCTCCTACTTCATCACAAACGACCTTACACTCGTAATCATTATCATACAGAACTTCCAGATGATCGGATACAAAGCCTACGGGAGCATAAATAAAGGACGTGTACCCTTTATCATGATACAGGTCTTTGGTCAGATCCTGCACATCCGGTCCAATCCAGGGATCCGGTGTATTGCCCTCACTCTGCCAACCGATTTCGTATTGAGTAATTCCAGTTGCTTCACTAATCATTTCAGCGGTTTTTTTCAGCTGGTCCGGATAAGGGTCGCCGCCTTCTAGAATCTTCATTGGAAGACTGTGAGCCGATACGATGAGGCACGTATTTTTCTTCTCTTCTTCTGCAATTTTCGAATACTCTGCGAGGATTTTTTCTTTCCAGAAGTCGATGAAGCCTGGAGCATCATACCAGCTTACTACGGAACGAATGGTGATGCCATGCTTTTCAGCTTCCTCTTGAGCCCTTCCGTTATAAGATTTAACGCTGAAGGTAGAATAATGAGGAGCAAGTACAATCGACACGGCCTCTTCAATTCCGTCTTCTTTCATCTGTTGAACGGCATCCTCGACAAAAGGTTCGATGTGTTTAAGCCCAATGTATAATTTGAATTCAATTTCGTCCTGATTTTCATTCAAGTCATTTTTAAGAGCTTCCGCCTGGTTGTCCGTAATTCTTGCTAAAGGAGAAATACCTCCAATGGCGTCATAACGGTCTCTAAGATCCTGAAGCATTTCATCCGTGGGCTTCCGTCCGCGTCGAATGTGTGTGTAATATCGCTCTAAATCTTCTTCCTTATATGGCGTACCATAAGCCATTACCAGCAATCCCATTTGTTTTTTACCCATGATCGTCACCTCTTACTTAGATTTTGAATACTCATGGACCAGATTGGTCAATCGTTTCAATGTTTCCGGTTTGATATCAGGTGTGACGCCGTGTCCGAGATTAAATATGTGAGCCGGATGCTCGCGCCCTTCATCAATAATACGCTTCGTCCGCTCTTCCATCACGTCCCAATCAGCCAGGAGTAGAGACGGATCCAGATTTCCCTGCAACGGCTTTGTAATGCCATTACTTCTTGCTTCGGTAATGGACATTCTCCAATCAAGTCCCATCACATCTACAGGCAGGTCATTCCACTCAAGAGCCAGATGGCGGGCACCTACACCGAATAGAATAAGCGGTACTCCCTCGGATCGTAACTCGCTGAAGATTCTTTCCATAACTGGTTTAATATATGTGCGGTAATCCTCTACATTTAAAGCACCAACCCACGAATCAAAGATCTGAATCGCTTTTGCGCCTGCTTTCACTTGAGCACGGACATAAGTAATTACCATATCAGCCAATTTGTCCATTAAAGCAAACCATGTCATAGGTTCGCTGTACATTAAGGATTTGGTCTTATTATAGTTTTTGGAAGGACCACCTTCCACCATATAACTCGCCAGTGTAAATGGTGCACCACTGAAGCCAATTAAAGGAACCGTCAGCTGCTCTTTTGTGAGAAGTCTGATCGTATCCAGTACATAAGGAACATCGGATTCAGGATCAATGGTTCCCAGGTTTTCCACATCGGCTTTGGAGCGAATTGGATTGTGAATTACCGGCCCGATCCCCTTCTTAATCTCCACATCTACGCCCAGTGCGGGGAGAGGAGACATAATATCTTTATAAAGAATGGCGGCATCGACTCCGTACTGTTCCACGGGAAGGCGGGTCACATAAGCGCAAAGTTCAGGCTCGTGTGTAATTTCAAATAACGAATACTTCTCTTTTAATTTACGATATTCAGGCTGGGATCTTCCCGCCTGGCGCATAAACCAAACCGGTGTATGCTCCGTCTTTTCTCCTCGAAAAGCCCTTAATATCGTATCGTTTTCAATTTTATTCATAATCACCTAGCTCCTTTATCCACGTTCATCGTTCATCCGCTTTCCACTATAACGATATATCCCTCGTCTGTATAGAATAATGAACTAATTTTCACGAGATTGTTCGTTTTTTCACAGGTCCCAATTCAGGGTTACTTTATTGGACGGTTTCCCTTCTCTTCCGGTCAACGGATCAAAAGGAACGATGTAATACGTGGTCTGATCGAATATTCCAAAGGCATTCACTTTAAACTCGCCTTTTCCAGTTACTTCCCCTACTTTTACATCTTCTCCTTCTTCTTCTCTGTAAATACGGTAAACCAGACGATCGTCGTCCGCAGGTGTCCAGCTTATGGTTCCGCGGAATCTAGCAAGTCCCGATAAGCTTAATGATCCTGATGCGTCTTCGATAACAGGCATTTCAATCGGTTCCGGCAAATCTTCTACTCCCTCAGGACGTTCAAAACTTTCCTGTAAGTTCTTCTGCTCGTCGATCTGGGATAATATTTCCTTCATCAGTCTGGTAGGATAACTGCTTCCACCCTCTAGCCGGAAATTATCACCAGCCTGATCATAGCCCATCCACAACGTTCCAACATACTCTGGAGTATATCCTGCGAACCAGACGTCCTTGTTATCCCCTGCAGTGTGCTGCTGGGTTCCCGTTTTTCCTGCCAGTGCTTTTCGGTAATTGCCTGCACTAGCCGTGCCCTCACTGACGGCACTTTGCAGCATTTCCGTCATGTACCAGGCGGTTTGTGGACTGAATACTTCCGTTTCTTCTTCACTTTGATGTTTATGGATCACAGCCTCGGACCTATCCTTAATTTGTGTAATCGTATAGCTTTCTGTGACCTTTCCGTTTTGAGCAAAACTGCGATAAGCTTCTGTCATCTGGAGAGGGGTATATCCTTCTGAAAGTCCTCCAAGAGCAATGGCCAGCCCTTTATCTTTCGTATCAAGACCAAGCTTTTTCAAATAACCTTTTGCATAACCAATACCCATTTGATCCAGAAGCCACACAGCAGGGACGTTTTTGGACTGGCTAAGTGCCTGATAAAGAGACACAGAGCCGGCATATTCACCGTCGTAATTTTCCGGTGTCCAATTATCCGCGAATTCCTGCTTTTCATCTGGAAGCACCGTATAAGGGGTGTACTTTTCAGTCATTAGGGCTGGTCCATAAACGGCAAGAGGTTTGATGGCAGAAGCCGGCTGATGCGAGGTTAATACACGGTTAATATCACCGTGTTTAAAATCTCTGCCTCCGACAATTGCGCGCAATGCCCCTGTTTTATGATCCATCAATGTAAATGCCCCTTGAACTTCCCCGTTCGTGCCTGGAACAAATTCCCCATTCTTCACATTTTCAGCGGCAATCCGCTGGGCAACAGGATCCATTTCCACAATCACGCGGTATCCTCCACGCTTTAACTCGTCCCTGGAAATGTCATATTTCTCTGCAGCTTCTGCGATTACTAAATCCACGTAACTATTCGTCCACGTTTCGCTTTCAGATTCAACTTCTTCCGCTCCCAGAGTTGCACCCTGATAGCTCTTCATATCGGCAGCCGATATACTTCCTGTGTCATGCATGCGCGAAAGAACAAGGTTACGCCGTTCTTTCGCTTCTTCCGGGTTATCAAAAGGAGAATAGGAATTCGGAGCTTTCGGCATACCGGCAAGCAGCGCACCTTCAGCTACCGTAAGTTCTGAAGCAGGACTTTGAAAATAGTGCTCGGCAGCGGCCTCAATTCCATAAACACCCTCTCCAAAATAGATCCGGTTTAAATAGAGTTCCAAAATTTCATCTTTCGTAAAATTCCGCTCCAAATAAATAGCAGCCATAACTTCTTTCGTCTTCCTCATCCACGTTTTATCATTAGATAAAGATATATTCTTTGCAACCTGTTGTGTAATGGTACTGGCTCCTTCAACCTTCGCCATAGCGATGATATCTTTATAAACGGCTCGAACAATCGATTTAAAATCAATTCCTGAATGTTCATAGAAGCGGCTGTCTTCAATCGCTACAAACGCCTGCTGGACGTGCTCAGGGACATCGGATATATCGATAATCTCCCTGTTTTTCGTATAAATCTCTTCAATAACCTCTCCATCTTTTGTTTCAACAAACGATTTTTCGTCTAATACCAGATCTTCTTCACTAACGACTAAACGTCCTCCAAACAGGATGGTTATATACCCTAACACACCGGCCATGACCAGGATAGCAAGGATTATGCCAGCCCATCGTACACGTCTTGCTGCACGCTGAATTGGCTTAAGATAATCATATTGTTTCACTTTCTATGCACCCTTTCTTGTGCAATCTCTTTCAAACTTGCGGGTTCACCATTCCAATTGCTAAACTGAAATTAATGTTGGAAAGGAGACATCCATTATGAAAGTATCGATGACAAATGGCACTTTGAATTACTTAGCTAAATTAGACAAACAACACCCAGATGCTCACCTCTTATTTATGCAGGACCAGGATAAAACAGTGGCTTATTACGAAGGAGAGAATCCAATTTTTGAAGAAGGGCGCGAGTACGAAATTGTGGACTCCGTCGGCAGCCTTCAACCTAAGGGATATGTTGTAATGAATAATATCCCTGTAGCTGACGAGGGACGTCCTGTATTCGAGGACCGTTTCAAAAATCGTGCAGGGAATGTTGAGAATAGGGAAGGCTTTCAAGCGCTCCGTATTCTGAGACCTGTCAAAGGCAATACGTACGTGGTGCTGACTCAGTGGCGCAATGCACAGGACTTTGAAGATTGGAAGAACTCCCAATCCTTCGAGCAGGCTCACAAAAATTCAGGACCAAAGCACGAGAAAAAACCTTCATTTATTGATGGAGATGCCTACATTACCAAGTATCAAATGCTTCAATTAGAGGAATAAACGAAAAGTGAGCGGACAGTGCCGCTCACTTTTTTATTCTTCTGACTGTCCGGACTCCTCATCTAAAACTTCTTGACGGAAAAAGTTATCAAAAGTGGTTACGGGCTGTTCGCCTGAAATCCGTGCCGTTTCTTCGCCATTCTCAAAATGAACGATGGTCGGCGTTCCTTCAATACCATATTTATCCCATTGATCTTCAAACTCAAGCAGATTCAATTTCTTCATATCAACGCCAAGCTCCTGAGTCATCGGCACAACGACAGGAGTCGTACGCTGGCAATGAACACAGGTAGGGCTGTAAAAGTAAACGGTTGTGTCTTCACCGGATTCAATTTGTTCTTCTAATTCGTCAGGCTGAATTTGGTTTTTATAATTTTCATTATCCAGCTGATCGATTGTTGCTTGATTAAGGTTATCCTTACCATAAGGATTATCGGCTGTCTTCTGACTGTTCTGGTAGTTCACTACAAAGATCAATACAGCGATTAATACAGCCAAGCCTGTACCAAAAATGACCATTTTTTTCTTCATGTTAAATTCCCCTTTACTTCCTTACCATGGATAGATGAGTAATGAAAATAATAATAAATGCTGTTCCTGCCAGAAAAGGAATGGTAATAAAGCCAAAAACATTAATGTACTGTACGTTACATGGAACCAGTCCACAAGCATCCCCTGCACCTATTGCGGGAACTTTCTGCAATAAGTAATGATACAGGGAAACAATGGTCCCAATTCCACTAAGAATGAGCCCCGGCAGCGTCATAGCTGCATTTTTCTTAACCAGTCCAACCCCATATATAATCACAAGCGGATACATGAGGATACGCTGGTACCAGCATAGCTCACAAGGTTCATAGCCCATAAACTCTGAGAAGAATAAGCTTCCGGCTGTGGCGGTAAGCGCGGCCGCCCAAATGATAAACAATCGATTTTCATGATTCGCCTTCATTCGTCATTTTCCTTTCTACCTCTCTAACTTGATATTATACTAGGGATTGTTTCGAAAACAAAATAGTTTTGCATCTAATCTACACTTATCACAAAGTTGTCACAGAAACGAAAAAAGCCACACGAAGTGGCTCTACATGTATCGAGAAAGTAATGGCTGTGTAAAAAACTTGGGCTTATGATTCCTTTTTCAAAAGACCATTGCGGTGGACATAGACGGCAGCTTGAGTACGATCCTGTACTTCTAACTTGCTGAGCACATTGCTCACGTGCGTTTTTACTGTTTTAATCCCAATGAAAAGGTGGTCACTAATCTCCTGATTAGTCATCCCTTCTCCAATACATAATAAAACTTCCCGCTCACGGTTGGTCAATTCTTCATGAGGTTTCTTATCCTGTCGGAAACGAGTCATCATCTTAGTGGCCACTTTAGGCTCAATCACGTTTTCGCCACGATATGCTTTTTTGATTGCTTCGGCAATTTCGTCAGCTGACGAAGTCTTCAGCATATAGCTGAACGCCCCGGCTTCAAGTGCCGGAAACACCTTTTCATCGTCGTAAAAGCTTGTCAGAATAATAATACGGCATTTCTCTGTTTTCATTATTTCTCTTGTAGCTTCAATTCCCGTTCCGTTTTCCATAATTAAATCCATTAACACAACGTCTGGTTTTAATTCTTTTACTAGGCTTGCTCCTGTATAACCATCTGAGGCTTCCCCCACAATCTCGAGCTCCTCTTCCGTATTCAGGTAGGCGATCACGCCTTTGCGAACCACTTCATGATCATCAACTACTACGACACGTATCATTCCTCTGCCTCCTTTAAAGTTAACTGTTTGGGAACTCGGAGATCGATGTGAGTCCCTTCTCCTACGCGGGAACGGATCGTGAATTCGCCGCCTACCTCTTCACAGCGTTCTCTCATCGTTTTCAACCCATAGGATGCTTTGTTGTCTTGTTTGTGTTCTGCATGAAACCCCGCACCGTCATCAGCAATATGTAAAAACACTTCCCGGCCGGAGCTCGTCATTTCCACCCTCACTTCCTTAGCGTTGGCATGTCGGAGGATGTTCGAAAGCGCCTCCTGGACTACTCTGAAAAGGTGTTCCTCCGTCGTCTTCGACAAATCTGAAACCTCTTCCATTTGAACCTTAAAATCAAGGGAACATTTTTGCTTCAGTTCTTCAATAAGCGAAGCAATCCCCTGTCCCAGGGGTTCACCTGATAAGTGAACCGGCCGTAAATGCAGAAGCAGTGCTCTCATTTCTGTTTGAGCCTGCAAAGCCATTTGAGTAATTTCCTTCAGCTGTTTTTTGGCTTGTTCAGGTTTCTTTTCAATTATACGGTCAGCCGCCTGAGCCATCATCGTTAAAGCAAACAGCTGCTGACTGACCGCATCGTGAAGATCTCTTGCCAAACGCTGCCGTTCTTCAATGGTCGCTGCTTTATGTGCAGAACGTGCTAACTCCCCTTTTTCATCCGCAAGTTTTAGAAGAGATTCCCGCTGCTGATGCAGTTTCTCCCCAAGGGTGTTCAGCTCGTCAGCGATTCCTGTAATTTCGTCCTCCTCATTAAAATAAAGCCGTGATGACAACTCGCCGCGGGCAAGTCTGGTAATCATCGTAGAAATATAGTCCATGCGCTGCTTCATATCCCCGCTCGATTTGAATCCGGCGTAGACCGCCATTACAAATCCCACTAAGAGATAAGAAGCGATAAAAAACAATATCGCACCAGGGTGAAGCCAGGCGGGATTAAACCACACATGAACAGAAAGAAGAAGAGCAAGCATAATAAATATATTCAAGATAAGCCCGTACAAATGCGAACGGATGTACATATATCGAATACTGTTCAACTGCTTAAACATACTGCTTCCCCCCCTACACACGCTCGACCTTAATTGAACCGACATTGAAATCAATCCAAAGAGATAATCTCCTATCAGCCGTCTGGTAATCATCTGTTTCATACACAATCTCTCTTCGTAGACCATCAGCTGTCTGGCCGCCCACTTTTATATCCCCCGTCTTAATTTTCGCTTCAACACGGAACGCAAGGTTATTTGGAATAATCATTTTCACGTCTCCAATCCAGCCTCTTACAATGATCGGAGTATCCCCATCGGGAATGAATGCTCGTGTAAAATCAAACTTGTAGTCCCCTATGCCATTCCATAAATCCATGGGTTCGACCTTCCAGTTCTCAGCATTATAGGAATGATCTCCAATGAGCATCTTAGTTGATTTTCTCTTCTTGCCTGAAGAAGGTTCGTGGTAGGAAGCTTTAACTGTATCAAATTCAAATTTTTTCGTTTTCTGACCACCTAGAAAAATACTGAAACCGATATATATAAATAACAACGGCCACAAACGCAGAACATCCGCAAATTGAAATGTGATCACTTCAAAACGATCCATAATCAGTAGAACTCCAAACACTGTAAGAAAGGAGCCTAACGTCCAGGATCCCCCTTGTTTCAAAAGAGAGTCTCCCCACAATTTCAACCCAAACCCAGCTAACAGAACTGGATAAATCGTAGCCCATGAAAACTCTATTTCCAAGGAAATAATCCCGAGGTTGGCTAATAGAAGAATGGCACCAACCACAACCAATCCTGTGGCTAATAAAATATTTCCTGCTCTTTTTTTCAATTGAATCACCCTTTTTTCATCCTGCGATGAGTTATTCTCTATTTCTTCCAAGAATCCCTTCCTCAAAAAAGAAACGTTCTCCATATCCTTACTTTAGCGTTTATCCTGTTACTTAGAAACAAGCGCAAGATGGGTTTATTCTCCGCCTTAAGTCGGAGACTTAGAAAATAAAGAGATAGGGTTTAAACAGCAAGTCTCAGGGAATATCTAAACTGTGCAACTTTTTTATAGAAAGGATGTTGTCATATGGATGAAAAAATGAAGGTATTAATCGAGGGACTAAATGAAGACTTGGCCAACGAATATGCCGCTTCAATCATGTACACGTATAATGCAGCGGTCGTTTCCGGTCTATATCGTTCTGTATTGAAACCATTTTTCGAAAGCGAAGTGGCTGATGAACAAGGACATGCCCTTTACTTATCCGAGAAAATCAGCATACTTGGCGGCACGCCTACTACAACTCCAGCAGAAGTGAAGCAGCATACTGAAGTGAAACCGATGCTTGAAGAAGCTAGAGAAGCTGAACGTCAAACCATCAAGCGTTATGAAGAGCGTAAGGTTCAGGCAGAAGAACTAGGCCTGACTGAACTCTCAGTTAAACTTGATGACTTGATTTCTGATGAAACAGGTCACTATGAAGAAATCGGTCGTATGCTACAGGATTCTCGATTAGCTGAATAAATGAATTCAAAACCGCTGCTCAAGCAGCGGTTTTTTTGTACCTAATAAATGTTATAAAAATTAAAAAAGATATTACACAATAGGACCGAATAGTTGAAGACTCAGTTGCGAGATATCTTTGGCCCGATACTTAATACAGAGGAGGGATGGCTACGGAAACAACTCGCTTTCCTGCGGCCCTACAAGACGTAGGATCGATCGACGTTGCATCGTGCAGGGCCGAAAAGCGAAATCGTCCCCCGCAGGACCAAATTCTCACAAAAGTCTCGAAACTGAGTCTTACAGAAAAGGGAGCTTTTGTTGAAAGACTAGAGATTTAGCAGAGTCTTTTAAACCTCTCATTTTTTAGACTAATCTAATTTGTTTGAGAATTAGGGTTACTTATATTACACTTTATGCAATCTATAGAAATCATAGGAGGAAATTACGAATGTGGAATGACGTCTTTCAAGCAATCGATGAACAATATGAAAAAATGGTTCACACACGCAGGCACCTGCACCAGCACCCTGAAGTTTCTTTCTATGAAGAAGAAACTGCCCAGTACATTGCAGATACATATAAACGTTTAGGGGTTCCCTACGAAGAAAAAGTAGGCGGTAATGGAGTGCTGGCTACACTTGAAGGTGGAAAACCCGGAAAGACAGTAGCCTTAAGAGCGGATTTTGACGCTCTTCCAATACAGGAAGAAAACGATCATCTTGAATTCAAATCCCAAAACGATGGGGCTATGCATGCGTGCGGTCACGACGGCCATACTGCAGCTCTGCTTGGTCTCGCCGAAGCACTTGTCCCTTTTCAAGACGATCTCCCCGGCACAGTGGTCTTTCTGCACCAGCACGCCGAAGAATATGCCCCTGGTGGAGCCAAGCCGATTGTGGAATCAGGCAAACTCGATCATATTGATGCTGTATTCGGTACTCACTTATGGGTTAACACGCCCATGAATGTAATTGAAACAGCAAAAGGACCCTTCATGGCAGGAGCCGATCGTTTTGAAATTGTCATTCAAGGTAAGGGCGGGCATGGAGCTCAGCCGCACCAGACGAAGGATGCAATTGTCATTGCCTCTCAGCTTGTCACTTCTTTACAGCAGGTGGTCAGCCGCAGAGTGGATCCACTTAAAACAGCCGTATTATCTGTAGGAACATTTGAAGCCGGCCATACATTTAACATTATTGCCGATTCAGCTAAGCTGACAGGAACAGTCAGAACGTTCGATCCCGAAGTACAACAGCTGATCATTGAAGAAATGGAAAAAATCATAAAAGGTACATGTACAGGCTATGAAGCTGACTATTCCTTTAACTATGAAAAAGGCTATCCGCCAGTAGTCAACCATGAAGCAGAAGCCGAACTTGTCCTGGATCGGGCTCACGAAGCAGACAGCAGTCTCCGCACTCAAGAAGTGGAGCCGGTCATGGCCGGTGAAGACTTCGCTTATTATCTGTTGGAAAAGCCCGGCGCTTTCTACTTTACCGGAGCTCAAATTCCCGAACATTATTATCCACACCATCACCCAAAATTTGATTTTGATGAAAAAGCGATGAACCATGCAGCAAAAACTTTATTGCAGGCTTATCGAAGTTATCAGGAAAGACACCAGAATTCTTAATTATTCAGTAAACGGAGGCGGCTGGCATTTTTAGTCGTCTCCCCTAAATGCTGAAGCAGCCTTCCATTCGCAATATACCCTACAGCCGCTCCGATTCCGGGAAAGAGCTGCAGCAATTTCACGAAATCCAATGTATCCCGGTATTCAATCTGCAGCGTTTTCCAATCAATTTGTTTACGACTTTCTGGAATCTGCTCCCAGTCCAATACCACATCTTTCATATCTCTCCGGGCATCATCACTGGAAAATGCCAGCATGAATATGTGCAGTAGGTATACTTTTTCTTCATATGACTCCACATTAAACCCGTAGAGCTGTCCTGCATCGAACAGGAACTTCATTTTAATACTAAGGAACAAAGGGAAATCTGCTAAACCGAGCCAAAATCCACCGAAACCCGTTCCTGCTCCCTCAAAAGCTGCCGTCTGTTTATACTGCTTTAGAATTTCCTCTAACTTTTCTTCTCTTTCCTCTAAAGTCCATTCAGGATTTACTTCCAATGGACGGATGTACTCAGAAGTTGTAAGTGCAGTTTCAATCATCCTTCGAATACTTTCTGTCACCACGCTATGAACTTTGTCCGGAATTTTGTTATTAACAGCCGCCTGGACTCTTTTCGATTGCCTCTGCATTAAAGAAGATCTTTTGTCTAAAGAACGTCTCCAGCGTAAAGCTTCCTTCAGCGCTTTTTCTTCATAGCTCACAAGTAACAACTCCTCTTTATTCAAATATCTTTACCATACAATTAAACACACTTTAAAAGCCCTCGTGACGAAACGTCCAAACATTAATGAAACACTCACTAGTTCAAGTTGTTCTTTCAAAGCAATTCATTAATTAAGATTAAAACTTTATAAAAGAGGAGCGCATCACTTTGCGCCCCTCTTTTTACGTTAACTTCTGTTTAACATAACCCTGGATAAAGGCAATGCTGAAGGCACTTCCTCCAATCCATACGATCAACAGCCCCAAAAGGTTCCACTGAATAATAAACAGCACCCCAAATACAAACGTTTGAAAAAGCATAATCTGACGCAGCCAATCCAGTAATGCTCCTTGCTTCCACTCTTTTTTTATAGGATATAAATCGAGCCATATATTCGTACGGTGATGATTCCAAAGCGTCATCATCTGGAAAGCACTCAAATATAAAAATAAAATGGCAAAGGCAACTTTCATCCAAATGTTTGGCACAAACCAGATCGCAAGTCCACCGATCACCATTAAACGAAGATACATCCCTAGATAATCACTGCTCCGGATAAACGTAATCCGGTACAGATACGTAAAGGTGTGGCTTTGTTTGTACGTAACCGGTTTAAGCAATGTCCGGATGAGCGAATGACGCTTCTTGACGGTATTTTTCAAATGCGGTACATCGATAAACATGTTCGCAATGCGATAAAACGTTCTCATTCTCTGCTGATCTTTTTCAACCAGCAGATCCCAGGCGAGGCCGGCTTTTTTACTTGAAAGACTGTAGGTGTACAACACGAGTGCAGCGAGCAGAATCGTTACAATACTTGCATACAGCCATTCACCCTGTGACAGAAAGTAGAAGATCATAATGTTCAAAGCGACTTTTACCACTTGGTCCGTATTCCGGATCCTTGCATTTCTTTCCTTCAGCATCCACCAGTTGGAGAGCATATTCCAAATTTTCACCACAAACACAACACCAATCATTACAAGGTAATGACGACTTCCAAGATCAGGATAAGAAGCAAAGTAGAGCGGTCCCAGTGCTGCCGCCACAAGAAGAACCATATAAATCTGCACGATAAAGCTGTAATAAAGACTTCTTTTAAAATAAGCATCCAATTGATATTCAGCTGGCAAAAGAAAGACCAGGTCAGGTTCTTTCAGAAGGGTCCGTACAGGACTGTAGCTTGCAATCAACCCAAAGGCAATTCCCACTACCCAGTTGGTCGGGAATGCTTCCGGAAGATCAGCCAGCCATTGCTGATAATAATAAGCGAGAGCCGCTAGAAAGAAGAATAAAGCTATACCAATATGCTCGTTAAAGATATACTTTAAGTAACGGCTTGTCTCTTTCATATGTTCCGAAAATCGGCGCTTCCAGAGTTCTTTAGCATTAATCATGATCGTCTTCCTTTGTCAGCTGAACGTAAATTTCGTCCAGAGAGGCACGCGGGCGTCCAAAGGACTGCCTTAATTCCTCCAGCGTCCCCATTGCACGTATTTTGCCATCATGAAGAATAATAAAACGGTCACAGTATTTTTCAGCAGTAGCTAAAATGTGAGTCGACATGAGCACACCGGCCCCTTTGTCTTTCATTTCTTCCATCAAGTGCAGATACGACTGAATCCCAAGAGGGTCGAGACCCACGAATGGTTCATCAACAATATATAATTCCGGCTCAATTAAGAAGGCGCACATGATCATGACTTTTTGACGCATCCCTTTCGAAAAATGAACAGGAAACCACTTAAGCTTCTTCTCCAATCGGAACTCCTTCAATAAAGGATCCAGACGTTTCTTAAACACATCTTCCGGGACATTATAAGCCATAGCTGTTAATTCGAGATGTTCAAACAAAGTCAATTCATCGTACAGAATCGGCATTTCGGGTATGTAACCAAGCTGCTGGCGGTATTCCTCAGGGTTTTTCTCAAATGATGTTCCGTTAATGGAAACTTCTCCATCCTTCGCCTGCATCATGCCTATAATATGTTTAATCGTTGTACTTTTCCCCGCTCCATTTAAACCGATCAGCCCGACAATTTCACCAGGCTGTACTTGAAACGAGATTCCATGCAGCACATTTTTATGGGTATAACCTCCGTGAAGGTTCTTTACTTGAAGTAACGAATTCAACTTGATCCCTCTTTTCATAAGCATACATTCTTATCAAATTCTACCACAATTCCTTCAAGACTTGCATAGACGGAGATAGGAGGCTGACCATCGAGGTCCCACCTGCTTTTATGGTACAATATAACAAAAGTTAAAGGAGTGTTGGACATGTCTGAAGCACAAGATTGTGTTTTCTGCAAAATCGTAGATGGAGATATTCCATCAGCTAAAGTTTATGAGGATGAAGACGTTTATGCGTTTCTTGATATCAGTCAAGTAACGAAGGGCCACACGCTGGTCATTCCTAAGCAGCATTCCAAAGACATTTATCATACGCACCCGGATGTGGCGGAGAAATTATTTTCCCGCATTCCAAAGATTGCGAATGCCCTTAAAGAAACCTATGATCCTATTGGAATGAATGTTTTGAATAACAACGAAGCCCCGGCTGGTCAATCTGTTTATCACTTACATATCCACCTGCTTCCAAGATATGGAGACCAAGATGGATTTGAAGCCAAATGGGAAACACATGCCGATGATTATTCCCCAGAAAACTTACAAAGTATTGCCGGAGAAATCAATCAGAATATCCCTAAATAACTTTGCGATGCTTTGATTTTTCAACATTTGTTTTGGTATAATACAGCTATGCATTCGCAAGCGGCCACGAGGGCACGTTTGGATTGTAAATTAAAAAGAGACTAGTTTAGTTGAGGAGAGATGTACAAATGAATACTCGAGTGTTAGTCATGCTATCTTTATTTGTTGGTATTGGAGCCGTTCTGCACGCTATTGTCCCCCCGTTCTTCCTGGGGATGAGGCCGGATATGATGCTTGCCATGATGTTCTTAGGTATTTTATTATTCCCTAAGCTTCCGTATGTGCTCATTCTATCGATTGCTACCGGTTTTATTTCCGCATTAACTACGACGGTACCAGGGGGTCAGTTAGCGAATTTAATTGATAAACCTGTAACAGGCTTAGTCGTGTTTGGAATTGTTTTATTGATTCGTCCTTTACGCACTTCCAAGTGGGGCGCACCTGCCTTGGCAGCTGTGGGGACCGTAATCAGCGGGACGATCTTTTTAAGCCTTGTTCTAAATGTTATCGGTTTAATGCAAGCAAGCTTTTCTGCCATGTTCCTAACAGTTGTTTTACCAACTGCGGCCCTGAACCTCGCGTTCATGGCGGTTATATATCCAATTGCTGTTTCCATTTTAAGAAGATCCAGCATAAAGGAAGTTCTCCCCGCTTCTTTCCCTTCCATTTCTAAAGGGAACTGAAGGGTTATTAGAAAGAAATAGTAAGAAGTTAAAGGCACTGCAGCAAATGTAGTGCCTTCTATTTACCATCACCCGAGAAATCTCACCTACAGTTTATCTTCATGATGCTCTATTTTATTTATTATTTTATGTTTGGTTCTTTTAATATAAGAGAAAATAATAAAACAGGAGATAGGAAAGGAGATTTTTTATGCCAAATGCAAAATCTTTAACTTTAGGTTTTATCGTAGGCAGTATCGCAGGAGCCGCTTATACACTTCTCAGCGCCCCTTCATCTGGACGTGAATTTAGAGAAGGCGCCCGCTTAAAAAGCGAAAACTTAAAAAACACCGTACTCAGTCTGCGGGAAGAAGGTATGCAGTTGAAGGATCAAATTGCCCAGACCTCCAAAGAAGGAGCAGATTTGATCAAAGAACTATCTGAAGATGTAAAAACATCGATTGAAAGCTGGAAAAAAACTGTAGAGCCCCACCAGAAAAACATCCAGAAATACTTAGAACAAATTGAAGAAAGTCTAAAAGAGTTGGAAGAGAAGGCAAAAGCTGAGCAGGGAAATGATGTCGAGGATGATAATCCCCCCAAAGATGAAGTAAATAACCATTAAAAAAAATCGGAAGGCGGTTTCCCGCCTTCCGATTTTTTATTATTATTCAGCTGGTTTTAAATCTTCAATGGAGTCAACTTCCATATACTTCGGAACAACTAATCCAACTCTAGCGCCTTCTAGATTTGCACCTAGGTCTTCCAGGTTATCCTTATGCTGTTCATAAAGGTCACCATGTGTTGCTGGAAGCCAGGCAGCTACCATTCCGGTTACTTCTCCTTCTGAGACAGCTTCCCACATTGGTCCATTATCAAGTGGTGTAATGGTCACATTAAAACCTTGCTGTTTCATTACTTCCGCTACTACGTTCGTAGAAGCAATTTCTGAATCCCAGTTTACAAAAACAAGTTCAACTTCTGTGCCGTCCACTTCTTCTGTACCTTCTGTCCAAGAGTTCACAGCTTCCTGGTTATTCTCAATCCAGTTTTTCGCTGCCTCTGCAGGTTCAGCCCCTTCATTGATTTCAAGCATAACTTCTTCCATATCAGCGGCTGTCCAATTAAACTGATCTAAAATTTTGTAAGCATTTGGTTTTTCTTCTTTCAAACCTTTACGTACCATTGTTTTAATTTGCTCTTCTCCACCAAAAACTTCTTTAGGATCTTCAAGATACTTCAAATCGTATTTAGCGAATTTCCAGTGTGGTGTCCAGCCTGTTACAATAATAGGCTCTTCATTCTCAACAGCCTGTCCTAGAGCTGTAGCCATCGCACCTGAAGAGGATGTAGATACTTCCCATCCAGCCAGGTTTTCATATTCTTCTACAGCGCTTTGAGCAGCCTTAACAACACCTGCACCTGCCTCGATACCTGTAATTTCATAGTTCATTTCTTCTCCGTAGTTTACTTCTTCTGAAGTAGATTCTCCACCTTCATTGCTATCTCCACTTGTTCCTTCAGAACCTTCATCAGACGATCCACAGCCTGCTGCTACAAGAGTCAGTGAAAGACCAGCTGCTACACTAAGACGTTTCCAATCAAATTTAAACATGTCATTTGCTCCTTTTTATAATTTATTAGATGAGGACTGGGCTATCCAGCCCTCACTTAAAAACAATTATTCACCACGCTGGGTGTTCAAATTCTGGGTAAAGCGGTCAATAATAATAGCCAGAATTACAATTCCAAGACCGGCCACAAAACCTGTACCTACGTCAGCACGCTGGAGTCCGGTAATAACCGTTTGCCCCAGCCCTTTGGCACCGATCATGGAAGCAATAACAACCATAGACAAAGCAAGCATAACCGTCTGGTTAATTCCTGCCATAATCGTTTTCTTAGCCATTGGCAATTGAACTTTAAATAATTTCTGCGTGTTCGTTGTACCAAAGGAATCAGATGCTTCGATTAATTCGTGAGACACCTGACGAATTCCCAGGTTAGTAAAACGCACTGTAGGCGGTGTCGCGAAAATAACGGATGCAGCTACCCCTGGAACCATTCCAATACTAAAGAATGCTACAGCCGGGATTAGATATACGAAGGCCGGCATCGTCTGCATAAAGTCCAGAATAGGTGTCAGGATTTTCTCCACAGTCGCGCTTTTGGCCATCCATATGCCAAAAGGAACACCGATAATGACAGAGATCAAACTGGCGAATATGACAAGTGTGAATGTATTCATTAGTTCTTCCCATAGTTCCTGGTTGGAAATGAACCACAGGCCTACAACCGAGAAGGCGGTTAAGCCCAGTTTCTTACCAGAGATAAAGAAAGCAATAACACCTACAACAATAATAAATAGCCAAATTGGAATATTCATTAACCAGTCTTCAGCAAACATTTCAATAAAATCGCCAAAGTCATTTTTTATAAAATCAAATAAAGGTTCAAATGTATCGGTAACCCACTCCGTAAAAGAGGATACCCAATCGGCTACAGGTATTTTAGGAATCAATTCCATTGAGATTCACCTCATTTCCAGCTAGTGCGGCAATTACTGCTCCTCGAACAATAATGCCTAATAATCTGTCGTTTTCTACGACGGCGACAGGGACCGGTGCATCATGAATCAGGTTGAAGATTTCCGACATGGATGTGTCTTTTTCAACTTTCAGAATGTCCGTACGCATAATCTCTTTCAGATCTTTCTGCTCATTTTTAACAGCCTCAGCCACATCATCGGCCATTACGTATCCATACAGCTTACGTTTGGCATCCGTAACGTAAATGCTTGAAAGGCCTTCCTTACGCATTCGCTCAAGTGCTGTTCTTGGCCCATGCTTCTGAACATCAACAGTTTCAGGACGTTTCATAATGTGTTCGGCCGTTAATACTTTGGAACGATCCACGTCTGCTACGAACTTCTCTACATAATCATTCGCCGGGTTGACCAGAATTTCTTCCGGCGTACCTATCTGAACAATTTTACCATCATTCATCAAGGCAATTCGATCTCCAATGCGGAGAGCCTCATCTAAATCGTGTGTAATGAATAGGATGGTTTTCTTCATTGTTTGCTGCAATTCCAGCAGCTCATCCTGCATCTCTTTTCTAATTAATGGATCTAAAGCTGAAAAGGCTTCGTCCATAAGCAGAACTTCAGGCTCGTTTGCTAAAGCACGGGCAAGTCCTACACGCTGCTGCATCCCGCCAGACAATTGCGACGGGAACTGATTAATATATCCGCCAAGTCCCACCATTTCTAACGACTCGCGAGCTTTTTTCTTTCTTTCTTCTTTATCGATGCCCTGAACCTCTAGACCAAATTCGGCATTTTCAAGGATTGTTCGGTGCGGAAACAAAGCAAAGCGCTGGAAAACCATGCTTAATTTTTGACGGCGGACTTCCCGAAGACTTTTACTATCCATTTTGGCTAAGTCCTGTCCATCAATATAAACGCTTCCCTCTGTCGGCTCAATCAGTCTATTGACCAATCGAACGAGCGTTGATTTACCACTTCCGGATAACCCCATAATTACGAAGATTTCTCCCTCTTCAACATTAAAGGAAGCCCGATTGACCCCTACGGTATTACCAGTTTTCTCCAGGATCTCCTCCTTGGATAAACCTTCGTCCAAATACTTGGTGGCTTTCTTAGCCTGCTTACCGAAGATTTTGGATAAGTTCTCAACTTGAATAATCGGCACGTCTATCACCTCTAGTTTTTATTATTATGGTACGTCTATGTCGAAATTTTATCCGCACTCATCTTTCCACCTTATAACTGTAACCTATTTGTAATAAATAGTTCAAACTATAAATTCATTTATTTTAGTTTGAAATTTACGTACAGTATAAACTTTACAGAATGATTTCAGTAATTTATTTTGAATTACTCTAAAATACTTCATTTTACTTGCTTATAGTGAATTTTCATTTTTATCCATATAATAGTAATGTGAATGTAGCAATGAATTGAAGGAGGATCTTATGGTATTAAAAGATCATCAATCACTGGAAGACATTCATACAAAAGTCATAACCGAATTCTCTAAAACCTTAGAAATGTTTGGATTAACACCCGCAGAAGCGAGATTATTCGTTACGATCTACATTAATCCTCATCCTATGACCCTCGATGAAATGAGTCAGGCTCTTGGTAAGAGCAAAACCTCCATGAGTACAGGTGTCCGTTCCTTGATAGATCAGGGGCTGGTGAACCGTGTATGGAAAAAAGGGGTACGCAAAGATTTGTTTCAAGCGAATAAAAGCATCTATAAAATTTTCATGTCCTCCTATATTAATAAGTGGCAGACGGCCACCAACGAACAGGAAACGAATTTAAAAAAAGTAGAAAATCAGCTAAAAAATCGTTATCGCGAGTTTTCCAGTGAGAAGCAGATGGAAGAAGCTGATCTTTTATATCAAAGGCTGGAACAAATGATAGGATTTCATGAAAATATATTGAAAACATTCCATAAATTGGACCCAAAATAGTCTTTATTTGTTGGAAGCTACTAAACAGGACGGAAAATATTAGAATTGCTTTACAAAAATAACATTCTTGCGCATTATCACTTTCAATATGTAAACAAACCTGTCACAATAGATGTAACCTATACGTAAAGAAGGTGAGATGATGAAGGAAAGAATTTCCAAGCGAGAAGCTATTTTTTATAGTCATAAAATGGCCCAGCTATCCAAGGCGCTTTGGAAAGCCATCGAAAAAGATTGGCAAGAATGGGCGAAGCCCTTTCAGCTCAACATCAATGAACACCATATTCTATGGATCGCCTATCATTTGAAAGGGGCCAGCATCTCTGAAATTTCCAAGTTTGGAGTCATGCATGTCTCTACAGCGTTTAACTTCTCAAAGAAACTTGAAAAACGCGGTCTCCTTCAATTTTCCAAGCGTGAGAATGATAAAAGGAATACGTATATAGAACTTACGGATGATGGTAACGAGCTTCTTGAGGCTACGTTAAGCGAATATAACCCGGAAGATAATTCTGTTCTTCGCGGTTCACTTCCAATGACGGAAATGTACGGTAAATTACCGGAATTTCTAGACTTATCCGCCCTCATAAAGGAAATTTACGGGGAAGAATATATGGAAATCCTTGAACGATCATTGGAAAACATTGAAGATGAAGCTTCCGTTCAAGAAGAGCCTGCTGATCTTGAAGACTTTAAAAACCAAACTAAATCTTCCTAATCATTTCCCTTCCATGAAGTCACCACTTCAGGAAGGGATTTTTTTGTCTGGGGAAATATTCAAAACATTTTTCCTGTTGCCTGACATAGACCATCTTTTTACAGGATGCGCGGAATTGCCCCTCCTCTTTAGATCTCTTCACGCTTTTAAACACCCTGTCACTATGCCATTCCTATCCTGCTGCTTAATTTTTCACAATTTTCCTACTTTAGTCTTTCATCTCTCCATAATTCTCTCCACGTTCAGCCCCACCATGGCGGTTTATAAAGCAATTATTTTTTTTACGAAAAACCTATTGCTTTTTCCTTGTAAAGGTACTATTATTCCAAATGTGCAAGTCAAACAAGAACGCATTATAAATACTAATTTTATATAAAATTATCGTAACTTACTCACACCAATTTCTGCAGTAAAGGGGGATTCTATGATGAATTGCTGGAAATCAGTGAACATCAATAAAGAATTCGGTCTCAATCGTGTTTATCTGATGTCATTTTTAACAGGACTACTGTCCTTTTTGTTACTATATCTTCCATTTTCCATGCTGCATGGCACGCATGATATGAAAGATCATGGCTTTCTGCCATTAATTGTTATTTTATTCTTTTTACCGGCTATACATCGGCTTATGCATATTTTGCCTTTAGTGCTGCTTTACAAGCGTTTTAGTGTAAAATTCAAATTCAGAAGAAGAATGCTGCCGACGTTCACTTACCAATGTAAATCTAAATTATCAAAACAGACATCCATGATGATGGCCTTAGCGCCGACTTTCTTTATTACGATTCCAACACTCATCATGAGCTGTGTTTTCCCTAATTACTTTGCATATTTGGTAATTTTTGCAGCAGTTAATATTGGATTATCATTTCCTGACTTTCTATATTTAAACTATTTTGCAAGAGCACCTAGAAAATGCGTGATCGAAAACGCTAAAGATGGCTACGATATTTTAATCCGTCAAAGAGAAGCGTAACCCTTTTAATTAAGCAGCTTGCACCCCTGTGTATCAGCTGCTTTTTATTTTTCACGCCTTTCTTCTGTTCAATTACTGGAAATTTTGATAGAGTAGTTTCATAGGGAATAAAGGAGGTACATCGTCATGGCATTCGGATTCATCTTGTATGCGCTCGTTATTTTATTCGTATTCAATTCACTCACTCATTCCTTATGCTTGAAAACAAAGATGTCGAATGAAAAGCAAACTCGCGTATTCCGGACTATCAATGTCCTCATTACAATATTACTCATATCTTCATATGTAGAAGTGCTTATAACACTTTAAACAGACAGGCCCGGTTGCCCATACAGCCCGGCCTGTTTTTTAGATTCGGCAGGTCGTAAACAGCCTGTCACAAATTTTTAATGAAGAATATGGCAGTCGCCAGTCATTCTGTGTTATATTTACTCATGGGCTTGAAGAAAACCTCTACGTTAACCATAATAAAATGTTTTATAGGAGTGTACGTGATATGAAAAAAATAGCAATTACAGCGGCTCTTGCAGCTAGCGTATTCACTTTATCTGCCTGTTCTTCCAATGCGGATGAATCAGAAACCGTAGTAGAAACCAGTGGCGGAAACGTAACCAAAGAAGAATTTTATCAGGAACTGAAAAGCAAGAACGGTGAACAAGTACTTCAGCAGCTTGTGATGAAAGAAGTTCTTGCCGATAAATATGAAGTATCCGACGAAGCCGTTAATAAAGAACTTGAAGCATTAAAAGAACAATACGGTGACCAGTTTGAAATGGTTCTGCAACAAAGTGGTTTTTCCGATGAAGAACAATTTAAAGAAACCATACGATTCAGCCTTCTTCAGGAAAAAGCAGCAGCTGAAGATGTAGACATTTCAGAAGAAGAAATGAAACAGTACTATGAACGTATGAAGACGGAAGTACAAGCGAGTCATATTTTAGTCTCAGACGAAGAAACGGCTAAAGAAGTAAAACAGAAGCTTGAAGATGGTGGCTCATTTGCCGAACTTGCCAAAGAATATTCGTCTGACGGATCTGCTCAGCAAGGCGGCGAACTAGGATGGTTTGGCCCAGGCAAAATGGCTCCGGAATTTGAAGAAGCAGCTTACGGTCTTGAAAAAGGTGAAGTCAGCGATCCAGTTAAAACTCAGTTCGGCTTCCATATTATTAAAGTGACTGACAAGCGTGACGCTGAAGATGTTAAGCCATACGAGGAAGCGAAAGAGGAAATTAAACGTACCCTTGTCAGCCAAAAGGTAGATCAGGCCAAACTTCAGGAAAAAATGAATAAAATGATGCAAGAAGCTGAAATTGATGTCAAGCTTGACGAATACAAAGATCTATTTAAACAGCAGGCAGAACCTGCACAAGCTGAAAATGGCTCTTCAGAGGAGAACAGCTCTACTGAAGAATAACATTCATTCTACAGCGAAAAAGTCCCTGATGTGTATAAACACCAGGGACTTTTTCATATTATTAACTTACATCATCACTTTTCTGTGTTGATTGCGTCTCTCTTTTTCTTCTTCCATACGAGTTAAATAAACTTGTCCTTCCTGCTCAATATGCTGCTGTTCCAGATGATATTCCGCTCGCATTGCTCGCAGAGCCATATAACCGCTAACAAATATAAACACAATACAAAAGAAGACCCAAATTGGAATTCCGAACAACATGGTTGTTTCCTCCCTATTCCATTTGTATCTATTCTATGAGCAGCATTTAATAAATATGAACAAGCTTAGAGATCCGCTTCTATTTAGTCTATTAAACTTACAGGACAAGCCTTGCCCATTCTACTTATCTTCAAACGAAGGTTTATAAAAAGCTCGCTGTTCCATTGGGTAAATCTTCTCCGTAAACTCGCCTGGAGCTGTTTTCTTCAAAGCTCTGTCCAGCATATTCATTCGTGCATCCAGCATATCGATGTGGTGTAAAAGCTCGGCTTCTCTAATTAAAGGCGGCCTTGGACTACCCCACTCGCTTTTTCCGTGATGGGAGAGAATCATATGCTGCAGAACCGTGACTTCTTCGCCTTCAATCTGAAGGTCATTAGCGACGATACGAACCTCTTCTGCCATGAGCGAGATATGGCCAATTAACTTTCCTTCCGTGGTATAAGACGGAGCCGTGGCATTGGAGAATTCTTTTATTTTGCCGAGATCATGCAGGATAATTCCAGCGTAAAGCAAATCTTTATCAATATCTGGATAGAGCTTACTCATCTCCTTCGCTATGTTCAGCATACTGACTATATGATGGGCGAGTCCCGATACATATTCATGATGATTTCTCACAGCTGCCGGATAACTGAGCAAATCTTCCTGATACTGTTTTACAAACTGGCGTGTGATGCGTTGAAAATTAGCATTTTGCATTTCAAAGATGGCCTCTGTAATCCTCTCCATCAACACTTCCTTATCCACCGGAGCTTTTTCAATAAAATCGTTATGAAAGACACCATCTGTGGGCTGGGAAGGCCGAATACTGTGGATTTTCAGTTGAGGCTTATTGCGAAACTGGCCTACTTCCCCAGTCACCTTCACTAGTTCTCCCTGTTGGAATACCCTCTCATCTTCCGAGCTTGCTTCCCAGAGTTTAGCATCAATTTCGCCGGTCTGATCTTTAAGCAGGAGGGTTAAGAATGGCTTGCCATTGCTTGCTACTCCTTTTACTGCCGTTTTTATTAATAGAAAGTAGTCAAATGAATCTCCGATTTGGTAGTGTGCTATTCCCTTTTTCAATCCTCCCACTTCCTTTCTTTGTTATTTTACAAGTTATTATCATCGATATTTCTTCAATAGATTGTTTCACTAAAGGGTCGGTTAGTTGAAGACTCGAGTTCGAGATAAATGGGGGCCGTTGCTATGAAAGAGAGATGGATGGCTACGGAAACAACTCGCTTTCCTGCGGGGGAACTGGCAAGCCTCCTCGTTCGTTTCACTCTCTGTGGGGTCTCGCCTAGCTCCTTCTCCCGCGGGAGTCTCCTTGTTTCCTTCGCCATCCTATGCTTGAAAAGCGAACGGCCCTTCTATAGGCGATAGAAAGGTGTTTGACCCGCCTCAAATGCTTCTATAGCAGGAGTTCCACAGACGTATACGCTTATTTAAAGTTGATCTCCATCATAAACCGGCGCGTTTCGAACAAGATTTCGAGCTCCATATATCGCAAGGTCCGGAGGGGGACGGTGAAGACTCCTGTGGGATGAACATGATCGGTAAGATCCCGGAAGGCGAAGCCTGAGGAAGCTTACCACAAATAGGAAGTTCGACTAAGACCGCCACATCCTGTGGCAACGTCGAACGACCCTGCGTCGTGCAGGGCCGGAAAGCGGAATCGTCCCCCGAAGGACTGTCCTCTCAACCTAAATATCTCGAAACTGAGTCTTCAAGTAATGGGAGCTTTTCTTTAATAGTCAAGGCGAAGGTATAATAGAGCCTATAACAAAGAAGCTGGACCCTTCCCTCAGCATGTGATTTTAGCTAATGGAATAATAAGCCAGCTTCTGTCTGTTCTTTATTTCTTTTTTTCCCGCTGATCAATCTTTGGAACATATTTAAAAATCTCACCGGATTCCACCACATGAATAAATTTAATTAACCATCGGTAATAATCCTGGGCATACTCCAGTCTGTATATGTCCTGATCAATTTTCTCCTGAAGTTCCTGATCAGCTGTGTTCTCTTTCAATTCTCTCAATTCTTCAAGAGCTTCATCAGCTTCTTCAATATTGGTTTCAGTATGGTGTTTCCAACGGCTGCTGAATAAAGAAGTAAAGGACTTGTACCAATCTTCTTCTGATTTATACAAGTCTTTACGTACCCCTTTTTTAAAAGACGGCTCCACCATCTTCATATCCGAAAGGGCCCGTACACCAGTGGACATACTGGTCTTGCTCATCGCCAGAGCTTCTCTCATATCATCAAGAGTCATTGGCTCCTCCGCAAAATATAAAACCCCGTATAAACGGCCGATTGAAGGAGTGATTCCGTACAAACTCATGTTTTTAGCAATCACTTGTATGAATTGTTCGATTGTCTCTTCATATTTATTCCATTCTTCGTTGTGTGTGTTTGGCAATGGAAACCCTCCATTTGCTATTTCCTCTTTATAATCTTAAAACATTTTATCACTAATGACAGTACTTTGCGACCTTATTCCCTATTTTACTAAAGTTTATGCTCCTCAGCACTTTGGAAACTACTGGAGAGATCGCTTCTCCATGTAAAAAGAATAGTCTGATGGTCGTTAGACATCTCTTCTATGATCTCCAGCATGACTGGGAGACGCTGCTCGTCAAAATGTACGAATGCATCATCTAAAAGAAAGGGAAGCCGGACAGTTTTGGCCATTACTTTTCCTAAGCTTAAGCGTAAGGACACATATAGCTGGTCCCTTGTTCCCCGGGAAAGCTCAAACACCTCATAAACCTTACCGTCATAGTCTTCTATCCTTAAAGCTTCACGCTCCTCAAGCAAGTGCACAGCCACATATTTACCGCTCGTTAAACGGGAAAAATACTTTCCTGCCTGTTCTAGAACTTGGGGTAAGTAAGTTTGTTTATACTTCTCTTTTGTTTTGTGAACCACATGTCCCGCCAACTGGTATTTAGCCCATTCAATGGCGAGGTCTTTAAGCTTCGATCGTTCCGCTTCGTAATGGTGAACCAGTTCAGAATATTGCCCGGAACTTTCTAAAGTCTTCAATTTACTTTTCGTATCAGCCACCTGCTGCTGCAGTTCCCGCTGCTCCTTCTCTTTATCCTGCCGTTTTTCTTTGATGGCATTCCATTGCACCTGCAACTCGGATTCATCAGGGGGATGCTGCCAGACAGCAAATTGCTTCTGCTCTTTTTCAGACAAAAGCCGGTGGATCTGCTGAATAAGTGAATGATGTCGAGCATTTTGCTCTCTTAAGGTTTCGGTCTGCTTTAGTCGAAGGTAAAATGCTTCTTCTGAGGGAACCCCAGCTTGATTGAATAAATCCTGACGCTTTTCATAGTAGACATGAAGTCTAGCGTTGATTTCTTTCAGCTGTTGTTCTGTCTGGGAGATTTGTTTGTTCACGGATGACAATTCGCTTTGAAGCTGCTGTTGCTGGTTTGCCCAGCTTCTCAGATCGCTCCATATATCAAGTGCCTCTTTGGAATCCGATTCCCAATTCAGACGCTCATAAAACCTTTTCAAGTCATGAAGAACACGTTGTATCCATTCCTCATGTTCTGTAATGGAGCGTTCCAGCTTTTCAATTTCCGACCACTTCTGCTTAGCCTGGGTTAGCCAGTGATATAATTTGTCCCAATGATCAATAGACAAAGATGCTAAAAATGGATAGAGGGTTTCCTGCTCCTGTATTCCAGCTTCAAGCCTTTTTTTCCGCTGATTCAGGTGTCTCCTTCTTTCTTCCAGGCGTATTTCTTCCTGGCTGACGTTTCGCTCCTGATCTTCCAGATGAGCACGTTCAGCTTTATCCTTTTCATGCTCAGAAAGCTTTTGCTGAATTTCCGATACGGAATGGACAGGTGCGGAAGGATTCTCTTTTACTGGTACCACCTTCTGCAAAGAGCGATGGCTCCGAAAAGCGCAATAAACAGTTATTCCACTCGCGAGCGTTGCTAAGAGACCTATTACCATAAGGGATGAAAGCAAAGCGATCGTCCATCCGGCTGTAAACAAGATCATGGTAACGACAATCCACATCAAGCGATAAACTTTCAATAACTGAGCCGGTGTATGTTCAGGAGAAGAAGCTCCAGTCTGACCGTGCATAGTTAACTGTTCTGAATAGCTTCTCACTTCGCTTTCATCCATCATCTTTTGTGCCAGGGATTCCTGACGCTTGTGAATGGAATGCTTTTCCACTTTCAGCTCAGAGTCCCATTCATCTAAACGAGCCTCTTCTTGATCAATCGATTTCGCTTCCTGTTTTAAACTGCTCCAAGTTTCTTCTATATAAAAAGGAAAAGAATAATCGTTCCACTCGTCGTCCTGAATAGGAACATGCATCTGCTGACGATCATACTCTAATTTCTCCTGAAGCTCAGCTTTTCTCTTCTTCCACTGCTCTATATCATAAGAGGCACGTTCAAAGCCAGCCTGTTTTTCAAGAAGAGATTCCGCTTCCTTCCAATCCTCTTCTGAGACGAGCTGCTGCTTAATAGCTTGCTGTCTCGATAACCATTCCTCCTGCTTTGTCTTTGTTACATGTTTTTCACTTTCCAATGGAAGAATAGCTTCTTTAATTTGCTGATAGCGCTCACGGCCTTCTTCCGGAAATGAACGATCCACATCAGCTTCATGCATTTCAGATTTTAGTTGATGGAATTCAAGGACGAGCGGTAGAGCTTTAGTCATTTGCTCTAAACTATACTGCTCGTTTCTTTTATCAGCAATCTCTTCGTTCGTTTCCTTCACCTGTTCGATCCATTTTATCAAGTCTGATTTTAATTTCTGGTAGGAGCCTTCTTCTTTTTCTGCCATGGCTTGTTTTCGATATAAATCCTCCACAACTTGAAGCTGCTGATTAAATTCCGGTTTTCTGCCCTTAGGTTTAAAAAGTTCCTGGCTCATTTTGTCCAGCCATTTTTCAGTCTGGTAAATTTGTTCCGAGCCAGTTAGTCCTATGTTTAATAGTACTTCTCCAATCTCACTCCCTTTTAATTGGTTCAGGTTTGTTAAGTCTTCGGCATTAAAACTATAAATGGAATCGTACACATTCCGGTTCATTCTGCCAAGCTGGTACTTAAGCCACTCTTCTCCTTCTTCCCTGCCGTCCTTCATGCGGCAGACGACTTTACCGTTATCTTTTTCATGCAGCCTTTCAATCCCTACCTCTCCGAACTCGCTAGTGGACACGATCAGCTTTCCACCTACCGATCCCCCGCTTTTAGGACGATAAGATTCGCGTTCCTTTGGAGGGAGTCCAAAGAGGATAAAGAGAATAAACTGATACAGTGTAGATTTGCCAGCTTCATTCTGGCCGGTTATGAGCGTAACCTGCTCGTTCTCAAGCTTTATAGAATGGTCCTTCCATCTTCCAAATCCATAAATATGGATTTCTTTAATCTTCATGAGTGCTCACCCTCTTTTGTTAACAGCCGGTTCAATGTGAGTGTTTTTGCTGCCCCAATGATTTCCTGTTTTTCTTCGTGGGAAAGCGCATCTAAGAACCTGGAAGCCTTCCGGTGTCGAAATAAAGCGGACAGGCAATCCTCTAATTCTTCTTCTCCCAGTCCATCCATTTCTCTAAGCAGTTCACCGGTAAAATGCTCACCTTTTCTTAGATCTTCTTCATCCTGTAACGGCTTATCTTCAATACGGACGCGATCGATCCACACCCATTGATCTTCTTCCCCTTCATCTTCATTCATAAGCTCTATCCAATCTAAAAGCACTCCCTCAGACTGCCATTTCTTAAGACGCCCATGAGTAGAAGTAAGAATAACTTCCAGCATGACGCCCCCCTCATTTCGTTGTACCAATGATTTAGCTTCATCCAGGACTTTTTCAAGGTCTTGAGGAGTACCCATGCTTTCCCCTGAAAGAGATATGGTGTCATACACGAAACTCTGCAGAGGCAGGAATGTTTTTTTCCACTCCCCTTTATCATAATCAATCAAGTAACAGCCTTTTTCACCCGATTCCTTCCTTGAACGTCCCTGAATATTCCCAGGATAGACAATCGGTGGATCTTCCGATAAGAACTGACGTTTATGGATATGACCAAGCGCCCAATAATCCATTTGCTTCTCATACAGTTCTTCCAGACGGAACGGGGCATACACATCGTGTTCGGTATTTGTATCGAGACTTCCATGAAGCATAGCGATATGCAGAGGAGCTCCACCTTCGCGGATATACTCATTCACCTTACGATCTGTGACCTTCTTCTCCACGTAGCTGAAACCATATAGATTAGCCAGCGCCTCTCCCTTTTTCTTATATGTAAAAGCTGCTACATCCTGAGAAGAAAATATATGTACATTTTCGGGAAAATCAATGGGGTAATGAGCCCCTTGTAAAAAATCATGATTTCCATAACTGACATACACCTGTACAGCATGATCGCGCAGCCTTTCAAAGCCTTTTCTCAAGTGTATTTGAGCTTTCAGACTTCTCATTTCCTCATTGAATAAATCACCAACAATTAAAACGAAATCTACCTGAGACCGGATAGCGGCATCGATAAGCCGGTCAAAAGCTTCGAAGGTACTCATTCTTAAACGTTCTAACAGCGCTTTAGATACATGACTTTTACTTTTAAACAAACTGTCCAGATGTAAATCTGCCGCATGAATAAATCGAAGCTTTTCTAGCATATCCTCACCTCTCTTTATCTATTTTCCTTTATTTTAACAAAGGTATATTTCGAATGCACGTTCGCCTTTTTAATTTCTATTTTTATCTAGGCACTGCTTTTACAGGGAACCTGACTATTTCGTTGCGAAAAGTTGATATTTGCGAGGTGAATCTTCTTTTTAAGTGATCAACCCGCCCTGTATCATGCTAGTAGTGATCCTCTTCCTCCTGTCCATAAGTGTATAGTTAACGAAGGAAATAGAAAACCGCGCTCCCATTTCGGAAACGCGGATTGGTTCTATTTTTCCTTTTTAGAAAGCTGCAAAGCTGTTTTCAAATCCTTCAAGGATGAAGACTTTCCATACATGAGGACTCCACCCCGATAAATGCGTGCTCCCAGGAAGGCAAGCAAGGCAATGGAACCAATTAGTATTCCGATGGAAAGCAGCACTTCCCAAATCGGTATATCGAGCATCCCCACCCGCAGAAACATGGTCAGGGGAGCGAAAAATGGAAAGTAGGAACTGATGGTGATAAAAGCAGCATCCGGCTGCGCAAGGCCAAACATAGAAATAAGAAATGCAGCAATAACCAGCATCATCATAGGGGCTACGATTTGCTGGGCATCTTCAAGCCGACTGACTAGTGAACCCAGCGTGGCGGCGAGTGTAGCGTATAGCAAATAACCAAGCACAAAGAATACAAGGGCGTATACCACAGTTAAAGGATCTACATTTGTGAGCCCGAATGATTCAAGCAACGAGCCGGTTCCGGAATTTTTGCTTTGTTGAATACCTAAATAACCTACCAGAATAAAAATCCCGTACTGCGTCAACCCAACCAGAGCAATGCCGATAATCTTGGCAAACATCTGTTTTACAGGAGATACACTTGAAATCAGAATTTCCATAACCCGGCTGGATTTTTCAGTGGCTACTTCAGTTGAAATCATATTGCCATACATCATCACAGCAAAATACATGAAAAACAGCATAACATAGACGAGACCTCGTGTCTGGTTCAGCTCCTCCGCCGTTTTCGCACTTTCTTCAAGTGCATTTAATTCAAAGGCTACAGGAGCCGAAATCTGTTGAAGGACTTCATCATTCACGTTCGCTCTTTCGGTAATAATTTGAACTTTAAGCTGCTGGAGAGCCTGCCTGATCGGTTCACTCGTTCCTGTATTTGCAACCTGATTGGCATAATAATCAGCTTGAGGCAGGCCATTCTCTGCTTCTTCAAGAACCGTAACGGATTGAAAATCTCCCGCTTCCACCTTCTCTTGTGCCTCTTCCAGACTTCCACTGTAGGCTTCAACAGCCACTTCCTGATTTGTCCCCAACTGCTGCTTAATGGATTCAATCCAATCTTCGTTCTCAGCAATCATGGCAACCGTCTTTTCTTCTTCGTCACTACTAAAAGAATTAATAATTTGCTGTAAATTTGTCAGTCCAAAAATAATAAGCACTGTAATGATCGTGGTAATTAGAAACGATTTTGATTTTACACGGTTCCGATAGGTGTGCCCCATCATAATGAAGAACTTATTCATAAGAAGCCCCCACCTTCTCAATAAAGATATCGTTCAAAGTCGGCTCCTCCAGGTCAAACGTGCGGACAAACCCTTTTCCTTGCAGTTCTCGGAAAACTTCCTGTGAAATGCTTTCGGATTCTACTTCCAGTTCACAACCGTCCTGCACAGGCTTATATTTGGTTACGCCAGGAATTTGCTCCAGGTAAGTTGTGTCAAAGTCCGCATGCACACGGATGTTCTTTTTGCCAAAGGAACGCTTAATATCTTTCAAACGTCCACGAACCACCGGGGTTCCGTGATGAAGGATACATAGATACTCACAAAGCTCCTCCACATGCTCCATTCGGTGAGAAGAAAAAACAATGGACGTTCCCGATTCTTTCAAGTCCACGACCGCTTTCTTCAACATTTCTACATTTACTGGATCAAGGCCTGAAAAAGGCTCATCCAATATGAGCAATTTAGGTTTATGTAACACAGCTGAGATAAATTGAATCTTTTGCTGGTTTCCCTTGGACAGTTCCTCTACTTTTTTATTTTTATATTCAGGTACTTTGAATCGCTCCAGCCAATAATCCAGTTCTTTTATCGTCTCAGTTTTGTTCATCCCTCGTAGTTTAGCTAAGTAAATAAGTTGTTCCTGCACTTTTAATTTCGGATAAAGTCCTCTTTCCTCTGGTAAGTAACCAATCAAATGGCTTTGGTCATATCCGATCGATCCCTCGTTCCAGGAGATGGACCCTTTTGTTTGATCCAGAAGTCCAAGAATCATACGAAAGGTCGTGGTTTTTCCTGCTCCGTTAGCCCCCAGAAAGCCAAAAATCTGCTTTTCGGGAATCTCCAGCGATAAATCATCGACCGCTGTAAATGATCCGAATTTCTTAGTTACATTCTCTAGTCGTAAAGTCATCCTCTGCACCCCTCTCTTTCTAATTCTACTACGAAAAGCCCACCGTTTAGTTTCATTTAATTAAAAAATTTTCTAGAAGGCAGGAATTTCATTCATCAATCGCTAATGTAAAATAATGAACACTTATTCAGTTCAAGGAGGAAATAGTTGTGAAGACGTATTTTTTAACCGTATTTAAGAGTGATGGCACGAATGTGCTGGATGAGACCTTCCAGGCGGAAAATGATGATGAAGCAAAAAAAATAGGGCAGGAAAGATTAGCAGAAGAAGGGTACAGTGAACAGACTCATCGCTGTGTTGCACCTGAGGGACACCTGGTTTTGTTTCACAGATAACAATTGCCCGCTATTCATTAAACCTGTCATAACCGTAATAGTCTCACGTAAAAAAGCCGCGCTTATCTGCGCGGCTTTTTTTATTCTCCCTTAAAATTAGGCTGTCTTTTTTCTTTAAATGCTTTTACACCTTCATGATGATCGTCTGTCTGTTTCATATCCCACTGGGCTTTGCGTTCCTTTGAAAGGTAAAGCATTAATTGATCAAGTCCATACTGATGATAAATCTCCTTCGTCGCAATCATGGATTTTAAAGGACGCCTGCTCCATTTCTTAGCGAGTTCATGAGCTTCTTCCTGCACGGATCCGTTCACAACGATATCCACCAGTTTGTGGTCATACGCCTCTTTGGCCCTCATCTGTTCTCCTTTCCAGGCAAATTGCTTCGCCTGGTGAGTCCCTAGACGCTGCTGGAGCCAAAAGTGAGCCCCTCCATCCGGAATAAGACCAATGCCAATGAAATTCATTGAAATCGTAGCATCCGGCTCCGCCACTACGTAATCCGCTGCAAGAGCTATGCTTAACCCAAGCCCTACTGCTGGACCATGGATGGCCGAGACTACGATTTTCGGCATGGTATAGATGGAAGACACGATGGTTTCAATATGGTTCATTACCTCATCATATTGTTTTGCATCACTCACAGTGTCCATCATGCTAAGATCTCCGCCGGCGCAGAAGCCATCTCCTTTTCCAGAGAGCACCACTACCTGTCCTTCATATTCTTTAACCTGTTGAATCGCTTCGGCGAATTCCTTCAGCATTTCTGCATCCAAGGCATTGTATTTCTCACCACGGGCTATCTTCAAATGGACCACATTGTCTATTTCTTCAATAACGAAATATTTCATTCTCAAACCCCTTTATAAAAATTCTCTCTCTTTATTCTATTTCTCCATTTGTAAGAATTTTCCCTGCACAAAACGACATAAAACTGGAGATAGAGACACAAGTATGCAGGAGGTCTCCCCTCCCCGTTCTATTAATGAATACACCATAAAAAAAGCCACCCTCGAGGAGGATGACTTTTTTATTATTGCTGTGGCTCTTCCGGATTTCCGTAAAGCTCTTCCAACGGCTTAGTGATGATTTTACTAACATCATTGATAACCGTGTTCAAGCGCTGCTCTTCTTCCATCAGTTTAGAAATCTGAGGGTGCTGTTGAACAAGTTCAACAACTTTACGAGCTTCTTCAACTTCTTCTTCAGAAATCTCTTCACCTTGCATTTGTTTCTGTTGAAGAGTTACTTGGGTCTGACGGAAATCTTCAAACATTTTTTTAGCAGCTTCATCATTCATAACTGCTTCGTAAGCTTCTTTCAAGCTTGTGAATTCCTCACTGTTTCTAATTGCTTTTTCAAGATCATACGCGTGATCGTAGATATTAGACATAATTAAAAGCCTCCTAAATGGTTTCGTTCTTTGACTCCTACACCACTATAACAAACTGAAGATGTGATGTATAGGAATCCCTATTTATCCGAGAAATAAAACAATTAAACCCTGCAGCAATCCAATTAGACCACCAAGCAATGCCCCTAGATATGTGATCATTTTGAATTCCCGCCGGGAGATTCCAAGAACCATTTCCTCCAGCCGATCAACCTGAAAAGCTTCCACTTCTTCCTGTACAATTTCTGAAAGGTGCATGGATTCCATCATACTTTCCATCTTACCGGATAATAGAACGCTTGCCTTCTTAACGAGAAGAGGCACGAATTCCTGAAGAATTTTATGCTGATAAGGTTTGGACCATTCCGCTACCGTTTTCTGAAGCCATTCTTCAAGCGGAAGGGCTTTCGCGACGGCTTGCCCTAATGTATGACCAACGGCCGTTCGCCCGATCTTATCTTCATAAAACCCTACAGGCTGCTTCATCGCCCGCTGTAGTTCGGACTGAAGCATGCCCCTGAGCCAGTAAGTCATTTCTTTATCTGAAACGTAACGAATAATCGCAGGGTAGATGCGCTCTGTAATCCCGTCCGGTCCCATAAAAGAGGAAATCATATTTCCAAGAAACCCTTGGTTATCCAGATAATTGTCTATTAGTGCAGTTACTTTATATCTGCCTTCTGGACTTTGAAAGTACAATGTAACCTGCTCTTGAATATGATCAGCCAGCTGATCCGCTCCCACCTCAATTTTTTCTTTCCATTCATAGGAGAGGAGATTTTCCAAGGTTTCTTCCCGGTAGTTATCCATTACAGAATGATAGCGATTCTCTACCCAGCTGGAAATCGACTGTTCAAGATGAATCGTATTCATGTCCAGGTCAAGTTCCTCAAGCATCTCTTGAAGAGTGGCCGGATGGTTAAGTATTTTCTCAATCTCTTCTTGAGCCCATTCCGTCATTTGGGTTTGGAAAGCAGGCCGTTCCAGTTTACGACGCAGACCTTCTGCGGTCAGTAAATGCTCGACCACCATTCGCCCCAATTGTCTGGCGAGTTCTTTCTGTCTCTTTGGAATCAATCCAGGGGTGAAAGGCAGGCGGAAATTCTTAATATACAACGCACGATAAGGTCGAAAAAGCATCTTTATAGCAAGGGAGTTGGTCAGTCCTCCGATTAACGCACCGATTCCTATCATCATTAACACGAGCAATACAGGATTCATGGGTACAACCTCTCTTTATTTAATCTCACCCAAGTATAAGACATTTCAAGGGTTGTGCCAATTTTTATGTAAAAAATCCGCCTGCTTATCATTTCCTTTAGCTTTAGCTCTAATAAATATCGATATTGTTTTTTGCGGAAAAACTCCTATTACTTTAAGACTCAGTTTCGAGATAAGTGGGTCCGTTACTTTTTGTGGAAGAGGGCTGGCGGGGAAATAACTCGTCTTGTTCTATCACCCAGACACTCGAGACATAAGCCGTTCATCAACGGACGGAAAGACCACCGTCCTTTTGATGCTCGGCTTATGCTGGTCGTGTCTTGCGGGGTGATGCCACATTTGAACACTTTCCTATGGCTCTACACGACGCAGGGCCGGAAAGCGAGCCGTTCCCTGGAGCCCCTTCTCCACACAATATCTCGGAACTGAGTCTTCAACTATCCGGCCCTCTTCTTAAATAAGCGTCCTATGGGCAATCATTACATTATATAGGAAATATAAAAATCCATGAGGGCATCTTTTGAAACCTTCATGGTTCTTTTATTACGGGACAAACTAATAAGGGAGGTGAATTGTTATGAAGAAAAATGAAAACAATCGAGTTCCTGAAGGAAAAGATAAGTATGAACTTGATGTCGATCGCATGATCAACGAAGGAATGGCCGGAGGAACTGTGAAACCCGTACATGGGCATGAACAACTTGGTGAAGCACACGAAATTCCAGAACAGCCCAAAAGAAATTCCCAGCACTAACGATTGGCAAAGATGAAAAAAGCCGGTGATGCTTCGTACATCTCCGGCTTTGTGTTATCGGCTTTTTACAATCATTTGTACAGCTTCATTAATTAAATCTTCTGCAGATTCGCCTTCTTCATGGGCTTCCCTGATGCAGCCTTCCAGGTTTTTGGCTACAATATATCCGATCGCACGATCCATAGCTGAACGGGCGGCTGATAGCTGAGTTATGACATCTTTACAGTCTTTATCTTCATCCATCATTTTTAATACGCCTCTGACTTGTCCTTCAATTCGCTTTAAACGGTTTTTTGTTTCCTGACCGTATAAATTACTGTCTTTCACTTGTTCCATAGAGGAACGACTCCCTTCTATACCTATAAATTAGGCCTATACCATAAACCCATCTGCGGGGTGCTGATTTTAAGTTTATTGTGCAATGTACTACTATAATAGTAAAGAATCTATAAAAAAGGAAGATATTCATGACCATAATTGCCGAGCTTAAAGCTATCTACCCTTCATTAATCATATCAGATCCTGAAGGAACCGACCATTCCGATGCCTACAATTGGTATTTAACCCCTTCAATGGACACTATTGGTATTTCAAAAGAAGAAACGGAGACACGAGATACCAAACTTCTTTCCGTTTTTCTCACTCCAGCACCGGTTGATCTTCCGGCAGAAACGGAACGGGAAACGGCCTGGAATGACTTTTTAAAAGGCAGCCAGGATCAACTGGCAATTCAGTGGCCAATTCAATATCGGTTTGTGTTCTTTTCAATAGCGAACCTTCCTGAAGATAAAGAATCCTTTCAAGAAGCGTTCCAATCCCTTTTCCCGAGAAAAATGCCAATTATATGGGAAAACAGTGGAGAAGGATTTATTATTGAAGAAATTCATGAAAAGAACCAGGAGCCCTTATCTTTCCAAGGGATTGTGGATGTACTAATGAGTGATTTTTACACCAATATCCAGTTCTATATCAGTGAATTCTCTCAGGATATCCCTTCTTCGCCATCCATCTATAAGTGGGCGGCCTACTGTCATACGATTGCCTTAAAATACCGGATTGATTCGGCCGTTACTTATAAGGAGGTTATGCCTTATTTGTTTATCGAAGCGATTCCCGAGCATCAGTGGGAGCATATTCATCGGTCTATCTTTCAGGATATTAAGAAAGATAAAGACCTATTGCAGACTATTAAAGTTTTTCTTCAATCCGGCTCCAATGCGACCCTGGCAGCTAAAAACCTTTACATGCACAGGAATAGTCTTCAATACCGGGTCGATAAATTTATTGAGAAAACAGGTATAGATGTGAAACAGTTTGAAGGAGCCATGATTACGTATCTCGCCTTGATCACTCTGGATCACTAACAAAGTGCACAAAGATCAATGACGAATCTTTGTGCACTTTGTCCATTTACCCATTTTTCAGAATTCGCTACACTGTAAACAGTAAAGAAAGCGATTTCAAAAAACACATTGGAGTGACTCATAATGGCAGAATTGAAACTCAATAATATCGAAAAAGTTTATGATAAGAATGTAAAAGCAGTTGAAGACTTTAATTTAGATATCAATGATAAAGAATTCGTCGTATTCGTAGGTCCATCTGGTTGCGGTAAATCTACAACGCTAAGAATGATTGCAGGACTTGAAGAAATAACCGGCGGCGACTTTCTGATTGATGATAAACGTATGAACGACGTAGCACCGAAAGACCGGGACATCGCGATGGTTTTCCAGAACTATGCTCTTTACCCTCACATGAACGTTTATGACAACATGGCTTTCGGATTGAAGCTTCGTAAAATGGACAAAAAAGAGATTGAGCAGCGTGTAAACAATGCAGCCAACATTCTTGGTCTGGAAGCTTTACTTGACCGTAAACCGAAAGCTCTCTCAGGTGGTCAGCGTCAGCGTGTTGCGCTTGGACGTGCCATCGTTCGTGATGCTAAGGTATTCCTGATGGACGAACCGCTTTCCAACCTGGATGCTAAACTTCGTGTACAAATGCGTGCGGAAATTCAAAAACTTCACCAGCGTCTGCAAACTACAACAATCTATGTAACACACGACCAGACAGAAGCGATGACAATGGCCACTCGACTTGTCGTTATGAAAGACGGCATCATTCAGCAAGTCGGTAAGCCAAAAGATGTTTATGACAAACCAGAGAATGTTTTTGTAGGCGGATTTATTGGTTCACCAGCCATGAACTTCCTGCAGGGTACCTTAGAAGAAGGTAAAGTTGACCTTGGTACCGTCAAGATTACGGTTCCAGAAGGAAAAATGAAGACGCTTCGTGAACAGAACTATGTAGGAAAAGAACTGATCCTTGGCGTTCGTCCAGAAGATATGCACGATGAGCCGGTATTCATTGATGCTAACCAGGACAAGAAGATTACAGCGCATATCGAAGTAGCTGAAATGATGGGATCTGAGTCTTACCTTTATTCTCGACTTAATGATCAGGAATTTATTGCTCGTGTAGACTCCCGTACAGATATTAACGGCGGTGAAGACATCGAGCTTGCAATTGATATGAACAAAGTTCACTTCTTCGATAAAGATTCTGAATTACGTATCCGCTAATAGCTATAGCGCAGCTCTTAAGAGCTGCGCTTCTTTTATGAACTTTGAACGTCTTGGAGGTCACACTTGCGGCATATAAACAAATGAATACATTCATCTGTTATTGAAGAATCTTCATCCCCGTCGACCAGATTTGTCCATTTTTGATCCAGGTACGGGCTATAATCATCCAGAAAATCAGTAATTCTACCCCGATCCTCCATCTTTCCGTTGCACTTAGGACATGTTTTTTCTGTCTTACCCCAGCCATTACAAATCCCGCATTCCTGCATATGATGCACTTCTTTCCGCAGTCATAAATTTGAATTTTCCCCACAAAATAAAGAGGAAGGGCGCACCCTTCCTCCTTCGTCACACATATTTATTTTTGTTGTTGTCCGTACTGCTGTCCACCGAACTGTTGTTCAGCCATTTGTACAAGACGCTTAGTGATTTCTCCACCTACAGAACCGTTAGCACGGGAAGTAGAATCAGCACCAAGCTGTACTCCGAATTCTTGAGCGATTTCGTATTTCATTTGGTCTAGAGCTTGTTGCACACCAGGTACTACTAACTCATTTGAACTGTTGTTGTTAGCCATGTTGTCTCACCTCCTGTGTAAAAGTAGTATGAGCCGGTATTGTATTTTTTATGTCAAAAAAATTACTGGAAATTAATGGAGGGTTTTCAACAGACTCATTCCATGGCTAACAACAATTAAATCTCTATGCGTTTGGCTTTGTCATTGCCTTTGGATCAACGTATTCATCAAACTGCTCAGCAGTTAAAATACCAGATTCCACGGCTGTTTCTTTTAATGTTTGATTTTTTTCAAAAGCCGTTTTAGCAATCTTGGCTGCATTCTCATATCCAATATGAGGATTAAGAGCGGTTACGAGCATAAGCGAATCGCGGAGATTCTTTTCAATTTGCTCGTGGTTCGGTTCAAGTCCGCGAACACAGCGCTCTTCAAATGACACCATACTGTCCGCAAGAAGCTGGGCGGATTGAAGGAAGTTATAAGCAATCACTGGTTTAAATACGTTCAGTTCAAAATTCCCCTGACTCGCTGCAAAACCAATGGTCGCATCATTTCCCATAATTTGTGCGGAAACCATAGTGACTGCTTCACTTTGAGTAGGATTAACTTTCCCTGGCATGATGGAACTTCCCGGTTCATTAGCTGGAATGGTAATTTCGCCAATCCCGCATCGAGGTCCACTCGCGAGCCAGCGAACATCATTCGCAATCTTCATTAGATCTGCAGCTAATGCTTTAAGCGCACCATGAGTATGCACAAGCTCATCGTGAGATGTGAGCGCGTGAAATTTATTCGGTGCTGAAACAAATTCTTTACCGGTAACTTCATTGATTTTGGCAACGACTTGCTCCGAGAAATCTTCATGAGCATTTAACCCTGTCCCAACGGCTGTACCGCCAATTGCAAGGTCTTTTACATACTTCGTACTATCTTTAATCATATTTTCAGTTTTATCTAACATACGATGCCAGCCGCTGATTTCCTGCCCTAGAGTAAGAGGCGTTGCGTCCTGCAGATGGGTACGTCCAATCTTTACAATCTCGTCAAACGCTTCCATTTTTTCTTTTAAGGTATCTTTTAGTTGAGTTAATGCAGGAAGAACCACATCCTCAAGTTTCTGAACAGCTCCTATGTGCATAGCTGTCGGGTAAGTATCGTTAGAACTTTGTGATTTATTCACATCATCATTCGGGTGCAGGCGCGTTTCGCTTTCCTGTTTTTTAAGCCATTCATTTCCTACATAAGCAATAACTTCGTTCACGTTCATATTAGATTGCGTGCCGCTTCCTGTCTGCCAAACGACAAGAGGAAAATGCTCTTCAAGATCACCGGAAATAATTTGATCCGCAGCGTGTTCAATAGCATCTGCTTTCTCTTCTTCCAATAATCCCAATTCAAAATTGGCTCTCGCAGCACTCTTTTTTAAAATCGCAAAGCCTTCGATAACTTCTTTTGGCATTTTTTCATTACCGATCGGAAAGTTCTGTTTACTTCGCTGGGTCTGCGCTCCCCAATATTTTTCACTCGGTACTTGTATCTCACCAATTGTATCTTTTTCTATACGGTAATCCATGATAAATCCTCCTTATTTTGTTCATCCGCTCCTCCATTATTGTATCAAGAATCTTTTGAACATTCATCTCAAGCTTAAATTTAAAAAAACAATTTTCGATAATTTATTATCAGATTATTTACAATTTTCAGTTTTTAGTGTATAGTGAGTTTTAATAAAAGAAAGGAGGCAGAAACAATCGTACTTAATACCACAAGGAAGGAGGTCCCCGGTAAAAAGCATTATTGTTTTTGCTCGATCTTTTCAAATGGTCCAGTTAGGTGGGAATAAAAAGAGTCTGTCTGTACAGGCTCTTTTTTAATGAATTCTTTTCAAATTCCTTTATAATAAAGTTTGGAGGTGAGAATCATGCCAAATATTTGGACACATATCTTATTTGTCGATCAATTATGCAACGAGCTGAATCGAAATGATCTTATTCAGACTTCCGGCCATTCTCTTCATTTAGGAGCACAGGGACCGGATCCGTTCTTTTACCATAATTTCCTGCCTTTTTCTCAAGACGAACACGTGGATGAAGTGGGGATGAGATTACATACCGAACAATGCGGCCCACTCTTAATAGACATGATTGAGCGGGGTGCTTATCATAAGAATCACCTTCAGGCCTTCATTCTTGGATTTGTAAGTCACCACATTCTTGACCGCCACACTCACCCTTATATCCATTACCATGCAGGTTATGAGTCCAATAAACATCAGGAGCTGGAAACCATCATTGACACGATTATGCTTGATCGCTTCCGTTCTATAAAAACTTGGAAGAATCCAGTTCACAAAGAAATAAAAAGCAGATCGCTGCCTTCTATTGCTCAACTGATGGACTTGCTCCTGGACACGCATTTCCCAGGCTTATCGGAAGACTATCCTGATAACTTTATTCACCAGTCCTACCGCCATATTCAGTTAGCACAGCGTGTGCTGTATGACCCCTGGAAATGGAAAAACAAATACTTCGGTTCCCTGGTCTCTTCTTTTTCTCATCAACCGGTTAACGATGACAAGGATTATCTCAATGAGCAAAAAAGCCGCTGGCACCACCCAGCGACTAATGAGCCTCATACGTCTTCTTTTCTTGACCATTATGAAGAGGCCCTCGCGGAAGGAAAACTTCTGTTCCAGCTCATTTTATCTTATTGGGAGGAACCCAGTAGAAGCCGCCTTGATGAAATAAAAGTCGTTCTGGGCAACCGCTCGTATGACACAGGAGCTCCTCTATCAGAAGGACTCGTCAACCGTTTCAGCAATCCCATCGTGTGAATTTTTGCAATACCTCCAAATGGATTTTTAGAGAAAAGCTCCCGATACTGGACGACTCAGTTTCGAGATAGTTGTGGCCGTTGCAAACAATTGTGGATGGCGGCTACGGAAACAACCCGTCTTGCTCTCTCACCCATACCCTGGAGACACAAGCCGCTCGTCACCGCCACGTCCTGTGGCAAAGTAGAACGCCCCTGCGTCGTGCAGACCCGTGAAAAGCTAGCCGTTCCCTGGAGCCCCTCTCTCCACCCCATACCTCGAAATCGAGTCTTACTCTATCCGTCGCGTTTGAATAACTTATTAAGAATGAAAAAAGAGAGGAATAGGCTCCTCTCTTACGTATGGATGACAGGCTTTTTATCAGGGTCGGTGTATTGACGGGCTTCTTTCATTCCTTTATCGATGTCCACCTTATACAATAAAAGGATACCGACTACAAAAAATACAATAAGTGATAAAATCCCGAGCCGGCTGGACCCTGTCAGTTGGCCGACAAGGGCAAATACGAAAGGCCCAAAAATAGCAGCGAATTTTGATGATATACCATAAAACCCAAAAAATTCTGCATGCCGGTCTCCAGGAACCATTCTCCCAAAGATCGAGCGGCTTAAAGACTGAGCTCCTCCCTGCACAAAACCTACACATACGGCCAGAATATAGAAGTGAAGAGCAGTCGTCATGAAATACCCAAGACCTACGATGGCAAGGTAGATAAATAAAGCCAGCATCAAAGCACGCTTCGCTGTAATCTTTTTCGCAAGCCAGCCAAAGAAAAAGGCAAAAGGAATACCCACAAACTGAGTAATCAAAAGGGCCGTGATAAGAGCCGTACTATCAATTCCTATATCTCTTCCATAAATCGTAGCCATCTTTATAATGGTGGAAATACCATCGTTATATAACCAGAAAGCAAAAAGAAATAATAACAGCTGTTTAAAATGCTTCAATTCTTTAAATGTTTTCCCTACTCGGTTAAAACCGATGGAAATATAAGAAGCCGTCCGTTTCTCATAGACCTTTTTTTCTTCTACGATATTTTTAAAAAGTGGGATGGAAAAAATCAGCCACCATACCCCTACAGACACAAAAGAAAGTTGTGTACCGGCCAAACTGTCCGGAAGTCCAAACCACTCATATTTCATAATCATCAGCAGGTTAACAGCGAGCAGCACGCCACCGCCTATATACCCAAAGGCAAATCCATAGGCCGAGACCTTATCAATCGTATTTTCATCTGACACTTCCGGCAAGAAAGCATCATAAAAAACGTTCCCTCCTGAAAAACCGATGGTTCCTATAATCAGCAGGAGAGAAGCTAATACATAATCCCCTTCACCTACAAAAGCTAGCAGTACACTCGCAATCATTCCCATAAAAGCGAAGAACATTAAAAATCGTTTTTTCGCCGCTGAATAGTCACTAATGGCCCCAAGAATGGGAGCGAGAATGGCCACGATTAGAACAGCAATAGATTGGGAATACCCCCAGTAACTCGTGGCAAGCGATTGATCTACCCCTTTGGCCGCTACATCATAATAAAAAACGGGAAGGACCGCAGCCATAACCGTTGTTGCGAAAGCAGAATTTCCAAAGTCGTAAAGCATCCAGCTCCATACAGGTTTCTTTTTCAACGAGGTACCCCCTGCCAATTTGTTATTTCATTAAGCTTAGCAGACTATTCCGTCAAACAGATGAATTTTATTCAACTTTTACAACATTTTTGAGGTGAGACTATGAGAATTGCTATTTTTGGTGCCACCGGCCGTGTTGGTCAGGAAGTGGTAAGATTAGCTTTAGCAGAAGGATACAAAATAAGTGCCCTGGTACGAGACGAATCCAAAGCAGAAGAGTTGATTCCCGGGGCTGATTTTATTTATGGGGATGCCACGAATCCCCAGGATATTAAGAAAACCTTGAGTGGTGCTGATCTTGTTTTCAGTGGTTTAAGCACGGACAAAACAGATACGCTTACGAAAGCCGTCCCGGAAATTATCCAGGGAATGAATGAAGCACAGATCAATCGAATTGTCACAATTGGTACTGCCGGCATCTTAGACAGTCGATATGAACCAGGTAAGTATCGCTTCCAGACCTCCGAATCCAAGCGGAAGAAAACGTTCGCAGCAGAAGAACATGCCAAAGTATATGAACAGTTTTTAAAAAGTAGTCTTAATTGGACTATCGTTTGTCCCACTTATTTGCCGGATGGGGATGCTGTCGGAGAAGTAAGGGCTGAGGCTGATCTTCTTCCCAAAGATGGAAAAAAAGTAACCGTTGGGGATACAGCATTATTTGCTTTTCATGAGTTACTACAAAATCAATATGTTCATCATCGCGTAGGGATTTGTTACTAATCCCTAACAAAATCCCCTTCCACACATGGAAGGGGAGCTTTTATGATTCAGAAGGATAATGCCCAAAGAACTCTTCAAGCGTTTCCTCTGCTTTATGAATCTCAGACGATATATCCTTTCCTACATATCTTAAGTGCCACGGTTCATAGGTGTAACCTGTAATGTCCTGTTTACCTTCAGGATAACGGATAATAAAGCCGTATTTGTGTGCGTGTTCGGCAAGCCACTCGCCTTCCTCAGTATCACGAAATGATTCGTCCAGCTTAAAAGACATTTTGGCAGAGGTAACATCCATAGCAAGACCTGTCTGGTGTTCACTCGTGCCTGGACGGGCGGAAAAAGTTTTAGCTTTCTCTTCCCCGTATTCTTCTATATATCCCTTAAACAGGTTCTTTTGACGTTCATAAGAACGATATCCAGAAGCGGCTACAATGTCCTGTCCCTCTTGATCGGCAGCCTTGAACAGCTTTTCAAGCGCACCTGCAGCTTCTTCACGCATCTGCTTCTTGGGGAGCTCTTCATCAAAATAAAAAGGTACATCTGGAACCGTTAAATCCGGAGGCGTGTAACCTTCAGGCAGCTTTCGGTTCTTATTAACAACTACCTGTATACTCTCTGGGTTCTCTACAATTACCAGACCTTCCTCACTGGTTTCATCAGGTTCTTGCTTATTCTGGGAGGATTCCCCGGTTTCTTTTTCCTGTGAGGAATCTGTCCCTGGTTCTTCCGTTTCAGATTTAAAAGCCGGTTTTTCCTTGGAATCTATTTCTTTATCACTCGCAGAAGCTGGTTCTGCCTGCTCATTCTCATCACTCGATGTTTCGGTAATCGAGCAAGCACTTAACAGAATGCTTAGAAGAGATACAGAAATGACTAATAATTGTTTCATCGACATTACCTACCTAAACCTTGATGATAGTTCCACTATAACACTTTTGATGTTTACCGTGTATATTCTCTGCGGTCATTAGGCGGCCTTTTCTTCACCTAACTCCTGGACTACTGTGTTATTCTTAATCAAACCCTACAGATGGATTGGACTGCGATTACTAAATCTAGCACCTGGAACTCATAACGTTATTTTGAAAAGGACCTGCTATGTGAAATAGACTTGGTTTTATGTTGTGATGCTCCATAAGTTATCCCTCCCGCACAGTAACTATCGACTTATAAATTATGTACTATTAACATCGGTACTAACCTTTAAATATTAACAATTACTGTAGGAAAACAAGTCAATAGCACAAAAAAAACCACTGCATGAGCAGTGGTCTGGTACTATCTATTTTATTCCCACGTATAAGGTGTATATTGTAAACTCAATCGTTCGAATTCTGCACGGTCGCCATTGTCAATCGCCTTATTAATTTCTTCATCTAAACGATCCTTATTAAACTCAAAACTCATTTGATCGAGGAACAACCGTGAAGCTAGTTGAATACCAAAGGACAATTCTCTTTTAGCCGTAATCTCTTTCCCTTTATAATCGGGGTCGCGACGTATAACATAGACCATTTTTTGCTTTCTCATGAGAATACCCCCTTCATGCTTTTTTTCATTATGCAGGATTTAAACTTATAACGCAATAAGTTTTCTGAATATTTAGTTATATATTTCCCTGTTTTAATGAATATCAAACCTATTGAGCCTTGTCATGAAAGGGTTTTTAATCTATTAAAATTTTTTAGATTTTTCAGAATTAAAAGGAGTAGTCAGAGGAAAAGGTACGTATGATAGCCATATTCTGGTTCTTTTAAGAGCAGGATTGTGTTATTCAAACTGAATTCCTGGACCGCTCCCCCACAGGAAAGTGTTCAAATGTGGCATCACCCTGAAAGACACGGCTTATGTCTCGAGTGTCTGGGTGATAGAACAAGACGAGTCATTTCCCCACAGCCCCTTCATAATTAACGTAACGGACCCAAATTATCTCGAAACGGAGTCTTACTGTAACCTGCCCTAGGGCGCAATAAGCCTTTTTAAAAATCAACAGTAAACTAAAGCAGAGCCTTTATTAAAAAAAACCCTCTATTTAAAGAGGGTTTTCGTAATTTTAGTTAACAAATTTGCTGGCTACATCAATTGTACGACGGGTTTGGTGGCGTACTGCTTCTTCAACATCTTCTTTCATGTTTCCTTCACCGTCCACACTTACACTTGTTCCGTAAGGGTTTCCGCCTGCTCCAAAGATCGCATTGTCACTGTATCCTGGTGCAGCAATAATCGCACCCCAATGGAACATCGTGGTATAAAAGTTGAGAAGTGTAGCTTCCTGACCACCATGAGGGTTTTGAGCGGATGTCATGGCACTGACAACTTTATTGACAAGTTTACCCTGGAACCATAGACCGCCTGCCTGATCCATGTATTGCTTTAATTGAGCAGGTACATTTCCAAACCGTGTCGGTGCACTGAAAATAATAGCATCTGCCCAGTCTAAATCATCAATTTTCGCTTCCGTTACTGTATCTTTAGTTGCTAAATAATGCTCTTTCCAGGATGGATTCTGTTCAATAGCTTCCATAGGTGCTGTTTCTGGGACACGTACAAGCTTCACTTCCGCTCCTGCTTCTTTAGCTGCATCTTCGGCCCATTGAGCCATTTGATAGTTGGTACCTGTAGAACTGTAGTAAATCACCGCTAATTTTACATTTGCCATGAGTATCTCTCCTTTGATTAGTTGCTCATTACCTATTTTCTTATGGTTTCCAATCGAACCGCTTGGATTCATTAAAATTATATACCCTGCCAGAATAAAACTCAAACTAAAGATTCTTTAATTCGAGATATTTTATATAGTCCTTACACTTGGTTAACATAAGCTTTAGATTTACTATACATAGCATTCGATTTTTTATTTTTGAATGAATGCAAACATCCTAGTCCTGACCAAGCAATCTGCGTATGGAAAGCTTTTTTTCTCTAGACTCATCAATCATGTATTTGGTAAGCTAAGTCAAGCTTTCAAAGAAGACACGGGGGTTACAAAAGATGAGCGAATATCAAAATATAAAAAAGGGAGAAAAAGGAGCCTGGATTAGTATCATCGTCTATTTAGTTCTGGCTGCAGCTAAACTTACGATTGCATCCATAGGTAATTCAGAAGCACTTAGAGCTGATGGTCTGAATAATACGACCGACGTTATTGCTTCTGTAGCTGTGCTGATTGGTCTTAAGATCTCCCGAAAGCCTCCTGATCAGGACCACCATTACGGGCATTTCAGAGCCGAGACGATTGCTTCCCTTGTCGCGGCATTTATTATGATGACCGTCGGGATTGAAGTGATCATCGGGACCATACAGGACATTATCAATCAAGAAGTCACTGAACCTCGATTACTCACAGCTTGGACAGCACTGACAGCAGCCGCCATTATGTATTTTGTGTACCGATACAATCTTAATCTTTCCAGGAAAATAGATAGTAACGCTTTATATGCTGCAGCACAGGATAACCGGTCTGATGCTTTGGTCAGTATAGGAGCTGCCATAGGTATATTTGGCGCTCAATTCGGGGCTTTTTGGCTTGACCCTTTAGCGGGACTAATCGTTGGTTTGATTATTTGCAAGACAGCCTGGGATATATTTAGAGACTCCACACACAGTTTAACGGACGGATTCGATGAGGAAGAAATTGAAAGCATACGAGAAACTATTTCAAAACATCCAGATGTGTGGGCCGTTAAAGATGTTAAAGCTCGGCTGCAGGGCAATCAGACACTTGTGGAAGCCACCATTCACGTAAATCCTCATATTACCATCGAACAAGGCCATACCATCACGGACGATGTGGAAAACACTTTAGAAAAAGAACACCGTATCCTTTATGCCCACATCCACATTGAGCCTTTTGAAAAAGATTAATACCTTAAACGAACAAAGCGGTCACGAAAATATCGTGACCGCTTTGTTTAATTAGCTGCCTCTTCAGCTAATTCTTCTATCGTTTTCCATCCATAAGCTGTTTCTTCATAGGTACCTTGCCCAATCGTTACTTTCTCAGCTTCTACCGGGTGAGCACCCAGTTTTATATAAAATTGGCTGGAAGGATTATGAGTTAACACCCATACTAGCAGTGATTTATAACCCGCTCCCTTCATTGCTCGTGCAAACGTTCGGATCAAGAGCGTTCCATAACCTTGGCCCTGATACTCATCGAGAAGGTAAATGGCATATATTTCACCATCATAGCCGTAGTTTCTGGTACGTTCTTTTCCGCCAGAGACAAACCCAACCACTTCCCGGTTATCATTTTCTATGACGTAGGCAATCTGCCCATTTACAGGTTTCCTTAATATGGTCTGCCAAAGAGCAATTCGATTTTCAACCGTTATATTACTTACATCCCTTTCATCGAGGAGATCTTTGTATGTAGATTTCCAGCTGGCTACATGGATATTCGCTACCGTTTCTGCGTCTTCTAAACGTGCCAATCTAAGCTCCGGCATAGGATCGTCTTCCCTTCTGCATATTCTCTATCCTTAATTGTAACATAATTCATTCTATTCTATAAAAAGAAATGGCGCCAGAGAGTGGCGCCATTATTATTAACATTGAAAATTTGAAATTAAACGGGTATCGAAGCCCGTGTAAACCCATTGACGTCTTCTCCGCTGCCATCGGTAACCAGCAACAGAAGTTCTCCCTATGAATGTTGGATAAAACCAGAAAGAGCGTCCATTTTCCAGTCTGACCCAAGTGTACCGATATAAACATCCATACAGCGATCCAGGATCTACAGCATACACGGAAGCCCCTTGTTGGGACGGAGGTGAAGAAGGAGGCGGCGGTAATTGTAAACCTCCCCCAGTTGGCGGACCCTGGGGCGGCTGGCCAGGACCTCCTCCGAATGGCGGACCTTGCGGCGGCTGACCAGGGCCTCCTCCAAATGGCGGGCCTTGAGGTGGGCCTCCAAATGGGCTGCCTGGTCCGAACTGCCCCCCCTGTCCCTGCCCGGGAATTCCAAAGTTTTGTCCAAATGGGAATCCTTGTTGTCTATCCATCACGATCAATCCCTTTCCGGAAGTATCCCTATACGATATGCACCGGATGGGCGGGCGTGATTATAATGTTAAAAGAAACACTGATGCGATGGCTCCAAGAACGACCAGAATAATATGAAGATCCAGCCACGCTAATAGCACAGCGGTTAAACCGGCAATTACCCCAATTTGAGGAGCTTCCGGCTTTACGCTTAGAATACCAGGAAAAATTAAAGCTCCAAGTGCTGCATAAGGAATAGCATTTAACCAACGGTCTACCCATTTTGGAAACGACACAATATCTACTATAAAGGCCGGCAGTACTCTGGGGATGGCCGTTACAAGAGCCATTCCGATAATCATCCAGATGATCATAGGTCTTCCTCCTCTTCGGATAAGATCCAGATGCCGCTGCATCCTCCGGCAACTGTACCAATAACAATAGCCCACCCCTGACTGAAGCCGATTTGCTGGGCCAGATAATTAATAATCATAGCTAAAACAGCAACTACCGCAATTCGATAATGTTTTTTCACAGAGGGAACTAACAAACCTATGAACATAGCATAAAGTGCGACCCCCATGCTTTCGCTCAATCTTTGAGGCATAATATCTCCAAGAACGCCTCCGAGGTAGGATCCTCCTACCCAGGAAACATAAGCAGTTAAAATAAGAGCTGAGAAAAAGTAAGCTCCATAATCCTGCTTTGCTTCTCTGCGATAAAGAGAGGATACAGTAAACGTTTCATCTGTAAGACCGAGAGTCATCGGAAGCTTCGCTCTGAACGCGATCTTTTTCAACCGATTCACAAAAGAGAAACTCATCACAAAATGTCTAAAGTTCAATACAAATGTTGCTATTACTATTTCAAAAGCCCCTGTACCGGCGGCCAGCATTCCGACCGCTAAAAATTGAGCAGCACCCGCAAAAACGAGGAGACTCATGAGCGTCAGTTCTGAGTTACTCATACCCGATTGACTGGCAAGAACCCCATAGGTAAGAGCAATTGGCAAATAGCCGAGCATGATCGGAGAACCAGCGATCATCCCCCTTCGAATCATATGTATGCGGCCTGCTGTTCCAGACTGTTTAACAGCTTGGGACTGCATTTACTTCCCTCCCTCTCAACCAAATTTCCACTATTATACACAATGAATCCATGAGATTGGAAGATTTTAAACCTTATTAATTCATTATAAAAACCTTATTCAACAATAGGGCCGGATTGTGTAAGACTCGATTTCGAGATATTAGGTTAGAGTGAAGGTCCTGCGGGGGACGATTCCGCTTTCCGGCCCTGCACGACGCAGGGTCGTTCGACGTTGCCACAGGACGTGGCGGTCTTAGTCGAACTTCTTATATGTGGTAAGCTTCCTCAGGCTTCGCCTTCCGGGATCTTACCGATCATGTTCATCCCACAGGAGTCTTCATCGTCCCCCTCCGGACCTTGCCAGATCAGAAACTCGAAATCACTCTGAATCTTACCTGCTTCGTTATCATGATATCAGGGAACTATTTCCTAATTTCTCCTTCCTTACAGTGGAAAACGTTGATATAAAGGCGTTTATTGCAAATGAGTTATGAACAATTCCTCTTTTTCAAAAGGTCCGTTTTTCTTCCTATCGTTGGGTTGGTGGGGAAATGGCGAGACTCCCATGGGAGAAGGAACTAGGTGAGATCCCGCAGGGAGTGAAACGAGCGAGGAAGCTCACCGTTCCCCCATAGGAAAGCGAGTTATTTCCCAACCAGCCCATCTCCATTTAACGTAAAGGACCCAATTTATCTCGGAACTGAGTCTTTCGCTAACGGGAGCTTTTCTTTAATAAGCACCTGGGCAATTATTAAGACACCATTACTTACTGGAAATAACTAACGCAATGTGAGGGTGAATTGATTTTCTAAAACTGATTGACAATTTTCTTCACTTCTTTTACGATAATAGAACTAATACACTTCATCACTTAAAAGCGTTCAAGTAAAAAACAATCCGTATCATGAATTCCGAAGTAAAAGATAGAAGGACAGCAATCAGAGACTGAATGACAGGTGGAAATTCAGGTCTTACTATTTTTGAATTACAGAATTCTTTACCAGTGATACACCAGACGAGTGGGTATGTATGTCTTACCAACGAGGGTGGTACCGCGGAGCGAAGGCTTCGTCCCTGTAATTTTGGGATGAAGTCTTTTTATTTTGTATTCATACAAGTTTCGTTAATTCTTAAAAAACAAGTTATCATTCAAAACCTTCTGATATCCCCTGGCAGAAGAACCACCTTTCTATAGGCGAAAGGTGAATATTCGATAACTAACACTGAGAATGAACAGATCTTAACTATTCGAGGAGGAATTACTATGCTTCACCTACAGCCTAAAAAACTGCCAGGAGTGGTAGAATCAAGTTTAATCCTATTATTAGTCATTGGAATCATCAGTTATTTTATCATTGAAATTCAAACCGTTCCGCATATCCCTATTCTAATTGGAATTCTTCTTATGGTTACGTACGGAATGTTAAAGAAAGTAAGTTTTCAGGAACTACAGCATGGAATGGTGCAGGGGGCCCAGACCGGAATGGGGGCTGTGCTGTTATTTTTCTTAATTGGGATACTCATTGCAAGCTGGATGGCCAGCGGCACGATTCCCGTATTGATGGATACAGCTTTTTACTTAGCAGGCGGGCCATGGTTTTTGGCTATTGCTTTTGCTGTGACAGCCATTGTCGGAGTTGCTCTTGGCAGTTCGTTCACAACAGCAGCTACCGTCGGGGTCGCTTTTATTGGCGCCGCACAGACCATGGACCTTCCCCTGGCCATGACCGCTGGTGCGGTTGTTTCAGGTGCCTTCTTTGGTGACAAAATGTCGCCCTTGTCTGATACGACCAATCTCGCCTCCACTGTAGTCAAAGTGGATTTGTTTGATCATATTAAAAATATGAGCTGGACCACAATTCCTGCCTTTATCCTGTCAGCACTTGCATTTATCCTTCTCTCTCCTGGTCAGCAGGTCTCACCGGAACAATTAGCCGGTTTTCAAAATGGTTTAGCGGAAGCAGGAGTCATTCACTGGAGTTCCTGGCTCCCTTTATTGGTTCTTGTAGTGATGGCTGTTTCAAAGCGTCCAGCCTTTATTTCCCTTGCGGTAAGCAGTTTAGTTGCTATTCTGTTAGCGGGTTTCAGAGGAGTTATGGAATGGTCTGCACTCTGGAGCACGTGGTTTAACGGATACACAGCGGACACCAGCAATGATGCTGTGAATAATTTGCTAACTCGCGGAGGCATGAACGACATGCTGTTTACAATTGCGCTCGTCATTTTAGCTCTTGCTCTAGGTGGACTGTTTTTCAAAACTGGAGTTATTCCTTCAATATTAGCTCGTGTTCAATCCGGGTTAAAATCGGCACGTTCTGCTACACTTTCCACCGCCTTAACGGCGATCGGCATTAATCTGGCGATCGGGGAACAGTACCTTTCCATTTTGCTTACAGGAGAAGCTTACCAGGATATTTATGAAAAAGCCGGCTTAGCTCGTAAAAATTTATCCAGGACTCTGGAAGATGCAGGAACGGTAATTAATCCGTTGGTGCCATGGAGCGTTTGTGGTGTATTTCTATCTGACGTACTTGGTGTTCCTGTCCTTGAGTACCTTCCATTCGCTTTTTTCTGCCTGCTTTGTCCAGTGTTAACCATTATTTTTGGTTTTACCGGCAAAACACTGACTACACAAGCCGCAGAAAAGCAGAAAGCAACGAGCTAATCCTACAACTTAGTGTATAGAACCTTTGTCTCCAACCAAACTATAAAAAAAGAGGTGGAGACGTGGATAAATACGGACATCAAGATGAAATGGACAATGGATGGCATATGGATCAGGCAGTTGCGGAAGAAACGCTTCCAGACGTCGCTTTCTATCGAACTTTAATTGTTAACGTGATCTTTATCGGGGCAGAGGGTGCAAGAGAATGGGTCCTTGTCGACTGCGGCATAGGACATTATGCTAAACGTATTATAGAAGCCGCCCAAAAACGCTACGGCTCTACGCCCCCGCAGGCTATCATATTGACCCACGGTCACTTTGACCATGTAGGCTCAGCGAAAAAATTAGCCGACCACTGGAACGTCCCAATTTACGTTCACCCGCAAGAAATGGATTATGTAACTGGAAAGAGGGACTACCCAGTGGGGGATGCTACGGTTGGCGGAGGCTTATTTTCAATTTTATCTCCGTTCTTTCCAACAGATCCCGTAGACTTGAGTCAATATATTTATCCTCTTCCCAAAGACGGTTCTATCCCCTTCTTACAGGGATGGCGCACCATTCATACACCAGGGCATACCCCGGGACATGTTGCTTTATTCAGGGATGAGGACCGAACACTTATTTCAGGCGATGCTTTTATTACAGTAAAGCAGGAATCAAGCATGGCCGTTTTCATCCAGCATCAGCACGTACATGGACCGCCAGCTTATTTCACTCATAACTGGGAAGAAGCTGAAAGGTCCGTTAAAAAGCTTTCCGCTCTGCAGCCGCGAGTTGCTATTACAGGTCACGGACTGCCTATGGACGGTGAACTTTTAGCCGATCAGCTGGATCACCTGGCTGAAAACTTTAAAGAACTTGCCGTTCCTAAGCATAAAAATAAGCTTCACTAATGTGTAAGGCAGCCTTTGGCTGCCTTACTTTTCGCTTAAAACAGCTATTAACTTTTTCAATCCTTCCAGCAGCCTTGGACTAGGCCGGCAAAAGAAGGATTCTTCAAGTACGTGTATACGATCTTCCTGAACTGCCTTCATTTCAGACCAGCCTGGACGTTTCCGTACCAGGTCTGGATTCATTTTCTCTTCCTTCACCCCGACCCATACCATACAAATGTGATCCGGGTTCCTAAGTTTCACATTTTCCCAGTCCGTCTGAACACTTGCTTCTGATTCTGTATCGAAGATGTTACGTGCTCCGGCCAATTCACTAATCTCAGTTAACCAGTTGGCTTTACCGGGAGTGAAGATGGGCTTGGGCCACCATTCCCAGTACAGAGAAGGTTGATCGCCACGGGTGAGCGCTCCCTGTCTGCACGCCTCAATCTCATTTAAGAATGTTTCTGCTTTTTCTTCTCCAAGCTCTTTCATCCCGAGCTTATCTCCAACTACCTTTAAATCGTCTGCGATCTCTTTCAAACTGTTCGGATCTAAAATAATATAAGGTAGCTCTCTCTCTTTTAACCCTTCTATATTCTTCTCCATTCCTGGAACAGATAGAGAAGCAAGGACCAGATCCGGTTTCAGCTGCTCGACGGCATCCATATCTATGGAGAGGTCAGGACCAAGTTTTGGAAGATCCTTCACCTCCTCAGGATAATCAGAATAATTGTCGACACCAACCAACAGAGCCGTTTGACCGAGATAGGCTACAAGTTCAGTGTTACTGGGGCATATCGACACAATCCTCACAATTCCACCTCTTTTTTCAGAATCCTCTGATGTTTCATTTTCTTTTATTATAGCTTATATTTAAGGTAATGAAAAAAGGAAGAAAGGGATGATCCCGATGACTGCCACACTACTGGATACTTCCAAAGGAATTGTTGAATATACATATAAAGGCACAGGTCCTGCTGTGCTTCTATTAAAAGGAGGCCATTCCACCAGAGAGACTGATTTGTCCCACAGCAGCCTTATTTATGAGGGCTTCTCTCTTCTGACCGTCTCCCGTCCCGGCTACGACTATACTGAAGTTTCGACCGGCAAAAGCCCAGAGATTTTCGCCGAAACGATCATCGAAATACTCGATCATTTAAATATTGAAACAGTCAAAGTTATTGCTATCTCAGCAGCTGGTCCTACAGGTATTGCTTTAGCGGTGAACCATCCGTCACGGGTATCTAAATTAATCATGGAAGCTGCTCTTACTTCACCATGGGAAGAGGCTGTGAAGCAAAAAGCCAGAGTTCTATTTGGTCCAGCCGAACGGATGGTGTGGGGTAGTTTGAAAACCATGCTTAAATTCTTCCCGGACCTTATTATGAAACAATTGATTTCAGAAATGACGACAGAAGATCCTGAAGAATACTTAGAACGCCTGTCCCCTAATGATCGCAGGTTTATCTATGAGATGCTAGCAACCTCCCAGTCAGGAAAAGGGTTCAGTCTTGATATTGACCATTCCGTAACCACGGATATATCCAGGATTCAGGTTCCTGTACTGGGGATGTATTCCCAAAAAGATAAAAGTGTCCCTTATACCCATGCTCTCCTATTAAAGTCCAGGGCCCCAGATTGTGAAATCTTTGAAGTAGATGCAGACAGCCATTTGATTTGGATTGGTAAAAATGCGCAGCAGGTTTGGAACAAGCGTCTCGAGTTTCTATCACGATAAATTAAACTGAGGAGGATCATCGTGGATGATTTAAAAATTAAACAAATGCTGGACCGCTTCCTGTTTTTTTATGATAAAGCCTCCCTTGAAAATGCTGACCCTGAGCGCCGTTATGAATTATGGAAGGAACATTACGGATTTACTTTTGTCCCTCCCGGCTACGAGAAAGATCAATTCGAAAAAGAAATGCTGAACTATGCCTGGGATAAATACTCTCTCGTCTATGATAGAATCAAATACTTTGAAATGGATGAAGTGAACTTACAGGAATTAGTCACTCCTGTTAAACAAGCTCTACAATATGATGAGCCTATTTCACTGACTCTGTTGTTTTTCGTAGGAACGTTTGAAACAGAACCATTCATTCTGGAACAAGATCATGAATATACGCTTTGTTTTCCTATTGAAACAGATTGGAATGAGTTCAAGCTGCTTCAGGAAATTGTCCGCGTCGTCCATTGCTGCAAATCGGGTCTCGCGCCAAGCCAGACTCGTACCCTTGCCCAATTAATCTTTCAGGAAGGCATTGCCTTGCATACAGCCCGGCAGCTCATGAATAAACAGGCAAATGTAAAAACAGAACTCCTGTGGAGCCGTGAAAAATGCAGCAGGGAGCCAAATCGCATTATGATTAATATCATCCCTCATTTAAGTCGGACAGACTATGAAGCCCTTTTTTCCTTCACAAAAGGAACAGGCGCTTCTGGATATGAAAAAGAAGCGAACTTTACGGGCTGGATCGTCGTAAAGCATCTCCTGGATAACGGCCGATCAGTTGGAGATTTAGCTTCCGTGCCTAAAGAAGACGTAGATACTTTCGTGGAGCGATCCCTTTTTTCCTTACTGAACCATGCCTATACCATTCAGCCTCAGGAGTAAACGGGGGTGTCAGGAGAAAGTTTTTTCCTGAAAAGCTTTCTTTCTTAATGGGCTTCTGCTATACTATGGTTAATTATTGTTGTTCGATCAGATTCATGCAAGAGAAGATGTTTCAAAGATGTCGTCTTGATTGAACTTGAAGGGCAAGAATAGTAATACAATGTGGAATATTTCCACACAGGAGGTTTTTGTACATGGTTGAAGGTACAGTAAAATGGTTTAATGCAGAAAAAGGTTTTGGATTTATCGAAGTAGAAGGCCAAGACGACGTCTTCGTTCACTTCTCTGCTATTCAAGAAGAAGGTTTCAAATCTCTAGAAGAAGGTCAAGTTGTAACTTTCGAAATCGAAGAAGGACAACGCGGACCACAAGCTTCTAACGTTCGTAAATAAATACCTAAAAAAGACTCCCCTAACAGGGAGTCTTTTTATTATGCTTAAATTCCATTCCATCTCATTGTTGATTTAACAGGTAAGCTCCCGTTACGTGAAGACTTGTTTTCGAGATATTTGTTGAGCAGAAGGTCCTCAGTGGGACGATTTCGCTTTCCGGCCCTGAAGCCCCTTTTCCATACAATATCTCGCAACTGAATTTTACAGTAACCGGGCCTTTAGCGTAATAAGCCCTTTTATGTTTATTAATAAGACTTCTTCATCTTGGTTCACTATTCCTACAGCATATAGATCACTAATAAAAAATGGCAGGAGCTGGTTACCCAGCTCCTGCCTGCAAATATTTATTCTTCTTCCTGCTGCGTTAGAATCACTGGGCCGTCTTTTGTGATCGCTACCGTATGTTCATACTGTGCAGATAATGAACCATCTACTGTACGAGCGGTCCAGTTATTATCATCCATCTTCGTGCTCCAGCCCCCGATGTTAATCATCGGTTCAATCGTAATGACCATGCCCTCTTTCAAACGAGCACCTTTTCCAGCATTACCGAAATGCGGAATATAAGGATCTTCATGAATGCCTTCACCGATCCCGTGACCTGTGAAGTCGCGGACAACAGAGTAGCCTTCCCCTTCCGCATAAGATTGGATCGCATGACCGATATCACCGATCCGATTCCCAGGTATAGCCTGCTCAATACCTTTATAAAGAGACGTTTTTGTGACATCCATCAGCTTACTCGCTTCTTCACTAACATTTCCTACCGCATGCGTCCAGGCAGAGTCAGCTAGCGCCCCGTTGAGATTTACTACCATATCCACGGTAACGATATCTCCTTCAGCGAGTTTCTCATGGCGAGGGAAGCCGTGACAGACTTCATCATTAATGGAGGCACAAGTATTAAACTCATAACCCTGATAGCCTTTTTGTTCTCCGGTCGCTCCATGTTTGGTTAAATAACGTTCCACAAAATTCTCAATCTCCATGGTGGTCACACCCGGCTTGATAAATGTTCTTAACTCTTTATGAACGTTTGCCAGGAGCTTGCCGGCTTCCTGCATTAATTCAATTTCTCGTTTACTTTTACGTTTAATCATACACCCATTCCTTCCTTATCTCTCTAACGTTTAACTAAGCATCCTATAGTATAATATCGAAAAAATTCCTGTTCGACCACCCCTGGGACTTACTCAATTGCTTTTATCGTTTTAGCAGGGTTTCCTCCAATAAAAACGTTTGAAGGAACGTCTCTTGTGACGACTGCTCCAGCACCAACAATGACATTATCCCCTATAGTCACGCCAGGATTGATCACGGCACTTCCTCCAATCCAAACGTCGTCGCCTATCGTTATGGGTTTTCCCGCTTCCAATCCGCTTGCTCTTGTTTCACGGTCCATTGGATGAGTAGCGGTATAAAGCTGCACATTCGGACCAATAAGTACCCTTTTTCCGATTCGGATAGGACAGACATCCAAAAAAACGCAATTGAAATTGGCGAAAAATCCTTCTCCTACATGAATATTGTATCCGTAATCGCAAAAGAACGGAGGCTCAAGTCCGTATTCTCCTTCCAGAGTACCAAATAGGTCTTCTATCAATTGCTTCCGGTAATGCATTTCTGCGTCTTTCGTTTGATTGAGAGAATAAACAATCTGCCTGGCTCTTGCCCTTTCGTGAACCAATTCCTCGTCCCAGGATTTATAAAGTTCGCCGGCCAGCATTTTTTCCTTTTCTGTCATACACTCACCTTCTTATTATATGTTGAACATCTTCCTTTACTTTACCACAATTTTTAACTAGACTTGGAACAACCGAAGGAGGGATCTGCTATGCAGGTGAGAGAACTAAATGGAAAAGATGCAGAAGACTATTATGAACTGCGGTTAGAAGCATTATTAACAAACCCGGATGCTTTTATTACTACATATGAACAGGAAAAACAAAGACCCGATCCTCTTGTTAAAACAGCGGAACGGCTGGACAGCCCTTCCTCCCGTACTTTTGGATTGTTTGAAGACAGCACACTATGCGGAACGGCTACTCTGGTTAAAGAAAGCCACCCTAAGTTTTCTCACAAAGGGAGTATTGTAGCTATGTACGTAAGTCCAGGGTGCCGCCGGAAAGGCGGAGCTGCCCTCCTCTTACAGGAAGTTATTAATTTTTCGAAGGCAATTGAGTTAGAAGTGCTCCACTTAAATGTAGTTACGGACAATACTCCTGCTAAAAAGCTCTATGAGAAAGTTGGATTTCAATCCTACGGTGTAGAGCGAAAAGCTATTAAAATAGCTGATCGCTACCTGGACGAAGAACTGATGGAACTATTCTTAACGGAGTGAAACCTATCGTCCATCCATATCGTACTTAAAAAGCAGATTATTTAGTAAAGGGTGGACCGTATGATTGAATTAAAGAGCATTTCGAAAAGCTTTACCGGCAAGCATGCTGTTAAAAACCTGAACTTAACGATACCTGACGGAAAAATCTTCGGCTTCCTGGGACCAAATGGTGCAGGTAAATCGACTACTATTAAGATGATGACAGGAATCCTGCCTATAGATGAAGGATCAATTACGATCAATGGTGTGGATATTACTGATTATCCCATGGAGGCCAAACATCTTTTTGGATACGTACCTGACCGCTCAGACATCTTCCTCCGTTTGAAAGGGATTGAATACTTAAATTTTATTGCAGACGTCTTTCAAGTATCAATAGAAGAGCGAAAAGAAAAAATCGAATACCTTACTAAGAGCTTTGGTATATATGAAGCGCTTGATGATCATATCCAGACATACTCCCATGGAATGCGGCAAAAAATTGTTGTAAGTGGTGTACTGCTCCATGATCCAGATGTATGGATTTTAGATGAACCCTTATCCGGCCTCGATCCTAAGTCTTCTCATACCTTAAAAGAAATGATGAGAGAACATGCCGACAGAGGGAAAATCGTCTTTTTCTCCACACACGTACTGGAAGTAGTCGAACAGTTATGTGATGAAGTAGCGATTATTAATCATGGACATGTACAATTTCAAGGAAACATGACAGAAATGAAGCAGCAGTTTCAAGATGATGATAACCTGGAACGACTATTCCTGGAGTTAACAGAAAATGAGTAACGCATGGAAATTAATGAAAATCATGGTGAAAATGCAGCTCTCCTGGGCTGGTAAAAGCAGTTCGGAAAAGGTCGGTTATGTAATTATGGCCTTTGCGCTTATTCCCTTTGGTGCCTTAATCTTATTTTCTTTAAACAATTTAATCGGAAATCTTTACAATGCCCTGGAACCAACTGGAAACGAAAGCGTCATTCTCGCTTTATTTTTTATTCTTATGTTTGTAATTTTTATTGTGACCAGCATTGGAACGGTGTTAAGCTCCTTTTATTTTGCAGAGGATGTAGAATCATTTATTGCTCTTCCCTTTCATCCTTATCAGATTGTACTTGGAAAATCTGCCGTACCCTTTTTGTCTCTATACGGCTTGAATGCTTTAATCTTACTGCCGGTTCTATTGTTTTACGGATTACACAGCAGTGCTGGACTGCTTTATTATTTGTTCGCTATTTTGCTATGGGCTGTTACACCAGTGATTCCATTTGTGCTGCTTTCGATTGTGCTAATGTTTCTCATGCGCTTTGCCAACATTTCCAAGAATAAAGACCGGACCAAAATCATTGTCGGCATGTTCGGCTTCATATTTGCCATTGGAATTAATGTGGTGATTCGGTTAGACAGTGGAGGAGACGGTAGTGGAACCGCCGATTTAATCAGGGAACAAAATGGATTGCTTGAACTGGTTACAGGTTTCTTTCCAACCGCTTATTTTAGTTCGATCGCTCTGACACAGCCAGCTTCTGTAACCGGCGTTCTCTATCTAATGCTGATGCTTGGATTAACGATAGGTTTTGCCATTTTATTTCTAACCGTCGGTCAGAAGATTTATTTCAAAGGCGTGCTTGGATTATCGGGAGGAACACGTGGCCGTTTTAATGAGAGTAAGGTACAAAAGACGATTAAGCGAAAACCGATTATTTATAGTCTATGGCTGAAAGAGATGAGAATCATTTTCCGCACCCCTGCCTTCTTCACACAAATCGTGGTACAGAGTCTGTTTTTCCCTGTCTTTCTGCTTGTCATCTTATTTATGGAATCGAACACTTCCCTGGCAAGCCTCGGTTCTTTACTCACCCAGTTGGAAGGAAAGAAACTGGTGCTAGGTCTGTTTGGTTTTACTTTGCTGTCTGTCGGGATGACCCCTGCCTCGTTTTCCTCGATCTCAAGAGATGGAAAAAGCTGGTTCAACCATTTACATCTGCCGATAGCGCCGCAAACCGTTCTGAGAAGTAAAATTATAACGGCTTTTACGTTAAACCTTCTCACTATTGCTATTCTCAGCTTCGCAGCCTTATTTCTAGTGCAGGTTTCCTTTAAGATTTGGCTCATATGGCTCCTTCTTGCGCTAGTTACCAATTGGGTTACCAGTATAGGAGGGCTCATCATTGATCTTTACAGTCCTAAGCTGGACTGGACTGATGAGCGTGAAGTCTTTAAAGGACGTTTTATTGGACTCGCCATGCTCGCAATTGAAGCAACAGTCTTCGGTACCCTTATTTTAATCCTTTGGAATGTAAGTGCGGTCAACGGAATTTGGGTAACAGCGGCTGTTCTGCTTACCTTTCTGATTATTCTGGCTGCCGCATGTCATGCGGGTTTGAAACGGCTTAGTGATAAGCGGTATTATTCTATCCACTGACCAATCTAAAAAAGACTTCGACCCGCATATCAGGTCGAAGTCTTTTTCATACATAAAGGTTAGTTGCCAAAGAAGTAATCAAACACGTTACCTTCTTCAGAGGCATCTTTATTATAAAATTCAGAGTAACCACAATTCTTACAATAGACCAATGTAAATTGATGATTTTGTACGTCTAATATATTGGACAGACCTGAGCCTGTCATCGATACATGATTTTGTTCGGCATCTTTACTGCCGCATTTGATACAACCTCGTTCGCTCATAGACACACTCCTGTTTTTAATAATATTTCCTCTATTGGTTCATATATGCGGATATGAGGTTCTATTTAGCATAGAAATGATCAATTTATTTAACAATCATAACCGGACATTTGGCTCGCTTCGCTACTTTGTGACTGACACTTCCGAGCACCATTTCCTGAAGAGTATTTAAACCACGACTTCCAATTACCACGATATCAAAAGCTTCCTCGTTTGCAAATTTAACAATCTCAGGACCTGGCTCACCATGTTTTAATGCTACCTGATAGGACAGCCCTTTACTATCCAGCATCTGCTCAATTGGATTCAGCCGCTCGTGACGGCGACGTTCGATCATTCCTTTGTCACCTTCTGATAGTACATCGGATTTTGATTGTTCACCGTCCACCACATAGATGATCGTAATTTCACCATCACCTTGAAGACGGGCTAGTTCGGCTGCACGCTCAGCTGTTCGTACGGAATGTCCTGATCCATCTGCAGCTAATAATATTTTCTTATACATAGAATCCTCCTGTTTTCATAACATCTGCGGTTATTTTAACACGTATGACGAATTCCATGTAATTCAATCACAAATGTTTCATATTTATATGCTATCTTAATTAGCGTTTTATTTCACTAAAAGCCGGTTAGTTGGACTCAGTTTCGAGGTAGTTTGGGTCCGTTACGATATGAGGAGGGGGCTGGTGGGGAAATAACTCGCTTTCCTATGGGGGAACGGTGAGCTTCCTCGGGCTTATCAGCCCTGTGGGATCTCACCTAGTCCCTTCTCCCATGGGAGTCTCGCCATTTCCCCACCAGCCCAGCCGAGTAAGAATAACGGACGTTTTTATAGGAAAGATTGTACTCCTTCTTATCGGTCCTAAATCCTTTTATGACATGCTATTCCACAACGTTATAGCATGAAATAGCCTCATAATCACATGCTTTTTTTCTCATCAATCCGTCGACGTCTTAAATGGTTTCGAGCATCTAATTCGACAAGGTCCGAAGGGGGACGATGTAGACTTCTGCGGGATGAACATGATCGGTGAGATCCCGCAGGGCTGATAAGCACGAGGAAGCTCAGCACATATAAGAAGTTCGACTAAGATCGCCACGTCCTGTGGCAACGTCGAACGACCCTGCATCGTGCAGGGCCGAAAAGCGAAATCGTCCCCCGCAGGACCAAATTCTCACAAAAGTCTCGAAACTGAGTCTTCAAGTAATGGGAGCTTTTCTTAAACATTGGTGTAGTTTAGGCTGAATTGAATTTATAATAAATTTCCACTTTATGATTTTGGGGTCTATATAAGAGTATATAGAAGAATATAAACGTATGTGTCGAATTTATGCGCTTACATGGAGTTATGAAATTCGTTTAATAGATGATATACTCTGTTCGTTCTTGCCGGATATTAGCACTGTTACGGACAGTGCGCTTTTAAAAATCAATAGAAAGAGGTGCGCAATTGAACACACAAACAATTAAAGAACAATGGTTTGGAAACGTAAAAAACGATACGCTTTCAGGCATGGTTGTCGCAATGGCACTCATCCCTGAAGCGATCGCTTTCTCTATCATCGCTGGAGTCGACCCCATGGTAGGATTGTACGCTTCCTTCTGTATCGCCGTCGTTATTGCTTTTATGGGCGGCCGGCCTGGAATGATTTCAGCGGCCACAGGTGCCATGGCTTTGCTTATGGTTACGCTCGTCAAAGATCATGGTCTGGAGTATTTGCTTGCAGCAACTATTTTGACCGGAATTCTGCAGTTTGTCTTAGGAGCCTTAAGGGTTGGACAGTTCATGAAGTTCATACCACGCTCCGTCATGATTGGTTTCGTTAACGCCCTTGCTATTTTGATCTTCACCTCTCAGCTGACCCACTTTGAAGGGGCAAACTGGGCCATGTATGCGATGGTAGCTGGTTCGTTAGCCATCATTTATATTCTTCCGAAGTTTACAAAAGCTGTACCATCACCACTCGTAGCCATTATCGTCATGACTGTAATTGCGATTACTACAGGAGCAGGCTTAAAGACAGTCGGAGATATGGGCGAATTATCTAGTACTCTGCCAATCTTTCTACTGCCGGACATTCCGTTAACTTTTGAAACATTGGAAATTATTTTCCCAATCTCCCTTGCTTTAGCTTTTGTCGGCTTGCTTGAGTCATTATTAACTGCTCAAATTGTAGATGATATGACCGATACCGTCAGTGACAAAAACAAAGAAGCACGCGGTCAGGGTACAGCTAATGTTGTAGCTGGATTGTTTGGAGGTATGGCTGGATGTGCTATGATTGGCCAATCAGTCATAAACGTTTCCTCTGGAGGACGTGGACGTTTGTCCACCCTTGTCGCAGGAGTATTCATGATGCTCTTAATTATCGTCTTCAATGATTTACTGGTGCAGATTCCTATGGCGGTGCTGGTAGGAGTCATGATTATGGTCTCCATTGGAACCTTTGACTGGAGCTCTCTTACTCGATTCCACAAAGTTCCAGTTACAGATACAGTGGTTATGGTGATTACCGTAGGAACTGTTGTTAAAACACATGACTTATCTAAAGGTGTATTAGCAGGTGTAATTTTAAGCGCCATCTTCTTTGTAGCTAAGATCTCTAAAATACACGTAGAAGAAGCGTATGAAGAAAGCACGGAAAAACTAGTCTATCAAGTAAGTGGACAAGTTTTCTTCGCTTCCATTGACAATCTTATGAAGCACTTTGACTTTAATGCGGACGCTAAAGAAGTTGTCATTGATTTCTCAGACTCCCATATTTGGGACGATTCAGCCGTAGCTGCTATTGATAAGCTGGTGCTGAAGTTCAGGGAAAACGACAAAGATGTACAAATTGTGGGCTTAAACAAAGATAGTTCACAGTTAGTCAAACGGCTTGCCGTTCATAATAAACCTAATGCTTCTGTATCCAACCATTAATAAAAAAGTGATTCCCATCTGGGAATCACTTTTTTTATTATCAAGAGCCATGCTTTGCGGCCCATTCATCTTTGAGCATACTGTAAATGCATGAATCCCGCCAGCTTCCTTTTATAAGAAGATCCTGTCGCAAAACTCCCTCTCTAACCATCCCTATTTTCTCCAGAACATAAATGGAAGCCACATTTTCTGGATTGCAGGTGGCTGATACACGGTGAAGATGGCACGCTTCGAAACTGTGCTTCAATATGAGAAGAGCAGCTTCTGTAGCGTAACCTTTGCCCCAGTGTTCCGGGTGAATAATAAAACCGATCTCACCCACACCGTCCCAATCGATAATATTCATTTCAATATTTCCAACAATTCTTCCGGTTTCATTCATTACTATGGCAAATACAAATCGGCTGCGATGCCGAACTTCCCGATCACGAATCGCCTGTTGTACGAAAAAAATTGAATCCTTTTCGCTATTTGGTCCCCAGGGTTGAAATTTACATGCCTCTTGATTCGATGCGTATGAGTGTAAAGCTTCCCAATCTTCAGGAACAATTTCTCTTAGATGCAATCGTTCTCCTTTTTCAAGAATCTCCATTTGACTCACACTCCATTATATGAAAGATATGGGATTAACCTTCACTTCCATTGATGATAAGCCTCCATCCATACCTCAGGAGATTCTTTTACCATATACGTTTTCACTCCCTTAATGGTGTGTAAATACAACAGTCCATAGCTGTCCGAAAATGGTTTATAAGAGACATCGAAAATATCTTTCAGCCGATACGTTTCCGTCGGAGTAATCACTTCGGATTCATAAAGATCTAATGTCGACTGCTCTTCTGTGTACACTTGCTGATTGTCCTTAATGACCCTGGTCTGCCACACAATCGGCTGCGAATAAAACAAATATAATCTTCCTTTCTTTATTCCTTGCTTATTTCATTATACCCGATTCCTGCGCATTCGTATCATTTTGTCTAGTTTTGTCAATTAATGGAGAACCAAGAGTGTGAATGGCTTTCCTTATGGGCACTTTTATATTAGGATGGTAAAGGTGTTTTTGCACAACCTAATCCTAATTGGAGGAACCATTATGAGTGATCGCAATAAAGGAATTCTATTACTGCTTATATCTGCATTCGGATTTTCTATGATGGCCGCGTTAGTGAAATTATCAGGAGATGTGCCTACCGTCCAAAAGACACTGTTTCGGAATCTTGTCTCTGCCATCATCGCTTTTGGATTTGTGCTGTATAATAAAGAGCGTTTGTTCGGAAAGAAAGAAAACCAGAAGCTTCTTCTATCCCGTTCGGCCCTGGGTACCATTGGAATGGTCCTATTCTTTTACGCCATAGATAACCTGGTCCTTTCAGATGCGGATATGCTGAATAAACTGAGCCCGTTTCTGCTTATCATATTTTCGGCTATTTTTTTGAAGGAAAGAGCACGGCTGTATCAAATCGTATCTATTATCATTGCTTTTATCGGTACTCTTTTTATTATCAAGCCGGCCTTTTCCGTAGAGTTCATTCCCTATCTTGCCGGCGTATTTTCAGCCGTTTTCGCAGCAGGGGCCTACACATTGCTGCGTGTTCTCGGAGATAAAGAGAAATTTTATACCATTGTCTTTTACTTCTCATTTTTTACGACGGTTTCTCTTCTCCCTTTTACCATAGCTTTTTATGAACCCATGTCGTTAGAGCAATGGATTTATCTTCTTTCTGCAGGCGGCTTCGCTACTCTGGGGCAGTTTGGCTTAACAATAGCTTACAAATTTGCTCCCGCAAGAGAGATTTCAATCTTTTTCTATTCCACCGTGGTTTATTCCGCCCTGATCAGTATCTTCCTATTTGGACAGGTGCCTGATTGGCTCAGTATTCTCGGCTATATAACGATTTTCGGAGCATCCTTTTATATGTTCTTTAAAAATAATCAAAATGCTAAAGCGAATTATTCCAAAGCGTAAACGAAAGACCTTCCTTTTATCCCTGAGGAAGGTCTTTTATATAGTGTTTTTTAACCCCAGATCCATCACTTGGATAAATAAGGATTAATGAGTCCAATATCGTGGTATTTTTTACTAATGGCTATATATAGCTTAAACCAGTGAGGACCGCTCAATATTATTTATGAGAAGTCGAAATTTCATTTTGAATAATTACCTCTCTGGTCTACTCTAAGGTTATGAAGCCGGTAGGAGGGACTCTGTATGCATACCACACCGTATATCATATTATTGTTCATTGGCTATCTTATTTTCACAATAGATAAGAAAAAAGAAGATCTACCCGTACCCCCGATTTTGACTTTAATAGGGATTAGTCTTTTCTTTATTCCCTACTTCTCATCTATAGAAATTACCGAAAACTTAATTTACCATATATTTTTGCCTGGTCTTTTGTTCACATCCGCTTATCGCTTTCCTCCCTCTGCTCTTAAAGAGAATGGAGGTATTATCGGTTTCTTTGCAACGATTGGCCTTGTACTTACAGTTATTCTGCTTGGTTCCATCATTTTTATTATTAGTACACCGTTTGTGTCTATGTCGTTTGCTGGGGCGATCTTAATTGCCGCCATGCTGACACCTACAGACCCGGTATCCGTGGCCTCCATTTTAAAGCAGTCCTCTGGAGACGAAATGATGGCAGACGTGGTGGAAGGAGAATCCTTAATCAATGACGGCACCAGCATTGTCATCTTCTCTGTTGTATCAGGGATTTTCCTTAATAAGGAGCCCTTTTCCTTCAGCTTCTTTTTAGGAGAGTTCCTGCTAGTCTCACTTGGTGGCATTTTCATTGGCATATTATTCGGCTGGCTGTTCAGTAAAGCTATTCATTTTACTCATCATAAAGAATATCAGGTGATGCTCAGCATTGTAGTAGCTTATGGTATTTTTAACCTTGCTGAATTCCTGGATTTATCCGGGGTATTAGCTACGGTATTCGCTGGTATCATGCTTTCCTTTGAATTCGGCCGGACAATTAAAGAAGATCATTTTCGTGAATCGCTCGATAACTTCTGGGGCATTGTTGAGATCTCTATTCTTTCTTTATTATTCTTACTGATTGGTATTGTATCCGCTGACCATCTGTCCTTTAATTACTGGTGGCTGGCTGTATTGATTTTCATTGCCTCCATTATTGTGCGCTTCATCATCATAGCTGGAACGACGCAAGTATTTCCAAAATGGAGGAAAAAAATCGGCTGGCGGAAGTCCTTTCTTCTCAGCTGGTCGGGTTTAAAAGGAACTATGTCTGTTTTTCTTATTTTAAGCCTTTCCACTCAGGGAGGAGACAGAACAGATCTCTTACTTTCATTAACATTTGCAGCCGTTCTGCTCTCTCTCATTATTCAAAGCATCGGCATTTACCCATTATCAAAGAGACTGCTCAAATAACAAAGCTCTAGTAAAAATAATCGCATTTCCTCATCAAGACTTATTCAACAACAGTGCCGGTTAGTTGAAGACTCGAATTCGAGATAATTGGGTCCGTTACGTTAAATGGAAGTAGAGGCTAGTGGGGAAATAACTCGCTTTCCTGTGGGGGAACGGTGAGCTTCCTCACTCGTTTCACTCGCTGTGGGATCTCACCTGATTCCTTCTCCCACGGGAGTCTCGCCATTTCCCCACCAGCCCCACTTAGTTAGGAGAAACGGGCCCTTCAGAAAAGAAGTGCTTGGCTTCTATTACCTGCCCGAAATGTTTATGTATCGGACAATTAAGCAAAATTATCGACTTTAAAACGCCTTTCACTGCTTCATGTTATTTCCCTGAAAACGGGTACTTTTTGAGTGGTTTCGAGCCTCTCATTCGGCCAGGTCCGGAGGGGGATGATGGAGACTCCTGTGGGATGAACATGTTCGGTAAGATCCCGGAAGGCGGAGCCTGAGGAAGCTTACCCCATGCCCGCGGAAAGCGAAATCGTCCCCCGAAGGACTGTCCTCTCAACCTAAATATCTCGAAACTGAGTCTTCAAGTAACGGGAGCTTTACTTTAAAATCAAAATGGCAGATTTAAAAGAGTTAAAAAAGCATTCCCATTGAGATCTGGGCGGGCACAATTCAATTTTTATGCACTTCCATAGAGAGAGTGAATAAATCTCGATAGGAAAAAGTTAAACGAACAAAAACAAGGAGGATGAAGCATGAATTCTTTATTTATTTCAATCATTATTATGGCTATAAGTGTAGCAGCATTGTTTCTCGTGTTCATACTTGTTCTTCTAAAAAGGAGTAAAAATAAGAAATGAAAAGGAATGTCAGATATAATAAGCCCTTCTGTTCATGAACAGAAGGGCTTATTATGTATTAAAAAGTTTCATCAAGAGTTTTGTTTTAATTGCTTTACTAGCTTTAGAGTTTCTTCATATTCCTTTTCAAGAAGAGATCGGTCTTCATTTATTCCGGGAATACTTAATCGACTAATAAGTTCAGATAGTTTCGTTTCAAGCGTCATCAAATTGTACACGTCCTCCTCTGCTTTCTGGGGTTTATTCAAGGCTTCCTGCCATTCTTGCCACGTTCCATCAAAATAGTTCAGTTTTTCCTGCTCGATGATCCATAACTGATCCGCTGTTTTCTCAACAAACGTCCGGTCATGGGTAACGTACAGAATCGTCCCAGGATAATCCTGCACCAACTTTTCCAAAGCTTCTATGGCTTCTATGTCCAGATGATTGGTCGGTTCATCTAATATAAGCAGCTGTGCTTCACTGACAAGCATCCTGGCCAGAACTAGCTTCACCCGTTCTCCGCCGCTTAACACCTGAATTTTTTTATGAATATCTTCCTCATAAAATCTGAGCCTGGCCAAGATAATCCGAATCATGGACTCCTCTAAACGACTCGTTTTCGACACATAACCTAAAACCGTTTCCTCATCCGGAAGTGCTCCCATATTCTGATGAAAATATTCTGTCTTAACTCCTTTAGGAAACAACACTTTGTGATGATCAAGTAAATGTTGCAGAAACGTCGATTTACCAGCTCCGTTCGCTCCGATAAATGCAGTTTTTGCCCCCGTTTTCAATAAAATATCGTCTATGCGAAACAGAAATCTGTGTCCAGCCTGGATATCTACTTCTCTTAACTGAAAGATATACTTACTATGGATCTTAGATTGCTGGTCCATTTCCAGCTTCACTTGATCCCATTCAAATGGCTTGTCAGGACGCTCTAAACGATTCAGACGGCGTTCAAGAGTTTTCCCTGTTCGCTCTACTTTTTTCTGTCTGGCGGCTGCTTTATTTTTACCAAGCTGCCATTCAGAATTCCCCATACGCCTGGGTGGCTTTCTCATCCCTTTGGATTGGGTCCGCTTTTGCTCAATCCGATTTTCAATTCGTTTCTTTTCCTGAAGGTACTGAAGATGCTTTTCCATCTGTTGTTCTCGTTCCTGGTCTTTTTGCTGCAGATAAAAGGAATAGTTCCCATTAAACTCTCTAAGTATCCCATTTTCCAGCTCCCAGATCTTATGGCACGTTCGGTCCAGGAGTGTTCGATCATGAGAGATGATTACACAGGCACCAGAATACTCCTGCAGGCGCTCCTCTAACGCTTCCATCCGCGACCAGTCTAAATCATTCGTCGGTTCATCCAGAAACAATAGCGGGGCCTCATTCTGAAAGATAGCGTCAAGCTTGGCAAGCGTACGTTCTCCCCCGCTTTGATGCTCTTCTTTTGGACCTTTATGAATTTGGTCTAATCGATCATAATCTGTGTACCATTTAACCTGAGGTATTACCTCCAGTTCTCCGGATAAGTAGCGAAGGAGCATGGTTTTACCCTGTCCGTTCCTTCCCACTAAACCGATTTTCTCACCTTCGTGAATAGCTAATTCTTTTATATCCAGTAATGTTCGTTCTCCGATTGAATAGTGAATATTTTTGGCATTCATCAATAACATAAAAAAATGACCTCCCTGTACGCTCCAGAGAAGTCATAGTCTGCTGCTTCAGCCATCCTTAAAAAAACATAAAGATGCCCGGAAATCATACGTTTAAAGCAAGACAGACTAATCCTGTATCTGGAACGAGTAAAATTTCTTATTTACATACTCGTATAGTGACAGGATTAGTACTTCATCGCTTTAAACGTCAGTCCCTTCTATTTCATCTTCATTTATTATATGATGAACGAGAATATATTTGCAAGAAAATTCGGAAAGGGTGGATCAGCATGGGGAAGGTCGTGTTATACATTGCACAAAGTCTGGATGGTTACATTTCCAGAGAAGACGGTTCAATTGATTGGCTTTGGGATGGACAGGATAGTGGAACGGATTATGGTTTTGAAGCATTTTTCAATCAAATGGACACTGTGATTCTCGGGAGAAAGACTTACGAACAAATTTTTGAATTAGCGAGCGAGTTTCCTTATCAATCTAAAGATGTCTATGTTGTAAGCCGTACGAAAGAAGGTCACGATTCCTATGCTACCTTCATTCAGCCCGAGCAAATCCTTCCGCTGCTGAATGTATTAAAAGAAGATAAAAATATCTGGCTGGTTGGCGGAGCACAGTTAATTGACCATTTTGTAAGCATGGGGCTTATTGATGAATATCATCTGGCGATTCAGCCCACCTTGATCGGCAGTGGAATCCCCCTGTTCAAGCCGCACCAAAAAGAACAGCAGCTTAATTTATTAAATACCGAAAAGTTCGATGATGGGATGATTATGCTTACTTATCAGCTTAAATAGGTAGAGTACTCTAAAATCTACTATTAGTTAGTGGCCCTCATACTTTAATAAAGTTCATCTAGGAAAAGGAGGAAGTTTATGTTTCCAGATAAATTAAAACAAGGGGATGAAATACGGGTAATCTCCCCTGCTGAAAGCCTGGCTATTATTGCTGAAGATCAGCGCAGACTCGCCATTCAGCGCTTGGAACAGCTTGGTGTCCAGGTTAGTTATAGTACATATGCGGAGACACGCGATGATTCTGCTCTTTCCCAATCCATTGAAAAAAGAGTCGCCGATCTTCACGAAGCTTTTACTGACGAGCGCGTTACCATGATCCTTACTACGATTGGAGGTTTTGACAGTAACCAGCTGCTTCGATATATAGATTATGATCTGATCCGTCAAAACCCCAAAATCCTCTGCGGCTTTTCGGACATCACGGTTCTTTCGAATGCCATTTATCAAAAGACTGGCCTTGTGACTTATAGCGGCCCCCACTTTTCTACATTTGGCATGAGAAAAGGAATTGAATATACGTGGGAACATTTTAGGCAGGTGTTCACCCAAACCACTCCTTATTTTATAGAACAGGCGGATCACTGGAGCGACGACCGCTGGTTCCTGGATCAGGAGAATCGTCATTTTTATAAAAATGATGGATATGTTGTCATTAATGAAGGCAAGGCAATAGGCCGTACTCTTGGAGGGAATTTATGTACATTAAATCTTCTTCAGGGGACCGAATTCATGCCTGTACTTGAGAACACCATTCTTTTTCTTGAGGATGATGAATTGACCATGCCGCAAACCTTTGACCGCGATCTGCAGTCCCTTATTCATCAGCCCGGGTTTGAAAAGGTGAAGGGACTTGTCATCGGCCGTTTTCAAAAAGAATCCAACGTCAGCCTGGATCACCTCCACGAGATCATTAAATCGAAGGAGGAACTCGCAAATATCCCGGTCATTGCTCAGGCGAGCTTCGGCCATACCACACCCCAGTTCACTTTTCCTATCGGTGGGAAGGCCGCCATTCAGGCTTTCGGTCAAGAAGCTTCCATTCAAATGACAGAGTACTAACTGCACCCGAATATATTAAACAAAAGGACGGGCTGAGCCGTCCTTTCTAGTTGTTATTCGTTAACCAAATCATACACTTTATATACTTTTCCATTCTCAATGTCTTTAGGTTCATTGATGAGATCCATAAGAATCGATGCTACTTCATGCGGAGATCTCAGCTGACCTTCTTCCTTCATCTGCTTAAATTTATCGACGTCTTTGAACTCTTCTTTAGAAGATGAACGTATTTCGTCTTGCATATCCGTGTCCATGACCCCTGGGCTGAACGCCAATATAACATGCTGATTCCCTTCCTGCTCTAACGCAAGGGTGGATGTAAACCGATTAATAGCTGCTTTTGCACTGCTATATGTACTCCACCCGTGAACTGGACGTTCAGCTGCACCGGAAGTGATATTAATAATCGAAGTCCTGATTTCTTTTTTATTCGCTTCTGCCAGACAGCGATTAATCAAAAGAACAGGAGCTGTCACGTTTACCTGAAAGTGCTTTTGAACAGAAGCAGGTTCTAATTGTCCGACCGGATTAATTGGCTCAATCACTCCTGCATTATTCACCAAATATACATAGTGGGTGTCCTCATGAAAAGCTTCCTTAACAATATTCTCAAGACTTTCCTCCAATTGGCCAGAGTCACTCAAGTCACATGAAATGTGGGTATAGCTGACCCCTCTTTCATCAGCCAGTTTCTGTAAAGATTTGTTTTCGTTTCTGGATACAGAAATTAAATGAACATTCTTTTCAATAAATTGTTTCGCAATGGACTCTCCTAGTCCACGGGATGTTCCGGTAACAATAGCATATTGCATGTAAAAATCCTCCTTTTAACTGCTATTTTTCATTATTCCCGACTTCCTGAATAGAAAACCTAACCGTGCCCGCAGACTGCTTTACATCTATAATAGCAGCGTATATGATAAATGAAGCACGAGTTTGACTGATAGAAGAAGGAGTCTGACATGAAGTATCTCTACTTATTTATCATTTATGCAGGCGGGCTCGTAATCTCCAGTCTGGGTCTTGCCCTGATTATTAAATCTGGTTTGGGAGTAGGACCTGCCGATAGTATAGCTGTAGGTCTATCTATGCGCTTTCCGGTTACGGTAGGATCCGTTATGATTGCAGCTTTTGTCATATTACTGCTACTTAATGCGTGGCTTGAAAAAAAACGGCCGCAGTATGAATCTCTCATCCCCATTATTATAAGGGGGCGGACCGTAGATCTGTTTTTATACGGGATGCTTGAAAACGCAAATTATGAAGTATGGTGGACTCAGTGGGGGACCTTTTCCCTGGGATTGCTCGCAACGGCTCTGGGCGTGGCTGTTTATTTACGCACCCCTTTCCCAAGAATTCCGCTCGACCACTTTATGATGATTATGAATGAAAAAACCAAACAGTCCAAAGGCTTTATCCGGATTATAGCAGAATCAGCTATGGCTCTTGTCGGCTATCTTTTAGGCGCTCCAGTGGGCATAGGAACACTTATCGTCGCTTTATTATTAGGCCCCTTCATCCAATGGTCTTATTTCTGGGCGCGTCCGATTGCAAGGCTATGGTCAGATTCCGCCCGTTCTTCAAGTGCGTCGGACTGAATAACAAAAAAGCGTGAAACAGTGTTTCACGCTTTTTTAGATTTATTTTTCTTTATTCATCGGTGAAATTAAGTTTTGTTACTCCAGTTTCTTCTAACTTCTGACCAATTTTTTCTTCTATTTTCACACGTTCCTCCATCATTTCATCGGTCATCTTGTCCTGACTCGTTCCATAACGCTCGGCCATTTCTTTATCAGCCAGTTTTTCGACTAGCTTATCCCAGAAACTGAACTCATCGTATTCCTCTACGTACGTATCGAGCAGCTTAGATTCATAATCAACATCCAGATCATAAATGTCCATTTCCTCTTGGTGAACAACTCGATCCTCAAGTCCCGCTTCTTTAAACTTGGCAAGAACAAGCTCTCGTACATCCTCAAACTCTTCATCTAATTCCATACGGGTGGAATTAACCATCCAAGTGCCCAAATATACGGTCTCTACTAATTTTTCATACTGTTTCTGAGATAGCTCAATATTGACTTTTCCCATTCTTATTCCTCCATTTCATCAATGGTTCGTAGGAATTATATCATAATTCCTTTCTATAACACCAAAGAACGAAAAAGCGGTATGACAGCCAGGGGCCAAGCATACCGCTTTTACTTATTGAGCTTTTTGATTACTTCTGAAGATGGAGGCATCCGGAGAGATACCGGCTTCCTCTTCGTACCGCTGCTGCAGAATACGCGTCACAGCCCCTGGGTTCCCATCTCCAATCTGCAGATGATCCACTTTTAAGATCGGCATAATCTCAGATGTACTGCTGGATAAAAATAATTCATCTGCGTATTGAAGATCTTCAATTTCAAACGATTCTTCTACAAAATCAATGTTCTGAGAGTCACAGAAAGCTTCCACACGCATTCTTACACACCCATGCAGAATATTTTTCTTAGCGGGGTGTGTATAGACCTTACCATTCTTCACCATGTACACATTGGATGAACTACATTCGGTAACTTCACCGTCTTTATGAAGCACAGCTTCGTAACAACCCTGTTCTTCAGCTGCTTGTTTAGCCATAACATTTGGAAGCAGATTCAGGCTTTTAATGTAGCACCAGTCCCAGCGCACGTCTTCATGGGTTATAGTGTGGACCCCGCCAGCTATTAGATCCGTTGGACGCGGCAAATCTTTAACATAAGCGTACAGATTAGCTGCTGTGTCTTTAGGAAATGCATGATTCCTTGGGGCAGAACCACGTGTAATTTGCAAGTACACTTTCGCATCGCTTTCTACCTTATTGATTTCCAGTAGACGTTTTAAATGATCATACATTTCTTCCTGAGTATAGGGCACATTTATTTTTACAGCGGCTGCTGATCTATATAAACGCTCTACATGCTCTTTTAACAGATAAAATTTGCCGTTATAGACGCGGATCACTTCGTAAATTCCATCGCCGAACTGCAACCCCCGTTCTTCAAACGGATAGCGGAGTTCATCCTGATGAATAAAATCGTCTTCTGTTAGTATGCGATCATAAATGGTCATGAGATCGTCCTCCTTACAAATTCATTCATTAACGCCTAGTTTATCAAAAAAATTTATATTCAAACACGTTTTTACTTATAATCCATCATTTTCCCTCCAGTTCCTCCTGAAATGTAGAGGGATGATTGGAAATGAGTGTACCGAAGTTTTTTCCTTTGCACAAGTCCATCATGACTCCCGACTGATTGAAATTAAAGATGTGTACAGGTACTTGATGGTCCCGAGCTAACAATAAGGCGGATTGATCCATTACCTGAATATCCTGCAGCAGCACATCATTATAATTTAAATTCCCATATAATTTAGCATCCTGATTGGTTACAGGATCCGCTGTATATACTCCATTTACTCCCTGCTTGGCTACGAGAATGGAATCGCACTCCAATTCAATCGCACGTTGTACAGCAGGGTAATCAGTCGTCACAAAAGGCTGACCGTTTCCACCTGCCAGAATGACAATATAACCTTTATCAAGATGATACATGGCTTTTAAGCGTATATAGGGTTCCGCTACGGAAGTAATCGGGATCGAAGTCATTACCCGAACCTCTTTTTCTGTTTTATTTTTTAAAACCCCCCGCAGCATCAGGCTATTAATTACAGTGCCTATAGTCCCTATATTATCAGCCTCGACTCGGTCGATGCCCCACACTTCTGCCGTTTTCCCTCTGAAAATATTACCTCCACCTACAACCAGGGCAACCTCCACACCGGCTTCTGTCAGGTTCAGAATTTCATTCGCTATGTGTTCCAGGCTGGAATGATCAAAATTTTCCTGACTGTCTCCACTGAGTGCTCCTCCGCTGATTTTCAACAGTACTCGTTTATACCTCATCAACATGTCCTCCCCGGTTTAAAAAAAGAGCATAGACAAAAGTCTATGCTCTACTTCTGGAGCGGAAATACCAATTCGGCCATAGGTTTAACCAACTGATGTGTAATGGCCTTCATAGTTCCCGCTCCTCTCCTTTGATTAGCTACTCATCATTGTATCATATGCTGTGAGGGAAGTAACGTTTCTTCACTGTAGGGGAACGTTTACTTGAAAGCTTGGTTGTTCACTAGGAACACCTTCCCCCTTTTTATCCATAAGCGGATAAAATAATAGGGTAAGATCCTCGGTCTTTTCGTGTAAATCAAAATCTTCCACCTGTACATATTGAAAAGTAGAAAATGTTCCCTTTACCGTTCCTGTCGTCTGTCCACTAAAGTTTGTCCCATTTGTATCTACAACCTTAACCAAAAACTGAACAGCACCGTCCTCTTTCTTCCACTTCTTCTTTTGTGCCAGATCTAATTTTCCATATGAAATACCAAGATACAGTTTTCCTGTATCCAGCCCATGATACAACGGCGTAACCTGAACACCTGAACCTTCAATCTCGAGAGGCGACGAAGTTAGAGAAACAGGACGTCTCTCAGGGGAAGCTGTCATAGGATATGCCTGCCCCTGCGCAAGCTGATTAAAGTCTTTGTTGATCTGAAAAAAAATAATAACGATCAGCAGAACAGCCAGAAAACCATACAGTGTCCAACGAAGTGCTTTCATCGCTTCCACCTCACGCATCCGATATAGTGAATCTTTAGAATATTATACCAGATTTTTCATATACGTCCGTGTAACAATTCCAAGATAGTAAAAAAGACTGTCTCCGCGGGATTTAGTAAGTCCCTGCATCGACAGTCTTCGCTATTATAAGTATTTCTTCTGTATTTTTTTACCGCTGTAGCTGAACACTACATCTCTATGTTCTATTCTTGTTTCTAGATGGACAGGACGTCCCCACAATTGATATACATAAGGGATGGTTTTCTCTAAATAACTGACATCCAGTTCAACCTCTTCATAATGATGCTTTAAATACAGCTCTCCGCTCTTTATATAATCTCCGTCCTGAACCGTAATGTAAGGGAAACCTCCATTTACCCTCATTGTGACCAGCTGATCTCTTACAGCCTCATGATCCTTATCTGTAATTTTATATTTCTGTCCTTGCTTCTGAAATAAGTATAAGTCTTCCTGACGCACAAGTTCTTTTGTCAAATAGTTTCGAATAAAGCTTTGATCTGATTCAATTTCACGAACTTCAAACATCTTTTCTCTGCCGGAATTCTTCTGAATGCCATGCTTCATCATTTCTTCCGTCGGGTTATCGTACCTGTACTCAATATCTTCAAATATTTTCAGTCCTAAGTAATAAGGATTGAGTTGAGTTTTTGAAGGCTGCACGACGCTCGCATTCAGCTTGGCAAAGTCGATCACTTCATCACTGGTGAGGTCCATCTCCCTCAAGATTCTGGCATGCCAATAAGAAGCCCATCCCTCGTTCATGATTTTCGTTTCCAGCTGTGGCCAGAAGTAAAGCATTTCTTCTCTCATCATCGTTAAGATGTCGCGTTGCCAGTCCTCAAGCTCCCGGCTGTATTGTTCAATAAATAAGAGCAAGTCCTTTTCAGGTTTTGGCGGAAATTTCTTTTTCTTACGTTGCATGGACTGTTCTTCCGAAGACGACTCATCAATCTTCCAAATATCATCGTAAGGAGTGGATATGGATTTTTCCGAACTCTCTTCGTCTTCATCCATTGTCCAGGCCAATTTCGGCCTTACAATTGATGGATCGATATGCTCCTGAATCGCAAGGACAGCATCTAAGAAAGATTCCACCTCTTCTTTTCCGTATAATTTATCATATGAAGCAATTCGTTCAGCCGTAGCCGCCATACTTTCTACCATATCCCGTTTTGTATTCTGGAAGCGTGCATTATTTTTGAAAAAGTCACAATGGGCAAGTACATGAGCTACAATTAGTTTATTTTGAATTAAACTATTAGAGTTCAGTAAAAAGGCGTAACAAGGATTTGAATTTATCACCAGTTCATAAATTTTACTTAAACCGAGGTCATACTGGACCTTCATTTTGTAGTACTGTTTTCCAAAGCTCCAGTGAGAAAAGCGGGTAGGCATCCCGTATGCTCCAAATGTATAAATGATATCATCAGGACAAACCTCATAGCGCATCGGATAAAAGTCAAGACCGAATCCCTTGGCAATCTCCGTAATTTCCTTGATTGCATTGTGCAGTTGTTTCTGGTCCTCTGGTTTCAAAGGGCCCCTCCTCCTTTGATTTCACTTATCTTACTATATGAGAAGGAGCGAGAGAACATGAAAGATTGATGCTTCTAATCTTTCATTGGGGACTAGAGGATTTTAGCCATAGCATACTCATCTACCCATTGATCGTTTACATATAATGAATCACGTTTGACCCCTTCTTTTATAAAACCAGCTTTCTTATACAGCTGGATGGCCGGCTCGTTATGGACCATTACTGTCAACTCCATACGATGTATTTGATTCTTCCGTGCCCATTCTTCCACTTTGCTAAATAGTTGAGAAGCGATCCCCTTTCCTTGATACATCTTCAGGACACCTGTAACAATCTGAACGGTGTACCGGTTCCGCTCTGCGCGCCCGCCAATACACATAATATGTCCAATTAGTTCCCCGGCGTTCTCAGCAGCCAGTATAACTGCATTCTCCTGATCCCGGACGCTTTCGAGCATATTTTCTGCCTGATCCACACTCATTTGTCTTTCTCCAGCCCCATATAAAAGAAAATCAGTTTCCGCTTCCAATTGATCTCCTAACTTAACGTAAGCTTCAGCCTTTATTGGCGTAAGTGTAATGATTCTCATGATAACCGCCTCCTTTATGTATTACTTTAAATAAACTCCCTGTTGATTTTAAAGAAAAGCTCCCATTACTTGAAGACTCAGTTTCGAGATAAATGGGTTATAAGGAAGGTCTGATCACTCTTCCACCATAGGGTGGCGAAGGTAACGACGAGACTCCCGCGGGAGAAGGAGCTAGGCGAGACCCCACAAGGAGTGTTAACGACTGAGGAGGCTTGCCAGTTCCCCCGCAGGAAAGCGAGTTGTTTCCGTAGCCAACCCCTCTCTATATCAGCAACATACCTAAGATATCTCGAAACTTAGTCTTCAAGTAACCGGCCCTTTAGCTTAATAAGACTTTACTGACAGTGAATATAAACGTTTCAAATTTTCTATCTTCAAATGAATGGCTCTATTATATCAAATTGGTTTAAATGGATACTTCTCTGCAAGCAAAAAACCAGGCCCTCTTATGAGGCACCTGGTTTATCTAAATTACTTTGCTTCTGGAAAAACTCGATCAACCATTTGACCGAACTCCTGGAAAAAGCCACGTACAGGCTTTCCATTTTCCACGTCATTCACGTAATTATTGGTTAAATCAATGAAGTCAGGATTGGTGGAAACATAAACATTGTTTATATCCTGATCTGTATTTTTTACAGCTTTGGTAATATCCTTTTCCACCTTGTCCGTCATATTATCTTCACCGCTGTTATTGTCCATGACCGCTGCCACATACGCATTATCACGCGTTTTTAAAACGTAAGCTTTATCGATGCCTTTAACATTTTTCTTTATATTAATTGCCGCATCTTTAGCGACGTGATAATTCGTATTATGAACCATACCGCGATCGTTGTCGTAACGGTTTGTCCGGTTACCTTCTTGGTACATATTGTCGGCCATACGTTGAAAACGTGTATTTTGTACACCTTCATAATTGTCCTGGCCTGTGCCTGTTTCCTGTTCTGCTTGACAAGCAACCAGAGAGGATGCAGCTAAAAGACCAATAGCAAATGCTCTTATTTTCATGGTTTATTCCTCCTTAGGCAGCTTACACATAGTATGTGAAATTCGAAAGCAAATATGCGATGAATCATCTGCCGGAATAAACCACCAAATTCCATAATAAAAAGGCCTTTCTAAAGAAAGACCTCATTACCCAGAAAACGGTAAACTCCACCAAATATTAAAAAATAATATAAATACGAATAAAATAGCATTAACAAATAACAAAAATATTGGCAGCAATTTAAACGAACCTGTTAGTCCCACATACATTTTCCTCAATAAAATAAAACCGGCAATTAGTACTATGTATAAGAACAAGAACCAAATCCATTTGTAGTCTGTTGAAGCTTCCACCCCAATTTCATATCCAATCGCATAAACCAGCCAAGCCCCTAAAAAAACCATAATGGAGAAGGGGATAAACCTTCTTTCACCATTCAAATGGTGTAAGGAAAGATATGCGATTACTAGTAATGCTATACCTATAACTTCACATACCAAAACCATCACACGGTGTGTTGTCTCTGCTTCAGCTGTTACGAAGCTTAAAAGCAAAAATAACCCAAAGGCGATGACCCCGCCAAAATTTGCATATTCCCATTGTTTCTTGGTCACCACTGTAATCTCCCTTCGTATACCTTATACACATTTAAAAGTTACTATACCATCATAACAAACCACACCAGGGCATGTGGGAAAAAAGCTCAAAAACACTCGTATTTCCCAAAATTGTGACGAACTTTCTGACTGATAATTACCCGAACAGGAGACAATAAAAACAATCCTTTTAAGAAGGATGTGACCCAGTGAATTATCAGGATTATGACAAAGCACTGCATTTTATGATCTGGGGGCAGTGGGATGATTTACTTGTCCTTATGGTACGTACACGAGATCAGTTTTTATCCAAAAAAATTGAGACGTTTCTGCATGCCAGTTACTACCCAGGACATGAAAGCCAGATGCTTGAGTCCCATGAAGCTTTGTTAAATTATATTGACCACGCCCAAACCACCATGGCCTACCCGGTATTTAGATAAATCAAATTGCAAAATGTAAAATAACACCACCTCAGGTCATCCATAATATGGATGACCTGAGGTGGTTATAAATGTAAAAAAGAAGCAGCCAGGAGGTCTGCTTCTTTTACATTCTTGGATAATCCTGATGAATGGAATGAACGTGCATTTCATCAATTACCATATGCTTAGGTGCTTCAAGCATATAAACAATAGCTTGAGCTATATCTTCTACTTTAAGCCAATCTGACTTTCTCGGTTCTCCTTGTGTTGTGTTTGCAAAGTACGTGTCCACTTTACCAGGGTTAATAGTACCCGCACGTATGCCATCACTGCGCACTTCCTGCGCCAGTGAACCCATGAAGCCTTGTACCGCATATTTGGTAGCTGTATATAGAGAACCATTCTCAGGAATCGCATATCTCGCTACATCAGAAGCTACCGTCACTATCGTACCCGATTTTTGTTTTCTCATAATCGGAAGTACAGATTTTGAGGCAAGAAACACACCTTGTACATTAATATCAAACGTCTTCTTCCATTCCTCGACGGTTATAGATTCTACGGGTTTGCTTTCCCCAATCCCTGCATTGTTAATTAAAATGTCGATTCTGCCATAAGCATTTTTCGTTGCCTCAACAACATGATCCACATCGTTCTCATTACTTACATCAGCTGTAAATGAAAGTATATCTGCATATCCATAAGCCTTTAAATCTTCACCCGTCTTATGAATATCCTCAGAACTGCCAAGAATCGAAAGTTTAATTCCTTTGGCCGCTAATTGGAAAGCCAGTTCACGGCCTATCCCCCGGGAAGCACCCGTTACTATAGCCACTTGGTCTTTTAACAAAGGAACCTTCCTCCTTTACGTCCTTTCCGGCTTAAATTCAGTTTTCAGTTTATAGTCCAGCTGAAAAAGATCGTGCCGGCGATCCTGCAATTGTCTAACCGTACCTGACTTGCGCTGGCGTCTTAATATCTCCAGGTCTACATCTCCAACGACCACAGTTTCTACGTTCGGGTTGCACTCTCCGATAATTCCGTCGCGAGCAAACTCAAAATCAGATGGAGTAAAAATCCCGGACTGAGCATACTGGATGTCCATATTTTCTACCTGCGTCATGTTCCCTACCGTACCAGATATGACCGTGTACACCTGGTTTTCCACAGCACGTGCTTGAGCACAGTATCGAACCCGCAGGTAACCTTGCCGGTCATCTGTACAAAACGGAACGAAAATAATGTTCGCTCCCTGATCCACAGCGTACCGGGCCAATTCAGGAAACTGAATATCATAACAAATTTGAATGGCGATTTTTCCACAGTCCGTATCAAACACTTTCACGGCATCGCCAGGCTGAATTCCCCACCACGTCCGCTCATTCGGAGTGACATGAATCTTATATTGTTTCTCAATCGTCCCGTCTCTTCGGAATAAATAAGATATATTATAGATTTTTTCATCTTCCTCTACAAAGTGAGAGCCTCCGATTATATTCACATTATACTTCACAGCCAGATGAGTAAACATTTCAATATAGTCCTCTGTATAATCCGATAATCTTCTTACGGCTTTCGATGGAACTTTTTCTTCTAAAAATGACATGAGCTGGGTCGTGAAAATCTCAGGAAAGACCGCAAAATCACTGCCATAATCGGCAGCCACATCAACATAATACTCACACTGCTTCTTAAATTCTTCAAATGAGTCGATGTTTTTCATCATGTATTGAATAACCATAATTCGAACGGGGTTACTCGTCTTAAAATGCCTCTTGGTACGTGCGCGGTAGTCAATATTATTCCATTCCATCAGCGTTGCATATTTAGAAGAAAGATCGTCATCTGGTAAGTAGTTTGGGTTGATACGCATGACCGTGAACCCATTCATAATTTGAAAGGTGAGCACCGGATCATAAATACTTTGACTCCTGACCTCTTCTACATATTCCCTTGGGGTCATTTCGTTCTCATACTTATGATAATTCGGAATCCTTCCTCCTATGATAATGCTTTTCAAATTCAATTCCCTGGCCAGATCTTTACGTGCTTCATATAAACGGCGGCCAATCTTCATTCCTCTGTATCCTGGGTGAACCATGACTTCAATACCATAAAGATTATATCCATCCGGATCATGGTTGGTGATGTAGCCTTTATCTGTAATGTCATCCCACGTATGCCGATCATCATATTCATCAAAGTTAACGACCAGACTGGAGCAGCTTCCTATAATTTGTCCATCAAATTCTACGACAAACTGACCTTCAGGAAATATTTTCAAATGACTCTCCAAATGGTCTCGTTTCCAAGGTTCCATGTTAGGAAAGCAAAACTGCTGTAATTCAAAAATCTGTTCTATATCTTTTTCCTGCATATGTCGTACAATCATTTTCTTTTCGTATTGAGTTAAATCTATTTTAGACACGATATCCCTCTCCTTATTGTCTTTCTTCCCTCAATTCTATCGTACTTAACTAAAAAAATCCGTGTCCAGCAAACTCTTTCCTAATTTTTCACAAAAAATCCCGAACGTGGAACAACCATTTGTTAAGATCAAAAATCTATTTTTCGTAGGCAGGGTAAATGAAGATATCTAAAATTAGTTTTTCAGAGAGGCGATTTTAATTAGTTTGGTAAGACAGCGTTCTCATTATTCGAAGCAGCCGTCTTACATGTGTTTTTTTAAAGAAGCCTTTATAATATCTTACAAAAAAGAGCTGACCTTAAGACAGGACAGCTCTTTAGCTTATCTAAATTTACGAACATACCATTTCAATGCTTCATTTAATGAACTGTCGAATAATTTCTCTCTCCAGTACAAATCTGCGGTCTGAGACACGGCATTGTTTTTCGCCGGATATGGATGAATGATATTGGATATCGCTTGAAATTTCTTATTCAGAGCCTGAACCGTACCAATTTCCTGCATCCATTCCCCTGCTCCTTCGCCTATAGCATGAGCTCCTACAATCCGGCCTCGATTTGTCGTTAGAACTTTAACAAGGCCGTCGGTATGACGCTCAGCTATAAAGCGATCACTATCGGCAAGTTTTGTCTTAAAGGTCAAGAGTTTTTCACCGTATTGCTCTCTTGCTTCCTCTTCTGTAAGCCCTAGATGATAAATCTCTGGGCCTGTATAGACTACCCAGGGTACTCTTTCGTATGATGCTTTTCTGGATAAGCCAAATACAGCATTGGAAACAGCAATTTTTCCTTCCATACCAGCTACGTGAGTGAACGGCATGGATCCATTACAGTCTCCAACTGCATAAATATGACGCTGAGTCGTTCGCATCGCAGCATCCACAGCAATGGAACCATTGGAAGTTTCAACGCCAGCCTGTTCTAAACCGAGTTTGTCTACATTCGCTTTTCGTCCCGTAGCTACTAATAACTTTTCAACGTTCAGCGAATTGGCTGCACCGTCCTTCGTGTAGTGAAGTTTCACGCCTTCATTCGTAGATTCGAGGCGATCCACATTTGCCCCAGTTATGACGTTCATTTCCTCAGATAACAATCCTTCGGCAAGCCCGGCAATTTCCTTATCTTCTTTAGCTAAAATCTGTTCCCCACCTTCAACGATCGTAACGTCTACACCTAAACGGGACATCGCCTGAGCGAGCTCAGAGCCAATAATGCCTCCTCCGATCACACCGAGTGAAGCCGGTCTTTTACGCAAAGAAAAAATAGATTCGTTTGTAATGTAATCGATACTGTCTATACCCGGTATTGGTGGCACTACAGGAGAAGAACCAGTAGCAATAACAAAACGTTTCGCTGAAATGGTTTCTTCTCCCACTCGTAATGTATGTTCATCTACAAATTCGGCTTCTGCTTCATAAATATCAATTCCCAGTTTGATGAAGCGATCTTTGGAGTCGTGGTTCTGCACATCTTGCACGGCTTCCGCCACACGTTCCATCGCACCTGTAAACAAACGATCATAGTCCGAGTCAGAGAAGTCGGAATACTGTCCAGCCTGATGGACTTCCCGGGCTGCTTCTATTAACGCTTTAGAAGGCATGCAGCCATAATGCAGACAGTCACCTCCAAGTTCACTCTTTCTTTCAATAAGAGCAACGGACGCTCCAAAACTTGCTGCCCCGGCAGCAACAGTGAGACCGCCTGATCCTCCGCCTATAACGGCGATCTGGTAATCATAACTCATGAACTGGCCTCCTTCTCTACGTATCCATAGTAAGCTTCAGTGAAAGCTTTCATTCGTTTTCGGTTTACGCCCATATCAGAATAACCCGTGCGAGAAGCTGAGCGGAAATGCACCTGCTGGCTTGATTCATCTAAATAAAACTCTACATCATCTTTGAATCGTAAAAGCTTTGTTATCACAAGAGCGTGAATATAATGCTCCTCTTCAATTTCTACTTTGGTTCTCTCCATTTCCTGCAAGACTTTCTTCAGTGTTTCTTTCGTTGAATTCAAATCTCCGTGAAACGGTAAAGGTTCCATCTGTTTATCTGATTGATCAGTTTGAGTTGAAACGCAGTTCGGAGAATTAGGACATTCAGCTAATCGACCGTCCTTCACTCCAAGATATTGTTTTCCCATGCTATGAACCACTCCTTTTCTTTACACTACCTCTATATTCACGTTTAATCCAATAAAAAAACACCCTAGACTCTCTAGGATGCTTTTTTACCTGTGTTTTTATGTTTTTTTGCTTTCTCAGATTCGGAAGATTTCTTATCCAATTTTTCTTTTGATTGACTTGAATTCGATTTAGTCTTGTTCTTCTTTTTATCTTTCGAGGACCTTTTATCCGATTTATCCTTCGATCGATCAGAATTGGAGTTTGTCCTGTCCTTCTTATCATCTTTTGAGGACGGCTTATCCGGTTTCTCTTTTGATTGACCCGGATTGGATTTAGGTTTGTCCTTTTTCTTATCTTCCGAGGACCCTTTATCTGATTTATCCTTCGATTGACCTGGATTCGATTTCGCCTTGTCCTTCTTTTTATCTTTCGAGGACGGCTTATCCGGTTTCTCTTTTGATTGACCCGGATTGGATTTAGGTTTGTCCTTTTTCTTATCTTCCGAGGACCCTTTATCCGATTTATCCTTCGATTGACCTGGATTCGATTTCGCCTTGTCCTTCTTT
>NZ_JAIVAL010000011.1 GCF_020171985.1 Halobacillus halophilus
CTTATCTTCCGAGGACCCTTTATCCGATTTATCCTTCGATCGATCAGAATTGGAGTTTGTCCTGTCCTTCTTGTCATCTTTCGAGGACGGCTTATCCGGCTTCTCTTTTGATTGACCCGGATTGGATTTAGGTTTGTCCTTTTTCTTATCTTCCGAGGATCCTTTATCCGATTGATCATCCGACTCACCAGAATTGGAGTTTGGTTTGTCCTTCGATTGAGCAGAGTTGGAATTCGGCTCTTCTTTTTTCTTTTCTTCTGAAGAATTACCTTTTGAGTTATCTTTCTGATCCAACTTCTCAACTTTATCCTTTGTTAGGTTTGAAGAAGGAGGAGTATTGGTATCCCTACTCTTCTGATCCGTTGTCCCGCGTTGATCTCCAGAAGATTTCTGTTGAGAATCAGAAGAATGATCAACATTCTTCTTCTCTTTGGAGTTAACCGATTTGTTATCGGCAGTTGGAGATGGTCCTTCTCCATGAGATTCAATGTTTTTTAGGCTTGAAGAACTGTTATTCGCACTGGAATCACGTTTAGATTTTTCTTCAAAAAAAGATCGAATCATTTCTTTTTCTTCGGACATTAAATCTATGGAAGCAGCACCTTTTGTATCGGATTGTTCATTACTCAATTGCTTTGCTACCCACTCATTGACTGATTGGTTCGCTTCGAGCGCTTGTTCACGAAGGGAAGACGGGATATTATAAGCTGCCACTGATAAATCCTTTGCCCGAGCCGACAGTACCTGTTCCATGCTTTTGGCCAAGCTCGCTGTGGGATTACTTTTTAAGTAACTAATACCAATCAGCACTTGATTCCGTTGATTCATCCAACCATTTTCCCTGCTGATGGTAATCATCTCAAACGCTACTTCTGAAACATCTTTTTTCTTCCAACCTGTGAACATCTCCATTAATTTTTCAGCCTCCTCATTACGAGGAGTTATCTCTATGACTTGCAATCGATCGTTCAATTTTAACTCAAGACTCGGATTTATATCTATATTTACATATGCATAAGCCTGACTGCTGCCATAATTTATATAAAATGGCAGACTGGCAAGAACCAGCACCAAAGCTATGATGCCTATTTTCCATGGAACTATACTGGATAACCATCCTAACGGGCGAAGGTGTTTGTTGTTTGGGATCGCCTGAAAATGGACTTCCATACCAACTTCGGCTTCATGGAGCCGGAGCGCACGGTGAAAGCTTCCATCATGTGTCATCACGATGGTATATCCTTTTTTATGCTCCATGACAATGCCTTTTCTCACACCCCCACCCCTTTCAGGTAGTCGTTGAGATATATATAATCTCCGTCAAAGATGAGAACTAAGGCAATAATGAATTTTCGGTTTCGTTCAAGCGTTTTCTTACTAACATCCACTTCACGTACTAGTTCTTTCATAGGAAGGCGTCCTTTATAAAGAACTTGCTCCCTAAGCTCCTTATGGTGATAAACGATGCGTGCCGTTTGCACAGCTGAATCTCGTGCATCCTTATGCTTGGGCGAAGCATCCACTAAATCATCGAGAGACAAGTTATACTTCCTTAACTGCTCTTTGAATTCGTGAATTTCTTCACGTCTATACCAAGCCTCTTTCTCCATTTGATGACGTTCTCTAGCCGCTGCCACCTCAGAAGGATTCTCCATTTGCTCTTCCTCATGATTGAGTTCATCGAGAGAAACAGCCATTGGATATTTTCTTTCATTACGGATGTGATCAATTACTTTCCGTTTTATTACGAGACGGGCAAAAGAAAGAAAAGAACTGCCTTTATCACAGGAATACGCTTGGATGGCTTCGTTAAACGCCGATAAACCAATACTGAATTCATCGTCTTTGCCGGGATCTATATATCTTTTACATACTTCAGAAACACTTTTGGCAATAAAAGGTTGATACTGTTTGAGGATTTCGTTTCTAGCTTCCTCATCCCCCTGTTTAACCGATTCAATCTGTACATCAAGGGAGGTGTCTTTTTTGCGCAATAGACGTTTGATCAACCTTCACCACCTCCAGCCATTAATAGTTTCGAATTCAAAACAGAGTTTTTGGGTGTTTTTTAAAAAAATATTTCAATTGTGTTACAAAATAGGGTCAACCTATATTACCAAAAGTCGTTTATTCGTTTGCCATCCAAACATGTATTTTAAAGATATGTTATTAACCATGACTATTGTACTGAATATAGGGGCATGGGTCTACCACATCAGGTTTACAATTTATTAAATCTACATTTCAAAAAATATAACGAATGTACTATACACACTCCGACTTTCATTAAAATATGAATTGAAATGTATACCATTGTGTCTAAATTCCTATGATAAAAAACACAATTCGTCAGGTTTACATATAGCTGCAGTAGGTTAAACCTGTTGTGTAGAGCGCAAATAAAAAGGAGGGTTCAACAAATGAAAGCCGTATTATTAAATTGCAGTTTAGAAAAAGGCACAAAAGAAACCGATACAGAAAAACTCCTCCATGAATCCGCTCAAATATTTCAACGAGAAGAAATTGATGTGGAACGCATCCACTTAAGGGATTTCCATATTAACTTTGGAATTACAGACCAGTTAGATAACGAGGATGATTGGCCTTTTGTATTCGAGAAGATACTGGGAGCTGATATTCTACTTTTGGCTACACCGATCGCTATGGGTGACAAGAGCAGTCTTGCCTCCCTAATTCTGGAGAGACTTCAGGGATACCATCAACTTAAAAATCGAAAGGGACAAGGCATTTTCTACAATAAAGTTGGAGGAGCTATCGTCGCAGATGGCGGTGACGGAGGAGCTCGATTGGCAGCTCAATCCATCCACTACCGTCTGTCTATGCTTGGTTACACTTTACCGCCTCATGCAAGTGCCATCTGTAACGAAAAGCTGGAAGACCCTGCCCAAAGTGATTGGGACTGCATTGAGGAAGAAGTCGTAAGAATGACATATAACGTTATCCATTTTGCTGAACTGCTTCATTTCAATCCAATCCCTGTTATCGGAAATAAAGTAGATGACAAAAAAGTGCCGCCAAAGGGTTAATCTTTGGCAGCACTTTTTTCATAATAATAATCAATTGGTACAGCAAGCCCTACTCTTCCTTCTACGTCATCATGCAATGTCGCAAATACTACCGCAATGACTTCTCCTGCTTCATTAATGACTGGACTTCCCGAATTTCCTTTGTAAATCGGGGCATCCAGCATGAGTACAGGTCGATTCCAATCACTCAGATTCTTGTATCCAATTACAGAGCCCTGGTTTGCAATTCCCGTAAATCGCAGAGGATTTCCAATGAAGTAAACATGATCATTTTCTTCAAAGACCATTTCATCTGCCAGATTCAAATGAGGAAAGTCTTGACCATCTGCCTTAAGCACAGCTAAATCTACTTCTGGATATTGCTCCACAACTTCTGCCTCATACAGTCCTTTTTCAGGAAAAGCTACTGAGATTCGTTTTTCATCCTCAATGACATGATGGTTTGTAAGGATGGTCCCATCTTCCTTAATTGCAAAACCTGTTCCTTTGCTTTGTCCTGCTTCCACTACCACAACCGATTGCTTATATTCCTTAACCTGCTCATCAGTTGAAAGCTTGGCAGAGGTCATTAGAAAATCTACGGCCGGGATGGAAAACGTATTGGGCAGGACAGCTACAATATTTGTGATCATCATAATAGCAATTAACCAGAAGATCCATTTTGGAAAAGGACGACGGCTTTTTAATTCTTCTTTTCTTAAACGTTCTCTTTCGTACGCCTTTTGTCTTTCTTCCTGAACCAGTTCATATAACTCTTCATCGTCTATTTCTTCGTACAAATCTTCATCTATAATATCACGTTTATCGTCTTCTCGATCATTCACGAGCGGTCCCCCTTAGCCAGGAGAATTGAAACTACATGGCACTGACTTTTGATGACCCTTGCTGCATACGGTACATCTGGAAGTACTGTCCTCCAAGAGCGACCAGTTCTTCATGCGTTCCCTGCTCCACCATTGTACCATGATTTAATACAAATATTTGATCTGCCTGCTGAATTGTCGATAGACGATGCGCGATAACCAGTGTGGTTCGCCCTTTCTTCAAAACTTCTAATGCTTTCTGTATCATTTGCTCCGTTTCTGTATCAATATTCGCCGTAGCCTCATCCAGAATTAGAATCGCGGGGTCAAAAGCAAGGGCTCTGGCAAAAGAAATCAGTTGTCTTTCTCCCATAGAAAGGGAGCCACCTTTTTCCTTTACAGGCGCATCATATTGCTCGGGGAGTTTCTCAATAAAACGGTCCGCTCCAACCGCTTTTAATGATTCTATAGCCATTTCCCGGGAAATACGGTCATCGTTCATCGTTACATTCGACAAAATCGTTCCTGTAAAGATGAAAGGATCCTGCAGGACTATTCCCATATGGCTTCGGACTTGTTGACGTGACCATTCTGTGGTTGGGTGCCCATCAATGGTTACTTGACCGATTTGAGGATCATAGAACCGAAACAGTAAGTTCATGATGGAGCTTTTACCAGACCCTGTGTGGCCTACGAAAGCAGCCGTCTGACCAGGTTCAACTTGGAAATGGATATCCTTTAATACGAAATTATCATCTTCATAGGCAAACGAAACGTGATCAAAAGTGATCTGACCACGATACCGCGCTGTTTCGCTACTGCTTCTTTCTTCCCCATCCTCTTCCAGCAACTCAAATACACGACCGGCTGCTACACGGGCTTCTTCTAATTGAGGAAGCTGGTTCACCAGGTCCGTCACAGGCTGGAAAAGCCTGTTTAAATAGTCGACAAAGGCGTATAACACTCCTACAGTAACAATCCCTTCGGCTCCAAAAGACTGGGATCCAAAATACCATAGAAAACCTACGAAAGCGATATTACGCAGAACATTAACAAGATTAAAAGAAGTAAGCGCACTTAACCGAACCAGTTTCCTTTGATAACTGAAGTGACGCTCATTTAAACTCTCGAACTCTGCAGAAGTCTGCTTTTCCTGTCTGAATGCTTGAATAATGGACATTCCTTGAATCGCTTCATTAATATTGCCATTCATATCGCTTACCGTAGATCGCACGACGGTATTGTATTTACCGCCAAAATGCTTATACATCTTCATCCAGCCATAAATAATCGGAATGAGCAGCAAACACATAAGGGCCAACTTAACATCTAATAAAAAAAGTGCTACATAAATCCCTATCATATAGAAAAAACTGGTAACAAAGGTAGCCAGTACTTTTACGTACAGCTCCCGGATCGATTCGGTATCATTTGTCACTCGGGCCACAATTTTGCCAGCCGGCTGATTGATAAAATACCGTACGGGAAGCTTCTGAATATGCGTGAATAAATCATCCCTCATCCTGCGAATAATCCTGTTTGACGATCGTTGCAGGAGAAAGGTATGAGTGAACTGGAAAAAGGCTGCAATAAATAGCAATCCGACATATATCCCAAGCAGCCAGTAAATAGATGGAATTTCCGGCTTAAAGAATCGGTAAAGCTGCTGCAGCGATAATGATTCTGCATCAGCCGTGTATGTTTCATCCGCAGTCTCTATTCGTATCCTGTTATTCTGAATGGAACGATTGCCGTTAGCCGGGACTTCCTCTGGAATAAAGTAGTACGAGCGGCCCACTTGTAAAATCGTCGCCGTTCCACTAATTGCCTCACCCTCTTTTAGTCGGTCATCCCGCTTGTAAAGAAGCTCTTCGTAACGAACCGTATAATCATCAGCTGACTCCACCTGATGCCACTGATTTTCTATCCCTACGATGTGTTCGTCAATTAAGCGTTTGGCTATGAACGGGCCTGTGAGTTCCAGAGCAACAGCTATAACCAGACATATCAGACCAATGAAAATGTTCTTTTTGAAATATAACGCATATCGGAACAATTTGCGTTCGGTTGTGGAATTATTTCTTTTCATTCTTCCACCTCCCCTTCTAACTGCTGGCGCTCATATTGAGTTTGGTACCAGCCGCCTTGTCTAATCAGCTGGTCATGTGTTCCTTCTTCTGCAATGCGCCCTTCCTCAAGCACAATAATATGGTCTGCATGGGTTACGGCAGATAAACGGTGAGCAGCAATAAGAGTAGTTTTACCTTGCCTTTCCTTCCGTAAATGTTCAATAATATTAGCCTCGGTCTTTCCATCTACCGCAGACATCGCATCATCAAGAATTAATATCTCGGGGTTCATAATGAATGCCCGGGCAATTGAAACTCTCTGCTTCTGTCCGCCGGAAAGAGTGATGCCGCTTTCCCCGACTTTTGTATCCAGGCCAGCGGGCAGGTTTTTTATATCCTCCAGGAAATATGCCAGTCTTAATACCCGGTAGATCTCCTCATCCGTTGCTCCAGCCTTACCGAATTGAATGTTTTCTCGAACCGTTTTTGAAAAAAGGACCTGATCCTGAGGCACGTAACCAATCCAGGATCGTGTAGTGTCTAGAGCAAGTCGGTGAATATCAATTCCATTGATCAAAAGCTCTCCTTCAAGCCCTGGATATTCTCTAAGCAGCTGACGGAAGAAGGTGGTCTTCCCTGCCCCCGTTTTACCTACAATACCGATCGTCTGCCCGCGCTCGATTGCTACATTTACTTTCTTTAGTCCTTTGGTTTCCGATTGAGGGTATTGAAAGCTTACCTCTTTAAATACAATCTGGTCCGGTCGTTTCACAGTAGGTGGGTTGGAAGGATCCACAATATCCACTTGATAATCAAGCGTCTCATTAACCCGGTCCAGGGAAGCGTTTCCTCTCTGCAGAACATTAATCAATTCCCCGACCGCAAACATGGGCCAGATTAACATCCCCAGATAGACGTTGAAGGAAACCAACTCTCCAAGTGTCATAGCATTTTGAAACACAAGGGCAGCTCCATACCCAAGTCCTATCGTATAGGACAGTCCGACAAGAATTTGAATAGTAGGTTCAAATAAGGCCTCAATTTTTGCCACTTCCACATTTTTGTCATAGACATCTTCTGTCATCTGCTGAAAACGGTGGTCTTCATTTCGTTCTTGGACAAAAGCCCGGATCACCCGGACGCCCCGCACCGATTCCAGTACATTGTTATTCATCTCTCCAAAAGCCGTCTGAGCTTCCGTAAAACGCTCATGAATAACTTTTCCATATTTGTTCATCGCGACAGCCATAATTGGCAGCGGAAGAAGCGCAGCCAGTGTAAGCTTCCAGCTAATTGTAAATCCCATCATGGCAATGATCATGAACATAAAGACGGTGGAATCAATTAGGGTTAATATTCCGAACCCAGCGGTCATGGTGAGCGCCTTTAAATCGTTTGTGGCTCTTGCCATCAAGTCTCCGGTACGGTTTTTACCAAAAAAAGCAGGAGTCATCCTCAAAAAGTGATTCATTAGTCTTGAGCGCATGGTTCTTTCCATAATCATCGCCCCACTGAAAAGCGTATAGTCCCATAAATAGGACAATAAATAACTGGCAAAAATGATCCCGCCATAGAACAGGATAATTTCTCCTAACCGCTCCGGAGTAAGTGTGTTAAATTGGATTCCATCAATCGCCATACCTACCAGTTTCGGAGGAATTAAATCAATCGCACTAACGACGATCAGCGCTAAAATAGCAAACAAATATCGTTTCCAATAGGTTCTAAAAAACCATCGCAATTTTACGAGTACACCAAACATACTTGACACGTCCTTTCATTCTTTCCTCGCTAGCCGCTTTCTTTCCAATCTTCGTTCCATTCTTTTCTGATCACTGTGGTTTCCATTTCATAAGTACCTCCTTGAATTCTTTTATTTATGTTAAACAGGCTGTTCACCTGTATAACAGCAAAAAAGCATACGCCGGCTACGACGTATGCTTCACATATACATACTAAATAGGGGCACGTATTTACGCAGCCCATGTAATCCACTCATGATAAGGTCGTTTATTAAACGTCCCTGTTGGCCACGACAAGTATGAAATTTTTGATTTTCTGTGCATTAACGTTTTTCATTGTCGTGACCTCCTTTAGTGTAAATGATTATTAATTATATAATTTTCAAAAAATTAATTCAATGGTCTATTTGAAAAGTTTTGTAAAAACTTTTTTTATCGTGCTTTCAAGGAACGTTAACATCCTTTCCTAACAGCAGAACAAGTGCAAGAGCTGCCACAATAACAAAGACAAAAACGATGGACAAAGGGCGTGAAACATTTGCCCTTTTTACTGCTTCCCAGCGCACTGGGCGTATGCCGCTGATCGAAAATATGGTAACTGCCGCAAGCAGAATCGACATAATATTGACGACCACAAGTAAAAACGCTCCATACGCACTCATATAAGATCCATTGCCAAAAGACATGCCAAGAGCCACACTCGGCGGCAGCAAAGCAACAGCTACCATCACCCCGACAAGATTACCAGAGAGGCGGTTCAGGAAGGCCAGCGCCCCTGCAGCCCCGGAGGCCACACCAAGAAAAATATCCACTATTGTAACTTTCGTACGGTCCAAGTACTGATCCGTTCCCATTCCCATATCGGTAAAATACCCAAAAAGCACCGAGACGATTAGTACAATCGCTACCCCGTAGATAGAGGTGACCACTGATTTCCAAAGCAGCTTATAATCTCCCAAAATAGATGAAAACGCAATGGCGATGACTGGACCGATCATCGGAGCGATCACCATCGCCCCGATCACTACAGCCTCGCTGTCCTTCAAAAATCCAACCGTCGCTACAATAGCGGACAATATGATCATAAGCGAGTAATTCAAATTGATCTGACTGTTTTTTTCAACATAATTCAACAGTTCATGACGACTGGCTCTTAACAGAAGTGCCTGTTCTTTCTCAGACTCCTCATCTTCTTTTGCTTTTTTCGATTCTTTATGGAGGGTTTCTTTCGATAAATAAGTTTGAACAGGGATGAGCATCGTCTCAAAACCTTCTACTACGTTCGATACTTCTTCCAGATAGTCAAGAATCTCCTCTACGCCGCTCGTTTTCACAAGAATGCGGACTAAAGTCCGCTCTTCAGACTCACTGGATACCCAAAACGATTGATGGTCATGTTCCTTGAGCTTCTCATGAATGGAATCAAAATGATGATCCGGAATATAAACTTCTATTAATTGGAGATTCATATGCTGCCTCCTTCCATCCCGCAAACTGCTGCATTTTTTTAATAATGTGCCCTTTTTTCCGCATACTAATTACACGTTAGAAAAGGAGGGAAGACAATGGAGCATTCGACACTTCCGTTACAGCTGGATAACTATCTAAATACTTTAAAACAACAATTTAATGAGAGCCCGGATCTCGTTCAAAAAGTTTTCCATATAAAAGGTCAGGAAGTTGTTATTCATTTCATTTCCTATCAAATTAAAAAAGACCGGCTGGAAAGAGAATTGCTCGAATCCTTGACAAAGTCTGATAAACCTTGGTCCGTTCATGATCTTCAAAATAAAATCCCCCTCGCTTCTTCCCAGACCGTTTCTTCTATGGACCAGATTGCAGAGCATATTATTCACGGAAATGTTGTTGTCTATCTTCCGGGTGAAAAGGAAGCCGTAGCTTTTCTGCTTCCTCAGCAGCAAACCCGTGCGCTTGACCGTGCGGAAACGGAATCTCTAGTATTCGGCCCGCAGCTTGCGTTTACAGAGTCTCTTGTTACCAACTTAAATGTCATTCGCTGGCGTCTCGACACGGATGATTTAGTCGTTGAAAAGCTTATTGTGGGTGATCGAATAAAAAGTGAAGTAAGAGTTGTCTATCTTAAATCACTCGCCAATGAAGAAAATGTAGATACTATGCGCCAAAGAATTTCAGACTTAAAGGTATCTGAAGTAGAAGATACGAGTGTACTTGGGCAGTTAATTGAAGATTCCTCAAGCTCCATCTTTCCGCAGCTTATTAATACCGAGCTTCCCGACCGTTTCTGCAACTCGATCTCCAAAGGGAGGATAGGAGTGCTTGTAGATAAAAGTCCAACAGCTCTCATTGGTCCAATGACACTGTTTAGTTTTTTTGAATCTACTGAAGATTTATATATGCGCTGGAATATGGGAACCTTCATCAGACTCTTACGTTTTATCGCTATGGCTCTTTCCATTATTCTGACACCTATGTATGTAGCTGCCCTCACCTACCATTATGAAATCATTCCCACTTCTCTGCTTGTTTCACTAGGGCAGTCGCGCGCCATGGTGCCTTTTCCACCTGTTCTTGAGGCGCTGCTGCTTGAGATGCTGATTGAACTGTTACGTGAAGCCGGAGCCCGTCTTCCGACAAAAGTCGGTCAGACCATGGGTATTGTGGGGGGTATTGTATTAGGACAGGCAGCAGTTAAAGCCGGATTTACCAGTAACATTCTGATCATTATCATTGCGCTCAGCGCCCTTGCCTCCTTTACAGCTCCAAGTTATTTAATGGGAACAGCGATACGGATCATACGATTTCCCATGATTATCCTTGCGGGTGCCTGGGGATTAATAGGCATTACCTTTGCTCTCAGCTTCATCCTTATTCATTTATTAAAACAAAAGTCGCTTGGGAGACCTTATCTTGCTCCTATATATCCATTTCAATGGAAAGACATCAATGATTCTCTTATAAGGCTTCCTTTTCAAAAAAATGATACTCGACCATTGAATGTCATGCCTGAAGATACGTCACGCTATGACCAGCTTAAGGCGGCTGAGAAAAAAGATGTGGATCCTTCATGAATACCAATTTAATCATTAAACCGGATAAAGCCGTAGAAGCTTTTTATCTGTTTTTTATCGTGCATACGTTACAGATTGGCGCAGGACTTATGGGAGTCCCGCGTATCATATTTACAGAATCGGAAGCAGATTCGTGGATTGCTATCCTATTAGCTGGGATTTACCTCCATTTTGTAGCCTGGATTATGATCTTAATTTTAAGAAAGTATGATAATGCGGACATTATTGGGATTCAGTGCGATGTATTTGGCAGGTGGTTGGGGGCAGTCTTAGGGATGGTGTATGTTCTCTACCTTTTTTCCATTCTTTTAAGCGTCATAAAGAATTATATAGAGGTCGTTCAAGTGTTTATTTTTCCCGAAATCCCTTTATGGCTGATGAGTTCATTTTTACTTTCTCTTATGATTTATGCTGTTCTTGGCGGATTCCGAGTAGTCGTTGGGACGAGTTTTATTTTCTTCCTGTTAACCATATGGATGGTTTTTACGCTTGCGCAGCCGATTAGTTATATGGACTGGGATCATTTTACACCTGTATTTCATACTGGTTTTCTTGACCTTATGAAAGGGGCATACAAAACTGCCTATTCTGTATTGGGTCTCGAAATTTTGTTTTTTGTTTACCCCTATATTAAAAATAAACAAAAGATTTCTTTGCCGGTTCATGCTGGTTTAGCTTTAACAACCTTTTTAATCTTGCTTGTAACCGTTGTGTCCATCGGTTACTTCAGCCCTGAACAACTTAAAGAAACCGTTTGGGCCACCCTTTCATTATTTAAGATTATCAGCTACCCGGTGGTTGAGCGATTCGATTTTATCGCCATTGCTTTATGGATGATGGTGATTATTCCAAATATAGTATTGTTCTGCTGGGCATTGATCCAATCGTTAAATCGCCTGTTTCAATTGCCTGAGAAACCAAGTTTATATGGCGTGGCTCTTTTATTGTTTTTGGCTTCCATTCTGATCGAATACCGCGTACACATTGATAAGTTAACCGACTGGACTTCTACTCTTGGTTTCTGGCTGGTGTTTATTTACCCGGTCATTCTCTATCCACTCGTGCTCATTAGAAAAAGATTCAGGAAGGAAAATTCAATATGAAGCGGAAGAGAATCATCCTGATCGTATTGCTTGTTTTGATATGCAGCGGCTGTATCCCCAAAAGTTACATTGAACAATTAGGTATCATTACCGCCGTAGGTTACGACATGGCAGGAGAAAAATCCATAAGAGGAACAATGGTTATGTATCAATTCGATCCATCAACTACGAGTGCTTCACAAGTCGTCACTAGCGAAGCGGCTACATCGAAAGGTCTTCGATTTGAGGCGAACAGAATGACGAGCCATCGTTTAGTATCTGGTCAAGTAAGGCTGGAACTTTTTCAGGATCAGCTGGCAGCAAAAGGCATGACCAGATATATGGATACATTGGAAAGAGACGCCAAAGTATCCGATATGGGGCTGTTAGGAGTCAGCGAGGTACCTACAGCTGATTTGTTGAAGATAAATAATTCTAAGGAAAGTTCAAATTCAGGGGAATCTATTAAGAAAATGATTGAAAAAAGCGTAGATAATGATGTATTACCGGATGCAACGATCCGAACCTTTATGCATGACTATCGCGATGCAGGGATTGATCCCACACTCCCGATGCTGTCTAGTAAAGAGGACACAGTCATGATCAGCGGCCTGGCTCTCTTTAAAGATGATCGATACACAGCCAAGATTTCACCACAGGAGACTTTCTATTTGCTGCTATTAAAAGAAGAATATAAGGATGGACAATTTCAATTGCAGCTTCCTGACGAAGCATTAAAGGAGTTCCATAAAGATACGCCCGGCCCCTCTGAGGAAGGTCCGCTTCACGTTTCTCTCCATGAGATTGACAGTGGATTGAACATTCAGCCCAAACAAGGAGATCCTACAGAGCAGGATGTAAAAGTTACCATGGAAGCACGGTTATTGGAGATTACAAAAGATGTGGATTTAAAAAATAAAAAGGCAATCCATAAATTAGAGGAGGAAATTGAGAAAAAAGTGAAATCTGATCTTGAACAATTTATGAATGTGTTAAAAGAGAATCAAGTTGATCCTGTTGGATTTGGCAAAGCTTACAATGCAAAAAATCGCGAAAATCGTGTAACAAATGAAAACTGGCGCCAGCAAATTCCTAATCTTAATGTTTCATTTGATGTAAACTTGAAACTTCTTCGCCACGGTACAGTGGAATAAAAAAACCTGGACAAAATGTCCAGGTCTAACCGAAATAATCAAATTCATCCGGATGTTTTCCAATTCGTTCGCCCGTGTGAAGAGCACTGATTTTTTCCATCTCCTCATTCGTTAAAGAAAAGTCGAACAAATCAGCATTTTGTTTCTGACGATCTTTGTTGGAAGACTTAGGGATAATAATGATTCCAAGCTGCCAATGCCAGCGCAGAATGATCTGGGCTGCCGTTTTATCGTAACGTGCAGCAAGCTCCTGAAGCACGTGTTCATCAAAATAATTTCCCCGTGCCAGCGGAGACCACGCTTCTAAAAAGATGTCTCGATCCTGGCAGTATCTCAGCAGATTTTCCCGATAGAGACGAGGATGGAATTCGACTTGGTCCACTACAGGTTTCACTTGAGCTTCGTGCATAAGCTCTTCTAAGTGATGCTCCATGAAGTTACAAACACCGATCGCCTTAACGCGTCCTTCATGATACAGCTTCTCCATTGCTTTCCATGTCTCTGTAAATTTCCCTGGAACCGGCCAATGAATCAAGTAGAGATCTAAATACTCAAGGCCAAGCCGCTCTAAACTGCGTTCAAAAGCATTCAGCGTCTCCTCGTAGCCTTGTTCATCATTCCACACTTTTGTGGTGATGAATAATTCTTCTCTTGGGACATCGCTCTCGCGGATTCCTCTTCCCAAGCCGGATTCATTCCCATAAAAAGAAGCGGTGTCCAGATGTCTGTACCCTAAATCCAGGGCTGATTGAACTGCCTGCACCACTTCCTGCTCTTCTTCCATCTTATATACGCCCAGGCCAAGCTTCGGCATGGGCACCCCATTATTCAATGTTACCGTTTCCATTAAACTCACTGGATTCTTCACTCCTTTACATTACTTTACCTTGATAAATTACCCGTGATGGCAATCCGTTCAAACATAACCAAAGGAAGAAGGATGAGCATGATTCAGCAAAAATTCTTCCGGATGGTCTCCTATTAAATATAGATGGTGCAGAGGTCTGGTCATGGCCACATATAGAAGCTTTACATCAAGCGTTGTTTCTTGATAAGCATGACCTTCACTATAAAGAAAGACGACATCAAACTCTAATCCTTTTGCTAAATAAACCGGTAATACCATTCGATCAGCCATTTGACTTTGGGTCTCGTCAAACATCGTAAATCCTGCGTCTATATCATCCAATTGCTTAGCGACGAGTGCGGCTTCTTTCTGTGTTTTCGTTACTATGGCAAAACTTTTCATTCCACTTATCTTAAGCTCGCTAAGCTTTTCTTGAAAAATATTCTGCCACCCTTGTTTGCGATGGATAAACTGCGGTTTTTCTCCATGTCTGACCACGGGTTCTGCTTTTGGAAGGTTCTCAGGCATCAGTTCCAGTAATTCGTTAGCCAGATTCATAATCTCAATCGTGGTCCGGTACGTTTTCTGCAATTTAAGATAGTTAACGTTTTGAAATACACTGCCCATCAAGCTTTCCCACTCTTTTATCCCTCTATAGCGGTAAATACCTTGCGCTAAATCGCCTACAATTGTAAACAAATCTGTTTGAAACGCGTTTCTCAAACTGTACAATTCAAAAAAGCTATAATCCTGTGCTTCATCAATAACTACCTTTTTCGCCTGATCCTCTTTTGCTATACCGGTAATCCAGGATTTCAGATAAAGGAGAGCAGCTAAATCTTCTGACTGAAGCTTCTGTTTTCGCAAATAGTTCCGTGTCCACGCCCTCATTTGTTTAAGCTCTTCTGTATCCTGGTCAATGAATGAACGAAAAACTCGTTCCTCATATAAATGAACATATGCATCGAGCAGCTTCCATTTAGGGTAGTTTCTCATAAAGGTCTGGAGAACCGTTTTAGCTTCCTTTTTAATTTCATCCAGTGCCTCTTCTTTCCTTGTGATTAAGAAACTGACACGCTTCTTCCTTTTTTCAGGATCTTTCATCCCAAAAAGCGCCTTGTCCAATTGATCATCATATTTCTTCGCCAGAGTAGAGAGAATCTGCTTCTTTTTCCTGTTCAGTTCACTACGAAGAACGGCTTTAATCTTTTCTACTCTTATTTCATAAGGAAAATAATGATAGTGTTTAAAAAATAATTGATTAATGGCTTTCGCACTCTTTAATTTGAACCCGGCCAACCGGAAGTCTTCATGAACTTTATAACTTAATCCAATGTACTTACAATACTTTTCCATTACTTCCTTAAAAGATTCGGAACCTTTATAGCCTGCTGACCAAAGCTCGGTCGAATGTCCGGAATTCCCGGCTTCTACTATATTCATTAAGTTCATATGCTGAGTGGTAATCGGCCAGCTTATCTCCGTCACCGCCTGAACAAAGTCGATAAAGGTGGTTTGTCGGGCTTTGTGAACCCCAAGCTCGGGCAGTACTTCAGATATGTACTGAATAAAAAGTTGGTTAGGTGCTAGAATGAGCATTTCTTCTGGCTTGAAGATATCTCTCATCGAGTAGAGAAAGTATGAAATCCGGTGCAGGGCAATTGTCGTCTTACCGCTCCCCGCTGCTCCCTGGACAATAATTGGCTTACGCAAGTCGGCCCGAATGACCTCATTTTGCTCTTCCTGAATCGTTGCAACGATTTCAGTCAGCCGGTTTTCTGCATTTTGAGAAAGGGAGTCCTGGAGGAGGTCGTCTTTCGTCGTGATGTCAATATCACGAAAATTCTCCAGTTCTCCTTCTTCGATCTGATACTGCCGCTTGAGGGAAACACGACCTTCATAGCGTTCTCCTTCCGCTTCGTAACTGACTTCCCCTATCCGACCTTCATAATAAACATTCGCTAGAGGAGAACGCCAGTCCAGTATAATTGGAAGCTGGGTTTCGCGATCAAACAAAGACATCTTTCCGATATAAAATACTTCTCTCTCGGGTTTTTCTTTTCGGTGAAAATCAATGCGGGCAAAGTATGGTTTCTTACGCAGACGATGAAGGCTTTCCAATTGATCGGCAGACATTTTCATAAAATTTGCGTGAGACAGCATCTCCTGGTATCTCAGACTACTGTCTTTGAAGTCAAGCCGGGCTAATGTATCCTCCTGACGTCTTTTCAACGCTTCCTGATCTGTTTCCTGAGCGGCGATCAGCTGATCCATATATGCTTTTGTAAAAGATAAACGTTCTAATTCATGAGGATAATCGGGGTGTTGAGCGGACATTGTTTCATTCTCCTTCCCTTATATAGGACTGGCTTAGAGAAGTCTGGATCGTCATGATTCTATTTATTTAGGTTCTGCTAAACCTCCGTATTAATTCTTATAGATAAGCTCCCGTTACATGAAGACTTGATTTCGAGATAAATGGGTCCGTTACTTAATATTGAGAAGGGATGGCTACGGAAACAACTCGCTTTCCTGCGGGGGAACTGGCAAGCCTCCTCGCTCGTTTCACTCCCTGTGGGGTCTCGCCTAGCTCCTTCTCCCGCGGGAGTCTCGTCGTTTCCTCCGCCACCCCAACGATATCTAGTGAACGAACCCGGATATAGCAGACAGGAGCTGTACTTCATTTGTCTCAAATACGGTTTCTTCGCATTAACAACCATTAAAACTCAGGGTAAATGATAGATGATCCTTGTTCATTGGGAGGAAATTGTGCAGAGACTTTTGAGCTCTCCATGAAAGCAAAGGGGCGGAAGGGAACGGTGAAGACCCCTGGGGGATGAACATGATCGGTGAGATCCCGCTGGGCTGTTAAGCCCGAGGAAGCTCAGCACATGCCCGTGGAAAGCGAAATCGTCCCCCGAAGGATCTTCCTCATAACCAATATCTCTAAACTGAGTCTTCAACTAATCGGCCCTTTAGTGTAATAAGAAGTTTTAAAACTATCGACGTTTAGCCTATCGATTAATTAAGAGGATTATTACATTATCATATAATATATGGAAGCGCAATCACGAACTCACAAAAAAGCTGCCCCACTAAAGTCGGGCAGCTCTATCTAGATTATTACTGACGTTTTTTATTTTCTACGTACTTTGGCAGACGGCTCTCAAACACTGCGAAGGAAAATACGCGCAGGAAAATAGGATATAAAGCCACAAGTCCTAAAATATCTCCAATAAATCCAAGAATATTGGTAGTAAACATAAGGACAGACAAGATAATCATTAAAATCGTAGTAACCATCCCTGTCAGCCCATTAACCGGAGTCCACGCACCGGCAATAGTCTTCGTATCCTGCTCGAGCAATTCAAAGCAGCGATAATGATAAGGGCGTACCCTGAACCAGTTCGAAGCCGTGATAAGTTCATCTCGATCCCTGATCTCTTTGTAACAGTAACGACAGATGTTCGTGTTCATTGATCTACTCCTGAAAAAGGTATTTTTTCATTAACACACATTCATTTCCCTTTTCATTATACCGTAATTTATCCATAACTCTAAGCATTAATGTAATTCCGCGCCCATTTTCATCCAAATCTTCAACTTCCGGAAACCAGTGCTTAACATCACTCGAAACCTGGTAAGGTCTCCAATCAAAACCATCCCCGAGATCCTGGACTCTGACAAGCATCGTCCTATTCAAAAATAATATCTTAAGTTTGATAGGTTTTTCACTACTCTCCTTGTGCCCATGCTTCCAGGCATTTGTGACAGCTTCTGAAATCGAAGCGTCCACTAATAGTTGATCCTTGCCAAAGACAGACGTTAAGTGTGGGTAAACTTCGTTCCTTATTTCACACAACTCTTTGGGGTGGTTGATGTTGACTTCATAAGATGTTTTCATCTTCCAACCTCTCCTCTGCAAAGTTGATCCCCGCTTAGCTTTTTCATAAACCCTGCTTTCTCTTTATAACGGATATGCGCCATGCTGAATGGAAAAAACTTAGTGTCTTATGAACCGTATTCCCCAAAAACAAGAAGTTGAAAAGGTCTTTAGCCTATAAAATAAAATAAAAATGACAAGGCAGCCTGATTACTGCCTTGTCATTTTTATTTATTTTCAAAATTTTGGATGATTTCAATAACTTTTTCTTTAGTCTGGCCACTTTGATAATGCTCCATTTTATCGATTAACGTCTGCTTGTTGTCCATTAAACGATGGATTTCTTCTAATAACCGATCATCAGTCAGTTCCTCTTCCTCTAGTTTGTGTGCAAAACCCTGTTTCACAAATGAGTCAGCATTTAGAATCTGATCGCCTCGGCTCACTTTTCTCGATAAAGGAATTAAAAGCATCGGTTTATGAAGTGCCAGGAATTCGAATATAGCATTTGAGCCCGCTCTAGAGACGATGTAATCAGAAGCCGCAAACAGGTCCTTCAGTTCTTCGTTTACATACTCGAACTGAGCATAACCGGCACGATTAATTGAAGCATCCTTGTGATCTTTCCCGCAAATATGAATGATCTGCACATTTTTTAATAAAGCATCCAAATTATTGCGAATTGCCTCGTTCAACCGTTTCGACCCTGTACTTCCTCCCATAACCATAACTACGGGTTTCTGTTTATGGAAATTACAGTAGGACAACCCTTTAGAGCGCCTGCCTTGAAACAATTCTTCCCTTACGACTGCACCAATAAATTCCGCTTTTTCTTTTGGAAGATAGTCCATGGTTTCTGGAAAAGTGGCGAGCACCTTTTTAGCAAAAGGAAAAGACAATTTATTCGCAAGTCCCGGTGTATAATCTGATTCATGAATAATGGTAGGAACCCTCTTCAGTTTTGCAGCAGCAACGACTGGTACGGACACAAAACCACCTTTAGAAAAGATCACTCCAGGCTTCCGCTTGCCGATAATTGAAAAAGCCTGGAGCAGCCCTTTCATTACTTTAAACGGATCTTTAATATTTTCTTTAGATACATAACGTCTAAGTTTCCCGGTGGAAATGCCGTGATACGTGACCCCATCAATTACTTCGATAAGCTGTCGTTCAATTCCTTCATAAGAGCCAATATAATCGACAGTGTATCCTCGCTTCTGAAACTCAGGAATCAATGCCAGGTTTACGATGACGTGCCCGGCGGTGCCTCCACCTGTAAATAAAATTCGTTTTTCACTCATACTCCTTCAACGCCCTTTCTATTCTGTTCATGCTAGGTATGCCTTCCTTATCTATGCTATAATCCTCGTATTCCTTTTAGCCGTATCACCTCTGGTCACGCCCTTTTCTCAGGGGCTTTTACGATGCAGAGGAGGGAAATGTACTGCCTGCGCAGTATAAAAAGCTTCATTACTTACTCTGCCATTCCTCTAAAGGAATTGTAACAGAAAAGGACGGTCACGATGTATCAAACCTATACCCTTAAAGAAAAAATAAAATTATTCTCCACCATACTGCTCCCTATTCTCATCACCCAGATTGGCATGTATGCGATGAACTTCTTTGATACCGTCATGGCCGGTCAGGCAGGCCCGGACGAATTGGCCGGTGTAGCAATTGGATCGAGCATATGGATGCCTGTCTTTACAGGACTAAACGGCATACTCATGGCTATTTCCCCAATCGTAGCTCAATTAAAAGGAGCACGTAGAGAAAAGGAAATCCCTTTTTCCGTTAAACAAGGTATTTATCTCGCAGTACTCTTAGCTGTGTTCATTGGTTCCATTGGATTCTTTCTATTGGATCCCATCCTATCACTCATGAATATTGAACCTTCTGTCCGATATGTAGCCAAATATTACTTAATCACTTTAGGAGTCGGAATCATTCCTTTATTCATTTTCAATCTTCTGCGTTCTTTTGTAGATGCACTTGGGCTGACCCGGATTTCAATGGGCATCATCCTGCTTACACTTCCAACGAATATTTTATTCAATTACGTATTTATTTTTGGTAAGTGGGGGGCGCCTGAGCTTGGAGGGGTTGGGGCAGGAGTTGCCTCTGCTCTTACCTATCTTGTATCTTTTATTTTAATTGTCCTTACCATACACAAACTCTATCCATTAAGAAATTATCGTATCTTCAGAGATTGGATGGTTCCTTCACTGAGAGAATGGTGGGCTCAGCTGAAGATTGGTGTTCCAATTGGGTTTGCCATCTTTTTTGAAACCAGTATATTTGCGGCTGTTACTTTTTTCATGACCGCGTACGATACCAATACCATCGCCGCTCACCAGGCCGCGATTAATTTCGCTTCCTTTCTGTACATGATGCCATTAAGTATTGCGTTTACCCTTACCATTGCAGTCGGATTTGAAGCAGGAGCCGGGCGATTTACAGATGCAAGAACCTATTCTTATCTAGGAATTAGTACTGCTGTCGCCATGTCAGTACTGGCCGGACTTGTCCTCTACCTCATGGATGATTCAGTAGCCAGGCTTTACAGCTCAAATGAAACAGTGATCGAATTAACGAAAAACTTCATTTTCTTTGCGATCTTCTTTCAACTTTCTGATGCTTTTGGAGCCCCGATTCAGGGAGTTCTCCGCGGATATAAAGATGTAAACATTACCCTTGTCATGGCCTTTATATCATACTGGGTGATCGGGCTGCCAAGCGGGTATCTGTTAGCGAATTATACCAGCCTTGGTCCGTACGGATATTGGATGAGCTTAATTATAGGCCTGACGGTCGGAGCCCTTGCTCTCTTGTTTCGCATGCTCTCCCTGCAACGTAAGAACATCGCCAAAAAACAGCCAGCATAAAAAGAGTCCCTCCACTATTTGGAAGGACTCTTTTCCTTTTAACTTGGCTTTGACAAAATTTCATATTCAATTAAAGTAAAACTCCCGATACTTGAAAACTCAGTTTCGAGATATTTGTTGAGCAGAAGGTCCGGTGGGGGACGATTTCGCTTTCCGGCCCTGCACGACGCAGGGTCGTTCGACGTTGCCACAGGACGTGGCGGTCTTAGTCGAACTTCTTATATGTGCTGAGCCTCCTCAAGCTAAAGCTTTCCGGGGTCTCACCGATCATGTTTATCCCCTGCTTACCCTTTAGGACGTTGCAAATGTCAATCATGCCCTAAACGACATGTAGTGCTATCCAGCTCCAGCACCTAGCGGCTAGTGAGACTTCCCTCACTTCTGTACGATAAGGCAACATCGAATCGCTACGCTCTTCGTGTTTTCTTTATCTCCGCCAGCTCAGTCCAGTCCATACGCCGCTGACCAAGGTGCTTCCGCTTTTAACCTAGGAGTCTACATCGTCCCCCTCCGGACCTGGCCGAATCATAAACTCGAAACCACTTATTAATCCACTATTTGCTTGGTGAAAATAAGCATGGGATAAGGAGAGTATTTTTCATGCTAGAACGATGTAAAAAAGCTTGTCATAGAAGCAAATAGGTCCTGTTTAGATGGATAGCATTCATTTTTCTGGAAGGGTCCGTTTCTCTCACTCAGCTGGGTTGGGGGGGAAATGGCGAGACTCCCATGGGAGGAGGAATCAGGTGAGATCCCGCAGGGAGTGAAACGAGCGAGGAAGCTCAACGTTCCCCCATAGGAAAGCGAGTCATTTCCCCACCAATCCTATACCTTTTAAGTAACGGACCCCCATTTATCTCGAAATCGAGTCTTCCACTGACCGGACCTATTGTTTAATAATGGGCTTATGAAAATCACTGACTCGGTTTTACAGAGCCCTTACTTTTGAGCTAGGTTCATGACGACTAATCGTTCTTCTGTCATTTCATCGATGCTGTACTTCGGACCTTCTTTGCCCCATCCGCTTGATTTCACACCGCCATAAGGCATGAGGTCAACACGGTATTGCGAAGAATCATTAATCATAAGTCCGCCTACTTCCACATTCTTAGCAGCATAGAAAGCTGTATCAAGGTTTTGAGTGAATATACCGCCCTGCAGTCCATACTGAGACTGATTCACTTCGTTAATGCACTCTTCCATATTGGAAAAAGGAATCATGGATACGACCGGTGCAAATATCTCCTCACACACAACCTTCATATCATTCTTCACGTTGGTCATTACCGTTGGTTTTAGTAAGGCGCCTTCTCGTTCACCGCCATAGAAGACTTCAGCGCCAGCATCTTTTGCTTCTTCGATCCAGCTTTCTGCCCTTTTGGCTTCTTCCTCACTAATCATTGGTCCAACGTCTGTGTCCGGATCGTTTGGATCTCCCACATTAAGATCTTTAATCGCATCTACTAATTTATTTTGGAACTCTTCTTTGACTTCTTCATGGACGTAGATACGCTGTACAGAAATACAAACCTGTCCAGCAAAAGCAAAGCTCTTAGCAGCAATATTAGCAGCTGCTGCATCTACATCCGCTTCTTTATCCACGATCACAGGTGAGTTGTTTCCAAGTTCTAAAATCAATTTATTCAAACCAGTATTCTGCTTCAGCTTCAGTCCAACTTTGGCGCTTCCGGTAAAAGTGTACATATTGATTCGTGAGTCTTCCATCATTTGATTTCCTACAGTAGAGCCGGAACCGACCACTACATTCAAGAAACCTTTTGGAAGTCCTGCTTCTTCAAATAACTCCGCCAATTTCAGAGCGGAAATTGGTGTCTTACTCGTTGGTTTTAAGACGACCGCATTTCCGGCGGCAATAGCTGGTGCTATTTTATGAGCAACCAGATTAATCGGAAAGTTGAACGGGCTAATTGCTCCAACTACACCGACAGGCACTTTAATGGTAAACGCCATTCGATTTTCTGAACCCGGCGCTGCTTCCACGGGAACACCTTCACCATGAACCCGTTTAGCTTCTTCCGCCGATAACTCGACCGTTTGAGAAGCACGGTCAATTTCGGTGCGGGTCTGTTTCAAGGGCTTCCCGGCTTCCATCGTCATATTCTGAGCTAGTTCTTCTTTATTTTCGAGAAGCAGTTCACTAACCCGCTTTAAGATTTCGTAACGTTTATAAGGGCTCATCTGATTGTTTTTAAATGCCTTCTGAGCTGCTTCAATTGCCTGGTTCACTTCTTTTTCAGAAGCTTTGGCCACTTCAGCATACGTTTCCTGAGTATATTTATTAATTACTTTTAACTTATCTTCCGTATCGATCCATTCTCCATTAATATAAAGTTTATAGCTTTTAACCATTAATGATCTCTCCTTCATATGGAATCTATTACTATATTTCCTTTATATGTGAACGATAAACGTCTCCCCGCACGTCGCATGGTCATCGAGAATCCTGAAAAGCGGGCCCTATCCAATCCCCACAATCTTTCTGCAATTAACAAAACCATGTCTCCGCAATCCAGGATTGATAAGAGTGAGTTGCAAGCTTATTCCAAACATAAAAAAGCCTGTGCGGTGAAACCGCACAGGCTTTTCAACTTATAAGAAGATACCGGCAATTGTTGCAGAAAGCATAGAACCAAGGGTAGCACCGATTAGGAGCTTCAGACCGAAACCGGATACTCGGCCACCTTTTTCAGCGTCAATTCCCTGAACAGTACCTGCGATAATTCCAATACTTGAGAAGTTCGCGAAACTGGTTAGGAATACAGTTACGATTCCGACTGTTTTTTCAGATACATTTTCAAGCATTCCCTGGAATTCAAGCATCGCTACAAATTCATTCGTTACAATCTTCGTACCCATAATGGCACCCGCATCGACAACTTCTGCGGCTGGAATACCCATAAGCAGGCCGATTGGCGCAATAATATAACCAAGCAGCTGCTGAAGCGTAAAGCCACCAAAGACGGCCCCGAAGATAGCATTAGCTAGTTCAAGAGAAGCAATGAACGCAATAAGCATGGAAGCAACAATTAGAGCAATTTTTCCGCCATCAAGCGCTCCATTCCCCATCGCTTCAAAGAAGCTTTTCGCATTGGAAACGTCCTGGATATCTACTTCATCTTCTTCTTTAGGAACATTAACTGGAGCAATAATAGAAGCAACAATCAATGCACTAAACATGTTTAACGGAAGAGCAACCAGGATATACTGGTCTGGGAGTATTCCCAGATAAGCTCCAACAATCGAAGCAGAAACGGACCCCATGGCTGATGCACTAACAATGTAAAGACGGTTATCATTCAAGTTATGGAACTGTGATTTAATCGCAATAAGCGCTTCAGACTGACCAAAGAAAATACTGTTTACAGCGTTGAAAGACTCTACTTTTGGAAGTCCTGTAATTTTTGATAAGCCCCAGCCCAAATATTTAATGATAAAAGGCAGAATCTTCAAGTACGTTAATACGGAAAGAATGGTTGCGAAGAATATAATTAACAATAGTACATTAAAGAAGAAGACCCCGTTATCTCCTACTTCTACACCACCAAGAACAAAGTTAACTCCTTCTGTTCCATATTCAATTAAACGGTTGAACACCCATGATATTCCTTTAATAATTTGCTGTCCGACCGTAGTATTAAACATAAATGCTGTAAGAACTAGCTGAACGGCCAGCATGATTCCTACACCTTTATAATTGATGTTCTTACGGTCATTGGACATAAGAAACGCAATGCCTAAGATAACGGCAACAGCTGCAATACCTAATAATACCCCTATAACATTATTCACTGTTGGTTCCTCCCCTAATATAATGAAAATAAAAACGAAAAATGAAAATGCTTTCATAAACATATTCTACCTTGGATTTTAACAGGTTGTCAGACGTCATGCAAGCTGTCATCCATATACGAAATTTTCACTTAATTCATCTTTATTTTTCTCACAAACCCTAGTGTACGCGACAGAGTATGCTTGAAAAAGAGATAACCTCCGGTGTTTTTTTCCACCAGAGGTTAAAACTGTTCTTCTATTTAGTAATAAACATTTGGGTCCAGTAATGGCCATAGCTTCCACCGCTGGCATATCCTACACCGATCTGCTTCAGATTCGGATCGAGAATATTTTTTCTGTGCCCGGGGCTGTTCATCCAGCCGTTTACTACTTGTTCTGGCGTACTCTGACCGGCAGCAATGTTTTCCGCTGCTCTGCGATACGATACATTGAAGTCTCTCATCATGTTAAAAGGAGAACCATAGGTAGGGGAGTTGTGTGAGAAGTACCCCTTTTGTGCCATATCTCTAGACTTGTAGCGAGCTACACGAGAAAGCTGCCAGTTCGCTTTTAATGCGGGCAGTCCTTGTTGAGCGCGCTCCTGATTCGTTAAATCAATAACCTGCTGTTCTGTGGACTTTACTTGTCTTTTTAATGGAATCGTCACCCGGTCTCCAGGGTAGATTAAATCCGGATTATTAAACTGAGAGTTCGCGTTTATAATCTCTGAGAGGCCAATTTGGTAACGCTTTGATATTTTCCATAAGGTATCACCACTCTTAACCACATAAGTGTCTGTAGCAGCCTGAGTAGTCTGAGGGCTTTGCATAAACATGACGGCTGATAATATAAGAACACCTATCCATAACCATTTTTTCACGTATTTTCGCTCCTTTGTATTCTAGTCAGGAGTAGTTTGGCTCAAATCTCTCATAATATGTACTCTAATGAGAGAAACACCTGCTGAAGGCATAGTCAGCAGGTGTTTGTGAGTTACTTTAGTGAACGTAAAATTACATAAATCAAACTTCCAAATAGTTTATCCCTATAAAATCCAAAGAATCGTTTACAGCTTCAGTTAACTAATTACGCCATATTGAACAATATCCACTTCCACTTTTGGAGTAATCGTGATATTAGGAAACTCTTCATCCCACTTAACCTTCTTCCAATAATCGGGGTGATACGAATGCACGTGTCGGCCGATTTGGAAAACATCACTATTAGCCTCTTGTATGGTTGCTATTATCTCCTCAGCCTGTTCGGTCAGCAGCTCGGATAATTTCTTATTCAATTTCTTAATTTTCTTTTTAGAGGTCAAGTGATTGCTCGGATATTCAACGACTCTTATTTTTAATTTCATACTAATATCAGCGGTGACTTGATCGTTTTCCACCTTGACTTTCATGTCTTGCTTGTTCCTCATCACCCGAAAGGTGAGGTAGTTCCTAATTGCATTTTCCTCTTCATCCGTTACCTTTAATGTGAAGCTCGCCAATTTCCCTCTTATCCCCTCCAATAACATCAGTAGAGTGGTTTGGTGGTTGGGTATAAATTCCCCCGTATAAGCATCTTTATGGAACAAGGCCAGCCCCTCAAAGTTCAACATATCCTGTTCTTCTTCTATACTTAACAGAGGAACCGCAAAATCGATTCCCGGCTCGAGCAATTCCCCATGCAGCACTTCAATATTCTCTCCAGTAGAATGAGTCGCATTGATTTGTCCTTCCAGGAGTTCACTGATATATTTACTCACTCCAGACTCATTGGAAGGGGTCATTCGAATTGCGTCTTCTGCTTTTCCATCTACAACAGCTATATACGCATTTAAATTATTGTTCGGGTTACGATAAAATTGGTCAAAAATCGGCTGAATTGAATTCTTGGCCAATTCTTCTCCCATTAATATTACTTTGGCTTTGGAAGGATCAAACGTGTTAGCGATCATCTGATCCGTATGGTCCCTGGCCTCCCGGGGAGTTTTACCTTCCGTTGTAAGGACTTGAACCGTTTCGCTAGTTGGTCCATCCGTACTTCTTTTGACGGTGGGAATAGAAACGGTTTCTGTCAGGGTGCCATCATCATTTTGATCGAATCCGATCGAGAGTACCAATTTTACATCTTTAAATTGTCGCGTATCCCAACACCCGGTTAATAACAAAAGACATGTTAAGATGCAAATCGACTTCCTCTTCATGATGATCCTCCTTTCTGTAAACTCCCTCTGATTAGGCTGACAAAATAGATAATAAATAGGAAAGCTACGGAAAAGATATAGCCAAGCCACACGACAAAGTTATTAAATTCGTCTACCCTTTCCATGTTGTATCCAATAAACAAAGGCGGAATCAAAATAAGGAGTGCAGCAATCATGTAAGAGGGTGCAGTCTTTTTAGTGTTGAACACATCCATGAGTCCCAAACCAGTCATGTACACATAGGTGGTCAAAGTAGTCGCTACATTCACGATCCAAATGGATAAGAAGAACAGATCTAATCTTGCGACAATCACAAATTCAAATGACTTGAGCATGTAGAGCAGAGGTTCCTGTATGAAGCTCATTTCAACCGGGCTAAAGAATGTAAAACTTACAAGGACTGTGAATAGATAAAACAAAACGACGAACCAGTGGGCATAAAAAATGGTTCGCAGTCTCTGTGCTGGGCTGCCTTCTACCTTCGAATAAATAACCAGGCTGATGATAAATCCGAAAAAAGATAGAACCGCTTCATTTGCTCCTTTAATTACAGGCATCCAGCCAGAATTCAGGATTGGAAAAAGAAACGTAAGCTGGGTGTCTTTCAAAGCATAAAGGACAAAAGCTACAAGCACCACAAGGAATATCGAGACGAATGTATAAAATCTTGCCATCGTGTTGAGACCCCCGGATGCTAGATATAAACACACGAGGATCATTAAGAGTGCCAGGATCCAGAACGGAGTCTGCGGAAGAACCCAGAGACTAATAAGGCGCACAAATAGAAGCAGAATAACCATCGCCACCATGGAAAAGTACGCAACATACAACAAAGAAACCCCTTTTCCAATCCACTTGGAAAATACGGCCTCCTGGATCTGAAAGAAGTCTTTATCCGGGTAACGCTTGGCAATCAGCCAAATAACCAACAGCACGATTTGGAGGAGAACACCACCGATTAAGAGAGAAATCCAGCCATCCTGCTTAGCTGCAGAATGGAGATCATAGGGCAGGGACAGGATCCCAACGCCAATTTCTGTTTGAACGATAATAAAGAAATATTGGCGGCGGGACAATTTAGTTTTTATTGTTGTCTGGCTCATGCTGCACCCACTCTCTAGACTCCCCCATAGCTTTTTCTTGCAACGGATGGGCATCTTTTGGCCGCTTCTTCATCATAAACAAAGGAAGCCGGACAAACGTGTCTTTCAAATCACTGATACTTAGAGGCGCTACTGGTGCAAAGTAAGGAACTCCAAAAGATTCCAGTCGGGTTAAATGAATGGTTAAAAACAGAAAGCCAAACACAATTCCTACAAAACCAAACGTACCAGCCAGGAAAATTAATGGAAAAGTCATCAACCTCAGAGTGGTACTTAATTCATTCGAAGGAACGACAAATGAGGCAATCGCTGTCAAAGCAACAACGATGACCATTAAATTGGACACAAGACCTGCCCGTACAACCGCGTCCCCAATGACAAGACCTCCCACGATTCCTATCGTCTGTCCTACCGGTGAGGGTAGCCGGATCCCCGATTCTCGTATTAATTCTATAATGACGACCATTATTAATGCTTCCAGTATCGGAGGATAAGCTATTTCATTAATGGAACTTTTCACAGGCAGCAGCAGCTCATCTGGAAGCACTTCATAGTGAAAGCTGATAACAGCAATATAAAAAGCAGGCATTCCGATGGCTATAATAAAACTAGCTAACCTCACTAACCGTACAAATGTACCCGTGTACCATCTGGCATTATAATCATCTGACGCCTGATAAAACATAAAAAAAGTTGAAGGCGCGATTAATGTAGTCGGGCTGCCTTCTGCCATCAGAGCAATGCGTCCTTCCATAATATTGGCGGTTACCCGATCAGGACGTTCTGTGTTCAGCATCTGCGGAAATGGGGAATAAGGGTTATCCTCAATGAATTCTTCAATATACCCAGGACTTTGAATCATGTCTACACTAATCGCTTTGATTCGTTCTTCCATTTTTTTAACGATCTCAGGGTCAGCAATTCCATCCATATAAACTATGGCAATATTGGTATTTGTCTTCTTTCCAACTTTGAAATATTTGACTACCAGATCACGATGTTCAATTTTCTTCCGAACGAGGTTAAGATTAATCATTAAATTCTCGATAAACCCATCATGCGAGCCACGGACGATCTTTTCATTTTGAGGCTCTTCGACATTTCGGTTGAATACTGAAGTTACGTTGAAACGAGTGATAGTCTTGGAGCCATCTTCCATATAAACCGCATGGCCGCGCAGCAGGGTAGGAATCATCTCTTCCAGATTTTCAGAACTTCTGGCGTTCGGGATTTCCGATATATGTTCAACATGGCCCATTTCTAGAGGGGTGAAAATATTTTGCTGTATTTTCTCTTGATCAACAAGAGGCTCAAAGTACATAAGAACCGCCTGGCCATTATTCATGGCTCTTATTTTTAAATCATCTGTTCTCTTAAATTCATTTAAAAGGTATTCCACATTTTCGGATAATTTTTTAGAGCTCGGCTGGTTCGGTTGTTGGTCTTGACCTTTATGGCTCGAATCCTCAATTTTATCTCTAGTTCCTAATAAATTTCTTAGAAATCCCATTTAGCATCACCTGCTTCTAGGCTTCCACATAAAGGCAGTCCTTATACAAATTTTCCATTACACATAAAAAAACCAGATGAACGGATAACCGTCCACCTGGTTTTTTTATAATTGCTTATTACAGAGTAGGGCCGTTTACTGTAAGACTCAGTTTCGAGATATTGTGTAGAGAAAGGGGGGCTCCAGGGAACGGCTCGCTTTCCGGCCCTGCACGATGCAGGGTCGTTCGACGTTGCCACACGACGTGGAGGTCTTAGTCGAACTTCTTATATGCGTTGAGTCTCCTCAGGCTGGCGCCTTCCGGGGCCTCACCTGTCATGTTCATCCCGCAGGAGTCTTCGCCGTTCTCTTCCGCCCCTTTGCGATTATTGAGAGCACGAAATCTCTGCATTAACGTCTTACAATGAACAAGGTCATCTATGCTGATTTTTACGTTTGTTAAAGCGTAGCAACCCTGTTATATAAGCATTTAAGGCAGACTCAGCTAGAGTCTTTTCTTCTATAGCAGGGTCCGTTCACTAGATATCGTTTGGGTGGCGAAGGAAACGACGAGACTCCCACGGGAGAAGGAGCTAGGCGAGACCCCACAAAGAGCGATAGCGACTGAGGAGGCTTACCAGTTCCCCGTAGGAAAGCGAGTTGTTTCCGTAGCCGCCCTCATTTTTTTTGCAACAGACCGGAGTTATCTCGAAATTGAGTCTTCAAGTAATGGGAGCTATACTTTAACTTCAACCAGGAGAGGCAACTTTCCTTAGTGTCCTGGGAAGAAGGCCATTTGCAGGACGAAGATTACTGCGAATACATAGAGAATCCAATGTACTTGTTTTCCTTTCCCCATTACCAGTTTCAAAACAGGATACGTAATGAATCCAAGTGCAATTCCAGTAGCTATACTGGACGTAAGCGGCATAGTAAGGATGATTATGAAAGCAGGGAAGGCATCATCAAAGGTGGTCCAATTCACTTTAGCCAGACCTTCCATCATAAAACAACCAACAATAATCAGTACAGGCGCTGTAATAGCAGGCAGTCCTGAAACGGCTCCCACCAACGGAGCAAAGAACATAGACAGAAGAAATAATCCAGCAACTACTACAGTCGTCAGTCCAGTTCTTCCACCCGCGGCTACTCCGGATGAAGATTCAATATAAGCAGAAGATGGACTAGTACCGAACATGGCTCCCACCGTAGTGGCAGAAGCGTCAGCCATTAGAGCAGCTCTCGCTCGCGGCAGACTTCCATCCTTACGTATAAACCCTGCCTGCTCAGCTACCCCAACCATCGTACCGGTGGTATCAAAAATCGTTACGAGCAGGAACGCAAAAATAACGGTGTATAAACTATTCGTAAATACTCCTGCAATATCCATATCCCAGAAAACAGGGCTTGGCGGCACGGACATAACCCCGCCAATCTCCAGTTGACCAGTAAAATAGCCAATTACGGCTGTAATTACCATACCGATGAACAAGCCGCCCGTCACGTTCCTCGCAATGAGGATTAACGTAATGAACAATCCACCAATGGTCAATAGTGTACCTGGTGCGGTCAAATCCCCAAGCGTTACGAGCGTCTCTTCACTCGCTACGATGATCCCTGACATGCGCAGGCCTAAAAAAGCTATAAATAAACCGATACCTGAAGTAATTCCATATTTTAAGGAAGCAGGTATAGCAGTAATTAACGTTTCTCTAAGTTTAGTCAGACTTAGAATAACAAAAAGAACACCGGCTAAAAATACAGTTCCAAGAATGACGGAGTAGCTGACATCCTGCTGAATAACCTCAGTGACGAAATAAGCATTCATACCCATTCCGGGTGCGATGGCAATCGGATAATTGGCGGCAAAGGCCATAATTAATGTTCCAACCACAGCCGCTATAATAGTCGCCATGAATACTTGTTCAAATGGCACACCAGCCGCTTCAAGGATGCCCGGGTTCACTACCACGATATACACCATCGTTAGGAACGTAGTGACTCCGGCTAATAATTCAGTTTTTACATTCGTATGGTTTTCTTCTAATTTAAATAATTTCTTCATTTTTAAATCCCCTGTCTCGCATGTAAAATCACAACGTTTCTAATCATAAGACGAAAACGAACAAAAATCAATCCTTTTAACTTTAACGTTCGTGTTTTAATGATTATTTTACATAAAAAAGGCCTGGACCTAGAGGTCAGACCTTTTTTCCACTTTGTCATTCGGACGATACCAGTCCATCATCTGGCGGGTGTCCTGCTTATCTAAATAAAGACAGCGTGCGACGGCGCCCCCTACACCCGATTTCAAAGTTACACGAATACTTTCCAGATCCACCCGCTTCTGAAGGATGGTCTGTGTAACGGCAGCCGACTGGATCCGTTTCCTTTTCATAACAAACGTCTGCTTATTAATAAACCGGCTCTTCAGCGTCAATTGCTGATCAGACAGGTTCCAACCCGCATCTTTATAAGCCAGGAAACCGATCCCTGTAAACGCAAGAGCAGCGAGTATCGCAAGCAGTCCATATGGGAATAGGAAAATACTCAGAGGAATGACGGCCAGCCAAGCGAACCATGAATGACGCAGAATATAGCGGCGCTTTGATCTGGACGGCGGCCGGTTCCACTCTACATCCAGCTCATAATCACTGATCATCTGATGCAATACTTGTTCGATCTCTTTCTTTTTAATCAATGGAAGAAGCCGAAGCTGATGCTCGGCACCTTGCTGCACAGCTCCACCAGCACTAACCAGCGTAACCGAAGCATATCCAAGTGGCTGCCGGATTAAATTTTCATCAATTCTGAGGCCTTGAATCCGGTTTAATGGAATCGTCATTTGTTTTTTCTCTAGCCAGCCCCGCGTAATCACGAGGTCATCCGCATCAAGAAAAACGCTGAAGTTTGCATAACGGAAAATGGTAAGCAGAATCGAAATGCCATAGGCTATCAACAAAATAACAAATGCAGCGAATGCGACTACCAGAACTCCGATGCGAAGCCAGGCAAGGAATTCACTGTAAATCGTGCCCAATGGCAGAACTTCGGTAAGCTGGGAGGCAAATACTCCTACTCCTGATAAAACGACTCCAGCCCCCCCTGAAGTAATAGCCATTACAACAATGTCTTTCATTTTCATCTCATAAACCTTTTCCCTGGAGGAAATTACACGGTCTTCTTCTATACCATCTTCCTCTATCGTACGCTTGTTTTTTTCTCTTGAAATAATGGTTTCTAATTCATCAGCATCTTCTCGCTTGATCGCTGTAAGTTCTGCCTCCGCTTTCTGAAGATCACTTGATCCGGCTGTTTCAATGGATACCTTCACCAGATTAAAAGGACGGTGAAAGATCCCTTCAGAGAAATCCAGGCTTTGAATGCGGTGAAAAGGAATATATCGCTTTTTTCGCAGAATTAACCCATGTTCAATTCTCAGTTCTCCCTGTTCTACTCTATAAGTGAAACGGAGCCAGCGAATCACCCCTCCGCCTAGTACTAATAGCAGAAAACCAACCGTTATTAACAGAGGCATCCACTCTACTTCTCCACTAAATATATTACCATTCAGGAAAATAAGCGCGATAATAGGAAGAGCAGAGTCTTTTAATCCTTTAACGAAATTAATAACAGCAGATACTGGATGAAGTCGCTTGGGTTCATACATCATCCTCAGCCACCCTTGCTAAAGAAGATATTGAACGTCTAAGTTCCTCCGCTTCCTGTTCATCAAGTGCAGGAATTTTATGTACCGTAGCTGCTGTTGAAATACTGATCGTGGACAAACGATATTTTCTAAGTAAAGGGCCCTGTTCTGTATCCACATGCTGAACTCGGACCATTGGCACGAGTGTTCTCTGAATAATAAAAATCCCGTGCTGAAGCTCAATATCCTGTTCCGTCACTTCATAACGCCAACGTTTCCATCTCAGTTCAGGGATTAACCATACCGAGAGGATCAACTCCAATAAAATAATTCCAGCTGCAATTGCAAGCAGCCATTCAGGCCAGCCCCAGAAAAAGACGGCTGCTCCAACTGCTATACTAACAAGAAGAGTAACGCCTGCCTGAATAGCTCCGTAGACCCGCCATAAGGACAAGGCGCGCTCGGAAATCCGCTGTGCCGGTTCTCTCCACATAAACCATACCTCCTCCATCATCTACCATAGATACGAAAGAATGTCTCTAAAAGTTTCGTATCCTTAAAAAAAGCCAGACACGACAAGCATGTCATATCTGGCTTCTGAGAAGTCTATTCACCTTTTGACAATTCTTTCGACTTCTTCGTACAAGCTTCCATAGCCTGAATAATGGAACTGCGCATACCGGAATGCTCGAGTTCTGTCACTCCTGCAATTGTAACGCCTCCAGGTGTGCACACGGCATCTTTCAGCTCACCTGGATGTCTGCCTGTTTCCTTAACCATCTTCGCCGCCCCCTGAACAGCCTGGGAGGCAATTTTATAGGCTTTATCTCTGGGAAAGCCCTGCTGAACAGCTGTATCAGCCATTGCTTCAATAAACATGTAAACAAAGGCTGGAGAAGAACCGCTAATCGCAGGAACCGCATCCATTAGTTTTTCTTCAATAATTTCTGCTTCCCCGAAGCTTTTGAAAACTTCCATTACATCCGCCAATTCCTCTTCTGTAATGAAATCATTTGGGCATAATACGCTCATACCTGCTCCGACAAGAGAAGGCGTATTAGGCATTGAACGAATAACCTTAACATTGCGGCCGAATGCTTCTTTGATTGCATCTAGTGTAATTCCCGCTGCAATCGTAACAATAACGGTGTCCGGAGGAACTTCATCCTTTATTTCCTGAATAACTCCATGATAAATGTAAGGTTTAATAGCTAGAAATAGTAAATCGCTTTCACGTGCAAGCTGCTTGTTGTCATTTGAAATGTGAATTCCATATTCATCTGAGACAAAGTCGATGGTTTCATCCGAGAGAGCGGTTGCTGCTATATTTTCCGCTTTCATAAGTTTCGCATCAATCATTCCCTGGATCATTGCTTGTCCCATCTGTCCGCAGCCAATAAATCCTATTTTTTTATCCACCGGGCATTCCTCCTTATTCTCTCCATTGTATAGGATTATTTCTTACATAACAATTGTCGATCTGATTCGATTGAATTTATGTAAATAACTAGTAAATATTTCATGTTTTATGGGGAAAAGGTTTACAAATGCGTACAAGTTACCTATAATTAGAATTGTATTCTTCATATCATAGCGAACGACCAAAAATATCATAGCTGCTACGAAAAAAGCCGAGCTGCCTTAAGCTCGGTTTTTTTCGTGGTTCACAGCACTCTCTCCAGGCTTAACGGCTTGCAACAATTTCTTCACTTCCTTCTTACTGCTCCGTGACACCATAATATAAAGGGTATCCCCTGCTTTAATCTCTGTTTGTCCATAGGGAGTGATGACATCGCCTTCTCTTATGATCGCATTAATTAAAGCACGATCAGGAAGTTCAATATGTTCAAGCGTCTGCCCTACTACCTGATTATTTTCCACCACATCAAATTCCATTAATTCCACATTCGCTTTCCCGATTGAAATCAATTCCAGGGAATGGATCGGATTGGTAAGCTTATCCGAAACCAGCTTAAAGCGCTCCGCTACCCATGTAATCGATGAGCCTTGAAAGAGAGTGGACGTCAGTACAGTAAAAAAGACAACATTAAAAATCAGCTGACTATTCTCTATGCCCGCAAGCATCGGTAATATCGCCAATACAATGGGAACGGCTCCCCTCAGTCCTGCCCAGGATAGAAACAATTTCTCCTTTATACTAAAGGAAAAGAAAGCTAGACTGATAAATGTTGCCAACGGACGGGCAATTAAAATCAGAGCCAGTGCAATTAGCAGTCCATCCATCATAACCGATAGTGTAAAAACCTCGGTCGGAAACACAAACAGCCCGAGAATAATAAACATCACAATTTGGGCCATCCACCCAAAACCTTCGTGAAAACGCAATATCGAGTAACGATAAGCTAACTCTGCATTTCCGATAAATACAGCCGCTACATATACAGCTAATAATCCGCTCGCCTGCGCGAGTGAACTCGCACTATAGGCTAAAAAAGCAAATCCAAGTGCAAATAAAGGATAGAGTCCACTGGAATCCAGGTTAATACGATTTAAGCTGAAGCTTCCGGCGTAACCAACGAGAGCACCAATGAGAAGTCCTGCTCCCATCTGCCAGAAGAAGGATCCAATCAATGGAAGAATCTCCGCTTCTCCCGTGGTTAAAATTTGAATGAACGTAATGGTTAAAAACACAGCCATGGGGTCATTAGTACCCGATTCGGCTTCTAGCGTAGCCTCCAGTCTGTCTCTTACGTTTTTCCCTTTTAACACCGCAAATACAGCCGCCGCATCCGTGGAACCAATAATCGCCCCAAGCAGCATAGCTTCCACCCAATCCAGACCTAATATGTACCTTGCCGCTACACCAACCAGTCCCGTTGTCAGCAGTACCCCAATAGTTGCAAGCGTAACCGACGGGCCAATCACTGGCTGTATATTATTCCATTTCGTCTGCATACCGCCTTCAAATAAAATGATAATTAAGGCGAATACACCGACAAGCTGTGCCACTTCAGCACTATCAAAATATATTAACCCCAGTCCATCGCTCCCGACCAGCATTCCTACGGCAATAAATAAGACAAGAGAAGGGACCCCGAGTCTTGTTGAAAATTTTGTTACGAGAATACTTGTAATTAATAGTAAAGCTACTAGCATAATAAACTTGTCCGACTGAAGAAGTTCCTGTATCATTGTTAATCTCCTTTATTCCTACATCTATCGTTTATTATAGCAATACAACGCCTCCGTCCCCTACTAATTCACCTTATCGAAACAAACAGCCTCTGCAACGCAGAAGCTGTTGTTCATTTTCTCTCATACAAATCCTCTGATACCAGTTGGAGCAATGGACTCAGCACTCCTGTATAAAATAAATCCAATTCGTGCATGGCTCTTGTCGCTGCTGTATATAATAGTTTCCGTTCTTCCTCTTTGTTATAAGTCGAACTGGACACTTCTGGTAAAATCACGGCATCAAATTCAATTCCCTTGGCTAAATACCCAGGAAGAATAAGAACACCTTTTTCAAAGGATTGTGATTCTTTATAAATCAAACGGGCGGAGAAACCCTCGCCTATACGCGCATGTAAATCTTTCGCTTCCTGTTTCGTTCGGGTCAGAAGAGCAATGGTTTCGTGACCTTCTTTCTGCCTGCGTAGTATGGTTTCCTGCATAGATTTAATAAGCTCATCCTCGTTTTCTTTCTGATGAACACGAGGCTTCTGTCCCTCGCGATTAAATGCTTCAATCTTTTCCCCATCCGAAAGCAGATGTTTTGTAAATTCAACAATCGGTTTAGTGGAACGGTAACTCCGCATTAAATACAAATGTTCCACCTTCGGATCTTCTTCTAATTCTTCCCCTTCTTCCAATAGACTTGAGGATTTTGTGTAAAGGTTATGAATTGCCTGGTTATAATCGCCGAGCAGGTTGAATCGTGCATTCGGAAATAATTGCTTGATAAACTCAATTTGAAACGGAGAATAATCCTGTGCTTCATCAATAAACAGGTGTCGAATAACTGTATTAACGTTTCTGCCCTCAATTTGATCCTGTAAGTACAGATAAGGTGTAACATCCTCAGCATAAAGGTACTTCTTGTTTAGCGCTTTTTTTGTTTCGAGTCCAATATCTTTCCACTCTTCTTCACTCAACTCTGCAGGAACAGACATTGTATCAAACATCTGTTCATAAAGCTTTCTCAGCTTAATAAACTTCAATTGTTCAATCTTTCTCTTTAAAGGACGCATTTTTCTTTCCACGATGATTTTGACAAGCATCTTCTGCTCCCTGTCAAAATCATCGAAAGTATCTTCGTTAAATTCTTTATGCTCCTCAAGTTCATGAAACGCTTCAACGTATTCATGCTTGGCTAAAAAAGCAGCTTCTTCGACCGGCCAGTCTTTATCCTGTTCTTTTAATTGGAAAGCATCCAATTGATCAAGAAGCCACACTTTGACGGTTTCTATCCGATTAGGAATACGTCCTGTCAGTTTATAAAAGTAATCGTGAATCTCTTCAGCACTTACAATGGTTTGTCCTCGAAAGGTGATGTTCCTAAACTTCATTCCTTTCTCAGTTAATCCTTTTACGTAAGCATTCAGCAGATTCTTATAATCCAATGCTGATTTGAAGCGAATACCTGCCACTCTTCTCTCAAGCCTCTGACTGTCTCGATCAGACAACAGGTATTCCAGCTGCTCAAATGGGCTTTCCAGTTCAAAATCCTGATCCAGTCGTCCAGCTGCATACTCCTGGAATGTAACTTGCCGCATGTTATCTTCTCCAAGTTCAGGTAGAACGGAAGCCACATAGCTAATAAACATGTGGTTGGGTGAAAATAATAAAATTTGATCGGCGCTTATAGACCTCCGGTACCGATAGAGCAGATATGCAATGCGCTGCATAGCTGCTGAAGTCTTGCCGCTTCCAGCTGCTCCCTGTACAATCAGCATTTTATTCTTATCATAGCGTATGATTTGATTTTGCTCTTTTTGAATCGTGGCTACTATACTTTTCATCTGGGAGGATGCATTTCCACCTAGTACGTGCTGGAGCAGTTCGTCACCGATCGTCAGCCCTGTATCGAACATCCCTTGAAGAGTTCCCTGCCGTATAATAAATTGTCTCTTCAGCTTCATCTCCCCTGTCACTTCTCCCACAGGGGTTTCATATTGAACGGGGCCCGGAGCGTAATCGTAATACATGCTTGATACAGGTGCCCGCCAATCATAAATCAGGAAATCTTCTTTGTTCTTATCCATCAATGAACCAATGCCTATATATATAGATTCTACCTCCCCGTCTTCTTCCTGGAAATCGATCCTTCCGAAGTAAGGAGAATCCTCCTGGCGCTCGTAAAGCTTCACCAGTTTATGAAACTGTCCGTAGCTTCTCTCCCTCTCTGACAAGAGCTCTGCTTGCTGTTTAATACTTGCGTATGTTTCAATCGCTTCGTCGGGTTCATCCATATTGACGGTAACATCGTCCCAAAACCCTTGGCGAAGCTCGAGTATATCTCCCATCAATTCTTTGTTATTTTCCATTAACTCATTCTTTTTCTCTGCTAATATCCGTTGAATATCCTTTATTCTTTTTTCTTCTTGCTGCCATTCACTGTGTTTCTCATCCATCCTATCCGCTCCTCTCACGCGCACAAAACAAATCATTATCAGCAGCCCAAAATCCTCTGCTCTATTTTCTTATTTATAATTTCAGAATAGCTCCCATTACTTTAAGACTTGATTTCGAGATAAATAGGGCCCGTCGCCAAAAAAGGATTAGGACGGCTACGGAAACAACTCGCTTTCCTACGGGGGAACGGTGAGCTTCCTCGCTCGTTTCACTCTCTGCGGGATCTCACCTAGTCCCTTCTCCCGTGGGAGTCTCGTCGTTTCCTTCGCCGCCCAAAAGATAGCAGATGAGCGGACCCTGCTAATAGGAGAAACGGGGAAGCTAAAATTGTTTAAAATGCTTCTATAACGGGGTTTACCCTTTGGACAGACTCGGAATTTAACGTAGGCCGTTCTTCCTCAGATGGAGTATATACGTAAAGGATTTCGAGCGCTCCATGATCGCAAAGGGGCGGAAGGGAAAGGCGAAGACTCCTGCGGGGTGAACATGACATGTGAGGCCCCGGAAGGCGCCAGCCTGAGGAGACTCAGCGCATGCCCGCGGAAAGCGAGCCGTTCCCTGGAGCCCCTTTCTCCACACGATATCTCGAAACCGAGTCTTACAGTAACCGGCCCTTTAGCGTAAATAAGCCCCTTATGTGGGTCTAACACAGTGGGGGTTCATGTGGTTTTTTTGTATGACTGAAGAAGCTGTTCAGTTATTCGTGCAGATCAACTTATATATAAAAATAATTCTACTACGCCTCTCCCCCTAGTACAATCTAAAGTTGTACAGAGGCACAATCAAAAAAGCCAGGTAAGGATTAGCCTTTACCTGACTCTTTATTTAATTCACGACTTCTTCTGGACTGACCTCGCTGAAGAATTGTTTCATCGCATGAAATACATCTGCTTTTCTTCTCAAAATGTAATAACGGAATTTAGGGTGATCAATCGCTTTGTATGCCTGCATCAAACTAGATGACCGGTTATACTGGTTGACTTCTCCATACCCGAACATCTGAGAAACTTCAAGAAGTTCTTCAATTAAAGCTAAACAACGCTTGTTATCAGATGTTAAATTGTCCCCATCTGAAAAGTGGAACGGGTAGATATTATAACGGTCCGGTGAGTACTTAGTTTCAATTAACTCCAGCGCTTTCCGGTAGGCTGACGAACAAATGGTTCCTCCGCTTTCCCCTTTAGAAAAGAAATCTTCTTCACTAACCACTTTTGCCTGCGTATGGTGAGCTACGAATTCTACATCCACCGTCTCATAATTTTTTCCTAAGAAACGGTTCATCCAGAAAAAGAAGCTTCTGGCCATGTACTTTTCCCACTGACCCATGGAACCACTTGTATCCATCATCGCAATAACAACCGCTTTTGATTCAGGTTTCGTCTTATCATTCCAGGTCTTATAGCGTATATCTTCCGGGAAGATGGGGTTAAACGAAGCTTCCCCTCCAAGAGCGTTCCGCTTATAGGCTTCAAGCATCGTTCTTTTCTTATCAATATTACCTGTTAAACCTGTCTTACGAATATCACTAAATTCAATGTCTGTCTGAATAATGTTATCTTTCTCTTTTTCATCCAGGTTCGGCAGCGTCAGTTCTTTGAAAAATGCCTCCTCGAGCTCTGCCAGTGAAATTTCAGCTTCATAGAAATCTTCGCCAGCTTGGTCGCCGGCACCTTCTCCTTGACCAGGCTTACCCTTGGATTGCGGCGCCTGAGCCACCACATCACCGATTTCACTATCCCCATCGCCTTGTCCTGCATGCTTGTTCTTCTCATGATTGTAACGAATTTTATATTCATCAAGCGAACGTATTGGTATCTTGACGACACGTCTTCCATTCGACATTACAATATTTTCTTCGGTAATCAAATCTGGTAATTGTTTATTCATCGCATCCTTAACTTTTTCCTGATGTCGCCTCTGATCGTCGTAGCCTTTCCGATGGAGGGACCAGTCGTCTTCGGCGATTACGAAACTCTTCTCTTCATCCATGTTTTTTCTCCCTCCTAACCGAGTATTACTCTATCGTATGCAGGTCCACGTAAATGGATGAAACATAATAAAATATGTGTGAATTTTTTGATTATTTAGCCTGGTTTTAGAGTAATCGGCAAGACAAAAAAGCCCTGCACAGAAACTGTACAGGACTCTATTTGACCTCATCAGGTTGTATAAAGTTTTTTGGAAATCAGGGTTTGAATGACAAGAAAAGCTCCTCCTGCCGCCCAATAGAGTGGCAGAGCTGAGGGCGAGGAAATGGATATAAACAGTATCATAACGGGGGATAACAGCCCCATCCATTTCATCTGCTTCCGTTGTTGTTCCGGCATTCCAATAAGAGACACTCTGTATTGGATGAAATAAAGAATACCTGCAATAACAGCCATGGTTAGATCTGTCTGCCCCAAATCAAACCACAGGAATGAATGGGTAGCGATTTCTTCCGAACTTCGAATCGCATAATAGATTCCAGCAAAGATCGGAATCTGTAAAACAATCGGCAGACATCCCATGTTTAACGGGTTAATCTCATTAGTCCGATACAAGTCCATCATTTCGCTCTGAATCTTTTTCTTATCCTCCTGGCTGGATGCTTGCTTTAAGCGACTTTGAAGATCATTCAGCTCAGGTTTCACCGCATCCATTTTCCCACGCATGTCCTGACTATTTTTAAACGTTTTTAACATGAACGGCATAATAACCACTCTAAGCGCGAGGGTAATCAAAATAATCGCTATGCCATAATTTTCTCCGAACAACTCTGCAATGAAGGTGATTGCCTCAACGAAAGGCTCCACAAAGTATTGGCTGAAGAATCCTCCACCGCTTTCCTTTGGTGCACATCCTGTTAATAAAATGGTGCTGAACAAGAATAAACTTATCCACTTTTTCAAATTTAGTCCTCCTCTTTATTCGTATCTTCAGGCACGAACAAAGAGGTAGTGATCATCGTCTCCATCGTCTTCTTTTCTTCCAACAGTGCGTTGTATCCAATGAATTAATCCATGAGTAATGGAAACAGATGTTTCTTGCAGCGAGAATGCTTTTGTATCCTCCTGCAGGAAAACGTGTCGCGATTGCAGCCATAAAGAACTTCCTGAAACCATATGAGTCCACATGGATTCAAAAGCTATTCCAGCAAGCAATGTGATATATAAAGACAGGAACAGTAAATCGAATGATCCGTCAAATAATTCTATTATAATGGCCATAGTTCCAACCCTTTTTATTAATAATTAATACGTAATCATACGTTTATCCTAACGTAAAAGTTTCACTTTGTCACAAAAAAACCCGCCAGGAATTCTTCCCAGCGGGTGATCCATTTATCCTTCTAATAATAAATCATAAGGATCTTCAATCATTTCTTTAATTCTCTTAAGGAACTGTACAGCTTCTTTGCCGTCCACGATCCGGTGATCGTATGAAAGAGCAATGTACATCATAGGGCGAGCTTGAATAGTATCATCCGGCATAACTTTCGGACGCTTTTCAATATTGTGCAGACCCAGGATACCAACTTGCGGAGAATTCAGGATCGGCGTTGAAAGCATGGAACCGAAAATACCGCCATTTGTAATTGTAAAGGAACCACCCTGGAGATCTTCCAGCTGAAGTTCTTTATTACGGGCTTTCGTTGCTACGTCAGCAATTCCTTTTTCAATGCCTGCGAAATCCAGACGATCGGCATCGCGGACAACTGGAACAACGAGACCTTCTTCCGTAGATACAGCCATACCAATATCATAGAATTTCTTCATAACAATTTCATTGCCCTGGATTTCCGCGTTGATGAGAGGGAACTCTTTCAATGCGCCTACCACAGCTTTCGTAAAGAAAGACATGAATCCAAGTTTAATATCATGTTTCTTCTGGAAGGATTCTTTACGCTGACTTCTAAGGTTCATCACGTTCGTCATATCGACTTCATTGAACGTAGTGAGCATTGCGGAAGTTTGTTGTACCTCTACGAGACGCTTCGCAATGGTTTGACGGCGACGGGACATTTTAACTCGTTCCACCGGCTTTTCAAACTCTGTTTTTTCACTATTCTGTTCAGATTTTTTCTCTTTTTTAGGAGCTTCTTTTTTCTCTTCCTGCTTAGGCTCCTGCTTCTGTTCCTTCTTGCTATCACCTTGAGCCGCTTCTTCTACATCTTCAGGACGGATGCGGCCAAGTGGATCTCTAGCAGAAATTTCACTCAGGTTGATTCCAAGCTCACGCGCTCGCTTACGAGCCGCTGGTGTAGCAATGACTTCTTTTTTGTCGTCATCACTTGAACCTTGATCCTGATCGGATTTAGATTCCTCTTTTTGTTTAGAATCCTCTGTTTCTTGCTGTTGTTCTTCTTTATCTTCCTGGGCCTGTTTGTTCTCCTCAGAAGACTCTTTCTCCTCTTCTTCATTAGAGGATTCTTCTTCCGAACTCCCGCCGGCTTCTCCGTTTTCATCAACTTTAGCGATAACGTCCCCTACTTCTACGTCATCTCCAGCTTCTTTTAGAAGTTCCGAAATAACACCGCTTGCGTCAGCGTTTACTTCGACGTTTACTTTATCTGTCTCGAGTTCAAGGATAGGATCACCTTTCTCAACCTGATCTCCTTTTTGAACAAGCCATTCGGCAATCGTACCTTCTGTAATGGATTCAGCTAATTCAGGAACTTTAATTTCCTTCATTTGATTTTCCTCCTTTAGACATCTGTAGCGCTTCATGAATTATACGATTTTGCTCGGTCTTATGAATATTTGGTTCACCCACAGAAGGCGACGCACGAGGTGGTCTTCCTACGTAACGGTGAATCTGACTGCCTGTAAGCAGTTTGTGCAAGATTCCTTCTACAAAGTACCAGCTGCCCATGTTCTGAGGTTCTTCCTGAACCCAAACGAGTTCCTCTAAATTCGGATACGTTTCAAGAATTTCTTTAAGCCTTTGTTTTGGAAATGGATAAATTTGCTCAATACGGACGGCATCGATTGTTTCAAAAGAATAATCTTCTGCTTTTTCCACCGTATCTTCTATATCCACCATAATTTTCCCACTTCCAAGAAGTAAGGTTTTCACTTTTTCTTTAGCTTTATCATCTTCTTTAGTCAGTCCCGGCTGTCTCATGATTGGTTGGAACTTACCTTCACTAAAGTAGTTACCTTCAACCGCCACTCTTTGATTACGAAGAAGACTCTTAGGTGTCATTAATACAAGCGGACGTTCTTCCTCTTCCGTGCTGATGGCAGCTTGTCTTCTCAATAAATGAAAATATTGTGCAGAGGAGGTCACGTTGCCTACCGTCCAGTTGTTCTCTGCAGCTAATTGAAGAAAACGTTCAAGCCTGGCACTGGAGTGTTCCGGTCCTTGTCCTTCATACCCATGAGGCAGGAGAAATACCATATTGGATTGTTCTCCCCATTTCGCTCGGCCGGCCGCTACGAATTGATCAAATATAACCTGTCCTGCATTGGCGAAGTCTCCAAATTGAGCTTCCCAAAGGACCAGAGTTTCCGGCGCTTGAACGCTGTAACCATATTCAAAACCAAGTACCCCAGCCTCGGAAAGCGGACTGTTATGAATATCGAACGACGCATTTGCCTGCTCTAAGCCGTGAAGCGGACAGTAGGTTTCTCCCGTTTCTACATCATGAAGGACCATATGGCGGTGTGCAAACGTTCCGCGCTCTGTATCCTGACCGGTAATACGAATCGGTCTTCCATCTTCCAGTATGGATGCAAAAGCCAGGGCTTCTGCAGTAGCCCAGTCTACTTTCTGTCCATCTTCAAGCATTTTACTGCGGCGCTGAAGAATTTTTTCCAGCTTCTTAAATCCATTGAAACCTTCTGGACGTTTAAGCATTCCTTCATTCAATGAGCGCAGACGATCAATATCAACCGCAGTCTCAATTTCGTCCAGTGTTCGTTCAACACCGCTTGGGCGATCTTTCACGTCAGGAGTGGTTGTTTCATGTTCGCTCATGTTGTTGTACACGTTACGTAATTCATTTTCAATTTCATTTTTCATATCATTAAGCGTGCCTTCTTCAACGACGGATTCTTTAAGAAGCTGCTCTTCATAAATCGAAGCCACCGTAGGATGCTCATCAATTTCACTATAAAGGCGAGGCTGAGTAGCGCGCGGTTCATCCATTTCATTATGGCCGAAACGGCGATAACCCACCAAGTCAATTAAGATGTCTTTATGGAAAGTCTGACGATATTCATAAGCAAGCGCCATGGCTGACATACACGCAAGAGGATCATCAGCATTTACGTGTACGACCGGGATTTCAAATCCTTTAGCGAGATCACTTGCGTAACGGGTGGAGCGCCCTTTTTCCCGATTAGTTGTGAAGCCGACCAGGTTATTAGCAATAATATGAAGCGTGCCGCCTGTCCGGTATCCGGGCAGATCGCTCATATTCAAGGTTTCGGCCACGACTCCTTCTCCGATAAACGCAGCATCTCCATGAATGAGCACACCAAACGCTTCGTCTTCATCCATCTCTGCATATCCAGGATTAGAGCGGTCATCTTGAGCTGCTCTCGTAAAGCCTTCCACTACAGGATTTACGTATTCAAGGTGGGAAGGATTGTGACTCAATGTCACTCGGGTTGCTGACTGCTCGCCATTCCCGATTTCTCTCCTCGCTCCGAAGTGATACTTCACATCTCCCGTCCAGCCATAGTTGATCCCTGTAGAGCCTTCAGAAGGGATCAGCTCCTTATCAGGAGAATGATGGAATTCAGAGAAAATTCGATCGTAAGGCTTTCCTAGCGTGTGAGCAAGCACATTCAAGCGCCCTCTGTGTGCCATACCCATCATAATATTTTTGATCTTATCGTTAGAAGCCGACTGAATCATGTGATCAAGCATCGGAACCATAACGTCCAGACCCTCGATAGAGAAACGTTTCTGTGCAACGAATGTCTTAGCCAGGAAGTTTTCGAAACCTTCCACTTGGGCTAAACGTCGCAGAAGCTGCTTCTTTTCTTCATTGGAAAAAGAGACATGGAAGGAACCAGTATCGACCTTGTCGAGGAGCCATTTCCGCTCTTCTTCATTATTCACATGCCCAAATTCAAAAGAAATGGTACCTGCGTATTTTTCTTTTAAAGTCTTGACGACCTGCAGGGCATTATCAAGACGAAGTGGTGAATCTGACCACACCCATTTAGCCGGAATGTTCTCTAAGTCCTTTTCAGTAAGACCATAGGTTTCAATATCCAGTAGATTGGTACTAGGACGCTCGTCACTTCCTACGGCATAAATATTAGCCCGCAGATGACCATGACGACGAATAGCCTCAACAAGTTTCAGTGCTGAGGTAACCTTTGTGATATCTACTTCTGATGTATGAGAAGCACTGGTGCTTTGTTTGTCCCCCTCTTTCATCCATTGTGGTGCCCCGTGCTCATCGAATACCTCTTTTAAAGAAGGGTCGACAGCTTCAGGGTCTTCTTCGTATAATTCATACTGTTCTTCGACATAACCCATATTGGGGCCATGGAAATTTTCCCAGAATCTTTCATTGGAGCCTAAATTAGACACGTGTAATACCCCCAAGTAGTTGTTGGATGTAATTAATTTCTTCGTAAACGTTTCCAAGTCCAAATACCATTATAGAATTGAAACGCATAAGTATTCAACAAATTTCGGTTATTTTTTCAATTACCAACATTTATATTATAACAAGAAAGACGCACCCTTTGGTACGCCTTTTTCACTTTTTACCAGTAAAGTGATATGAATTTGTCACTCTTCGTCTTCGAGAACGCGGTACGCCATGTCATAAAGCTTCATTTGACTATTGATTCGTTCGGCACCTTTAGGAGCTTCAACATAACGATATGTTCCATCATTCTGCTGTTCCCTTGCCTTCACATTGTCACTTAACATGACAGACAAAATCCTTTGTAAACGGCTTTTCACTCCAGGCTCGTGAATCGGGAATAAAAGCTCCACACGTTTTACCATGTTTCTCGTCATCATATCGGCGGAGGACAAAAACACTCGATCATCACCATTATGGTGGAAGTAATAAATGCGGCTGTGCTCTAAGAAACGTCCGACAATACTTATTACGCGGATATTCTCGCTAATCCCTTTAATACCGGGACGCAGACAGCAGATTCCGCGCACAATTAAATCAATCTGAACACCGGCCTGTGAGGCCTCATAGAGCTTCATTATTAAATTCTTATCCGTTAATGAATTCATCTTAGCAATAATTCTTCCGTTTCCGTGCTGTTTCTGAAAACGGATTTCGTTATTAATATAACGGATAAAGTCATTACGGATATCAAACGGGGCCATGGAAATATGATGGTATTTCGGCTTTTCTGTAAAGCCGCTTAAATAGTTAAAGAAATCTGTAGCATCAATTCCAAATTTACGTTTAGACGTAATAATCCCCATGTCCGTGTATAGAGACGCTGTCTGATCATTATAGTTCCCTGTTCCCAGATGAACGAAACGCTCTATTTTATCTTTCTTCTTTCTCACCACAAGAGTGATCTTGCTGTGGGTTTTTAAATAGGTCATGCCATAAATCACATGGCACCCTGCTTTTTCAAGTTCTTTCGCCCATTGCACATTATTTTCCTCATCAAACCGGGCTTTCAATTCTACCAGCACGGTTACTTGCTTCCCTTGCTCTGCAGCCCGCTTTAAAGCGTCGATAATCGGCGAATCTCCACTGACCCGGTAAAGCGTTTGTTTAATGGCAAGTACGTAAGGATCATCTGCTGCTTCTGAGACGAAATCAACCACAGGTTCGAACGATTCGTAAGGATGGTGCAGAAAGAGGTCACGGTGTGAAGCCGCTTCAAAGATATCCTCTTCCTCTTCTAAATCCCGAGGCGGCTGAGGCATTAAGGTTTCATACATTAAATGATCCTTAATCTCAGAGAATGTTTTATGGAATTTAAATAAGAATGTAAGATCAAGCGGACCATTTGTAATATACAGATCATCTTTGTGAATTTCAAGTACGCTTAATAAGAAACGGATAACCTTATCGTCATACTTCTCGCTTCTGACTTCAAGTCTGACGGCCGCTCCCCATTTTCTTTTTCTCAATTCTTTTTCGATTTCCTTCAGAAGGTCCCGTGCTCCTTCCTCGTGAATCGTCATATCCGCATTCCTTGTAATTCGAAACTCTGTAATCGATTTAACCTGGTATCCTTTGAACAGCTTGTTGATAAAATGGCTGATAATCTCTTCAAGCAGAATATACTGATACTTTTTATCATGCTCCACCTGCACAAATCGATCCAGTACAGCAGGTACCTGCACGATGGCTGTTTTGGTTTCGTTATCGTGAGGATCAAGCGCATCCTGAATCACTACCGCCAGGTTAATAGACTTATTTAAAAGCATTGGAAATGGCCTATAGGCATCTACAGCCATGGGAGTTAATACAGGAAAGATCTCTTCATTGAAATATGTTTCCAGATTATCAATCTCATCTTTCGTTAAATCCTCTATGGATAGAATAGATATATCTTCTTTCTCCAATTCCGGTTTCATAGCTTGATATGTCGCGTACTGCTTTTCCACGATGTCGTGGTTAATATCCGCGATTTTAGCAAGCTGTTGTTTAGGTGTAAGACCTGCTTTATTTTCAGGCTTGTTAAATCCGGCTTTCACCTGGTCTTTCAAACCGGCTACCCTGACCATGAAAAACTCATCCAGATTGGAAGAGCATATAGCTAAAAACTTCAACCGCTCCAGCAAAGGGTTGTCGGTATCGATGGCTTCTTCTAACACGCGTTCGTTAAAAGCGAGCCAGCTGAGTTCTCTGTTGTTATAAAAAAGAGGATTATCAAGCTCTATTATTTCGTTGCTCTTCGACATGTTCCACACCCTTTACATTGTAGTCTCACGTCCACATTAGTATGTCATTTTATAGGGCATATTAATACCATGTTAAGATTTCGTAAACAGAAAATTAATAACAAGCATTATATTCCATTCAGATGTTATTTTTCCACAAATGTAAGATTAATACTCTTCTTAAGGGATTTTTCTAAATGTTTTTTCTGTTTTTCAGCCTGATATTCCTCCGGCATCCATTCCCCTTTACAATAAAGGGTTATATTCAGGTCATCGCCATCAACCGCTAATTCAAGATCCTCTACGGTCTGGCGTCTTGTACTGTCCAGACAGTAACAGAATTTAAGCAGCGCTCCTAACAGGCGGAGCTTTTTACGCTCGTCCTTAAGAAACCACTTTTTATAGGGATGAAGAAATTGTTTGAAGAGCGTCTTATTCTTGAATGAAGCCAGCAGAGCAAGGCGAAGGCGTTCCATATGCATCAGGCCGTCAATCGTACGGTTGGCTAACAGGTAAAAGGTGTGCTGTGAGCTTGCTTCACTATCAATATAATCACCCAGATTAAAAACATAGCTTGCCCGTTTTACTTCCTGCCAGTCTTTCTTCCTCAAGCCGCCGAGGCCTTTCTCATGGAGCTGATGGAACAACTCATTCGAAAGGTGCTGCACATGATTAATCTGCTTCACACTTAAATCATAATCAGTGACCAGTTCCTGGATACTCTCTTCCAACACGTTCGGAAACAGATTCGTGCCCATGTCTCTTGTTAACTGCTCATAAAAAACACCGTCACGTAACCCTTTGCGGCTTAGAATAAATCCACTGGATTGAGACACATCGTATAAAGAATGGAAAACCTCTGTAGCCGGCAGAATAATGTCCGCACGATCTTTGGACAATCCCTCCACCTTTTGCAGTTTTTTCATTGGGAGTGTAAAAAGATAGTTTTTGACAAACGATAAATCGCTGTCTTTCATTTTATATTGATGCAGACCAGCAAGCGGATACTCTTTAAGGTTCTGATCAATTTGCACAAGGTTACGTGCACCCCCGCCGATTCCAACTAGAGGTACTTTTCTTTTCTGAAGCCATGGCAGCGTATTGAATTGTTCAATTAAGTATTGACGCAGATTGGACATTTCATCATCCGTCGGCAGTTCTTTCTTAAAAAAGTCCTGCTGCAGCGTGAGAGCTCCGAAAGGAAAACTGTGGGCTTCCACCAGCTCCCGGTCTTTGAAGTATGTAACCTCCGTACTTCCTCCACCGATATCTACGGTGATCCCCTCAGTCAGAGGCGTTGAGTTAACAACGGCTAAATATCCGTAATAGGCTTCTTCATGTTCAGAAAGAATTCTCATATCAAACCCTGTCTGCTCGGATACTTTTTCGGTGATTTCCTCCTGATTGGAAGCCTGACGAATCGTTGCCGTAGCTACACAGACCATTTCTTCCAGTTGATAGCTTTGAGCAACTTCTTTAAAGCTTGTCAGTGTGCTTAAGAGGGTTCGAATTCCTTCATCAGAAAGACGGTTGTCCTTTTTCAAATGATTACGCAGCCGGGCTACTGCCTTTACGTTTTCAATTTCACGAAGCCGTCCGCCTTTTTCCCTTAAATAAATAACGAGACGCATCGTATTGGAACCTACATCGATAATGGCGTAATAACTTTTTGACATCCTCTCACCTGCATTTCTTTTTGAGCCCATTATAACATAAACAATCCACCCTCCTGAACGAAAAAGCGGAGGGTGGATTTTATCATTTTTTTATTATCGGTTTAATAGACTGCCCACATATTTTAATAGTTCATTGGCAGAACTTGAATTATAGCCATGTTCATCAACAAGCGTAGCGACAACTTCATTGATCTTCTTCAACTGGCGTTCATCCGGAGTTTTGGTCGATGTTGTAATCTTGACCACATCTTTCAGATCAGCAAACAGTTTCTTCTGAATAGCTTCTCTCAAACGCTCGTGAGACTGGTAATCGAACTTTTTGCCTTTACGGGCGTAAGCTGAAATGCGGATCAGGATTTCTTCGCGGAACGCTTTCTTAGCATTCTCTGATACTCCGATCTGCTCTTCAATCGAACGCATCAGACGTTCATCCGGATTTAATTCTTCACCGGTCAGCGGATCTCTGAGCTTCGCCTTGTTACAGTACGCTTCTACATTATCAAGATAGTTATCCATGAGAGTGATGGCAGACTCTTCATAGGAATAGACAAATGCTTTCTGTACTTCTTTTTTCGCGATCTCATCGTACTCTTTTCTAGCCAATGAGATAAAATCGAGATAACGATCTTTATCGTCACTTGAAATCGATGCATGGCTGCTCAGTCCATCTTTCAAAGATCTCAGCACATCCAGTGCATTAATCGACGTTAGTTCTTTCTTAATAATCGTTGAAGAAATACGGTTGATGACATAACGCGGGTCAATTCCGCTCATGCCTTCATCCGAGAACTCTTTTTTCAGTTCTTCTACATCTACATCACTGAAGCCTTCCAGAATTTCACCGTCATACAATCTCATTTTCTTCAATACATCAACAGATGCTTTCTTAGAATCTTTCAATCTCGTTAAGATGGTAAACATGGCTGCTACACGCAGCGTATGAGGAGCAATATGCACATCGCGTATATCACTTTCGCGAATCATCTTTTCATAGATACGCTCTTCCTGACTGACTTTTAAATTATACGGAACAGGCATAACGATCATACGTGAATGCAGGGCTTCGTTCTTTTTGTTGGCAATAAAGGAACGATATTCTGCTTCGTTGGTATGGGCAATGATTAGTTCATCGGCAGAAATTAAGGCAAAACGGCCAGCTTTAAAGTTTCCTTCCTGCGTTAAGCTAAGCAGGTGCCACAAGAATTTCTCATCACATTTAAGCATTTCCTGGAACTCCATAATTCCGCGGTTCGCTTTGTTCAGCTCTCCATCAAAACGGTAGGCGCGAGGATCGGATTCAGAACCGTACTTCGCGATGGTAGAAAAGTCGATAGAACCCGTCAAATCAGCAATATCCTGAGATTTCGGATCGGAAGGACTGAAGGTACCAATGCCTGTACGCTTATCCTCTGAGAAAAAGATCCTTTCTACAAGAACATCCTCAATTCGACCGCTGTATTCCTTCTCTACTCTCATCGTATTTAATGGAGATAAGCTTCCTTCAATCCGTATCCCGTAGTGTTCCATGAATTCTTCTCTCATATGGTTCGGAATCAAATGAAGCGGGTCTTCATGCATCGGACACCCTTTAATTGCAAAAACGGCTCCCCTATCCGTGTAGGAATACTTTTCTAGTCCTCGTTTTAACAAGTTGACCAATGTGGATTTCCCGCCGCTGACAGGACCCATTAATAATAGAATACGTTTTCGAACGTCGAGACGCCTGGCTGCCGGGTGAAAGTATTCTTCCACGAGCTTCTCCATAGCTTCGTCCAATCCGTAAATGTCATCATCAAAGAATTTGAACTTCTTATGATCATGTTCTTCCACGACACCCGCATCTTTCACCATATTATAAACGCGGGAATGAGCGGATTGTGCTAAATACGGTTTTTCTTTTAATAGCTCTAAGTATTCTGCGAATGAACCTTCCCACTTTAACTCTTCAGCTTGTTCCCTGTGGTCTTGTATCTTCTTCAATATATCCACTTAGCGAGACCTCCTCCGTCATCATAGACGAAATTTAATACATCCTATGCTTAGATAAGAGAAAACATGTGTCTTAAAGACAAGCAGCACTACGCTCACAGTTCCTGCTTCCACTGATAAAAAAGTACTTTCTCACAGGATTCCTTAAGAACTTTCTTCTCCTGCTGTAATCACTTCTGAAAGGACCTGTATGGTTATCTTTATTAGATTTACACAAAAAAAAGAACCGATCTGTACGATCAGTCCTCCTCATAATCTCTCTCTTTAAGATATCTTTGGCGATGTGAAAGTCCTATTACTAAAAATAAAATAAATAATCCAATATTCAACCACCGGAATTCATCATAAAAAATGGCAAGAACCGCCCAAATAGCTGCACTTATTAAAAAGAGTATACTAGATAGCAAAGATTGACTCATGATGAACCCCTCCTATCCCTATTGTAAAGCATATCCGTTCTGTACAGTGGATATTTTTTATATTTTGGCTATGTTAAATGTTTCTTCCTGTAGGTTTGATCTGCTATCAGGGAGGATTGTGTAAGACTCCGCCGGGAAAAGGATCCAGGCTGGAGATTCCTAAAGGAGTGAAAGCGAATGAGGACGCTCCTGGTAAAAAGATGATCCACTTATCTCGAAACCGAGTCTTCTAATATCCGGAGATTATTTTAAGTAAATATATGTAGACTGTTTCTAACTTTCAAAAAAGTTTCATAGAAAAATAGTTTAGCAAATTTTGACACCATACACCACCCTTGTTAAAATGATTCATGAACATTTTACTCGAATAAAGTACTACATATAGAAAGAAGGACTGCAAAATGGAAACATGGTACTTTGTCGATTCCGGTCATTGTACACCAGCCATGAATATGGCTCTGGATGAAGCATTGATGAATTGGCATCGCCAAGGAGAAATCCCTCCGGTACTGCGATTTTACGGATGGGCACCAGCAGGCCTTTCAGTGGGATACTTCCAAAAGGTAAAAGGTAAAATTGACCTGGAAGGTGTCGAACGTCATGGCTTTGAACTCGTTCGCCGTCAGACTGGAGGCCGCGCTGTCCTTCATGACAAGGAATTAACGTACAGTGTTATTGTCTCCGAGGATCACCCGGACATGCCAGCTTCCGTGAAAGATGCTTATCTAGTTCTTTCAAAAGGACTTCTGGAAGGTTTTCATAATCTCGGGATTGAAGCTGAATTCGCCGTTCCCGAAGGTAAATTAGATACAACCGGTTCAGCCGTGTGCTTTGAAGAGCCTTCCTGGTATGAATTGATTGTGGAAGGTAGAAAAGCTGCCGGAAGCGCCCAGACAAGGAAAAAGGGTATTATACTTCAACATGGATCTATTCCAATTGATGTAGATGATGTGAAACTTTTTGATATGTTTATTTATAAGAATGAACGCATAAAAGAACGTGCCCGCCGAGCATTTGGGGATAAAGCAGCAGCGATCAATCAATTATTGGATAATAACGTTACCTTTGATCAGACGAAAGAAGCTTTTAAGGAAGGTTTCGAAAAAGGGCTTGATATTCATTTAGAACCTTTTGAACTTTCCGATGAGCAGTGGAAAGAAGTAGAAAGAATTGCAGAAGAACGCTATCGCACAGAGAAATGGAATTTTTCCAGATAAAAAAGGAGTGGAATTCTTATGGCAAAGAACCAAGAACACGTAAGAAAGCCCGATTGGCTGAAAATCAAAATTAACACTAACAAATCCTATACAGGACTTAAGAAACTAATGCGCGATAAGAAATTAAACACCGTTTGCGAAGAAGCCCGCTGCCCGAACATTCACGAATGCTGGAGTGAACGTAAAACAGCGACCTTCATGATCCTCGGTGATACGTGTACGCGCGGCTGCCGCTTCTGTGCCGTTAAAACCGGACTTCCAAATGAACTGGACTGGGGCGAGCCGGAACGTGTAGCAGAATCTGTAGAGATCATGGGACTGAAACACGTGGTCGTAACAGCCGTAGCCCGTGATGACTTAAATGACGGCGGTGCTGCTGTCTTTGGTGAAACGGTTAAAGCCATCCGCCGCCGTGTTCCTGGATGTACCGTGGAAATTCTTCCATCTGATATGAAAGGCGATTATGAGAGCTTACATACTCTGATGGGCGGAGAGCCTGACATCTTCAACCACAATATAGAAACGGTTCGCCGATTGACGAAAAAAGTTCGTGCCCGCGCGATGTATGACCGTTCTTTAGAGCTTTTGCAGCGTGTAAAGGACATCCGTCCGGATACTCCGACAAAGTCAAGCTTGATGGTAGGTCTGGGAGAAACCAAAGAAGAAATTGTAGAAGCTATGGACGACCTTCTTGCGCATAATGTCGACATTATGACCATCGGCCAGTATTTGCAGCCAACGAAAAAACATTTAAACGTAGAGCGCTATTACCATCCTGATGAGTTTGAAGAGCTAAAACAGATCGCTCTTGAAAAAGGATTTAAGCACTGCGAAGCCGGTCCAATGGTACGTTCTTCTTACCACGCTGATGAGCAGGTAAATAATACTTCCGCCCAGCGCCGCATTAAATATATGCAGGGCTATGAATCTCAAGGTGAAACTCTTGACACAACAAACTTTTAATTAAAAATGGGAGGCCTCCTGATGTGGAAGGTCTCCCTTTTATTTATTTTATATTTATTGATTTAATTTTACCAGAAGCCACCATAAGGGGGACGTCCGTAATAACCTCCTCCATAATAAGGAGGACGATAAGGACCTGGTCCGGGACCATAGCCATAGCCGCCGCCTCCAAAACCTCCGTATAATCCTGGAGCAATCGCTCCGCCTAAAAATCCCCCAAGTAAACCGCCAGCAAATGGGCCTAAGAAGAAAAATCTTTCATCCTCATCACGAAAATCATGTTGGACAGGATAGGGATACTGATACGGATATTGATTCATGTTCATTCCTCCACTTCTATCCTTAGTTATTCACCTACTCTTCAACCTATGTAATGAACCCATAGCATGTATAGGCATCAGCCTCATCTCAGGGAGAAATTTACTTCCCACAATTCACATCCTTTATTAAATAAGGTATAATACAGAATAGAATAGCTTGTCTCGACAGATTAAAGGAGGACTATACATGAAAATAACCTTAATTATTCTTGTTTGTATCACATACCTTACATCCATCTTCGCTGCTGGATATGACGTTAAAGCAGGCAGACCTAAAAAATAAGCACCTTAAAATCGCACCCCTGAGCGGGTGCGATTTTTCTTTGCCTATTTTAAACGTGGTGCCTCTATTTAAGCAGTAAGTTTTTATACAGTAGGGCCGGTTACTGTAAGACTTAGTTTCGAGATAACGTGTGAAGAAAGGGGCTCCAGGGAACGGCTCGCTTTCCGCGGGCATGCGCTGAGTCTTCCACAAACGGGAGCTTATTTGAAATAGTTAACATTAGGATGTATATAACAGCGGTTAACAAAAAAGACGACGCTTAGCGCCGTCTTTGGTTATTTAATCAAGTTGGGGAAGCCCTGCTGTCTAAGTGTTTCAAATAGAATGATGGACACGGTGTTCGCAAGGTTCAGAGAACGAACCTTCCCCGTCATGGGAACACGAAGGCAACGATCTTCCAAGCCTTCAAGAAGTTCATTCGGTATTCCATCACTTTCACGTCCAAAAACAAAAAACAACTCTTTTTCAGAGGACGCAAAATCAAAGTCTACGTAGGATTTCGTACCAAAATTCTCTATATAATAATAGTCCCCTTCAGGATAAGCTTCATATAAATCTTCAATTGAATCATGATAATGAATCGTTACGTCATGCCAGTAATCCAGCCCTGCCCGCTTCAGCATCCGGTCCTCTGTAGAAAAGCCAAGTGGTCGGATCAAATGAAGTACGGAATTCGTAGCCAGACACGTACGAGCAATGTTCCCTGTGTTTGCAGGAATTTCTGGTTGAAACAAAACAATATGGTTCGGCATTCCATTCACCTCAGTCTAATCTTAGTCAACTAGACTATTATACCACATCCATCAGTCACCAATTCGAAAAAATTTATACTGAATAGAGGGGGTATAAGCGGTAGAATCTTCATAAGCCCAGTACCGATGACGACTGTTTGATGTATGGGCATTAACAAGCGGCATACCATCCTTGTTTTTTTTCACAACAATTGTATTATGGTCAAAACGACCGTCCCCTTCGAAATCATAGCAGATCACATCTCCAGGTGAAAGTTCATGTGCGGAAGACACTTCTGTAGCGGTCAACCCCTGCCTTGCTCCGCTTAAATACCATCTAAATGCGTGAGCGACTGCCCAGCTGTAGCTCCAATTGCTTCCGCTGTACCACCAGCCCCGGCTGCGATTCGGGGTCCCCCATACAGGGGCTCCTCCAGCTCTTAGGCATTGCGAAATATAATTCGTACAGTCTACGTCAAAATGACGATAAGCCGGGTTATAGGAATCCCACCACCTTTCAGCATAGCGAACCGCATCCCTGCGATTGTATGTAAAAGGGGCGCGCTGTCTCGATTCTTTATCGCTAAACTCGGGTAAACAAGCATTTGTCTCAGAAGAAATCGTTTCAGTTTGTATTCTATGATGCTTGATCTTACCACTCTCAAACCATACTAATCCTTCATGAATCCCTTCCTCTAAATAAAAGTGCCGGTGGTCTTTTAGAAGAAGAGAAAGGCTGAGCATATAACGCAGGGTACTTTGCTTTTCATAGGCACACCTATGGTAAGGTTTAATTCTGAAAGTTGCACGCTCAATCTGAATGCCCTCACTCTCTAAATTTTTCACTTTTTTATGAAGCCATAGTTCATCTTCCTGCTCCAATAACCGGCTCATGATTCTTTCCCAATACTTCTGTATTTGATTGGTTTCCTGCATAACCCTTCCCCCTTCCTTTCATCCTATGAAAAAAGGGGACGGTCCATACAAAAAAAGCCGTCTCCCGCGGGAGACGACTAGTTAGTGAACGGTACGACCGTGTGTTGTTTTTCAAAATCAAGTAAGTGGCGCTTCTTCTCAAGACCGCCTGCGTAACCAACCAGCTTACCGTTACTTCCGATCACCCGGTGACAGGGTACAACGATAGCAAAAGGGTTTTGGTTCACAGCTCCTCCGACCGCTCGAATGGCCTTCGGAGAAAGCATCGTGGAAGCAATTTCTTTATAGGAACGTGTTTCTCCATAAGGTATTTGGTTGACTAATGTTCTCCAGACACCGCGTTGAAAATCTGTTCCATAACATATCAAAGGAATCGAGAATTGCGTTCTTTTTCCATCAAAGTATTCGTTTAATTCTTCTTTTGCCTGGCTAACATACTTCTGCTCAGGATCATAAACGAATTCACCTCTTAGTAAATGCTTCTTTTTCCAGGATTGATAGGCGGAATGACGTTCTTCAAATTCGCCGAAATCAATACGACAAACTCCCTCATCATTCGCTAAAACCGTAATAGGTCCGAGAGGAGTTATAAAAGAATCATAATATAGAAAAGACCTATGGTTCATAGATTAAATCCCTTCTTTTACAGTTTTTTCTATTATACAAAAGCCTAGTTCATAAGAAAAGTAGATTTGTTTATATTTTTTCGAATTGAAGTCCTTTTTCCATTTCGTAAATAACCTGTTCATCTTCCTCATTTATCATAGCATCCTTAATGGCCGTAAAACAATCCGTAGTTCCGATTTTTCCGAGTCCCCAGGCCGCCGTTCCTCTTATGACAGGCCTTGGGTCTTCGTTCATTAATCGAATTAACTCGCTGATGGATGTCTCATCCCGGTAATGAGCAAGGGCCAATATCGCATTTCGCTGAATTGGTTTCTTGCCCCGCCACGATCCGGAAATAAATCCGAATTTCTCTTTGAACTGGCGGTTCGAAATGGACAACAGCGGCGTCAGTTTCGGTTTGACCACCTCTGGATCTGGTTCAAATTCCTCATGATGGTGAAAATCTTTCTTTCTATTAATTGGACAGACCGTCTGACATGTATCACAGCCGTACAGACGGTTGCCGATTTTACTTCGGAACTCATCTGGCAAAAAGTCTTTCGTCTGTGTCAGAAAAGCGATACAGCGCTGGGCATTTAATTGACCACCCTGGACTAGCGCGCCGGTCGGGCACGCATCCACGCATATATTACAATCCCCGCAGCCTTCTTGGACAGGCTCATCAGGGGCAAATGGAATATTTGTCACAAGTTCCGCTAAATATACATATGATCCAAACTCCGGAGTAATGATCGCACAATTCTTTCCGCTGAAACCAATGCCCGCCCGTTCCGCTACGGCACGGTCTGATAGTTCACCGGTATCTACCATTGATTTGAGTTCAACATCCGGAAACAGTTTCTGTAGATAAGCTCCTAACTTATTAAGACGGTCACGCAGAACGGTATGGTAGTCTTCCCCCCATGAGGCTCTGCAAAACAGCCCCCGGCGGTCACCTTTTCTGCTCTTAGGAGCATCGTGCATTTTAGAAGGGTAAGCCATCGCGATGGAAATAATCGATTGAGCACCTGGAAGCAGACGTCCTGGTTCAGTCCGTTCATCTACATCACCTTTTTCAAATCCGGACTGATAGCCAAGAGCCTCCTGCCGCTTAAGTCTGGCTTTTAACTCGCCAAACACATCGGCTGAGGCAAAACCGATCTTATCAATTCCAATGTCCTTACTATACGCGATCACCTGTTCCTTCAGCTCATGATAATCCATCGCGGCTCCTCCTCCCTATCTGATATCTTTTACTTTCGCGGTCCTTATACGATTTAACGTTGCCGCTATTTCAAAACGGCGCGGGCGGGCAATCTCACCCGGGTGCTGATCTTTAAATGGCGCAAACGAAGCGAGTCCCTTCTCATCAAACTGCTTTTCAATTTGATCGAGCAAGTTATTCAACGATTGCTCTGTTTTCAAACTTCCTTTTTTATCTAAATGCAGAATAACATCTGCAATCATACGTGTCTGGGAAGGATCGACGAGCTGCTCCACTCCGTCCAGATCAATTTCTCTCTGTCCCATAAGAATCGTCGTTTTTCCTTTTGCTTGTACCTTCTCTTTCTTCCCTTTTCTCGTCTGAAGACTGGAAGGTAAAAATGCACGCGCCGGAACAGCTCCGAACTTCTCATCCTCGGTGGTCGTGCGGCTGCTTGGGTACTTGCCGGCAATATCTTTCGCTTTACCGGTAACATTATAAGGTACATATTGATCCATCATCAGGACATCATCGGCAACCTGGAAATAGTCGCCGGAGCCACCCATGACGAGAATCGTAGAAACATCCAGATCATCACGCATCTGCTTAATTTTATCAATAAACGGTGTGATTGGTTCTTTTTCTTTCACGACAAGCTCCTGCATCCGCTCATCACGGATCATGAAGTTCGTCGCACTTGTATCTTCATCGATTAAGAGCGTCTTAGCTCCGGCTTCAAGCGCTTCAATGACATTAGCCGCCTGAGAAGTACTTCCGCTGGCATTTTCTGTTGAGAACTGAGTCGTATCTGTGCCATGTGGAAGATTTTTGATAAATGGTGAAATGTCCACACTTGTTACCTGCCTGCCATCTTCTGCTCTAACTTTTACAGCAGCAGGATCTGTCATCACGTATTCTCTGCCATCCCCTTTGATATGAGGATACACGCCACGTTCCATGGCATTCAACAGGGTACTTTTACCATGATAACCGCCGCCTACGATCAATACAATCCCTTTCTTAACCGCCATGCCTGTCAGCGGCTCCTCTCTGTGAGGGATAGAAAAGGAGACCCGGTTCTCTTCTGGACTTTGAAACGGAACCGCTTTTTTCATCGGTCGCTCGCTGATCCCGCTCTCACGAGGAAGGACTGCTCCATCAGCCACGAATGAAATCCAATTGTTTTTCTTCATCTCTGCCTGAATCGCTTCATGCTGATCGGCCAATTGACAGGCCGCTTCGATTTCTTCATCTTTAATGGAAAAAACAGAATGCTGAATAATCTCTGGAATGACCTTGAAGAAAAGCTTGTCCGCTTCCCTGCCATTGATACGGCGTCCATTAGCCGGAAGACCAATCGTGAGACAGACCGTCATATCTTCTGAATTCAGGTTGACTGCGGCACGATCCAGAATTTCCTGACCAGGGCGATCTATGGCGACCATCCCGCTCTTTCCTGTTCCTTTCACATCTGTATGATTCTTGGCAATCGCTTTCGCTACGGCGCGGGCAATTCGATCTTCTGCATAAATCTTACGGCTTCTGCTTTCTTTCCATTCTTTTTGAATGGGACGCTTCTCATTTGGAATTCGGATTCTTATTTTAGAAGGTGCCGCGAAGGGATCACCTTGTACATAATCCATAAACACATCGTAATTCTGAAACGAGTGCTTACCTTGAATATCTTTATATCCTTTATAACTTTTTCCGTCTATTTGCTTTAATTTCTGCTGTAATTGTTTCATTGTCCTGGATCCTCCTATTATGGTTGTGTCTACTATAGGGTGTATCCTTTTTTCCTCAATAAAAAACGCAATGCTTCGTTACCTCAATTAACGAAACACTGCGTTGGTTCACATAGTATAAAATAAAAGCATGTTCACTTTCAAAAAAAGTGATTGGAGCGGGTGAAGGGAATCGAACCCTCATCATCAGCTTGGAAGGCTGAGGTTTTACCACTAAACTACACCCGCATTAAAATTAGATTCATTAGCTTCGTCAGAACTCCGGCAATCATGCCTCTTCCTCTGCTCGAAGACTCGAAGAAGTAGATCCGTCAAGGCAACTCGCAGCATTCTCTATGAAGCAAAGCTCGTGGCTGAGGTTTTACCACTAAACTACACCCGCATTCAAATTAGATTCATTAGCTTCGTCAGAACTTCGGCAATCATGCCTCTTCCTCTGCTCGAAGACTCGAAGAAGTAGATCCGTCGAGGCAACTCGCAGCATTCTCTATGAAGCAAAGCTCGTGGCTGAGGTTTTACCACTAAACTACACCCGCATGAATTGAGATTTAGTTGCATCATCTGGAGTATGTTTCTCATTATAACAATCGCATTTTTACGATGCAACACGATTTTTACGAATTTTTGTCGAAAAATTCATGTTCTGTTTACATGAAGATGTTAAAAGGCTGGTGCTCGCTGTTGGTTTTTTACATTATATACCGGTTTCCAGATTATTAAACTAGTCCATCCTAACTATTTTAATAATTCCGATAATTGAAACTTTTATTTTCTGAATTCGTACACTATGTAAAGGAGGGAATCCAATGATCAATCTCTTTCTCGGTATCGGCATGCTGCTTTTAACAGGTGTCATCCTTTGGAGTTATAAATTCGACCCAAATAACGCTCTAGTTGTAAGTGCATCAAAGAAACAATTTATCCTCCTCATTACTGTACTGACCCTGCTTACGTTGTATTTACTTTCAACGGGAGTTTACCATTCTTTCTTTTAAAAAGCAGTTGTGGCTCAATCAACCATGTTGATCAGAACCCTATAAATAAAATGACCACCAGTTTTCACTAGTGGTCCATTACGATATAATTATTCTCTATGGCTGTTTCGATTTAAATACAAATATCGTCGAAAACAAGAGAAAGGCCAGAAAGTTTAGTACGTCCACAGATAGTCTTAGAAGTTCAAATAGCACATTTGTATCCAAATCATCCTCACCTCCTATCTGGACAGACGGTGAGCATGCGTGCGTTAATTGCTGAGCCGATGAAGAGAAAAATCATTAGGAGATGAAGTAGGAGTTTAAGCTGTCTTATTTCTTAAAATCTCCCAATACCTCATATTTATACACAAAAAATATAAAAACTGTAATCTAAAAAAGGAGCCCTCATTTAGGACTCCTTTTCCTTTTATAGAATTAACGTATTTTTCAAACCAGCGATGAAATTCTCAAAATCCTCAGCCACTTCTCCGGCAATTTCTGGATCTTTATAGCTCTCATCATGAAGCTTGGATAATCCAGGTTCAACCTCTATAGTACGCCCATCCAACAGCACAAGCTCAAGTTTCCAAGGAGGCGTATTTTGATTTAAGCTATACTCATTGAACAGCTCTTTCATTGAGATAATCTTGTCCGTAAATAAGGTTTCTTTTGTAACTTCCATTTCTTCATTCATTGTTAAGATAGTAAGGGTCCGTTCACGAATGTTCACGATAAACAGACTTTGCAAATCTTCCGTAAGCACTTCTGCCGAGCGATAATTATCAGATTCAAACACTTCGTCCGTAAATTCTAGAGATGCAACCGTACGCAGATTTTCCATGGAAGATGTTAACCTTTCCCTAAGAGCAGTAGACATAAAATTACCTCCTTATTTTTTATGGTTCACTCCTCTTCATTGCCTGATATAGAGCGCTTAAAACCATTTTTACCAAAAATAAACAATTGTATCTAAAGTAGATAAATCATGGCTTTCGAAAGAAGGATTTTCTCGACACATCCTGTGGTCTTTCTCTAGGATCGGTCATATTTTTTTCTCTCTATTAATATCAGGTAAAGAATTTAAGGATGATCTACCTAGTTAAACACACAATTAAAACAATAATCCACGTAAATTTTTTTCTAATTATATGAATTTGTTTCATAAATTAAGGGTTTTCTTTTCTTTCTTGCCCCTGCCCTTGTGGTTAAAATGACACCGACGATCACCAGAATGGCGCCTGCTATTTCCGGCAGTTTTATCGTTTCTCCAAGCCAAAAATAGGCGCCGACCATCGTGACGACAGGTAGGAAATTTAAGAAGACAGAAGCTTGTGAGGCTCCGAGCCTCTCCACCGCCCGGTTATAAAACACCAGCGCAATAACTGAGGGAAACACACCTAAGTATAAGAACCCCATCCAATACTTACCTTCATCGAGAGAGGGTACACGGCCAAACGTCCATTCAATGGCCACGAACGGCAGGAGAATGAGCACGGACAACCCTGTCATCACAAAGAGAACCCCGTATGCCGGAAACAAGTGCATGAACTGCTTCACTACGATTGAGTAGACTGCCCAGCACATGATGGCTCCTATCATAATGACATCCCCCACGTTCCATGAAGACGAGAACAGTTCAAGAAGCCGTCCATCCATAACCACCCATACTGCTCCAAGGAAAGAAAGCATTACTCCGACCCACTTGATCAATGGCAGCTTTTCTTTTACAAACAGAGCACTTAATACGACCGTGACGACAGGTATGACCGTTTCAAGCACAGAAACATTCGATGCCGTCGTGAATTGAAGCGCACCATAAATGAACGTATTAAAAAAAGTGACTCCGGTAAGTGTCATCATTAAGAGAGGGCCCTTGTATTCACGAAATGTCTTTCTCGCTTTCCAGGCACTCCTCATCCCAATCGGAAATAAAAAAATAAAGGCAACAAGCAGCCGGAAAAAAGCTATAGTAAACGGCGGCAGATCATTTATTGCTTTTCCCGTAAGAATATTCCCCGCATAGAAGAGCACGACAAATATCATGAATATGTATGGATACATGGAACTCCTCCCTTCTTAGTTGGACCCTACTTTTATTTTATAATCACTGGGCATTTTTTTAAAACGTAACAAAAAACGAAGCTTCCTTTATTGAAACTCCGCCAGGTAATTCTATAAAGTTTAATAGTAAGCTACAACTGAAATTAGAACGGCAGCTGCAAAATAGAGGAACGTTCCAATGGATACTGGATTTACTTTGAATTGAAAGATCGACACACGATAGATATCTTTGCCATCTCCAAACACCTGGTTGTCCACATTCGCATACTGATTTCCCATAAACTCATTAAACTGCATGAACCATACCATGATGAACAACAGGAAACCAACCGTAAAATGAGCTTCAATAAAGGACAATCCTGTTCGGGTTGAAACCAGGAAAGTCAGGGATAATTCAAATAGTAGTGTGAGCGTAGTAATAGAAGAAACCAGCCATTTCTTCGGAACTTTCATTAAGTACTTCTTTTCAACATGATTCATTAAATGGGCACCGGCGATAGGAATTAGAAAGATGAGGGACATGACTACTGTACTTGAAATCCAAACATTATTGAATAGTTTAACCTCCTCTAAAAGGTCGTTTTTACTCAACTAAAATCCAGTTAATGGATTTATTTCCATAATTGTATTAAGAGTGTACCACCATCGGAATATCCTGTACACTTTTTCCTATACAAAAAGCGCAACCTGTGCGAAAGGTTACGCTTTTCCATTATAGATTTTCAAAAAACAGTCGAAGAACGTCAGCTCCACCTATAAATGTGCCTAAAGAGCTGCCCACATTGGCAAGCAGAACCACAAGCAGGATACGAGTAACGCGATTACGCCAGAATCCCTTCAGACTCGCGACATCTTCCGATAAGGTTTCAAATTCTGATACCTTAGGTCTGCGAAAGTACGCCTGAACAATGCCGGCAAACCATCCAGCTGCAATCAGCGGGTTAAGCGAGGTAATCGGTGCGGCCACGAAAGCTGCGATCACCGCAAATGGATGAGCCATGGCGGCAGCTGTACCTATCGCAGAAAACGAGCCATTCCAGAGCACCCAGCTGATGGTCTGCTGGGTACCAGCCTCCGGATTCGCCATAAACGTATAAACGATGATGGATATAATTAAAATGGGAATGCTCCAGCCTATAATCTTCGGCCAGGGAGACTTAGGAGGACGCTTATTTAATTTAGTTAAATCATGCTCTTTGTAAATCGCTTCTTTAATACCCGGTACGTGAGCAGCTCCAAGGACTGCTACTACTTTCTTACCGGGTGCATCTTTAATTTTCTGAGCTAAATACTGGTCACGCTCATCAATTAATGGTTTTTTCAATTTCGGGAAGTTCTCGGTCAGATCCTTCAGCATGCCATCGAGCATATCCTGCGTCTTCATCTTTTCAAGCTCCGCTTCCGAGATCGTGTCGTTACTAAAAATACTGTAGATGATGGACATTAACAGCTTAGCTTTGCCTCCAAACCCGATATTGCCCCAGATTCGGGCAAAGGTTACCTGAATATTACGGTCCGCTAATACGAGCTCCGCATTATGCTCTTTTGCTGATTCAATCCCTTGCATCATTTCCTGACCAGCCTGAATACCAAATTGCTTAGCCATCCGCTTTTGAAAGGAGGAGATAGCCAGGTTCATTAACAATAAAGATGCCTTCTTCTGCTTAATCACAGCAAAAATATCTGTTTCTTTCCAGGCATCGCCGTCTACAATCGATTGATACCGCTGCTCATCTAATTCCACACATACAGAATCAGGCTGTTCTTCATCAATAACCTGCTTCACTTGTTCCGCGCTTTGTTTAGATACATGCGCAGTACCTATCAGTATGTACTCTGTATCATTTATATGGAGCCTCGTGATGTTATCTTCCGTCATCGCCATATATACCTTCCTTTACCAATGTACTAAATTGTTTCATCTCTACTAATACTAAACCAGAATTCCTTAAATGAGAATGGCTTACCAATGTTTTCTCCGAGAGCAAGCTGGAACTCCTCACCTTTACATTGACAAAGCTACCCCTGCCCTATAGAATTCTATTAATTATTATCTCATGAAACGAATGCTCGTGCCCGAATAATTTTGAACGTATCATTCCACGTATCTGCTAAACACGCCATGAAGATATACTGTATCCTTGAATGTATCAGGAATGACACGGAAGGAGAAATCATACATGTACTCAGCTAAAGAACAATTAACGAAAGATCTGAACATCGCAAGCAAGAAAACCCCCGCAGATACGATCATTAAAAATGGGAAGATCCTCGATGTTTTCAATCTCGAATGGATGGAGGCAGATGTTGCCATATCTGATGGTAAATTCGTCGGGATCGGACACTATCAAGAAGCTGCCCGGATCATTGATGCCAAAGGTCAATATGTCTCCCCCTCCTTTATTGATGGACATGTCCACATTGAATCCTCTATGGTCACCCCGGATGAGTACAGTAAAGTCGTCGTGCCTCATGGCGTTACCACCGTGGTCACAGATCCCCATGAAATAGCCAATGTCTGTGGTGAAGAAGGACTGCAGTTCATGCTTCAGAACGCTGATAAGCTTCCGTTAGATGTGTTGTTTATGCTTCCTTCCTGTGTTCCTGCTACTCCATTTGAACATTCAGGAGCACAGCTCACAGCCGCTGACCTTGAAAAATACTTAGACAACCCCAGCGTACTCGGCTTAGCAGAAGTAATGGATTATCCCTCTCTTCTGAACACTAAGGATAACCTTCTCGATAAGATCACCATGACGCATCAGTACGGCGGGAAGCTTGACGGGCACCTCGCTGGACTGGAGAGTAATGCCGTGAACCTCTTTCGCACTGCAGGAATAACCACAGACCATGAATGTACCAAAGCAGATGAAGCAATGGACCGCCTGAGACGAGGCATGTATCTAATGATCCGTGAAGGTTCTGCAGCGAAAGATTTAAACGCTCTGATTACAGTAGTCACGCCCTATAACGCCAGACGCTGTCTGTTCTGCACGGACGATAAACACCTGGATGAACTGATGGAAGAAGGAAGTATCGACCATAACGTACGTCTTTCCATTCAACAAGGATTGTCACCACAAATCGCCTTGCAAATGGCTTCTTTAAACGCAGCCGAATGTTATGGTCTATCTCATAAAGGGGCAATCGCCCCCGGTTATGATGCCGATTTTTTACTCCTCGAAGACTTGGAAAAAGTGAAAATCAGTGAGGTCTACAAACAGGGAATCCGAGTCAGCCATAACGGCTCTTATACGCCCTCTGAGAATGGAAAATCTAAAAAACCGGCTCCAATTACGAACACCATTCATATCCCGGCCCTGACAGAAGATCATTTGAAGCTGCCTATAAGCGAAGCACAACAAGCTCACGTTATTAAGATTAATCCCAATCAGCTTCTTACCAATAAATTAATAGAAAAAGTGGATACAGAAAACGGATTCTTCAAAGCATCGCCAGATAAAGATCAATTGAAATTAACAGTCGTGGAACGTCATAAACAAACCGGCCATCTTGGCGTTGGTATCGTGAAAGGCTTCGGTTTAAAAGAGGGAGCAATTGCGACGACCATTGCTCATGACTCTCACAATATCGTGGCCCTGGGCGCTAATGATCATGACCTCCTGAAAGCTATTTATACGTTAAAAGAAATGAATGGCGGTCTTGTAATCGTTAAGAATGGAGAGGTATTGTCCTCTCTGCCACTCCCCATTGCCGGATTAATGTCCGATCAGCCGTTTCCATTTGTAAATGAACGGCTTGAGCATATTGGAGAAGTTCTTCCTTCTTTAGGATTTACAAAGGATTTCAATCCATTCCTTACGCTATCCTTCTTAACACTGCCGGTTATTCCTTCCCTGAAACTAACCGACATGGGGTTGTTTGATGTAGAAACCTTTCAACATATCGAGGTATCCTTATAGAAAGCTGGAAACCAGATGTCCGATCTGGTTTCCAGCTTTTTTATTGACCCATATAAACCACACGAGGTTCAATGTAGTAGTTTACGTTCGATTGAATACGATCCTCCTCCCTATTTTCAAACCCATTAACCGTCATTCGTACGGCATCTATAGGAAGCTGTCCTTCGACCACTGGTCTTATACCGGATTTGGTAACCATAAACGTATTCTCAGGATCTTCAGACAAGGAGCGGACTGCTCCTTCTGCGTTAAGCGAATAGTATTGGCTATCCTTAGTTTGTATGAACGCATCAAGCCCGGTTTCATTAAGGATTTCAAAAAATTCTTCCGGAGAGATTCTTCCGTGCCTTCCTTGTCCCATGTGAAAGACTTGCTGGTTCTGCTTCTGATAACGATTCCGTTTAATTTCATACTCTTTTTCATTCAGTTTTAACTCCACAGAATAATTGGTTTCTCTGTTTCCCTGTGCTGTCGTCTTAAAATTATAGAACAATGACTTTACAGCACCATGATCCGTGAATTCCATTTCTAGTCTCGCTAGGCGTGGATTATGAATATCACGAAAAGTTTGATTGATCATCTCCCAATGCTCGTTAAAGTTAAACTCTTTAGACGCAGATAGGTTTTGAGCCACTTCTACTTTGCGGGGCCTTTCGTATACGTAGTTTTGAACAGGCGGAACGATTAAACCTGTAAGGAAGACAAACAAACCCGTGTATGCTGCATACCGCTTCGCCAGCTGATTCCAGGCAGGATCCCGAAAGAATAATAGAAAAACGATAAAGCCTAACGGTAAAGTCCACTGATTAATTGAGAATGCAAAGGCACCTAGAACCGAGTAGCCAAGAAGCTTAAGGAACAAGTAAGGTTCTTCCCTGCCCCATTTGCGGTAGATGTACAGGATGATTCCAAATTGACATATGTATAGAATGAGATAGAGCAATAGACACCCTCCTTAATCACTATAAATTCTATCACGAAATCCCGTACACCCGAATTCTATTCTAAGTTTTTTTATAAAAGGAATCTTTATGGAGGTCCTGACCAGCTATGTATCCTGCACGTCCTATAAAAATAGCATAATAAAGCCTCCATCCATTCAGGATGAAGGCTTTTCTTCGGTTTATTCCTTTTGACAGACTGATTAATGGTTATTGGGTTGGTTGTTTCGGCTGGCTGCGCAACTCTCTTTTTACCCTAGCAGAGAATTAATTTGACCTAGTAAAGAATCCAGCAGACCGGAGACTTGATCAAGTACTCCGCTAAGTAAACCATCACTATCAAGCAGACCTGCTACCTGGCATAGTAAGTTACCAAGAAGGTTGCCTGGACCAGGAACAGCGGTAAGATCCAGATTAATCTCTGAAAGATCAAGCTGTAATCCAAGAAGATCAAGGAAGATAGGACCCAGATCTAAATTTAAAATGTCACAGCCAGATTCAGCTGCTTGTGCCGCTTGAGTGAGAGAAGCAGCCTGTGCTGTACTTCCGCTCGCTTCTTCATTTAAAGTAGCCGGTACATTTTCGAAAGTTTCCTTAACGTCTTTAACCGTACCATCTGCTGTGACAGCTTCACCTTTCACAACGCCGCTCATCAGCAGCCCTTCTTCCTCATCATACGAAAGCTCATCAATTGTCACTTTACCATCAAAGGTGCCTCCATCTTCAAGCATGCCTGTAACTTTCAAATTCTTAAGTATTTTAGAACCCGAGTTAGCAGCAGCGAATGTACTAACAGGCGTCAAAACCAGCGTACTTACCAGAGCGATCGTCAGGGCCACAGCGATAGATTTTAATTTCATTGAAATTCCTCCTTGGTATTTTTAAGACTAGTGAACTTACTATTTTTGCCAGCCATAAAGGCAGTACCCCTGGTATACATCTAAACAAACATAATATTGTAAATATTCTAAAAAATGGATCATACAAACTATGCCTATGACCAAATGGTTCATAGTAGATTCGTCGATTATAAGAAAACTAATGCATTCGTGCTGTGTCCTTATGCTGCCATGGCAACACAGGGTAGTTTAAGTGGAACTCTATAGATTGAAGGCGATAAACTCTCTATCTAATTGACACACAAAAAAACCAATGTCTTTATTAGACATTGGTTTAAAAACAACGGTATTGAGTAAGGTCATTTGTGTTACAAACATAAAGTCAGTAATTTTAGCGCATGCCTTATCCTAATTGACGTTCATATACGACTTCATTAGTCTCTGGATCTAATGCGTCTACCTTCATCTCCACAACCCGGCCGTCTGCATTACTTTTAGAACCCCATAAGCGAATATAATTATTCATATTGTAGTCACGGAACGTAAGATGAACCTTTCTTAATTCTTCATTTTCACCTGGCTCTTCTTTAATTACACACTCCTGAAACTTCATTGTTTCAGAAGGCTGACTTAATATATAATCATACATAATCTTTTCAAGTTCAGGAAAAGCCATTCCGTCGTTGTCTAAACAAGTATTTTTAAATTCATTGTAGTCGGTAATGTGGTGAATTACTTTAGATTCGCTTGCCATGTTAATTGCCTCCTAGATTAAACAGTTACCTATCTCATTCCCTATAAAATGGTTGAAGAAACTCAATACACAAGACTATAGATGTTCTACAATTGTTTATATAAAACGAAAAACGACGTTATCCTTCAATAAGGATAACGTCGTCATTACATTAATATTTAATACCGGTGGCCGGGGTCGAACCGGCACTCCGTAAGGAACACGATTTTGAGTCGTGCGCGTCTGCCAATTCCGCCACACCGGCAAAATCTCATTGGAGGCGGCAACCGGAATCGAACCGGTGATAAAGGAGTTGCAGTCCTCTGCCTTACCGCTTGGCTATGCCGCCATTACAAGATCAGTAGTATTTTAGTTTATTCTAACATGTACTCAATTATGATTGAAATATTATGGAGCGGGAGACGGGATTCGAACCCGCGACCCCCACCTTGGCAAGGTGGTGTTCTACCACTGAACTACTCCCGCAATGGAAAATGGCTGGGCCAGCTGGATTCGAACCAGCGCATGACGGTACCAAAAACCGTTGCCTTACCGCTTGGCTATGGCCCAAAGTGAAAATAAATGGGGCGGCTGATGGGAATCGAACCCACGAATGCCGGAACCACAATCCGGTGCGTTAACCACTTCGCCACAACCGCCATAGAAAAAAGCAGGGGTAGTAGGAATCGAACCCACATTGACGGTTTTGGAGACCGTAGTTTTACCATTAAACTATACCCCTATTTGGAATGATTAAATTAAAATGGTGGAGGGAGTAGGACTCGAACCTACGAACCCGATGGGAGCGGATTTACAGTCCGCCGCGTTTGGCCAACTTCGCTATCCCTCCATGCTGTATATGCCTACTAGCATCAAATGGTGCCGGCCAGAGGACTTGAACCCCCAACCTACTGATTACAAATCAGTTGCTCTGCCAGTTGAGCTAGGCCGGCTAAAAAAATGGTGGCTCGGGACGGAATCGAACCGCCGACACACGGATTTTCAGTCCGTTGCTCTACCGACTGAGCTACCGAGCCGAATCTTATGTATAGCCTAAGTATGAAAATGGCGGTCCGGACGGGACTCGAACCCGCGACCTCCTGCGTGACAGGCAGGCATTCTAACCAACTGAACTACCGGACCATTTATTAATTTGGCTGCACTTTTCAGTACTACCGATTTTCAACTAGCAAAGATGTAATTTAAAGTAGTTAGTTGAAATAATTTGGTTGCGGGGGCAGGATTTGAACCTGCGACCTCCGGGTTATGAGCCCGACGAGCTACCAGACTGCTCTACCCCGCGATAATGTGGGATTTATATTCCCATAAAGTATGAAGTTACCTTGCGGTAATGGTGGAGGATGCAGGGTTCGAACCTGCGACCCCTTGCTTGTAAGGCAAGTGCTCTCCCAGCTGAGCTAATCCTCCATATTAAGTGGTGACCCGTACGGGATTCGAACCCGTGATACCGCCGTGAAAGGGCGGTGTCTTAACCACTTGACCAACGGGCCATTGTGGAAAAATGAACTTATGGCGGAGAGCGAGGGATTCGAACCCTCGAAACCGTGGTAACGGTTTACACGAATTCCAATCGTGCTCCTTCGGCCAGCTCGGACAGCTCTCCAAAATATGGCTCCAACGGTAGGATTCGAACCTACGACCGATCGGTTAACAGCCGATTGCTCTACCACTGAGCTACGTTGGAATAATGTAAAACCTGGCGGCGTCCTACTCTCACGGGGATCGACCCGACTACCATCGGCGCTGAAGAGCTTAACTTCTGTGTTCGGCATGGGAACAGGTGTGACCTCTTCGCCTTCACCACCAGATCTTATTTCCTTTTTTTCAAGGACAAGATATATTGTATTGTTTTTCGAGCAAAAAATCAAGGGTAAATTACAAGTTTTTTTGTAAACCCTCAAAACTGGATAAGGCAATCATTCAACCATCGGACGAGCGAACGTCTCTTCCGACTAACGTTTCATACTAGATAGATAAGTCTTCGATCCATTAGTATCCGTCAGCTTCACGTGTCACCACGCTTCCACCTCGGACCTATCAACCTCATCGTCTCTGAGGGATCTTACTTACTTGGCGTAAGGG
>NZ_JAIVAL010000012.1 GCF_020171985.1 Halobacillus halophilus
GAATTCTTGGGTGAAGTTACGTCGAATTCTTGGGGTCATAACGGAAGCTCCTCGTGTTTTGTATTAATTCAGTCTATCTGACCTTAACCAACCTGTCCAACCAACTGTAGCCGGTCCAATCTCACCTAGTCCCTTCTCCCATGGGAGTCTCGCCATTTCCCAACCAACCCAGCCACAGGAGAATAACGGATCTTTCCAGAAGAAAGAACCATCGTCTTCTTAACTGGGCTTAAATGCTTCTATGACAGGCTATTCCAGATCTTTATAGCATGAGAATAGCCTCATATTCACATGCTCATTTTGTGCATCAAAAAGATATTTTAAGTGGTTTCGAGTAGCTGATTTGGCAAGGGCCTGAGGGGGGACGATGCAGACTCCTGCGGGATGAACATGATCGGTGAGATCCCGCAGGGCTGTTAAGCCCGTGGAAGCTCAGCACATGCCCGTGGAAAGCGAAATCGTCCCCCGAAGGACCTTCCTCATAACCAATATCTCGAAACTGAGTCTTCAACTAATCGGCCCTTTTGTGTAATAAGGAGCTTATGAAGAATTAACAATAAACTTTAGCAGAGTCTTTTTTTAAAATGTTCATTATCTTAACGTATAATGATGATATACCATATGTTTACTAGGGGAGATGACTGTGAAAAAAGCCTGGATACTTATAGCTGCTGGTCTGCTTGTTCTATTAACCGCCTGCGTGCAGGGGGACGTAGGCGTGAAAATTAATAAAGACGGCAGCGGAACTAGTACGATCACGCTTGGAATCGAAGAAAGTACCTATGAGCAGTTCAGCCAGCGTGCCGAAACGGTGCTGAGATCTGTAAATGAGGAACTCGAGGCTCAGGGCTATACCGTCGAATCCTATACGGAAGAAGGCTACAAGGGCTTTAAAGCCACGCAGTCGTTTGAAAACGTTCGGGATATGCAGGTGATTCCTTCGATGGGCGCTGTAAGTGAAACAGGGACAGGAGGTTCCATGAGTAATGTACCGCTTGATGTGTCGGTAGAGGATGGATTTTTTACGAAAACGTACCGTGTAGAAGGGGAGTTGGATCTTGAAAATTCAGGGTTATTAGGCGGCATGCAGCAGCTCGTCTCCAATCAGCTGAATCTGACCTTCACGCTGGACCTGCCGATTTCTCCGGAGGATCACAATGCCGATGAAGTAAACGGCAATGTATTAACGTGGAACATTAAAACCGCCGGTACCACAGAACTTATGGTGGAAGCAGCGGTTCCAAATGTTCGAAATATTATCCTGACAGCGGCCGGCGTCCTTCTGTTAGGTGTCGTGTTGTTCATTGTCATTCGGAAGCGCAGGCGTGCATCGTAAAGATTCTGCATGCCTGTGAACAAGGATTTTGAAGCGTTTTTTATAAAAGGTAATATCGGTTGGTTCTAGTGAGGGGAGACCGGCTCTATTCTCGTTCGAGCCCTCTCTCAAATGAAGCCAAATGATTCACCGATGCATCTCGCAGCTGCGTAAACACTGTTCGCATATCAGGCGGAAGCTGATACGTTAAGAATTTGTTGTACATCGCGATATTGTCGATTTCGCCGCGAACAGCAGCCCCATAAGCTCTCTTAATATTTTCGGGGGTTACAACAAAGAACTGTGAGGTGTCTTCAGGTAAGGGGACTTGATAGCGCGTGAACAGCGTATTTAAAGCAGCGATGTGCCTTTGTTCTGCTTCTTTGATCCGTACAAATGTACGAACATCGCCGAACGTGTTTAAGACGTTGTCATACCTGGCCTGAGCTAGATACTCATCCTGCATCGCATAGGTAAGCATGTCAGGAATGGTCAGGGTGGAAGCATTCATGGCTCCCTTAGCACCATATTCTTCATCTGTTTGACGTTCACTGCCACTATTCATCTGAAAAGATAAAAACCAGACGGCGTGGTTCTGTTCATCTGCAGCAGCACGGCGGAAGATTTCTTTTACAGAGGGATCCTGAGCCTGATCAGCTATGTCTAAATAAAAATCAACCGTTTCCTGTTCATCATTGAAGGCAAAGACGATGGCTTTTTCAAAGGAATCAGGGCATTCACTGATGATTTGCGGCGTAGGCTGTCCGCCGCCGGTTAATTGGGTATAGAGTCTGCGGAACTCTGTATAGTGCCGCTGTTCATCACTGCGTATTTCCTCAATGCGCTTTTTAGTCGATTTGTCCGGCGCGAGCTGGATCAGTTTCTTGTAGCAGGAGATCGCGCTGAATTCACCGTTAATCGCTTTTTCAATCGCCTGAATGAGCTTTTTTTGGGAACGCATAAAGTCCTGGGGGTACGAGGGATAAGGGTAGTAATTCATAGATAATGGTCCTCCCGGTAAATAAAAGGTCCATCTATTGTATGCTTATATTGAAGAAAAGGTTTTGAAACCGGATATGAGCGAAGTTGAAAATATTGTAAAAATAGTTCAACATGGAAAGTATTTAGGGGGATTCCATGTTTCAAAAATTTGATAAAATTGCTTCTTATTTTATCATTCCTTTTTCAGTGCTCGTCTTTGTGGTAACTTCGTACGCTTTTCAAGAATACCTGGACCCTATCGCTACACTTTTAATTCTGATTAATTTTATTACGGTAGTGGTTCTTATTACAGGGATGTACGTACAAAAGGAGTATAAAAAGGCGGCCGTTTTTTCTATACTTTTAGCAGCTATGTTTGTATTCTGGCTGGCGCTATGAGTTCTTATTAAAAGATACTGCGAGAAAGGACGGATGCTATGGATGAAGATATGGAAAAGAAAATGGATAAAGAGGACTCTATAGTAGGCGCTGCAGCTTTATTTCTCGTGTTCGCTATGGCTATTGGGGGAGTTCCCAGTAAATATACAGGTTTTTCTTTATTTGTCCTTCTTCTTCTACAGTTTGTCTGGGATATTTGGGAGGTGAATCGGAGGAAACAACAAGTATATAAGCGAACTTTCAAAACCCTCCTTTACGTAAGTATTATCATTGGAGTAGCTTCCGCTATTTATCCTTTCTTTCGTTAAAGATGCTTGCCGTCATCAACATATACATTTTATACATAAAAAAGCAGCTTCCAGGTTGGAAAGCTGCTTTTCTGTTTAATTCTCAGAAGAAATCATGTCAATAAAGTGAGAGAGAATGCGAGCTGTGAGGCCCCAGATCACTTTATCCTCATACTTGTAAAAGTACTCCTCGAACTGACGCGTCTGCCAGTTGTAATCCTTGCCGCCTTCGATCAATTCAAAAGGGAAATTTTCCTTAGGCTTCGCCTCGAATCCAACGTGATGAATTTCGGGTTCGGTTTCCATTAAATAGGATAAGGGAACGGTAAATACATCCCCGACTTCATCAGGATTCGGGTCAACCGCGCTGTAAGGCTGGTTAACGTAGCCCGCATAAGGATACACAATCATCCCAAATGGGGATACCATGTAATCCAGCGGATGGACGTTCAGTAAATCCCGTTCAGGTATACCGAGTTCTTCCCTTGTTTCCCTGAGGGCAGCTGCTTTTGCGTCGGGATCCTGCTGATCAATCCTGCCGCCGGGGAAACAAATTTCGCCCGGCTGTCTTCTCATTTTTTGAGAACGGACTTCAAACAGGACGTGTGTTTCATTATTTTTCTCGATCAGCGGAAGCAGGATAGCAAATTTCACGAAATCTTTACTTCCAAGGATGGACGGGGTGTGCTTGCTGACTTTATGGAGTAGATTTTCCGGATCCATAACTTCACCTCAAACTTTCTCTATCTTTACTATAACAAATGAACAAGCTTCCGTAAGTTGGAAACGCTCAAGTTTATGTTCAAAAGGAGTGGATACACGTGAACCAGAGAATTGAAATTGTTAAAGGCGATATTACGAAAATGGAGGTCGATGCGGTGGTGAACGCCGCAAACAAAAAGCTCGCCGGTGGCGGCGGTGTTGATGGAGCGATTCACCGCGCCGGCGGTCCAGCAATAATGGAAGAGAGTAAGAAGTTTGACGGATGCGAAACAGGAGAAGCGGTGGTGACGACAGCCGGTAAGATGCCAGCTGAGAAAGTGATTCATACCGTTGGACCCGTTTGGAATGGAGGTCATAAAAATGAGGCGGATCGGCTGGCAGACTGCTATCGCAACTCCTTGAAGCGTGCATCGGAACATGGTCTTCGCACGGTGGCTTTTCCGAATATCAGCACAGGGATTTATGGCTTTCCTAAAGAAGAAGCGGCCGATATTGCTATCCGAACTGTCCAGGACTATTTAGAGGAGCACGAAGAAATCGAACACGTCTATTTCGTCTGCTTCGACGAAGAGAACAAACAGATTTACGAAAACCGACTGAGCAAGTAATATGACAAAATATTCCACCTCAGGTCATCCAGAATTTGGATGACCTGAGGTGGAAATAAATGTATCAAACCTAAGAACCTTCAATTCTAAAGGGCTTCTTTGATGATGCGTTTGTAATAGAGGACGGAGAGCAGGCCGAATATGGAATAGAGACCTGTGTACACGCCCATCACGATGATCATCGGGGTCCATAGCTCGGTTCCGAAGAAGAACCAGCCAGATTGGACCGCAAAGTAGCTGTGCAGCAGTCCGACGAGCAGCGGGATGCCAAAGTTAAAAAGCTGTTTGCCCTGAATGCCTCGGAGTAAATCCCCGTTCGTATAGCCGAGCTTTCTTAGAATAGTATAGTTCGGTCGTTCCTCTTCGCCTTCATCCATCTGTTTGAAATAAAGAATACAGCCGGATGTAATTAAGAAGGTGAGTCCAAGGAAACCGACGATGAACATCACCAGTCCCATATTCTGCTTCTGGTTTTGAGTAATCGCATATTCTGATGCCGTTCCCACCTCATTGCTAAGAGCGAGACTCTGGAACACTTCATCTGCTTCTTCCACTTGATCTTCAGACTCCAGATTAATACCAATGTATTGGGAGTACTCTCCTTGGATTTTAGGGTTTAAATCTTGAGACAGCTGCTCATAGACGGTTTCGTCCACCACGGCTGTCGGCAGGCCGCCTCCAGAATAGTAATGGGATAGAACGCTCTGTTTTGAAACTCCTAAGAACTCTAAAGGAATGGATTCCTCTTTTCCTTTAAACACCAGTTCTCCTGAGTCTTCCATTTGCATCATTCGCTGCAGGGCATCGTAAAAGCCGGTGAAGATGGTCTGGTTTTTACCCACATCAATGCCAGGGACCGCCTGATCTTTTACCACGGCCAGTGTCATTTCTCCTGATTGAAAAGCCAGCCCCTCCATATCAGCTCCAACAATATCCTCCACATTAACGGCTACCCTTATCACATCGATTTTCTCTTCGGTGTAAGGAATTCCGTCAAGCTTTTCAGTGAATTCTTCTGCCTGCGCTTCTGTAACAAACGAGAAATCGTCCGGGGTGCCATTTCCTGCTGAGTTTTCAGCAGAATAGAAAGAAATATAGCTTAAGGATAAGAGGCCAATCGCAAGGGCAGAGACGGTCGTAATAATCGTCAGCAGCATGGCATTCGATTTCATGCGGAACATGACCGACGATAGAGACAGCACTTCGTTAATATTCATATAGCCTTGTTTGTTCCTGCGAATGATATTTGCGATGAAACGTACCGACCCTTTATAAAAGAAGTACGTGCCAATGATCACAGAGGCCAGAATAAACACCATTGATCCAAACAAGCTGTTCATAGAGGTGAGCTCTCCTGAAAAAAGCTGGGAAGACACATAATATCCTGTAGCAATCAGCCCAAGCCCAAGAATCCCCATAATGATTTCAAACAGGGAGATCCGGCCCACTTTGCCTTCGGTTTTGGAAGAGGTTCGGAACAGGGAAAGAATCGTCTGCCTCTGAATGAACAGGTAGTTCATTCCCATAATGAGCAGATAGATACCACCAAAAACGCCTGCTGTCTGCACCATAGCCTTAAGCGAGAATCTCAGAGTTGCGGCTGTTTCTACATCGGTGATCTGGAACAAAATCATGAGGATCAGTTTTGAGGCTGCAAAACCAAGAAAAATACCCACGACCAGTGAACCAAAATAAATGATGATGTTTTCCGCACTAAGAATGCGGAAAATCCGGTTTTTCGTCAGACCGACCAGCTGGAACATCCCGATTTCCTTACTTCTACGTTTAATAAAAATATTATTCGCATAGACGAGGAAAACGGCGACAATGCCGATTAATAAGACCGATGCTGTCCGGACGGCCGCTCCGCCTTTCAGCGACCCCTTCGTACTATCCATCGCCGGGTCATATTGCAAGGTGACAAAAGCGAAATAAAGCGCCACACTAAAAATCAGCGCGAACACATATAAGTAATAATTCTTCAGGTTCTTTTTCAAATTGCGGAGAATGATCTGATTAATGCTCATACTGCACCCCGCCAAGCACACCCTGCGTTTTCATAATGTCTTTCAAGAAAGCATTCCGCGACTGATCCCCTTTTCGTAATTGTGTATAAATCTGTCCGTCTTTTATAAAAATGACGCGGCTGGAGTAGCTGGCGGCGACCGGATCGTGGGTAACCATGGCGATCGTGGAAGTTCTCTTCTCATTTAAATCACTCAGTTTATTCAAAAGATCAGACGCTGACTTCGAATCGAGTGCACCGGTCGGCTCATCCGCGAAGATGATGCTCGGTTCGTGGATAAAGGCGCGCGCCGCAGACGTACGCTGCTTCTGACCTCCAGAAATTTCGTTGGGGTATTTATCCTGGACATCGGCAATCCCGAGTTCTTCTGCTACCGCGTCGAATTTCCGGTTCGCTTCTTTTTTCGAAACTTTAGCGATCGATAACGGCAGGAGAATATTTTCTTTCACTGTAAGGGTATCGAGCAGGTTGTATTCTTGAAAAATAAACCCGAGATGGTGCTTTCTGAATTCCGCCAGCTGTTTGTCTTTTCGGCCGGTAATTTCCTCACCGTTGATCGTAATAGTCCCGTGACTCACACGATCGATGGAAGAGAGGACGTTCAGCAAGGTCGTTTTGCCGGATCCGGACGCGCCCATAATGCTGACGAATTCTCCTTTTTCGATACTCATATCAATTCCCATCAGCACGTGCTGTTTCGTAAACTTGTTGCCATAGCTTTTATGAATTTTGTATCCTTCTAAAATGTTCAACTCGCTTCCCCCTTTATTTGTTAATTTTATTGTATAAATTTCCTGATTCTTTTTCCTTTCAATGACCTAACAATCAACCGCTTGGAAGTGACATTTTTGTCATATCGTCTACCTCAAGCTTCCGGGGCAGGGGGGGCTCCTCTGTTCACATATAAAAAAGCTTGTAAAAAACGTTGCTTTTTACAAGCCTCTAATATCTGTAAAATCATTTCGCTTAGGAAAAATCAGTGTAAACGTTGTGCCCTGTCCAAGCTTCGAGTTCACTTCTATCTTGATGTTCAGGGAGTCGGCAGCCTTTCGGCTTAAGTACAGCCCCATCCCGGTGGCGGCATGATCATGGTGAGCTGTCGTTGACGTGAACCCTTTATCAAAAATCCTCGGCAGGTCTCTTGCATCAATTCCTCGCCCTGTATCGGTGACAGTCAGGCGGGTTTGTCCATTTTCTTCGAAGCTTCGTACCATAATTTCAGAGGCCTCGCTGTATTTAACCGCATTGGTGAGAAGCTGGCGAAGCATAAAGGCGAGCCACTTGCTGTCGGACAATACAGACTCCACTTCCAGATCGATGTCAAAACCGATCCCTTTTTGGATACACCAGGACTGCAGGGTCTTAAGTTCCGAGAAAATCAGCGGCTCCAGTTGAATCTCTTCCATGTATAAATCATTTTCGATAAAAGGGATTCGCTTTTTATGTAACTGCTGATCGAGCAGCAAGTGAATGCGCAGCCATTCGTAGGTGAGCTGGGAGCGCGTTTTCTGGTCGCTGATGCGGTCGAAAATTAAATGCATCGATGTAAGCGGGGTTTTGACTTCATGAATCCAGGCGAGCATGTCATCTTTTTCCTGCTCCAGGAGCGAATGGTTGTGGGAAGATTCCTTTTTTAACCGCTCCATTTGACCGACCATGCTGGTTTCGATGATCTTTTCAAAAGGACTTTCCCCGTCGGGAATCGTGGTCACATCGAGATTGGCCGTTCTATCGTTCATCTCTTTGTAAAACCTGGTTTCCTTCTGGTAGCGGATAAATAAGAAAATCAGAAACAGGAGAGATGATAAAAATGTGTAATAATACATCGAGTTTAGCGCTAGATTCGTATCGACATAGGCGATCAGCAGCGCGAGAAGCTGAAGGATAAGAAAGAAACCAATCCAGCTGATTTTTTCCAGGAGAAATTTCAGGATCATGATTCGGCCTCTTCGACGGCCGTATAGCCCTGCCCGACTTTTGTCTGGATCGAACCGCCAAGCCCGAGATCGGAAAGCTTTTTCCGTAATCGATTTACATTCACGGTGAGCGTGTTATCACTGACAAACCGCTCATCTTCCCACAAGCTGGTAATCAAATCCTCACGGCTGACAATTTTGTTTTTCCGTTCGACGAGTAATTTCAGGATGAACATTTCGTTTTTGGTAAGTTCAATGGTCTGATCATTGTATTGAACCCGGTTCCTCTCATAATCGATGGTCGCACCAAGCCAGGTTTTCAGCGCAGGAGGTTCCGCATTGTAATTATATACACGCCGGAGCACGGCCTGGATTTTGGCAATCAAGACTTCAAAATGAAATGGCTTCTGTACAAAATCATCGGCACCCAGGTTCATGGACATGACCATATCCGTGGGGTGGTCACGTGAAGATAGAAAAATGATCGGGACGTTGGAGTGTTCCCGGATCATGCGGCACCAGTGGAATCCGTCATACTTGGGAAGCTGGATGTCGATAATCACAAGGTGCGGCATGGCAGCTGTGAATTCTTTCATCACGTTCGAAAAATCGGTAATTCCGTGGACCTGATAAGACCACTGGGATAACCGGTCTTTCATTTCTGTAAATAAGGTTGCATCATCTTCGACCAAAAGAATCTTAAACACAAGGGTTCACCACTCTTTTCCATTTTACTGACTAAGGAAAGTATAGCAAAAATCGTGTCAGGGGTTATAGAACTGGAGAAGGATTTTTTACGGGAGGGTTTTATTCATCTTTAGACAACCAGCCAATGAGCAGTTGGAGTATAGCATACGTACCGAGCACTAGCGCTAGATTCACTGGGAGGCTGAACGTGGTATATAAATAAGGACCCATACCTATAGAGGCCAGAACGAAGATAAAACTGGCGATATCTCTATTCTTTTCTTTATTGGTTCTCGCGGTCTTCCTGGGTGCCATGATGATTTCCTCCAAATACCCTAATTTAGTCGTTAAGTAAGTGCCATGATCAACATTAAAAGTAACATCGATCCCGTTGCGCACATACACAGAAAGCCGTTCATTCTTCTATCCTCTTCGAAATATAATCGATATCCTTGTGTGAACGCGAAGATCATGCTGCCTGTTGACCAGTAAGCCGTGAGAGAACCAAACTCTCCACTTACTAGATACATAATAAATAGAATCGTAGAGAGGACCATAACGATTTGTCCTAAGTTCCTTATGAAACTGCTCCCGAACATAACCTCGTCTTGTCCTTTCACGATTACATGAAGACCTTTGCTTTCAGTCATTGTATATAATTAAATTACCACATTATTACAACTTAGAAAAAGAGAGGACCGTAAGCTATACAGATCGTTTCAGTTACTCATTCACGAACATTCATTTAAATATTCTAAAAATGGAGACCTGAGGCTTTAAAAGTAATGCTGTTCCACGTACAATAAATACTAATATCTAATCCTTTGTTCATTTAAAGAATAGATGCATACAAAGACAAGAAAAGGAGATTTGTCCTATGACCCGATCATTAACTACAGTAGAAAGTCGCCTTAGAAAGCAAAAACCAGACAGTGGCCAGATCCCTTTTGGCCGAACCTTCACAGACCATATGTTTGTGATGGATTATGAAGAAAGCAAAGGCTGGCATGAGCCGCGGATCGTTCCCTATGAGCCGCTCACTCTAGATCCTGCTGCCATGATTTTTCATTATGGCCAGACCGTGTTTGAGGGCTTGAAAGCCTATCGTACCGACGATGATCGTGTACTATTATTCAGGCCTGAAAAAAACTTCGAGCGCTTAAACCTTTCCAGCGAACGTTTGAGCATTCCGCCGATTGATGAAGAAGAGGTCATGGATTACTTGAAAGAGCTGGTCCATTTGGAAAGGGACTGGGTGCCGGAATTTGAAGGCACATCCTTATATATTCGTCCTTTTATTATCGCGACGGAACCGAGTCTTGCTGTGGCACCTTCCAAGATGTATAAGTTTATGATTATTCTTTCGCCGGTAGGTCCTTATTTCTCAGGCGGCATTCGTCCGGTCACGATTAACGTTGAAGAAGAATTTACACGTGCGGTGAAAGGCGGAACCGGCATGGCCAAAACTGCCGGAAACTATTCTTCCGGCTATCAGGCTCAGGCCAAGGCGAGTAAAGAAGGGAATGCTGATGTTCTTTGGCTCGACGGTGTCGAGAAGCGCTATATTGAAGAGGTCGGCAGCATGAATATCTTCTTCAAGATTGATGGAGAGATCGTGACGCCGGCATTAAGCGGAAGTATTCTCCGAGGAATTACCCGTACCTCCATTCTTGAACTGCTGAAAGAGTGGGGCTGGACGGTGAATGAGAGAAGAATCTCAATTGATGAATTGTATCAATACTATGAAGAAGGTAAGTTGGAAGAAGCGTTTGGGGCTGGTACAGCTGCTGTCATTTCTCCGGTAGGGGAATTCAACTGGCTTGGTAAGAAAATGGTCATCAACAACCATGAGATCGGACCAGTAGCCCAGAAGCTTTATGATACCGTAACGGGAATCCAGCGAGGAAGAAAAGAAGACGATTACGGCTGGACCGTCGAAGTCTAAAATCTAACTACTATACAAATTATCCCACCTCAGGTCATCCAGATATTGGATGACCTGAGGTGGGATTTTTTTACTCTTCTTTGTTTTTTGGTTATTTCATATAGTTGCGGATGTCGCCGGTTTTTGGATCAACGAGGTACCAGCCGTAGGTGGCCGTATGGTTATCGACGACTTCATAGACGTGTACGAGATATTCACGATCCACCATGCGGTCGTTTTCGACTTTCATGTTCGGTTCGTTTTCCAGATCTTTATATTTTCTGACCAGCTTTTCGGCTTCTTGTTTCGTGACACCTTCCGCGATGGGGCCTGATTTATCTCCGTTCTCATAAACCTGTACTTCGGATCCGATCGGCAGATTGCGAGGGTTGATGCCCGGGTTCAACTCATACAAGTCTTCAAGACTCACACCTTTATGAAGGTTCGCAATGCTGTGCAGCGTCTCTCCTGGCTCTACGGTGTGATAGATTTCCTGTGAATTCTGATCCTCAGTCGGGCTGACTCGGACCTCAGAACCAATTTGCAGATTCCAAGGCTCAATGCCAGGATTCCAATCAAATAAGTCTTCGAGCGTTACTCCCTTATGAAGGTTCGCAATACTGTACAAAGTGCTTCCAGGAGTTACGGTATGAAAATCATCTGAAGGTACCTCTTCACGGATCGTTTCATCTGTTTTCACTGTAATTTTAGAACCTGGCTGAATCACATCCGCATCGATACCAGGGTTCCACTTATATAAATCTTCTACGGTCACATCACTGTATTTCTGTGCAATACTCCAAAGCGTGTCTCCTCTTTCAAAGGTCACCGTTGAATTCTCAGCTGATGCACTGCCAGCACCAACCCCAAACGTCATTCCCGCTGCTAATAACGGCGCAAGATATTTTGTTTTTTTCATACAGGATCCCTCCTTGAAATTATTTCAAAAGTGTTACATATAGTGTGTTTCGGTTTATTTTGTAATCTAAACGTAATATTTTAAATTTTTCCAATTAAAATTTGATCGTCTTCGTGTATTCAGCTTATGATGACCTTAAGCAAGCCGATATCAATAAGGAGGCTTCTGCATTGATCCTTAATTAACGTACAGGAGGGTGAATCATGAATTTGTTTCCACTGGCTCTAAAGAGAATACTTGTCGTCACAACCATGGTAATGTTGTCAGGAACCACTCTTTCCTTACCATCGACTACGGTTCAAGCTAAAAGTTTAAAGCACGAACTCTATCAGACAGAAAAAGATGAACTGAAGTACTCGAAGGAGATTATCCGAGAGGTATTCAAAACCCTGAGGCGAGAAAGAAAAGGCCCGCTCAGGTACGACGAAGCGATTTCACTTGTTGAAAAAATGAGTAAAGTGGAGGTCATGGATCACTACCTTGCTTCATATGGCAAAAAAGTAAACGCAAAGGAAATTCCGAGAATCGTTAACCAGATTTATTCGATTGATCTTAAGCGAATTTCTGAGCTGGGAGCAGGAAGTCAAACGTATCCGGACGAAATTATCCAGGGGGTAAAAGAATCGCTGCCCAAATGGTTAGGGGAAGAAGACATTCCGTCACTTTCCAAACTCGAAGTACTCGATTTATACTCAGCGTCTTATGGCAAGAAGATCGATGGGCCCGAAATTCGAAGAGTCCTTAACCAGATTTTCGGAATAAACCTGGATGGCATTTCGTCGCTTGAAGGTTCAGGCGTCTCTTTATATTCAAAAGACCAGTGGATCTCTCAATATGACCAGGACTTATTTGTCGTTCAGACGGGATTAACGGATGTAGACGTGTGGATTTATCCAACCGACTATTTTACAGCTCAAACTGGTTTGGAACAGCTGCCTGGGGAACTACAAAACCGGCTAAAAAAATTGGGTTACAGATACAATGAAGAAATAGGAGCACTTTATTATGCTGATCCTGAAGGGAACTCAGTACCAGATCAATTTAAAGGCCAGACGCTTGGAACACTGATTCAATTCATTCAGCAGAATTATCAGGATTTATCATCGAAAAATAAATGAGCCCATTAAAAAATCCCTGTACTCGATCAAATGAGCACAGGGATTTACTATATTATTCAGCTGTAAACACGCTCTCTTTGCTGGACGGAAGCCAGGATCGTTTCAATCTCATTGGCTTCTTCTTCTGTTAATGGAAGCAGCGGCAAACGAACGCCACCCACTTCTACACCTTTTCGGTTAAGAGCAGCTTTAACCGGAGAAGGACTTGGTGCAGAGAAAATGGCATGCATGACCGGAAGAAGGGTACGGTGCATAGCGGATGCATAGCTGCCATTTCCATTGCGGTAGGCTTGTATCATCGCCTGCATTTCATTACCAATCACATGGGCTGATACGGATACGATTCCTGTACCGCCAATCGATACAAACGGCAGCGTGTTGGAATCTTCGCCGCTGTAAACAGAGAATTCATCCGGTGTACGACTGATAATTTCAGAAGCTGCATCTAAATCACCGCTTGCTTCTTTTACCGATACAATATTCTCCACTTGAGAGAGGCGGACGATCGTTTCAGGTGTCATATTCACGACACTGCGTCCTGGGATATTATAGAGCATGATAGGCAGAGAAGTAGCCTTGGCAATCGTCGTAAAATGCTGATACATGCCCTCCTGGGTTGGTTTATTATAATAAGGGGTTACAAGCATAATCGCGTCCACGCCTGCTTCTTCTGCCTGTTTCGTTAATTGAATGGAAGCTCTTGTATTGTTGGATCCCGTTCCTGCGATGACCGGTACTCTGCCATTCACGACTTCCACAACAAATTTATACAGGCTTACTTTTTCCTCTGACGTTAACGTTGGGGATTCACCTGTTGTTCCTGCAATCACTAAACCATCAGAGCCGTTGGAGATCAAGTGATTAACCAGGGAGCGTGTGGCATTAAAATCGATATTACCTTCTGAATCAAACGGAGTTACCATAGCTGTTAGTACTTGACCAAAGTTCATAACCTCACACCTTTACTTAGTTTTTATACGTTCGAGGTTTGAGGGCTCTGCAGCAGTAAAGCACAAAAAAGCAGCAACGAGGGTTCGCTGCTGCTTAGAACTTTGATATCCGTTCCTGCATTAAGATAGCCCTCCATATAGTCTCCTATATGACAGTTCTGCACCTCTTAAGCATCAGAACCAGCATCGGGAATATGAGATTCCGTCAGCTTCGGCAAAAACCCCTTTCCTCATGTTTCACAGGACCTCATTATCCTTCACATGCGTACTCTTGGAATTTGCACCTCTATCCTTACTTCAATAGAATTGAAATAAGAAAATATTTAGTTCCTTGTACCGTATCATAATTTATTTGAAAATTCAAGGTTTATATTTTGTGGAATTAACTGTAAGTTGTTATAGTAAGGAATAGTTACGAATCATTTATTTCGCAAAAGATGAAAGATTCCTATAAAGTTTGGCAAAACTGAAGAGGAAGAGTACGTTTGGCTGTAAAAAAATTTTACACAAAAATTCCACATTTAGAATTATGGTGTGCCTGGTGTGGTACCAAAGGCTTTGTGACGGGGCATAGGTGCATTACAGATGTTACAATGGGCATATACACTAGAATGTGATGGATGTACAGCAGGCGGGCACGTGTTACAATGACAAGCATTAGGTAATCGAAAGGGGAATGACATTGAATAAGAAATGGTTATTAAGCTTAGCACTTGCTTTATTCATAGCGTTATTAACGGCATGCGGTAACGATGAAGGATCAGGTGGAGACAGCAACAATGAAGAAGCTAAACAGGAAGAATCTTCTGATAAAGAAGATAGCAGTAAGGATGGCGAAAGCAGTAAAGAAGGAGAAGGTTCTGAGCAGCCGCAAATGCCGGAGCCAGACTTAGAAGGTGTTCCTGAAGTAGTGGCTACTGTAAACGGTGAAGAAATTCCAAAAGAAGAATTCACCCAGACATATAAGAGCCAATTCCAGCAAGCGGCTATGCAGTCCCAGATGTCAGGGCAGGAAGTTGATCAGGAGAAACTCAAAAAGCAGACTGCAGAAGGTTTAGTCGGCCAGGAGCTTCTTGTTCAGGAAGCAAACGAGCGCGATCTTAAGGCATCTGAAGAAGAAGTTAATGAAACGTTAACCCGTTTGGCTGAGCAGAACGGCCTGAAGTCTAAAGATGAGTTTCTATCTAAATTAGAAGAGCAGGGTATGAAAGAAGACGAAGTGATGTCTCAGGTTAAAACGCAAGTAAAAGTTGATAAATTACTAGCGGAAGAAAACGGAGACCTCGAACCAACTGAAGAAGAGATTAAGAAAGCTTACGATGAAGCGAAAGCTCAACAGGAAGAAGCAGGCGGCGAGCAGCAGATTCCTCCATATGAAGAAGCGAAATCAACTCTTAAGCAACAGCTTACTCAGCAAAAAGAAGCACAAGCTTATCAAGAACTTGTGAAGAATCTTCGTGAAGAAGCAGATGTTAAAGTAAATCTTTAAATCGATCCAAAAAAACCAGTTCCTAATGGGAACTGGTTTTTTTTATGGATAGCCGAGCGTTACTTGAACCAGCCTCTCTCCTTAAAGCGTGAGATGGCTTCAATCCGATTGGAAACTTCAAGCTTATCCAGGATCACGGACACATAATTTCGTACCGTACCTGGCGTTATATACAGCTCTTTGGAGATGTCTTTCGTATTTTTACCTTCAGCCATTAACTTAATGACCTGACGTTCTCTTTCCGTGAGCGGATTCTTCTCCGTATAGGCGAGATCCACGAGTTCAGGGGAGAAAATACGCTGACCGTCGATAATCTTGCGTATCGCTTCCGCCAGATCTTCGCTTGGACTGTCTTTAAGTAAGTATCCGCTGACGCCGGCATTTCTTGCCCGTTCAAAATAACCAGGGCGGGCGAATGTAGTAAGAATAATGATTTTACATGGTTCGTCTGCCAGCTCTTCCGCTGCCGTGAGGCCATCTTTTACCGGCATTTCAATATCCATCAGGCATATGTCCGGTTTAAGCTCACGCACCAGTCTGCACGCTTCTTCACCATTACCGGCTTTCCCTGCTACTTCCATTCCGTCCTCTAAATCAAGTAAAGCTCCAAGCGCACCGAGTAGCATACGCTGATCTTCTGCAATGACAATTCGGATCATACAGACTCCTCCTTATTAGACTGCTTGATAATATTCGGTACATGCAGACGCAGAGTGGTGCCATGGGATGAGTAGATCTCGAGACTTCCATTTACGAATTCCAGACGTTCTCTCATTCCCTGCATACCATTGCCTTTGAAGGGCTCAATGTTATCAGGTAGCCCGTGGCCATTATCTTCCACCACGACTAAAATCTCTGTACTGGTTTGTGAAATCGTCACTTTACAATGCGAGGCATGACTATGTTTCACGATATTCGTAGCGGCTTCCTTCAGGCACATGCTGAGGACGTTTTCTACGAGTAAGGGCGTGTTTTCAAGCTTAGGGCTGCCTTCGTATTCAAAGCTCATTTCAGCAGCTTCTATAATCTGCTGGACACGAATCAGCTCATCCTCCAGTTTCGTTCCTCTCATATCGGATACCATTTCCCGAACTTCTTTCAGAGCTGTACGGGCGGTTTGGCGAATGTCCTGTACTTCCTCCATGGCTTTTTCGGGTTTTACGGGAATAAGTTTGCCTGCCAGATCACTTTTCAAGCCGATCATGGAGAGCTTCTGCCCTAATGTATCATGCAGGTCACGTGCAATTCTTTCTCGTTCTTCCAGAACCATTAATTGTGAAATGCGCTCGTTGGCATCTTGCAGCTCGCCTTCGAGTTTATGCTGCTTATTTCTATATCTCACAGTAAACGGGAGTAGAATGACTCCGATTACGGTAATGACGATAAAAGGAAGGTGAGGGAAAATATCATCCACTTCTGTAACAAACGTCATCGTTACAGCCGCAATCGTCGTCGTTAAATGGACAATATAAAGAGACAAAAACCCTCCTAGATGTTTAATGTTTCCGATAAAGAAGGCGAGAAATAAGGCAAAATATATATAGCCAAACAAGAAAGTCATGACAAGACTGATCGCCATCTCTATACTCACCCACAGATAAACCATCCGGCTATTGGAAATGAACGATAATCGATAGGATAAGAAAAAGAGCAAAGTCATGAATATGCCGAATGCAATCTCTAGCATCGAAGAAGAACGGAAGATGAAGAAAAAGGGCAAAAGGCAGAATATAATCCACACATAAGTGCTCAGCCCTGTGTTTTTAGGTATGATATGGTACCAGCTTTGCATGGAAGCTCATCTCCTTAGGTTAAATCCATTCTATTACATCCAATATATATGATAAGCGTTCCTTCTGTCACGATAGATATTTGGATGTAGAAAAGCCCATTCCATATAGAATGGGCTTTCAGGTTATGATTTTAAAGTACGAAACAGGTCATGATGGACCTCTATTTGTCCTGAAATTCAGGATATCTTCGTTCTGGGAGGGTCAATTTATTTCTTTTGATCCGCGGTTTCACTTCTTTAAAGGATACAAAGGTTTTATTCGCCGTATCGTATAAACGAAAGCGAATGGATTCAAGGCTTGTGGCCAGTGTAATGGTCGTCGCATGCTCCAGTGGTGGAGTGTTATCATGAGCTTTCTCCAGGTTGTAGTTTGGTACACGAGGGCTCAAGTGGTGAACATGGTGGAATCCAATGTTACCGGATACCCATTGTAATGCTTTAGGCAGCTTATAGTACGAACTGCCGTCTACCGCAGCTTTTACAAAATCCCACTCTGACTCGTCTTCGAAATACGAATCTTCGAACTGGTGCTGTACGTAAAACAACCAGATTCCAAGCATTCCGGAAACATAAAGAATAGGAAGGTGAATGATCAGGAAGGACTGCCATCCAATTGCCCATATGATAGAGGAATACAAGACGACTATTGCCGCGTTGATCACGTACGTATTCATGCGCTCTTTTCGTTTTGCGCCTTTGCGGTTGAAGCGGTTAGAGATCAGGAATAAATAAATAGGACCCAATCCGAACATGACTAACGGATTTCTGTAAATTCGGTACGCTATTCTCGTTTTTAGAGGCGCCTTCATATATTCCTCTACCGTCATCACCCAGATATCACCGGTGCCCCGCTTGTCCAGGTTGCCGCTTGTGGCATGGTGGATGGAATGACTTCGTTTCCACTTATCAAAAGGGAAAAGAGTGAGAATACCCGTAATCGTTCCGACAATCCGGTTGGCTTTCTTGTTTTCAAAGAAGGATTGGTGGGTACAATCGTGAAAGATAATGAATAGTCGTACAACGAATCCTCCCGCAATGAATGCAAGTGGAATGGTAATCCAGATGGACCATGACAGGCTTTCGTAGGCCAGGTACCATACAAGGAGAAACGGAAGCAGTGTATTCAATAGTTGGCGGATGCCCGCTTTATTATCAGGTTTCGCGAATCGTGCTACGCTTTTTTTCAATTCTTTTTGTTTATCTTTATTCATAGTAAGACTCCTTTGTTGTGTCTCTTGTATTCTTAGCATAGGAGAAAAGCGTATATTTTATAAGGCATAAACGTCAGGGTACACCCATGACACTTGTCATGGGTAGACAGCCTTCCAGCGAGTTATAAGGAAATGGTAAACTAAAATAAATGCGCCAGGGTTTGCGTTAAAAGGTGCATAGGGAAGCATATATGTGACCAGCAAACCTTTTGGAAGAGAAAGTGTTGAATAGTAAGGGAGTTCAAAATGAAGCAGTTTACTAACATTCTTCTTATTATAATCGGAACGATCTCATTGATTCTGGGAGTGCTTGGGATAGTGCTGCCACTGCTTCCGACCACCCCATTTTTATTATTGACGGCCGCTTGCTATGTAAGGAGTTCGGATCGTCTTTATAATTGGTTAATGACAAATAAGTGGTTCGGTTCTTATATAGAGAACTACAAAGCGGGCAGGGGGATTCCTCTAAAAGCCAAAGTGTCTGTACTCATTATGATCTGGAGCTCTATGCTTTATTCAGCTTTTTTTATTGCTCCTAATCTGCTGCTTAGAATCGGATTTATCTTTGGCGCGTGTTTCTTTACCGTGGTTATTTCATTAATGAAAACCTTGCGGAAAGAGTAAGCGAGAGTTTATCTAAAATAGTTCTATTGATGCTTAGTGTTGATTTAATAGATAAGCTCCCGTTACTTGAAGACTAGATTTCGAGATATTTGTGGAGCGGAAAGTCCTTCGGGGGATGATTTCGCTTTCCGGCCCTGCACGACGCAGGGTCGTTCGACGTTGCCACACGACGTGGCGGTCTTAGTCGAACTTCCTAGTATGCGCGGAGCCTCCTTAGGGTACGCCTTCCGAGGTCTCCCCTGTCATTTTCATCCCACAGGAGTCTACATCATCCCCCTCCGGACCTCGCCGATACGGGAGAGCTCGAAATGTTTGAACCGCCCTAATTTATGGTGGGGATAACCTTTAACATGGAGCTTGTATGTTGGATAATCCTTGCTATAGAAGCATTAAAGGATGATTCAGGATGCTGAATACTGCTTTAGAAGGGCCGTGCCCTCTTCCATCATAAGGAGATGAAGGAAAGCGAGTTGTTCGCAGCCAACCTTCTCTCTAAATGAGCAACGGACCCGAATTATCTCGAAATCGAGTCTTCAACTGAACGGCTCGTTTATTTAATCACTTTATTATGAAAATTCATAATGAAGCTTACATTTATTTTGAAGAGTACTTGTGGTTTTTGGAAGGTCATGGTAATCTTTAACTATATTGTATTGCAAGTTAGTTGCAATGCATTTGTTTTGGCATACTATCATGCATAACAAGGTAGTGGGGTAAGGAGGCACCTATATTGTCATCAAGTCAATTGCTGAAAGGAATTCTGGAAGGCTGTCTGCTGTCGATCATTTCCCAGGGAGAAACCTACGGATATGAAATGATCGAGAAGCTTGATCAGTATGGATTTACAATGGTGAAGGAGGGCAGCATCTATCCGCTTTTATTACGAATGAAGAAAGAAGGATGGGTGGTAACCAGTCAAAAGCAGCTTCCTTCTGGTGGTCCAAAACGGAAGTATTATAAGCTGACAGAAAAAGGAGAACTCGAACTTGAGGAGTTCAAGAAAAGATGGGATACCGTTTCAAGCAGTGTAGAGCGATTATTGGATAAGGAGGGATAGTATTGGAACTTTCTAAAGAAAGTAAAGACTTTATCGGACGGTTACAGCTGTACTTAATGGCGAGCGGTAAAAAGGAGAAGGAGATCGAAGAAATAACAGAAGAATTGAAAGATCATTTGCTTGAGGCTGAACAAAGAGGCAAGAGCATTGAACACGTTGTCGGCAACTCTCCTAAAGAGTACATGGAACAATTCTCTCGGGAGATGATCCTCGATAAAGGGATGATTTTTAAAGTAATTCCTGCCATTTGTATCGGTGCCTTAGCATACCTTCTCATGGGTGAAATCCTTGATGGAGGAATAGAGCTTTCCTTACTAGAGTTTATCGGATATCCTGTGATTTTCCTCATAATTATTGGATTATTGTCCTTTTTTCTAAGGTATATCAGCAGTCATCAGCCCGCCAGGTGGAAAGAATGGCTGGTCTATGCCGTAGCTGGCGTTCTCCCCATGGGTTCTTTCGGCGCCTTAATAGTCTTGAATAATTATTTCAACACCCCCACGTTTGAATTCAGTACCGTTGCCAATGTTCTCGCTTTTGCGCTTGCGGCAGCTGTCTTTATCGGCTTGGCGTTATGGAGCAAGCTTTGGCTGCCGATTATCATTCCGATTCTCCTATTCGTCCCTGAGTATCTGATTGGATTAACCAGCCTATCAACATCTACAAAGCTGACCCTGACCAGTATCCTTATCTTCGCGGGACCCCTGATCTACTTTTTGACCGTATATAAAAAAGATCATTCGAGTTCTGCTTAAGCCTTGACCGGAAACCTTGTAATCAATAAACGCCTGGACTTTAACATCCAGGCGTTCTGTTGTATAGGCAAGCTTGATTAACTATTCAAAGCTGTCATTAAAAAACAAATCGCTGTGATAATAGATAAGGGAGTCATAACAAGCTTTTCTTTATTGCTTTTCGAAAAAAGGTTCATGACGGTATTCAGGAATAAATAGAAAGCGAAAAAATAACAGGCTCTTCTTGCAATGGGGGCTATTAAATCGATTGAAATGACGTGCCCCGCTTGTAATATAAACAGGATGGCAGCCAGTTGAATTAGGACAGAGATTAAGCAGGCAACTCGCAGGTGTCTGGGTAAGATTTTATATTTTCCGCCCATAGCAAACTCTCCATAAGGTAAACCTAAAGCTAGTGATACGTATAAAATAGCTATTGCCAAAAAAGTTATACTGCCTATCCAAGCTGTAATCACAATATCTCCCCCATAATGATTAGCCTTTATAACCTGTTTTATTTCCACATAGAATTAAATTACCCTTCTGGTAAAGAAATATCATCTCTATTCATTTAGCCATTCGCACGTTGATCTCACTGTATTTATACATAAGAAAAGCGGTGGAAATTTATTCTCCACCGCTTCAAATTGTTACTTATAGTCCAACTTGATCGACCGCATATTCGGCTTGTTCATCTGTGAAGTATTCAAAATCTGTAAGCTGTGTTTTTAACCCATCACGGCTAAAATTCATGGTATCTAAATAAGATTCTGCAGATTTAACCGCTTGCTCTTTCCAATCAATATCAATATTATTAACGGCAAACTCAGCTTGTTCTTCAGTATATTCCTCAAAATCAACCAGTTGTGTTTTTAGTCCTTTTTTTGAAAACGCCATAGTAGAAACGTAAGATTCTGCGGATTTAGCTGCTTGTTCTTTCCAATCGACGTCTATGTTATTAACAGCGAACTCGGCTTGTTCTTCAGTATATCCTTCAAAATCAACCAGTTGAGTCTTTAATCCTTCCTTTGAAAACGCCATAGTAGAAATATAAGATTCCGCGGATCCTAGCGCATTTTCTTGCGCTCTAGTCATTTCCGGCTCTTGTTCTTCTGGTTCTTCTTTTGGCTCATCGGTTGATTCTTCTTCTTTTGGTTCTTCCTTTTGTTCTTCTGTATCAGTATCGGCACTCTCATCGCCGGAGCTTTCATTGGTCTGCTGTGTTTCGGTTTCTTCTGTTTCTGTTTCGGTTTGTGTTTGTTCCTGGTCACTTGAATTGCTTTCGCTTGAAGTATCATCACCGTCTCCGGAGATCATGGCAATAATAACACCGATCACCACGAATGCACCGATTAATGTTAAACAACCTTTAAATAGTTTCTTCATGATAGTTTCCTCCTGTTTGTTATAGATCTATTATGTAACTTTACTACATTTATGGTGATTTTTTAAGAGTTTTTTCCTGATTCTTTTGGCACGGGAGCTTCTGGACCCGCACGAATCTTATAAATTTCTTAAGTTAAAAAAGACAGCCTTTCAGAGGCTGCCTTTTCCTTTTAGAGGGAGAGTTCTTCTTGTTTCTTAATCCTCTGAACCATTTCATATGTTTTGTACCCGCCGCTTAAATTAACTGCCTGGTACCCGTAGTTCATCAAGGTTTTAACGGCTAGATAACCCCGCATCCCCACCTGGCACGTCACGTAAATAGGGTGATTCTTAGGTAATTCGTGCCGTCTTTCTCTCAGCTGCCCTAACGGAATGTTAATGGATCCTTGGATAAAGCCGCGTTCTCTTTCTTCCGGCTCTCTTACATCCAGCAGGACTCCGCCCCAGGCTACAATTTCATCGATTTTATCGTAATGAACAACGCTCAGTTCTTTATCTACAATATTCGCGGCTACATATCCTGCCATGTTTACCGGATCCTTCGCAGATGAATAAGGGGGAGCATAGGAAAGTTCCAGATCGGCTAAATCCTCAACCGTTAAGTTTCCTTTGATCGCCGTAGCAATAACGTCGATTCGTTTTTCAACTCCTTTGACTCCGACGGCCTGGGCTCCGAATATTTTTCCTGTATTTGGATCAAAAAGTAACTTAAGGGAAAGGGGACGTCCTCCAGGATAGTAGGAAGCGTTTGAAGAAGGGTGAACATGCACAGCTTCAAACGGGATGTCGAGTTGGTCTAGTAATTTTTCATTGTTACCTGTAGCGGCCACCGTTAGATCGAACACTTTGGCAACAGACGTTCCCAGTGTGCCGTTATAAGACACCGCCTTGCCATGAATATGATCCGCGACGAGTCTTCCCTGGCGGTTGGCGGGCCAGGCAAGAGGCACCATCGTTTGAGTCTGCTGAATGTAATCTTTCACTTCGATGGCATCGCCAATAGCATAAATGTTCTTATCCTCCGTTTGAAGATGTTCATTGACGATAATCCCGCCGCGCTTGCCCGTAGAAAGCCCGGCCGTCTTAGCGAGTTCGTTCTCAGCGCGAACACCTATAGAGAGAATAGTCAGGTCGCTTGATAGGAGCCGCCCGCTTTGTAGTTCCACTGTATTTCCCTGATCGCGGAAAGCCTTAACTCCATCCTCCAAGATTACATTTACCCCTTTGTCCAGGAGTTCCTTGTAAACGATAGCTGCCATTTCATAATCAAGTGAAGACATGACTTGATTTCCTAACTCGACAAGGCTGACTTTAATCCCGCGGTGCATTAAATTCTCAGCCATCTCAAGACCAATGAAACCTCCGCCGATAATGACGGCTTCCTGGGCTTTTCGTTTTTCGATCCAATACTTGATTTGATCCGTATCGGGGACAGAACGTAAGGTGAAGATATTGGCTGCTTCCTTGTATCCTTCCAGATTGGGGACAATGGGTCTGGCTCCAGGAGAAAGAATCAATTTATCATAGCTTTCTTTATATACGGTGCCGTTTTTAAGGTTTTTGATGGTCAAGGTTTGTAATTCACGATTGATTTCAATAGCTTCACTGAGATTCCGAATATCTAACTTGAACTTTTTGGCCATGCCTTCTACAGTCTGTACGAGCAAGGCATCTCGATCTGTAATTACGCCGCCGATATAGTAAGGCAGCCCGCAGTTGGCGTATGAAATGTATTCTCCTTTTTCGAGTACAATAATTTCATCTTCTTCGCTTAACCGGCGAAGTCTCGCTGCTGCCGTAGCCCCGCCTGCTACCCCGCCTACAATAATAATTTTTCTGCCCATCATCATCTCTCCTTTATCTTCACCTTACTTAATATTATGTGATGTATTTCACAATGTGAACGATAATTTCATTTTACTCCTGCATAGCAGAAAAAACAATATACCCCAACATGTATATTTTGTGAAGGTTTGATGGAATTTATATGAATCTTTGTCTGAATGTTAGGAAAACGTTTTCAAACATGGTAAAATAGTAGTGTAAAAGAAATGCTTATACTTGAATGGAGGTTTTCCTATGACTAAGAAAATCCTCGTTGCTTATGATGGCAGTGAACCCAGCAAACAGGCCGTGAAGGAAGCTAAAAGCCATGCTCTTGAATCAGTAGACAGAGAAATCCATGTCGTGTCTGTCGTCAAGCCGACTGGACCATTTACGAATGCTGCCCTCTCCAAAAGTATTGGAGATGAAATGGCTAAGAAGTATGAGAAGGAACTGGAATTTATTAAAGAAGAAAATGATGATGAAAACATTACGATTGTGACAAACGTGCTTGTAGGAGAACTTGAGAATAATCCAGGGGAAGATGTATGCGCCTATGCGGAAAAACAGGGAATCGATATGATTATTGTCGGAAGCAGGGGACTTGGCAATGTGAAGCGGATTTTCCTCGGAAGTGTAAGTAATAACATCGTGCAGCATGCGAAGTGTCCAGTTTTAGTAATGAAATAATAAACGGATAACGCCTTTCCATTCACGGAAAGGCACTTTTTTTAGATAGGGGATAGAAGAACAAAGACGCCGGCTTTTATAGAGCTGGCGTCTTTGTCAATCAAGTTCTCTCAATTCGGTAAAGGTCAGAAATACAAAGGAAGCAAATACAGTAACCAATATAGATCCAGCGGCCATGATGTGGTGAATGGAAATTCCTAATGAGAGTACAATGGAGGTAAGGGCATAGCTGACAGGAATGAGTCCCATCGACGCTAAGGAAATCAGTCCCATCACGCGTCCCAGCACCTTTTCTTCAATTATACTTTGAATAGCGGAGATGGAAGAGATATTGGAAATAGAGAGAAAGGTTCCAAATAACCCAAGCATGACCATGCTTTGCCATAGTTCTGCCGTGAAGCTCAGCCCTATAAAGGCAATGCCTGAAAGGACCAGCGTCAGAAGGGTGAGTTTCCCTCGTTTTTTAGTCACATTTAAACTTCCGATTACGATAGAGCCAACGAGCATTCCTCCCGCTAAACCAGCTTCAAGAAAGCTGAAGTCCACTGCCGTACCTTCCAGAATATTTTTAACAAATAAAGGGAGCCCCATCGTCATCGGTCCAACAATGAACAGATTTAGAAATATAGTGGCCAATACAATAAGGGTGAGTAAGCGGGAGTCTTTCACATAGGCGACTCCTTCCCTGAAGGTCTGCCAGAACTTCTTATTTTTATTGGCTTCCATATCTGCGTCTTTCTTCGGCTTCATAGAGATAACTAACAGACTGGCTGTAAGCAGCATCGCCGCCGTCACGGCAAATACGATTTCATAATTGCCATAGGCGATCAGCACGCCTGCAAGCATAGGTGCCAGAATAAAGGAAGTCTGATTGGTCATTTGAATGATAGAGTTACCTCGGGTCAGATTTTCTTTCTGAACAATCGATGGAATAATGGCGCTCTCAGCTGCCCAGAAGAAGGCATCCAATATTCCGAAGAAAAAAGCAAACCCTACAAATGTCCACAGAGTAATACTTCCAAACAGGAACCACAGCACAAGCCCGGCTAACAACAGCCCTCTTATAAAATCCGATAGAAACATAATCTTCCTCTTATCGTATCGGTCCGCCACTGTACCGCTAATGATCATAAACAGAAGACGGGGGATGCTGGCTGCGATATAAATAAGCCCAAGCGAAGCTTCAAGATTCAAAACATTGACTACATACCAGCTTTGGGAAAATAAAAAGAACGAAATACCGAAACTGGATAAAAGAGCAGCTCCCCATAATAATAGGAAATTGCGGTTTTTAAAAACGGAAGGTGTACTTTCTTCCTGGAGATGGTCCGTACGTTCACGAACCGCAGCTTCTTTAACTGATGACATTTTCATCACGCCTTTATAATTGGATTACATTTATTGTATAGCGGATAAAGGAATACCACGATGAACCGCAGAAGGAATTTAGTTCCGCCTTGAGGCTGAAATTGGCAGATATAATTTTTGGGTAATGGATAATCTTTAGAATTGATGTGTATCGAAGACTTATTCAACAATAGGGCCGATTAGTTGAAGACTCAGCTTCGAGATATTTTATGAGAGGAAAGGTCCTGCGGGGGATAATTCGCTTTCCGCGGGCATGTGCTGAGCCTCCTCGAGCTAAAGCTCTCCGGGGTCTCACCGATCATGTTCATCCCGCAGGAGTCTTCATTATCCCCCTCCGGACCTTGCCAGATCAGAAGCTCGAAACCACTCTGAATATTACCTGTCTCGTTATCATGATATCAGGGAATTAGTTCCTACTTTTTGCTTCATTACAATGGAAAACATTGATATAAAGGCGCTTACTGCAAACGAGTTATAAACAAAACCTCTTTTTTTCAGCAGGTCCGTTTTTCTTCCTATCGTTGGGTTGGTTGGGAAATGATGAGACTCCCGTGGGAGAAGGATCTAGGTGAGACCCCGCAGGGAGTGAAACGATGGAGGAGGCTCATGGAAAAAAGGAGGATCGACTAAATTCGCCACGTCCTGTGGCAACGTCGATCGACCCTACGTCATATAGGGCCACAGGAAAGCGAGTTATTTCCCCACCAACCCTTATCCATCTAACATAACGGACCCATTTATCTCGAAGTCAAGTCTTACAGAAAAGGGAGCTTATCTCTAATAAAGTTACTAAATAGAATACTAAAGCCTATCTTTTTGTAAACGCATTCATAGGATGTGATAAACTGAGTACATAACCATATTGTGTAAATGATAAGGAGGAGATGTGTCATGTCGAACTTCGGTAATCAGATTCAGTTTAAGGTCTACCAGACAATGCCCGATCCGGATCCAGACAGACTGCCCGTCGTTTATGAAGAGTGGGAAAAACTAGCAAGAGAGGTGCTGGAAGATGGGCCTTATGATTACATAGCCGGAGGAGCAGGCGGAGAAAGCACAATGGATGCCAATCTTGAGGCATTCAAGAAGTGGAAGATTGTACCGAGAATGCTCAGAAACGTAGAAAGCCGCGATTTAACAGTCGAGTTATTCGGTCATACATATGCCTCGCCGCTGATGCTTGCGCCTATTGGCGTCCAGTCTATCATCCATCCAGATGGAGAACTGGCTGCCGCCAAAGCCTCGGCCGAAATGGAAGTCCCTTATATTACAAGTTCTGCTTCCACAAGGTCACTTGAGGAAATTGCAAATGCCATGGGCGATGCACCCCGGTGGTTTCAGCTTTATTGGAATAAAGATCCTGAAGTAACAGCCAGCTTCTTGAAAAGAGCCGAGAACTCAGGGTATTCCGCTATCGTAGTGACCCTGGATACACCCATGATGGCGTGGCGTGAGAAGGATTTAAAAAATGTTTATCTTCCATTTCTAGCAGGGGAAGGTGTAGGAAATTATTTATCAGATCCTATCTTCCGTTCTCGTCTTGAGAAAACTCCTGAAGAGGACCCGGCTTCAGCCATTATGCACTGGACAAAGACGTTCGGAAACCCAGGGCTGACCTGGGAGGATCTCACTTTTATTAAGGAGCATACGAATCTTCCTATTCTGTTAAAAGGAATTCTCCACCCTGATGATGCAATGCTTGCTTTGGAATACGGGATAGATGGGATTATTGTATCCAACCACGGTGGCAGGCAGGTGGACGGCGCACTCGGAGCGCTTGAAGCTTTGCCGGAGGTTTGTGAAGCAGTAGGAGGCCAGATCCCTGTACTTATGGACAGCGGAATTCGCAGAGGGGCAGATGTGGTCAAAGCTCTGGCTCTAGGAGCGGATGCAGTACTTGTGGGAAGACCGTGCATGTATGGACTTGCGGTAGCAGGACAACGGGGTGTGCGGGAAGTTTTACAAAATATGCTGGCCGACCTGGATTTAACCATGGCTCTTGCCGGAGAAACAACAGCTGGAGAACTTAATAATTCGGTACTAAAGAAATCTGAATAAACACGCTATTAATCATAAAAACCCTCGTGTCCATGAACGGACACGAGGGTTCTTGACTTTTATTAGATTTATGAAGCGTCTTGATTTTTCTCCGTTTTGTTAATCACGGAAGAACCTACTAAATCTCCTGTGACGTTTAAAGCGGTTGCCCCCATACCGACAAGGACGTCGACCGCTGTTAGAAGTGCCACGGCTTCCATAGGGAGACCTACTTGAGAAAAGACCGTAGCAATCATGATAATACCCGCTCCTGGAACACCAGCTGTACCGACAGAAGCAAGAGTTCCGACAATAACCACCTGAATAATGGCTGTCATACTTAGCGGATCGCCTACAACGTTAGCGGCAAATACAGCGGACACAGCGATTCGAATAGCTGCCCCGTCCATATTTATGGTTGCCCCCAGAGGCAGACTGAAGCCGTATAAGCTTTTGGAGATGCCGAGATTATGAGCCGCATTCAAGGTTACTGGCAGTGTACCCGAACTGCTCTGCGTGACAAATGCCGTAAGCATAGGGGTGCGGGCTTCTTTAAAGAAGGCGCCTGGATTTCTTTTCGTTACGAAAAGTAAAACGGTGTATAGTACGAGCTGAACAAGTAAGGCGATATAAAGAACTAAAATAAAGTTCCCTAAAGACCCGAGTGTGTTGAGTCCCTGAGTACCTACGACTTCGGCAATAATAGCGAGAATACCGATCGGTACATACTGCAGAATTCCTTTCATAACCGTAAGCGTTGCTTCGTTAAGGGCCTCTATTACTTTATAGAGATGGTCCCCTAAATTTCCATAGCTTTGAGTGGAACGCAAATAAGAAATCGCAATTCCGAATACAATCGCTGTGAAAATAATTCCGAGCAAATTCATTTCTGTGAAGGCAGTAAATATATTATCCGGTACAATGTTTAATAGAACCTGTGTCACACCTGGATTCTCAGGAACTTCAAAACTTTCGCTTCCATCAAGCGACGTGCCTGTACCAGGGTTGAAAAGGCTGGCGACCAGCACTCCGACTATTATCGCAAAAGCAGAGGTTCCTAAATAGTAAAGAAATACCTTTCCGCCCATTCGTCCAAGATTGCCGATATTTGTCTGGTTTACCCCGACAATCAGGGTTAATAAGATTAATGGGATAATGATAAACCGAAGCAGACGAAGCAGTAGATCACCAAACGGAGCTAAAACAGAAGCTTCTTCTCCAAAAATAAGTCCGATAACAATACCAAGAATAAGAGCAGCGGTGATTTTTTTAATGAGAGACGTTTGCACATATGTGTTCCACAATGATTTCATGGTGTACCTCCTTTATCCAGCAGACGGTTGTCTGTTTTAATCCTGACTAAAATACTACATATTACCTGAATACAATAAGACATCGCATCATATGTGTCAAAACTAATGCTTCTCAATGTAATGCAAAGCGTTTAGGAGGCTTATGTATGAGTATAACCAATAAGGGTTCACTCCATGAATACCCCTGTAACTAATCAAGCACCTGGATGTGTATAGGTTTTTCTTTAAAAATGTATCCTTTAAGACTCAGTTGTGGAGCTGCATTAGGCAGGGGCCTCCTTAAAGTAAGGGGATATCTTAGTCCACTCCCCACTTTTCACGTTTCGAATGCTTCCAAAACTGATTCTCTCCTCAATGAAACTTAAGAAAGCGTAACATCCCAGCCTATCCACAAGTTACTTACAGGGAATAAAAGGGAATTCAATTTATATGGAAATAAAAAGGAGAGGATCTTAATGTCAAATCAAAGACCTGTAGTTGCTCTTACAGGAGCGAGTGGGTATATAGGAAATAATTTAATGGATAAGCTGACAGATCACGCGGAGGTGATTGCTTTATCAAGGAACGGCGATAATAAAGAGGACAGTGAAAACGTCACATGGCGTTCCTGTGACCTTTACTCTATGGCAGACGCTGAGAAAGGGCTTGAGGGAGCGGACATTGCTGTTTACCTTGTGCATTCCATGATGCCTGGAGCTAAGCTCACTCAGGGATCTTTTCAGGACATGGATGTTATTTTAGCGGATAATTTTGCCCAGGCAGCTAAGAAACAAGGGGTCAAGCAGATCATTTACTTAAGTGGAATCATTCCGAAGAGTTCGAAATCTTTATCCAGGCATTTAAAAAGCAGGCAGGAAGTGGACCAGATCCTGCGTTCTTATGGTGTCCCAGTGACCACTATCAGAGCAGGGCTTATCGTAGGTCCAAAAGGATCCTCCTTTCCCATTCTGAGAAAATTGGTAAAAAGACTGCCGGTAATGCTTCTGCCTAAATGGACCAAGACAGAAACGCATCCAGTCGCTTTACCAGATGTATTGAATGCACTTGATAAAAGTGTGGACCAAGAGGAATTAAAAGACCGTTCGATTGATGTAGGCGGTCCGGAAGTCATGACGTACCGGTCCATGATGCTGAAAACCGCTCAAGTAATGGGAAGAAACCCGAAACTGTTCGATCTTCCTTTTATGACGGTGAGATTATCACGTTTATGGGTAACTTTAGTTGCCGGTGCTCCTAAAGAGATTGCTTATCCACTGATTGAAAGTCTTACGCATCCGATGACGACGCACCCGGAGAATGAAGCACCTGGAATCAGCCGGGGTTCGATAACATTTGAAGAAGCAGCAAGGGACGCGCTTGAAAAGGAAAAGCAGAGTGAAGGAAAAAGCACTAAAAAAACACCGAACCTGGATATCCAGCATGACGTTCGTTCGGTTCAGCGAATTATTATACCCGCTGGTAAAGATGCCAATTGGGTGGCCCAGCACTATGTGAAATGGCTGGAAGACAAATTAAATCCTTGGATTACCACAACGGTAGATGAGAATCTAAATTGCCGCATCGGCTTTTCCTTCTCAGACTCATCTCTGCTTAAGATGAGTTATTCTCATGAGAGAAGCACGTCGAGCCGTGCGCTTTATTACATTACGGGTGGCGGTCTTTCAGATGACCAGAAGAATATGAGAGGGCGGATGGAGTTCAGGCAGATCCCCGGCACTCACGAAGCTATTGTTGCTATTCATGATTTCATGCCATCTCTACCGTGGTTCTTCTATAAGTACACGCAGGCCAAAGTCCATTTGCTGGTCATGGCCATGTTCAGCAAACATTTAGAGCGGATGGAAGATCGATCAGAGGAAGAAGTAAACAGGAACTTTATTACGGAATAGTCCTCCTTTCAATTCTCATGTATAAATGACCCTTAATTTCAAAGCCTAAACCGAAGAGGCATTTTATTTTGAAAGGGTGGTTATCAGATGAGTAAGAAGGACAAAAAGCCGGATAATCAGTTTAAAGAAAATAAGAACAAAGGTGAGAAACGAAACGGCCGGCTGGCTCAGTTCAAGAATCATAGCACGGAGTTTGGGATGGCTGACAACGAATATATCGATAAAGATCGATTACCGGAGCGGGATCCATCTGACATGTAAAGAGGGCGTTAGCCCTCTTTTTTTAATAGGATCTATAAAAGGTTATGGTTATTTACATAGTAGGCTTATTACACAATAGGGCCGATTAGTTAAAGACTCAGTTTCGAGATATTGGTTATGAGGAAGGTCCTTCGGGGGACGATTACGCTTTCCGCGGGCATGTGCTGAGCTTCCTCGGGCTTAACAGCCCTGCGGGATCTCACCGATCATGTTCATCCCGCAGGAGTCTCCATCGTCCCCCTCAGGACTTTGCCAAATCAGCGACTCGAAACCACTCTGAATATTACCTGCCTCGTTATCATGATATCAGGGAATTAGTTCCTACTTTTTGCTTCATTACAATGGAAAACATTGATATAAAGGCGCTTACTGCAAACGAGTTATAAACAAAACCTCTTTTTTCAGCAGGTCCGTTTTTCTTCCTATCGTTGGGTTGGTTGGGAAATGATGAGACTCCCGTGGGAGAAGGATCTAGGTGAGACCCCAGGGAGTGAAACGACGGAGGAAGCTCACCGTTCCCCCATAGGAAAGTGTTCAAATGTGGCATCACCCCGAAAGACACGACCAGCATAAGCCGAGCATCAAAAGGGCAGTGGTCTTTCCGTCCGTTGATGAATGGCTTATGTCTTGAGTGTCTGGGTGATGGAACAAGACGAGTTATTTCCCAACCAACCCTTATCCATCTAACATAACGGACCCATTTATCTCGAAATCAAGTCTTCAACAAACGGGAGCTTTGGCTTAAAGGTAACAGAGTTTTTTAGTAAGAATGATCAGAGCTGAGAAACTTAGAGATACGTGTATGTAGTGGAAAATAAAAGACTCTACTAATTCTCTAGTAGAGTCTTTAACGTCTATTTATCGAGTTTTATTTACACTTACTACGTTATCTTCTGTGTTGGAAGTAGCTGCTGCTTCGTCTTCAGAGTCTGTTAATTCTTCTTTCGCTTCTTTGGCTTTGCTTCCTGCTTCCTGCAGGTCTTCTCCAGCATCTTTCGCTGTGGAGATAATTTCTTCAGACTCTTCTTTAATATCTTGTACCTTATCGGAAATCTCTTTACCCTGATTATTGAATACTTCTTGAATTGTGGAAATCGCTTCGTTTGTAATGTTTACTACTCGTTTTACGCGAGTCATAATGTCATCTTTTTTACCTGATGGGTCTTCTTTTACTTCAGAAGCAAATCCGGTGACGGACTCTTTAGTGGAGCGGGAACCTTCTTTCAGACGCTGTCTTTCCTGAGGATCTTTGATTAAAATAAAGGCTCCGCCGATCACGGCACCTGTAATAATCGCAAGTGGAAGCTTTCTGCCTCCGCGTTTAGGCTGAGTTTGATTTTGAGTCGTTTGATTATTTTCCATGTTTAATTTCCCCTTTGTATTAGTTTTAGCTTTCCTCTGCAGTTCTTGTCTCGCTGCCTGCATGTTCCTGTACTTCTCTTTACCAGTCTCTACGAAATTGTCTTTCTTGCGTTCAAACTTCATTTTATAAACAGAGGGACTTTTCTTAAGTGATTGGGCACTCATACCACTCAAGGCCCCTATGGATAAACCAGTAAGCCAGTCTTTTTTACTCATGATTGACCTCCTACACGTGCCGTTTTTAGCTCTTTACGTTTTTGTGTTAAATAGTAGGTAAGAGCAAGAGCACCGTAAATACCGCGCCAGCCTTCTTCGTTAATTTTCTGTTCACCCTCGTGCGTACTTTCCTTCATGGAATGAGTCATATCTACGAGTGAGGATGTAAGCTTTCTGGAAGATTCCCCGATATCCCCGACAATATAGAAGAGAGGGCTCAGGGCACGTATCTTCTCATTTACATCTGCTAAGGTATCATTACCATTGTTAAGAACGTTTGAAGTTTCTTTCATAACGGAGTCCAATTGTTCCGGAAGCTGATCGACGGTTTTGCGAACTCCTCCAAGAACATTGGCTAAATTATTCAATGCTTTAATTAAAAATATGGAGACAATTGCAAAAGCTATCCCTATGATAAGTACACCAATTCCTAAATAGTCCATTGTGTAAGCCTCGCTTTCCTATTTTCTTTGAGTTCTTTTCCACTTCATATACAGATTGAGAGCTGCATCGCCCCATCGCATGGCCTGCGCCACCTGGTCGTCTCTCTTATTGGATGCATGAGCGACACTTTCACTCATTCCCTGTAAGGATTGATTCACATTCCCAACCGTTGAACCGACGTTTTGTAAGGAACTTACCAATCCGTTCAATGATTGAGTTTTATTTTCAAAGTCTGCTGCAATATTGTTCGTTTTCTTTAATAAGCTTTCTGATTCCGTTGTAATCCCCTGCATCTGTCCTTCTACTTTTTCAAGAGTAGTAGAGACACTAGACATTGTGCTGGATGCTGCTTTCAATGTCTTCACCACGAATATGGCAATTAAAGCAAAGGAGATTGCGATAATCAGTAAACTGATCCCTGCTAATGACATAACCACTCACCTCTTAATTTGTTTACTCTGTCTTTACCACTAAATAATTTTGGTGAAACCAATTTATTACCATAATCTTTATTACAATAATATTACCATTAGAGGGTGTGGGAATATTATCCACCTCAGGTCATCCAAATATTGTAAATTACAAAATAAGGTTTTTAGGTGGGATTATAGTGGAATAGGAGGAGTAACTCATTGAAAGCGCTTACTATAAGGGCTTATTTAGCATTTGGCTCCAATTCGAGCAATATTTACGGAAGCAGGCAAAATTCGACAAAACTTTTCAGAAAATTTTTATTAAATTCAATTGTAAAAGCTAAACTTGGATTTTATGATAAGAACATAGCGGAAATTAGCATGAATTCTTGCTTTAGCGAACAAACTATATTTCTAAACGATAGAGGAGTGATGGTGTGGCCAATGAATCAACGTTAGAACACGATATATATTTATTTCATGAAGGAAATCTCCGGTATAGCTACCGGCTTCTTGGAGCCCACCCGGATGTTAAGGACGGAGTAGAAGGTATTCGTTTTGCAGTCTGGGCGCCCAATGCTGTACAAGTAAGCGTGGTAGGTATATTTAATGAATGGGACGGAAGACAGAATCCTATGGAGAAAGTGAACGATAATGGAATATGGATGGCCTTTATTCCGAACCTTGAAAAAGGGACGATTTACAAATATGAAATTTTGACGGCTCATGGACATCTTCGTTTAAAAGCTGATCCTTACGCTTTTTCCAGCGAATTGCGCCCCGATACAGCTTCTGTTGTCTATCCTCTCGATAACTATACATGGAATGACAGTGAATGGATGCAGGAACGAAAAGCTCAAAATATCTATGAATCTCCTGTATCCATCTATGAGCTGCATTTAGGATCGTGGAAATATATCGAACCTGAAGTATTCTACAATTATCGTGAATACGCAGATATGGTGATTCCTTATGTTAAAGATCTCGGCTATACCCATATCGAACTCCTTCCCATAATGGAACATCCTTTTGATCGTTCCTGGGGCTATCAGACCACTGGTTACTTTGGTGTGACCTCACGCTACGGATCACCGGATGATTTCAAATATTTCGTCGATCAGTGTCACCAGAATGGGCTCGGAGTCATTCTGGACTGGGTACCTGGACACTTTTGTAAAGACGAACACGGCTTAAGGCGTTTTGACGGAGAGGCCCTCTATGAATATCAGAACCCGAGTAAAGCTGAAAAGACCCAATGGGGCACATTAACCTTTGATTTTGGCAGAAGTGAAGTACACAGCTTCTTGATATCCAATGCGATTTACTGGCTGAAGGAATATCACTTGGATGGCCTGCGGGTCGATGCCGTAGCAAGCATGCTGTATTTAGACTTTGGAAAGAACGAAGGAGAATGGGAACTGAATGAATATGGAGGCCGTGAAAACATCGAAGCGGTTTCTTTCATTAAGAAGATGAATGAGGCTGTATTTGAAGAAGTTCCAGATACCCTCATGATGGCAGAAGAATCGACCTCTTGGCCATTAGTCAGTGCTCCGACCTATATCGGGGGGCTCGGCTTTAACTATAAATGGAATATGGGCTGGATGAATGACATGCTCAAATATATGGAAACAGACCCGATTCATCGTAAGTACCACCATAATCTCATTACATTCTCATTGTTCTATGCTTTCTCAGAAAATTTCGTATTACCGATTTCCCATGATGAAGTTGTTCATGGTAAGAAATCGTTATTAAATAAGATGCCGGGTGATTACTGGCAGAAATTTGCAAACTTAAGAGCTTTCTTAGGGTACATGTATGCCCACCCTGGTAAGAAGTTATTATTCATGGGAGGTGAATTTGGTCAGTTCGATGAATGGAAAGACCTTGAAGATCTTGATTGGGAGCTCCTGGAGTATGACTCTCATGCTGCCACCCAAAATTACATGAAAGAGCTTCACCAACTCTATCTGGATTCGGCTCCTTTGTGGGAGCTCGATCACAAAGAGGAAGGGTTCTCCTGGATTGATGCCCAGAATTACGATCAAAGCATTGTATCATTTGCAAGGAACAGCCGTACATCAAACGATCAATTAATTGTGGTATGTAACTTCACTCCTCAGGTTTACCACGATTACAAAGTAGGAGTACCAAAACATGGCTCATACAAAGAAATTTTCTCGAGTGATTCGGAACGCTTCGGAGGTTCAGGGCAGGTCAATGGAGGGCCGCTCGGAACAATTCCTGAACCCTGGCAGGGTCAGGATCAGCATATCACCATGACCATTCCACCGCTCGGTGTGAGCTTCTTGAAGAGAACTTCAGTATCCAAGGAGGAAAATCATGAAAAATAAAGAATGTGTAGCTATGCTGTTAGCTGGAGGACAAGGAACAAGATTAAAATCACTTACCAAAAAGATTGCCAAGCCTGCGGTCTATTTTGGTGGGAAATACAGAATCATCGATTTTCCTTTAAGTAACTGCACCAACTCAAGGATTGATACAGTCGGGGTGCTGACTCAGTATGAGCCTCTTGTTTTAAATGACTATATTGGTATTGGAGCACCATGGGATCTCGACCGTAAATATGGTGGAGTATCCGTTCTTCCTCCGTTTATGCAGGCAGAAGGAGGAGGCTGGTATGAAGGAACAGCCAACGCCATTTACAGAAACCTGGAATTCCTGAATCAATACGATCCGGAGCATGTGCTCGTTCTTTCAGGTGACCATATTTATAAAATGGATTACAGTGATATGCTCGATTATCACGAAGCTTCCGGCGCTGACGCCACCATTTCCGTCCTGGAAGTGCCATGGGAAGATGCCAGCCGTTTCGGCATTATGAACACAGAAGAAAATGGAAGAATTGATGAATTTGATGAAAAACCTGAATTTCCGAAGAGTAACCTGGCCTCTATGGGCGTATATATTTTCCGCTGGGACGTGCTGAAGCAGTATTTGATCGAAGATGCGGAAAAAGAAGATTCCTCCCATGACTTCGGGAAAGATATTATACCGGCTCTTCTTAAAGATGAGAAGAAGTTAATGGCTTATACCTTTGACGGTTACTGGAAGGATGTTGGTACCGTTGACAGTTTGTGGGAAGCCAATATGGATTTACTTCAACCTAAACCGGAACTTAATTTGAATGATCATACATGGAGAATCTATTCCAAAAATCCAAATCAGCCTCCGCAGTATATAGCACCTTCTGCCACAGTCAGGAACGCCCTGATTAACGAGGGCTGCCGCATATATGGAACGATTGATACTTCGGTTATCTTTTATGGGGTACATGTGGACGAATCCTCCATTGTTAAGGATTCCGTCATCATGCCTGATGTAAAGATCGGTAAAAATGTAAAAATTAATCGCGCTATCATTGCAAAAGGAAGCGTAATCGAGGATGGAGCAGTTATTGGTGATCCTGCCCCGGACAGTGAAATTACGCTAGTAGCAGAAGAAGGCAGCGTCATGGCATCAAGCTATGCAGCTAATAGTTAAGAGGAGGATTCTATGGATCAAATAGCAGGAATTATAAACTTGGATCATGAACAGGATTTATTGGATGAACTAACCTACTTCCGGTGTGGAGCTGCGGTTCCATTTGCCGGACGTTACCGAATGATTGACTTTACGATTTCCAACATGACGAATTCGCGCATTGAGTCTGTTGCTGTATTCGCCCGTCGCAAGTACAGATCTCTTATGGACCACCTCGAACAGGGCAAAGCCTGGGATCTCGACCGTAAGCGCGGAGGTCTTTTCATTCTTCCGCCGGACTGGAATGATCCAACGGATATTTCCAGAGGAGATCTGCAGCATTTTCATAACAATATAGATTTCCTAAGGCGTACACTTGCTGACTATATTCTAGTCTCAGGTTCCCAGCACATTTGCAACATTAACTTCCAGGATGTGCTTAAGGAGCATAAAGATGTAAATGCTGATGTTACCGTTATTTATACAAAAGTAGATGAGCTTTATCCGGAGCACCAAATGGCTCATAAACTGGATGTAGATGAAGAAGGCCGGGTAACGTCCATTAACAATGATCAAGGGAATACCAATGTTTATATGGATATGTATCTTATCAAAAAAGATTATTTGTATGAATTAGTGGAAGAGTGTATTGCCCATGGCTGCTCGCACTTCTTCCTTGATGGCATTAAAGCCAAGATTCCGGATCTTCATGTCCATGCTTTTGAATATGAGGGCGTTCACGCGCTGGTAAATTCGGTAGAAAGCTATTATCGTGCCAGCACGAAGCTGCTTGACGTTGAGGAGCGGGACGAACTATTTAGAGATGATGCGCCTGTTCTGACAAAGGTTAAGAATGAAGCACCGGCTAAGTATGCCACTTCTTCTAACGTAAATAATACGTTAGTAGCCAACGGTTGTATTATTGAAGGCCATGTGGAAGACAGTATTCTGTTCCGTGGCGTTAAAGTGGGTGAAGGGGCCGTCATTAAAAACTCGATTATTATGCAGCGTTGTGAAATTGAAAGTAATGCGGTCCTGGAAAATGTCATTCTTGATAAAGATTGCAGCATTTCCGAGAGCCGTACATTAATTGGCGCCCCGGAGAAACCATTTGTTTTACCTAAACGAAAAACCATGTAAAAGTTTATAAAAAGGGCTGTCTGAACCAATTCATTCTGACAGCCCTTTTTCATCATCTTTGCACGTCTATCGGCCATAATAAGTGAGGTAGTGAACACATAAAGGAGTGAACCACAATGAATGTATTAATGATTGGATCGGAATGCACACCATTTATAAAAACGGGGGGACTGGCGGATGTATTAGGATCTCTTCCTCAATCCCTGAGAGAACAAGGGACTGACGTTAGAGTCGTACTCCCGAAGTATGAGAATATGGACGACCATTGGAAAATGCAGTTGACGCATTTGGATGAATTGAATGTTCAAATGGGCTGGCGGAACCAATATGCAGGAGTTGAATATATAGAATACGAAGGTGTACCTGTTTATTTTATTGATAATGAATACTATTTTAAACGTTCAAACTTGTATGGATATGATGACGAGGCTGAACGATTTGTCTTTTTCAATCGCGCCATTATGGAAATGGTAAATGCGCTGGACTGGCGTCCTGACGTGCTGCACTGCCACGACTGGCAAAGCGGGCTGATTCCTGCCTTGTTACATACCCACTATAAGGATGTGGAAAAGTTTCAGGGGATGAAGACGGTCTTTACCATCCATAACCTGAAATATCAGGGGATTTTTGCTCGTTCCGTAGCTCATGACTTAATGGACTACGATGAGAATATGGTAACAGAAGACACGTTCGAATTTTACGGTGACGTCAATTTTATGAAGGGCGCACTGAATTTCGCAGATTTTATTACAACCGTTAGTGAAACTTATGCAAAAGAGATTCAAACGCCTTATTTCGGGGAAAACCTAGACGGAGTATTAAGAAAGCGTTCCAATGAATTGGTCGGTATAGTCAATGGAATTAATGAACAAAATTATAACCCTATGAATGACGAAGCTCTTGCTTTTCCTTTCCGCACTTCATTGATTCAAAAAGCACTGAACAAAGTGTGGCTTCAGGAGCAATTAGGATTACCGGCAAGAGAAGATGTACCTATGATTGGCATCGTTTCCAGATTGGTCGAACAAAAAGGATTCGACCTCATTGGTCACGTCATTGACGATCTTCTATCCGAAGAGGATGTACAAATCGTATTACTGGGTACAGGTGAAGAGCAGTATGAGCAGATGTTTCAATGGGCGCAGGACCGCCACCCTGACAAAATGTCTGCCAATATTACATTTTCGGAACCTCTTTCCCGTCAGATTTATGCGGCAAGCGACATGTTCTTAATGCCGTCAAGATTTGAGCCGTGCGGTATCGGGCAGTTAATCGCATTACGTTATCTGACAGCCCCTATTGTGCGGGAAACAGGCGGTTTAGCTGATACGGTTCATCCTTTTGTAGAAGATACGGGAGAAGGAAACGGCTTTACCTTTGAGAATTACAACGCACACGACATGCTTTATACGATCAGAAGAGCCATCGAAATCTATCATGACCCTGTTTCTTGGGAGAAGTTAGTCAATAATATTAGCAAGAGCAAGTTCACATGGGAGACCTCTGCTAATGAGTACATGGATTTATATAAATCTATGATCCAGTAGCAGGCGGGATGAGAGGAGACGATAAGGTGACTTTAATGTTCAGCGATAAAGAAGAGTTTAAGGAAGCGTTCAAAGCAAAGCTTGAGACAAAACTTGGGAAAAAGGCGGAAGAAGCAACAGAGAGCGATGCTTACAAAGCCTTAGGTGCGTTGGTTCAGGAACGAATCAGCAGAAACTGGGTTAAAACCAATCAGGATTACAGGACGAATAAGAATAAGCAGGTCTATTACTTTTCTATGGAATTTTTAATGGGACGCCTGCTCGGAAATAATTTGCTTAACCTGAAGATGTTATCTCTGGTAGAAGAAGGACTGGACGATTTAGGCTTGAATCTGAACAATCTTGAGGAGAAGGAGCACGATGCAGGGCTTGGAAATGGCGGATTAGGCCGTTTGGCAGCTTGTTTCTTAGATTCACTGGCCTCCTTGGAATTGGCTGGGCATGGATATGGGATCCGATACAGATATGGAATGTTCGAGCAGCACATTATTGACGGCCAGCAGGTTGAACTTCCCGATCACTGGCTCTCCCAGGACTTTATATGGGAAGTCCGCCGCCCTGAAGAAGCAGTTGAAGTCCGGTTTGGCGGTAATGTGGAAGCGGTAAAAAATGAATCGGGTTCCCTTCACTTCGAATATAAAAATTATGAACAGGTTCAGGCTGTTCCTTATGATGTTCCAATTGCTGGCTATAACAATGATACCGTCAATACACTGAGGTTATGGTCGGCGGAGCCGATCGTAGAGAATACATTAAGAAAAGCCGAAATCGAAAATAATTCTGCTTCCTTTTTAGATTATAAGCGGGAGCTTGAGTCTATATCTTCCTTCCTGTACCCGGATGATTCAACGGATGAAGGAAAAAGGCTGCGACTGAAGCAGGAATACTTCCTGGTGTCTGCAGGGGTTCAGTCTGTCATACGCTCGTTTGAACGTCTGGATCTGCCTTGGACGTCTTTCCCGGATAAAGCTGCTCTTCATATCAACGATACACACCCTGCTCTAGTCATTCCGGAATTAATGCGCATTTTAATGGACGAAAAAGGGTTAGGATGGGAAGAAGCCTGGGATCTTACGCAATCATCTGTTTCTTATACCAACCATACAACACTCAGTGAAGCCCTGGAGTCATGGCCTGTAGATATGGTCCGCTCTCTTTTACCCCGCATCTTTATGATTATTGATGAGATTAATGAGCGTTTCTGCCAGGATTTATGGCGTACGTACCCTGGAGATTTTGACAGGATTGCCGACCTTGCCATAGTGGCGGACGGTCAGGTGAAAATGGCTCATTTATCTATTGTGGGCAGTCATAGTGTGAACGGAGTCGCGAAGCTCCACACGGAAATATTAAAGAAAAGGGAAATGAAGCGGTTTTACGACACGTTTCCTGAACGCTTTAATAATAAAACGAACGGAATTACTCATAGAAGATGGCTGATGCATGCCAATAAACCGTTGACTTCTGCTATCACTGAAGCGATTGGCGACAGCTGGATTGAGCAGCCCAAACGGTTAGAAGATCTGCTGAATAAACAGGAAGACACCGCCTTCCTAGATCGTTTACATGATATTAAACAGCAAAACAAACAAAATCTGGTTGACTGGGTACAAGAGACTCAAGGGATCGCCGTTGATCCGGCCTCGATATTTGACGTCCACATTAAAAGGCTTCATGGCTATAAACGCCAGCTGCTGAACGCACTCCACATTATGCATTTGTACAATGAGATTAAATCCGATCCTACGTTGGATATTGTACCTAGAACCTTTTTCTTTGGAGCAAAGGCAGCATCGAGCTACCATTTTGCGAAAAAGGTGATTCAGCTGATTAATCGTATCGCGCATGTCGTCAATAACGACCGCGACGTGAAAGATAAAATTAAAGTAGTCTTTTTACCCAATTATTCTGTATCGATTGCTGAGCGCGTCATTCCAGCCAGTAATGTGAGTGAACAGATTTCTACGGCCAGTAAGGAAGCTTCCGGAACAGGAAACATGAAGTTCATGATGAACGGAGCGTTAACGGTGGGAACCATGGATGGAGCGAATGTGGAAATCCATGATCTGGTCGGAGACGATAATATTTACACGTTCGGAATGAGTTCGGAAGAGGTATTAGAGTATTACCGGAATGGAAACTATTCCTCTAGAGAAATTTATGAAAATGACTCAAGAGTAAGACACACCTTAGACCAGCTGGTGCACTATAGTCCTTTTTCTAAGGGAGAAACGGACTTCCAGGAAATCTATGATGCCCTGCTTACCTACAACGATGAGTTCTTTGTACTAAAAGATTTTGCCAGCTATCTCTTTACTCAGCAGAAAGTGAGCCGCGACTTTCTGAAGGAGCGGGAATGGAATAGAAAGAGTCTGATTAACATTGCAAAATCCGGGAAGTTCTCCAGTGATCGAACGATCCAGGAGTATGCTCGTGACATTTGGCAGATTCAGCGCACACGAATGTTAAAGTGAGGTCTTAGGGGGAGTTTATGTGAAACACAGGGACATTTATCATAATAGTTTTGACTTAGTCTACAGAGAACCTTTTGGTGCTGCGCCAAAAGGTTCCAAAGTATCATTATCCATTGATATTCATAATCGGTTTGAAGTGTCGCATGTTATCCTTCATTACATTCTTGATAAAACCGATACAGAAAAAACGAAAAAGATGGATCTGTACAGCGAGGAGCATCAGTTCGACTCGTATGAAACGTCGATTACGATGCCGGATGAACCTCAGTTAATCTGGTACTTTTTTGAGATTATACTTACGGATCACACCTTGTTTTACGGTCGAGAGAACATCTTTGAAAGCGGAGAAGGAACCATATATGACCATGTTCCGCCTTCCTGGCAGATCACGGTTTATAATCCCGAGTACAAGACACCTGACTGGTGGAAAAACGCTACGATGTATCAAATCTTCCCGGACCGATTCTTTGCGGGAGGAGAAATAGATCCCAAAAAGGCTCCAAAGACAAGCTTAATTCACGCTCATTGGGAAAATGACCCTTTCTATATTAGAAACGAGCGAGGAGAGGTTGTACGCTGGGACTTTTTCGGAGGGAACTTGCAGGGAATTCAGGAAAAGTTAGACTACATTGCTTCTCTTGGGGTTACCGTTATCTATTTGAATCCGATTTTTGAAGCCGAAAGTAACCACCGGTATGACACGGGGGATTATCATAAAATCGATCCGCTGCTCGGTACCAAAGAGGAATTTGAGCAGTTAATTAAGGAAGCCGCTGACCGGGGCATCGAAATTATGCTAGACGGTGTTTTCAGTCATACAGGCAGTAACAGTATATATTTTAATAGAGAAAATCAATACGACTCTCTAGGAGCCTATCAGTCGAAAGAATCACCATATTACACCTGGTACACGTTTCATCACTATCCGGATGACTATGATGCCTGGTGGGGAGTGGGGACACTTCCAACGCTGAATAAAGAAAACGAAGACTATCAAAGCTTTCTTGTCGATGACGAGAACAGTGTCATCCAATCCTGGCAAAGGTCTGGAGTAAACCATTGGCGGCTGGACGTAGCAGATGAGCTGACGGATGACTTGATTAAAAAGCTTTACCAGCAGTTGAAGAAAGAGGATAAATCGAGCGTACTTTTAGGGGAAGTATGGGAAGATGCTTCGAATAAAAGTTCTTATGGAAACCGCAGAGATTATTTTCTTGGAGGCGTGCTGGACTCGGTGATGAACTACCCGCTTCGTAGAATTATGCTCGACTTTATGAAAGGCGAGGTAGATGCGTTCTTTGTGAACCGTCGGCTGACCACGCTCAACGAACACTATCCACAGCAATATTTTTATGCCTTAATGAACATGCTTTCGAGTCATGATGTGGAGCGGATTATCACGATGCTGCACGACTATCTGCCGGCCGATATGGAGGAGGAGCACCGGGTAAACATTAACCGGGCGCAGGTAAAAGGCCTGAGTTTATGGCTGTATTCATTTCCTGGAATTCCTTCTCTCTATTACGGAGATGAAGCCGGAGTGCACGGGGGAGCTGACCCGGACAACCGTAAGCCTTATCCATGGGGCAACGAGGAGCAGGATTTATTAAACTGGTATAAACAAATTGGAAAGTGGCGCAAAGAGCACCCTGTGCTGCGTACCGGTCACTGGAAACCGCATGATTTGCATGAAGATCTATTCGGCTTTGAAAGATGGATTGACAATGGAGTGGATGCCTTTGGACATGAGGCGCATGATGAACATATGGTCTATCTATTTAACCGGAATATTACAGAGAAGCGAACCGCCCATATTCCGATCCGCAAAGGAAAATGGCAGGCGCTGCAAAACAAAAAACGTATATTCAGTTCAAAGAAAGGAAATCTTTCTATTGAATTAAATCCCAGCGAATGTATTCTGCTGAGATTTATGCAGTAAAAGAGGAGTGTATACGATGGGTTTTTTTGATGAACTAATGGGAAATGCAAGTGAAGCAAATATCGAAAAGCTGGAGGAACAGCTGGATGATATTCTAGTAGACTATGAAGAAATTGAAAGTGGCTTTAAAGTACTTCGGGACTTATTTGTTTTTACGGATAGACGCTTACTGCTTGTAGATAAGCAGGGGATGACAGGGAAGAAAGTGGAATACCACTCCATCCCCTATAAGAGTATTACGCACTTCAGTGTAGAAACGGCTGGAAGTTTTGATTTAGATTCCGAATTAAAGATCTGGATTTCAGGATCCAGTGAACCGATCGGGAAGCTTTTCAAAAAGAACAGTCCAATTGAAGGTGTACAGAAAACGTTAGCCTCTCACGTTCTTTAATAAATGTTTCACGTGAAACAATTTCCTCTGGCCGGTACATATGTACCGGCTTTTTCATTTGGCAGGTACAGAGGCATGGTAGAGGAACCTTTTCAACTAATACCTGGATGATTTTTCCTCTTTATGGTGGTTTATTTGTTTTACCGCTTCTTGAAAAACCTTGAATTTTCCTGCAATATAGAAAGAAAGACTTATATAATTGAAAGCGTTATCATATCGAGGAGGATATTGGTGTGAACCTTAATTTGACCCAGACTCAGACCGTTGGATTAGTAATGACCCCGGAGATACGTCAAGCCATTTCCTTACTGCAGTACTCTACCACCGATTTGTGGGAATATTTAGAGGAGCAGGCTTTAGAAAACCCCGTTCTTACCATAGATGAAATACCGTCTAACCATAACCGTACAGGTGGTAAAGTCAATAAAAGCATGACTTCTAACCCTGTGGAATACTTTGCGGCTCACGATAAAGGGTGGAGAGAGAAACTGGTAGATCAAGTAAATTGGCTGGAATCAGGAGAAGAATTAAAAGAAATCAGCCGTTTTTTACTGCTCAATTTAGATGAACAGGGCTATCTTCGAATATCAATGGAAGAAATTATGCGTCATCTATCCTTTTCGAGGGAGAAAATAGAGCAGGCTCTTAAGCTGATCAAGGAGTTAGAACCCAGTGGTTTAGGATGCTTTACGATGCAGGAATATCTTCTATACCAATTAAACAAGAAGTATCCGGAAGATCAGTGGATGTATGATGTAGTTTCTAATCATCTGAACGACCTCGCGGAGAGGCGATGGAGCAAGGTCGCGAAACACACTGGTGTTTCTACCGCCCGGATCCAGAGTGTTTTTGCTGTACTAAAAACGCTGCAGCCCCATCCATTGACCGGTATTTACGGAGAGACCACCTCCTATTTAACTCCGGATTTAATGGTAAGGAAAGAACAGGGTGCGTTTAAACTGACCTATATCCCGTCGATTGCTTCTTCGGTCAGAATGGATCCATCCATCGCTGATTTATCCGTTGGCTCCCCTCAAGCTCAACCTTATGTAGATAATTGTTACAAACAAGCCTCCTGGCTGATCAGAAGCTTGGAACAAAGAAAAGAAACTATCATGAAAGTGGCTGAAGTCATCATTGAAAAACAGACCACTTTTTTAGAAGGCGGAGCTCTACGGCCTATGACGCTTAGGGAAGTCGCAGAGAAAATTAAGATGCACGAGTCAACCGTGAGCCGTGCCGTAGCTAATAAAGCGATTCAAACTCCAGGAGGTGTGTACGAGCTTAAATTTTTCTTTAGTTCTGCACTCAGCAAAGATCAAGAAGAGGCTGTATCGGCAAGTCACGTCAAATTAATCATCAAAGGTATTATTGATAAAGAAGATAAAAAACGGCCGGTGTCCGATCAGAAATTGGCGGATCAACTTAAAAATGAAAGCGAGATCACGATTTCCAGGCGAACCGTGGCTAAATACCGAGAAGCGATGGGGATTCTGTCTTCTTCCAAAAGGAAAGAGTAACTCCTTCTTCTAATCTTCCATTTTTACCCTTACCCTGCATTTATAAGGTTAATAATCTTCCAGAAAGGGGAAAGGATACTAAAAGGATGGTTAGACAGGAGGATTATTTTTTTATGAAAAAGTTAGTCAGTTACGTAAAAGAACTCGTCCATGAGTTTCAAAAAGATAATATTCCAATTCTCGGTGCTGCCCAGGCTTATTATTACCTGCTCGCCATAGTCCCTATGATTATTTTACTGCTCTCGATTCTTCCTTATATGAACATAGAAGCAGAAACCGCCATTAATGCGCTGGGTAAGGTCATCCCTAGTGACACGGCAGAAGTATTCCGGGAAAATATTATTAGTATTGTTGAGCAGCCTAAAGGCGGGCTCTTAACGGTTGGTATTCTTGGTACGTTGTGGTCGGCTTCCAATGGAGTGAACGCGTTTATTCAGTCAGCGAACCAGGCTTACAATGTTGATGAAACTCGTTCTTTTATTAAAGTAAGGTTGTTATCCATTGTATTAACGCTTGGTATGATTTTAGCTATTGTAGTGGCACTCGTTCTTCCTGTTTTCGGCGATGTATTAATCAATTTTATTAATAATGCGGTTAACTTGCCTGAACAGACGGTTATTCTCTTTCAGTTATTGAGATGGGTAATTAGTGTATTAGTTATTGGAGCCATTCTAATGGCTTTATATCATTTCGCCCCAAACAAAAACATACCATTTAAGCATATTCTTCCTGGAGCCATTATTACGGCTGCGTTATGGCAGATTATCTCTCTTGCGTTTTCTTTCTATGTTAGTAATTTCGCCAACTATTCAGCTACGTATGGAAGTCTCGGAGGGATTATTATCTTAATGCTGTGGTTCTTCCTGACCGGTATTATATTGATGGTCGGTGCTGAAATTAATGTTATTTATCACCGCCGCCGCGATGATCGCAACCGCAGAGCCGCATAACTCAAAGAAGACCAGTTCACCCAAAGGAACTGGTCTTTTTTGTTGGTCTTGTTAATTTTAAGGTTGATACTACGTAAGAAGCTTATTAAACAATAAAGCGGGATTGCGAAAGACTCAGTTTCGAGATATTGGGTAGAGAAAGGGGCTCCAGGGAACGGCTCGCTTTCCGGCCCTGCACGACGCAGGGTCGTTCGACGTTGCCACAGGACGTGGCGATCTTAGTCGAACTTCTTATATGTGCTGAGCTTCCTCGGTCTTAACAGCCCTGCGGGATCTCACCGATCATGTTCATCCCGCAGGAGTCTTCGCCGTTCCCTTCCACCCTTTGAGATTATTGAGAGCACAAAATCCTTGCATAAACGCCTTCCAATGAACAAGGATCATCTATAATCTACTTTGATTTTTACTGTTTGTTTACGTGTATGAACCCTTTTATAGAAGCATTTAAGACAGATAAAGCTTGGCTCCTGTCTTCTATAACAGGGCCCTATCCTTTTTTGGCAATGGACCCGAGTTATCTCGAAACTGAGCTTCAAGTAATGGGAGCTTATCTTTGGTACTATACGATTTTATAATAGTGAGACGGGATACTTTTCGAGTAAGGATCTTAGGGGCTGGGCTTCGTTACCGTCCCTGCCTGTAACGGAATCTGCGGTTATCAGTGAGTTCAGGACGGCTTCCTCAGTCGCTTCGCTTACAGCACGAAAGGCTTCATCTATGTCCTCTTCGTGAATGGTCTGAAAAGAGAGGAGAGGTGTGTCTGCTTTATACGGAACTTTAGCAGCTGTCGAGAAACCGATCACGACATCGCCGCTTCCAGTCGTAATCAGAGATCCTGTGCGCGCGAGACCAGTGACGGAACGCTTAATAATACGATTTAATTGCCTTTCAGAAACAGGGAGATCCGTAGCCACAACCACCATCACAGACCCCTTGTCTGCCTCCTTTGAAACTTCGACATGCCTGCTCAACTGCTCGCCTACAGGCCTGCCATTCACTAGCAAATCACCCATACGGCCAAAGTTAGTGAGAACGAGAACCCCGACCGTGTACGTTCCGTGATGGAGTTCAACCAGGCGGGAAGAAGAACCCACGCCTCCTTTTAACGAATAACAAACCATGCCTCTTCCGGCTCCCACACTTCCTTCTGTAAATTCGGAGGATGCTTCCTCCAGCGCCTGGAGTACATGCTTCTTTTCTATGGATAGGGATCTAATATCGTTTAAGATCATGTCATTGCATTCTCCTACCACAGGATTCACACTTCCCGTCGATCGTCCAATCTCGGGGTTCCGTTCGAGCATGTATTCAATCAATGCCTCGGAGGCCGTCCCGATACTTAAAGTATTCGTTAGAAGAATCGGAGTTTCCAGCGTCCCTAATTCATTCATCTGCACCGTCCCCATCGTTTTTCCGAACCCGTTGATAATATGGTTTGAAGCTATTAATTTTTCTTTAAAAATATTCCCCTCATGCGGCAGGATGGCTGTAACTCCTGTTTGAGTACTTCCTTCCCTTAACGTGCAATGTCCTACCCGGACTCCTTCTACATCCGTAATAGCATTCCGTCTTCCCGTACTTAGTGTTCCTATATCAACTCCAAAATCTCTTATTCTAAGCTGGCTCATTGTACCTTCTCCTTTCTCATTTTTACTGCTTTCTAAAAAACATCATGAAATTCCTTTATTTTTTTAAACGTATATTCATCCAGTGGAAGGTGTATATATACAAAATTTTCTTCAATAAAACCATAAAAAGAGTAAGGATCGTAAAAAAATTAAGAAAATTTTTCAAGAAATACAAAGGTTTATGATTGCGCTTACACTATCTAAATGAATGTATTTTGACGTATTTTGAATTGTTTCATTTCTGTGAAAATATACGCAAATACTGTCACGAAAGCGTGAATCATCTAATTTTTCATGATATACTTGTAAGAAACTAAAAAGACAGAATTTTTTAATTTCTACTTTTGACCTACAAGAATACGTCCGCTAGGGGGAATGAATATGCAAAAAAACGGCTACCCTGTACCGCAGGGCCTTTATCATCCTGAGAATGAACATGAAGCTTGTGGAATAGGCATGATTGCGAATATTGATGGAACGAAAAGTCACAGCATTGTTGAAAATGCGATCACTATACTTTGTAACCTGGAACACCGTGGAGGACAATCCGCTGATATCAGTACTGGTGATGGAGCGGGAATTCTAACCCAGATCCCTCATTACTTCTTTAAAAAACAGTGTGAGAAAGAAGATATAGAACTGCCGGAACCGGGAGAGTATGGAATCGGGATGTTCTTCCTTCCAGAAGATCACGATACTCGAATGGAATGCAAGCGCATCTTCGAAAGAATTGTGGAAGAGGAAGGACAAACTTTCCTGGGCTGGCGTACCGTACCGATCAATGATTCATTTGTGGGGGATGACGCTAAGAAGACGAAACCATTCATCCGCCAGGGATTTGTTGCGCCTTCAGAAAATATCAAGACGCAAATGGACCTGGAGCGCCGCTTGTATATTATTAGAAAGCGTGCGGAAATCGAAATAGCTGGCAAAGAAGGCTATGACGATTTCTATATGAGCAGCCTGTCTTCCAATACGATTGTTTATAAAGGGATGCTGATTCCAGAACAGCTGGATTCCTTCTATATAGATTTGAATCACCCTGACTTTAAAACGGCTCTGGCTTTAGTCCATTCCCGTTTTAGTACAAATACATTCCCGAGTTGGAAACGTTCACACCCGAACCGCTTTACCATTCATAACGGGGAATTTAATACATTAAGAGGTAACGTTAACTGGATGAGAGCGCGTCAGGAGCTTTGCAGTTCTGAGTATTTTAGTGAAGAGGACCTTCAGAAGATTCTGCCGATTATTGACTCTGAGGGCAGTGACTCTTCTATGTTCGATAATGCTTTTGAATTTCTTTATTTATCCGGACGCTCCCTTGCTCACACCGCCATGATGATGGTGCCTGAGCCATGGGCAAACGATGACACCATTCATGAAGATAAAAAGAGTTTTTATGAATACCATAGTACGTTAATGGAGCCGTGGGACGGACCTGCCGCCCTGGCATATACGAATGGAAAGCAGATTGGTGCTTGTCTGGACCGTAATGGTTTACGGCCTGCAAGATACTACGTCACGAAAGGCGGAATGATTGTTCTCGGTTCAGAGGTTGGGGCGCTGGACATCTTTGCGGACGATATTTTGTATAAAGATCGTTTGCACCCAGGGAAAATGCTTCTTGTCGATTTAGAAGAAGGCAAAATTATTCCAGATGAAGAAATCAAACTCCAAACTGCCAGAGAACACCCTTATCAGGAATGGATTGACAACCATAAGTATGATTTGGAAGATTTACCGGAACCAACGGAAGAGCACCGTCCAGTCAATCCATTGATCGATCAGCAGCTTGCTTTTGGATATACAACCGAGGAATTAAACAAAATTATTGTTCCTTTAGTATCCAGCCAAAAGGATCCTGTAGGTTCTATGGGGTATGACTCCCCACTTGCTGTTCTATCGAAAAAACCGCAGCTGTTATACAGCTATTTTAAACAGTTGTTTGCCCAGGTAACCAACCCGCCGATCGACGCTATACGTGAAAAGTTAATCACGATGGTAGAAACCACCATCGGAGCTGAGGGGAATCTGGTAGAGCCGAAACCGGACAGCTGTCGTCAAATCAGACTGGAAACTCCAGTGTTAACGAACCGTCAACTGGAACAGCTGCGTCAGCAGTCATTAAAAGGATTTGAAGCCAGTACACTATCTATTTTATTTGAAGCAAAAGAAAATAAGATGGAGAAGGCTCTTGATCGTTTGTTTAAAGAGGCTGATCAAGCCATAGAAGAAGGGACGACTCTCCTCATCCTGTCTGACAGAGGTGTTCATGAAGGGGAAGCTGCTATACCAGCTCTTTTAGCTGTTTCGGGTCTTCATCATCACTTGATCCGTCAAGGGACGAGAACGAAAGTCAGTCTGTTGATCGAATCCGGGGAACCTAGAGAAGTTCACCACCATGCCGCTTTATTAGGCTATGGAGCTGAAGGGATCAACCCTTATTTAGCCTATGACACGATCCGCGACCTTGTAGATCGCGGTGATATCCAGGTAGAATCCTATGAAGCTGCGGTAGAAACATACGTTAAATCCGCAACAGACGGAATTATTAAAGTGCTTTCGAAAATGGGCATATCCACGATTCAAAGTTACCGCGGTGCTCAAATTTTCGAAGCCGTCGGTATCCAGAAGGATGTTGTTGATAAATACTTCACGCGAACAGCGTCCCGTCTTGGCGGGATTGGCCTGGATATCATTGAAAAAGAAGTATTAATGAGACATGAGAAAGCTTATACGGAAAACCGTGGAGGCAACCGTAAGTTAGAAGCGGGAGATGAATTCCAGTACCGTGAAAATGGAGAGGATCATCAGTATAACCCGCAAACGATCGCTACCCTCCAGCACGCTTGTCGTTCCAATGATTATAATCTGTTCAAACAATACTCTGAAATGCTGACAGATGAGAAGAATAATCTTCAGTCACTACGAGGCTTGTTGTCCTTTAAGAAGCGCCCATCGGTGCCAATTGAAGAAGTGGAGTCGGTCGAAGATATTTGCCGCCGCTTCAAAACAGGGGCTATGTCTTATGGTTCGATCAGCCAGGAGGCACACGAGGCATTAGCAATTGCTATGAACCGTGTCGGCGGAAGCAGTAACACAGGAGAGGGCGGAGAAGATCCGGATCGTTTCACTCCAGATGACAACGGTGATACCCGACGAAGCTCCATTAAGCAGGTCGCTTCCGGTCGCTTCGGAGTAACGAGTCACTATTTAGTTAACGCGGATGAAATACAGATCAAGATCGCTCAAGGTGCAAAACCTGGCGAAGGTGGACACCTTCCTGGTAAGAAAGTTTATCCATGGATTGCAGAAGTACGCGGATCTACACCTGGAGTTGAGTTAATCTCTCCTCCGCCGCACCATGACATTTATTCGATCGAAGACTTGGCCGAATTAATTTTCAACTTGAAGAACGCGAACCCTAAAGCACGCGTAAGTGTGAAACTAGTATCAGCCGTCGGCGTTGGTACGATTGCAGCTGGTGTAGCTAAAGGACGAGCTGATCTCGTCTTAATCAGCGGCTATGACGGGGGTACGGGAGCGGCTCCAAGAACGAGTATTAAGCACACCGGTCTCCCTTGGGAAATCGGTCTTGCGGAGACGCACCAGACCCTTGTACTGGACCGACTTCGTGACCGAATTGTCGTGGAAACGGACGGAAAAATGATGACAGGGCGCGATGTAGTCGTTGCGACCTTGCTTGGAGCTGAAGAATATGGCTTCTCTACAGCCCCTCTTGTCGTATTAGGCTGTGTCATGATGCGTGTATGTCATCTGAACACTTGTCCAGTAGGAGTAGCGACACAGGACCCTGAGCTCCGGAAGAAATTCACGGGCGAAGCGGATCACTTGGAAAACTTCATGCGTTTTATTGCGCAGGAAGCTAGAGAATTAATGGCGGAACTCGGTTTCCGTACGATCAATGAAATGATCGGTCGTACCGATGTGCTGCAGGCGAACGAAGCGATTGACCATTGGAAAGCCAAAGGTGTCGACTTATCGGCTCTTCTTTATCAGCCTGTTGTACCTGATAATTATGGGCGTTATGCGATTAGAAAACAGGACCACGGTCTTGAGAAAACACTCGACGTGGAAGAACTGATTCCACTTTGTAAAAAAGCGATTGAAACAGGAGAGCCTGTGGAAGGAACAGGTTCGATTCGAAATATACACCGGGTTACCGGAACCATATTAGGAAGTGAAATCACCCGCAAATATGGAGCAGAAGGTCTACCGGAAGATACGATTCGTCTAACCTTTAAGGGATCCGCAGGTCAAAGCTTCGGTGCCTTTATCCCGAAAGGAATGACGCTTAGACTCGTCGGAGACGCCAATGATTACGTCGGAAAAGGATTGTCCGGAGGTAAAATCATTGTACATCCGTCTCCTAGATCCACGTTCGTACCAGAAGAAAATACGATTATCGGGAACGTTTCATTCTATGGAGCTTCTGGTGGAGAAGCCTACATTAATGGACTTGCAGGTGAGCGTTTCTGTGTACGTAACAGTGGAGCAGAAGTGGTCGTTGAAGGAGTAGGAGATCACGCATGTGAGTACATGACAGGTGGAAAAGTGGTCGTTCTTGGGGGAACGGGCCGCAACTTCGCCGCCGGAATGTCTGGCGGAGTCGCTTACGTGCTGGACGAAACAGAAGAAGTTTTTGAGACAAAATGCAACCATGAACTTGTGCATACTCAAAAGCTGACAGACCCTAAGGAAATTCAAGAACTCTATGAAATGATTGAGAAGCATTTGTCTTATACCAATAGCACGAATGCCCAGCGGATTTTAAATAATTGGGATGCGTTCGTTTCCAAATTTGTTCGCGTCATACCGACAGATTATCTGGCTATGCAGGAACGTATTCAGAGTTTAAGAGAAGAAGGCATGGAGAAGTTTGATGCTGAAATGACTGCATTTGAAGAAAGTAATAAGCCAGTAGAAACAGTAAAATAACAACAGAGGGGGAGATCTGATGGGAAAGTCTACTGGATTCATGGAATATGAGCGTCAGTCGATACCTGAGCGTGATCCGGCAACTAGAACGAAAGACTGGGAAGATTATACTTTACCCATGTCAGACGAGGAAGCACAAAAACAAGGGGCGCGCTGCATGGATTGCGGCGTACCTACTTGTCATTCAGGAATGGAAATCAAAGGCATGACCACCGGTTGTCCGGTTTATCATTTAATTCCTGAATGGAACGATCTCGTCTACAGAGGTCAGTGGAAAGAGGCTTTAAAGAAAGAACATGAAATGAACAACTTTCCTGAGTTCACAGGATTCGCCTGCCCGGCTCCATGTGAAGGGGCTTGTGTGCTGGGTATAAATGAACCGCCTGTAGCTATTCGGTCTGTGGAGCGTTCGATTATTGAAAAAGGATTTGCTGAAGGCTGGGTCGTACCTGAGCCGCCCGAGAAGCGAACGGGAAGAAGCGTTGCTGTTGTAGGCTCCGGGCCTGCAGGTCTTGCCGCAGCGGCCCAGCTTAATAAAGCTGGACACTGGGTAACCGTATTTGAACGTAGTGACCGCGTTGGCGGACTGTTAACGTACGGTATTCCAGAAATGAAGCTTCCTTATGAAATTGTGGAGCGAAGAGTGAATATCCTGAAGCAGGAAGGGATTCGTTTTCAAACGAACACCGAGGTAGGAAGAGACTACCCGGTTTCCCGTCTTAATGAAGAGTATGATTCCGTGATTCTTTGCGGAGGAGCTACCACTCCGAGGAACCTGGAAGTGGATGGCCGTGGTTTGAAAGGCATTCATTATGCTATGGACTTCCTTTATGCAAATACAAAGAGTCTGCTCGACTCCAATCACGAAGATAAAAATTACATTAGTGCGAAAGATAAAAATGTGATCGTTATCGGCGGTGGTGATACAGGGACAGACTGTATCTCTACTTCCCTCAGACATGAATGCAAGACACTGACCCAATTTGATATTTACGATAAAAAAGGGTCAGAACGTGATAACGAAGTAAACCCATGGCCTCAATATCCGATTACTCATACAGTAGGTTATGGACAAAAAGAAGCGGAAGCCAAATTTGGTGACGACCCGCGTGCTTATGCCGTCATGACCAAGAAGTTTGTCGGGGATGAGAATAATAGAATTAAAGAGGTTCACACCATCGATGTGGCTTTGTCCTTTGACGATGACGGCAATAAAGTAAGAACAGAAATACCTGGTACAGAAAAAGTCTGGCCGGCCGATCTTGTTTTGCTTGCCATTGGATTCAGTGGTCCAGAGCAGGACTTGATTGAGAAGCTGGGAATTGAAACGACCGTTAGAACGAACGTAGCAGCTCAGTACGGGAAGTACACGACCAACGTGGAAGGTGTATTTGCGGCCGGTGATATGCGCCGCGGACAAAGCCTGATCGTCTGGGCAATCAACGAAGGACGCGAGGTTGCGCGTGAGTGCGATCGATTTATGATGGGCTCCACTCAACTGCCATAATTTTAAAATGATCAGAGATGTCTCTATACCATAGAGGCATCTCTTTTTTTAGAAGGATCTAATCTAATCAAAATATGTATTTCACAAATAAGCTCCCGATTGCTTATGGTTCAGTTCAGGATAACAAGGAGGTTCTACTAAGGACGACACATCGTGTGGTAACGTCGAACGACCCTGCATCGTGCAGGGCCTAAACTGAGTCTTCCGCAATCTGGATCGATACTGGTATCCCCCTTTTATAACAACGCTGCCAATCTGTGTACTAATTCTATTGAAGAAAATATCTCAGTTTGAAAGTTTTAACAGACGGATGATGGGGTACTAGTTATGTGGAGTTTATAAGAAGTGTTTTTTTATAATCATTTTAAGGAGGAACCTTAATGAGTGATAAGAAAAAAGTAGATAAGCATAGTAAAGACGAGCAGTTGGAACACTATCGCAGAGACGATTCAGGAAAGAATCTTACAACGAATCAAGGATTGAAAATGTCAGAGGATGAGTTTTCCCTGAAAGCGGGAGAACGAGGTCCGACACTAATGGAAGATTTCCATTTCCGTGAAAAGATGACCCATTTTGACCATGAACGCATTCCGGAGCGTGTGGTGCACGCACGAGGTTTTGCGGCTCATGGCGAATTTGAACTATATAAATCTCTTGAAAAATATACAAAAGCAGACTTTCTGACCGATACTTCTAAAAAAACACCCGTGTTTACTAGATTTTCAACAGTAGCGGGTAATCGCGGTTCTTCTGAAACCGTACGTGATGCTCGTGGTTTCGCTACAAAATTCTATACCGAAGAAGGAAACTACGATTTAGTGGGTAACAATATTCCTGTATTTTTTATTCAGGACGCCATTAAATTCCCAGATCTAGTTCACGCATTAAAACCTGAGCCTCATAATGAGATGCCACAGGCAGCATCGGCCCATGATACATTCTGGGATTTCATAGCGAACAATCAGGAATCCGCTCATATGGTCATGTGGGCCATGTCTGATCGTGCTATTCCTAGAAGCTTCCGTATGATGGAAGGATTCGGGGTACATACTTTCCGGTTGGTTAACGCGGAAGGTAAGTCTCATTTCGTGAAATTCCACTGGAAACCGGTGCTCGGTACTCATTCTTTAGTATGGGATGAAGCTCAGAAGATTTCCGGTAAGGACGCAGACTTCCATCGCGGAGACCTTTACAGCTCCATCGAAAATGGGGATTACCCTGAATATGAACTAGGGATACAGGTCATTCCAGAAGAAGATGAGGATAAGTTCGAATTTGATGTGCTGGATCCGACGAAGCTTTGGCCGGAAGAAGATGTCCCAGTGGAGATCGTTGGTAAATTAACATTAAACCGTAACGTGGATAATGTTTTTGCTGAGACGGAACAGGTGGCATTCCATCCAGGTCACGTCGTACCAGGCATTGACTTCACGAACGATCCTCTGCTGCAAGGTCGTTTATTCTCCTATACGGATACTCAGTTAATTCGACTCGGGGGACCAAACTTCCATGAGCTTCCAATTAACCGTCCGGTCTGCCCATTCTTTAATAATCAGAGAGATGGATATGGCCGCCAGACCATTAATACAGGACAGGTCAGCTACCACAAGAACTCTCTGGCTCAGAATACGCCAGAGCCTGCAGCTCCAGAAGAAGGCGGCTATGAGCATTATCACGAGAAGGTAGAAGGGCGCAAAATCCGCGCAAGAAGTGTCAGCTTTAAAGATCACTTCTCTCAAGCAACTCTTTTCTGGAATAGTATGAGCGAACCAGAGAAAGGGCATTTAATTCAAGCCTTCAGTTTCGAACTGGGTAAACTTGAAAGTGATTCCGTTAGAAAGCAAGTAATTGAAATGTTCTCAAACGTCAGTCTTGAGCTGGTTCAAGAAGTTGCTAAAAATATCGGAATTACCCCACCAGAACATGGGGGATCCGATGTAACTAAATCTTCTCCAGCGCTAAGTCAGCAAAATACAGTATTTAAACCAAATACACGCGTAGTAGGTGTTATTGTGGCTGATAACTTTGCTGGAAAAGAGGTGACGAATGTACTAGAAGGACTAACCGATAAAGGTATTTCTCCTGTTGTGATCAGCACTCATCAGGGTACTTTGAAAGGCACAGATGGTACGGAACTGACCGTGGATCACACGTTTACAACCGTTGATCCTGTACTGGTGGATGCTGTATATGTTGCAGGAGGCGGCGAACAGAGTAAGGCATTCAGGAAGAAAGTATCTTATTATCTGAACGAAGCCTTCACACACTTCAAGCCGATTGGTGCTACGCATGAAGGAATCCAGCTATTGAAAGATAATGAATTGTTGGAAGAATCAGGCGTTGTCGCAGAAGAAAATGGTGTTGAATTTGTAAGTAAATTCACTGAAGCAGTAGCGGCTCACCGTCATTGGGACCGCCAGGTGATATAAGAAGGAGATATAAAAGACTGACCCCGCTGGGTCAGTCTTTTTTTACTATAATAAAAATAAGCAGAATGGATTGTTTTAACTTGTGCAAAATAAGGAATAGTCATATACATAATCCTAAAGTGAAGAGGTGTTTCGATGTTACGTACGATTCTAATGATTATTGGTCTTATTGTGGTTATTGGTTTTATCATTTCATTGCTATAATTTAATTATTTATTCATCAGACTCACCTTTCTAAAGGTGAGTTTTTCGTTATACTAATACGTATAATCTAAAGGAGGGTTTCTATCGTGAAAGAACAGGTGGAATTACATAAGGATTCGTTTATAGAGGAACTAAAAGATTTCTTAAAGATCCCGAGCATATCTTCCTTACCTGACCGTAAAGAAGATGTAAATAGGGGAGCCGATTGGGTAGCTGAAGCTCTAGGTAAAGCCGGTATGGAAAACGTAGAGGTCATTCAGACGGAAGGTCATCCTATTGTATATGGGGACTGGCTCCATGCGGAGAACAAGCCTACGGTTCTTATTTACGGTCATTACGATGTTCAGCCCGAAGACCCTCTTGAGCTGTGGGAAACGCCTCCGTTTGAACCAGTGGTCCGTGATGGGAAAATTTATGCCCGCGGAGCAACGGATGACAAGGGGCAATTGTTCCTTCATATTAAAGCGATGGAGCTTCTCAAGAAAGAAAACGGAACGCTCCCGGTTAATGTGAAGTTTTGTATCGAGGGAGAAGAGGAAGTCGCGAGCCCGAACCTTTCTCCTTTTATCAGGAATCATGAAGAAAAGCTGGCTGCAGATGCTGTCGTCATCAGCGATACCACTTTTATTGAGGAAGGACAGCCGGCCATCTGCACTTCGCTCCGCGGAGCCCTTGCTATGGAAGTAAAAGTGAATACAGCAAACACAGACTTACATTCAGGCTCCTACGGGGGAGCTGTACCCAATTCGATTCACGCTCTTGTTTCTCTAATGGACAGTCTTCATGATGAGACCGGAAAAATCGCTGTGGAAGGTTTTTATGAGGGTGTTCCTGAAGCTACTGAGGAGTTAAGAGAAGAAGTGGCGCAAGTACCATTTAATAGTGAGAAAATAAAAAGAGAACTTGGGTTGGAAGCTTTTTTTGGTGAAGAAGGGTTTACCTTCCAGGAGCGTGTAGGAATACGTCCTACTCTTGAGATTAACGGGATTACAGGCGGCTTTCAGGGAGAAGGGTTAAAAACCATTGTGCCCAATCAGGCCAGTGTCAAAATTAGCTGCCGCTTAGTAGGCGAACAGAATCCTCAGGCTGTTTATGAGGCTATTCAGAGTCATCTTCAGACTCGCAAGCCTGTTGGAGCCCGAATCGAAACGGAGCAATTGATTCAGGCAGATCCGGTGGCTATTGATTCTAAAGATGCCTATATCCAGACAGCAGCGGATGCTTATGAGGAAGTGTACGGCGTTCGTCCGCTTTTTCCTAAAGAGGGAGGATCGATTCCCATTGTTGAAGTGTTTGCAAGCGTCTTAAAAGCACCTGTAGTATTAATGGGTTTTGGGCTTCCTTCTGAAAATCTTCATGCTCCGAATGAACATTTTCACCTGGAGAACTTTACAAAAGGGATCGAAACCGCTGCTAATTATTACAATAGATTAGGAAATAAATAACCATTAGCATCCAGACCTTCTCAGGGTTTGGGTGCTTTATTTTTCCTTAGCCTTCTTAATGATAGATGAAATAAAGGGTTCCTTACTTTTCGTATAGGCCGGCCGGTTTTTTTGATAACGAACGGCTAGTGTCTGTTTGTGGGAATTATATTCTTCCATCGCTTCCGGGTGCTGGCGCAGGTAATCCCGAAATAAAAGCTTTTCATCCCATTCCTTCCCTCCAAATTCACAAACATGTAAATGAAAAGTCTGGCTATCCTTTTCCTTCTTGAAAAAACGACGCTCCACAAGTTCCGGCTTAGGGATGTACATATATCCAATAGCTGATAAATGCGGTATGTATGAAGCGTAAGAGTACAGAGACTTGACCCCTGCCATAATGTCAATAATAGGCTTAGCTTCTAACCCAGGTATGGCAGTGCTGCCAATGTGTTCAATTCCAAGCGCACCTTCGCCCAAAGCTTCTGCGATGAACCCTTGTTCCCGTTCGAATAATGCGGGCCATACTGGACGATAGGGATCTAATGAGACCGTTGGCCTTTCTATTGGAGTCTGGTTCGCACAAGGAAAACAGCAAAGAGTCTGATCATTGTTCACCACTCCTTCCAAAAATCCACCTGAACAATAAATGGACGTTCCACAGTTGCGGCACTTGCCTGCTTGCTCTCTCATCACGATCTCTCCTTCATAGTAAAGTAACCTTTTTAAGAGGGACGCCTGCATAATACGGGGGTATATTCAGTATATCAGAGGAGTGTTGAGTGAGCAGAATTACAAGGAAGACTTTAAATACGCTAGGAAAAAGATGTATGTGTAAGAATTTATGGATATAGGTTTACAAGACCCTGATTTCTGGTATTATATACAAGGATTTGATGATAAATCCTGATAAATACTACTTGAAAGGGGATATTAGCTTATGCTTACATCTCTTTATATGCTGTCCCTTACTGTCCTTCTAACGTTTCTAGTATTATATGCCGTGGATAAAGTGGCGAACCGCTTTAAGAAGATCCAAAAAGAGCCAGCTCAAACTGAAGAAGTCCCGTCGGAAATTGATTTCAGTCATTCCTATAAATAAATGCTTACGTCCAAGCGGCCTCCCTAACGGGAAAGGCCGCTTTTTACATGAGAGAGAAGTGGTGAAGCCTTTTACAAATATTACCAAATATTACCGGACCAGGTCATACATATATTTCCAGCATCCTTATTCCATACTCAGGGGCTGCTCGTTTTGTTAGCCTGAATAATATGGTAGAATAGATATGTTTAGATATTCGGCGAATAGGTTTACTCAACTATGTATGAGTTTAATGAAATAAATGTTATGTCACGTTTGAAAAAAGGGGATTATTCATGGATAATAAAGCGGTTGTGTTAGGTGCGAATTATTATATAGGATTGAGTACAATCCGCTGCTTAGGCATTCACGATGTGCACGTAGCGGCTGTTGATTATTCGTGGGAAGGGGCTTATGGACTTGAGTCCAAGTACGTCTCTGAAGCGTTAATTGCTCCTCATTATAAAAACGATCCGGAAGGACTTCTTTCCTTTTTGATTGATTACTCCAAACAGCAGAGCAATACGCCTGTGCTTATTCCTACAGCTGATCCGTACGTAGAGTTTGTAGACGAGCATTTAATGGAATTACGGGAACATTTCCTTATTCCCCAGAAAGAACAAGGGCTATATACTAAAATAATGGACAAAGGCACGTTGCATACACTTGCTTCCGAGCACGGCGTAGCGGTTCCTGAAACGGTTCATATTGATGAAGAGAACTTTTTACAGAAAGTAGAGGAAAAGATTCAATTTCCGTGTCTCGTTAAACCGGTGGATTCTCCTGCTTTTGTTTCCAAGTTCAGAAGGAAGCTGTTCAAAGTCTTTACAGAAGAAGAGCTTCTTGAGAAAGTCAATATGGCTAAAGAAGAAAATATTGAAGTGATTGTACAGCGGATTATTCCGGGCTTCGATGATCATATGTACACTTTCGACGCCTACTTGAATCAAAATTCAGAGGTTACACACTGGGTCACATGCCAGAAACTTCGTCAATTCCCTGTGAACTACGGGGCCTCGGTTTATACCCAGCAGAAATATGTCCCGGAACTGTATGACCTTGGGAAGAAGTTTCTTGAAGGCATCCAGTATAAAGGATTTGCAGAAATTGAATTTAAAAAAGATGAACAAACCGGACAATTCTATTTAATTGAAATTAACGTCCGAATTACGAATTTAAACAGCCTGTTATACAAAACGGGAATCAATATTCCTTATATTACGTACAGGGAGCTTATGGGGAACCCGATCGAGCCAAAAGCTGTAGAGAAAGACATGAATCTGGTCTTCTGGTATGCTTACGAGGATTTACTGGCCGTACGTGAATACGTTAAAACCGGACAACTTTCCATTCCAAAGGTACTGGCCTCTTATTTCCGTCCAAAAGCCCACGCGATTTGGGACGCAAAAGATCCAAAACCGGCTTTTGCATTCGGAAAGAAAATGGCAGGTCTAGTGGCTGGAAAAGTACGGAAAACAAGCTGATTCAGTAAGGTTGTAAAATAACAAAAAAGTTCACCCATATACAAAATAAGGATCGCAATAATCGGATAAGGTTAAAACATTGCAGGGAAGGTAGATTAGAATGGCTAAACTATATGAATTGCTGAAATCCATTCAAGTTTTAGATGCTTGGAACGAACAAGAGCTGGATATTCATGGACTGGCTTATAACTCCAGAAAAGTGAAACAAGGAGATATTTTTGTATGTATTAAAGGGTTTAAAACGGATGGGCATGCGTATATATTAGAAGCTATATCTAATGGAGCGGCAGCCATTGTAGTTGAAGATTATCAAGAAGGATGGGATGATATCCCGCAGTTTCGCGTAGCGGACAGTCGTCAGGCCCTTGCCGCGCTGAGCGACGCTTTCTATCATCATCCATCCCAATCGATGAAGACGATCGGCATCACCGCGACCAATGGAAAAACCTCTACATCATTTATGACCGATGCGATCCTCGAAGAGCACGGAGTTAAGACGGGTCTTATAGGCACAGTGGTTGTTAAATTCGGTGATTACTCCGAGCCGACGAAACTGACGACGCCGGAATCGCTCGACCTTCATCACTACTTTGCCCAAATGCGGGAGCAGGACGTCTCTCACGTAACGATGGAAGTGTCTTCTTCTGCCCTTGATTTAAAAAGGGTAGGGAGCGTGGATTTTGATATTGTCACGCTGAATAATATCAGCCGCGAGCATATCGATCTGCACGGTTCCTTTGAGGAGTACTTTAACGCTAAAGCGAGTCTGATCAGGGAAGCGGGTGCAGATAAATGGGCCATCCTTAACCTGGATGATCCTTATTCAGCTTCTCTGGTGGATGAAACGAAAGCGCAGTTGCTTACTTTCAGCGTGGAAACAGGAGATGGCGATCTGATCTGTAAGAACCTTGACCTGTCCACCGGCCGCGCGAAATTTACAGTTGAAATCAGAAAGCCGATATATGTAGGAGAGGCACCAATTGAGCCTCAGGAATTTGATATTGAACTATCCACTCCTGGTTACCACTCTGTGTATAATTCCATGGTGGCTATTGCAGCTGGATTATTGAGTGAGGTGCCGGTTCCAACGATTCAAAAGGGACTGAAGTCCTTTGGAGGGGTGGAGCGCCGCTTTGAAATGGTATTTGAAGATGATTTTAAAATTTTAGATGACCATTTTGCGAATTACGGCAATATTAATGTGACTTTAAGTACATTGCAGCAGATGGAGTATAATCAATTAAAGCTCGTCTATGCGATCCGCGGAAGCCGGGGGGTAACGGTTAACCGTGAGAATGCAAAAGCGATTGTGGAATGGGCTCCAAAGCTCGGCATTAAAGAGGTCATTGCGACCCTCAGTGAGTCTCATGTTACCGATAAAGACCAGGTCACTGATGAGGAGCTGCGGGTTTTCCAGGAAATGATGAAAGATGCAGGTATCCAGGTACACTTATATAAAGAATTGGATGACGCTGTCCGCCACGCTTTATCAGAAGTAGGAACAGACGATGTTGTACTCTTAGCGGGATGCCAAGGTATGGACCCAGGAGCAAAAATCGCACTTGAGCAATTAAACAAAGCGAGACCAGAAATGGATGAAGAAGAACTATTCAAGCCGCTGAAAAACAGAGTGGCAGGAATCATGTAGTCATCATAGGAAGGTTCGGGTCTTACGCAAGGAGGCATTTCATGAACGATAAACTAATCGGTATACTCGGAGGTATGGGGCCTGAGGCTACGGCCGAATGCTATCTCAAAATCATCCGGGCAACCAGTGCCAGAAAGGATCAGGAACATTTCCGCGTCATTATCGACAGCAATGCAAAGATCCCTGACCGCACAGAAGCTATTTCCGGAAGAGGCGAAAATCCGCTGCCCGAAATGATCCACGCCGCAAAAAACTTAGAAAAGCTGGACGTGGAGGTTGCCTGTATTCCGTGTATGACCGCCCACTATTTCATAGAAGACGTACAAAAAGAGGTTTCATATCCATTACTGAATGCTTTTTTAGAGTTGAAAAATTTCATCCGCAATTTCTATCCGGATATATCTAAAATCGGCATTTTAGCTACGACGGGTACATTAGAAACCGGTCTTTTTGAGAAGTATCTCGATCATCTGGATATTGTATATCCGACGCCCATGACCCAAAATGAAAAGGTCATGAAGTCCATTTATGGTGAAAATGGAATCAAGAGTGGGAATACGGATGGAGAGCCGCTTGAGCTATTAAAAGAAGCTTCTCAGGAACTGCTGGATAACGGCGCACAATTAATCATATCCGGATGTACAGAGATTGGTCTGGTACTGAAACCTTATCACCTACCTGTACCTCTCGTCGATCCGATGGAAGTGGTAGCTAATGTCGTTGTAAAAGAATCCGTATATCAACAATCCTAAGCCGGTAAAAGGTGGAGAACTCGTTTTTAAAGACCCATATATAAAGGAGCGAGGCACATGGCAGCTGATGATTTTAATAAGTTTTTGTCAGAATCCTTTAGTGAAGGTGTTTATTTTAGAGAGCTTAGGCTGACTCAGAAAGAGATCGATGCAGTAAAAATGATGTACCCGACAGCTCTCATCAAACGAACGAGTGAAGGGAACGATGTGCAGAGTAAAGCCTGGTATGAAATCAACCTTTTGCCGGTGGAAGGCCAAACAGAAAACGTGGAAGCCATTCGAAATGAAAATACGCGCTTGAAACGTGAACTTGAAGTATTAAAGCAATTAAAAAGTTAAGGCTGAATTTCATACAGTTACGAGAGACAATTCCAAAAGGAGTTGTCTTTTTTTGTGGTCTGAACGCTTTATGTATATACATGTGTCATTCGACAAAATATTGGTTAACTGACCATAAACACCCTGGTTTTGTCACGTTTATGTAAAAGCATGAAACACAAATGTAATAATAAATTGTCTTTTTTTATCGAACTTGTTTGTTATAATTAGAAAGGTAAAAGAAGCCGGAAATGTAAGACTACATATTTCAGACATCGAAGATTTACATCATGAGTGGAAAGCAGGAAGTGATATAAATTGTTGGATAAGCATCATCTCAATCCTTTATCTTTCGGTGTTCTGAAAGCCATCCGATTTAATAAAAGAGAGAAAAATCGGCAATTCGGAAGTAAGAGGTGGCATCAAAGATGAAACTTAAGACATTTGGACGACATGGTAAAGAGGGCGTAAAGAACATTACGAGAAACCGCTGGATGTCCTTAGCTTCTATATCAGCTGTAACGGTTACGCTGCTGCTGGTAGGAGTCTTCGCTGCATTACTCCTTAATTTAAACCATATAGGCTCTCAAATCGAAGAAAACGTAGAAGTCCGTGTCTTTATGGACTTAACACTCGAAGAGCCGGGTCAAAATGAACTGAAAGATAAATTGCAAGACATCCCCGAAGTGGACACCGTTACCTTTCAATCTAAGGAAGAAGGACTGGAGAAGTTAATTGACAGTCTGGGAGAAGAGGGAGAAGTATTTGAATCCCTTAAAGATGAGAATCCGTTAAATGATGTGTACATCGTCAAAACCAAAAATCCTGAAGATACCATTCAAGTGGCTCAATCTATTAAGTCATTCGAAAACGTTGAAAAGGTGGAGTATGCCAAAGAAACCGTTCAACGGCTTTTTAATGTAATGGATTTAGCTCGTAATATTGGCCTTGCCATAATTGCCGGTCTATTGTTCACCGCTATGTTCCTCATTGCGAATACGATTCGTATTACCATTGTGGCACGCAGAAAAGAAATCAGCATTATGAAAATGGTAGGAGCAACCAACTGGTTTATCCGCTGGCCATTCTTAGTAGAGGGCATCTTAATTGGTATGTTAGGAGCAGCTATTCCAATTGCTGTCGTAGTCTTTGGGTATAGATACCTGTTCCAGGAAGTTACGACTCGATATCCGACACTATTTGTTGAATTACTCCCTGTGTACCCGTTTGTATGGAAAGTATCCATCCTGCTCATTTTAATGGGGATCATTATCGGACTATGGGGAAGCTTTACGTCTATTAGAAAATATCTGAAAGTTTAATATAAAAATACACATGTGTTTTGGGGAGGAAGAGGGATTGAAGTTTAAGTTTACAGTTGCACTCCTGATCGCCACGCTTGTACTTGCCGGCTTATCATCCGGAACAAGTCCAGTTTTCGCAGAATCGTATGAAGACCAAATCGAAAAGAGTAAAGAGCAAGTAGAAGAAAATGAGGATCAGTTAGAAGAAAACAAAAACAGCCAATCAGACAATGAATCTGAGAAACAGGAAAAACAGGAAAAGATTGATGAATTGAAAGAAGACCAGGAAAAATTGAACGAAGAAATTGAGCGCCTGGACAAACAAATGATGGAGACGACTGACAAAATAGATAAAAAAGAAGAAGAAATAGAGAAAACCAGAGAGAATATTGAACAGCTGAAAGAAGATATTGCTGAACTGGAAAAACGAATCGCTGAAAGGGACGAGCTTCTCAAAGATCGTGTGAAGTCCATGTACCAGAATGGAGGAGCCATCGATTACTTAGACGTACTTATGGGAGCAGAAAGCTTCGGTAACTTCCTCGAAAGAATCATGAGCTTAAATACCATTGCCGAACAGGACAGGGAAATACTTGAACAGCATAAAGCTGATAAAGAAGCTGTGGAGAGTAAAAAGGCAGAGGTGGAAGAGGAATTAACCTCTCTTGAAGAAAAACTCTCTGAACTGGAATCATTAAAGAGTGACCTGGACAGCCAGAAGGAAGATAAAAATGAACTGATGAATTCACTTGAACTGGAAGAAGAAGAACTTCATAATCATGTGATGGATTTAGAAGAAGAAAACCAAACATTAGCTGCACAGGAAGAAGCAATTAAGAAAGAAATCGAACGAGCCGAGAGGGCAGCCGAAGAAGCTGAACAAAAAGCAGCGGAAGAAAAAGCACGTAAAGAGGCAGCTAGAAAAGCAGCAGCTGAAAAGGCAAGAAAAGAAGCTGAGGAAGCCGCCAGAAAAGCTGCCCAGGATCGAGCTGATGAAAAAGCAGCGGAAGAAGCAGCTGAAGCTGAACGAAAAGCCGAAGAAGAAGAGCAGAAAGCAGAAGAGGAAGCTGAAGAAGATAAAAAGGCAACCTCCAGCTCTTCAGGTTCTTCAGGCAGCAGTTCCAACTTCGCCTGGCCTGCTTCCGCCGGAACAACCTCCGAATATGGTATGAGATATCACCCGATTGATAACGAAGAGCGTTTACATTCCGGTATTGATCTTGCTAAGAGCGGAACGGTTCCGATAAGGGCTTCAGCTGATGGAACGGTCATACGTGCCGGTTATTCATCCAGTTACGGCAATAATGTATTTATTACGCATCGTATCGGCGGAAAGACGTACACGACTGTATATGCCCACCTGAGGTCCACTCCAGCTGTTTCTGCAGGAGAGTCTGTATCACAAGGCGATTTCCTGGGTAATATGGGAAGTACCGGGAACTCAACCGGACAGCATCTGCACTTTGAGATTCATATCGGTTCGTGGAACCCAAGCCGGTCTAATTCAGTGGACCCGCGCCGTTTCCTGCCATAAATTCTATAATACTAGTAAAAAAGGATTGCACGTCGGGTGCAATCCTTTTTTGTGACTATTCGACTGTGTGGGTTTGAAAGTACGACCACAAGGCTGCTTTTCTTATATTTCCCGGAGTGGAGTTCCGTTCATGGTCTGATCATATATGCTAACAACTTCCGATTTTGATTTTTTGTTGTGAATAGGAAGAGCAGAGAATGACGTTAAATCTTCATGGCATATGGGGCACATCCAGGTGCCCTCGCTGCTGCTGTAAGAGGGGCGGTGACAGCGTGGGCATTGTTTTTTGTACATAGTTTCCCTCCCTGTTAACCGATGAAAATATGACATATAAATAGTTATCATAAGTCAGTTATGCTTGGCGTAAGTCATCTACCTAATACTTGCTTACCCTATTAAGTTGAAAGTACAACAGAATAAATGGATATATTTACTTACTGAATCATTTTAAGCAGGAACAGGATGTATGGCATAGTTTATATTCCAAGCTAGTCATCATTGGAAACTTTAATAGTTTACCATCTACAAGGCGGCTGCCTCATTTTATCTGCTCAGCCAGTATGCTAGATTAATTATTGGGCTTCGCCCGCATGCTGAGTAGCTTCTAGGTTGAACTCCAGATTAAGGTTGAGTCCCTGATATTCATTCTGTACGTATACGCCATCCGCATCCTTTTCATTATCATTGATAAATTTTACTTCCATAACGATATGGTCATTATCATTAACAGGGAGGTTTGGTTTGAGTGGAAAGATCCAAACTTTCTCTAAGTATGTAGTAATATCTGGGGAGTTCCCATTCTCGGATAACTGTTTCAACTCAGCTAAGGTGAGACTGTTGAAAGGAGTGATGATCGGCTGTAAATCGCTGGTTAGCAAACGCACTTTAAATTGCGAACCTAGATCTTTGTCTGCGACGTTTCCATTATCATCAGTAACCGTATAATCTGTGTGCATCAGTACTTTTTCAATATCGACAGTACCGTTGTTAATAATCTTAAAATCTCGAAGCATGTGATCTCCTGGAACTAAACCATCAATGTCAAATAGGATTTGAGGATTTACGGATAAATCCAAGACTCCTGCACCGTACTGGCCGGAAGCTGCTTCTACATCGTTAAAGGAGGCCCAGGTTCCGCCGCCGATCATAGTTAATCCTAAAGCCCCTATTAAGACGCCTGCCGCTAGTTTCTTCTTTAAATTCATAGCTTTCACCTCATTTGTAAGATAGAAAAAGAGTGGGTTTTACCCCACCCTTTTGAAGTTATATTATTTTGCTGAAGGGGCTTCTTGAGTTGCTTCAAAGTTGAAATCAAGTGTAGCTGAATTTCCTTGATATTGGTTTTGAAGGTATTCACCTTCAGCATCTTTCTCTCCATCTTCCACGAATTCTACATTAATTGTTATAGTATCAGAATCCCGGTTTTCTCCTTCTTTCTTATTAAAGCCATCACCCGAAGCAATATCGAAAGAGTCAGCAGCTATTAATTCAGCCATCGTCGCACTACCACCAAATTCCTCCGCTAAAATATTACGTCCATCAGAATCAAACATAGTAATCTTAAACTGTCCATAAAAAGCTTCAGCGGAGTCATTACCTCCATTTTCTGCACTTCCAGCATTAAAAGTTGCATCTACATCAAACAAGACTTCTGCGATATCCACATTACCACTGTTCATAATTTCAAAGGAACGTGAGATAGTATCTCCAGGCACCATACCATCTACACCCAAGGATTTGTTCAAGTGGCCTAAACTCAAATCAAGTTCCCCAGCAGAATAAGTACCCTGCGCACCTTCCACATCGTTAAACGCTGCAAATGTACCTCCACCAATCAACGATAGTCCAAGCGCACCAGTCATAACACCCATACCCAACTTCTTCTTAATACCCATTTTTCTTCCTCCTCTTAAATCTTTTTTTATTTTTTGAACCCTTATGTATGTACATAAGGAGGTACAAACTATTGTGCTTTGGCTTCACTCGATTCTTCCTTGCGATCAAGAGCCGCTATGGATCGCCATATGGAGAAAGCAGAGTACAAAACGAGTAATACACCAGGAACAATCATCAGAAGGACAGCGCCTTTCTGAGAGTTGGCAAACGTCATAGCATAACCAAGGTAAGGAACCGTGAAGCCTGAATATTCTCCTACCACATTGGAGGCCATGACTGATTCACCATCTGCGTTTTCGTTGTTGTCACCTTTTGTGACGTAGCTTGCGTTCTCACCCGTACCTTGAACTTCCATGATGCGGTGAGTGACTAGGGTGTCGTCTTCTTTTACAAAGGTAATGATGTCACCTTTTGTCATAGATTCTTTATCAATAGCGGGATCTATAGCAATCACAGAACCGGTTTGAAAGGTAGGTTCCATGGAGCCGGAAAGAACAGTTTTTAATTGGTAGCCTAAAATATTAGGCTCCCCTCCAGAAGCTTTCGACGAAATTACGAGAAAGATCATACAGGCAAGCAGCGTGAACAACACTACATTGACTAGACTGCTAAGCAGCCCGAGTACTTTTTTTCCATTCATTTGAATAGGCCCTCCTCATAGGGTTATGAATTTTCCTTGGCTGAAGGTTCAGATTTATGATCATCAGTGGATTTTTCGGTTTCTTTCTTGTCAGAGCTTTCATCTTTTTCTTCAGGATTATCTTTCTTGGCTGATTTCTTAGCTTCATCGGACTGCTTATCCTGACGTTGCGAGGATTTTTCTTGAGCTTCTGACTCATTAGTTGTAGAGTCAGACTTCTCTGTTTTTTCTTTTTCTGGTTTATTTTCCTTGCTTGAATCAGACGATTTGGTTGATTTATCTTCTTTAGATGGTTGGTCTTCAGACGCCTTATCTTTAGATTCTGGCTTTTCCTGATCGCTTTCTTTTTCATCATCCTTTTCCTTATTTGCTGTCTCTTTGGGCTTGGCTTTTTCAGATGATTCTTCCTTATCCTTGCTCTTTTCTTCCGTTTGCTTCTCAGCTTTTTCTTTCTCCAACTTCTCTTTCTCAGCTGCCTCTTCTTCCTTCAGCTTTTCAGCTTCTTCAGCTTCTTTCTCTTTCTTCAGTTTTTCAGCTTCTTTAGCCTTTTGTTCTTCCAGTCGCTCTTCAGTAAGCATGCTCTGTTCTTTTTGAGCTTTTTCTAGTTCTTCAATTTCGCCCTTCATTTCCTTCTCCGCTTTATCAAAGGAATCCGAAAACTCTTCGAAGTATGCTTCCATTTCTTTAGGCAGATCTAATGGATCTGCTGAAGGCGAACCTTTTTCTTTGGAGGAAAATGAATCAAGCATGGCTAACAAGGATTGCTGAATCTTGTCAGGAAACTCAGGTGTTTTTTCAAAGATATCGTTTACTTCGCTCTTCATATTTTTACTATCGATCAATGTACATTCTGGGTCGTAGGATTTGAATTCGAGAATCTGCCGGGCGAGCTCGTTGATCTTATTAATTTCCTTTAACACTTTGGACTGTTTCTTTTCATACTGGCTGCGTGTTTTCTCAAGCGCATCCATTTCTTTTTCATACTCTTTTATTTGATCATCACTTTTTTTGATATACTGTTCTAGCGCATCAGATGTAAGTTCATCTGGCTTAGTTGGTTCTTCCAAATCAATTGAGTGTTCTTTATAAGAAGAAACAGAGTGGATGAGTTCCGATAAACGGTCGAGTGACTTGATCAATTCCTCAAACTTTCCTTCAATGGTTACAGGGAAAACTTCACACGTGGCTACTTCAGTACTTACGGTTTCCAAATCATTAAACGATCCGTATGTATGGCCGGTAACTTGTGAAAGTCCGCTAATTAACAGAGACGATACAGCTAATCCTGAAGTAATAGACTTTGCCAGCTTTATCTGTTCATTCTTTTGACCATTTTTCTTTTTCGGCCTTTTTCCCAGAGGAATACACCCCTTTCAACCCTTGTTCTTTTTAGTGTTGACTCGTTCTTTATTACGAATTAACTAACGTGAGTATATATCGGCTGGTTATAAATTGGAAACTCCCAAAATTGACCATTTTTCGTAATTAAGAACAAATTAACCATCATATCCCTCGTTATGCTACGAAATACTTACTTTTTTAAAAAGTATTTCTTAAATTATTTCTTATATAGAACGAAAACGTTATAAAGTACCAAATTTCGACGAGGTATAGTGGTTCTAAATAAATTAATAATTTAGAATATTCCAACAAAAAGGAAAATACATAGGATAGAAAGTCTATATCGAAGACTTAAAATTAAGCAATGGATCAGAAAACGGCCATCATCATGTTCTTTATTACGAAAAAATCTTGCTTATTTTACAAAATAACCCTTGTATTTCGTGATAAAATCATGTATTGTGCTTTATAAAGAACAACCGCTAAGCAATTATTCCCGCATGATGTAATTCAAGAAAGGGGGAGGTACTTTGAGTACTCGTCGTTCAATAATGACAGCACTTCTGGGAATGGGTATCTTCATTTTGGTTCAATTCTTATTCTTTCCTTCGCCTGCTTTATCTAAGGAGACATCCGGCCAGCATCCTGATGTACTAGTCGTGCATTCGACGGAGAACAACGAGCTGACGGAGCAGCAGAGAAAACTGGATCTATTAATTAGTCATTTTACGAAGGAGGTACGTTTTACATCTGCCGAAGATTTAGCCAGTGAAGATCTCCAGGACATCACGCATCTTTTCTATTTTGGGGAAGAGCAAACCGTACTGTCTGAAAAAACAGCCCGTCTGATTGATGATTTCTCTGGCGTAAAGATGATCCTGGGAAATAACGAAAATCAGTTTCCGCATAGCTATAGTTTCGTTAAAAAGAACGGTCATGCAATTATCGAGAATTTAACGTTAAGGAAGACTGAGGAAACGATCACTCTATCAGAACCTCATCAAATATTTAACATCGATATGGAATCTAATGCACAAACGCTCATCTCAGCGGATAAACATCCGCTGCTAGTGAAGAGCCATTCCAATTATTATTATGCAGACAGTGAAATTTCACTGGAGGATGCCATCCTAATGGGAGAAGTTCTGCATCAAGTATTCGAAAAGGAGCATAAAGAGAGTCACCCGGCTGTTATCCGATTGGAGGATGTGAATCCCAGACTGGATCCTGAAATGCTTCGTCAGTGTGCGGATGTGTTAATAGAAAAAGATATTCCATTTATGGTAGCCGTGACGCCAGTTTACAAAAACCCCGAGACCGGAGAAGAGTACCACTTAACCGATGCACCTGACCTTCTAAACATCCTTCATGATATTGAGGACCAAGGAGCATCCATCATTCTTCATGGCTATACCGATCAATCAGGTACTGGAAAAACCGGGGATGGGTTTGAATTTAGTGAAATGGAACGTTCCGAGCTGGAAACACGGATTGAGAAAGGAAAAAAAGAACTGATAAAGATGGGGTTGACGCCTCTTGCTTTGGAAACTCCCCATTACACCATATCTCAAGATGGATATGGAGCAGCAGCCAACCACTTCGCGAAATACCTGGGTCAGTTACAGCTCACAGATGATAACTGGAAAGTCATGATGGAGGCTCCGTATCTTACCTCCCCAACGTATCTTAAAGGGATGGAATTGATTCCAGAGACTCTTCGATACGTACAGGAAGGGGAGGTTCATTCTATAGAACGTATGGCTGAAAGGGCAGACAATTTAATGATTTTAAGAGACAGCGTATTGAGTGCTTTCTACCACCCTTACCTCGGTCCAGAAGGGTTAGAGGAAGTGGTCGAAGAGATAATGACTTATCCTAATGTGGAATGGGTAGATCTTAAGGCAGACGCTTCTCTTACTCAAGGAGTAGCTGATAATGAAAAATCTCGGGATAAAGAAGATTTACTATTGAACGGAAAGGTTAAACAAAATTCTTTCCTATCCTTAAACTTACTATGGAATCCTATCATAATTGGTGGGTGCATCACCATCCTGGTCATCCTGCTGTCTTACGCTCTGTCTCTAAAAATCAAAAAAGAAAATGAATAGAGTCTATTTTTTTAACTCACCGTTCTTTATATAGAACGTAAGCTTGTTAGAAAGTAAGAATCTTTAGGAGGAAATGGAATGAAAAAACATTATCCTGTAACGATTTTAATGACAGTCTTAATCGCCGTTGTTTTCATTCTAACAACCCATCCAGTTATGGCAGATAAAGACAGTGATCCGAAAGTACTGATTGTTTTCCCTTCTGATCAGAAGGAGATAAATGAGCAGCAGCGGATCCTGGATATGCTTATTAGCCACTTCACAACAGATATTGACTTTAAACAGCCGGACGAAATTGAAGAACATGATTTAGAAACATACTCTCATGTATTTTACCAGGGGACGGAGAAGGAAGATTTACCGAAGGGGTTTCAACAGGCTTTAGAGGACTATGAGGGAACCCTTGTAGCGCAGGGACACAATCTGAATCAGTTGGGAAATCGTTTATCATTCGCTGTTCCTATGAAAGAAGAAGCTTATACGAAATTGAACATGAAAGCTAACCCGGAAAAAAAAGTGAAGACGTCCATACACACTGTATTTAATGTGAAACTCGGTGAGGAAGCCGAGACGATTGTAGAAGTAGAATCTGGAAAGCGTACTTTTCCGATCGTCAGTCATTTTGAAAAAGCTTATTACGTAGGAACGCCCATGATTGATTCCCCTTTTTCAACGTTTCTGGGAGAGACACTTCATGAAGTGTTCCAGTCAGATCATGACTCTCTCCACCAGGGCTATATACGTCTTGAGGATGTGCATCCCCTTGTGGATCCAGGTAACCTTCGAGGGATTGCTGAAGTGCTGAAGGAAAAGGAAATTCCTTATATGATTGCGGTCATCCCTGTTTATATTAATCCTGAGAACGGGGAGCGTGTTCATTTATCTGACTATCCAGAAGTATTGGAAGCTTTAAAGTATATGCAGGCTAATGGCGGTTCTGTGGTTTTGCATGGCTATACCCATCAGTACCGTGACTCTGAAACAGGAGAAGGCTTCGAGTTCTGGGATGTAAAAAACAATACACCGGTTTATATAGATGCGGAAGACGACACTCCTTTGAAGAAGCGTAAGGATTTTAATAATCAGGGAGAATATGAAAGTTACAGGAAGGAATTAATTGAATTTGAGCAGTCTTATGTATCCGGTAAACTTACGAGCGGAATTAATGAATTAACAAGCTTTGGCCTTCACCCGCTAGCCTTTGAAGCGCCTCATTATACAATGTCGCAGAATGGGTATCAAACAACATCTGAGTACTTTTCTACTTACGTAGGGCAGCTGCAGCTGAGTGATGAGAATTGGGAGATTATGTCGAGTGCCCCTTATATTACGAAGCCATCCTTTTTACATGGAATGACACTTCTCCCAGAGACATTAGGTTACGTCGAGCCGGATGCTCCTGATGCTGTGGATGCCATTATGGAGCGTGCTGAACAGCAGATGATCGTAAGAGATGGAATGCTCTCGCTATTCTACCACCCGTATCTGGGAGTGGAGAGATTTAAAGAGTTACTTAGTCGACTTGAAACCCTCCCTGACGTAGATTGGATTAACTTGAAAGAGGGAGATCACAGTGTTACGTCCGATAAAGTGAATATTCAGGCAGCGGCTGGGAAAGTGGAGGTTGATAGAAGTCAATTCAGCTTAGTGACGGATTCGAAAACTTCGCTGAGTTACTTTATTCATCAGACGCTCGAGAAGATTTCATGGGGACTGGTCGGAACCGGATCCTTAGGCGTTCTCTTTTTCTTCAGCTCGACGATCATTTCCCGCAGACGGTTTTCAAAAATAGAACGGAGGGATCATGTTGGCTGATTTTCTATTGTACCTATCCTTGTTCTTAATTTGGGTCATGTTGTTTTACCATATGTTTTTAATGCAGGGGGGATACTTGCACGCCCAGTCATACCGGAAAACGGCTGAGAAGTATCTTAGTCAGATGAAGGAGTACCCTGCGGTCAGCATTCTCATTCCAGCGCACAATGAGGAAATGGTGATTGAGAATACGTTGAATAGCATGGTACGCCTGAATTACCCGAAGGATAAACTTCAAGTAATCGTGATTAATGATAATTCCAGCGATGACACGGGGAATATTGTAGAAGGCTATGCGAATATATATCCCTATATCAAAGTCATTCATACGAAACCTCCCCTTGGCGGCAAAGGGAAGTCTGGAGCCTTGAATACAGGTTTGAAACATTCTACTGGCGAATTCATCGTTGTCTATGATGCCGATAACACACCTGAGCCTGATGCTGTGACACAGCTTGCCTCCGGGCTTATGAATGATCCGAAAGCGGGAGCAGTTGTAGGGAAGTTCCGTGTGACCAATGGCAGCAAAAATCTGTTAACCCGGCTGATTAATATTGAAACGATCACCTTTCAGTGGCTGGCTCAGGCGGGAAGATGGTTCTGGTTCAAACTTTCAACGATTCCCGGGACGAATTTTGCAATTCGCCGCTCTATCCTTGAGAAGCTTGGCGGATGGGATGAAAAAGCTCTTTCAGAAGATACCGAGTTAAGCTTCCGAGTTTACAATCTGGGATACCACATCCGTTTTTTTCCTTCAGCCGTTACGTGGGAGCAGGAACCTGAAATGATTAAGGTATGGTGGAAGCAGCGGACCCGCTGGGCCAGGGGCAATGAATATGTTATTTTTAAGTACCTTTTGAACTTTAAGAATATGGACAATAAAAAAGTGGGTCTCGACCTCATCTACTTTCTGTTTACTTACCTTTTATTTTTTGGTGGAGTGATGATCTCTCACAGCATCTTTGTACTAAATCTATTTTTTGACTTGAACCTCTCTATGGGGGCTGTATCTTATGTGCTGCTGGTTCTTGGTTTCTTATTATTTGTGACGGAGGTTGCTCTCGCGCTTAGTTTTGAAAAAGATCAATTAACTCTGAAAAACGCGGGGATCATTCTGTTTATGTACTTCACTTATTCTCAGCTGTGGCTGCTCCTTGTAGTTTATGCTACTTATTTAGAAGCCAAACGAGTATTATTAAAACAGGAAGTTACCTGGTATAAGACTCAGCGCTTTAAAGAAAAAGAAACAAGCGAGAACCGCTCTGCATAGCCTAATATCGGAAAAAGGTGAGGTAGGAGAGTGAAAAAAACCATCATGATATCCTTGTTGATTATTGTCGTTATCAATATCGCCTTTTTCACAAAATTATGGGGGGCAGAAGCCGTTTCTAAACATACCGAAAGCTTTATTAAAACATTTATGACAAATAAAAATGGGACGCTGGCAACTTATATAAAGAACGCCGAACATCTTGATTCTGATGAAGTGAGAGGGAGAGAAGCTTTATCAGAATCACTGGGGTTATGGATGTTGTACGCTGTTGAAAAGGGAGACCATTCCATCTTCAAAGAAGCTTACCACGTATTAGAAACCTACTTTTTAACCGATGATGGATTTATATTTTGGAAGCTCACTGAAAGTGGTGAAGCAGAAGTGGATACAGACGCTCTGGTGGATAACCTTCGAATTACGGAAGCATTATTTAAGGCTGAAGAGCAGTGGAATGAAAAAAAGTATGGGGAAACAGCGATACGAATAGGGGAATATATGAAGGACTATTTTGGAACAGAGAATATATGGACGGACTTTTATGACCGTCGGCACCGTCAGACCTCCAATGTTCTAACGTACTCCTATATTGATGTAGAAGCCTTAAAACTGCTCAAAGATCATCAGCTTATTCCCCCCAGTACCTATAAGCAGATGACTTCCCTGCTTACAGAAGCTGAACTGAAGAATGGATTCTATCCAAAGTCCATCCATGCTGACTCAAATAAGGTATCTTACAACAATGAAGTCAATATGATTGATCAAATACTGGTGGCTCTAAATCAGGCAAAATGGGGAAGCGCTTCTTCTGAATTTACAAATTTCGTTACCGAAGAAATGACCACAAAAGGAAAACTTTACGGACGATACTCTCTTGAAACCAAAGCCCCCACTGTCGAATACGAATCTCCAGCTTTGTATGGTTTTCTTATCCTATACGCAATGGAATTAGATGATAAGAAATTAGCTCTACAGGCTTACCATAGAATGACCGATTTTAGAGAAACCATGTTCAAATATAAAGGTGGATATGCGGTGAGTAATGGAGATACCCATATCTTTGATAATCTTGTCCCATTATTAGCTGAAGAATTGCTAAAGAAAGCAGGGTGGCTGTCCTAACAGACTCCTGCTTTTTCATTCTTGTCCAGCTATTTTATTATATGTCAGTATATTCAGATACTTACAAAAAATGATATAATAATGGAAAGCTTTACCTATCATCATGAGTTAGCATTCTTCAATTTGCTCTTGCATGACTCAAAATAGGGGAGGAAGTTAAATGAATAAGATCAAGTTAATTCCATACCGTACCGAACAGATCCTGCAGGAAGCGCAAGAGTTTCCAACTGGCGTGAAGATGATCGAGGCACAAAGTTTGTGGGACAGAACGAGTCAGGGAAAAGGGAGCGTCGTAGCTGTAATCGATACAGGATGTCAAAAGGACCATCCAGATCTTGAGAACCGTATTCTTGGAGGCTATAACTTTACTGATGACTATGAAGGCGATGAAACGAACTATGACGATAATAACGGCCACGGTACTCATGTAGCCGGAACGATTGCAGCCATAGATAATGAACTTGGTGTCATAGGTGTGGCTCCGCAGGCGAATTTATTAATTCTTAAAGTCCTCTCCGGAGAGGGGAGCGGGCAGTACGATTGGATTATTAATGCGATAGATTATGCCATTAACTGGAAAGGTCCCCAGGGAGAACGTGTGAGAGTTATTTCTATGTCTCTTGGTGGACCAGAAGATGCCGAAGAAATGCATCAGGTTGTCAAAAAAGCGGTAAATCAGGGTATTTCTGTCGTATGTGCTGCTGGGAATGAGGGCGATGGAAGAGAGAATACTTATGAATACGCTTATCCCGGCTGCTATAATGAAGTGATTCAAGTCGGAGCGATTGATACTCAAAGGGAAATCACTGACTTTACCAACACTAATGATGAAATTGATCTGGTAGCCCCTGGAGTTAACGTTCTCTCTACCTATATTGAAGGAAAATACGCCCGTCTCTCAGGCACTTCCATGGCTACACCTCATGTGTCTGGTGGTTTAGCCCTCATTATTCCTCTTGTAGAAGCTCAATTCCAAAGATCCATGTCAGAACCGGAAATATTCTCGCAGTTAATTAAACGCACTCTCCCTCTCGGTTACTCTAAATCAGCCGAAGGGAATGGCTTATTAATGCTCTCTCTTACAGATAAATTAGAAGAACTTTTCTCTACCTACACTACGGCTATAAAATAAAACATCTTCTTTCTTTTTATAGAAATACCTGTCTGGAATTAATTTTCCTGACAGGTATTTTTTTAGGTTTTCCTTTTTATTTCCCTGGGCCCTCACCCAGTCCATGTTTTTGAAAATAAACAAAAAACTAAGTCCGTGTTTTTGTGTAGATTCGTGTCACATAATAGCACATCCTCTCACGTGTACATAAATGTTTTCATGTACACAATTTGTAAGACAAACGTACACGTGAATGTATGCAAGTATGCAAACTCGTACACATGCCGTCATAACAGTATGTACACAAAATTGTAATCAAGTACACAATATAAACACACTTGTACACAAAAAAGGAAACATGTACACGCGTTTGAATACTCCTAAAGTCACATTGACTATTGCGGCAGAGTCTAATAGATTAATAGAAGGGCAAGGTAAATTATAGTAATTTAAAAGGAGAGCTGATTAATGACAAACTCAAGAATTGCAGCTGTGGATGTTGGTAATGATGCAGTTAAAGCAAACTTTGGAAAACTAGATTCATCTTTATATATTCCTAACGTAGTCGCTAGAGACTTAGAGGATCGTCCTGTTATCGGAATAGAGGACCTGGATGAAAAAGATCCACTCGATAATCTACATATTCGAGTGCATTCTCCGGCTTTGAGAGAGAATAATGCTATTTATCGTGTGGGGAACCTGGCTACAAAAACGACGAACTCTACGGAATTAGACCCAGGCAGCTATAAATCTGAAGAAGATCAGACCCTTATTATGCTCTTTGCATCGCTTGCTTTGGATGCAGTTAGAGAGAAGAATGCACAATCTGCGAAGAACAATGTGGTAGAAGCTAACTACACATTGGGAACAGGGCTGCCGCTTCGTGAAGTAAAAGAAGGCAAAGACGTAGGTTACCGTTCTTCCCTGCTTGGATCTGTTCACCAAATTGAATTCCTGGTCACTCCAAAATATCAAGGAATGAAAGTAAATCTTAAATTTGATGAGGTTAAAGTTTATCCGGAAGGTTTTGCAGCTTACGTTAACCTGGTAATGGATAATGATTTGAATATCATCAACAAAGAATTGATTGACAAACAAATACTAATTCAGGATATTGGTGGTCTTTCTACAGATATCGCGGTTATTAAAAACCGTAATGTTGACGATGATAAAGCGCAGGGATTCAACTTGGGTGTAGCTGAATCATTAGAAATGATCCGTGAAGAGATTCTTAGAAAGCATGGAGTTGAATTAGACAGCCGCCGCGATGTCGTGGATATCATTACAAGGAAAAATGATCGTCACCACATCATGGTTAAAGGAAGCCGTACAAACGTACACGATATTACGGACCGTATTCTTCTTGAACTTGCTAAGAAACAGTACCGTTTCTTAAGAAATGTATGGCAGAGAAATTCCCAATCAGAGATTTGTTACTTTGTGGGCGGAGGTTCTGCCGTCTTAAAAGATTACATCAAGTCATTAAACAACAAACTAGATGGTTTCAATATCGAATTCTTTGAAGATGAAGAAGAGAGCATTTGGATGATGGCAAATGCCTACTACAAATTGATTTCTGACTTCATCCGTAAAAACGAGAAAAAAAACCACGGCAAAAATCAAGAACAAGGTAAAAAAGTAGAACAAAAAACCGGCTCATCTAAATAAGGTGATGTTATGAGTCAATCAAAGAAAAAGATAGAGAGGGGACAATCGATTACGTTCCGGATCCCCTCGGATACTCCTGATCATCTATTGAGACAATTAACTCAACTGAAGGAGACAGAGAGGCGAAATTTTTCAAGCAAGATTGCCCAATTCGTCCTGGATGGAGTGAACGAAACGTACGCTAAGAATAAGGAAACCGTTACCATCCCGCTGCCTAAGGCTTTAAATAAAGAACAGAGAAACTGGATTAAACACGAACATTCGGAGGCTCTTATAGGAAGTATCCTGTACCAGCTGATGATGGATCCTGTACGTGCAACCACTCTCTTAGCTTCGCTTAATAGTAATGCATTCGATATAGACGAAGCCCTTTATTTACAAGAAGAAGCAGCTGCAACTGACTTTTCATCCGGCCATTATACGGAAGCCCATGCTGAGGAAGATTCAAATGCTGAGTCTGAAACAGAATGGAAGAGTATCGATGATGAACTCGATGGTTTGAATCTTGATAGCTTACAAGGTGAGATCCACTCTCAGGACGAGGGAACAACAGAAGATGAAGACGATGATGATCTGCTGGGAGACTTCCTCTCCCGAATGAATGATTAGCCTATACCCCCTGTCATATTGTGACAGGGGGTATTTTTATAAAATTGAAACCTTCTCATTTATCCCTTTTACACCCCTTTTAAGCTGTTCAATCGCAGGGTGGAGATTGAACATTACCTGAATCGTTGAACAGTTCCTACGACCCTTTAAATGCCGCTAAAGACATTAAATAGGTTTTGAACTGGCAAAAGCAGCAAACGTTTTCTCATCTTCTATCAAACCGCATGCTCCACATTGGATTTTTTTGTCTGGACCATGGTAAGCGGTATGAAAAGGATCCAGATTCTCTGACGTAAATTCACTAATCAATTCACCTGACGCTGGATCAATTTTTACGGATGTTGCTTTTTGTTCGATGATGTTGAACCTGGATCGATTGGTTTTACAGTTTGGACATAAGTATGGCTGCATTATGAACACCTCCTTTTATAGGATGTGCGGTCTGGGGGAATATATGTAATAGTGAGGTTTATAAAGAAATTGTAAAAATGTTTAGAAATTAGTTAGGAAGTACTGGAATCTGGGGAATGACATATATAAAAGCTTTCTAAAGGTGGGCGTTAGGTTATGAGTGGAGCTTTCACGAGACAGGTCGACAAAATGGGCAGACTGGTGATTCCTAAGGAAATCAGAGACCAGCTAGAATTATCGAATCAAAACCTTATGCTGGAACCTTTGAGTCATAAAAAGGGACTCAAGCTTTCCATAACGGATGAGGAAGGCGAATCCGTAAAGACACTAGACAGCTACGGCCGCTTGCTTATTCCTGCTGATTACAGAAACGAGCTGGACTGGAATCAGGGAAAAAAGATTGATGTGACATTCGACCATGATTATGCTGTATTGCAGGATCAGGTTCAGGTTTGTGAAATTTGCGGATCAGCCGATTCTTTGGTGTCTGTTAAGAAGAAACTAGTTTGTGAAGATTGTCTTGGAGATGGAAATGATCAAGTAGTAGACCGTTGGAAGGACTATCTTCAGGGGTTAGTTAGTTCTTATATGAATTACTGCAGGCTGTCGCTTGAGCAGGAAGATGAGGAAAGTGTCCACCAGACTCGTGTTCACGGGCGGAAGATCTGTGCCATTCTGGAGTTTATTCACGTAACCAGCCATCCATTGGTGGATCGCTTAAATGACGCCCATAAACGTTTGGGTAAAGTGAGAGAGCGCGATGTGTTTATTAAAGAGTTTGAAGAACGAGCTGATCAGTCTTCTAAAGAGCAGCATGAAGAAGTGTACCGTCAGCTCAGTGATCAAGTAGGCAAGAAGAGGCTGAAGCATCAGAAGAAACTTAAAAATAAACTGCCTGACATCATTGACGGTTCTTTTATGGATCAATGGGAGCACTTTAAAGATAAGGAGCTGCGCTATTATGTCCTCCCCCTTCAAGTAGATGAGAGAATTCAGGAGTTCGAAAACGATTTTGTTAATTCGATAGAGCAGTATTTAGAAGTGTCTTCACAACAGGAGCGTACGGATGAAGAAACCCTGGATGCCTTACATTCTGTACGAATTATCTCCAAGAAGATCAGGTACATTCATAATGCCCTTCACACCATTTATGCCTCAGACTACAAGGAAGAAGCGAAATACTTTAAATCGTTTCAGAGACAGCTGGGTGAAATCAATGATTTAAAAGACGGGATCGAAATATTTAATAAATACAGGGACGATATCGATAGTAAGAAAAAGCATATTAAAGCCGTTAACCAAGCGTTATTGGATGAACTTTCGGCCCTGATAGAGGATTTGAATCTTCAAGGTAGTCTTCAATTCTCAGGAGAATAATTTCTTACCTTTCACTCTATAAAACCGCTTAATCATGAATCCTGCATTCCAGTTGATGCAGGATTTTTTTAATAGATTCCCTTAAAGTCTCTTGTTGAAAATCAGGTTTCTTAAATTAACTGGCCAAAATATCTCGAAACGGAGTCCTAAACAAACGAGAGCTTATTGGATGAATAAATTTAAAACGGCGAATGAAAAGAGCTGATTTTAAAATAAGGGAATGCCCTAATAGGAACATGAGAAAGGAGCGTGTAATATAGAGGGTATGAAGAATAAAGAAGGGAGAAGTAAAGTGATGAATGATACCACTCGTTCCCCATTATATGTAGTCTCTCAAATGTACGAATCGCTGCTTTATGAAATGTCATATGATTTACATGAGCGATATGCTCATTTATTAACGAGCGCGTTACACCGTATTGATTCGACAAAAGATTCTTGTAAAGAAGCTCATGTGCTTCTATCACATTTGATTGAAGAAATGAGAAGCCGCTCGAATGAAATTTACCCTTTATCTTTTCACGAATATGGACTGGCGGTGGCCTTCAAACGATATATAAAAGAAGTGGAAAGACGCTATGGGATACAGGTAGAATTCCCAACCTCCTATAAACTTACAGAGGTGTTCTCCACCAATGATGTACTGGCATTTCGAGCACTTCAGCTTACTATACGGATGATTGTGGAGTACGCCGATACTGACGAAATATTCATTGAGGTCGACCGGAAAGGGATTGCTTTCCGCTATCATTCTTTCCTGGATGAATTCCCGCCTGAACAAGAGGATTTGCTTCAAGTCATCAAGAAAGATACCGCAATGGAAATGCAATGGGAGCGCACGAAAGATGTTGTGGAATGGCGCTGGTTTAGAGGCTGAATAAAAGAGGGGTGGATAACATGATTTCGATTGTCATAGTTGATGATCACGCCGTCGTACGCTCAGGGCTTATGATGCTGTTGGACGCTGTTGAAGATTTTAATGTAATTGGAGAAGCCTCAGAAGGAAACGAAGCTTACCAACAAGTACAGGAGAAGAATCCAAGTGTTGTGTTAATGGATCTTTCTATGCCGCATGGAAAAGACGGATTATCAGCAACTTCTGAAATAAAAAAACAATTCCCTGAGACCCAGATTCTAATTTTGACGATGCATGACGATGAGGAATATTTGTTCCGTGCAATAGAATTAGGGGCCTCCGGGTGTATCTTAAAAAATGCACCGCATGAGGAATTGGTAAAAGCCATCAGGCAGGTGGCTGGGGGAGATGCCTATTTGTATCCATCCGCAACGAAACGATTGATGGAGGATTATATGAGCAAGCTGAAAAACGGCGCCAAAACGGACTCTTACCGCTTGCTAAGTGATCGGGAAAGAGAAGTGCTGGCTTTGGTCGCTAAAGGGTTTGCGAATAAAGATATTGCCGCCCAACTTGTGATCTCGGTGAAAACGGTCGAAGCACATAAGGCACGGGTAATGGAGAAACTGCAGCTGAAAACGCGTCCTGAATTAGTGGAATATGCGTGGAAGAAAGGTCTGCTGGGTTATTCATTGTAGTAAAGGAGAGAGTGAAAAGTGGGCACTCCATTAGAAGAAATATGCAACGAACTGAAAGAGGAAGTCGACGCCTGCGTCATCGCTATCGCAAAGTTTGATTATCATTCAAAGCAGATACAGTGGAAGTATGTAAGTCATCCTTTGAATGATAAATATAAACGCATGGTTATTTCCTATGGTTCGGGTGTGGCGGGCACCGTCATGCAGACAGGAAGAACTTTTCTCTGCCGTTCGAGGAAGGATCTTCCTTTAGTTTTGTCGAAATACCCCATAGTGTTAGCAGAGAAGCTACAATCTTTTGCTGCCATCCCTCTTCAAACAGGGCATTTATTTGATGCTGTGCTGTTGATAGGCTATCGAAATGAGCATGACTTACCGTTAGAACAGCAATGGCGTCCTTATGCCGCTCGCCTAAGTAATTATTTGAAGCAAGGAGGTTTATCATGACCAAACACAGTCCTTTTCCTCCCGCTCTAATCTCCTCTAAGGAGGAAGGATTTCTCGTATTAAGAGAAAACGGGATGGTACAAGGTTTCAATGAAAAAGCGAAACTTCTTTTCCATATTTCTTCGACTGAGGTAAGTGTGGAAGATCTGTTTCTTCATTTTTCGGTAGAAGAGCTGATTCATTGTGAAAAGGGAGTATTGCTGCAGCATTACGCAAAGCCTATGGCTGGAAATCCTTTTCCTGTCTTTATAGTCGTTCACGAATGGATGGATAACAATAGATCAAATTATTTTTTGACCATTCATAACTTGAATGAGAGAAGTCTGCTTGATAGTGAATCGTACGAACCGTTGAAAGAACTCGTAGATATAAAATATGCGCTTGACGAGTCTTCCATTGTGGCTGTTACAGATCAACGAGGAAGAATCCGTTATGTAAATAAGAAGTTTTGTGAGATTTCTAAGTATGGAGTGGAAGAATTGATTTGGAACGATCATAGGCTTCTGAATTCAGGTCATCATTCTAAAGATTTTTTTAAGGATCTGTGGCGTACGATTGGTACCGGGTACGTGTGGAAAGGAGAAATTAAGAATAAGGCCAAAGATGGAAGTTATTATTGGGTGGATACGACCATTGTTCCTTTCTTAAATGATAAAGGAAAACCATACCAATATCTCGCCATCCGAAATGAGATTACGGAGAGGAAAAGGGTTCAGCAGGAGCTGCAGCACATGATGACGCGGCTGATCCATGTGCAGGAAGAAGAAAGAAAGCAGGTATCAAGAGAGCTTCACGATGGAATTGGGCAAGAGCTGTACAGCCTGCTAATTAGCATGCACCGCATCCAGCAGGAAGTGGATCATTCCCTTTTAGACCAGATGACTGATGAAATACGAAATTTAATTCAAAACGTGCGGGACATGTCTTGGGAGCTTCGGCCTTCTGCATTGGATGAGCTGGGATTGATGCCTGCTGTTCGTTCCTTTCTAAATCGTCTTAACCATTCGTATGGATTAAAAGTACACTTTACCTCCTCCGTTTCCTGTCGGTTATCGCCTCAAATCGAAACGACGATTTACCGTATCATTCAGGAGGCACTGACCAATATACGAAAATATGCCTGTGTAGATGAAGCCTCTATTGTGTTGAAAGAAGCAGAAGGTGGGATTTTCGCTTCGATTACCGACCAGGGGAAAGGCTTTATGAATAACCGTGCACAAAAAGGAGTAGGGCTTTTCAGCATGGAGGAAAGGGCACGCGCAGCAGGCGGGGAACTTGAAATAACTTCCGAACTGAACAAGGGTACGAGAATTGAATTATATATACCATTAGAGACCTGATAAAAAAGGTTTCTTTTTTTTGAATTGGGGGATTTCACCATCACAAATGGGGGGATTCCCCGATTCTATTATGACCCTCTTCACTAATACAATAGAAGTAGATCAAATACATAAAAGGAGGCCTGGCCCATGAAAAAAAGTGGCCCATCTCAACCAAGCTTGAAAGGGACTTTAATCAGTGTAATGGCCGTTGGAGCCGTTATTGTCGTGATGTGGGTTTGTATTTATTTATTATATATCGTTCGTATGTAGGGGGGAGAAAGGATGCATTTACACAAATATGAAAAAATTTGGCTGGGATTTGGAGTTATTGCACTTGTCATTTTTCTATCCGTGGTAGGCGTGAGTGCTTTTGCACAGGGACATGCACCATCCAGCGGGCATATGACCATTGATCCGGAAAAAGTGCGTGAAACGGCTCCATTTGATCAGCCTGGACTTCATAAAAAAGAGGATGGAACTTATGAAGTCGCTATGATTGCACTTACCTTTGGTTATGAACCAAGCAAGCTACAACTCCCGGCAGGGGAGGAAATCACATTCACGTTAACGAGTGAAGATGTCGTTCATAGTTTCTCTATCATCGGCACCAACGTCAATATGATGGCCGTTCCAGGTCAGATTAATCATCGTACACACACATTTAAAGAACCAGGATCTTATCTGGTCATTTGTAATGAATATTGTGGCTCAGGCCACCATTTTATGAGTACAGAAATTGAGGTGGTGGAACAATGAGAACCGGGGAAATTGCAATCAAAGATCGAAAAGTAGCGTTATTTAATTTAGGATTTGCCTACTCAGCCTTTCTTATCGGAACGCTGTGCGGGCTTCTGCAGGTATTTATTAGAAATGATGCTCTTAAACTGCCAGAATGGCTGGATTACTATCAGATTCTTACGGCTCACGGCTTGTTACTCGCTATTGTCTTTACAACTTTCTTTATTTTTGCCTTTTTTCAAGCAGGCATGAGTCGAACCCTCGGAGCATTTGGGCCGAAAGTGAGGTTGTGGAACTGGATTGGCTTCGCTGTGACCGCTTTAGGAACCCTCCTGGTCGTGGTCATGGTCGTAGCGGGGCAGGCATCTGTATTGTATACATTTTATGCTCCTCTTCAGGCTCACGGATTATTTTATGTTGGCCTTGCCTTATTTGTAATTGGCACATGGATTCAGGGATTCAGTCTGGTCGGGCATTATGCCGTCTGGAGAAGGCATCATAAAGGCGAACTTAGTCCACTATTTGCTTTCATGGCAGTGGCAACCATTATTCTCTGGGTTATTGCCTGCCTGGGTGTTGTAGCCACCGTTCTTTTTCAATTCATCCCATGGGCTTTTGGCTGGACGAACGGGATTAATGTCGAGTTAAGTCGCTCATTATTCTGGTATTTCGGGCATCCACTTGTGTATTTCTGGCTGCTTCCTGCTTATATGGCATGGTATGTCATTGTTCCGAAGATTATTGGAGGAAAAGTCTTCAGTGATTCGCTGGCCCGGTTATCCTTTGTCCTGTTTATTTTATTCTCTATTCCGGTCGGGTTTCACCATCAGTTAACGGAACCTGGAATCTCCAGCTTCTGGAAATTTTTGCAGACGGTTTTGACATTTATGGTTATTATCCCTTCTTTAATTACAGCCTTCTCTATGTTTGCGACGTTTGAAATAAGAGGCAGGGAGCTTGGCGGAAGAGGTCTGTTTGGGTGGATTCGCAAGCTTCCGTGGAGAGATGTTCGCTTTACATCCATCTTCATAGCTATGGCCTTTTTTATCCCGGGAGGCGCGGGAGGGATCATCAATGCGAGCTTCCAGATGAATGAAGTTATTCATAATACACTTTGGGTCGTTGGACATTTTCACATCACAGTAGGAACGCCGGTAGCGATGACATTTTTCGGTTTAACCTTCTGGCTTATTCCCAATTTAACGGGCCGGCGCTTTACGAAGTCCCTGCAGAAGTTAGCCTTCCTGCAAATTGCTACCTGGTCTATTGGTATGCTGCTCATGAGTACAGCTCAGCACCTGCTGGGATTACTTGGGGCACCAAGGCGGACAGCTTATACAGGGTATGCTCACGACGACGCACTCGCCTGGTTTGATGGCTTATTAACCAATCATGTGACGATGGCTGTCGGAGGTTCTATCTTGTTTTTGTCCGCTGCTTTACTCATTTTCATTGTAATCCAGTTATGGTGGCTTGCTCCAAAAGCAGATGAAGAAACCTACGAGGCGTTTCCAATTGCAGAAAGCGATTCTAGTATGACACCGCGTTTCTTGGAAAATTGGAAAATATGGATCGGCATTGCCTTTCTATTGATTGCGCTTGCTTATACGATCCCGCTATCTGAAATTATTCAGCACGCCCCTCCAGGTTCAGGGCGATTCCAAACGTGGTAAGGGAGGAGAGATCATATGACTTTTTCATTCGCTTTTACTATCGCATCCATTATTCTCACGCTTGTTTTGAGCAGTATTATTGTAGATTTGCAGACAGAGGAAGATTGAAATAGAAAGAAGCGGAAAGCTGGCAGCTTTCCGCTTCTTTCATTCCATAAATTCCAATTCAGGCATCCATTGGGCAAGGTGTTCTTTCTTTGCCTCATACTCTTCTTTTAAGCTAGGGAAATCATCCATCGGGATCACTTCATATCCATGCTCACGTGCTGATGTAACGTATGTCACTTTAAACCTTGGTTTGACTACTTCCACATGATCACTGTCGTCCATTTTTAAATTGAAAGTGAGAATGCCTCCAACTCGTTTCTCAAATGATTCCTGACCTGAGAAAAAATTTCCCAGGGAATAAGCGGTCAGCATTCTATGTCCGTCCTTACCTTCAACCCACTCTAATGGCTGAAGGACATGAGGGTGGTGACCGATCACAGCCGTTACTCCGCGATCTGCGGCAAACTGGACAACATCTTTTTGGAATTGATTAGGATAGGGTTCATACTGATTCCCGAAATGAAGGCTTAAAAGGACGGCATCCGCTTGTTCTTTCGCTTTCTCTATATCCTGGGCCATTTTATCAAGCTGGATTCGATTCACCACATAGCTTTTTCCGTCGGGCGCTTTCACACCGTTTGTCCCGTAGGTGTAACTTAATATGGCTACACTGATGCCTTCTTTCGTATCGTGTATAAGGATTTCTTCGCTGTCCTCTTTACTTTGATAAGCTCCCGTGTATTTCATATCGATTTTTTCCCAGTGCTCAATCGCATTATTAATTCCTCTGGTTCCTTTATCCAACGTGTGGTTATTGGCAAGGGTTACCACATCTACTCCAAGTTCTTTTAGATTATTACCTATTTCAACAGGGGAGTTAAAAGCAGGGTATCCGGAAAGCCCTAATTCTTTCCCGCCGATCATCGTTTCCTGGTTAGCAATGGTAATAGTGGATGCTTCCAGGTAAGGTTCAGTCTGTTCCATCATGGGCATGAAGTTATACCCTTCAGAGGTTTCAGCCGCTTCATAGACACGGTCATGAATCAGCACATCACCAATAGCTGTAATACTGATCTCTTTAGACAAATCAATTGAACTCTTATCGTGAGGATCAACCGTGGATGTGGGCTGCTTATTAACCGTTTTGATTTCTTCATCATTCATAAACAGCCCGCACCCGGTCGTGAAAAACAAGATAGACAAACACAACAACCTTAGAATTGACCCCAAGGAAAATGCACCTCCGTAAAAATCACTTAGGTATATTGTACCTTTAATAAACAAGTTTCTCTATGTAATCCAGAAGAAAAAAATGATTTTGTTTGTCGATTCATCGGGTATAAAGGGAATAGATGTTCAGGTAAGGAGGATAGGAATGAGTAATCTATCGAATGAAAAAGCTGATGCGCAAAAGCATAGTAAAGATCAATACGTGGATATAAAAATGGGGGAACATGATCTATTCTTCAAAAAAAGCTATGAAGTACTCTACACGGTTAATGATTTTTTATTGGGTCTCTGGTTTCTGATCGGAAGTGTTTGTTTTTATTTTGAAGCTGCTAAAACATGGGGTGTGAGTTTATTTGTACTTGGAAGTCTTCAAATGCTCATCCGCCCAACTATTCGTTTAGTGCACCGTATTCATTTGAAAAATATTTACCGGAAAGAATATGAGAACAAGCAGAATGACTCCCTATCTTCTCATTAAGTGAGAATGGAGCTATGCTACAAGCAGTGTGGATTTTTTCAGAAAAGGTTTATTAAACTATAGGGCCGGATAGTTGAAGGCTCAGTTTCGAGATATTTGATGAGAGGGTAGGTCCTGCGGGGGATGATCTCGCTTTCCGGCCCTGCACGACGCAGGGTCGTTCGACGTTGCCACACGACGTGGCGACCTTAGTCGAACATCCCTTGTGCTGAGCCTCCTCGAGCTGACGCTCTGCGGGGTCTCACCGATCATGTTCATCCCGCAGGAGTCTCCATCGTCCTCCTCCGGACCTGGCCGAATAAGAAGCTCGAAACCGTTTCAAACATTACCTGCGTGTTGAGGTATTAGACCATATGGTTATACACCTATTTTCAGGTATAACGAATTCCAATAGCCTGTCAAAAAAGCATTTAATGCAAATTAAGGAGAAAGCTTTCTTCTTCTGTAAGGGTCCGTTCACAACATTATAGTTGGGTTGGTGGGGAAATGGCGAGACTCCCGTGGGAGAAGGATCTAGGTGAGACCCCACAAGGAGTGAAACGAATGAGGAGGCTCATGGAAAAAAGGAGGATCGACTAAATTCGCCACGTCCTGTGGCAATGTCGATCGACCCTACGTCATGTAGGGCCACAGGAAAGCGAGTCATTTCCCCACCAGCCCTTTCCTCAATCAAACGTATTGGACTTAGTTATCTAGAAACTGAGTCTTCAAATAATGGGAGCTTTTGTGTAAGGATACTTATGAGATTTAACAGAACAGTAAAAAGGACAGGAAGAGTGAGTTCCTGTCCTTTTTACTGTTTAATTTTAATTGCTCCTGAACGGCCTGTTGGTTCAAAACGGGAGGGGCATTATTTTTTAACGAAACTAGGTAAATCCGTATTTCCCATCTCTCTTACATATACGAATAGCTGACCTTTATGATGGATCTCATGGTCTTTAGCCATTTCCAGCAATTTACCTGCAGGAATTTCAGATCCGAACATTTTCTTAACATCGATAAGTTCATCCAAATCTCCATCTTCCAACAGTTTAATCGATGCATATGTTTCGTCCGTGTAAACTCTGGCGCGCTCCGCTAAGGGAGTGTCATCACCTTCTGGAAAAAGATCTTCAGGTGACTGCTTGGCTGCAAGGCGGGCAAAGGTATAAGTAGTTTTCAGCGTATGGTTAACCAGCTTTTCTGTCTCCATAGATGTAGGAGTAGGTTTAAATGCATAGTTATTTTCATCGATCATTTCAATTAAATCATTTAATGCTCCGCGGTGAGGAGACAAGGAATTGATGAATTGTTCAACTTTACTCATGTACGTAACCTCCTAAATTAATTTGCTTCCGTTCAAACGTAATTTGTATATCTAAGGAAGTCAAACAGGAAGGTTTGTACATAAATTCAGCGTAGGATTATTAAGTTTAAGTAAATAGGATGGCGGGAATGTAAAATCGGATGTATTTAAAAATTGGTAAAAACAAGCATAGGTCTACAGATGCATTTTTAGATTACAAAGCTTTATAGATAAGGTTACAATTATTTCAGCTAATTTAAACTATCATTTTATGGTACAAAAATCGGTTCAAATAAGGTAAAATAGGTTAATGTAAATTTAACGGAGGTTTTACAATGTTTACACTAAAAAAATATTTAAACAAAAACACATTGTTGAAATTAACTGTCTATGCCCTTGTCATAGGTTTATTCTGGCTGAAAATGTCATATATTCAAAGCAATATCTTCTCTTTAAATGTAGAAAACCCTAATGAAGCTAATATTCTTGCATTCAATCCTCTAAGTAGTATTTTTCTAATCTTTGGTATTGGAGTACTGCTGGCAGGACGCCGGGGGATGTTAGTTTCCTATATTCTTGGATCTTTACTTCTGTATGTGAACATTCTTTTTTATAGGGAATATAACGACTTTATCACCATTCCTATGTTAAATCAGGTAGCGAACCTGGCAGGAATGGGAGGCAGTATTCAAACGATCCTTGAAGCATCAGATATCTTTTTGTTCGTGGATGTTTTAATCGCTGCATTCTTCTTGTTCTATTTGAAGCCTGCACGCTTAAGTCAATTTACACCGAAAAGACGTGAAGGATTTCTGCTTGCGATTATTGCGATTCCATTGTTTGTGATTAACTTGCAGTGGGCTGAAGAAGAGCGTACTGATCTTCTTGAGCGTACATTTGACCGCACGATGCTGGTGAAATATATTGGCTTGTTAAACTATCACGTCTATGATGCCGTGCTGCAAGGTAAGACGGAAATGAAGAAAACGCTCGCTGACAGTAACGAACTTGTGCCCGTGATCAACTATCTGAATGAACAGAAGACAGAAGACAGCAACCGCCTGGAAGGGGTAGCTGAAGGTAAGAACGTTATTGCCATCTCGCTTGAGAGTACACAAACGTTCGTAGTCGATAATAAGCTTCATGGAGAAGAGCTTACTCCATACTTCAATGACCTTAAAGAAGAAGGCTTATACTTTGATAACTTCTATCATCAGGTGAAGCAAGGACGGACGTCAGACTCTGAATTCCTATTAGCGAATTCCATGTATCCATTGAACCGCGGCGCTGTCTTTTTCACCCACTCAGGAAATGAATATGAAGCTATGCCTGAGTTATTAAGTGAAAATGGCTACTTTACGAATGTCATGCATGCAAACGACAAGACTTTCTGGAATCGTAACGTCATGTACGACTCCCTTGGTTACAATGAGTTTTTCTCTAAAGAAGATTATGAAATCACGCCGGAGAAATCTCATGGATGGGGTTATCTGGACGAGTATTTCTTTGAAGATTCCCTTCAGAAAATGAAAGAAATGGATCAACCATTCTATTCAAAAATGATTACGCTGACGAACCACTATCCTTTCTCCTTACCTGAAGAAGAAGTCATGATTGAGGAAGGCGAAACATCCAGTGGAACATTAAACCGTTATTTCCAGACCATCCGTTATCAGGATGAAGTTTTAAAACAGTTTGTAGAGGATTTCAAGAAATCAGAACTTTATGATGATACGATTCTCTTAATCTATGGTGACCACTTCGGAATCTCTGAAAATCACCAGAAAGCAATGGGAGAGTATCTAGGTAAAGATATCAACGCCTATGAACAGTTCCAGTTACAGCGTGTTCCTATGTTGGTTTATGGTAAAGACATTCCTTCTGAAACGAACCATACCGTAGGAGGTCAGATTGACCTTCGTCCAACGATTACCAACCTGCTTGGAATTGAGGATGAGAACCCTGTACAATTTGGTCAGGACTTGCTGAATAAAGATCGTCGTGAAATGATGATTACCCGCGATGGTGATTTTGCTAATGAAGAGTATGTGGGTATTCAGGGAGTTTGTTATGACAGAGAAACTGGAGAAGAGGTCGAAGGTAAAGCTTGTGAAGAAGGCTTTAAAGCTGCGCAAGAGGAACTCAGCGTCTCTGACTCTGTCATTTACGGTGACTTGCTGCGCTATCTTGATGAGACCGAAATGGTTAACACAGACCAGACTTTAAATGCAGACAATAAAAAAGAATAAATAATGAAAAGCTGCCGGCCTAAATCCAGACCGGCAGCTTTTTTATTTTTGGTTCTGTTATAGTGGGTTGTTGATTTTTCATAAGAGGATTATTACGGAATAGGGCCGTTTACTGTAAGACTCAGTTTCGAGATACCTTGGGTCCGGTCCGTTCAGGTATGTAGGCTAGAGTTGGTTGGGAAATAATTCGCTTTCCTGCGGCCCTGCAAGACGTAGGGGCGCTCGACGTTGCCACAGAACGTGGGGATTTTAGTTGATCCTCCTTTAACATATAATCCTTCTTGGTCGCTTCCCTCCCTGTGGAGTCTCGTCTAGCTCCTTCTCCCGCGGGAGTCTCGTCGTTTCCGCCGCCCCCCTATTACGGACCCTTCTTAGGAGAATTCATCATCCTGAATGAGCCTTTAATGCTTCTATAGCTAGGATTTTTCGCGAAAACGTTCGTTGTTATAGATTTATCCCCACCAAATTTAGTTCGTTTCATACATGATTTCGAGATTCTAGTATCGCTAGGTCCGGAGGGGGATGATGTAGACTCCAGTGGGATGAAAACGACACGGGAGATCCTGGAAGGCGATGCCTGAGGAGGCTCCGCGCATATAGGAAGTTCGACTAAGACCGCCACGTCGTGTGGCAACGTCGAACGGCCCTGCATGAGAGTTGAATTAAACTTTTAAAATTATCATCAATCCTTACAATCAAGAAAAAAAGCTGACCCCAAAGGGTCAGCTTTTTAAATATCTTAAAAGAAATCCATCCATACTTTTATTGTAGTGCCTAAAATCAGGACTGCAAGAATGGTCTGTAAAATCCTTGTATTGATTTTTTTGCCTGCCATGGCTCCAAGGGGTGCTGCCAGCAAGCTGGCTACGACCATAATGGCCGCTGGAAAGTACTCAACCTGGCCGGTCGTCACTTTACCTATCGTTGCTCCAATGGATGAGATCAAAGTAATCGCGAGGGAAGAAGCAATCGTCATCCTGGTTGGTATTTTTAATACCACAAGCATAATAGGGACGAGCAGGAAAGCGCCGGCAGCTCCTACGATACCTGCGCCGACCCCAACGATTAAAGCTAGAGAGGAAGCAAGTGGCCGGTTAAAGTCTACTTCTTCCAGAGATTGGTCGTCCAAGCCCTTTTTAGGGATAAACATCATAATCGTAGCTATTAGTGCAAGCACACCGTAAACAAGGTTTATTCCGCTTTCCGGCATGAATCTTGAGCCATACCCACCTATAAAGCTTCCAATTAGGATACTAACTCCCATATAGAGAATGAGGGATTTGTTCAAGTATCCACCTTTTCGGTAGGCCCATACGCCTCCAATCGTAGCAAAGAAAACCTGAACTGCACTGATTCCAGATACTTCATGCGAAGTAAAAGCTGTAAACCCTACGAGTGGAGGGATGTAAAGCAGCATCGGGTATTTAATAATCGACCCGCCGATACCGAGCATTCCTGATACATAAGAGCCTGCAAATCCAATAAGAAAAATAGTTATAATTAATCCAAATTCCATTTTTGGTCTACCTCCTTAAAAAAGGGAACCATACCTGGTTCCCTCTTTTGAAAAATTCCTTACCCTTTTTGGATCCAGAACTTAAATACACCGTCTTCTTCGTCATGTTGAAGAAGTTCGTGGCCGCTGGATTTAGCCCAGGCTGTTAAGTCACTTTTAGCACCTTGATCGGTTGCGTGGATTTCAAGCGTTTCGCCGGTCTCCACTTCTTTCATCGCTTTCTTTGTTTTCACAATTGGCATAGGGCATGCTAAACCTTTGGCATCTAATACTTTTGTTACGTTCATAGTGAATAACCTCCATTAATTAGTTTGGTTTCAAAACATTTGGTTGTTTATCTTAGATTTCATTAGCGAACGGCACAGCGGTTTGGACCAATTTCCATTTCACGCTGTTCTTCTTCTTCCGGATCAATTTTACCCATGTTGGTTTCACGGATTTCCTGATAAGCATTTGGCTGTGGCGGAAGATTTTCTGTTACCATTTTTCTAAACTCATCTTTGTCTTCGATATTCAGACCGTGGTTCTTCTCAAAGAGAACACCCAGCTTCTCGGCTACTGTTCCATCTTCATTTAATTCATCCATAATCATGAAGTGCGCAGGAAGCACGATGAGTTCATCTGATAGGTCTTTATAGCGCTCATACAGAGTTTCTCTAAGATCCATAACCCAATCATCAGCTTTTCCTGCCAGGTCAGGGCGGCCGATACTATCGATGAACAGGATATCTCCCGTCATCAAGTACTGATCATCCACGACAAAAGACGTGGAACCAATGGTGTGCCCTGGTGAATACAGCGCGTGAATGTCGATGGTTGTGTTTCCAATGGTCACCTTTTCTCCATCTTCCAATGGCTGATAATCAAAGGTTACTTCTTCTGCATCCTTTGGTGGTAGCCAGTAAGCTGCACCTGTTTGCTGAGCAATGGTTCGGCCTCCGGATATATGGTCAGCGTGCAGGTGGGTATCAAATACATGTTTAATGTTCACACCCATTTGTTCAGCAAAATTCACATATACATCGGTTTTACGGGTGGAGTCGATAATCGCTGCTTCTCCGTTCGATACCACCATGTAAGATAAGCAGCCTTTACCGATACGTACAAATTGGTAAAGCTCGCCGCCGTCCGTAAGATCACTTACCTTAACAGGCATTAAGTGTTCACTCCACGCTTTCATGCCGCCTTCCAAGGAATACACATTTGTAAATCCGGCTTCATCCAGCATTTCTGTGACCATCTGGGAAGACCCGCCTTTGGCACAGGCCACTACAATATCCTTATCTTTTGGAAGCTGATCTTCAATTTCTTCCACGCCATCCAAAAGATCAAAGTAAGGGATGTTCAAATAAGTGAAATTCTCGCTCTCGATCTTCCAATCCTGAAAAGCGTCTTCTGTACGGACATCAAGTAAAAACAGTTCTTCTTTTTGAAGTACTTTTTCAGCTAAATCCTTAACTGAGATTTCTTTTATTGCCATGGTTAATTACCCCCTAAGGTATAATTTTGGTTAAAAAATTTTATGAACGCAGTGAGGTTGTTTCACCGGACCAGTCGCTCATTCCTGGTACCACATTGTATACTCGGTCAAAGCCTTTTTCCGTAAGCTTCTGGCAAGCCATATCGCTTCGGCTTCCTGTGCGGCATACGACATATACATCTTTATTCTGGTCAATTTCATTGATTCGCTCATCTAATTCACCAAGTGGAATAGATACAGCGTCCGGAATATGCTCGAATGCAAACTCCGCTGCTTCACGGACATCGAGAAGGAGTACGTTATCATTTTGAAGGTTTTGAGATAGCTCCTCATTATTTACGGTATTCGGGTGCAATTTCTCTTCTGATTCATCACTGGCTTTACGAATGTAGTGTTTTAAGGTGCCGTCTTCTTCAATGGTTCCTAAATATTGATGACCGGCACTCTTCGCCCAGGCCTGGAGATCTGCTTTAGAACCTTTATCGGTTGCCTGAACTTCGACGACATCGCCAGAATTTAAGTCCTTCATCATTTTTTTCGTTTTTACAATAGGCATTGGACACGCAAGTCCTTTAGCATCTAATAAATGATCTGCTTTAATATCCATCCATTTATCCTCCTATAACCCCAGAGGGTTTATAATTTGTTAAATTATTCAGTAGGGCCGTTCCAATCCAGCATGCCGCCGTCCATGTTTGTAACATCATAGCCATTTTGTTCAAGAAACTGCGCAGCACGACCGCTGCGGCCTCCAGAGCGGCAAATCATTACATAGCCCTTGGATTGATCCAATTCATCTATACGGGCTTCTAGTGAGCCGAGAGGGATATGTGCAGCACCAGGAATTTTCCCGGCCGCTACTTCTTCATCCTCACGAACGTCTATGAGATTCAATGATTCATTCTTGTTCAGTTTTTCTTCCAGTTCTTGCGCACTTATGGTTTTCATTTAAGGTAACCTCCTATTAAATAAACAGATTTACGTTGCCGTCTTCAGCATCACCAATATAAGCAGCAACACCAGCATATTCAATTTCATCGAGCAATTCTTCTTTTTGAAGCCCTAAGAGATCCATGGTCATGGTACAAGCGACAAGGTTAACGTCCTGTTCCTGGGCCATTTCAATTAAGTCAGGCAGTGGCATCGCGTTGTGTTTTTTCATGACATCTTTAATCATTTTCGGGCCGAATCCAGCATAGTTCATTTTAGATATGCCCATTTTATCGGCACCCCTGGGCATCATTTTTCCAAACATTTTTTCCATGAAGTTTTTCTTAACAGATACTTGTTCATCTTTACGCAGAGCGTTTAACCCCCAGAATGTGTGGAAAATGGTTACATTATGATCGTAAGCAGCTGCGCCGTTAGCAATTATATATGCGGCCATCGCTTTATCATAATCTCCGCTGAACAAGATGATATTCGTTGATTTTGTTTCAGACATCTTTATCCTCCTAAAAGTTGATTATACATATACGTGTATGGGTATTAAAATTATTAAAAATTATCGGCTTTTAACTAGAAGCTGAACAGCTTCGTTGATGGAATCTTCTGTGTTCTGGTTATCATTCGATTCCTGAATGCACTCCACAAGGTTGGAGCTGACGACTAAACCGATGGTGCGATCAATGGCACTTCTGGAAGCAGACAATTGAGTGATGACGTCTTTGCAATCTTTATTTTCTTCCATCATTTTGAGAACGCCTCTTAATTGTCCTTCCAGACGCTTTACTCTGTTTTTCATGGCTTCGTTGTACTCCATATTGATTCCCCTCCCTTGATGAAGATTTTGTTTGCTGTGTTGAACAGTACATGACTAATAATATACCCCATAAGGTATATTGTCAACAGGTGGATTTAAGAAAATTGGATAAAACGTGATGTGGTAAGCAAACCTACCTATAGGTGGTGATTCAATTGGATTTGTTGTTGGATTTACTTAAGGTTCTAGGTAGAATTGTAACGATCCTCCCGATCTTACTGGTAATTGGATTAATCATGGGTAAGCGGGCAATAGGTAAATTGCCGGTATTTGATTTTCTGGTGGTTCTTGTACTGGGGTCGGTGGTGGGGGCTGATATTGCCAATCCGAATGTCGATCATATTCATACGATTGTAGCTATGATTGCGATCGCTTTACTGCAGAAATTTATCATAAGAAACAAACTTCGAAACCGCAAGCTGGGCAAGCTCTTAACTTTTGAACCAACAGTAGTTGTGTACAATGGAGAGATAGTTGAAAAGAATATTAAGAGTATCCACTATTCTATAGATAATATCCTACAAATGCTTAGGCAAAAGGATGTTTATCACATTAATGATGTCGAATTAGCCCTGATTGAAGCGAACGGATTAATGTCTGTGAAGTTAAAGCCAGAAAAAGAAAAAATTACGAGGGGAGATCTTCATCTTCCATATAGGGGCGGGGGTTATGACATTCCGCTTATTATGGACGGTACACTGCAAAAAGATATTTTGGAGCGTCTCGATAAAAACGAGGAATGGTTGGAGAACCAATTGAGAGCTTGCGGTATAAATTCTATTGAAAATATATTTTATGGTGCGATTACGAATCAGGGGGATTTTCATTGTTCTGTCAAAGGAAAGAAGGTTTCAAATCTTCCACCGATAGAGAATTAAGGATTTTCCTATTAGGTAGTTCTTCGGTAATTTAGAGCGAACAAAACTTAGATTCTAATGCCAGTAAAAAAGGAAGGATAATGCAATGATTATCCTTCCCCTTACCGTTACACGCTTTGGTCCATGCAATGGATTAATCGCTGTTCAATATCTTCCGCTAGTCTCTGGATTTGTTCATCTTCCACCAATTGAATGAGGGCCGTTGGTTTAGGCATACCAATTTTAGTAGAGCCTCCATCAGAATAAACCACCATTTTACATGGCAGGAAATAACCCGCTAGTGTATTTTCATTAAGAATACGCTGAGCTTCCTTAGGGTTACATACTTCCAATACTTTAAATTCTTTTTCGAATTCTAATCCTTTTTCATTGAGTTTATCTTTAATATCAAAATTCCATAAAACTCCGAACTGGGCTTCTTTAAGGCTGGCTTCTAAACTTTCTACTGCTTCTTCCATTCCTTTTTCTGTTTCTACAGTGTAATGAAACATGTTAAACCTCCTTTATAAGCTCTCTATTTCAGCATACCCGTTCAGGTATAAATATAATCGTGAAAATTGGATTGTCCTGTAATAGACATTGGATCCGGTTTTTAGTCAGGGAAGAGAAAAAAACGAAAAGTTTTCAGATAAAATTGACAAAGCTGGTGAGCTATAATAAGATAATCACCATCCAATTTAAAAACAAATGAAATTCTTCTTATCTAGAGAGGTGGAGGGACTGGCCCTACGATACCTCGGCAGCGGGACTGATACGTCATCAGAAACTGTGCCAACTCCAGCAGGTGCTTTATGCACGTGAAAGATGAGAAGAGACGGTTCTCATAAATCACGTATGATAGAGCCCCTCTTCTTATCTTTTAAGAAGAGGGGCTCTTTTATGTGCCATAACGAAAGTTTCACACTTTGTCGTACATAGAAAGACAAGCTAATTGGAAGAATCGAAAAACAAAGGGGGGACGTTCATGATTGAATTTGAAGGAATATCTAAAATCTATGAACACAATGGAAATGAATTACGAGCTGTCGATCAAGTGGATTTAACCGTTAATAAAGGAGAAATCTTCGGAGTTATTGGTTATAGCGGGGCAGGAAAAAGTACGCTTGTTCGTTTAGTTAACTTACTGGAATATCCTTCTGAAGGCAGGCTTCTCGTGGATGGGGAAGATTTGACCCAGCTGTCTAAACCTGAATTACGAAAAGTCCGGAAGCGAATCGGTATGATCTTCCAGCACTTTAATCTCCTGGAGTCTAAAACGGTACGTCACAATGTCGCTTTTCCATTAGCGATTTCAGGAGTACCTAAAAAAGAGATCGATTCACGTGTAGAAGAAATCCTGGAATTTGTAGGTTTATCAGATAAGGCCAGACAGTATCCGGACCAGTTATCGGGAGGCCAGAAACAAAGGGTCGGAATTGCGAGAGCGTTAGCTACCTCTCCGGACATATTGCTCTGTGATGAAGCGACATCTGCTCTTGATCCTGAGACCACCAAGTCCATTCTGAAACTTTTGCGAAGAGTACGGGATGAATATAACATCACGATTCTTATGATCACACATGAAATGAATGTGGTCCGTGAAGTTTGTGATCGAATCGCAGTTATGGAACATGGTCGTGTCATCGAACAAGGATCTATATTTGATTTGTTTTCCCAGCCGGAACATCCCACTACAAAGAACTTTGTAAGAACGGTTATGGAAAATGAAATTCCAGCATCCATCCTGGAGGGGATTGAAAAGCGGGGAGCAAGCCGGCATATTTACCGTGTCACCTTTGTAGATGAAAGTGCGGGGCAGCCAGTACTTTCCCACGTATCGAAGTCATATGAAGTGGAAGTGAATGTACTGTTCGGGCAGATTACAGAGCTTCAGGGCATTCCGTTTGGGCATTTAGTGGTGGAACTGCAAGGAGAAGATAAAGAAATTATGAGAGCAATCGACTCAATCCAGCGTTCCGTGACGGTTCAGGAGGTGAAAGCACATGCAGGTTAAGTTAATGGATTTTTGGCCGAGAATTCTGGAAGCTACCAATCAGACCCTCTTAATGGTCGGGATTTCTCTGCTTGCAGCCACATTAATTGGTCTTCCCCTCGGGATTGCGCTAGTGGTTACTAAAAACGGAGGGCTGCTTGAAAACAAACCTATATTCAATGCGTTAAGTTCAGTCGTTAACTTCTTCAGGTCGATCCCATTTATCATCTTACTGGTAGCCATTCTTCCAGTGACAAGATTTATTGTGGGCTCATCCATTGGTACGGCTGCAGCAGTAGTCCCGCTCGTCATTTTCTCGGCGCCCTACATCGCACGCCTTGTAGAGAGCAGTCTGCTCGAGGTAAAGCCAGGGGTTATTGAAGCGGCGGAGGCTATGGGAGCGACACCCTGGCAAATTATCGCGCGCGTATATATACCGGAAGCGTTAAGTTCCATTGTACTGAATCTGACCATCGCGACGATTGGTCTTGTGGGGGCTTCCGCCATGGCCGGTTTTGTAGGCGGCGGTGGTCTTGGTGACTTAGCCATTTCGTATGGCTATCAGCGATTTGAGACGGATATCATGATTGCGACCGTGCTTCTTCTCGTCGTCATTGTGCAGCTCACACAAACAATAGGAAACTTTGTATCTAAAAAAATTCGCAGACAATAGGAGGTCTCAACATGAAGAAATTAATCATTTTATTAAGTATAGTAGCTGCCATTGGAACCGTATTAGCCGGATGTTCCAGTGAAAGCAGCGGAGCACAATCCAGTGAAGGAGCAGAGGAGAAAAAAGTCGTTAAAGTTGGACTGAACGGGTCCGGCGTACCGATCTGGGAAAAGATAAAAGAAAAAGCAGCCAAGGAGAATATTGAAATTGAGTTAGTTGAGTTTTCAGATTATGTACGGCCTAACATGGCGCTCGCGGATGGAGACATTGATTTAAACGCGTTTCAAACGGTCTCTTACTTTGACTCTTTTATAAAAGAACATGATTTGGATCTGGCCCCAATTGGTACAACGTTAATCGCTCCAATGGGAATTTACTCAGAAAAATATGATGATGTTAAAAACATTCCAGAAGGAAGCACCATTGCTATACCAAAAGAGGCCACCAATATGGGACGTGCTTTATTACTTCTTGAAAAAGCAGAACTGATTGGTCTGCCAGATGATTTTGATGGAAATGGGAACTTGGACAAGATTCAGGAAAACCCTAAAAATTTAAAATTTGAACCAATCGTGGCCGCCCAGACCCCCCGTGTACTGCCAGACGTTGCCGCATCTATTATAAATAACGGCGTGGCCGTAGAAGCCGGTTTTGTTCCTGTAGACGATGCCATCTTTATTGAAGATGATACGGCACAGCCTTATATCAATATCATTGCATCCCGTGCAGATGAAACGGATAAAGAAGTGTATGAAACCATTGTCGATCTATATCAGGAAGAAGACGTAGCCCAGCACATTCGTGAAGTTTACAATGACTCTTTGATCCCTACATTTGTATCACTTGAAAAAATAGGCTGGTAAGCAAATAGGAGCGTAAAATGGACCTATTGTTAATCAATTGAATCAACCAGCCGATACCGTATAGTCATTTCGTTGTATGAAAGTCTGTCCTTGTATTAGAATAGAGAAAGTAGAAGAGAGGACGTGAATACAATGACAGATATTAAATTAATTGCACTAGACGTAGATGGTACCCTTGTAAATCCGGAGGGAACTGTATCAGACGCGAATATTAAAGCCGTCCAGAAAGCAAAGGATAAGGGAATTCATGTCCTATTAAGTACAGGAAGGTCACTGTCGCGATGCCGCGATATAGCTGATCAGCTTGGCCGTTCTTCGTATATTGTAACAATCAACGGTGGCGAGATTTATAATCAGGACTTTGAACTGGTTGACCAAACCTTACTGGAGCCTCACCACGTCAGTCGTTTGTGGGAGCTGAAAGAAGAACATGGATTATATTTCTGGTCCTCTACGGAACAAGGAATTTTTAATTCCCAGGAACCTTTTGAAAAAGAAATTGAAGAATATAACTGGCTTAAGTTCGGCTTTGATATAGAGGATGATGATATCAGAGAAGCTATTCTACAGGAATTGAACGGCAACCAGGACCTGGAGGTTACAAACTCCAGTCCCACAAATATTGAAGTTAACCCAACAGGTGTCACGAAAGCCGCGGCTTTACTGAAAGTTTGTGATTGGCTTGATCTGCGGATGGAAAACGTAATGGCAGTAGGGGACAGCATGAATGACATAGCGATGATCCGTGAATCCGGTGTAGGAGTCGCTATGGGTAACGCTCAGGATGAAGTGAAGCAGGAAGCAACGTTCGTCACAGGAACAAATGCTGAAGATGGAGTAGCTCAGGCAATCGAAAAAATATTGAATTCATAGAGATCGTAACGTTTGCTTGCAGGAAAACCAGCTGGTTTTCCTGCAAGCTTTTTTTATGCGCTGCGGAGAGCTATGTGTCCCCGTACAGGCTTTTATCGGATTAACGTCTGTGCACCTATATTCATGGTGTAAAAACATGTCATATTATTCAATTAAACGTCTTTTTGTAACCGTTTTCCTAATCGTGGAGGAATTGAACGTAAACAGCGAGAATCATTCTATTAGAAAATGATTTCCCTTCAGGATGAAACTAATTAGGAGGCTATGATGAAAGCAGGTTACATAAAAGAAGAGCATGAGATTTTGCGAAAGTCATTGCGCCAATTTCTGGAGAAAGAAGCTTATCCATACTTTAAGGAGTGGGAAAAACAAAAAGCCATACCAAGGTCCTTTTGGAAAAAACTTGGGCAACAAGGATATCTATGTCCGTGGCTCGATGAAGAGTATGGCGGATTCAATGCTGACTTTGGTTACTCTGTAATTATTAATGAAGAGATGGAAAGAGTGGGGACAGGATTAATTGGCATTGGTCTGCACAACGATATCGTCGTTCCCTATTTATCCGCTTACGGGACCGAGGATCAAAAGAAAAGGTGGCTTTCGAAATGTACGACTGGAGAATGTGTCACCGCTATTGCTATGACTGAGCCAGGTGCGGGTTCAGACCTGGCAGCTGTAAAGACTTCTGCTCAGAAGACAGAGGACCACTATATATTAAATGGGGAAAAGACGTTTATTACCAATGGTACCTATGCCGATTTAGTCCTGGTTGTGTGCAAGACGGATCCAAAAGCTTCCCCAGCCCATAAGGGAATCAGTTTAATTGTAGTAGAGAAAGACACTCCGGGCTTTACCAGAGGAAAACAACTTGAAAAAGTGGGACTGCACAGTCAGGATACGTCTGAACTTATTTTCGAAGACGCTAAAGTACCGACTTCCAATCTGTTAGGGAAAGAAGGAGAGGGTTTCTATTATCTGATGAATCAGCTTCAGCAGGAACGGCTGATCGTAGGAATTGGAGCCATTGCTGCCTGTGAGCGAATGCTTGAACTTACGATCCAATATGTAAAAGAACGCCAGGCATTCGGGAGGTCGATCGCTTCTTTTCAAAATACTCAGTTCAAACTGGCTGAAATGCAGACGGAAGTTGAAATAGGCCGCACCTTTCTCGATCGAACAATAGAAGCTCATATGCAGGCAGAAGATGTGGTAAAACAGGTTTCCATGGCCAAATGGTGGACAACCGAACTTGTGAAAAAAGTGGCACTTGAATGTATGCAATTGCACGGAGGCTATGGATATATGGAAGAGTATGAAATAGCCAGAAGGTTCCGTGACGCACCAGTCACAGCTATTTATGCAGGCACGAATGAAGTCATGAAATCGATCATTGCGAAGAAAATGGGACTCGTTTAGGAGGCAGGGAATATGAAAGAAGTAGTTATCGTGGAAGCGGTTCGTACTCCGGTTGGAAAGAGAAATGGTGTATTAAGTGGGAAACGACCGGATGAACTTTTTGCGTTAGTTCTGAAGGAACTAATCGAACGGAGCCAGATAGATCCGAAGGAAGTAGAAGACGTCATTGCAGGCTGTGTATCGCAGGTAGGTGAGCAGGCGGGGGATATAGCCAGGATTTCAGCGCTGATGGCTGGATTTCCACTGGAGGTCCCCGGAGTAACGATAGACCGTCAGTGCGGGTCGAGCCAGCAGGCCGTCCATTTTGCTTCCCAGGCCATTGCCTGTGGGGATATGGACGTAGTTATTGCCGGAGGAGTAGAAAGCATGTCACGTGTTCCTATGTTTTCCAATATGCAAGGAAGCAAGTATAGTGAACTGCTTACCGGAAAGTATGACATGATCAACCAGGGTCTGTCCGCAGAACGTATTGCAGAAAAGTGGGAAATATCGAAGGAAGAATTGGATGCTTATGCTGCTTCCAGTCACGAAAGAGCCTTAAATGCGATTAAAAAAGGATATTTCGAAAGAGAAACGATGCCAGTGGTGGGAACGAATGAGCAGGGAGAGTCCATTAAGGTGGATGTGGATCAGGGACCAAGGCCGGGCACCACAACAGCTACTCTTTCTCAGCTGAAGCCCGCTTTTAAAGAAGACGGAATCATTACGGCTGGAAATTCAAGTCAGATTAGTGATGGAGCAGCTGCCCTTTTATTAATGTCGCGTGAAAAGGCGGAAGAACTAGGTGTGCAGCCTAAATTTAGAATTGTTGCCCGGTCCGTAGTAGGATCCGATCCAACACTGATGTTGACGGGACCCGTTCCTGCCACGCAAAAAGTGGTACAAAAAGCCGGGCTTAGCCTCGATGACATCGATCTATTTGAAGTCAATGAAGCTTTTGCGTCCGTGCCTTTATTCTGGATGAAGGAAACAAAGGTGGAACATGCCCGGTTAAATGTAAATGGAGGAGCTATCGCTCTCGGTCATCCTTTAGGTGCAACAGGAGCTAAACTCATGACTAGTTTACTTCATGAATTGGAGCGTATCGGGGGGCGATATGGATTGCTTGCGATATGTGAAGGATTGGGAATGGCCAATGGCACCATTATTGAACGACTGGAGATGCAGGAATGATCCGTGAAGAAATCGTAGCGATTGTCACAGGCGGAGCCTCCGGTTTAGGAGAAGCAGTAGTTCGAAGTATAGTAGAGAACGGCGGGCGGGCCGTTATTGCCGATCAGGATACCGAAAGAGGAAGGAAGCTTGCTCAATCGTTAGGAGAAGCAGCTATATTTACTAACACAGATGTGACTTCTTCTGAGCAAGCGAAACAGCTCATCGACCAGGCATGCCGCGCTTTTGGCAAGGTCAACGTTCTTGTCAATTGTGCGGGCATTGCAGCTGGGGAAAAGGTGATTGGGAAGCAGGGAATTCATAAGTTGGAATCCTTTTCGAAGGTGGTTGAAGTAAATCTAATAGGCACATTTAATATGATTCGGCTGGCTGCTGAGCAGATGCAGCACAACCTGCCGAATGAAAAAGGGGAGTGCGGTGTCATTGTGAATACTGCATCTATTGCAGCGTATGATGGACAGGTCGGACAGTCCGCCTATAGCGCTTCTAAGAGCGGGGTGATCGGGATGACTCTACCCATTTCAAGAGAGCTTGCAGAGCACGGGATAAGGGTGATGACGATTGCTCCAGGATTGTTTGATACTCCTATGTTCAGTCAGCTTCCAGAGTCGGCACGAGATTCGCTGGGAAAGATGACACCTTTTCCTAAACGACTCGGCATGCCTGAAGAATTCAGCCAGCTGGTTCTTAGTATATTGGATAACGTCATGTTAAATGGGGAGGTGATCCGTCTCGACGGAGCAGTGAGGATGCCGGCAAAGTAGGGGTTCACGAGAGGGTTCTGAAAAATGTGTTTTATAAAAATCATATAAAAGGAGTCGATCAAAGTGGGAGCAACATTACGTAGCATGTTTGAACAGACGGCAGCGAAATTTCCGAACAAAGAGGGATTAGTGGATCTTCGGTTAGGTACAAGGTGGACGTTTCAGGAGTGGGATGTTGAAGTAAACCGACTGGCTAATGCCCTTAAGACCTCCGGCGTCGGAAAAGGGGATAAAGTTTCCACCATCCTGTTTAATACGGCCGAATTTGCTACAGCCCTTTTTGCCTGTACGAAACTTGGGGCCATCTTCAATCCGATCAACTTCCGGCTGACCTCTAAAGAAATCGAATTTATTCTAAAAGATGCAGATCCTAAGGTGGTTCTTTTCGAAAAGGCTGTTGCGGATCGAATTGAGCCGTTGGTACCTGTACTTAGTGATGTAGAGTTATGGTCAATCGATGAACATGATCTTGCTTATGCTGTCCATTACTATGATCAATTGATGGATGCTCCGATTGTCCGACCTTCCTGCGATTTAGATGAAACGGATCCCTATGCGATCATGTACACTTCAGGTACCACCGGCCTGCCAAAAGGTGTCGTGCACTCACACAGAGATATGATTGATCAGTCTTTAATTATGACCGCCTGCCTGCAGTTAAACCCAGAGGACCGGGGATTAACCACGGCTCCCATCTTCCACTGTGCTGAACTGCACTGCGCTTTCTTCCCAAGAGTCATGATTGGAAGTACCAATGTGCTGCTGCACCACTTTGATGCTCCTTCTGTTATTGAAACGATTAAACAGGAACAGATTACGACTCTGTTTGCTGCACCTACCATGTGGAATATGATGCTCCAGGAGGATTTCTCTCAGGAGGATTTCCAGACCCTCCGAAAAGGACTGTATGGTGGAGCGCCAATGGCACCCGCTTTAACATTACGACTGCACGAAGCGATTGGAGTACAGCTTTTGCAGGCTTATGGTATGACGGAGATGGGGCCGGCAATTACTGCTTTAATGGAAGACGAGCAGATTTCCAAAGCTGGATCAGCGGGCCGCGCTCTCTTAAATCATGAAGTTCGGGTAGTAAGAACGAACGAGCATGGACCATCTGAACCGGAGGCTATCTGCAAACCTGGTGAACGAGGGGAAATTATTGTACGAGGCCCCAGTATGATGGAGGAGTATTACAACCGACCGGAAGCCACAGAGGAAGCTCTGTATAAAGGGTGGTATCATACGGGAGATATTGGCTCGATAGATGATGAGGGTTATTTATGGGTCAGTGATAGGGTTAAAGATATGATTATATCGGGCGGGGAGAATATATATTCCAGAGAGGTAGAGGATACTCTGTTTGAGCACCCTCTCGTACTTGATGCAGCAGTTATTGGAGAACCGGATGAAATATGGGGAGAGCGAGTGGTAGCCTTTATTGTTAAACAAGATGACAGCCTTAATGAACAAACCCTTGATGAGTTCTGTACCTCCAGTAACCGGCTCGCCCGGTATAAGCGACCCAGACGCTATGAGTTTGTAGATGAGCTTCCGAGAAATGCCAGCGGTAAACTTCAAAAGTTCAAACTAAGAGAAAACTTCAATTTAGTATCGGAGTAGCAGCTTATTAAAATCCCCGGGAATATTCTCGGGGATTTTCTTATTTCCCGGGCAATAATCGACAGAAATACAGATTATTTATCGCTTATTACATTTCGCAATTGTTCAATTGGCTGCTCGTGTCTTGCTTTTTCATAATTAGAAAAAGGACACCCTACTCGCTCAAGGCGTTCCACTACATTGGTAATCGTGAATGAATGAGGATCAAGATTATTGGTTACTTCATACCAGTACACAGGGGCGGCAACTGTTGCTTCTTTAGTGGCTCGAGCAGAATAGGGAGCTATTATGGTTTTGCCTTCTGCATGCTGTACATAGTCAATATACAGGCGGTTTCCCCTTTTCTTTTTGAGCCGTTCAATTGTAAAAAGGTCAGGCTCTTGTTTCACGAGCAGACGCGCAAAAGTTTCGGTCAGCTTCCTGGTTTCTTCATAACTCAAAGAACCTTCTGGAATAGGAATATGAACTTGCATACCCTTATTTCCTGAGGTTTTTATGAAACTTTTAATGTGCAGCTTGTCCAAAAGAGGTTTTAACAGGCTGGCTGCTGATACGGCTAAGTGAAAATGGTTTTGGTCTGGAGGATCCAGGTCAATGACAATTTCATCAGGGAAATATGCCCCCGCTTTTTGAAAAGGTAGGTGGAGCTCAAGAGTCCCCTGGTTAGCGATCCACATCAGAGACGACAGGTTTTGACAGAGAATATACCTTTCTCCCGCTTCCTCAAATACATTCAGGTAATCCGGAGCATGATCAGGAAAGTGTTTTTGATAGAATGATTGCTGATTAATTCCGTCTGGGTAGCGGATTAATGTTATTTTCTTATCTTTTAGAAAATGTAGAAGATAGGGTGATACCATTCTCATATACACTAAATAGTCCATTTTGGACAGGCCGTTCCATAATTCTTTAGAGAGATTTGTAGCTTCTACTTGTTCCGGAAAGAGAGACAAATCCCATTTCAGCTTCTGTAAAGTACAGTCGGACGGAGATAGATCAAACCGAAACTGGTGAAATGCTGGCTCTCTCATTTCACCTTTTTCAGCATTCAAACAATGGATATCAACACATACACTTGGCTCGAGCTCCCACACCTGCTTTTTTCTAGTTCCTTTCTCTTTAAAAAAATTTCGTAAAGTATGATCTTCTTCAGATGTCATGCCGTGTTTAAAACTCCCCAGAGGATAAAGGCCGTTATTTTCTTCTTCCAAATGAAGCTGGTAGTATCCGTTTGATTGGTCATAGCTTGTAAGAAATCCGGAAGCAGTTCTCCATTGTTTGGCTTTAAGCCAATGTTTGGATCTTACCCCAGCTTCATAGCGGCTGGTTTTTCTTTTCGCAATGATTCCTTCTCCGCGATGAAGATGGACAAGATCTTCAACCTCCTTCAGGTCAGTAAATGATTCGACTGCCTGTATGCTGGAATGACGGAGGGTGTTAAGAATTTTTTCCAGAATATGCTTCCTTTCTATGTAGGATGACTTCTCATCATTCAGGTAGTCAAACGCCATAAAGACAGCGGGTCTCTGCCTGGCCGACTGCTGAATTTTATCTGCATTTCGTAACCTTCCTCTTTGTTGAAGAGCAGAAAAGCAAGCTTGATAAGGGGTGTTTAAGATGACGAGTTCCCCATCCAGCGTAAAAGGGGAGAGATCTGCCTCGATTTTCAACTCGCTGATTTCCGGAAACTGAGCAGTGAAATTTTTGCCATTTCGACTTGTGAGTGTAATGTTACCTTCGCTCGCATGTAAAAGTACACGAAACCCGTCATATTTCACTTCATACATCCACTCATCACCTGTAGGAAGAGCTTCCGTTAGCGTCAACAGCATAGGTTTGACCATCTTTAAACCTCCTCATTCTTTCCATTAGTTTGGGTTATCCCTGCTCTTTTAAACATATTTTCCCTGCATTCGAGAAAGCTATGGAAAAAGGAGTGGGCTCTATGCATACAATGTGGAAAGGCACGATTAGCTTTGGGCTTGTTAATATTCCAATTAAGCTTCATGCAGCAACCGAGAATAAGGACATTAAGCTCAGACAGCTTCACGAAGAATGTAAATCGCCGATTGAATATAAAAAACGGTGCCCGGTTTGTGAAAGAGAAGTAGAAAGTCAGGAAATTGTAAAAGCTTATGAATATGCTAAGAACAAATTCGTGGTCTTAGATGCGGAAGATCTGGAAACGTTAAAAAAGGAACAGGAAGATAAAGCAGTAGAGATTTTGGACTTTGTAAAACTTGAAGAAATCGACCCCATTTATTTTGAAAGAAGCTACTATATGTCACCGAACGAGGGCGGGAGCAAAGCCTATGGATTGTTAAGAAAAGCCCTTACCGACACAGGCAAAATCGGCGTAGCGAAAATTATTATTCGTTCTAAAGAGCAGCTTGCCATTGTGCGCGTTTACCAAAATACGCTGGTTATGGAGACCATACATTTTCCGGACGAAGTCCGAGAATCTAAAGATGTTCCTAACGTTCCAGAAGAAACGGAACTAAGCAAAAAAGAAGTAAGTACAGCCGTGACGTTAATTGATCAGCTTACGGCAGAGTTTGACCCGGAAAAATATAAGGATGAATACCGTACAGCTCTGCTTGATTTAATTGAAGCGAAAAGAAATAATGAAGAGATTACAACAGCTGCGGATAAACCGAAGCCTGATAATGTAACTGATTTGATGGAAGCTTTAGAGAAATCTTTAGAGAAAACAAAAGCGGGAACCAAGAAAAAGACAACAAAGCGAAAGTCCAGTGCAGGATCAAAGAAGAAAACCTCGTAAAAAAGGCGTCATAATAGGATTTTGTCGCATGCTTCACCTGTATTTATTCTCCGGATTGTAGTATAATATATAATAGAATGATTATGGGGCGGAGGGTTTGTTAATGAGTACGCGTACAGAGGAAGAGGCAGAAATTTTGATGCGTCCAGCCAAAGCATCATTGGCTGTCGAGGGACTGCGCCTCAGCCAAAAGCAAGAGACGCTTGTGAAGAAATGCTTAACCGGTGCCATCACCCATAAGGAATTTATTAAGAGGGCTTTGGAACTTTCGCGTCATGCCTAATTCCCGATACGGCAGTGGGTCTTCCCGTTATTACTACCGGGATTCTACGGTTCTGATTAACCATTATGATATTATGGATGACAATCAGTTACAGAGCATGGAAACGATTCTTTCTACCCAGCGATTAGCTGAATTACAGGCATTCCCTGCCCAGGGTGATTTTGATTTACGCCATTTGCAAAAGATTCATACGTATCTATTTGGGGATTTGTATCCATTTGCCGGGGAAATAAGGACTGAAAACATAACCAAAGATGGGTTTTCCTTTGCTCAAGCACGCTTTATTAGAGAAGCTGCGGGGCCATTGTTTGAAGCATTAGCGAAAGAAAACTGGGAACATATGGAACGGGAACAGCTCGCTGATGCTCTTGCTTATTATATGGCTGAGTTAAATGTCCTTCATCCTTTTCGAGAAGGAAATGGCCGTGCACTCCGTGAGTTTATCCGCTGTCTGGCCTTAGAAGCGAAATTCGATCTTGATTGGTCTGTGCTCCCGAGAGAACGGATTTTGGAAGCAAGCATCGAGTCTGTCCATGACACCTGTATGCTTAGACGAGTGATTGAAGAATCGTTAAGTAAAAAGAATTAACTTATCCGCCTCCGGCTTTTATAAAGCTGGAGGCTTTATTTTATCTCAAAACACACACATTCCCTGTGTTTTTTGCTAGAGTACTCCAGAACATGGGAAGTAGCTTTTTTTACAGGAATTTGGAGTTATTTGGGGTTTGAATAAAGTTGGAAATGGGCGTAGCCTGTTGTAGGACTAATGAAAAGAAAGATATTTATTGAGGAGGATCCGTCAAATGTGTGGGATATTTGTGTCAATGGGAGAAATCGAAAAGAGCCAAATGGATGAAGTACTGCAACTGCTTCATCACCGTGGTCCGGATGAAGGGAAGTCAGTTGTAACCGACCGCGTCCATTTAGGACACCGGCGCCTGTCGATTATAGGGCTGGATGATGGTATTCAACCCATTCACAACGCCGAAAAAGATCGGTGGATCGTCTGCAATGGAGAAATTTACAATTTTGAATCAATAAAATCAGAGTTGGAAAGGAAAACCAGCTTTCTTACTCAGTCCGATAGTGAAGTTGCTTTAAAACTGATCGAATCAGAAGGCGCGAAAGCCATTGAGCAGCTTGATGGAATGTTTGCTTTTTTTATTGCGGATGAACGTAATGATACCTTTATTGTGGCTCGTGATCCATTAGGAATAAAACCTTTATATTACGGATTAGACCAGGGAGGACAGTATGTATTTTCTTCTGAATTGAAAGCTATTGAGCGCTTCGTTCAACAGCCTGAAGAGTTCCCTCATGGCCATTACTTCACTCCTGAAGAAGGTTTTGTATGTTATCGACATGTACAAGCTCCAGATAGAACGTTTAACGAAGATTCTCTGGATCAGGTGAACCATTCAATCCGTGAAACGATGGAGGAAGCTATTGAAAAACGATTGCTTGCGGATGTAGAGGTTGGCGTTCTGCTAAGCGGCGGTCTGGACAGCAGTTTAATAGCCGCGATCGCGAAACGATATCATAAAGGGCCATTTCCGCTTAAATCTTTTTGTGTTGGTGCGGAAGGCAGTGCGGATGTAATCAATGCACGAAAAGTGGCCGAAGCGATTGGAACAGATCATTATGAATATATTTATACGCAGGAGGAACTGGTAGCGGCTGTAGAGGATGTAATCTACCATTTAGAGTCTTATGAACCTTCTTTAGTCAGAAGTGCGATCCCGAACTACTTTGTATCAAAATTAGCATCCGAACATGTGAAAGTAATCCTTTCAGGTGAAGGAGCTGATGAACTGTTCGCAGGTTACGCCTACATGGAGAGGTTTCAGGATACAGGCTCTCTTAATAAAGAAATTATCCGCATTCTAAATACTCTTCATCATGTTAACCTGCAGCGTGCCGATCGAATGAGCATGGCGCATTCGCTTGAACTTCGTGTTCCATTTCTTGATATGGAAGTTGTAGAGAATGCCTTGAAGATCCCGGCTGGTCTCAAGATTCATAAGACAGACCGAATGGAGAAATGGCTACTTCGAAAATCATTTGATGGCATGCTCCCTGATGAAGTTCTCTGGAGAAAGAAAGCAGAATTCTCCGAAGGAAGCGGAGCGCTGGATCTACTGGATGCGCATGCGGAAGAAAGCATTACGAATGATGAGCTGGTTCGTCTTAAGGACACTGTCCCTGTAGAAATCCGCTCGAAGCAGGAAGCTTTTTACTATCAAATATTCAAAAAGCATTTCCCTGGAGAAAATATGCTTCAGACCGTAGGAAAATGGGCTACGGCTTAGAGAACGTTTAACGCCCCGCGCTACAGTATCGTCATAGAAAGGGTCGAACCCTTTACTGATAATAATAAATTATTCCAAGCTTCTCAGCCTGGAGAGAACCCACCTGGTTCCTCTCCAGGCTGTTTTTCATCTTACTCTACAAACACCTTATTCAACAATCCGGCCGATTACTGTAAGACTCCGTTTCGAGATATTGTGTGGAGAAAGGGGCTCCAGGGACCGGCTCGCTTTCCGCGGGCATGCGCTGAGTCTCCTCAGGCTGGCGCCTTCCGGGGCCTCACCTGTTATGTTCATCCCGCAGGAAAGCGAGTTGTTTCCGCAGCCATCCCTTCTCTATATGAAGTATCGACCCAAAATAGCTCGAAACTGAGTCTTCAACAAAAGGGAACTTATCTATAACAAGCTACACTGAAACTATCGAAAAAAAAGGAGGAATATTGTTTTTTTCCTGCCAGACTCTTTTATGAGAAGCGTACTATCAACTATAATAAGAATTACAACAAAAATATCAGAAAAGTCAGAATGGTTGTCTCATATAGTTAAGCAAAGGGGGACGGGCTGGTGGAGCATCCATTATTACCGTTTAGAGAAGTCTGGAAAGCAAAGAAACGCATTCGGGAGATCGTTGATGGTCCCACACCTTTAATTTATTCTGAGCACCTTTCCCAACATGTGGACTCACACGTCTACTTGAAGCTAGAGCACTTTCATCCCACCGGATCATTTAAGCTGAGAGGAGCTGCGAACAAAATTCTTTCTCTGACACCGGAGGAAAAGGAAAAAGGAGTCGCTACTTTTTCTACAGGAAACCATGGAATCGCGGTTTCTTATGTAGCGGGAAAATCCAACATTCCATGTGTCGTCTGTATATCTAATCGTGTACCCGCCGCTAAAGTCGATCGTTTGAAGCGTCTGGGAGCTCAGGTAGAAGTGGTGGGGGAAAGTCAGGATGATGCTGAAGCCCGCTGCTACGAACTCCAGAAAGAAGCCGGTATGACCGTTATCAAACCATTTGACGACCGGGAAGTGATCGCAGGTCAAGGGACGATTGGACTCGAAATTATGGAGCAGTGTCCGGATGTGGATCAGGTCATTATTCCTTTATCAGGTGGAGGGTTACTATCAGGTATTGGTGCTTCTTTAAAGAGTATTGATTCTGATATTCAAATCACCGGGGTCTCAATGGAAAGGTCAGCGGTCATGTATGAGAGTCTGCTAAAGGGCGAGCCGGTTATCCTGAAAGAAGAAGACACGCTTGCGGATAGTCTGCTTGGCGGTCTTGGTCCTAATAATGAGTATACCTTTTCTTTAACCCAGACTTTTTTAGACGAAGCTAAATTGGTTTCTGAATCATCGATTGGTAACGGAATATTATTTATGCTGAACCATCACAAAATGGCGGTGGAAGGCGCTGCTGCAGCAGGTATAGGGTGGCTGCTGAACGAAAAGAGTGCTAAAGGTAACCATGTCGTACTGGTGGTCAGCGGAAACAACATTGACCAACACACCATCGATCACTTAATTAAGAATCAATAGGGCAGGAGTGAAGCGAATGGGAGTTACAGTGGAAAGAGTGCTGCGGTTACCTATTTTTGAACAAGCCAAAGTGTTAACTACGATTACAGATAAGCCCGTACAATGGATATCTGTAATTGAGACACCTGTTGAAAATTTTGTGAGAAATAATGAGTTTGTGCTGAGCACAGGGGTGGGATGCGGAGACGATATAACTGCACTTGAGGAATATGTGAAGGATGTTATTCGTGCAGATGCTTCAGCTCTCGCTTTTGCTACAGGACGACACCTTTACAAAATCCCGGACCGTATTCTGAAAATAGCAGAGGAACACAATTTTATGATTATGGAAATTCCATGGGAGGTCAGGTTCGGAGATATTCTGCAGGATGTTCTTCGTTTAATAAGTGAGGAAAAGCAGACCGGACAACAGCGAGCCGAAACCATCCGCCAGGAATTGATTAATTGTGTATTGAACGGGAAAGGATTGCAGGAAATCACCACGATTCTTTACGATAATACCCATATTCCTGCTGCAATCAGTGACCATAATAAACAAATCAGGGCTAATCAGCAATTCGACCGCTATTTTCTGGACGTACTGAACGGGAAAGAAAACGAAGCGTTTCAACTCGTTTCTCCAGAACCTTTTAGTGATCATCCACTAGTCCATTACATTGAAAAATATGAGATTGGTCCGCATTTTTGCTATCAGCTGACGATCCTTTCGAATTATAAAAAGCAAGGATATCTGCTGTTTAAGCCAGAGGAGGACCATGAGTTGTCGTGGGTGGATTTATCGATTTTAGAGCACACATTAACGGCCTGCGCTTTGTATTTTGTCAAAGAAAACGCAATCGAAATGACCGAAATCCGCTTGAAGGATAATTTTTTACTTGAACTTGCCAAAACCGAAGTCGATATCGATAAGGCGCTCTTGGCAAAAGCTCATCTGCTTGGCTATGATTTAGATAAACCTTATGTATGTCTCGTAGGGGATATTCGATTTAAAAAGCAGATTGATGGTCCTGTAGGCTCAGAGGAACATTCGGTCCAATCTTCCTCCATGCACAGCCGGAACTACTATATCCAAAAGGAAGTTACACATGCAGGCGATGTGCTGAAGCGTCAGACGATGACCACGTTTGATGAAGGGGAAGTTATCGTTTATATAGAAGCGGATGCCAAGACATATCCGGAGACAGCCAATCAATTTCTTGATCTTGTGGAGCGGCGCCTTCACGAGTTACTTGCCGGTATTACGATTTCCTGGGGAGTCTCCTGCCATAAAGATGGCTTGTACAACTTCCACCAGAGCTATGAAGAGGCCGCTACCGCTTTAAATATTGGACGCCAGAAACATGAAGATGGTGACCGCACTTTTTTCAGTGATACACGAATGAATCGCTTGTTAATGGCCCTATCACACGAAAAGGAAATTGAGTTTATTGTCCAGAATACCTTGGAAAAACTAATCGAATATGATCAACGAAGACAGACCGACTTAATTCATACGTTCATTGTGTATAACAAATACAACAGTAACGTAAGCCAGACGGCCCGCGCCTTAAATCTTCACCGACAGTCGTTGCTGCATCGCTTAAGGAATATTGAACAATTAACAGGGCTTTCTTTGTTGGATGCAGATGATCTTTTCCTTTTGGAGCTCAGTGTACGATTATGGATGTTGAAAAAAATAGAAAAATGAGCGCTTCTTCTGCAAAGGAGCCGCTCATTTTTATTTATTATCTGTCGGCGACGGTTGTTTCTAAGTCCTCGTCACTTGAACCAATTCTAGTTAATTGAATCTCCCATACATCCTCTTCCTCAACGTAAGAAATCATCTTTACGGCTAAAAGTTTGTCTCCCGGAATCTCCATAAGAGATTTAGACAGAGCCTCAGAAGCTTCTAAATCTGCACCCTCCACATGGCTCATTTCGAGAGTCGACACTTCTTCTGCTTCGGCCTGAGAGGGGAAGGATTCACGGACTCCATTTTTCACCCACACTTCGACCTGTTTACCTACCCAGCGGTTTTTAGGAGCGCCTGAGACCCACATGGCATTCGCAGGATTGTCAGAATTAGAGTCCAGGGGGGACACCACTAGAATTTGGTCCTTTTTCTGCTCCATAACATATCCCGTAATTTCAGGAGGCGCAGGGTTTTCTTGTTCGGGCGATTTTTTGGAATCACTATCAGAATTAGAAGTTGGTGCAGAGCCGCACCCGGTCAGAATCATAGCTATGAAAAATATGCATCCCCAGGCTTTCATAGACTTGCCTGCCTTTCTTTTTGGATTTTTGAATAATTTTCCATGACATCCATCTTTAACTTTGTTATAGTATAAAACAACCAAGTGAATCTATGATTATTACTACTAGGGGAGCCTGAATAGGCTGAGAGGAAAGCAACTAAGCATTCCGACTCTTAAGAACCTGATCTGGTTAAGACCAGCGGAGGGAAGTAGTCTACTATTTTATTAGACATTACCCTTTTAAGTCAGGTCCCTCCCAGGATCTGGCTTTTTTATTTTCCCCTATGGAAGGGAGGACAGACATGAACAAAACAAGACTACTCACGACTATGGCTGCATTTGTTGCGATTGGAACACTTGGGGCTCAGCTGCTTTGGTTTCCAGCAGGCGTAGCAAAGGCTTATCCAGTCCAGCATGCGGTAAATGTGATGGCAGCTGTTACACTTGGTCCTTTACCGGCTGTAGCCATAGCTTTTATGATCGGTCTATTACGCCTCCTCCTGGGGTTAGGCACCTTGCTCGCGTTTCCTGGAGGAATGATCGGTGCGTTTCTTGCGGGCATCTTATACAAATGGATTCAGAATAAATGTGCCGCCGTTGCCGGTGAAGTGCTTGGTACCGGAGTTATTGGAGCCTTATTCGCTGTTCCATATGCCAAACTGCTCATGGGCAGTTCATCTGGAGCGCTGGTATTTCTTCCATCCTTCTTAGTCAGCAGTATATCGGGCGCTATGATAGGATGGATCATCGTCTCAAGAGTTAAATTGGAAAAATATATCTTACAACCATAATACACGGAAACTACTAGGGGCGCGAGTGTTCGCTGAGATAAGGAAGAAAATTCCTTGGTCCCTTAGCACCTGATCTGGATCATGCCAGCGGAGGGAAGTAGTAAGCAGCCCCACTCTCCCTCTCTTAGTAGCTTCCGCAAAAATCAGGAGGCAAATTCATGTCATTTACAGAACAGTTAAGACAGGAAAACCATGATATATTTGAAAGAATTTTTCATCATCCTTTCGTCGAAGGGATTGGAAATGGCCGACTTCCCTCAGAATCTATTGCTCATTATATAAAAGCAGATTACGAATATTTAAATGCATTTATGCACATTTATGGAATTGCAATCTCCAAGTCTTCTGAGCGTGAAGATATCCAATATTTTAACGAACAAGTTAATTTTGTTCTTCATAGTGAAGTACATCCCCATCATAATTTGTGCGAGTATATCGGCATTCGTTACGAGGATCTTCAGGGTTACGCGCTTCCTCCAACGGCTGATCATTATGTAAAGCATATGATGTACCATGCTCAAATGGGAGGTCTTGGTGAAATTATTGCCGCACTGCTTCCTTGTCCTTGGACTTATTTAGAAATAGGAAGATATTTGATGAAGGAGTATGAGCCTGACCAGGATCATCCTTTTTATCCCTGGATAAAATTCTATGCCGAAAGTGAGATGCAAATTCTGACGGACCATTTGCGAAGCCGGCTCGATCATTTAGCTGAGCAAGCTTCAGAAAAAGAACTCCGTCGTATTAGAGATGCATTTCGCAAAAGCTGTCAGCTGGAATGGTCTTTTTGGGAAATGGCTTATACATGTGAAGAATGGATTGAAGGAAAGGCGGTGGATGTTAAATGAACCACGTTCCATGTGCATTGACTATTGCGGGTACAGACCCAAGCGGAGGAGCAGGTATCCAGGCAGATTTAAAAACATTCCAGGAATTAAAATGCTACGGGATGTCCGTGATCACCTCTGCTGTGGCCCAAAATACAACGGGAGTAAAGGATGTTCACCATCTTCCCCTTGATTTCCTGGAAAAACAGCTTCACTCAATTTCTGAGGACATGCCGGTCCACGCTGTAAAAACAGGAATGGTCGCTCAAAAAGATATGATGAAAATAATAGCCGAGTGGATCACGAAAGTCGACGCTTATTATGTAATGGATCCTGTTATGATTTCTCAAAGTGGTGATTCATTAAGTGAAGAAGAGTCCCGTGAAGTATTACGAAAACAACTGCTACCTCTAACCACTTTAGTAACTCCTAACATCCCGGAAGCGGAAGAGATAACCGGGAAAAGGATTGAAACGGAGGAGGATATGAAAGAAGCGGCTGAAGCTATCGTTAAGGACTTCGGAGCAGGTGCAGCCTTAGTCAAAGGCGGACACAGAGAAGGGGCAGCCATCGATTATTTATTTGATGGAAATGAGATCCATACCTTCGAATCAGAACGTATTCAAACAAAAAATACTCATGGGACCGGCTGTACGTATTCGGCAGCGATTACTGCTTATCTGGCACAAGGGCTCTCCCTGGTGGAAGCTGTCAAAAAAGCTAAATATTTTGTAACAGAGGCAATTCGATATTCCTTCGAACTAGGAAATGGCAGCGGTCCGACCAATCATTTTGCTATTCGTGAGGAGGTTTCTGACAAATGGATATAAACATTATTAAAGAAGTGCGACAAAATCAGCCGTTGATTCACCATATAACGAATGGAGTGGTGATGAATTTCAGTGCCAACGGTTTACTCTCTTTTGGAGGTTCTCCTATCATGGCACACGCCAAAGAAGAGGTTGAGGATGTATCACGTCTTGCCGATGGTGTTCTTCTTAATATAGGGACATTAACAGAAAATCAGGTGAATTCCATGATTATAGCTGGCCAGGCGGCGAATGAGGCAGGAGTTCCTGTAGTATTGGATCCGGTTGGAGCACCTGCTACTAAATTCCGCTCGAAAAGTATGCAGAACATTTTAGAAAAGGTAAAACCTTCCGTAATTAAAGGAAATGCCGGAGAACTTGCCCATCTAATAGGAGAAGAAGTAGAGACAAAAGGGGTAGAATCGACCGGTAAAGGGAACGAAAAATCAATTGCGGAAAGAGTAGCACAAACCTATGAGACCACTGCTGTTGTCACGGGAAAGATTGACGTAGTATCTGATGGGTCCGAAACCCGGACTAATTCAACAGGGCATCCTCTGTTAGCGAAGGTGACTGGGACCGGATGCCTGCTTGGATCGATTCTTACTGCATGCATGGCTGCATCTGGAACAAGTGTAACCAAGATTCATACAGCTTTGGAATTTTTTGGAGCGGCCGCTGAACATGCAGCCTCCCAAGATGAAGTACAGGGACCGGGAACATTTTCTCCTCATTTTCTCGATGCATTGGCTATGGATCCTGAGCAATTAAGGAGAGGAGAATAGTGACATTATCTAAGCAGTTAAGGAAGTATTTCGTAATGGGCAGCCAGGACACGGACAGGGATCCTGAAGCTGTTCTGGAAGAAGCCATTGAAGCAGGGATAACCGCTTTTCAATATAGAGAAAAGGGAAGAGGATCACTTGAAGGAGACACTAAGCTTGAGCTTGGCCGGAAGTTAAGAGGACTGTGCCGGGAGAAGGGGATCCTCTTCATAGTTAATGATGATTTAGATATGGTTGAACCGCTTGAGGCAGACGGAATTCATGTAGGTCAGGAAGACATAAGTGTGGAAGTCATAAGGTCGCAATTTCCAGACAAAATCCTCGGCCTGTCCGTTTCTACAGAGCAGGAAGTAATCCAAAGTTCTTTGGAAAAAGTCGACTATCTTGGAGCTGGCCCTGTCTTTCAAACGAGTACGAAGGAAGACGCCAAGCCTGTTGTTGGAACGGTGTGGATTAAGCAGCTGAAAGAATCGTATCCGGATTTACCGATCGTTGGGATCGGAGGGATTAATACGGAAAATGCCTCATCGGTTATAGAAGCAGGTGCTGCTGGTGTTGCCGTCGTTTCAGCCATCACGCACGCCGAATCAATAGCCGAAGCGGTCAAGCGTCTATAACGAAACTTGGAGTGCCGGATTTTACCAGACGTTGGTCAAACAATACCGATGCACACTTATTCAACAGTAGGGCCGATTAGTTGAAGACTCAGTTTCGAGATAATTCGGGTCCGTTACGGTATGTGAAGAAGGGCTGGTGGGGAAATAACTCGTCTTGTTCTATCACCCAGACACTCGAGACATAAGCCGTTCATCAACGGACGGAAAGACCACCATCCTTTTGATGCTCGGCTTATGCTGGTCGTGTCTTGCGGGGTGATGCCACATTTGAACACTTTCCTATGGGGGAACGGTGAGCTTCCTCGCTCGTTTCACTCGCTGCGGGATCTCACCTAGTCCCTTCTCCCATGGGAGTCTCGCCATTTCCCCACCAGCCCAGCCGAGTAAGAATAACGGACGCTTTTATAGGAAAGATTGTACTCCTTCTTATCGGTCCTAAATCCTTTTAAGACATGCTATTCCACAACGTTATAGCATGAAATAGCCTCATAATCACATGCTTTTTTCTCATCAATCCGTCGACGTCTTAAATGGTTTCGAGCATCTAATTCGGCAAGGTCCGAAGGGGGACGATGAAGACTTCTGCGGGATGAACATGATAGGTGAGATCCCGCAGGGCTGTTAAGCCCGAGGAAGCTCAGCACATATAAGAAGTTCGACTAAGATCGCTACGTCCTGTGGCAACGTCGAACGACCCTGCATCGTGCAGGGCCGTAAAGCGAAATCGTCCCCCGGAGGACCTTCTTCATAACCCAATATCTCGAAATCGAGTCTTCAAGGAATGGGAGCTTATCTTTAATAGTTATTGATCGTTTGTTTTAACAGTGTCTTCATTAAAGGCACTGTTTTTTATTGGTCATTTCCGTCAGGGGTTGCTTCCTTATTTCAGATCGGTTTAATTAAGAGGGTGAAGGGTAAAAGAATAGGAAGAATTAATGTAAGACATTACAAAATGAGAAGATATCCATTCAATATATCAATAGAGGAAGTGAACAGAAAATGAGTCAACAAACTTGGTCTGTAGATCAAATCCCTTCATTAAAAGACAAAGTAGCTATTGTAACAGGCGGAAACGGAGGTCTTGGATTTGAAGCGGTAAAAGTGTTCGCTGAAAAAGGGGCCACTGTTGTCCTTGCTTCAAGATCTTTAGAACGTGGAGAAGAGGCATATGAAGCAATAAGGAAGGAAAACCCGAATGCCATTATTGATGTGATGCCTTTAGACCTTCAGGATTTGGACTCTGTGAAAGAATTCGCACGTATATTTAAAGCCAAATACTTTAGGCTCGATATCCTTCTGAATAACGCAGGAGTAATGACGACGCCTTACGGTAAAACGAAAGACGGTTTTGAACAGCAGCTCGGTATTAATCATCTGGGCCATTTTGCGTTGACTGCTCTTCTTTTCGAACGCTTAAAAGAAACAAACGACTCTAGAGTAGTTAACATCAGTAGTAATGCCCATAAATCAGGAGCGATCGATTTTGATAATCTGATGTTTGAGGGCGGTAAGGGTTACAAACCAATGAAAGCTTATTCCCAATCTAAACTGGCTAATTTACTGTTTACATTTGAATTGCAGCGTCGTATTGATAAAGCTGGTCTGTCTATCAAAAGCGAAGCAGCTCATCCAGGAGGTGCTCAAACCAACTTAGCACGCCATGTAGAAGACAAGTTTCTTTATAAAATGCTGGAAGGGGTGCTTATCCGCGTTACACAAAGCGCCTATGATGGAGCGCTCCCGGGTATTCGTGCTGCTACCGATTCTTCATTAGAAGGCGGACGCTATTTAGGTCCTTCCGGTTTTATGGAAATGAAAGGAGATCCTGTAGTAGTTGCTCCTAAAACTCATGCTTACGATGTAATGGACGCGGACTTCCTCTGGAAAGAGTCCGAGCGATTAACAGGTGTGAAGTTCCCTGTTTAATAGAATGACTGCCTAAGCCTTTTAAGGCTTAGGCTTTTTTATGAGCTTCTTCCAGAGTAAAGAAAATAATAAAAAAGGTATTTTAATATATTAATTTTAGTTTTTTTTTGTAATGAGCGGGTAAGCAGGGATATAGACCAATTATTAAGAAAGGATTGAGGAGGATTTAGATGGATAGGAAAAAACTCATCGATTACAAGATTTTTATACCCTCACTATTAATCATACTGGGGATTAGCATCCCATTTGCTATGTACGAGAAAGAGTCATTGGAAGTATTGAATTCTATATTTGATTATATTGTCGAGGTATTCAGCTGGGGTTATCTTTGGTATGGAATTATTTTAGTTATAGCAGGATTGTATTTATCATTTTCAAAATACGGCCAAGTGGTACTGGGAAAACCTAATGAGAAGCCGCGATTCACTTTATTTGAATACGCATCGATCCTCATTGCTATGGGCGTAGGTTCGACCATTATGAGAACCGGAATGCTTCAGTGGACTTCTGTTGCGAATGACCCACCAGCAGGTGTAGAAGCTGGATCACCGGAAGCTCTTTTATGGGGAAATGCCTACAGTATGTTTCTATGGGGGTTCCAGGTCTTCGCCATCTTCGTGTTGATTGCTCCGGCGATGGGGTACATTCTTCACGTAAGAAAGCGTCCCCTAATGAGGATATCTGAAGCCTGTCGTGTCCTTTTTGGTGATAAATTTACTGATGGATTAGGCGGTAAAGTGCTTGATGTATTATTCCTTATTAGTATACTAGCAGGCGCAGCTGTAACGCTTGGATTAGGAGCGCCTATTATTACTCAGAACTTATCTCACCTTTTTGGCATCGAAGTTAACTTTGGTCTGACCATAACAGTTACGATCATATGGGTGTTCTTATTTTCACTTAGTGCGTATTTAGGTATTGAAAAAGGAATTAAACGATTGAGTACATTTAACATGTATTTAGCTGCCATATTTGCTTTGTTTATTTTAATAGGAGGACCGGGAGTATTTATATTAAATTACTTCTCCGATAGTGTATCTTTCCTATTAGCTAATTACCTTAATATTTCATTAAATACACAGTCTGTTCATCAGGGAGCAACCTCACACATCCAAAGTAATACCGTGTTTTGGTATGCTTACAGTGCAACATGGGCCATGCTCCACAGTGTATTTGCTGCTAAAATTTCAAAAGGCAGAACGATTAAGGAAATGATCCTGACTTACTTGCTGGCGCCTACCCTTATCTCATGGATTGCGACAGGAGTACTCGGAGGATTAGGGGTTCATAGATATCTTATGGGAGATATGTCTATTTTGCAGATGGTTGAAAATAACGCAAGAATGGCAGCTATCCCAGAGATATTGTCAACTCTTCCATTTGGAGAAATTTCTATCGTCATCTTTATGATTGTGGCACTTGTGTTCTTAACGACAACGCTTGATTCTACCACTTATACCGTAGCTGCTTATACAAGCACAAGAGATATGAGTAAATACGAGCCGCCGAAAACGCTGCGTATTATTATTGCAGCTGTTATAACTGGTTTGGCTTTAGTACTTATGCGTATCGGTGGATTGCCGCCTCTTGAAGTTATATCAGGACTTATGGGTCTGCCAATTATCTTCCTGCAGTTTATCCTAATATACGCTGCAAAACGTATGATTGATGAAGATAAAGCTTGGAAGCATAACGTTCGAAGTAGTAGTTAAGGAGAAAACCCTCTTTCCGATCATTATGGAGAGAGGGTTTTCTATTGCTTGAAAATTATTTGTGCAAGAGTATAAACGAAGGTTTTAACTCAGCCCCTGTGCAGGACTCTCGATATCTCATATAAGACAGATCAGAATCACCGGACCTGCATTTATCTTTGTAATGGCCGCCTACTATAGACGGGATTATCCATAATCCTGGTACTAGCTGATCATTTAAAGATAGTCAAAAAACTTGAAAGTACCATTCTCTAAGACTCTTTTTGGTTTTACTAGCAGTAAATAGAAACAACATACCGTGAAAATGTTTCACAGAAACATTTTATGGTAAGACTATTGTTTTTTAGGAGGGCAGCTGAGAGCATATCGCCTATCTCGACACGATATGAACTTTCTGAATTTACTGTATATAAGAAAAGCACGGTCATAGGTGAAAATGTGGCCTAATAGACTCTGTTTATAGAAGATTATGTCTTTAGAATCTAGTTGTATCGCAAAGCGATATATTTTATAATAACTAAGATACAGTAGTTTTATTAAAATCTATTCTTTATTTTCAAGTGGGCATCATATTGCTAGTATCGGCAGCCGATATAATAGCTTGTATTGAATAAAGACTGAGTATAGCCAAAGGGAATTTTTATTATTTTATTTTTATAAGCACTTTTTTGATAGTCAGGTATATCGCAACGCGATATAACCTGGAGAGGTCTCAGGAAGCCTTGGTATTTAATAGAAAGAGGTGCGATATGCGAAGCGATATTCAACCAAATGAACAGGCTTTCTCTTCTAAAGAGGTAGCCGAAGAAGTGGGAATTGCGACACCAACTGTTCGTAAATACGCTCAAATCTTAGAACGCAATGGATATGAGTTTTTCAAAAATCGTGACCGGCGAATCTTTGTACAATCTGATATCGAAGCCCTTATATCGATACGCGATACGGAGAAACCATTGGACGTTATAGCTCAGGAACTGGTGGAACAGCAGACAGAACGCTTAAAAGGGTATAAGGAAGCTGGTATATCGGTGCCCGATACATACAATCCTTCACTCCAGAGCAACGATCAGTTAAAAGAATTTTTCCGGGCTCTATCCAGCGAACTCGCAGCTACCCGTGAGATGAATGTACAGTTAACCAGCGATATTTCAGAGTTAAAAACCACCGTTTCACGTCTGCAGCAGGACCACCATCATATAAGTGCGGGTATTAGCAATTCTGCTCAAAAAACGAATGCCAAAATTGAAAAGTTGTCTACTCAGCAGGAAGAGCTTTATGAAACATTGCTTCAGCAGGAAAAAGAAAAGACGGAAGCATTGCAAGAAGAAATAAAGAATATGCGCGCTGAGCAAAATAAAGAGTGGAGACTACAAAACGATTTCAACACACGTTTAGAGAGCGCTATGAAAAAAACGGAACAGCCGAAAGGCGGCTGGGAATGGTTTTTATCACTCTTCCGTAAATTTTAGAACGGACTTGCACCATTCGATATTAGACCAGGTTTTTGATTTGAGTAATTGTAAAAGCAGGCCCAACATCCTTGCGACTAAGTCAATAAAGAGTCGAAATTCTTTCTATAAATTAATAAGAAACGTAAAAAAGACGGGCTAGCCCGTCTTTTTCTTTTGGTCCTTTCGTTTATCCAATTCTGTCTCCAGGGTTAAGGATCGGCAAATCTACATTTACGGTATCTGGATATTTAATGCCAGCTCCTGTATTTAAAACCACCACTTTTTCCTTGTCCTGAATCCATCCTTGCTTGCGAAGGCGGCGGGCTGCCGAGAATGCCGCAGCTCCTTCAGGGCATACGAAAGCCCCTTCCTTTTGAGCCACTTTCTTTTGTTCTTCAAGAAGAGCATCGTCACTGATCGCTATGGCGCAACCATCTGTCTCATAAAGAGCTTCAAGTACTAGAAAATCTCCAAGAGCTTTAGGTACATTAATTCCAAATGCTACCGTTTCAGAACCTTCCCAAAAAGGAGCCTCTGTTTCTCCTTTTTCCCATGCCTGAACAATCGGAGCACACCCCTCTGATTGTACAGCTACAAGTCTCGGCAATTTATCTTTCTGGATCCATCCCAGTTGTTGAAGCTCCTTTAATGCCTTGTGAATGCCAATCAATCCGACACCGCCTCCGGTGGGATAAAGAATGACATCAGGAACCTCCCAATTCAACTGTTCGGCGATCTCCAGCCCCATGGTTTTTTTGCCTTCGATTCGATAGGGCTCTTTTAATGTAGAAACATTGTACATTCCTTTCTCTTTTACGGCATTTCCAACAATTTGACCCGCATCACTAATTAATCCATCGACTAAGTATAAGTTTGCTCCAGATATAGCACATTCGTTTCTGGTAATTTTGGGAGCATCAATCGGCATGACGATAGTAGATTTCATGGATGCGCGAGCGGCATATAGAGACCACGCTGCGCCTGCATTGCCGTTCGTAGGCATACCCAATTCTTCCACACCAAGTTCTTTCGCTTTTGAAACTCCTACAGCGGCTCCACGAGCTTTAAATGACCCCGTTGGAATCGTTCCTTCGTCCTTCATGAGTAAATCATCAATACCCATTTCCTCTCCGATTCTGTTCATTGATAATAATGGACTCATTCCTTCTCCTAAAGTGGTTTTGTATTGTTCATCTTCAAGTGGAAGAAGTTCATGATAGCGCCATAAATCAGGAGAGCGGTTCGCCAAGTGGTCTTTCTTCCAATCGTGAGCTAACTCATTAAGACGGTATTCGACCAATAGAGGGGATCCGCATGAGCATAAATGCTGAGTTTCTTCGCTTGAATAAGTTTTTGAACATTTCGGGCAGTACAAGTGAGATATGTAACTGTAATTCATTTTTAGGAGCCTCCTTATAAGTATTAGCTTCATGGTAACACACCATATCGCTGCAGCTTACTCAGGGAGGCTTATACAGAGAATGTCGATTTTTAAGTTTGTAGTAAATCTGGTTTTGAAACTTCATACACTTTTTACATTACAAAAAAAAAGCGGGTTGAATAAAATATAATTAATCAATATTTAAATATTCAGAAAAAGTGGAGGGGTTCAAATGGTGCTTCCTTTTGACATTCTTGAGTATCACCAGCGATTACAAGAGACAAAAAAGAGTATGGAAGCGAAAGGAATCGAAGTCCTGCTAATATCCAATCCGGCAAATATGAATTACCTATCCGGGTATGACGCTTGGTCCTTTTATGTACATCAGATGCTTGTGATTATCATTGATGAACCACAGCCTTTATGGATTGGACGTTACCAGGACGCAAATGGGGCCCGGGTTACGACTTGGATTTATGATGAAAATGTAATTGCTTATCCGGATTATTATGTACACTCTGAAGTTTATCACCCAATGGATTTCATCTCTGAAATTTTAACCCAAATTGGTCATGGAAATCGAAGAGTTGGTGTTGAGATGGATCAATACTACTTTACCGGTATGGCGCTTGAGAGATTGAAAAAAGGAATGCCGGACGCCGTTTTTCAAGATGCTACTCTGCTGGTTAACCGGGTAAGAATGATTAAATCAGACCAGGAAATTGAATATATGAAAAAAGCAGCGAAGATCGCAGATTTGGCCATGCGAAAAGGGGTTGAAAGTATCAGCCCGGGAGTGCGTGAATGTGATACAGCTGCTGAAATTTATTATCAAATGGTCAAAGGAACACCAGAATTCGGGGGAGAGTATCCAGCAATTGTGCCTCTACTTCCGACCGGTGATCGCACCTCAATTCCACACTTAACGTGGAGCGACCGTCCTTTTGTAGAAGGGAATGCCGTCATTATTGAACTGGCGGGTTGCTACAAGCGTTATCATGTACCACTCGCAAGAACCGTAACGGTTGGACAGCCGAATGAAAAGCTTCAAGTGGTAGCACCGGTCGTCCTTGAAGGGATCCAGGAGGTACTTTACGCAGCTAAACCGGGCGTAACCTGCGGAGAACTTGAGGAAGTCTGGAGAAAGACAATTAAGAAGCATGGTTTCGAGAAAGAGGCACGGCTCGGCTATTCCGTTGGGCTGAATTATCCGCCGGATTGGGGAGAGCATACCGCAAGTATTCGAAAAGGGGATTCTACAGTTTTACAACCTAATATGACTTTTCACCTTATACCGGCCTTATGGTTTGATACGGATGGAATTGAAATCAGTGAAACATTCCGGATCACGGAAGAAGGTTCTGAACGGTTTACCACTTATCCCCAAGAATTAATTATAAGGGATCATATGGACCTTAGCGGACAAATCAGCTAGGAGGTGACGATCATCCAATTATTTCAACGTAGTGAAATTAATCATGTAGTTCATTTAGATAAGAAGGTAGTCGATTTGGTGGAAGAAGGTTTTAATGCCCTAAGTGAAAACAAAGTGCAAATGCCTCCCATCATGCGAATTGATGTCCCCGAACATAACGGAGAAGTCGATATTAAATCCGCTTATATTAGAGGGTATGATAGTTTCGCTATCAAGCTTTCTTCTGGATTTTTTAATAATCCTCAAATCGGACTGCCAAGCGCGAACGGCCTGATGATTCTCCTGAGTGCGGAAACAGGCAGACCAATGTCGATTCTTGCAGATCAGGGTCTGTTGACCGACTTACGTACCGCTGCTGCGGGTGCAGTAGCTGCCCGTCATCTCAGTCGGCAGGATAGTCGAACAGCTGGAATTATAGGGACCGGCGCTCAAGCGAGACTACAGTTGGAAGCTCTTTCGCTTGTTCGTCCCATAGAGAGGGTGCTGGTTTACGGTAGAGATAGTAAGAAGGCTGAAGCCTATAAAGAAGACATCGAAGAACGATTAAGCCTGCCGGTAGAGGTGTGCGCTCACCCGAAGGAAGTCGCAGAGAATAGCGATATAGTGGTAACGACCACCCCGTCCTCTGAACCTCTTGTAAAAGGGGAGTGGTTAAAACCAGGTGTTCATATTACTGCTATGGGCTCTGATGCCGAACATAAACAGGAACTCGAAACGTCGGTGTTAGAACGGGCGGATCAGTTAGTTTGTGATGTGAAAGCGCAGTCTGTGCGGCTGGGAGAACTAAGGAATGGTCAACAGGAAACGGTGAGCAGGGCTATTGAGCTCGGAGAAATAACAAGCGGACGCAAGCCAGGAAGGCAGTCAGCCGATGAAGTTACGGTTTGCGATCTTACAGGGACGGGTGTGCAAGATACGGTTATAGCCCGTCACGTCTATTCATTACTTGTACCTCAGGAGGAGATTATAAATGGAAAAAGCTAAATTCAGTACAAAATCGATTTGGGCCGGAGAAAAAGAACAGTTGGCTTTTGGAGCTACACAGGTACCGGTCGTTCATAGTGTATCTTTTGGTTATGACGACATGGATGAATGGTATGAAGTAGCGATTGGAAATAAACCGGGTCATATTTATGGCCGGAATACCAATCCAACGGTGCAGGCATTTGAAGAAAAAATTCGTATTCTCGAAGGTGCAGATGCTTCTACCAGTTTTTCAACGGGGATGGCTGCAATTAGTAATACTCTGAGTACTTTACTGTTCCCCGGAGACCGCGTGGTATCGATTAAAGATACGTATGGCGGCACCAATAAGATTTTCACCGAATTTCTTCCGAGACAGCAAGTAGAAGTGATTTTGTGTGATACAGGAGATCATGAAGCCATCGAAAGGGAAGTGGCCAGAGGATGTAAAGTACTTTATCTCGAAAGCCCGACCAACCCGACCGTTAAAATTACAGATATTAAAAGAATGGCTGCAGCTGGTAAAGCCGTAGGGGCTACTGTCATTGTAGATAATACTTTTGCTACACCAGTAAATCAGAATCCTTTGGAGCTTGGAGCTGACCTTGTGATCCATAGTGCCACGAAATTTCTGGGTGGTCATGCTGACGCACTTGGCGGGGCTGTATGCGGCGATCGAGCTCTTGTGGAAGCTATTTATCATTATCGTGAGATTAACGGTGCAACAATGGATCCAATGGCGGCATACCTGATTCTGCGCGGTATGAAAACGCTTAAACTTCGAGTCGATCAGCAAAATAAAAACGCAGCAAGTATCGCGGAATACCTGAAAACGTTTGATATGGTCGAAGGGGTATTTTATCCAGGTCTTGAGGACCACCCTCACCATGATATAGCGAAAGAGCAAATGACTGGTTTTGGAGGTATGCTGAGTTTTGCAGTTCGCGGGGGAGTGGATACCGTAAGACAACTCCTACCTAAACTAAAATATGCGAACCGGGCGGCTAACTTAGGGTCTGTCGAAACAGTAGTCGGACCTTCAAGAACCACCAGCCACGTTGAATGTACTCCGGCTGAAAGACTAGCTATGGGGATTCCGGAGGGACTCATTCGTTATTCCGCTGGCATAGAGGATATTGATGACTTAAAACAGGATCTTGCTCAAGCCTTTAAAGCTATTGAAGCTTATGTCAAAAGCTGAGGAAGTGTAGCTTGTGAGAACCAAAAACGCGGACTTAGTCAAACGCTCTCAAGAACTTCATTCTTCTTTAGTCAAATGGAGAAGAGATTTTCATCAACATCCAGAACTAAGTTTTCAAGAACAACGCACAAGCAGAAAAGTGGAAGAAATCCTGCGCGAAGCAGGGATTGAGGATATTGAAACAAACGTAGGCGGCTACGGGCTCATTGCAACGATAAGCAATGGCCCGGGGGCTGTGATTGGAGTGCGGGCTGATATGGATGCCCTTCCTATTGAAGAAGAAACAGGTTTCACCTGGGCTTCTAGAAATCCTGGGGTTATGCATGCCTGTGGTCACGACGCTCATACAGCCATTCTGCTTGGTGTAGCTCACCTGCTTATCGAAGATGCGAAGGCCAATCGATTTCAGGGGACGGTTAAGCTTGTCTTCCAACCAGCTGAAGAGAAATGTGATGAACAAGGTGAAACCGGGGCTGTCAAAATGCTGAGCTCCAATAAACTGGAAGAACTCGATTCGATACTGGCCCTTCATATGTGTCCTTGGAGAAAACGTGGAGAGGTGCAAATCCACGATGGACCGAGTATGGCAAATAATGATGAGTTCCATATTACGATTAAAGGAGACGGTGGTCATGCCGGCTACCCTCATCAAACCGTCGATCCCGTGTGGATCAGTACATTTGTACTGCAGAATTTGTACAGTTTAAACGGGCGTAAAGTGGATCCTTTGGACGTGGGGACGATTAGTATTGGAAAAATTCAAGCAGGAGAAGCAAACAATATTATTCCACATGAAGTAGAGATCCGAGGCACGATGCGTTCGTACTCTAATGAGGTTCGGTATATGCTTATTCACGAAATAAATAGGATCCCTTCTCTCGTGGCATCCCTGGGCGGAGAGTGTGATCTAGTGGTTCAAAAAGGAGAGCCCGCGCTCTATAACGCTCCTGAAATTAATGCGGTTTTCAGAAAAGCAGCTTATCCAATGACGATATATAATGAACCTTTTGGGATGGGCAGTGAAGATTTTAGTCATTATACCCAAAAGATTCCCGGTGCTATGTTTTTTTTAGGGTGTGCAACAGAAAAGGTGACCAATCTCCATCAATCTGATTTCAATATAGACGAAGCTGCTATGTGTGATGGAGTCAGTGTACTTACGGAAAGTACGTATGAATTACTAAAGCAGGGAGGCATTCGATGACCATGAAAATAGCTTTTATTGGTTTTGGAGGAGTCGGTCAGTCGCTGGCTAAAATTATAAAAGAACGCCAGGAGAACCTTAAAGCAGAACACGGTCTTGATTTTTCAGTCGTAGCTGTAGCCGATATGCGGCTCGGAGCTGTTTATCATCCAGAAGGGCTGAACTTGGATCTATTACTTGAAGGTATAACTGAACATGCCACAGTCGAAACCTACCCGGAGGATCATCAGACGGTTAAAGGGTGGAGCAGTCTGGAAACCATTAGGCACTCCAATGCTGACGTTATTGTTGAAGTAACGTTTACCGATGTTAAAACAGGAGAGCCTGCCATCTCCCATTGCCGGACAGCATTTGCCCATGGAAAGAGTGTAGTAACGACCAATAAGGGTCCGGTCGCACTTGCTTACGAAGAACTGGTCCAACTGGCCGAAGATCAGGGTGTGTTCTTTGGGTTCGAAGGGACTGTGATGAGTGGAACACCAGCTTTAAGGATGCCTGAAACAACTCTTGCGGGCAATCAGATTACTGAAATTAAAGGCATATTAAATGGAACAACAAACTATATGATAACGGAAATGGAAAGAGGGCTTTCTTACAAGGAGGCACTGGAAAAAGCTCAAAAACTAGGCTACGCCGAAGCTGATCCCACCAGTGATGTGGAAGGTTATGATGCGCGGTATAAAGTATCGATTTTATCCAGTCATGTAATGAGATCCCCTATCCCCCCACATGAAGTAGAGTGTGAAGGAATCAGTGGACTTAACTTGGAAAAAATAAAAGACGCATGGAAAGACGGAGAAAAGTATAGGTTAATTGCTCGTGTAGAAAAAAGTAGTGGACGCGTGAAGGCAAGTGTTAAACCGGAAAGAATCCCTATGGATGATCCGTTAGCTGGAGTAACAGGGGCTACAAATGCGATTGTCTATGAATGCGATTTAGCCGGATCGATTATGCTTACTGGAGCGGGTGCTGGTCTTACGGAAACAGGTTACTCATTATTGATTGATTTAATTCACTATCATAAGCAGCGTACACCAACGAAAATATAAGGAGGGCAGCGTGCCATGCAGACAAAAGTGAAAGCGATGAAAATGTTACTTGGCGGGGAATGGGTTGATGCCGATCAGACATTTGAAGTTCTTAATCCCCAGAATAACAGACTTATTGCCTATGTTCCTGCTGCTTCTAAAGAGGATATGCTTGCTGCCATTGAAATAGCAGATCGCACTTACAAATCTGTTGATCCATGGCCTGTGCACGAACGAATCAGTGTATTAACTAAAGCGGCTGACTATATGGAAACCCACGCAGAAGAATATGCTCAAATTCTCTCATCAGAAGGAAGCAAAACCATTACCGAAGCCCGTGGGGAAGTAAAAAGAGCTACTCAGACGATTCGGATTAGTGCAGAAGAAGCACGAAGAATTAAGGGAGAAACGATTAATTTTGACCAAAATGAAGGAAGTGAACATCGGACCGGTTACTACTACCGTTTTCCAGTAGGGGTCGTCGGTGCAATCACGCCGTTTAACGATCCGTTAAATCTGGTAGCTCATAAAATCGGTCCTGCGATAGCAGCTGGGAACGCAATTGTCTTAAAGCCTGCCTCGGTAACACCTTTAAGTGCGCTGAAATTAGCGGAAGCTTTAGTAGAAGCAGGTCTCCCAAAAGGTATGCTTTCCGTTATTACAGGATCCGGTAAGCAGATAGGAGATCCTCTTGTTACGCATCCAGCTGTAAAAATGATTTCTTTTACAGGAGGCGGTGATGCAGGAGAACGAATTTCCAGCTTGGCGGGGACAAAAAAAGTGAGCATGGAATTAGGATCGAATTCTCCGGTCATCGTTTTAAAGGATGCAGATCTTGAAGATGCGGTTTCATCTTGTGTATCAGGAGCTTTTTCAGCGGCCGGCCAAAATTGTATAGGGGTTCAGCGGATTTACGTAGAAGACGAAATCTATCCGAATTTTGTAAAGGATTTTGTGAATGTAACTCGTGATTTAAGAGTGGGCGATAAAACGGATGAGCATACAGATGTAGGTCCTATGATTGAAGAGAAAGAAGCCATTCGCGTGGAGACGTGGGTGGAAGAAGCTGTTCAGGAAGGGGCGAAAATAGAAGCGGGAGGTAAAAGGGACGGGGCCTATTATTATCCCACCGTGTTAACGGATGTTTCTGATAACGCTCGAATTGCTCAAGAAGAAATATTCGGACCGGTCGTCATCATCCAGCCGGTGAAGAATCTGCAGGAAGGGATTGAAAAGTCCAACAATGTCAACTATGGACTTCAGGCAGGTGTTTTCACGAATAACCTTCAACACGCTTTTTATGCGATCAAACATATGGACGTTGGCGGTTTAATGATTAATGACAGCAGTGACTATCGTATTGATGAAATGCCATTTGGAGGCACCAAGGGATCTGGAATCGGAAGAGAAGGAGTCCGATTCGCGATCGAATCCATGACAGAACAGAAGGTCGTATGCTTCCGCTTACAATCAAATATTTAACAGGGTTATTATGACCTGTTTTCGTGCCGCTATGTTTCTACATAGCGGTTTTTTTAGTGGAAATTGGAATGCTTGTCTCAGGATAAAAACCATCTAAGTGAGAATAGTAAGCGTAAGAAATCCTGAGGAGGATAAAAGATGAAAAAAGGTTTAATTGTATTGTTTACAGCCTTCATTATGTCTTTTGTGCTTACAGCTTGTAACACAAATGAAGCCGCTAGAGAACAACAACGAAATAACTTTAATGAAGTAAGTTTTGGGCCTGAAGATCAAGGAATTCAGCAGAAGGGTCAAAATGCAGTGGATCCAGGTGCCGCACCAGGACAAAACAGGTTCGACCCTAACATACACTTTGAAGGATTAAATCCAAATGGACCAAACGGAATGATGGATGCACCAGACATGAATAACGAAGAAAACAAAGCTGAACCTGACAGAGATCAGGGGAATGCAAAGGATGAACGTTTTGGGCAGGTAAATGGAGCTCTTCAGGAAGAAGTAGTGAAGTTAACCAACCAGGCGAGAGAGAAAAACGGTCTAAAGCCACTGAAAATCGATGGACAAGTAGCAAAGGTTGCTCAGAAAAAATCAGAGGATATGTCGGCTAATGACTACTTCTCTCATACATCTCCAACCTACGGAACACCATTCGATATGCTGAAAGAATTCGGAGTGGATTATCGTACAGCAGCGGAAAATATCGCTGCCGGTCAAGAAACGGCTGATCAAGTTGTAAAAGGCTGGTTGAATAGCCCAGGACACCGTAAAAATATTATGAACAAGAATTTAACCCATATTGGAATTGGATATGACCAGGACGGAAATTACTGGACGCAAATGTTTATCGGGAAAAAATAATAAAGCAAGACGTCACGGTTCGTCCGGCGTCCTGCTTTTTACATAATAGGTGAAAGGACAGGGCATATGATGAAAAAAGTAATGGTATTCATGTTTATTATCTTCAGTTTGCTGCCCCTGTCCAATGTTTATTCCAAGCAAGAAGAACGGGTAGTAGCGATAGGTGATTCTATTCCGTTTGGGTATAATTTGTCAAAAGATAACCACATGCCACCTAGTAAAGCTTTTCCTTATCTTATTGGGAAAGAAACAGGTTTGGAAGTCACTAATCTGAGCGTGCCAGGTTTAACATCCGGGGAACTGTTAAGGGCTGTTCATTCCAATGATATGTTCAGACAATCTATACAGGGAGCGGACTATGTCATTCTTTATATTGGGGGGAACGATCTTCTTAACTTAGTGAAAAAGAATAAAGGATTGGACGGTATTCGGATTGATGAAGCTGCTCCTGTGATCAGAGATCTCATATATAACGTATATTCTACAATCGTTCTAATTGATCATCTCACAGATGGCCAGATTCTTGTGTATAACATTTACAATCCTTATCCCTCTGCGGGAGACCAGCTTAATACACCATTAGCTTACATTAACCAACAGTATGCTGCTCTAATTAAGCTTCTCAGTCACTTTACTTCAGTGAGTCTGCTGAATGCCAATAAAGCTTTTAAAGGGCACCCGGAATATATTATTAAAGGAGATGTCCATCCCACTGAAAAGGGACAACGGGTTCTCGCTAAGCTGGCTCTTAAGCAGATGAATAAATAAACGGCTACACGGATAACCCTATCCTCTTGTATACTAGTAAATAATTCAAAAGAGGAGGGTTTTCAATGATCCGTTTCGGAGTTATTGGAACAAATACTATTACGGAAAAGTTTCTGAAGGCCGGGGGACAGCATAATCGTTTTGAAGTAACGGCCGTGTACTCCAGGACCGAAGAGAGAGCACGGGAGTTTGCTTCTGAGCATGGAGCGACACATTCGTACCATTCACTTGAAAGCTTTGCTTCAAGTACAGAAGTCGATGCCGTATACATAGCAAGCCCTAATTCTTTTCATGCAGAACATGCCATTACCTGCATGAAACAAGGAAAACATGTACTTTGCGAGAAACCTATGGCTTCGAACCAGCAAGAGGTAGCGAAAATGATTAAAGTGGCTCAGGAAGAAGGGATAGTTTTAATGGAAGCTGTTAAATCTACGCTTATGCCAGGATTTAAAGCTCTGCAGGATCACTTGCCCAAAATTGGACGAGTCCGCCGCTATTTTGGTAATTATGGTAAGTATTCTTCTCGTTATGATGCCTATAAAGAAGGAACAGTGTTAAATGCATTTAATCCAGAGTTCTCGAATGGCTCTCATATGGACTTAGGGATTTATGGGGTTTATCCTATGGTGGTACTTTTTGGGGCTCCTCTTTCCATCAAAGCAAATGGAGTCAAGCTTGCCTCGGGAGTAGATGGTCAAGGAAGTATAATTGCCAGTTATGATGGGCTGGAAGCGGTGATCACTCATTCGAAAATCACTAATACCTATGCATCATCTGAAATTCAAGGGGAAAAAGGGGTAATCGTTATTCCAGATATATCTGAACCTGAAGATCTTCTTATTCGATACAATGACGGCACAACAGAGACATTGCCGGGGAGAGCTGATAAGGATCCCATGTTTTATGAGATCGAAGAATTCATTCATCTCGTCGAACAAGGTAAACAGCAATCCAGAATCAATTCCTTCGAACATTCTCTAATCGCGGCTGACGTGTTGGGCGAATCCAGAAAGCAAATGGGCCTCTCATTTAAAGCAGACGACTATTAATGTTATACATTATTGTGGATATCTACTTATTGCACTAAAGGGCCGATTAGTTGAAGACTCAGTTTCGAGATATATTTGGTCCGTTGCTAAGAAAGAGAGAAGGATGGCTACGGAAACAACTCGCTTTCCTGCGGGGGAACTGGCAAGCCTCCTCGCTCGTTTCACTTCCTGTGGGGTCTCGCCTAGCTCCTTCTCCCGCGGGAGTCTCGCTGTTTCCTCCGCCACCCCAACAATATCTGGTGAACGGACCCTTCTATAGGCGATGGAGAGGTCTTGGATCTGCCGCAAATGCTTCTATAAAGGGAATTATCCACCCATGTACGCTTATTTTTAATAGTTATTCTTCACCATAAACCGGTGCGTTTCGAATAAGATTTCGAGCTCCATATATCGCAAGGTCCGGAGGGGGAGGATGTAGACTCCTGTGGGTTGAAAATGACAGGGGAGACCCCGGATGGCGAAGCCTGAGGAGGCTTACCACATATAGGAAGTTCGACTAAGATCGCCACGTCCTGTGGCAACGTCGAACGACCCTGCGTCGTGCAGGGCCGGAAAGCGAAATCGTCCCCCGAAGGACTGTCCTCTCAACCTAAATATCTCGAAACTGAGTCTTCAACAAACGAGAGCTTATCTTTCAAATTAGCGTAAAGAATAATCTGAGCGAATTATATTTAAATTGAAATTCAACAACATAGCTTCCCCGTTTCATACCCATACTAATACTATAAAAAATGGGTAAGGAGCGGAATTATGAATATACAGTCAGGAACCTATTATTGGCCGGACACCTTTAGCGATAAACCAACTTATCCAGCTCTAGAAGAAGACATTACTTGTGATGTACTGATCGTAGGAGGGGGCAGTTCAGGAGCTCAATGTGCCTATTATTTCGCCGATCAGGGGATGGATGTTGTCGTTATTGAAAGTGAAGAAATCGGACTTGGGAGCACAAGTTCGAATACATGCTTACTTCAATCATCGGGAGAGAAATTATTTACGGATCTCGTTCATGTTTTTGGAGATGACTATGTAACAAGACACTTGCAGTTATGCCAGGAAGCAATTGATGAAATAGAGAAAGCTTGCAGTCTAATTAATTTTGATGCTGAATTCAAACGAAGGGATACTCTTTATTATGTAAGTAAGGATGTTGACTTGCTTCCTTTGCAGCGAGAGTGCGAGTGGCTTCAGGGACGAGGCACACCGGCTAGATGGGTAACAGAAGAATGGATCAGCCAGCATTATTCCTTTACCAAGCAAGGAGGTATTTTCTCTAAAAATGATGGAGAAATGAATCCTTTTATCTTCACTCATGGACTTTTACACTATGCATCCACTAAAGGCGTAAGAGTTTTTGAACATACAAAGAGGACGGGAGAACATTATGAGGAAGAACTACCTGTCATCACCACAAACCGTGGTCCTCAAATTCGTGCTAAACAAGTGATCTACGCTGCAGGCTATCACGATATGGACATAAAAAAAGAAAAGAAAGCACGTTTTGTAAGTACGTACACGCTAACGACCAATCCCGTAGACCATTTTAGCGGCTGGTATGACCGCACGTTGATTTGGGAGACTGCCCGGCCGTATGTATTTATCAGGACGACGAAAGATAACCGCGTTATTATCGGAGGACTCGATGAAGAAACAGAGCACCCGGAAGAACGGGATGGAAAGCTTGTGCATAAGAGAAAGAAGCTTATGGAAGAGTTAAATAAACTTTTTCCACAGATCAACACGAGCCCGGCTTATTATTCAGCTGCTTTTTATGGTGGTATGGTAGATGGTCTTCCAGTGATCGGAGAGTATAAAGAGTATCCAAACAGCTTCTTCTTGTTAGGATACGGTGATAACGGTACGGTTTACAGTATGCTCCTTGCTAAAATTCTAAGGGACTGGATCGTGGAGGAGAAGAAAGATGATTATCAGCTCTATCAAACAACTCGCCCGTTAAAGAAAAAGAAACTCTATAAATAATAAGATCAGCTTCCTGACCGGGTCAGGAAGCTGATTTTTTGGATAGGCAAAATTAACAAAGTTCATCCTGAGTTTTCTTATTAATAAGACGAGCCATCTCTTTTTTAGATGTTGACATCCGCTTGTGCTCAAGTCCCCATTCGTTCATGCTGGCTAAAAATGAAGCTGTTGTTTTACCGTAGGGGGTGATGCGGTATTCTACTTTGGGGGGGACCATTTCATAGTCTATACGTTCGATTAATCCATCGTCTGTAAGTTTTCTTAGTTCACGGGATAGAATGCGAGAAGAAATTTCACCATCGATCTCTCGTCTTAACTGGTTAAATCTCATGGGATTTTCGTGAAGGAGCTTCCATAAAATGAGTCCTTTCCATTTACCGCAGACAATCTCCAGGGTGATCTCAATACCTGTTTCAGTTTCTTTCACCCTTTTCACCTCGTCTCAAATTATTTTCGTGGTTATTCTGTTCACGTGCTTTATGATATCCGGCTATGATCCCCTGGGCATAGACCTTATTCAGCACATTCATGGTATGGGGGACAAATTGATCTTTATCGATCTCTGAAATCCGGTCAAGCAAGTCTATAAGCTCAAGCAGCTCATCCGTAACTGGGAATATTGGCTTAACATTATTCCTCACTCATTCACCTACTCTTTCCTCCGAGACACTGGTACTGTAATTTTATTTTGTTTTTCGTTAGACGACAAGTACTTACAATTTTGTTACTATTCTATTCTGGCTATGCTTTCATAAACGAGTGACAAACAAAGTACAATTGAAGAGTTGCGGCATAATCATTCTTCTAAAAGAAAACGTGGTAAGGTGAGTTAGATAGTGGGCTGTCTTTCATTACTCCTGTATAATAGTAAACAATTTATTACATAATCGGAGGCTCCTTTATGCGCAAGATTCTTTCCTATGCCAAAAATTATAAAGCCCCAGCATTGATAGCTTTAGCTCTTATGGGGATTGAGCTTGTTGTGGAATTAGTTCAGCCTTTACTAATGGCACAAATTATCGATGAAGGAATTCTTAAGGAAGATTTCTCGATCGTTTCTGGGTGGGGAGGGCTGCTATTAGGTCTTTCCTTATTAGCTTTCGCAGCCGGAATTACAAATTCTTTTTTTGCAGCTAAGCTCAGCCAGGGTGTAGGCTATGATTTACGACGAGATCTCTTTACGAAAGTCCAGCATTTTACAAATGAAAACTTTCAATCTTTTTCCACTCCTGGATTAATTACTAGAATGACTAACGACGTCACTCAAATTCAGAACTTTCTTTTTATGTTTGTTCGAATAGCGCTAAGAGCCCCGCTGTTTATTGTTTTTGCCGTGATCATGGCATTCAGTATTCATGCAGGACTAGCCCTTCTAATTGTCGTTGCCGTCCCAGTATTTCTCCTGTTTCTCTTCTGGGTTTTATTCAAAGGAGTGAAACTTTTTAAGTTTGTTCAAAATAAGTTGGATCGTGTCAATACAGTGATTCGTGAAAACCTAACTGGCATCCGCCTTATTAAAGGGTTTAACCGTGGTGATCATGAAGAAACCCGATTTAAAGAAGTGAATGATTCTTTAGTTGATAAAAACAAACGGGCGCTCTGGCTGATGGAAACCACCATGCCGGTCGTGATGTTGGGGATGAATATTACGATTCTTCTCATCATCTGGCTGGGGGCAGAAAATATCCGAGCAGGAAATGTGCAGGCAGGGGAACTGGTTGCCCTGATTAATTATGCTACCCGAATTATGTTTACTTTTTCCATTTTCACCTTCCTTATTATGGTTTTTTCCCGAGGAAATGCTTCTGCTCACAGGTTAGGTGAAGTGCTGGAAGAAAGCACACCTTCCTACCTGGCTGAAACGAACGGCAAAAAACTTGAGTTAAAAGGGAGTCTCTTATTTGACCAGGTCTCCTATAGCCAAGGTGGTGAAGAAGTTCTCCATCAGATGAGCTTCCGTGTAAGATCCGGGGAAACCGTAGGGATACTGGGCGAGACAGGTTCAGGTAAGAGTTCCTTATTAAGACTTATACCCCGATTATATGAAAAACAATCAGGGCAACTCTATTTAGATGATAATGAAATAAGCGAACTGGATGTGAAGCACCTTAGATCGCAGATTAGTTTGGTCCCTCAGGACATTCATCTGTTTTCAGGGAGTATCCGTGATAACATTCTTTGGGGAAAAGAAGATGCTGATATGGAAGAAGTCATCGAGGCGGCACAGAAAGCACAAATTCATTCTTTCATTCTGACTCTTTCAGAGGGATATGATACCATGCTTGGTCAAAAAGGGCTGAGCCTGTCCGGGGGCCAAAAACAACGCTTATCTATCGCCAGAGCCCTAATTCGTAAACCAGCGATCTTAATTCTGGATGACAGCACAAGCGCGCTTGATGCCCATACAGAGACCGAGTTGCTTCGTGCCCTTGAAAAAGAGGCCTGCACCGTGTTCATGGTGGCTCAGAAAATCAGTTCTTTAAAGCAAGCCCAAAAGATCCTTCTTCTGGAGGATGGGCATTTAATCGCCGATGGTACTCATGAAACGCTTCTCGCACGCAGTCCTTACTACCGTGAAGTTTACATGTCCCAGCAAGAGGAGGCGGAATAATGGCAGAAAAATCAGGGCGTCCTCCCATAAGACGCCATCAAGGCATCGGTACAGCACCGCCGAAGGTTGATGATATTCGTTCCACTTTAAAAAGGATCTGGCATTACATGGAAGATAAGAAAAAGCGTTTTTATACCGTTCTTGCCGTCATTCTCTTAAGTTCTTCCTTATCTCTTCTCGGTCCGTATTTGCTCGGAGTCACGGTAGATTTAGCGATCGCTGAACCAAGTTCAAGTGACGTGATCATCATGCTTGGATGGCTGCTGCTTATTTACGCTTTCCATTCATTGTTTTTATGGCTTCAGAATTATTGGATGATTGGTATAGCGCAGGACACCGTGTACTCGATGCGTAATCACTTGTTTTCTCATTTGCAGCGGCTTCCCGTAATCTTTTTTCAGCAGCGTCAGCAGGGAGAATTAATGAGTCGCTTAACCAATGATATGGAAAACGTGAGCCGTACTTTAAATACAGCCGTGGTCCAATTTTTTACGAGTGTCCTTACGATTATAGGGACAGTGGTTATTATGGTCTGGTTAAGTCCCATGCTGACTCTTATGACCTTAACGATCGTTCCTGTTATGTACTTTGGTATGAAATGGATCACGAAGCGGACAGGGGAGTTTTTTAAGAAACAGCAAAAGGATCTTGGCGACGTTAACGGGTACGTCGAGGAAATGTTTTCAGGGCAGAATATTATTTCAATGTTTTCTAGAGAAGAAAGAGTGATCAAGGATTTTGAATCGAAAAACGCTGCCTTAAAGCATTCAGGTTACTGGGCGCAAGTTTACACAGGATTTATTCCCAAACTGATGAATATGCTTAACAACGCGAGCTTTGCTATTATCGTCGGAGCGGGCGGTCTGCTCGCTTTAAACGGCTTTATTTCTATTGGAATTATCGTTACGTTCACCACTTACTCTCGTCAATTTACAAGACCTTTAAATGACCTTGCTAATCAGTTCAACATGATTCTTTCAGCTGTTGCAGGAGCTGAACGGGTTTTCCAGATTATAGATGAATCAGAAGAGAAATCGGATGAAGAACATGCAGAAGCGGTCGGGACTCTAATGGGGGATGTTGAATTCAAAGCTGTGGATTTTTCATATGAAGATGAGCAGCAGACTTTAGCCAATATTTCATTTCAGGCCGAACGTGGCCAGACAGTAGCTCTGGTAGGCCCAACAGGTGCTGGAAAAACAACGATCATATCTTTGCTCTCCCGTTTTTATGACCCTGATCGGGGCGAAATTTTAATAGATGGAAAAAATATAAAATCTATTACACGAGATAGTTTGAGGAATCAGATGGGAGTTGTATTACAGGATGCCACTATGTTCCATACCACCATTCGGGAGAATATTCGATATGGATGGCTGGAAGCTTCGGATGAAGAGGTAGAGGCTGCAGCCAAGGCAGCCCATGCTCACGATTTTATTACAAGGCTGCCAAAAGGATATGATACTTGGCTTGATTCGGATGGAGGAGGAGTTAGTCACGGACAGCGTCAATTGTTATCTATTGCTCGAGCGATGATCGCGTCCCCAGCTTTATTAATATTAGATGAAGCGACGAGTAGCATTGATACTGTGACAGAAATGAAAATAAATGATGCTTTATCCAGACTGATGAAGGGGCGTACAAGCTTTGTCATTGCTCACCGTCTTAATACAATTCGTTCAGCTGACTTAATTATTGTCCTGGAAGAAGGAAAAATTGTGGAGAAGGGCAGTCACCAAGAGCTGGTCGGGCAAAAGGGCTTCTATGCTGACCTGGTTAAAACCCAGCAGGCAGGAAGTCGGGATACCAGTCTGTAGAGTTGGAACGTTTACACCCCTAAAGTTGTCCTTCCATATTCTAATATGGAAGGGGGGTGAAGATATGGCTCATGAAAAAAGAGCTTATCCACTTTGGACCGAACTTCCATATGCAGGGGCAGACCATTCCCCTACGATTGCAGGAGGGGTGGAACCAGATGCCGGAAAGTGGAAGACGTACTTTATTCAGCATAGCCGGCGCCACGGCTTCAAGAAATTAGATGGGCGCCCGATCCGTTTAGCGATTAAAGACCCGGATACCATTGACTGGTACGCTCAATTAAAAGTCGTACAGCGTACAGTCGCTAATTTATCCGAACGAGAAAAAACTATTGCCGAGTATTGGGGTACTGGTCCAGCTTCCAAACAATGGATCCCCATTGTAGATCGGCTAGTTGACACATATGGGATAGAGGCGCCGAGAGCAGCCCGAATTTTAAGTGCGCTGTTCGGCGGTATGAATGATGCTTTTGTCGTAGCCTGGACATTGAAATACAAATGGCTGGTGCCAAGACCTAACCAATTGGATCAACACTTGGCAACTTACATTTGTACACCTATGCATCCTTCTTATCCTTCAGGTCATGCTACAATTTCAGGAGCGGCTGAGGTCATTCTAAGTTACTTCTTTCCTGCAGAACGTCAGAAACTTCATTATCTTGCTGAAGAAAATGCTCAATCCAGGTTATACGCAGGTGTTCATTATCCTGTAGATAATTCTGAAGGACTTCGATTAGGAAGGCAAATTGGCAGGATTGTGGTTGAAGAGCTTAAGAAAGATAATGTGGATGGATTGCCGGTTGACCGCTCTTCACGCGAATACAGAAACGCAGACATCATTCCTCGAACATATGAGCAGGCTATCCCATTTGACTTTGATGAAAAATGTGATTCCCTCTTACTTCGAGAAGATGAATCGAATGGACATTCGTCTACCTATGATTGGATCGATCCTAAATTATTTATTTAAAAAAGAGATGTATAAAAGAAAAGAGCAGCCTCTTTTGCTGCTCTTTTTCCATTTGCGGGGTAGAGGAGCCATGGAGATGGTAAACTAGACAATAGCACAAGAAATAAGGAGGAAGTCATGTGGCTCGAAGAAAGAATAATGCACCAAAAAATAGCTTTACCGTAGAGAAGTCTGATGAGCTGTTACCTTTTTTGCTAAGAATGCTCCCCGAAACAGGGCGGAATTCAGTAAAGTCTGTTCTTAAGCGAGGACAAGTTCTGGTAGAGGATGAAGTTCAAACCAGGCATGACCATAAATTACAGCCAGGGCAGAAGATCACAATCGTAAAAAATAAAACCTTTAAACGGAAAACGGCATTAACAGGACTATCGATTTTACACGAAGATGAAGACTTGATTGTCATTGATAAGAGTGCGGGGCTATTATCGATAGGTTCCCCGAAAGAAAAGCAGGAGACCGCCCATCGTCAGCTGATGAATTATGTGAAAAGTAAAAATCCCAACCATCGAATTTTTGTTGTACATCGTTTGGACCGTGATACATCAGGAGTCATGTTGTTCGCTAAAAACGAAGAAGCCAAATTAAAACTCCAGCAATCATGGAAGAAAATGGTTAAAGAGCGTAAGTATGCGGCATTAGTGGAAGGCTCGCCTAAGCAGCCCGAAGGCACTGTCGAATCGTATGTAAAAGAAAGTAAAACCCTGAAAATGTTTACGACTAAAAATCCTAAGGGAGCTCAGCACGCGATCACACATTATAAAAAAGTGCAGGGGAATACTAATTTAACTTTACTTGAGGTCCAACTGGAGACCGGCAGGAAAAATCAAATTCGTGTGCATATGCAGGAAATAGGGCATCCAATTGCCGGTGATAAAAAATATGGAGCACGCACAAATCCAATTAAAAGGTTAGGTCTTCACGCCCATGTTCTTGCTTTTCAACACCCTGGTAACAAGAAAGTAATGCGGTTTGAATCCCCCATTCCTAAACCCTTTCTATCCAGTTCAAGATAATGGCTCTGTTATAGTTTATGACGATTTTTCATAAGAATCTTATTACGCAATAGGGCCGATTAGTTGAAGAATCAGTTTTGAGATATATTTGGTCCGTTTCTAAGAAAGAGAGAAGGATGGCTACGGAAACAACTCCTCTTGTTCCATCACCCAGACACTCGAGACATAAGCCGCTCATCAACGGATTGAAAAACCGCCATCCTTTTGATGGTCGGCTTATGCCGGTCGTGTCTTTCGGGGGGATTCCACATTTGAACACTTTCCTGCGTCGTGCAGGGCCGGAAAGCGTAATCGTCCCCCGAAGGACCTTCTTCATAACCCAATAACTCGAAATCGAGTCTTCAAGTAATGGGAGCTTTACTTTAAACTAGTATGGATATTTAACAGATTTACAGAAATAAGGAACAGGTATTTATTGAATAAAGAAGGCAAGTTTCCTAAGGCTGTTTGCATATAAATAAGTAAACAAGCCTTAGGAGGGATTAAATGGGTGCATTAATTTTATCAGCTAAGAAGGTAGCTGTGATCGCAGCGGCTGTTCTGGTAGCCTTTTCTGCCTATTTTATAGGCAGCTATTTTTGGCAGGGTGCTATTGCGACTTCATCCCAGCCAGTAAATGGAGAGCCCCGTGTCATTAATCTTGTAACAGGGGAGTTTAAAGCTGAAACAGCTGATGGAAAAGAAATTGAAGCGTATCGCTGGGACCCAGGTACGATTTTTGTAGAAAAAGGAGAACCAATTAAATTAAGCATATACGGTGTAAACGGCAAAGAGCATCCATTCTTTATTGAAGATACCGAAATAAAAGGTGTGGTTCAGCAGGGTAAAGAAACAATTGTAGATTTGAAATTTGATAAAGAAGGAGTCTACCGCTTAATTTGCACGACGCACTCGGACATTAACTCGAATGGACCAATGATTGCCTATATTGTGGTCGATTAGAATGAAAAAGCAAAAGGGACAAGTTTAGTCTCCTTTTGCTTTTTCATTTATTTACTTTTCTTAAGTATTGCAGGCATTTTTCAATTGTACTAGTTGTCAGATCAATAAGAGAATGACTATCGGCAGGGGCAGTAGCCTCTTCTTCAACAAAAACGGTATGTATATGAGGGTAGGACTGTTTAATTGGCTCTAATAAGAAGGTTAAAGCACTTATCTCATTAAATGAACCTATAATGACCACTTCTTCAATCGAATGATCAACTAGATAGTTTAAGACTTCCTCACTTGGGCGACCACGTATGGACTCATCTAAAGGAATATTATGTATCCGAAATCCAATAGATGAAAGCAGAGAGTAAAGTATATGATGCTTAAGCATCCACTTCTTTTTTCCAGAGTCGATTAATAGAACATTCCCTATAGTTGCAGTAACAGCAGATGTGTACTCGAAGCGCTTATAATCGATAATGTGTTTCAAAGTAGTGATAGCTGTGAAATTATCCATCCATCCTTCTGAGTTTTTTACATGATATAGTTCCTTCATTGCTGGTTCAAATAGATGAGTGAAAACTTTCTCGATTGAATATTTATCTTCCAGTTCACTTAAGTACTGCAACGCCAGTTTTTCGTCCTTATTCCTTAAACTTTGAATAAATTGCATCCATAGGAAGAGTTCTTTAGCATATTGATCATTATTCCATTCAACGATTCTCTCGATGTAAATGGATTTGTTGATAGGAAGAAGGAATTCCTCTTTATTTTGCACAATGGTTACCATACTTAGAGTTGGTAATTCTTCAATGACCTTAGTTACTTTAGCCAGCTCTCCTGTACTTAATTGGACCAGGGAAGTTTCAGGATATATTTTAAGAGTATCTACAAATTCAAAAAGAATTGATGGATTATAGAGGTGCTGTTCATTTAAGAGAATGGATAGAGCCTTTGACGCAGGAAAGGCTTTTCGATAAGAACGGTCCAACGTAAGGGCAGAGTAAATGTCTATTATGGTTAATATGTGAAGTTCCGTAGAGAATTGGTTTGATTCGGCTTCTGTTTGATCAGGGTAACCTGAACCATCTGATTTTTCGTGGTGGGATCTTGCTAGGCTCGCCGTAGTCTTCTTATAGCCTTGGGCAAGCAGTGTGCTTTCTCCTTCGATGGTATGACGTTGAATCATTTCGTATTCAAAGGAGGTAAGCTTCGTTGTCTTTGATATAATTTCACGAGGAATACTTATTTTACCTATATCATGCAGAAGGCAGGCTGTAGCGAAACTCTCTATATCGTCAACGTCTAATTTTTTTCCTAATAGATACCCCAGAATGAACACATCTACAGAATGAGAAAAACTATATTCGTCATGCTCCAAAAGATCGGATAGAAGCTTCTTGTTCATAGGTTCCGTAAGTAAACGTATGAAAAGGCTACGAACTTCATGAAGGGTATCTGTTGGCTTTAATAGTTCTCCATAGCGCATTTCATTGACGATTTTAGTAATAACCGTATTAAATAAAGTGGTGAGGTATTGGATTTCACGTTCTCCTTTAGAATGAGGAGTGTCCATGTGGTTGGTAGACTCTGGCTCTGAATGACTCTCTTCGGGTAGACTTGGAGAAATAGCTACTTCTTGAATGTCCCACTTCCTTAGTTTTTGTATATGTCTGCTGTTTAAAAGCGTTCCTTTAGAGAGGACGAGTCGCTCGTTCTTAAAAACATCTTGTTGAAGCAGATGATCTGGTTGAAGGTTGGTTGTTTTTACGGTGAATGGCATAAGCAGACTCCTCGTTATGAAAATGGTTAGTCATATTTTCCTATTAAGGATTATATTATGGTATACAATTAATCATTTCAACGAAATTACTATTTAAAAATAAGAAAAAAACACATTCACAAATCAAATAGGTGGTGGGTGGACTGTAATTAAGAAGATTTTTCTACTACTGAATGAAATTTTTGAATACTCATTGTTTAAATAATAGCTTGCAAAAATGAGGGTTAGGAGAATGTATCCGGTTTCAATGGACTCTTGCGGTGCAGGGAGCGGAGTGTGGAGGCAATAGAGGGGGAAAGGTGGATGGATGGAAACAAAGCAACACACCAATAGAGGAGCTCATTAGTGTGTTGTTAACTTCCACTGACCCGTTTTTTAATCAGCAGACCAATCATTAGGATCGCAGGCAGTATCAACCCGTGAGTTAAGGAATAAGAAAGCCATACTTCTCCTACGAAGGTCTCAAAATAAGCTACATCGGGATAAGCAATAATAGAAAGGACGACCATTCCCATTCCTAACGGCAGTAACAGTGGGCGGTGATCTTTCATGGTTAAGAACTGGGCGATTCCCACGGAAGTAGCGTAGTACAGGATGATTAGTTTGAAGAATATGGTAAGCATCCAGATGATCGCGATGATAATTTCTAATCCTTCAAGGAAACCAGCTATGTTGATCTTCTGCCCAATTCGATAAGTAGGGTAAGCGTTTAAGGCTGTCAAATCACTGCCAAGAACCAGGAGGCACAAAGTGGTAATAAGAAAGAGGACCCCTCCCCCGATGATGGTTCCCAGTATCCAGGCGTGCTTGGCTTTTCTTTCCTCTTTTACATAAGGAAAAATCATTAATAAAGCGGCCATCTCAAGCAAAGGAGTGCCAATAACTATAGATGAGCTGTTGATTACTGGAAGAACTCCGTTCCCTAATATAGGCTTTAATTGGTCCACGTTAATTTGAGGCATCATGGATATGGTTAGAAAAATGAGCAGGATAACCATCCAGGGCATGAAAATTTCAGAGGAGCGTGCAATCGCTTCAATACCTAGATAGGTTCCCCCAATGATGACAAGCAGAAATAAAGTATGAGTAAATTGTAAGGGGGTTTCTGGGATAATCTGAGTGGTCATGAAATCTCCAATATTTCTGAGAACAAGAGAAGCTAAGATATATAAGAAGCTTAAATAAAAGATGCAGAATAAGCGTCCCGCCCAGTTCCCAAATACGAAAATAGCTGCCTGGACAAATGTTTTCCCAGAGGATAAACTTCCAATTTTATTTAAAAACATGACAAGTACAACCCCGAAAAGGATGGAAAGAATGACCGACATCCAGGCATCCTGTTTTCCCTGGGCTGCGAGGGGGGTAGGGACAATTAGGATTGAACTGCCAATAATAAAGAAAATGACAAGGAACATATACTGCCTGGCGCTTATGGTTTGATTATCCATACTTTCCTATCTCCTTCCTATAAACCAATCCAAGAATGTATAGTGGTATAAAAGGATTGAATGTAATCTAATGGATTCGGAAGCTGTACATTTCTGCTTTCAAGTACACTGACTGTCGTGGCAATGAGCAGAAGAGTAGAAAACCACCACATTTCCTTCGTCTTTTTTTTTCGCTTCAATCGCGGGAACTCTAAGAAAAAGATCAGAATGGAAACGGCTATGACGGCTATAGTTGCCCACATCGTTATCACCTAGCTTTCTTTGTTGATGGGCTGAGTTGAATTACCTTTTCTTCTAATTTTCACAGTAGCATCAATGTTGACTTCCACATCTTGATAATAGGAAGACCATTCCTTCTCAACTTTTTTCCAATACTTGGGCTGATCACGGTGGATAACTCCTCCGAACCCAAAAACATCACTTCCATATTCCTTCTGAGCCTTAGCAAGAGTAGCCTCGATACTCTCTTTAATCGCTTTCTCTGCCTGTTTGTTTACTTTTTCTAATGCTTCTGGCTTACTCAAGTCGACTTTACAATCCACTTCTCCTACATTACCTTCTGCTTCAACCTTTATATCAATGACAGGCTGATTATTTTTGATTTTTCCTTTCATTGCCCCACTTGTGCGAAGCAGCTCCACACTCAGCGATCCTTCATCTTGGCAAGGGTGTGTAATCACTGTAGAGTGTACATTTCCAGTCGCATAGTTAAGCCCCTGGCTTTCCAATTCGTTTAGCCACCCTACGAGTTTGTCTCCTTTAAAAACGCCGATTTCATCGATTTCTAACTTTGTAGGAGCATCTACATTTTCCACGTTACTTATGTTTGTCCCTATATCTTCTTCACCTAAAAGGAGGATTCCACTCATCACGGGGTCTTCCCCCGGATTTCTAATGCTTGCGATAACCTTATCAATGGAAACTCCTTTTGTGGCAGCCCAATGACGCTCTACATTTTCTATGGAACTCATGATTTTATTGGCTGGGATTTTTTCATAAGGTGTAATGATGCTGAGCATGCTTTCAACCGGAGCGTTCTTCGCCACGGTCACATAAAAAGAAGTTCTGAATTCGTGATCGCGGTAGAGTAAGTCAAGAACCGGCATCACTCCTTCTTCCGCAACAGTTTTTCCAAGTATAACTAAGCGGAGCTGAGATAAATAGGTAGTCCTCGGATTTTTTGCAGTAAGTCTTCGGAACGCCTCCATAAGCGTACGACCGGTTGTTGTATAAGTGGAAACAGGCGGTCGTGAAGTTGGAGCGTCCGTGGCAATCTCTGAAGGATTGATCACCTGAACCGATAGAATGTAATCTCCTTCATCTGTTTTATCAATCCCTAATGTAACAACAATGCCAAGCTCATCCAGCTCCCGGCTGTTCCAGCATCCCGTTAGCAGCAGAAGGCAGATCAATATTAGCAAGAGTTTTCTAAAGGGAAAATTGTATGTTTTCATCCTCAATTCTCCTTGGATGATGGATTAGTCCGTTTTTCATTCTTCTTAGTTAGAGAACTAGGCCGGGAAAATAGCCCCCAGTGGGGAAAGCGGATTAACACATCTTTTTGATCTTTTGGTTGAATTGGTGCAAACGGTGACATATAAGGAACACCAAAAGACTTCAGGCTGCATAAATGCAGGACCATAGCAATCAGCGCGAGGATAATGCCGTATAATCCAAACGTTGCAGCAAGGATCATAAATAGAAAACGAAGCATACGTATAGGAATCGCTATGTTATAAGCAGGAAAAACAAAGCTTGAAATGGCTGTAAGTGCTACCACAATTACCATCGCAGGTGATACAAGACCTGCCTGTACAGCGGACTGCCCTAATACGAGAGCTCCTACAATGGATACCGCTGATCCTACTGGTTTCGGCAGCCGGACACCAGCCTCCCGGAGGATTTCAAACGTAAGTTCCATAAGCAATGCTTCAATAAAGGCAGGGAAGGGAACTCCTTCACGCTGGGCGGCGAGGCTGATTAGTAAAGGTGCTGGAATCATTTCCTGATGAAAGGTCGTAAAAGCTATATATAAGGAGGGCATAAATAAAGCAATATTAAAACAGACCAGTCTCAGTATCCGCAGGAATGTACTTATATCCGCTCTCTGATAATAATCTTCACTTGATTGAAAGAAGTTTACGAATAAAGCAGGAACTAAGAGAACATCCGGTGTCCCATCTGTAATAATGGCGACTCGCCCCTCTAGTAATCCACCTGCAATTGCATCCGGTTTTTCAGAATAATAAACAGTGGGAAAAGGGGAATACTGAGCATCTTGAATATATTCTTCAATGTAGCCACTCTCTAAAATCCCGTCGATTTCGATTTTATCAAGGCGCCGGTGAACTTCCTTTACGATGTTGTCTTCAGCTACATCCTGCAAGTAGACGACAGCTACGTCCGTTCTAGTTACCTCACCAATGGCTTTACTTTCAATCCGAAGCTTGGGATCTTTTATTTTACGTCGCAACAAAGCTGTATTTGTTCTAAGTGTTTCTGTGAACGCCTCTTTAGGACCTCGTATGACACTTTCCGAAGTACTTTCCTGGACCCCGCGGTCTCTCCACCCCCTGGTGCTGGCAGCTAATGCTTTTTTCTCTTTATCTATAAGAAGGATCGTTTCACCTGATAACAATCGCTTAAAAAGTGCTTCGTAATCGGTGAATTCAGTCAGCTCTCCAATCGGAAGGGAAGCTTGTTTAATCGTATGGTACAGTTCTTTAACGGAAACACGTTTGTGGGGCATTTCCAGCATTAAGGCTTCCATAATGAAGTTTTGAATCGTATTTTTATCGACAAGACCGTCTATGTATAGAACCGCACAGCGAGTCTTATAGATCGCAAATCGTCTAATTACAAGATCTGTACTTTTACCGAGTACTGTTTCAATGTGGCTTAAACTGTCTTCTAAAGGAGGAAGGAGGGGGAAGGAGTTAGATTCTTTATTGGGACTTTGGTTTGGATTTTGATCATTCCCCTGATTCATAGCGCACGCTCCTTTAGAAGTTTATAAATAGCATGCACCAAAGTTTGGATTTTATTAACTTTTATAATTTGTTAAATTCTCATGAGAATTATTAAAGATAAGTTTCCGTTACTTGAAGATTCAGTTTTGAGGTAAATGGGTCCTTTAGGTTAGATGGACAAGGGGTGGTGAGGGAATAACTCGCTTTCCGCGGGCGAACGGAGTCTGCGTTTTCCTCGTTTATGTAGACTTAGTCATTAACTCAGTAACGGTCTTTCAAACACCACCATATCGAAAGCCTGGATGCCGTTTTCGAAAACAGGATAGGGATAATGGGCGAAAAAATCTCTTCTAATTTCATAAAATCGAAATCCCACTTTTTGATAAAAGGCCAGGTTGCCCAGACTTGAATTCGCTGTTCCTACAATTAAACGTTCATAGTGCTGGTTAGAAAAAATATGGACAGCCTGCTGAATAGCCTGTTTGCCGATTCCTTGGCCTCTTGCTTCTTCAGTTATGGCTATATTTTTAATTTCTACTGTATCGTGCGATGGGAAAGTGAAAAGAACTACACCCGCTTCTTTATTGTCGAACTGAATGACATACAGTTCACCTTCATTAATGTATCCATTAATGATATCTTCGCTTTCATCTGCTAATAATAGATAAGACATGTAATCGTTTCGATTCAGAACTTCTTCCAGGGTTACAGAATTCATTAAATCATTCCTTTTTTTCGTAGCTCTCATTTGGAGACAGCTATTATATTATGGTGGGATTATGGTAACATAAAAGTAATGTAATAATTTCTGAAATGCAGGTCTTTTCAGAAAAAGGAGTAGTGAGATGATGGAGCAACCAGAGAAAATGTATGACTTAATAGGGGTAGGCGTTGGACCATTCAATTTAAGCTTGGCAGCTTTACTGGATGATATCGATACCATAGACCCCTTGTTTTTTGAACAAAATGAGAAATTCGATTGGCACCCTGGAATGCTTATTGAGGGGACGAAGATGCAGGTTCCTTTTATAGCTGACCTGGTAACGATGGCAGACCCTACTAGCCAATACAGTTTTTTAAATTACATCAGTAAAAATGATCGAATGTATCAGTTTTATTTCCTGCAGCGTTTGGATATCCCAAGAAGAGAGTACAATGATTACTGTCAATGGGTTGCTCATCAGCTGGACAGCTGCAGATTTGGCAGACGGGTGTCTAACATTCGTCATGTGAAAGAAAATGAAGAATATTACGAAGTGGCTGTTAAGAATCTTAAAACGGGAGAACAGGAAGTTTATCGTTCGAGAAACCTCGTACTTGGAACCGGGAGTGTGCCCGTTTTACCGAAATCATTCCAAAACCTTCCATCAGAAGATGTGTTCCACACTTCTGAATTTCTGGCAAATCAGGAGCGTTGTCGCAAGGCCGGTTCAATTACAGTAGTTGGATCTGGACAAAGTGCGGCTGAAACTTTCAGAGAATTACTTAAGGAACAGCGCGACTGCGGCTTTCGATTGGACTGGATTACACGTTCCCCGGGCTTTGAATCTATGGAAGAGTCAAAGCTCAGCTTAGAGCACTTTTCCCCTGACTATGTGAATTACTTCTACCAACTTCCTCAGGATCAGAAAGACGAGATCTTTGCTGAACAAGGACTGTATTATAAAGGAATCAGTAACCATACGATTAATGACATTTATAATTTGCTTTATGAGTATTCTGTTGGACAGGAAGAGCTTGATGTTGGTATTCGAGTCCTCAGTGAAGTAAAAGGTATTCGTGAAAAAGCTAATGGAGGCTATGAGCTTGATTGTCTGCACTGGCAGAAAAACGAGGAATTTACGCATGAGACAGACGTTGTTATTGCTGCTACCGGGTATAAGCCTTATGTTCCTGATTTCATTCATCAGCTCGAAGACTTTCTTCAGTGGGACAAGCACGGGCGTTATAAAGTAAGTTCTGATTATCGCATGCTTTTGAATAAGAATACGGAAAATGAAATTTATGTACACAGCGGTATTTCCCATACCCATGGCGTTGGTTCTACTAATTTGGGCTTATCCGTTCATCGTAACAAAGTAATTATCAACCATTTAGCGGGACGCGAAGTGTACTCGATTGATGATAATGGGATTTTCCAGTCATTTACCGGAAGTGTTTAAATATAATATTTAACAGATCTCAAAACTCTTGAACATCAGCTGTTCAAGAGTTTTTTTATAAACCTTAGCTAGTTTAACTTTATAATTTTTGTAATAGATTAATTTTATGAAGGATTTTACAAATAAATATGGAATCATTATTAAAGTAATATCATCTGAAATAACTAAAAAGTGATCTTCTTGTAAGCTCCCATTACTTGAAGACTCGATTCCGAGATATTTTGGGTTCGTTACTTAATATAGAGAAGGGTTGGCTGCGGAAACAACTCGCTTTCCTGCATCGTGCAGGGCCGGAAAGCGAAATCGTCCCCCGCAGGGTCTCATTCTCATAAAAGTCTCGAAACTGAGTCTTCAACTAATTGGCCCTTTAGCGGAATAATCCTCATGGGAAATATCAGCAGTAATGATTAAGGTGACAAAGTTAAATAGTAAGGGAGTCCATTTTATGAAACTGTTAGTTATCGGAGGAACGCAATTTGTTGGAAAGTCCATTGTCGAAAGCGCATTAGAACGTAATCATGAAGTTACATTATTTAATAGAGGCAAAACTAATCCAGACTTCTTTAAAGAGACAGAAAAAATAATAGGTGATCGCGAAAACCTGGATGATTTAAAGAAGTTAAAAGGTCAGCATTGGGACGCTGTTATCGATACATGTGGATATTTGCCTGAAATTGTTAAGCAATCTGCCAAAGTATTAAAAGATCATGTTCATCTGTATGCTTACATATCCAGCATGTCCGTTTACAAACAACTGACGGACCAGGATCATCTTGATGAGAGCGGGGAAGTATCTACCTTAACAGATAAAGAACTGGAACGTGTCACTAAGGGCGTAAAAGGCAGGGCGGCCAATGAGTATTATGGACCTTTAAAGTTCCATTGTGAAATGTCTGTGAAAGAAATAATGAGTGAAAGCCGTTCTCTTATTATCAGACCGGGTTTGATTGTAGGTCCGGACGACCCGACAGACCGATTTACGTATTGGCCGGTTCGTGTAGAAGCAGGAGAGGCTTTTATCGTACCGGAGCCAAAAGATAAAAAAGTTCAATTCATTGATGTACGTGATTTATCTAAATGGATTGTCCAGATGATTGAGCATCAGGAAGCTGGAGTCTTTAATACAAACGGTCCACGAGAAAAACTGACGATGGAAGGTCTTATCCATTCTTGCCAAACGGTGCTTAACCCTCAGGCAAGACCTGTATGGGCAGCTGAGTCGTTCCTTCTGAAAGAAAACGTCAAACCTTGGATCGAGCTTCCGCTCTGGGTACCAACAAAGGGTGATTTCGGAATAGATTGTACAAAAGCAATTGAGAGGGGTTTGCGTTTTCGTGCTGTTGAAGAAACCATCCGTGACACTTATGAATGGTACAGGAACCATAGAGGAACTTTGAACCATGCGGGGTTAAATCCTGAGCAGGAAAATATCTTATTAGAAAAACTAAGCCGTTCATAAAGATGCAAAATCATGTAATTCCAAAAAAGCAGGGAGATGAATTCATAACGCATCGTTCAGGGATTTTATATGTCAATTATAACCTTCGCATAATCATAAATGAAGATTATAATTTTGATAAATATACAATATATCGTATAAATCTATTGACATATGCTTTATAAGGGTTAATAATATTGTAAATATACAGAGTTAAACATAAATATACATAAGGGTGGTTTTCAATTGAAAGCAGGAATCATAGGGGCTACCGGTTATGGCGGAGTTGAACTATTTCGCCTGCTTAACTCACATCCCCACGTTAAACAAGTAATCTTATATTCTTCTTCTAACGCAGGAGAAGAATTCACTTCTATTTACCCACAAATGAGTACAGAACAAAATCATAGATTGGAAGAGCTGAAACCCGAGGAAATGAAGGAAGACCTAGACGTTATTTTCTTAGCAACTCCAGCAGGAGTATCTACACAATTAACTCCTGAACTGCTTGGAGGTAAGGCAAAAGTAATCGACTTATCCGGAGATTTACGCTTAAAGAATGGCTCCGTATATGCGAAATGGTATAAGAAGGAGGCTGCATCCTCCGCTATTCTGGAGAAATCTGCTTACGGACTTCCCGAATGGAACAAAGAAGCCATCCAGTCGGCTGATTTAATTGCGAACCCAGGTTGTTTTCCAACAGCGGTTTTATTAGGTCTGGGTCCCCTTGTATCTGAGGGAGTAGTTGATCCATCTTCGATTATTATTGATGCGAAAACAGGGGTATCGGGTGCTGGTAAGAACCCCGGGGCCATTTCTCATTTTGCTCATCTCCAAGAAAACTTTCAGATTTATAAAGTAAATCAGCATCAGCACATACCTGAAATTGAACAACAGCTGACAGAATGGAGCCCTGAAACAGTTCCAGTTACATTCTCCTCTCATCTTGTTCCCATGACGAGAGGAATCATGGCTACTATTTATGTAACTTTAAAAGAGAACCAGACGCTTGAGGAACTGAAAAGCTATTATGAGAGCTGCTACGCTGAAAAGCCTTTTGTAAGGTTAAGAAAGGAAGGACAGTTCCCGGGCACTAAAGGTGTGTACGGTTCAAATTACTGTGATATTGGGATCACCCTGGATCCAAGAACCAATCGGGTAACGATTGTAGCTGTCATTGATAACCTTATGAAAGGTGCTGCCAGTCAAGCCGTACAAAATATGAATCTATTATTTCAATATGAGGAAAAAACAGGGCTTCCTGATTTACCTGTTTACCCATAAAGAAGAAAGGGAGAGTTGGTTTGGTCCAGACTACGAATTTGCATCAAAAGGTTGAGAAAGTAGAAAGCGGCACACTGCTGACACCAGGAGGGTTTCAATCAGGCGGCATCCACAGCGGACTGCGTTACAAGAAGAAAGATTTTGGATTACTAGTCAGTGATATTCCTGCTTCTGCAGCAGCTGTCTATACGCAGAGCCATTTTCAAGCACCTCCATTAAAAGTGACACAAGAGAGTATTGAAAAGGAAGGGAAGATTCAGGCCCTCGTGATAAACAGTGCTGTAGCCAATGCCTGTACTGGCCAAGAAGGCTTGAAAAATGCTTATGAAATGAGAAAAATGATTGCTGATCGATTCCAATTTCCAGAAGAATATGTAGCTGTAGCTTCTACAGGGGTAATTGGAGAACAACTTCCAATGGAGAAAATAACTTACGGGTGCGAAACCGTTGAAGTCACAAAGGATGGAGCATCTGATTTTCAAAGATCCATTCTTACAACCGATAAATGTGAGAAAACGGCTTGCTATCAAGTAGAAGTAGAAGGAAAAACGGTCACCATCGGGGGTGCAGCCAAAGGTTCAGGGATGATTCACCCTAATATGGCTACCATGCTTGGTTTTATTACCACTGATGCCACAATTGAGCCTGATTTACTGCAAAAAGCGCTCAGCCAATCGATCGAGCGCTCGTTTAACCAAATTACCGTAGACGGGGAAACATCAACCAACGACATGGTACTTGCTATGGCTAATGGGTATGTAGATCATGAATCGCTAAGTGAACAACATCCCGACTGGGAGGGATTTCAGTACGGACTCCAGCTTGTCTGTGAAGATTTAGCTAAACAAATTGCTAAAGACGGTGAAGGAGCTACGAAGCTGATTGAAGTAAACGTTTCTGGTGCGAACTCAGATAAGGAAGCACGTATCATTGCGAAAAAAGTAGTGGGCTCCAGTCTGGTGAAAACAGCGGTATATGGTTTAGATGCCAACTGGGGACGTATTGTTGGTGCTATTGGTCATAGTGAAGCTCAGGTTGATGCAGATGCGTGTGATATTTATATTGAAGAGCAGCTCGTATTTAGTAACGGCACTCCTTGTCCTTTTTCAGAAGAACAGGCCGTTGAGGATCTGGATAATGAAGAAGTAACACTGTCCATCCATCTGAATGAAGGGGATGGCAAAGGCACGGCCTGGGGGTGTGACTTGACCTATGACTATGTCAGAATCAACGCAAGCTATCGTACGTAACGACAAGCCGGTTATTGTAATTAAGCTTGGTGGAAGTATGATCGAACGCTTAACTGAAGAGTTTTATGAAAGTTTTCACGGACTCCTTAAACATTACCATTGTCTAATCGTTCATGGAGGGGGGCCAGCTATTACCACCTTATTAGGCCGAATGGAAATCGAAGGAGAATTTCACGAAGGTCTTAGAAAGACGACGAAGGAAACCCTCGAAGTGGTGGAGATGGTACTTGGTGGAAAGGTTAACGCCCAGATTACATCCGCTTTAGCCAGGCAGAATATCCTTCCTGTTGGATTAAAAGGCTGTGACGCTTCCTTACTTACCGCCAGTTACGTAAACCAGGAAGACTTAGGGTTTGTTGGACAAGTGGAAGATGTGAAAACGGACCTTCTTTATAATTGTATGCAGGCAGGTTATCTTCCTGTAGTGGCTCCATTAGGAAAGACAGAGAGCGGACAGACTGTAAATATTAATGCTGATCTTGCAGCAGCAGCAATTGCCAAAGCTATGCAAGCAGAAAAACTGTTATTTGTTACTGATGTACCAGGTATTATCAGTGAGGATGAAGTAATAGAAGAAACAAGCCCGGAAGAAATCGAATCCTTGATCAATGGCGGATGTATTTATGGCGGAATGATTCCAAAAGTGCAATCAGCCATGGCGGCTTTATCTGAACATCTACAAGAAGTCATGATTGTTAGTGGTGAAGACGTCCTCATACAGGGAGATCGTATGAAAGGTACGAAGATCCGGGCCACAGTAAAGGAGAGAGCGGAATGAGTCTATTTCCAACTTATAACCGGTTTCCACTGACACTGGTTTCCGGGTCAGGCACGACGGTAAAAGACGATCAAGGCAAGGACTATTTAGATTTTGTCTCAGGTATTGCCGTGTGCAATCTCGGACACAGACCTGAAGAAGTACAAAGCGCTTTACAAAAACAGCTGGATCAACTCTGGCATGTCTCCAACCTCTATCAGCTTCCTTCTCAGGAAGAAGCTGCTGAACAGCTGGTTGCACCTACTGACCTCGACCATGTTTTCTTTTGTAACAGCGGAGCTGAAGCTAATGAAGCGGCTATTAAAATAGCTCGTAAGTACACGGGTAAGGAAAAAATTATTACATTTAAGCAGTCCTTTCATGGGAGGACATTTGCTACGATGAGTGCGACTGGACAGGAAAAGATCCAGAAAGGATTCGGTGCGCTGCTTCCTACTTTTGAATATCTTCCTTATAACGACAAGGAGGCTGTGGAACAGCTGAAAGATGACCAGGTAGCGGCGATCATGGTGGAGGTTATCCAGGGAGAAGGCGGGGTAGTTCCAGGCACAGCTGAATTCCTTGAGGCTGTTGAAGGTAAGTGCCGCGACCTTGGGGCTTTGCTGATCATCGATGAAGTACAGACAGGGATTGGAAGAACAGGAAAACCATTTGCTTATCAGCATTTTAATTTGAACCCTGATATTGTTTCTTCCGCAAAGGGCCTTGGCAGTGGATTCCCAGTTGGGGCTATGCTGGGTAAAGGTAAGCTTGCTGAAACTTTCTCGGCAGGCTCTCACGGAACCACATTCGGAGGAAATCCACTCGCTGCCGCAGCGGTTAATGCCACTCTGGAAAAGATCTTCAACGATTCGTTTTTAAGTGAAGTAGAAGAGAAAGGTCATTATTTAAAAGAGGAGCTTACCAACTCCTTGAAGCCGCTGAACGTTGTTAAAGAAGTCAGAGGCAGGGGAATGATGATAGGAATAGAGCTTCAGAAGGAAGCCATGCCGGTCATTCATGCATTGAGAGAGGAAGGTATGCTTGCTGTCCTGGCCGGTCCGCAAGTTATACGACTGCTTCCGCCGCTGAATGTAACGTATGATGAGATGTCATCAGCTATACAAATACTCAGCAAGGTACTGCAAGAGCAGTTTAAAGATTTACAAAACGCTTAATTTGTTAAAGTGCGGTGAAGCCCAAATGGGGAACACCGTCTTTTTCAACTCATTCTTGTATAAAAATACAACGTATATTATAATTATTCATAATGATGGGGTGAGAGTATGCAGGGTTATCTTCATTTACAAAATGGTCAATCGTTCAAAGGAAAAGTCTCCAGCAATTGGGGGGGAGATGTACAGGGCGAAATCGTATTTTTTACGGGTATGACAGGTTATCAAGAAGTACTAACTGATCCTTCTTATAAAGATCAGATCGTTGTCTTTACTTACCCCTTAATCGGCAATTATGGGATCAACGACATAGATTCGGAGAGTAAGGAGATACAGGTAAGTGGTGTAGTTATGTTCCACTGTGCACACCAAGCTTCTCATCACGAAGCATCGGTTTCCTTAAGCGATTATTTAAATGCCAATCAGGTGCCATTTATAACAGAAGTGGATACTAGAGAAGTTACAAAGGCGATAAGAAAGGATGGCACAAGACAGGCAGTGGTTTCAGACAAAAAAGAAGTTCATTTTCTTAAACCAAAGGCCGGACAAATCTATCAAACTGAAAACATAGAGATCGAGGAATTTGGTGAAGGGGATATGCATATTGGATTAATAGACTTTGGGTGGAAAAAATCCATACTAACCTCATTTGTTAACAGGGGCATTAAAGTCACCGCGGTGCCTTTTTCAAAAGCCCATCAACTAAAGAACTTATCTCTTGATGGACTTGTTCTTTCGAATGGTCCGGGAGATCCAAAGGATGCACAAGAACATCTTTCAGATATTAAAAGCCTCCTGGAATCGCTGCCTTCCTTTGGCATATGTATGGGGCATCAGATTATTGCTCTTGCTTATGGAGCAGATACTCATAAATTGTCCTTCGGCCACCGCGGTGCGAATCATCCGGTTAAGGATGCCGTAACAGGAAAAGTTTTTATGTCTTCGCAAAACCATAATTATGTGGTCGCTGAAGAAAGCTTACTGTCTACTCCGTTATCCAAGCGTTTTCTCAATGTGAATGATGGTTCCATTGAAGGTCTGGAGCATTCTCAGAAACCGATCCTTTCGGTGCAATTCCATCCAGAAGCCCATCCGGGACCTGCCGATGCCGAATGGTTATTTGAACACTTTATATCACTCATAACGAACAAGAAGGGAGAGGAAGTCCATGTCTAAAAAAATATTAGTGGTTGGATCAGGGCCTATCATAATTGGGCAGGCGGCAGAGTTTGACTATTCAGGCACACAGGGATGTCTTGCTCTCCGGGAAGAAGGATATGATGTGGTTCTTGTAAACAACAATCCTGCCACAATTATGACAGATCACACAGTGGCAGACACCGTTTATTGTGAACCATTAACTGTTCCAAGCCTTACCGCGATCATCGAGAAAGAAAGACCAGAAGCACTGCTGGCAGGTCTTGGCGGTCAGACTGCACTGAACTTAGCCGTAGAGCTGCATAAAGCAGAGATCCTTAAAAAATACAATGTGGAACTGCTAGGAACCAGTGTGGAATCGATTCAAAAGGGAGAAGATCGTGAACTCTTTCGAGAATTAATGAGCGAACTTAACCAACCGGTACCTGAGAGTCAGGTGATCGTAACTGTATCAGAAGCGAAACAATTTGCGGATCGTGTAGGATACCCGGTCATTAGTCGTCCAGCTTATACGCTCGGTGGCAGAGGGGGCGGAATTGCTGAGACGGAGGAAGAATTGAAAGAGTTGATTCACAACGGGTTGAAAGCTTCCCCCATTCATCAGGTAATCATTGAAAAGAGCATCGCCGGATTCAAAGAAATCGAATATGAGATTATGAGAGACACGAATGGCACCTGTATTTCCGTTTGCAATATGGAGAACTTTGATCCAGTAGGCGTTCACACGGGTGATTCGATTGTCACAGCTCCATCACAGACGCTATCAGATCAAGAATATCAAATGCTCCGGACGGCCTCATTTGATATTGTTTCAGCTTTAGATGTAATTGGAGGATGTAACGTGCAGCTCGCATTAGATCCCCATAGTAAGAAGTACTATGTGATTGAGGTTAACCCTCGAGTCAGCCGGTCCTCCGCACTTGCTTCTAAAGCTACGGGCTACCCAATCGCCAAACTTGCAACCAAAGTGGCGCTCGGGTACACGCTGGATCAGCTGCAAAATCCACTTACCGGTCATACGTACGCGAGCTTTGAACCAGCACTGGATTATACAGTGGTTAAATTTCCAAGATGGCCGTTCGATAAGTTTTCGGAAGCTGATCGGAAGCTTGGCACTAAAATGAGAGCAACGGGAGAAGTCATGGCGATAGATCGCACGCTGGAGGGGGCCTTCCAAAAAGCGGTGCAGTCGTTGGATACAGTGATTCCGCCTCTTACTGATCTCCATAAACATCTCACTCTGCCTACAGACCTGCGTTATTTCGCTATAGTAGAACTCCTGCGTCAGGGTAAGAGTATTGAAGAGATTCACCAAAGCACTCATATAGATTTATTTTTCTTGAATGTAGTAAACAACCTGGTGGAGATGGAAAATACTTTAGCCAGTCATACTGTTGAGTCTGTGCCAGAAGGTGTTCTCAAGCTTGCTAAACTGTACAGCTTTACTGATCAATCCATAGCTGACCTGCTGGGATGCGAGGAGAATAGTTTGGCAGAGGTAAGAAAAAGCTACGGGATTGTCCCTGCCTTCAAAATGGTCGATACCTGTGCAGCTGAATTTGAAGCAGCTACGAATTACGTTTATAGCACGTATGCAGGTGTCAATGAGATCGAGCCTTTGAAAGGCAGCAAAAAGGCATTGATTATTGGCTCAGGTCCAATTCGTATCGGACAGGGAGTAGAGTTTGATTATAGCGCTGTTAAAGCTATTGAAAGCCTTCAGGCCGCTGGCTGGACTACGATCATGATTAATAACAACCCTGAAACGGTAAGTACCGATTATGAAACAGCCGATCGGCTTTACTTTGATCCCATCCAGAAAGAAGTGATCGCTTCTATAGTGGAGCACGAGAACATTGATCTCGTTTTTACTCAATTTGGAGGGCAGACAGCGATCAATATGGCAGAAGAACTTGAAGAGGCCGGCATACCACTGGCGGGGGTAAGTACGGATATGCTCGATGGACTAGAAGACCGGGACCGCTTTTACTCCAGTTTAAAAGAATTGAACATCCCTCATGTTGAAGGGAGTACCTGTCACACAAAAAACGAGGCTCTAGAAGCTGCCAGTCATTATTCATATCCTATTCTGTGCCGTCCATCCTATGTAATCGGTGGTCAGGGTATGGTTAAGGTCATGAATGAAAAAGAACTTAAACAAGCGCTTCAGGAGACGGATGATCGCCATTATCCGATCGTGCTGGATCAATTTATGACTGGAAAAGAAGTAGAGGTTGATTTGGTTGCTGATGGAGAACGTATCTTCATTCCAGAAGTTATGGAGCACATTGAACCGGCAGGGGTACACTCTGGAGACAGTATGGCGATTTTTCCGTCTTCACTGCCTGCCTATGTGAAGGAAGCTGTAACAGAGTATAGCGAGAAGATTGTTCGTCACTCCAAATACAAAGGAATTATGAACATTCAATTTTTATGGAGCGGTGAGAATGTATATGTACTGGAAGTAAATCCACGCTCCAGCCGAACCGTTCCTATTATTAGTAAAGTTTCAGGCATTTCGCTGGTCGATTTGGCGGTACGCCTGTTAATTGAAGATCCAGCATGTGACCTTGCCGCTGTTCCTGCTCCTTCGTGGAGTCATGTTGCTGTCAAATATCCGTTATTCTCTTCTCATGCTCTTCCGGAAATTGACCATAAGCTAGGTGCGAACATGCAGTCAACAGGAGAAGGGATGTGTCTTGGAAGTACAGTTGCAGAGGCTTTGGCTAAAGTCTTTTCACACCTTCCTGATATTCAGTTACATCCGGAGTCCTGTTTTATAGAGGCCGATCATGATTATGAAGACCAGAAGAACCTAACGTTTGAAGAGTGGATCCAGACTGATGAGGCAGCCATTTATGTAAATGACCAAGTAACTCCTGCTGCTAAAGAAAAAAGGATTCAAGCTTTAAAGTATGGGATTACGGTATTCAGTGAACCCTCCACTTTTGAAGCTTATTTAGAATCCTTGACCATTAAGAATGCTGAGCCGACCCCATTGCCCGGCAATATAACAGAAGGAGTACGATAAGATGAATTTAATGGAACAAATGACGTTTACAAATGAATCGCTTGTAGGGAAAAACGTATTGACCTGGCTTGATTTTAATCAATCGGAAATTTCTAATCTTCTTGCCCAGGCTCAATACCTTAAAGAAAATCCGCACTCCAAGTCATTAGCTGGGAAAACCCTGGCAATGGTGTTTGAAAAGTCATCAACCCGTACGCGCGTTTCCTTTGAAGTAGGAATGGTTCAGATGGGGGGACATGCTTTATATTTAAACTCAAGAGATATTCAAATCGGACGCGGGGAAACGATTGCTGACACAGCTAAAGTGCTTTCCGGCTATGTAGATGCGATCATGTTCCGCACAACCTCTCATGAAAAACTTAAAGAGCTTGGGGAACATGCCTCTGTCCCAGTAATCAATGGACTTTGTGATGTTTATCATCCTTGCCAGGCGTTAGCAGATGTATTTACCATTCTTGAGGAGAAAGGGCGTCTCTGCGGGGTGAAATTAGTTTATATTGGAGATGGAAATAATGTGGCCCATTCTCTGATGATTATAGCGGCAATGATGGGAATGGAATTTGTCATCGTTACCCCGGAAGGTTATGAACCGGACCAGGAAATTGTAGAAAAATCGAAGGAAATAGCCAAGCAGCATAACGGTTCAGTTACCTTAGTGAATGAGCCTTCGAAAGCTGTAGTAGATGCAGATGTTATTTATACAGACGTTTGGACAAGTATGGGACAGGAAGAAGAATTTGATGATCGTTATAAGGCTTTTCAAGACTATCAAGTTAACGAAAAGCTTTTGAGTAAAGCACAAACTGACGTGACCTTCCTTCACTGTCTTCCAGCTCATCGCGGCGAGGAGGTGACGGCTCCGGTAATCGACGGGAAACACTCCAAAGTCTTCACACAGGCAGAGAACCGTATGCATGTTCAGAAAGCTATTCTTCAGGCAGTTATTGGTTTCCAATAAAAAAAGTTAATAAACTCGTCATAAAATGCCAGGGTCCTATACTATGATAGTCAATGAGGAATTTCTACTCCTGTATCCTGTGTCTGGGAAGGATTTTAGCGAAATACTACGAATAAAATCGAATCCAACATTTCAACAAGGAATACGATCATTCGTGTGGAAGTAGTCAGGGAGAGTGACTAAAATCATAAAGGAGTGGCTCATAGAATGAGTGAACAAATTTCAACGGCTGTAGAACCAAAGGTCGTGAAAAAGTCCAACTTCAAGGTAGTCGGTACGTATTGTCAGACGATGATGGACGAAAGGAATGTTAAAATTCCCAGATTGATGGAGCGTTTTCATACTTCTAAGCTTCATGAAGTAAAGAACCGCATTAACCGTCCTTCTTCCATCGGTATGTTTGTAGATCCTCCTAATTGGAATGAAGACACTGAGTGTTTTTATTGGATTGCTGCTGTAGAAGTGGATAGCTATGAGAAGATTCCGCAGGATATGATTACGAAAACGATCCCGGCTCACACCTATGCGGTTATAGAATACGACCCGTCCGTCCATGACTTTGATCCTTATCCTTACCTGCATAAATGGATAAAGGAAAAAGGATATACTCCCATAGAGGGTTTTGGTTTTGAAGTTTATCATCCTTATACAGGGTCTAAAACGAAATATTCTCTCTACCTGCCGATAGAATAACAATAAAAGCAAGGCCCTTATGAAGCGGGCCTTGCTTTTTTTATAATCTTCTTGTATGTTGTTGTTTTCATAAGCAGCTTATTAAAGAATAGGGCCGGATAGTTGAAGACTCAGTTTCGAGATATCTTTGGCCCGATACTTAATACAGAGGAGGGATGGCTACGGAAACAACTCGTCTTGTTCCACCACCCAGACACTCGAGACATAAGCCGCTCATCAACGGATTGAAAAATCGCCATCCTTTTGATGGTCGGCTTATGCTGGTCGTGTCTTTCGGGGTGATTCCACATTTGAACACTTTCCTGCGGGGGAACTGGCAAGCCTCCTCAGTCGTTAACACTCCTTGTGGGGTCTCGCCTAGCTCCTGGAATGTCAACACTTGATTGGACAACTTAATTAAGGTGGTAAGATTTGTATTCTACTGGACTTAAGTAGCCCAGAGTACTATGAGTTCGGATATTATTAAACCAATGCACATAATCAA
>NZ_JAIVAL010000013.1 GCF_020171985.1 Halobacillus halophilus
GCGGGATGAACATGATCGGTGAGATCCCGCAGGGCTGTTAAGCCCGAGGAAGCTCAGCACATGCCCGCGGAAAGCGAGCCGTTCCCTGGAGCCCCTTTCTCCACACAATATCTCGAAACGGAGTCTTCAACAAACCGGCCCTTTAGTGGAATAAGCCTTTTATAAAAATTAGCAATAAAACACGTTTTATAAAATATTTAAATAAACCCACATTCTAGTCATGTGGGTTGTTTTTTTTGCCTAGCAGTCCTTTTCGGGTAAGCCGACCATCTGAAACTTAGGTCCTTCCATCGTTTGTTTCCCTTCAATGGTTAACTCTGTGGTCAAGTGTTCAATTCGTTTATCAATCGCTACTGGAATAGCGTTTAAATGATATAATTCATCATCTGCTTCAGGCTCACCAATTGTCATTCCAATGTCAGGCTCTCCGCATCCATATCCTGCAAAGTACAAACGTAAACAGGCAGCCTCTTCTTCTTCGAGAATCTGAAGTAACAAATCTCTAGCCCCATCTGTTATATTCATATAAAGACATCTCCTTCGACTTTAAAATACCACAAACGTGTCACATATATGAATTGAAAACGCTTATAGACCATCAATAAGATTAATTTTGTACTTTTCCCTAACAAAAAAACACCTCCAGATTTAACTCTGGAGGTGCTTCTACCGGTTTATTATACGGCTTTTGTATTAATTTCTACATCAATATTGCCTCTTGTAGCTTTAGAATAAGGGCATACTTTGTGTGCTTCCTGAGTAAGTTCCTCTGCTTCTTCCTGAGAAACACCTTTCACTTGTACGTTCAGCACCACACCTATTTTAAAACCATTATCTGCTTCATCTTTTAGTAAACTCACATCAGCAGTGACTTCAGAATCGATATCTTTCTTCTTCTTGCTCGCAACTAGGTTTAAAGCGCCATCGTAGCAAGCGGAATAAGTAGCTGCAAAGAGTTGTTCAGGATTAGATCCTTTTTCATCACTTTCACCCGGCATAACTAAATTCTGGTCAATTAAACCATCATCAGATTTGACATGGCCATTACGTCCGCCTTGCGCTGTTGCATGAGCAGTAAACATTACGTTACTCAATATCATCACTCCTTGATTTTGTATTATAACCATTCACAACATAGGTTTACCTCAAATCCCCCATCTTTAAACCTCACTACTTCTCTTCAATGTTATACTCTTGTTTTAATGATGAAGGAGCAGTCTTCACCATCCATTGAGTAATATAAGTAAATACGGTTAGATCATCAAATATTCCTAATAAAATCAGGAAGTCAGGAATCACATCCCATGGAAAGAGGATATAACCAAAAAGGAACAATACCGAAAGCCACTTTTTTCTTGCGCTCACTTCTTTTGAACGAAAAAAACGCAGCATAAATGGAACGGATTTCCTTACATTAAAGACAAATTTAATTCTGCGCCATAATCTGAACACCAGCCCCCTCCTTTCCCTTGTCTATTTCTATACCCTGAGGACACTAATTTTTACTCCTTCAGTCACAATTGCTTAATTAAAACGTATGCTTTAACATAAAAAGAAAAGTTCCTGCTCTTGGTTGTGATCGTTACATATATACATGCTACAACCTTTTTATAAAGAATGCCGGAAGAAATAAAGGGGAGAAATCTTTAATGAAAATCCTGTTATTGAATGGTACTATAGTCGGAAAGAAAACGAGGACATTACTCGATGAAATTGACAAATACATTCAAATGTTGCCGGAATCGCACGAAACAAAAATCATTGATTTAGAAAACTATGAACTGCAATTTGTAGATGGCCGTCCGACAGACGAATATAATGAAGACATGCAGCAGCTCATTAAAGAAGTAGAGAATGCAAACGCTTATGTTATTGCGGCTCCTATATTCCAAGGTTCGATACCAGGAACTTTAAAGAATGTGTTTGATGCTGTATCCCCGCTCGCTATGCGGTATAAACCCGTATCCATTGTAGCGAACGGCGGAACGCTGCAACACCATCTGGTCATCGAAAACCAGCTTAAGCCGATTCTAAACTACTTTAGGTGCATGGTTACACCTAATTACGTGTACACTCACACTAATCATTTCTCTACTCAAGGTGAACTGATTGATGAAGACGTTCGAAACCGTCTTCAGGAAATGATTAAAGTATTTAATCAATACATGCAAATGAGTCAAGAGATCGAATTGGATAAATAAAAGCCTTGCCACAAAAGTGGCAAGGCTTTTATACATGAGACAATACTTTACTCACATAATTTTGAGTTTCCTGAAATGGTGGAACCCCTCCATATTTATCTACATTCCCTGGTCCCGCGTTATACGCAGCGAGTGCTAAACGAGAATTCCCATCATAACGATCGAGCATCTGTTTTAAGTATTTTGTCCCGCCCATCACATTCTCTTCAGGATTAAATGGGTTTTTCACCCCTAATCCTTCAGCCGTTGCGGGCATCAGCTGCATAAGCCCCTGTGCTCCAGCGTGGCTGACCACATCCGCATCAAAATTGGATTCTGCCTGTACAACTGATCGAATCAGCTTTTCATCTACTTCGTAATGTTGAGAAGCCTGTTTGATAATTTGATCAATATTCTGGTCATTTCCTTTTGTATCATCTATTTCCTTTACTTGCTTTGACCCTTCTGATTGACTCATTTTATCTGCCTTATGGCTGTCATCAGATACAGTAGCTTCTTGAGAAGCTTTAGTTGACTCTGTATGTATCGGCTGGGCATGAAATGTTGTAAAGCTGGCTACTCTCGCCTGTTGCTGAAGAGAGCTTGTTGAAGGAGATTGTGAGAAGGCTGCTTCCAATAAGTTTTGGAAAGTCATATCTCTGTTGTTTTCATTTTTGTTTTGATTCTCATTTGAATAAAGGCTCATCATAGACATGGTCTGCATTTGAATCAACAAATTCAAGCTGCCAAAATTCATACATCCACCTCATTGTCCATTAGTAACTAAAGTTTACCTCATCCTCCTGCTTCCTACAATGAAATTCGTCAAAATAATACCTTTTTTTCCATTTGAATCCAAAAGTTGAGAAAAACAGAGCAAAAAAACACTAATGATTTAATGGTTCTTGGAGTCTTTTTCCCAAAGCAGAAGGAAGGTTATCAATGATACAATAATATTATCAAAAGAGATGATTAACTATTTCATTCCCTCGAATATAGTTATTTAATAAAGATTTATGGTCTACAGAGATGTTTTTTCCGCTTTACTGGACTTATATCTGTTCTCTTTTGTCTCTTACGTCGAATCACCCTTTCTATTTTTCCCCGCCAGGAAAAATAGACCTGTAGCTTTCATGGTATGTCTCCCTTCATTTAGAAGCGCACTACCATGCCCCTCTTTGGTCTGCAAAGAGGGGTCTTTTTTTTGTCTTTTTCCATCTCATTCATTATTTTCATTTATAGCCCAGTTTGTCCACCGACACCCCTTATTGAGTAACAAAAAAATTTCGACGTACAGAAATATTGGCGATTGAAAACACATATATTGTTAGTAAAGGAGGGGTGCAAAATGGTTGGGTTTAAATGTGATAATTCGTTATTTGGGTACTTAGCAGCGGTAGTGGCGAGTTTCTTTTTACTCTGGCTATCTGAATTTGGAGCAGTAGCCGGAAGTGATTTCTTTTCAGCATTGTTCTTCTACGTAGGGGCAATTGGGTTGGCCTTATTCTCATTCGTGATTATATTCTCAGCACTTTTCAGTCTCTTCTATAAGCATAAACACCACTAGAATACAAAAAGCTGTCTCGGCAAATTCTGAGACAGCTTTTCGTTATTCCACGATTACATCGATATGTGATGGTTTAACATGAATTGATACTGGAAGTGAATCTCCTTCTTCTCCATCTACATTGGTAACCAGTTTTTCGGAAGACGTTATTTCCAAATTCTGCGCAGTAAAATACTCTACATCACTCTGATCCTTAAGATTCCCTCTCAGAACAGACGACACAATAGTAGCCAGGCGAACGAGGTTTACATTTTTAATAACGTAACAATGTAAGATTCCATCGTTTACTTCAGCCTGAGGCGAGAGATTTTCTAATCCTGCTGTGGAATTTGTTAAAGCAGCAAGGAAAAGAAAAGATTCTCCTTCCCAAACTTTATCTTCATATTCAATCCTTAAAGGATAGCCCGTATCACCAGATAAAGTTTTTATTCCTTCCATAGCGTAAGCAAGCGGACCAAATTTGGTTTTTTGCTCTGGACTAACCTCATAAGTAGCTTCAGCCAGTGCACCTACAGCTACAATATTCACGAAATAACGATCGTTAAATTGACCAATGTCAACTTTTTTCGAACGGTCTGATCCAAGCACTTCCACGGCTTTATCGGGATTTAATGGGATATTTAGAGCTCTTGCAAAATCATTTACAGTGCCAAGTGGTACAATGCCAAGTAAAGGACGATGGGTCTGATCTACCATTCCATTTATCGTCTCATTTAATGTACCGTCTCCGCCTAAGGAGACCACTAAATCAAACTCATCCTTACAAGCGGTTTGACAATATTTCATAGCATCGAGTTCTTTCTCTGTTTGAGATACCTTAACTTCATATCCTTTACCATTTAAGATTTCTTCAATTTTTTCTACATAATCTACTGCTTCTTCTTTTCCTGATGAAGGATTGACAATCAGCATTGCTCTCTTCATGTATATCCCCCTCACAATTTTTTCTGGTTAGTTTATTCATCTCTTATTACTCAGAGGAAGAAACGATGAAAATCACAACTTTGATTAGTCAGTGTTCTTCACTATTTTTTCCAAACCACGTGGTATTCTGGAGTATCTTTAATTACCTCATGAGCGAAGGAACAAACAGGTTCAATTACAAGTTTATTTTCTCTCGCATAGTTAACGGCATGATCGACTAATTCACTTCCAAGCCCGTTCTCTCTTTCAGAAGGTACAACAACTGTACTTAAGATTTTCATAGTATCTCCGTGTTCTTCAAAATCCAGATGTGCATCAGGTTTCCCCTGGTCGCCTATATAAAATCTTCCTTGATCATTTTGAATAGCTTTACTCATACTATCTATCTCTCCTTTCAATTGTCCTACAAGAACCATACCCTGAATAAGGAATAAATATTCACCAAATCTTTTTTGATTACAAAATTAGACATTTAACGTCTTTTCCGCATGAAAGGAGAAAGTAAATTTTAGGATAAATAAAACATCCATCAGGTCTCTCTGATGGATGTTTTATCAAGCCGTTGGTTTTAAATCTTCTTCTAATGGAATATCCTTGCTTAAGCCACGGCGCGCGGCAATGAAAAAAGCTGTGACAATGGCCACTGTAATAATCGCTGCCAATAGATAGGATATATTTAAAGGAAGATTGAACCCAATCGGAGCGTTAATAATGTACGTAAAGGTTGCCATAGTCATAAAGGTTGCTGGTATAGCGGCAATAAAGTAATTTTTGCGAGATAAGAACAAGTACATCGCACCTACCCACAAGGCAATAACCGCTGTCGACTGATTCGCCCAGGAGAAGTATCTCCATAAAAGAGTAAAGTCAATACGCGTCAACACGAATGAAATGACAAACATTGGAATTGCAATCCAAACACGGCTCATTATTTTCTTCTGGGGTACTTTAATATAATCTGCAATAATCATTCGAGCACTGCGGAAAGCTGTATCTCCAGAAGTAATAGGCAGAATAATAACACCAAGTATAGCGAGGGTTCCTCCGACAGCGCCAAGCATGGCTACGGAAACTTCACTGACAACCGCTGCAGGTCCGCCGCTTGCCAATACTTCGTTCAGACCACCTGAACCGTTGAACAAGCTCATAGCTGCGGCTGCCCAGATCATAGCAATAATTCCTTCAGCAATCATCATTCCATAGAAAATGCGACGACCTTGTTTTTCCTGCTGGGTCGTACGTGAAATAATTGGGGTTTGTGTAGCATGGAAGCCTGACAGTGCCCCACATGAGATGGTTAAAAATAATAAAGGAAAGATCGGTGCATTATCCGGATGCATATTGGTTAAAGTCAATTCAGGAATTGGCGCTCCCGTTACGACCAATGAGACTCCTACACCAATAGCACTGATTAAAAGCAGAGCTCCGAAAATCGGGTAGAAACGTCCAATAATTTTATCGATTGGCAGCATCGTTGCTAATAAGTAATAAGCAAAGATGGCAAGCAGGATAATCGGCAGACTCAGCCAGCTGCTCGTCATGTTATGAAGTAAATCCGCTGGAGCCGTAACGAACACGGTCCCAACCAGAAGCAATAGTAAGATAGAAAAAGCGTTGACGACGTGTTTCATTACTTTCCCAAGGAACTTCCCAGCCAGTTCAGGTAAGTGAGCTCCTCGATTGCGAATGGAAATCATTCCAGTAAGATAGTCATGAACAGCCCCGGCAAAGATAGCACCAAGAACGATCCAGAGAAAAGCCACTGGTCCATAAAGCGCTCCTAATATAGGACCGAATATAGGCCCTACCCCAGCTATATTTAATAATTGTATTAAAGCATTTTTCTTTTGATTCATCGGCAGGTAATCCACACCATCGCTATGAGTGTAAGCCGGTGTCGACCTGTCTTTATTTACCCCGAATACCTTTTCGACATATTTACCGTACGTAAAATAACCAATGATTAAAAGTCCGATACTAATTAGAAACGTAATCATAATAGTTCCTCCCTCACTCTCTTTGTAATCGCTTACAAGAATCATATCAAGATAACGCTTACATACGGAGGGATTTTGATTAACATGTCGAAAATTCTGGTTAACATGTAAAAACCCCGGTCTAAAATACAAGTCGGGGTTTAAAGTTCTAATTGCTTTCTTAAATCTTTAACATAATTCCGGCTGACCGATAGCTTCTCCTCTGTGCCTTGAAGTTCTAATTGATAAGCCCCATTAAACCAAGGTGTCAGCCTGTCCACGTAATTTAAGTTTACGAGATAACTCTTATGAATGCGAAAAAACGGGAAACCTCTCAAACGATGTTCTACTTCCTTTAATGGAGCCCTTGTTTTATAGGTGTGGGTTTTTCCTACGATTTTTGTCCACCGCTCCTCGCGATAAACATATACTATGCTTTCAGGATTAAGATAATGAATATTATCTTCACCTTCTACTGCAAGCTTTGAAGGTGTTTGGTTAAAGGTTTGAGCTGCATCCATTTGAGGAGCGAATCTTTTTTCTAATTTAACCACTGCATCTTTTAGTTGTTCCTCGTCAAAAGGCTTAAGAAGGTAATCGATGGCGTCGTGTCGAAAGGCATCTACTGCGAAGTCTGGATAGGCTGTAGCAAAAATAATTTTAGGAACCTTTTTCAATTCCTGAACAGCCTTCGCCACCTCCATTCCATCCATTCGGGGCATTTCCACGTCTAAGAACAGAACATCCGGCTGTAGTTGAAGGACTTTCATAATAGCCGCGTCCCCAGACTCTGCTTCTCCTATTACCTTAATAGTCTCGTGTTGCTTTAACAGGTGAATTAATTCTTCCCGGCTGAAGCGCTCATCATCTACGACTATCGCTTGAATAGGTCCTTTCATCCCGACACCTCCTCTTTATGATGAGGAATGAGGAAAGAAATCCTCGTTCCCTGCCCAGGTTCACTTTCTATTTGCAGTTTAGAATTTTTTCCGTGTAATAGTTCCAGTCGTTTGTTTACGTTGTATAAGCCCAGACCCGTGCCTATTTCAGAATCAACTTCTTCCAAACCTAAATGATGAAGGCGTTCCGGCATTATTCCGCTTCCGTTATCTTTAACAGATACACGAACTCCCTCTGTGAGATATTTAATTTGAATCATAATTTCCGAATCGCCCTCTTGATCTTTTATTCCATGCTTAATGCAGTTTTCCACTAAGGGCTGTAAAGTAAGAGGCGCGATTTTCGCCGTGAGGGCTTGATCCTCTATATCGTAATATACATGCAGTTTATCAACAAACCGTGTTTCTTCAATTAATAAATAAGCCTTCACGTGGGATAACTCCTCCGCAAGGGATGTCCACCTTTTTGTAGTCGCTCCAAGGTTTTGTCGAAAGAACTTAGATAAAGCAATGAGCAAAGACCTCGCCCTGTCAGGTTCCGTTCGGGTGAGTGAGACAATTACATTCAGGGAATTAAATAAAAAGTGCGGATTAACCTGGGCCTGCAAAGCTTTTACCTCAGCTTCGCGCGCCAGTTCCTGGGCTTTTTCTGCTTCAGCGATTTCCAGCTGCTGACCAAGCAGTGCACTTAGTCCCTGGATCAATTCAATCAATACATTTGAGATTTCTTTTTCGGAACGAACATAAAACTTTAAAGTACCGACCGTTTCATTTTTTCGTTTTAAAGGAGCAATTACAGCTGCCCCTAAAGGACAGCCGGTATGATCACAGCTAATATCCCTCTGTCCGGCGATAACCATCTCACCCTTTTGAATAACTTCACGCGTAGCGAGTGTTTGAATGGTGCTTCCCGCCTGGTGATGGTCATCTGCCTGTCCGACATGAGCAAGAATATATTCTTTATCCGTCATGGAAATAGCGCTTACCCCCACTTCTTCATAGATAATCTGACAGGCTTTTTGAGCAGAGTTCTCCGTTAACCCCTGACGAAGGTGTGAAACAGTGGATTCAGCGAGCTTTAATGCTTTCTGAGCTTGAAGAGCACCGGCTTTTTCCTCTTCATTTAGCACGTTTCGAATAATTAATAAAAACAACGCAGATCCAAGACCATTGGCCACAATCATTGGCAGTCCGATTTCCTGAACAAGTTCCCAAGCTCTCTCAAAGGGTTGTGCGACTCCTAAAATAATCCCCATTTGAATAGTTTCAGCCAGACCTCCCACCAAAAGAGCTGTTTTCAGCTTTAATGGTTGATCTTTTTTATGAAAAAATCCAGCAATGACCCCTGCTACAATAGCTGAGATTCCACATGCCAATCCTGTGAATCCTCCCAGAGAAAATCGGTGTAACCCGGCAATTAAACCTGCCCCAGCCCCGATTCGGTACCCACCAAATAACCCGGCGGCTACGATTCCTATCACTCTAGAGTTTGCAATGGCTTCAGACTCATTCAGTTCATAAGCCCAACTCCCAAATTCGAATGATTGAGTGTCATACGTAATTCCTGTGTAGGTACCAATCATTCCAAACAGGCCAAAGAAAACAATTGCCATATAATGCTGCTTTCGATTTAAGGCTTTACGGTCAATAAGTTCCCGAAAGAAGCGAAATCTTGTAATGATAAAAGCAACGGTAACAATGATGCCCAAACGTTCAAGCATCGGTAGAAATAATTCAAACATCTCTACCCTCCATTCTATCCTTTTCATCTATTTATTATTGTAGCATGTCTGAAAACGTTTCATACTCGGGTAAATTCATGGTATGATTTTTGATAAACAAAGAAGTTCGAGGTGATTAGATGACAGTAAAAGCAGGCATTATTCAGATGGATATCGCATTTGGTGACCCTGAAGCGAATCGGGCACATGCGACCAAAAAAATTGAAGAAGCAGCCAGCAATGGAAGTGAAATTATTGTACTTCCTGAACTATGGACAACAGGGTACGATCTAAGCAGGTTCGATGAGCTGGCCGAGTCCATGGAAGGTCCGACACACCAACTGCTCATGAACCTTTCTTCCAAACACAAGGTAACCATTCTTGGGTCAATTGCGGAGAGCGAGGAAGGACGTTTCTATAATACGTTTGTTGCCTATAATTCCGCGGGCGAGCGCATTGCAAAGTACCGGAAAGCTCACCTTTTTCGATTAATGAACGAAGAGAAGCATCTTCATTCAGGCGACCAAAAGGGAAATTTTGAACTTAACGGTGTGCCCGCTGCTGGGGTTATTTGCTATGACATTCGCTTTCCTGAGTGGATGAGGACTCACATGCTTAATGGATCCAGAGCCCTTTTTGTCGTAGCAGAGTGGCCAAAGCCCCGGGTAGATCATTGGCGCAATCTGTTAATCAGCCGGGCTATTGAAAATCAGTGCTTTGTTATTGCATCCAATCGTGTAGGATCGGATCCTGCGAATACTTTTGGCGGACATTCCCTCATTGTAGATCCTTGGGGAAATGTAGTCGCAGAGGGATCAGGTGACGAAGAAATTCTTTATGGGGAAGTTGATTTCACAGATGTAGAAGCTATCCGTAAACAAATACCTATTTTTCAGGACCGAAGACCAGATCTCTACGAATAACCTAAAAAACCCTTTAGAACTCTCATCTAAAGGGTTTTTTCGTATGCTTTTGTTTGATAGAAGAAATTTGGCGTGTCCATCCGATCTGTGTAAGACGAATGAAAGATATGAGTCGAGGCAGGAGAAACAGGAGGGATCAGCCAAGTCCAGTCTCCTGTAGGCTCTCTTCCACAGGTTCGTTCTTTCTTTTCAAAAAGCTGAAACTGCTGGGCAGCGGAATGATGATCTACCATACTCACCTTATCCTGCTTAAAGGAATACAGAACCGCCTGGTTCAATTCGATTAAAGCCCGGTCCTTCCACAAGGAAGTATTTCTTCTCGTATTCAAGCCCATGGCTTCAGCTACATTCGGTAATAGATTATAACGGAATTCATCAGCCAGATTTCTCGCGCCGATTTCAGTTTCCATATACCAGCCATTAAAAGGTGCTGCTGTATAGTCAATACCGCCAATTTCCAGCCGCATATCTGAAATAAATGGCACAGCATACCACTTCAGACCAAAATCACTAAACCACCTAAACTCTGGATGACGAAGAGGAACTTCCAGAACGTGATCTTCCGGTATTTTAAACCATTGAGGCTTAGAACCATCAATTTGTACCACAAGGGGCAGAACATCGAATCTTCCTCCGCTGCCCTGCCAGCCCAGATCTTCGCATTGGCGGGTAAAATCAACAGAAGCCGGATCGCCCACCACTTCCCCGTCTATTTCGTACCCTGCGTAACGGATCAGCTGATGATTCCAGAATCGAACTTCCTCATCCCCCTGTTTTGGTTTAAACACCGAAATAGTCGATCGAATTCGGCCCCCGTTTGTAGCATAGTCCATGTGCTCATACACCGCATCCCGAATCTCTTTCTCGTCCTGCAAGTGGCGTTGGTCAAATACTTGTAAGCTGTTCCAGAATAATCGCCCAATGCAGCGGTTACTATTTCTCCATGCGACTTTTGCTCCGTATTCTAATTCTTCGAAAGTATGCTGATAAGTACCTGTATCTTCAATTGATCGTTCAATCTCTTTGACTCTTTCACCGGCGCCCGTCCGTCCCAGTTCTTCATAACACTCAAAAATAAACTGTTCTGCTTTTTGAAGTAACTCCCTATTCAACGTCAAGATCCCCCTGTATTGTTAATCCTGTTTCCATAGTACCACAGCGCCGTGCGTGAACAGAATGCCTGGATCCTTCTTCTTTACGCTCTTCTCGCCGCTTGTTGGATAGGATCCCAAACACTGTTATAAGGGGGCGCATACGCCAGATCAAGATCAGCCAGCTCATCAATCGTCATATGATGATAAAGGGCGGTAGAAATAACATCGACCCGCTTGTCCGTACCGGCATGGCCTATAATCTGAGTTCCTAACAGTTCTCTGCTTTCTTTATTATAAATAAGTTTAAGCGTCATTGGATCCTCTTTAGAATAATATCCAGCTGCATGGGTTGATTTAATAGAAACCGTATCGTAAGGAATATATTCACTGGTTGCTTCTTTTTCAGATAATCCAGTACGGCCAAGAGTTAAATCAAAAAACTTTAAGATCGAAGTGCCAACCACACCTTGAAATGCCTTTCTCTTGTTCACCATGTTCAGTCCTGCTACCTGACCTTGTTTATTGGCATGAGTCCCTAAAGGTACATAATCCAGTTTTTGTTTCAGCCGGTGATACTGTGCCGCGCAGTCTCCTGCTGCATAAATGTCCATAATACTTGTTTCCATAAAAGCATTAACACTGATTGAATCTTGCACTCCTTTAGAAATTCCAGTTCCTTCTAAAAAGGATGTGTTAGGATTGACTCCTGTAGCAGCCAGAACAAAGTCAGTTTCATACTCACCCTTATCTGTGACGATCGATTCTACTCGATGCTGACCTCTAAATTCTTCAACAGACTCACCCAAATTCAATTCTACTCCATGACGCTCTGCTTCTTCATGGATGAGTTCAGCCATATCTTCATCAAAAATCTTTGCGAGCTGGGCACCACGATCAATAATTCGTACTTTTTTACCCAGAGCAACTAGACTTTCTGCCATTTCCAAGCCAATATAGCCACCGCCGATAATCGTGACTTTTTCAATGGAATGATTTAAGTCATTCATAATAGCCTGTACATCTGGTATAGTTTTTAATGAAAAGATCCCCTCAAGATCCCGGCCTTCCCAGGGAGGTATTATTGGACTCGCACCTGTAGCAATTAAAAGCCGGTCATAAGACTCCTCAACCTCTTGGCCCGTATTATGATCGACACCATAAACTACTTTATGATCACAGTCTACCCTGGTAACCTCATGGGAAGTACGTACATCAATTCCATACTTATCGCGAAAGGTTTGTGGCTCTCTGGCAATTAAGTCATCGGTCGATTTGACATCGCCGCTCACAACATAAGGAAGACCGCATTGACCATAAGAGGTTATCTCTCCTTTTTCAAAAACCACAATTTCATTTCCTTCACTGTTACGTACAATCTGCATAGCTGCACTCATACCTGCTGCGTCTCCACCTAAAATTACAATTTTCATTCCTACCACTCCTTCTTTTTCTTCTAGTTATGCATACCCAAAAATACCGACCTGCAAAATTTCGACTAATAATAAATCTTACATTTTGGTTTTTCTATGTAGTATTTAGTTTGGTTTTCCTAATGTATATTGCTCCTAGTATTCCCTATCCGGATAAAGACATGTTACACTATCCATATTATTCAGTTGTGAGAGTATTCAAATAATAAGCCGAGGTGGAAAAGAATGAAACAATATAAGCAATCTGATGCCATTCAGCGTTTACCAGATCAATTCTTTGCAAAGCTTGTAAAGAAATTAAACGATTTCCAGCAACAAAAGGGAAAAGATGTACTAAATCTTGGTCAAGGTAACCCTGACCAGCCTACCCCTGAACATATCGTACAATCGCTGCAAAAAGCAGCCGAAAACCCTGAATACCATATGTATCCCCCTTTTCAAGGATTTGATTTTCTGAAAGAAGCTGTAGCAACGTATTATAAACGAGAATATGACGTTGATCTTGATCCCTCTTCAGAAGTAGCTATACTATTCGGCAGTAAAAGCGGCCTGGTAGAGCTGAGCCAATGCTTCTTGAACCCCGGGGATACGGCCTTAGTCCCAGACCCTGGTTATCCGGATTACTGGTCAGGAGTAGCTATGACTGACGCCGTTATGGAACCTATGCCGCTTCTAGAGAAAAACAACTTCCTGCCTGATTATGACTCGATGGATCCAGAGGTCCTTAAACAGGCTAAACTTATGTTTCTTAACTACCCCAACAATCCAACCTCGGCAATGGCAGATCAGGCTTTTTTTGAAGAGACTATCGAACTCGCTGATGCCAATGATATTTGTGTAGTCCACGACTTTGCTTATGGAGCCATCGGATTTGATGGGCAGAAACCGTTAAGCTTTATGCAGGTTCCTGGCGCCAAAGATGTTGGAGTCGAAATTTATACCATGTCCAAGACCTATAATATGGCAGGATGGCGAGTGGCGTTTGCCGTAGGAAACCAAAGTGTGGTGGAAGCACTGGAACTTGTCCAGGATCACTATTTTGTGAGCCTTTTCGGAGCTGTGCAAGAAGCTTCTGCTACAGCTTTGTTAGAATCACAGGAATGTGTCCAAGAGCTAAATGCTACTTATGAAGCACGACGCGATTTACTGTTAGACGGGCTAAAAAGCAGCGGCTACCAGGTCCAGCCATGCAAAGGATCTTTCTTCATGTGGGTTCACGTACCTAATGGCTATTCCTCTGAAGAATTCGCCGATGCCCTGCTCGAGCAAGTCGGGGTGTTTGTAGCCCCGGGTATTGGGTTTGGTGATTACGGTGAAGGATTCGTTCGGATTGGTTTGAATAACTCTGAAGAAACCTTACGTGATGCAATATCCAGATTCCAAAAATTTGCTGACAAAAATAATATTGGATAGAATAAACGCCCTGAGCTTTTCTTTGCTCAGGGCGTTTATTTACTTTATTAAAATGGAAACTTGCGATATCCATTCATGACACCAATCCATTTAACCGTTGTAAATTTGTCGAGAGCCCACTCTCCTCCAAAGCGGCCAAGTCCGGAACTTTTCTCACCGCCGAAGGCTACATGCGCTTCATCGTTTACAGACTGATCATTTACATGAATCATACCTGTATTGATTTGTTTTGCTGTTTCAACACCACGGTGTACATCGGCTGTAAATACCGATCCACTTAATCCATAGGAAGTATCATTCGCCACTGTAATGGCTTCATTTTCACTTGAAACCTTAATGATTCCAATTACAGGACCAAAAACCTCATTGCTTGCAATTGGCATGTCATTGGTAACATTGGTTAAAACAGTAGGGTGCATAATGTTTCCTTCTGAATCACCACCTGTAAGCAAGGTAGCTCCCTGATCCAGGGAAGCCTGCAGATCTTCCTGAATACGCTCGATGGCTTCATGATTAATCAAAGGACCAACTGTTGTATCTTTTTCAGATGGGTCACCAACTTTTAAGGTTTCCACTTTTTCTTTGAATGCTTCGACGAACTGATCATGAACCTGTTCATGCACGATCAAGCGATTGATTGACATGCAAATTTCACCCTGATGCAGGAACCTGCCGAATGCAGCCGCTTCCACCGCTTTTTCTACATCAGCGTCATCCAGAACAATCATAGCATTGTTGCCTCCAAGCTCCAGTGCCGTATCTTTGATATGCTTCCCGGCAAGTTCTCCAATGTGACTGCCTACTTCTGTTGATCCAGTAAAGGAAATCAGTTTAGGTACAGGGTGTGTGACAAAGGCATCCCCGATCTCTGAACCTCTTCCTACTACTACGTTCAGTACTCCTGCTGGAAATCCGGCTGATTCAAATAAATCAGCAATCAGTAAGCCTGCCGTAACAGGAGACTCTGATGCTGGTTTGGCCACCACTGTGTTTCCAGTAGCAATCGCAGGAGCGATAGACCTCACAGCCAAATGGAATGGAAAATTCCACGGGCCAATCACTCCTATAACTCCTTTCGGATAACGATATACCCGGTTTTCTTTACCGGGAGTATTAGAAGGAAGTATCTCGCCAGACATCCTTGTAGGAAAAGAAGAAGATTCTTTAATAATGGATACTGCGGCCTGGTATTCCACTTCTGCTTTGACCAGGGTACTCCCCGCTTCCTTGACAAGCCAGTCTATAATTTCATCTTTACGTTCCTTAACTACCGATAACAAGCTGTCAAAATAGCCCTGTTTCTTAGCTGGAAGCAAGTCCGCCCAGTCTTTTTGGGCTTGTTCAGCTGATCGGTAAGCCTCGTTTAAATCATCTTCATTGGCAGAAGGAATTGTGGTAATAGTCTGTTCGGTATATGGATTTATGTTTTCAATCTGTTTCTCGCTTGAACCTGGTTTCCATTCCCCATTAATATATTGTTTAAAATAAGTTTGTGGACTCATATTATACCTCCATTTTACTGTGTGGGGTAGTATGTTCCACTCTCGTTCCTTACTTAAACCTCAGCAACATTATGGAAGCTCAATCAAACTCCAGAAGCATATCTACATGCGGAATATTATCTTCCAAATAAACATCCGTTACTTCCCTAAAGCCAAATGCTCCATAAAAACCTCTTAAATATTCTTGTCCATGCAGCCAAATTTGCTCCGCTTTCCATTCATCCCGCAAAAATGTAATAGCTCTTTCCATTAATTCTTTCGCATATCCTTGTCCGCGTTTTTCTTTTATAACAATGACACGCCCAATCGCATAATAATCTTCTTCGGTCTCAGGGGGAAGGATACGGCAGTAAGCGTAGAGTTGCCCATTTTCCTCTAACCAGATATGCATACATTCTTCATCACGGCCATCGACTTCAAGATAAGGACACTCTTGCTCTACTACGAAGACTTCAACTCTTAGCTTAAGGATCTTGTACAATTCATCTTTTGTAAGATCTTTGTAAGTTTTATGTACCCAACTCAGTTCAACCACCTCTTATTTTCACTTATTTCTTTCCACTATATCGAAAGTATATATAGAAAGACAAAATTTTTATTTTATAAATATAATTTTACAGTTTTAATACAAGTTCCTGCAGGGAAAGTGTACCTTATATGCAAAGGAGGAAACCGTTATATGCTGATGGACTTATTACCCGTATCGCTCAAGAAATATTTTAAAATGACTAAACAGCAGCGTAAGCAAGAGGTTCAATCGACTCTATGGTATATGCCTTTAATTTATATATCCTCGTCGATCCTGTTTGTTGCTATTACTCTTGTACTTGATTTAGTCGTAGAACTGGAGCAATATACATTTCAATCTTTCCGAATTAATGCTGAAATAACTCGTATGCTGGTCAGCACGTTAATTGGCGGTCTTTTAACACTAAGCGCCTTCACGTTAAACTCCCTCTTAGTTGTACTTACAACCTTTAGTGGGCAATTTTCACCCCGAATGCTGATTAACTTCGTGGCAGATAGACGAACCCAGCACGCTCTTGGTATATTTAATGGCAGTTTTGTTTATGTACTGCTTGTGTTTTTATTTATTGGGAATACTTCCTACGAATATTTCGTAGCCGTCCCGATTATTACGATCATATTAGTCTTTATAGCTTCTCTTACATTTATCTATTTCATCAATCATGCCACGACATGGATGCAGGTCCATAATATTACAGAAACAATGAAACAGTCATCCCAAGCGATGATCAACAATACCTTGAGTGAGGATCTGGAGCCTTTCAGAACCAAGCAGGCAGGCGATCTGCTGCAGGATTACGAAGAAAATACTCAAACCATAGTAGCAGGAAGGTCCGGATATGTTCAATTAGTTGATTATAGGAGTATGATTGAGCAGGCACGCAAGGACAATGTAATCATTAAATTCCATTCACAGGTGGGAGATTATATATTGCAGACGAATAAGCTAATCAGTTACTGGGGACCGGGTGCTGACTTGGTGGATGAAGAACTCTACTACAGTATGATTAAAATTGGTCATAAAGAAACTGAACTTCAGGATATTCAGATGGGGATGCACAAACTAGCTGAAATTGGAATAAAGTCCCTGGGGAATGATGATCCCAAAACAGCAACCAATACAATTCACCAAATGGCTGAATTAATGCTTACAGTCGAAGACTATATTACTTTCACCCCTTACCTGACCGACAGTGATGGACAGGTTAGAATTGTACTCTTAAATGAAACATTTGAATATTATATTTATCGCGGTTTTGGTTATATCCGCCACTATGCAGGAGATAATCATTTAATCATTACTGAAATTGTCGGTGCTCTTGCTATGGTCGCTGAGTCCATTGATTCCTCTAAACATCAAGCCATATGGGATTTCGCGTATAATACGCTTGACCATATTGAGAAGAAAGTAGTCTATCAGCTTGATAAAACATTTTTACTGGATCAGGTTAAGCGACTCGCTCTTGCAACTAATAATCTTTATGGGTACTATGCTATTGAGCGCCGTTTCTATCCTGAAAAAAAATAAAAACTCCAGGGCTTTCCTGGAGTTTTTTTAGCAATTTCTTCTTTACCCCTTTTCTGAATAAGGGGACGCTCAGCCTGAAAAATGTGTTGGGCACATTAATATTGTTTCATGTTGACACCTTAACAGCTTTTTTTATTACGTATATGAGCATATATTCATATATTAGATTAGGAGGTTGATGCAATGGGCCATCACCACCATCTTATTGAGTCTTCAACTAATCGGCCCTTTACTTTAATAACTCGTTACTAACAACGTATTGAAATGGAAAAAAGCATTTGAGATTGGTATCTCAAATGCTTTTTATTTCTGTCAGCTTATTATAAATCCAGTGATTCAGGAGTATCTCCGTCTGCATTCATTAGACGGATGGATTCAGGCATAATCTCAAGAACGATGTAATCTGGATCTCCTTTTCCTGAGAACCAACGCTCCATTTGTTCCGTCCATAACCAGTCTTTCATCTTCTGATCATCGCGGATCTTAGCCTGGCCTTGTACTTCTAAATACGTATCTCCGTAACCTTCTCCTTCATAGCCTAATAAGATATGAACATGAGGATTTTCCTCAATTTCCTCCGCTTTATGAGTATCGCGGTCTGTGGGAGTGAAGAATGTGAAATCTTCATCATTTGAAAATGTCATGTAACGGGCATGAGGTTTTTTATCCTTTACTGTAGATAGTGTTCCTACTTTATGCTGATCCATAACGTTATAAATTTTTTTCTTTAGTTCTTCTTGATTCAATGGTATTCTCCTTTCATGTAGCTGATTATAATTCCAGTTTTCCCCTCCAACTGTTAAATATAAACATCCCAGTGGGTTATTTCCCTGATGATCCATAAAGCGCTTGGATTGGAGAATTTGATATTGTTTCCCCTTTCCCTGCAGTGGGTATGCTAAAGTTAAACTGGTTTTATAGTTGATTCTTAATGTTTTTTTTGTATTTCAGCGAAAGTAATTTTCAGGAGGAAACTTAATGTTCTTCAGCGTGTTCAGTAATAAAAAGAAATTCATCCTCGTTCTACTTTCTTCCCTTCTTTTAGGGATTTTTATATTTTTAACGAATTCTAAACCTACAAGTTCAGAAAAAAACGGAGAAATTACCCCTACCGTATTCATACACGGTTTTAAAGGAGGGCCAGGAACCTTTAATACGATGATGAATCGTCTTGAGCAGCAAAATGTAGGATCCAAGCGTATGATAGCTTATGTATCCCGGCAAGGACATGTAACCTTAAGAGGGAGCCTTCCGCCTAACATGGAACCATTCATTCAGGTTCTTTTTGAGAATGATCGTGCCAGCTTAAAGCAGCAGACTATATGGCTCCAAGAAGTCATCCACCGATTAAAAGAACGTCATGGTATTCAGCAGATTAATCTGGTCGGCCATTCAATGGGAGGATTGGCCGCCACTAACTTTTTGCTTCATTATCAGGAAGACCAATATCCTATTGTTCAAAAATTAGCTGTTATTGCCAGTCCCTTTAAAGGAATTCACAAAGAAGGTTATTTTGAAGTGCATTCAAGTCCAGCCGCTAACGATCTTAAACCGGAATCTGAAGCTCTGAAATCGATGTTCCTTAGAAAGGAATTCTTTCCTAAAGGTGTAGATACACTTGTTATAGCGGGGGTTATTAATTCCTCAGAAGAGGAGAGCGACCATTGGGATGGTCTTGTCCATGTTTCAAGCGTTAAAGCAATGAAATCCATTGTACCTTTTGGCAGTTACAGAGAAGAAGTTGTATTTGGTAACTCCGCTACCCACTCTGGTTTACATGAGTATCCCGAGGTGGATCGGATACTTGGAGAGTTTCTTTGGGAAAAGCCAAACGAATAGAAAAAGAGACCAGCCTGAGAAAGCCGGTCTCTTTTCTTTATTTCCGGTGAAAGACTTCAAAAAAATCTAGAAATGCTTGAAATATTGCTACGGATTGGAAAGTAACCAAGCTTAACGCTGTCAATGAAAAGAACCCGATAAATAAATACCGTACAGAAAATATTGCATGGAACCAGACCAACGCAATCCCTCCTCATTGAATCACTATATGAATCGTTGATCTTTATAATACTCCTTTTAACGAAATTTTCAATCTATTTTTTTGTCGTAAAATCCAACTAAAACTAAGCCCGTAATTTTGTTTAACTCACAAAACAAAATCACGGGCTTTCCATTGAATTTGTTATATAAATAGAGGCTAGTCCGCGATTTGATCGTTATATTGATTTAATTTTGCTTCTCAAAGATAAAAATCCACATAAATGTAAGGGCCTGCTTCAAATCTTGATCCAGATGTGCAATTTGTTTCTCATCAACCCCGCGTTTATACACCCCTTGGCCCCCTGTCTGTATCCAGCCAGTTTCTTCAGCCAGTTTAGCGAGCTCCCATGGCATCATCGTGTTGCAAATTACTTTTTCACCATATACTCTTGGATAGCTATTTATCCTCGGCATGGCCGTTGGTCCAAGTATTCCAATACACAGCTTGCCTCCGGGACGTAAGATCCTCTTCATTTCCTCAAGTCCCTGATGGGGCACTTCAATCCACTCGAGAGAGTTAATAGCCATTATGCCATCAAAGCTTTCTGAAGCGAAAGGCAGTTTCGTCAAATCCCCCTGCGTAAAGGCTAGTCCTTCAGTTTGTAATCGTTTTACTGCTCGTTCAATCATATCTTTAGAAAGATCTACTCCCGTTACCTCGTAGCCTTCCTGATACAATTTATATGATCCATATCCATCTCCACAGCCCAGGTCAGCAACAGAATTACCCGGGGGCAGGTGATTTTTCAAAAAAGGAATAATCGTTTTACGACTTCCCTCATCCCACATCGTCTGACTACGCTGATTCCAGAATTCTGCTCGTTCATCCCATTGTTTAGCGGCTTCCTGGTGCCAATTAAATGTTGGTTCCATATTTACAAATCCCCCTGTTTATCTATTTCCGTCATTATTGTATAGTTCACCATAGAATGTTTATTACCTTTTATTATAATTAAATAAGCAACGTTTTGAAAATTTTTTTGATATGGGAAAAGAGTGTGCTGGTAGGTCTCACGTGGAAAAAAATAGGTTTCAAACGGGGAGGTTTCTAACAAAATATTTGCACTTTCCTTTTATCTTAGATATGATATAAGCACAATATAAGCTAATTTATATATCATAAAACACTATATATAGTATTCGTGAATCAAAGATGCCATCAGGCTTAATAGGGAATCCGGAGAAAGCCGGAACTGCCCCCGCAACTGTTAGCGTTCGCGAAATGGATTATCCACTGTACTCATGTACGGGAAGGACCATAGTAGTATCGAACGTAAGTCAGGAGACCTGTCTTTATTCGCTGAAGTTTCAACTTCTTCGGGGATTGAGAAGATGAAGCGATAGAATGAGGTCTTCGTATGGTTTATTTGCCTCGTTCTATGGTTTCATCCGCTCAATAAGTGAGCGGATTTTTTTATGTCCGAAATTACCTATGAATAAAAGGAGTACGAATACATGAGCGTTCAATCTATGCAAACAAAATGGGAACAGAAGCTAATCGACATTCAAAAAGAATTTCCCCAGTTGGATGTGGAACGAATCCTTAAGAAAGTTCCAGGGCTAGGGCTGAGTCAAATGACTAATGAAGAGCAATCCAAAGCATTAATACTTGAGTGTCTGGCTGAAATGGATGAGACAGGACCTGATTGGACCTTTGCCGCGAGCAGGATTCACTTGGAGCAAATGTACCAAAATTCAGCTCATAACCGTATGGAGGACAGCCCCTATAAAGGATTTTATTCATTAATCGAAATTTTAACGAACGAAGAAATTTATTCAAAATCATTGCTTGCTGATTATTCCAAAGAAGAAATAGATCACCTTGAAGCTATCCTCGCCCCAGAACGTGATCACTTTTTTACTTATATTGGTCTTAAAACTTTAAGCGATCGATACTTAGCACGCTCCAAGTCCAAAGACATATATGAGCTTCCGCAAGAACGGTTTATGATCATTTCGATGGTAATCATGGCTCAGGAGAATAAGTCAGTACGTATGGAGCTCATAAAAGAAGCCTATTGGGCTTTAAGTCATCTATACATGACCGTCGCTACCCCTACTTTAGCTAACGCAGGCAAAAGATATGGCCAATTAAGTTCTTGTTTTATAGAAACGGTAGACGATAGTCTTCAGTCTATTTATGACAGTAATACAGATATAGCGAACTTGAGCAAACATGGCGGAGGAATTGGTGTTTATCTCGGCAAAATCAGGAGCCGTGGAAGTGACATTCAAGGATTTAAAGGGGTTTCTTCAGGTGTTATCCCTTGGATGAAGCAATTGAATAACACGGCAGTCAGTGTAGACCAGCTCGGGCAGCGTCAAGGAGCGATTGCTGTGTATCTGGATATTTGGCATAAGGACATTTTCCCTTTTCTTGACAGTCGCTTAAACAATGGAGACGAGCGTCAGCGCACCCATGATTTATTTACAGGCGTATCCATACCGGATGTTTTTATGGAAGCTGTAGAAAAGCGGGAAGACTGGTATTTATTTGATCCTCACGAAGTTCGAGATGTTATGGGTTTCTCTTTGGAAGATGCTTATGATGAAGAACGCGGCAGAGGAACCTTCCGTAAAAGGTACGAAGCTTGCGTCAATCATCCAGAGCTGTCTAAAGAAAGAGTAGCTGCTATAGACATTATGAAAAAAATTATGGTGGGCCAGCTCGAAACAGGTACACCTTACATGTTCTACCGTGATGAAGTGAACCGTATGAATCCGAATCATCATGCTGGGATGATCTATTGCAGCAACCTATGCACGGAAATCACTCAGAACCAGAGCCCCACTGTTCAGGAAGAACAGTATTTAGAAGAAGGGAAAATTATAACGGTTAAAAACCCGGGGGATTTTGTAGTATGTAATCTCTCCAGTGTAAATCTTGGCCGCGCCGTGCCTAAAGGAGTCTTAAAACGTTTAGTTTCCATTCAGGTAAGAATGCTGGATAACGTGATTGATGAAAATACTATTCCGGTTCTGCAGGCTCAAATGACAAACCAGTCTTACCGAGGTATTGGTCTTGGCACCTTCGGCTGGGCACATTTGCTTGCTCAAAAGAAAATAGCATGGGAATCTGAAAAAGCCGTGAATTATGCTGAAGAAGTGTACCAGGCAATTGCCTATTACACCATTGAAGCCAGCAGCGAATTAGCAGCCGAGAAAGGGAGTTATCCTTTATTCGAGGGATCTGACTGGTCTACAGGAGAATTCTTTCTTAAACGGTCGTTTGACCAAAATGAGGATTGGAATTGGAACGCCTTAAAAGATAAGGTTCAGAGAGATGGAATTCGGAATGGATATTTAATGGCCGTCGCTCCTAATTCCAGTACTTCTCTGATTGCTGGAAGTACAGCGAGCATCGATCCAATCTTTAAACGTTTTTATTCAGAAGAAAAGAAGGATTATAAAATTCCGGTAACAGCACCGGATCTCAGCCCGGAAACGTTCTGGTATTACAAATCGGCTTACGATATAGACCAGCATACAAGCATACAGCAAAACGCTGTGCGTCAAAAATATATTGATCAATCCATTTCATTTAACTTATACGTTCGAAATTCTATACATGCTAAAGAACTATTAGATCTGCATATCGATGCCTGGAAATCAGGATTAAAAACTACCTATTACACAAGATCGACCTCAAGCCAGGGTGAATATGACGAATGTGATAGCTGCTCTTCATAGAAGGAGGACAAACCAAATGAACGAAACCATCCAAAAACGAAAATTAGTAGACCACCAGGCCCCTAACGCTTCTACCGGAATCATTAACGGCAGAAGCTCTAACGTACTAAACTGGGATAATACCCGTTACTCCTGGACGTATCCTATGTATAAAAATATGCTGGCTAATTTCTGGATTCCTAATGAAATTAATATGAGCAATGACTTAAAACAATGGGGTACCCTGTCAGATCAGGAGCAGGCAACGTTCAAGAAAATTATCGGACTTCTTGCCTTCCTGGACTCTATTCAAACGGACTACTCCGGAAAGATAGCTGACTATTTAACGGATTCCAGTTTATCTGCCCTCATGCAAGTATTAGCTTTCCAGGAAGTGGTCCACAACCAATCCTATTCATATGTGTTATCGACTCTAGTGGATCAGGATGAACAGGAAGAAATCTTCGAATACTGGAAGCACGATGATGTCCTTATTGAGAGAAACCAGTTCATTACAGATGGGTATCAGGCTTTTGCCGATGATCCCTCTGTAGACACCTTTTTAAAGTCTATCGTTTACGATGTTGTCCTGGAAGGCTTATTCTTTTATGCAGGATTCGCTTTCTTCTATAACCTGGCACGTAACAATAAGATGGTATCGACCAGCACTATGATTAACTATATAAATAGAGATGAACAGATTCATGTAAGTCTGTTTGGACGAATATTTAATGAAACATTAAGTGAAAACCCGCAGCTGGACGAACAAAAGTACCGTCGGTTTGTCACAGATACATTCCAAGAAGCGGTGGAACTTGAAATCAAATGGGCACATCATATTCTAGGAGACCGCTTCCCCGGTATTCCGATCGGTGACCTGGAAGATTATATTCGGTTCATGGCTAATAAACGATGCCGCTTACTGGGAGCCGAAAAGCCTTTTCCTGAGTATAAGGAAAATCCTTTAAAGTGGATTAAAGCTTATCAGGAAGTCGACGAAGGAAAATCAGATTTCTTTGAACAGAAATCCAGACAGTACACTAAAGTATCCGAAACCAATGGCTTCGACGAACTTTAAAACTAAAAAAGGAAAAATATACCACCTCAGGTCATCCAGATTATGGATGACCTGAGGTGGTTTTATATGGTACGTTCTGGCTATTTTTACATTTAACACGAACAAATGTTCTTGTTTATATTAAAAATATGGTATCCTTATATATAGATACCGTTCTCTAGGATTAGGTCAGGTGGCGATAGAAAAGGAGTGATGTCATTTATGAGCACATATGAGGCGCTTATGGTCATGTTGGCGTTCGGGACATTTATCATTACACTCCTGGCGCTGATCATAAAAATGAACAACAACAAATAGACCCTTTCACATAAGTGAAAGGGTCCTCAACCGAAAAAAACGAACGGTATCCAATCAGGTCACAGTCGCAGCTGTGACCTGATTTGCTTTTATTATAGCACACTCCGCGTAAGCCGAAAGCAAAAAGCAATGATCTTTTATTTCCGTTTGCCCCTCAGTAATACAAGGTACTATCCGGCTCGTCTTTCTTGCATTTGATATTGTATATGCAAAAGATTAATAGAACCCACACGCAGATGAAGATCCCCAAGCAAGTCTCCTTCTGTTTTTGCTTTTTTCACGTGAAACATCCCTCGTACTGGAAGCCTCATTGTCCACTCCCCTAGTGTGAAGTAGATGCCTTCGTCTCCCCGGTCATCTTTACGCCGCATGGTTTCTAAAAGCAGACCGCCTTTTTCATCTGTCTCAAGCCTTCCAATAACCGTCAAAACACCATGCGGTACAGGGAAACCTATATTAAAATAGGTTTCACCCGCATGTTCATGAAAGGAATATAAAGCTGTATTTAGCGGTTCTTTCGTTTGTTTATTACGCGTTATCCACGCTCTTACAGAATTTCGACCATCTTTATAGTCAGATATAGAAATGGCTTCTCCTTGAAGTGCCACACATCCGGATAGGGGAAATCCCCATTGGCTCATCCAGCCAGCAATTGATCTAAATCCTTTGGTCCATTGAATAGACGCTTGCACATGAAAATCACCGGTATGCAGGAACCACCTTTTCACCAGGGGATCCATAGATTCCGTATGAAAATGGCGACTGTTAAAAGGACTCCAGTCATGGACAAGCCCTGTCACATATTCGTGAGAAACTGCCCAAGGTTTATAATCTATTTTAGGGTTAATACTACCTCGCTCAGCACGTATGTGACTAATAGGAAAGACGGTGTAGGCATGCCTTTTTGGAGCATGAACGCCGCGCCATGCCAGAGCAGATAAAATGGAAAAAGCGGGTGCTATCCACAGGCCTTGATAGCCAACGATTGTATTCACCTGCACCCAATAAGCTTCTAACCAGATGTTCAAACCAGTGAATAAAGCAAGCAGCATAGTTCCTAATAGAAGGAGAGATGCAGAGCGCAAAGCCATTCCAATCCACAATTTAAAATAAACGGAGAGCCAAAACCACCATAAACAAAGCCAGACAAGCACAAGGAAGTAAACACCTGCTGTAATTGATGTAAAAGGAGTCTCCAAACTTAATCCAGGTCCAGTAATTAAAGGACTCACCATCACTCCGGCTGCTAACCACAAGTACGGGGTAACCATAAAATTCTTTCTAACTCTGTTACCTTCTGCACGGTAGCGTCCAAAGAATCCTGTCACAAGCGGTAATACAAAAGCCGCATAATGAAAGTGAACGACGGTGAGCTTAAGAATCGTCTCTGAATATGGAAAGATACCAGTCCATCCCGTACTGGAACAAACCAGCAGTCCTCCTCCAACCGCTATGTAAATCAAACCAATATCAATGACAGTTTCTTCGACAGGTCCGAATCCTCTGCCTAACAACCTCATGAAACCTCCAAAAGCGATGAGAAGTGTATAAAAAAACCAGACGGCCGCCCACCACCCTGCTTCATTTCCTGGCGGCAGCGAAATGGCGATCATACCTGCAGCTGAAAAAGGTAAAGAACAGCTCATCACACTCCACAGCCACTTTTCCGGACGGCTCCCCTCTGCACTCTGAATGGCTTCTTCCAATAACAAAGGGACAAGTACAAGAAAGGCAAAACCTAAGATCAGAGTAATACTGCTTCCTTCAAAAAAGATGACCCAGAATAGAAATAAAAATGCTCCAGCCAGGGCACTCCAACTCCCGGGATTTTTCACAAGCTTTCCTCCCCTATCGGACGGTCATTTCATCCTCTTTTCTTCATTTTATCAAAACCCGCCGAGAAAAGGTTAGCTCTGCTCCAGAAAATCGAGATGCTCACCAAGTACTTCTCCCTCTACATTCAATATAAATTTTTGGCTCTGTTACACTTCCTGACTGTTATTAAGAGAAAGCTCCCATTACTTGAAGACTCAGTTTCGAGATATTTGTTATGAGGGCTAGGTCCTGCGGGGGACGATTCCGCTTTCCGCGGGCATGTGCTGAGCCTCCTCGGACTGTCGTCCTGCGGGGTCTCACCGATCATGTTCATCCCGCAGGAGTCTCCATCGTCCCCCTCCGGACCTGCCAAATCAGCAACTCCAATAATGCTTTCTATAATTAACCGGAGAACAAAAGAGCATCTAGCTTTTTTAAGTGGATAATCCCTGATATTTAAGGGTTTCAGGCTGATCCAGAACGATTACCTCACTTTTAGAAGGGTCCGTTCACTCCTCGATCATAGGATGGCGGAGAAAACAGCGAGACTCCCGCGGGAGAAGGAGCTAGGCGAGACCCCACAGGGAGTGATAACGACTGAGGAGGCGCCTGAGAAAAGGAGGATCGACTAAAGTCGCCACGTCCTGTGGCAACGTCGATCGACCCTACGTCTTGTAGGGCCGCAGGAAAGCGAGTTGTTTCCGTAGCCATCCTTCTCTCTTTCTTATAAACGGACTAAATATATCTCAAAACGGAGTATTACAGTAACCGGCTCTATTGCGTAATAAACCTTAAAGCCAATTTTTTTTAAACTCAGCTGCTTTATAAGTTAAGATTATTTTTCATTTCATCCAGTGATGCATATATATCTTCTTTAATTTTAGGATTATAAAAAACAGCTGCCGGATGATAGAGCGGGATAATTAGATAGCTTTTTTCAGTTTCCACGTATTTTTCCTTCTCACGATCAAACCGCATAATCGGGGTTCGAATTACTTTCCCTACTAGTTCGCTGATTTTGTCCTTTCTTCCCATCAGTCGTTCATACGCTACACCTCCAAGGGCAATGATCACTTCAGGATCCATTTTTTCGATTTGGTAATCCAAGAGAGGAGCATGAGCAAGAATCTCCTTCTGATTTGGTTTTCGGTTTGCTTTCCTTTGGCCCCCTGACCCTTTTTTAGTGGTCTTTACCCATTTGTAAGGGCGGCTTCTCACTGCACTTGTAATATAGACGTCTTTTCTTTCTAAACCTATATAATTTAACTGTTTATCCAGTTCATCCCCCGCTCTGCCTATAAAAGGTTCTCCTTTTACAGCTTCATTCTCTCCTGGAGCCTCACCGACAATCATAATGTTACTGGATTCATCTCCCTGCCCCAGGACAAAGCCTTCAACATCGAATCCTGCTATTCTTGTTTTTGCTTCCTTAATTAATTCATCCGGAAATTGCATGAAAGACACCTTTCCCTTCCTCTTTTCATTGATACCTATATTCCACGGAAATGCATGTCCTACACACTGGAAGTTTTTAGTTTTCAAGCCATGTTAAAAGGAGTATTATTTGTAGGAGACCATTATCCTAGAAAATCATTGAAGGAGATCGATGATCATGCGCAAAATTTCCTCCTTTATCGTAAGCTCCCATAAGTGGCTGCTCGCTTTTTGGATCATAATAGCCTTAGTTATGGGTTATTTTGCTATTCAATTGCCCTCTTTATTAGAAGGCGACGGCTTCCGTACAGATGGGGAATATGAACAGGTAGAAGAAAAACTAAATGAAGACTTTGACTTTCCTGAATCCACATTCCTACTATTATTTGAGAATAAATCAGAGGATACCATCGCTTCCGTCTTAGAAGATATAAATGATTTAGATATTGCCTCCCGTATTCAGTCACCACTTGATGATGAATCCATGCAGAAAAACGAGACGTCTTATGCTTCTATCCATTTTTCAGAAGAGCCAGAGGATATGAAAGAAGCTATTCAACAGGTAGAAGAGATTACCGGAGAGGTAGAAGGGGTTTCTCTAACAGGAGCCCCTGTGATATCTGAAGATATTAATAAAGCGAGCCAGGAGGATCTAAAACGTGCGGAGTTGATCGGACTTCCGGTAGCCCTAATCATCTTAATTCTCGCTTTTGGAACAGCTCTTGCCTCCATTCTTCCATTAATCATCGGAGGAATCACCATTGTAGTCGGCTTTGGCATTCTGGCTCTTATTGGTCAAGAATATCAGTTGTCCATTTTCATTTTGAATATTGCACCTATGATCGGTCTGGCCCTCAGCATTGATTTTGCTCTTTTATTTATTAATCGATACCGTGAAGAACTATTGAAGCAGGAGAAAGCCGAAGCCCTGAAAACTACGATTGAAACAGCAGGCCGATCCATCCTATTCTCAGCTGTCTGCGTGTTTATCGGCCTTGCAGCCATGAGTGTAATAGAAGTAGATATCTTTATGAATATTGCTATCGGAGGATCTGTGGTTATTATAGCAGCAGTGTTGTGCTCCCTAACACTTCTGCCTTCGTTACTTTACGTATTTGGTGCAAACGTGAACAAATGGAGATTAATCCCCTTCCAGAAGGATACAACACCAAGATGGAGAAAATTTGCGCGTGGTGTAATGAAGCACCCCGCCTGGATTTCTCTTTCTGCTTTAATGATTTTAATAATTGGTGTGATCCCTGTAACGAATATGAATTTATCTATCCCGACGATTAACGCTTTACCAGAAAGCTATGATTCAAGAGCTGCTTTTGAAACCATCGATGAAACCTTTATGGGCTCTGAAGAGAGCACCGCTTACATCATTGCTGAACGAGAAGGTGAATGGCTGGAGGAAGATGGGTTAAAACAGATGAAAGACCTTCAGGAAAAATTGTTGGAGCCAGAGATTGTAGCGGCTGTTGATACCCTGTACACAACGAGCGAGATAAATTCACCTGAACAACTATCATCTGCTTTGGAAAAGTCTGCCTCACGACAGCAGCTGGAGCCTGCGATAGAGCAGTTTCTTGCAGGAGATCAGTTAATGATCCCTGTTCAATTAAATGTAGCAGCCAATTCTTCTGAAGCCCAGGAGCTTATGACAGACTGGTCTAACGATGAATGGGAAGTCTCCATGATGTTTGGGGGGCAGCCAAAATTCAATCAGGAGATTTATACGGAGATTTCCGATAATATCGGATTAACTTTGACAATCATTATCGTTTCCACGTTCATCATCCTGATGATCGCATTTCGTTCCATTATCATTCCTTTAAAAGCGATCCTGATGAATGTAATCGGCCTTACCTCAACCTTCGGAATTCTTGTATGGCTCTTTCAGGGTGGGCATTTCGGTTTGAATGAAGCGGATATCGCCCTTATTTTACCTGTTATTGTTTTCAGTCTTGTTTTTGGTTTAAGTATGGATTACGAAGTGTTTCTGATCTCAAGAATTCACGAATTTTATCTTGAGACAGGTGATAATACAAAATCTACGATAGAGGGGCTTGCTACCACTAGTAAAATCATAACCTCTGCGGCTCTTATTATGATTGTCATTACAGGAGCTTTTGCTTTTACTGGTGTCGTACCGGTTAAGCAGATTGGAATAGGTATTGCTATCGCTATATTTATAGATGCAACCGTTATACGTTTACTCCTCGTCCCTAGTTTAATGAAGCTTTTAGGTGACTGGAATTGGTGGCTCCCTTTTAGCAGCCATAACCAAAAAGGTAAAAGAGTTCCTGACAAAAATTAAAAATAGCAGTTCCTACCTCTGCAGCAAAAAAATAAACGGAGCGAAGAACTTTAAAGTTCTTCGATCCACTTACAGCGGCTGCTCGGCCGCTTTTTTATTTAATCTGAAAGACAAAATAAGTCGTGACAAAATAACTTGCAATTATAAGGAAGGAAGGCCATAAATAGTTCCATGCTTTAGCTTTTCTCCTGGAAATACTAAAGATAATCAGCAGGATAAATAGAATCGACGCTGCTCCTGTTAGTAGATTGGCAGGACTTGACCCCTGAAGAAGATTTCCTCTGAAGTACATCAGATCTGTTATAGCTAGAATCATTAAATTAAAGGCATTACTTCCAAGTAGTGAACTAATTCCTAAATTAAAATTTCTCAGCTTAAGCGCCGTTCCTACACTGACTGCATCAGGCAGCGATGTGCTGATAGCAACAAGAAAGGCTCCAATGAAAGAAGCACCAATCCCTGTAATAGCAGAAATTCTTTCCGCCGTGATAGTCAGGACACTTCCTATAATCATGATTAATACAGCGGACACAATAAAATGGAATAATACCTGACGATAGGTGTATTCGGAATACTTTTTATTCTTATCCTCTCTCTTCACTTTTCGTCCTTTATATTCTGTACGGTCATTAATTAACTTTGAGCCTATAAAATAGATTAGAATGGTAGCTATTGCCGTATAACTAACGTGAAAGATATGAGTTGGTAAAGAGAACGTCAATCCAAGCATTACAATCAACGTCATAAGAATAACCAGCCATCCGTACAGCTTACTCTCTACGGTAGCATGGGTTAAAATTTGATAGCGTCTGTACACAATATCAAAGATAGCAAGCCCCATAATATTAAAAAGGTTACTTCCTATCAGATTTCCAACAGCCAGATCAGGACTGTCAATAATTATAGCCGTAACACTCGATGTCAGTTCAGGCAATGATATAGCTATTCCGATAATAGCTCCCATAAATGTTGAGGATGCCCGGCTCTTTTCTTTAACAGCATCTCCGAATACAGAGAGTCTTGAGGCAATAAAAAATGTACTTATCCCTGACAAGATAAATAATACGAATACTAACCAATTACTCATTCGATTAACTCCTTCATCTATTCATTCCATTTATAAATTATTTCAGCAACATTTTGTCACCTTTCCCTCTGGTTGCCGTTCTTAAACAGTAAAAAAAGGCCAGCAAAATGCCGGCCTTTTTAATTGAACGTCCTATTGTTTAACAGCTTTTTTTTCATCTTCTTTAATTAAGTCGGCTGTCAGCTGCCCTGAAAGTGTAACCATTGGTACACCGCCTCCAGGGTGGGTAGAGCCGCCGGCGAAGTATAGTCCATCGTACACCTGACTTCTGGATGGAATTTTAAATCCGCCATTTGATTTCCGGTCGGCAGCAATTCCGTAAATAGATCCCCCATTAGGTCCGTATAAGGATTCTAAATCCTCCGGAGTAAAGCGATATTCAAATTCAATAGAATCACTTAGACCTGTGAGTCCCATTCTTTCAAGTTTCTCAATAACTTTTTCCCGGTATTGATCCCAGTCAATCGGCTTACGTTTTCCATCTGTCAGCGGCGGAACATGCGTTAATACAAATAAGTTGTCTTTACCCGCTGGTGCCTGGGTTTCATCAGACCTTGCAGAAATCCCAATATAGATAGTGGGATCATCAGCTGGTTTGCCCTGATCAAATATCTGCTTAAATTCTTTTTCAGGGTCTTCGGAAAAGAAGAAGTTATGGTGCTTTAATTGGTCGAATTTCTTATCAGTGCCAAGAAGCAGGACAAGCCCTGAGACTGTTGGATCAAACTTCTTCTGAAGTGTTTTTGTTTCTTTTTTCACTTTGGATGTCTGCGGAGCCAAGCGTCGGTAAGCAGGAATTGCTTCTAGGTTTGAAACGACTACATCCGCTTCATGAACGACTCCTTCTTCTGTTTCAACTCCGACTACTGTCTCCCCTTCTACAACCAGACGCTGGACAGGAGTGTTCAGATGGATATCTACGCGAAGTTCATCCATCAATCGGCCCATGGCTTCTGCGATCTGATACATTCCTCCCTTGACGTAGTGAATGCCTAATCCCAGCTGCACATACACCAGCTGATTTAAAATGGCAGGAGAAGAATAGGGGTTGGAACCTACATACATTACAAAGAAATTGAATAACTGCTCCAAATATTTATTATCGAAATGCTTATGCGTCGACTTAGCTACTGTATTCAATGGATCCATTTTCAAAAGCTCGCTCAGCTTATGATGGCTTTTCAAATCTTTTAAGTCCTGAATGCTATACTTGTAAAAACTCTTCATACATAACTCGTACATATCCTGTGTATAAGATAGAAAGTCCGTAAGCTTACGGTTCGGGCGATCCGTAACTTTCGCCATTTCCTCAAGCATGCCAGGCAAATCACTTGTTACGTCAAGCTGAGTACCGTCTTCGAAAAAAGTTCTCCATTGTGGTTCCACACGCTCCACCGTTATGTAATCCTCAAGTTTACGGTGTACACTCTCAAATAACTGCTCTAATACCCACGGCATGGTTAAGATGGAAGGTCCCGTATCGAAAGTAAAGCCTTTACCTTCTCTTCGATTCAACTTACCACCAAGGTTGCTGTTTTTTTCAATTAATTTTACCTTATATCCGTCACCGCTTAAACGGATCGCAGTTGACATCCCACCAAGTCCTGCACCTACGACAATCGCTGTTTTCTGTTTCAACACTTCCACCTCCACGTTTAATAAACAAACGGAATCAAACGATATCTTGTTTGACACCAGCTTCGATACATCTCTCCATGAGCTTGCGTTAACATGGCTTCTTCAATGCGAATTCTATGTAGTAAAGAGGCTGCCAGCAATCCGCCACAAAGAATAGCTGTCCACAAATTCCCCACTCCCACACAAAAACCAACGATGATAAAGAACAGTCCTGTATATAAAGGATGCCGTAATTTACGGTAAGGTCCACTGCTTACTAGACGATCACCTTTCTTTACAGACACGTCCCTGGTAAACTGATCTTTTAAATGAATAATCCCCCAGTAGCGTAAAGCAACTCCACCTGTATAAAGAAGTAAACCGAACCACCACAGGGTCTCAGAATCCATCACACCTATATTCCATTCACGCATCACGAGTGATAATGCTACAGCCAATATAACGGCAATAAGGATAAGGGGGAACGATTGGCGTTCCAGATGTTCGGTTTTAGAAGAACCACGATTGCGGAACAGGATGAATTCACCAACCCACAGGGCAGTTACCAGCAAAAAAATGGCTTCGAATGTACTCATGTATCCGAACTATTTCCGAGATGAAGCTTCTTCATAGCCATCTTGTTCCCCCTCTTCTTTTTCATAGCTGCTACCCTCTAGCAGTTCCCATAATTCAATCCGATTAAACGGTGAAACACTCTCTGCGAACTGCTTGAAAGATGAAGAGACTGAATTTATGATAGATAAAACAGAGTATAAAATACCCTGTACTCTCTCTTCAAAGAGTTCTTTGATTTCTAAGGAGATGAATAACAGCGAATGGAAATAGTATATGTTACCTTTATTATAGCGGTTGTTCTCCTTACATTCTATATTATCTTTAAATCGCTGAACAAACAAAGTTATATCCTTATGATCGTAATTGTTGTGGTATATGCAGCGCTTTTAACTTGGAGTTTTATAGATTAAGAAAGGCCGGTGCAAAAGCACCGGCCTTTTTCATTATTACTTCTCTTTTCTCTGTTTATTAATTGCTTCCCTGATATGATAGAGCTCTGCGTACATAGCTGTTGCATACACGCTGAGGATACTCAAAAACATGGATAAAACAAAAACAGATCCATCCAAATCAAACCCGAGCACGGAAGTGAAACCGACTATGGCTCCAATAATCACTCCGATCCCGGTTAAAAAGATGATTTTTTGTAACGTCACTGAATAAAACACCCAATCACCTCTTCCACATAATCTATGGTTAGTTATACCCTGCGGAGCCACCGCTTACACGTAAGAGGTTTTGTGAGTTAATATTCAACAAACTTTCATCTCCATTATAATACAGAGCAAGCCCCTATTTAAAAAATCCCCACCGGGCGTTAGCTGTCCTGTGGGGATTTTTTCAAGACGTATTAAGCACCAGCCCAGACATCTTTAGCAAGACGTCCTTCTAATTCAAGATTTTCTAACCATTCAGCAGCACTTTCATAAGTCGTCTCGTGTTTGTGTTGGTAACTTTTTATAATTTTTTCTATGACCTCGGGAGCCATATCACTGCCATCACCACAAATGTACAAGCAGCCTCCGCTTTCTAGAAGCGAAAGAACAGTAGATGCGTCTTCCTCCAATCGATCCTGAACATACACTTTCTCTTTTCCTTCTATTCTTGAAAAAGCAGTATGGAGAGTGATTAGTCCTTTATCTGCTGCATTTTCCAACTCATTCTTATACAAGAAGTCCTTCTCTGGGTGCCTGCACCCGAAATACAAATGCGCTTCTCCTAGACTGTGCCCCTCTTTCAGCAGGTTATCACGTGCTTGAATAAATCCACGGAATGGAGCAATACCGGTACCTGGACCAATCCATACCATCGGCGTCTCCGGATTATCCGGCAGGGTGAAATTGGATTGAGGTGTGTTAATAAAGCAAGCCACCTTATCTCCAATGTCTCGTTTAGCCAGATAATTAGACGCTGTGCCTTTGTATTCTCTTCTTCCACTCCAGGCTGTATCTTTCACTACGCTTACCGTAACACTAGCCTCCTCACTATGTTCTCGAGGAGAGCTGGAAATTGAATAGTAACGAGCTTTAAGCGGTGGAAGCAAAGCCAGGAATCTTTCAAAAGGAACTTCACACGATAAATAATCTTCAAGAAGATCAAGCATCGTAAGACGATGACGCAGGATTTCATTTTTGTAAGTCTCATCCTCAAGAAGTCTCTCCAACTCAATCTTGTGTGGCGGACAAGGGTTGTGAGCAGCCAAGTCACGAATTTGACTTCTGGTAGCCGGCTCTTGCAATTCAACATAGGAGGTCAGGAGTTCTCTTAAGCTGATTGGCTGACTCGTAGGAAGATGCGTTGCTTTTCCTGTATCTTCGCCCAGAACTACATACTCCTCTCCCTTTAATTGGAAGCGCTGAAGGACACGTTCCACCAATTCTGTGCCATTTTGAGGAAGAACCCCAAGATGATCACCCTCTTGGTAATTCACTCCTTCAGGAAGCTTTAATTCCAGATGCCGAGTACTTCGTTCGCTCCCCACCTGTAATTCGCGATTTTCATTCACCACAGCTGTAAAAGCATGATGCGTCCGGGCGAGGGGCGTCTGTGTGACACCACTGACGAACTCCATTGAAACATGACTGGATGGGTCATCAGCTTCTTCAAGTTTCAAATTAAACGTATCTGCCAGTGCCGGCCATAACGCTGCTTCCCATTTTTCTAAATCGCCTTCGAAATCTTCACTCGCATCTCCGCCTTCTCGCTCAAGCATACGTTCTGCTCCCAATGTTTGAAGTTGCTCATCAATTAACGTTGGGATTCGCTGATAAGTACTGGCCCAGTTTCGGTCTCCACATCCAAACACAGCATAGCTTACTCCTTTAGCTTCTTCTTCCTCTGCTTCCTTAAGCCAACGGACAAAGGTATCAGCATTATCCGGAGGGTTTCCATTATAAGAAGCTGAGACTATAAGCACTGCTCCTTCTGCTGGGAGAGCAGATGTGTACTGATTTAATGGAGCTGTCTTCACGTCAAAGCCCTGGTGTTTTCCGGTCTGTGCAAGTTCTCTGGCCACTCCTTCTGCTGTGCCCATATTAGAACCATATAATACAAGTAATGGAGTGAGGTGAGCATCTGCCTCAGGAACACTTTGCGTTTCCTTTTTATATGATTTTTCCGCTTCTTTCTGAGCAGGGGCCGGCTGCATTAAAGATGCATCGCGTCTTGATTTCACACGCATAGTCAGCCCCTCTGGCTTCATTGTTAATGTTTCTTTGACATCCAGCTGATAGTTCATATGATCTTCCAAGTCAAAATACTGCAGAACCATCCCAAGCACAAGAGTAGCTTCATGAAGAGCGAACTGCTGTCCTATACAGGCTCTTTGACCATTACCAAACGGTTTGTAGGCATGGCGGGGAATTTGGGAAGGATCCTCAAAACGCTCAGGCTTAAAGGCCTCGACATCGTCTCCCCATATGCTAGTATCTCTATGGAGCTGAGGCAGAAGAAGTGTAAACGTCTCCCCCTTTTCGACTTCATATTGACCAGCAAGCGTCGTATTTTCTTTCGCATAAACAGAAAAAGCAGGCGCCGTGGGCCATAATCGTAAAGCCTCATTTAATATCATCCGTACATATTTTAACTTTTTCACTTGTTTATAGGAGGGGATATCCTCTCCAATGACTTCATCTACTTCTTCCTGTGCTTTCTTTAACTTATCAGGATTTTTCATCAGATAATGAAGGGCAAAAGATAGAAGACCACTCGTCGTTTCATGACCAGCAATTAAAAAAGTAATGATTTGGAAGCGGATATTCTCATCGTCAAGAGCTTCTCCGGTCTCCGGATCTTTCCCTTTCAGCATATGGGCAAGCAGATCATCTTCCCCTTGGTCACCCGTTTTCTTACGGTCGGCTATTAACTGATCAACTAAGTTGAACATATAATCAATGTCTTCTTTATATTGTCTTTTAGAACGAATCATCAGTTTATCCTGAATCTCAAAACGCTGCGTTTGACTCATAGATTCGTCAAGCGCATGCACCATTTTTTCAACAAAAGGATGAGATCTCTCCCTGTAAAAGCTGTTGAAACGGTAATTAAAACCGCACAACCCTATTGTATCAAGGGTTAAGCGAGTCATGTCTTCCGGAACTTCAACTTCCTCATTCGGATTTAGACGAGCCCATTTTTGGATCAGCTGTGAAGCAAGATCAACCATTTTATTATGATAGCCTTTCATAGCCTGCTGACTAAAGCTTGGCAATAAAATATTATGAGCTTTTTTCCAATTGATTTCTCCTGTTTCACTAGTAAATAAACCGTCTCCTCCAAAAGCACGAACCTTTTGCAGAGCAGGCCCGACCTTCTTATCAAAACGGGATTCGTCACAAATCTCAGCAGCAAACTGTGCACTGGAAACAAATCGGCTGGTTCGGCCAGGGAAATGGAACTGATAAAGCGGACCGAATTCATCAGCCAGCTTCATAAATGACTGAATAGGCTTTTCTTTATTAATAAGCGGCAAATTCCCGAGTGGCCCATAGGATTTAGGCTGCGGAAGATTAATTGTTTTTTCCACGTATAGTCACCTCGTTAAATTAATGTTTATACCGGAATGAACATTCATTCCTAATAAAAAATAAAATACACTATCGAGTTTCTAATGATAGCGTATAGCATCCCAGCAACTTTCTTCTACTCCAATAAATAAATCATCTGTTTCTTCAATATTTCCGGAACGCACCAACTGATGCAGCTCCAGAAATCCGCCAAAAATAATGGCAATCATCGCCATGGATGGAAGGTCACGAATAACTCCTGCTTCCTTTCCTTGATCCAGGAAATGCTTCAGCCTGTTTAAAAGCCGTTCAAAATCTGCACGACTTGTATTATCTAAAAAGTACGCTCCATTATGAGTTTTAATGAAATATAGAGCATGCTCATGTTCGCTGGTAAAACGAGTCATTCCTCTGAACAAGTGATGGAACTGTTCTCTTATGGATGAATTGCCAGGATAGTCTTCTGCAAGTGTCTCAGCAAACATCTTTACATAATATTGAAATAATGTATTTACTAGAACTTCTTTATTTTCGAAATAACGATAAATCGTTCCAGCTCCGACTTGCGCTTCATTAGCAATCATGGGTATGGTTGTAGCATCGAACCCTCTTTCAGCAAATAACATAAGGGCGCTGCTTAAGATGTTATCTCTTTTAGTCGTTGACGCGGGCATGGATTCTAACTCCTTTAACACCGGAATGAACATTCATTCTTATATTATAAAGCTAGTCTCCCCATCTTTTCAACTAGTTATTTACTCACGAATTCAAAAATAACCCATTATTTTGTTTTAGACTTCATATATTGTGAAACACTTTCCAAAGGAAGAGAAATAAATAGAGTTCTCTTCTACACTTTAGGAGGTGGAGGAAAAATGGAAAATACCACTTATAAAACAGGCGACAGCGTGCCGGAAGATGGCACCTATAAAGTAGTAAGTCGGCTAGATGGTGGCGAACTTAACAAGGATGATACCGAGATTATGATTGAAAAAGGTCAGCCATTCCCTAATTCCCCCTCAACTGACAAAGAAGCAAACTGGACCAAAGCATAGCCAGTTTTTCAATCTAGGACTTTTCTGCCGTTTCCACGAGCAGAAAAGTCCTTTTTTTGCTACTTTCCCTCTCTAGTTTAATTCATACCCTCTTAAATAAAATAAAAACAATAGATAATCATTTTAATGGTGAAACATTGTTTTCTCCATCTTTATTACCAAGAAATTTGATTCTTGAAACTTATTGATTCTTATAGATTTCTAAAACTAAAAAGGAAGACTGGCAATGCCAGCCTCCCTTTATGAGAATCCTTATTTCATCTAGTTATTGTTTGGATTGCTTGCGAATAAAAATACCTGCGGCAGCTAGTGCTGCAAGGATAGATGCATATAACCAAATGTCATGGTTTGAAGCTGTTCCACCCATACCCGTATCTGGCATCTCTTCAGGCATTTGTTCACTCATAAACATTTCCGGATTTTGAGCTACGATCCCAGTTGAAAGTGCTTTGGAAGCACCAAACATATGGGCATATGAATCTCTTAATGTTTGATACGTTTGTTCATAATCTCCTTCTGCATATTGATCAAAAGTATTAAACAAGAAATCAGCGTGCTGCTGGAGACTCGGAGCGAGCTTCTCAGCACTCAGTTCACCATTCGTTCCTTCCTCCAGGAAGTTGGCAAACGTTTCGCGGTAATCCTCTAATGCTTGCATCGCTTCTTTTTGTTTTTCTTCATCTTCATTGGCTGTAGCCTTTACGTATGCCACGAAATCATCAATATGCTGAGTCCAGATTTCATTAAATTGATCACCGGCTTCTTCACCGAATATTTTCGTCATCGCTTTTGTAAGATCCTCCGTGTTATTGGAAAGAGCTTGAGCTGACGCTTCAAAGTCCTCTGAACCATCAAGACCATTTTGCATCGCCATCGTGGCCAGGCCTACGTGTTCACTTAGTAAATGGTTCAAGTTGGAACGTAGATCGGCAGCTGGGGTTACAGCTTTAGTATGATTGAACTTATCCGGGAATTGATTAACGATAGCACTGGACATTCCTTTACTTACCCCGTACATATGCTCAATTGCTTTTCGTTCTTTCATATAAGCTTCTTCATAGTTTCCTTCTACATAAGCATCGAAAGCTCCAATTAATTGGTTCACATGCATTTGCAGCCCTTCAGATAAATCTTCAGCTTTCAGACGATTTCCAGTTGCTTCTGAAATAAATGTAGAGAAGTCATCACGGTATTGACTAAGTTCATCCAGCGCTTCTTGTTTAGCTTCTTCATCTTCACTGCCCGTAGCTTTTACATAATCGACAAAGTACCCAATATGAGAGGACCACATATCTTTAAATTTGGTTCCAGCTTCTTCCCCGTAAACGGAAGAAATAGCTTTCGATAAGTCTTCCGTATTAGAAGATAGAGCTGCTGCGGATGCTTCAAAGTCTTCCGCGCCTTCAGCCCCTTTTCTCATCGTTTCAACAGCAAGATAAGCGTGTTCACTAAATAAATTATCTAATTGAGCCCGGAGTTCCACTGCTTCTGTTGATACTTCCGGCATCTTATGATCTTCAGCATTTACAACATCCAATGACGTAGGGAGCAATAGCGTTGCACTCATCGGTACGACTAATAAAGCTTTTTTAAAATTCATAATGTTTTCCTCTCTCCTTTGTTTTTGTTTTTTCACTAAGCTATCGCAGCAAAGGTAAGATTGGATCACTTTTTTCCAAAAAAAATTAAAAAAATTGCAGACAGCTGTTAAAAGCTGTCTGCAATAGACTTGAGATTATCTACAATTCTGAACTTAAAATAACTTCTCCCTGAGGAGTCTGGCTCGTGGCATCAGGTTCTTTGGAAATAGCTACGGCATCCCAATTTGTACCTTCTGGTAAATCATTCAAAGAATAGGATACTGCACCTTCTCCATTTTGATTCGCTACAAAAGTTCCAGCCCGGTAAGGTTTTTCACCTTCTATAAGCCAAACCTGGTAAACTTCTTCCCCTTGAAGCTGAGCAAGCTGTTCTGCTTGCAAGGTAAGAATATCGCCTTTTTCCTGCTGGATCAAGGCTGCAGTAGCATTAGCTTCTGTTCCTTCGGATTGAAGCTGTACTCTCGATCTTACTTGGTCGGTCCCAGTCTCAACATCAGGCTGCTCCGGTTCCTCAGGCTCTGGAGCGGTTTGTTCCTGTTCATCGACAAGTGCGAAAATGTTTCCTGCAATTGAAAGTACTAGTGCTGCTGCGAGTCCCCGTAAGAGCCAGGGCCGTGTTTTTTCAACCTTGGCTTTCGTCTCGCTGGGAAATAACACTTTTCCTTTATCCAACTCATCATTATTTGAAAATTTCTGGTCTTCTTCGCTGGATGCGTCGTCATCACGAGTACTAGCTGCAGGGGATTGTTGTGAGAACACTTCCCCCAATACACGGTCTTTCATGTCCTCAGGAGGGGTTACAGGTTCAGAAGCAAACGGCAAATCATCAGTAAGCGTCTCTAACTCTTCCAGTTCTTCCTTACAATCTGCACATGTTTCTAAGTGATTCTCAAATTCAACCTTTTCTTCTTCACTTAACTGATCATTAAAGTAATCAATTAGTTTATCGCATTCTTTACGCATCATGTACCCCTCCTTTCTGAGTTGATAAATGTTTCTTTAAATGTTTTAGGGCAAGCCTTATGCGGCCTTTTATGGTTCCAAGCGGTAATTCGGTATGCGAGGCAATTTCACTTTGGCTTAATCCTTTGAAATAAAATAAATCCACCATTTGTTTTTGTTCCTCGGATAATTTTTTGACTGCCTGTCGAATCTCGCTTCCCCGCTCTTTCCATTCGACTAAATCTTCTGTAGATTCTGCTTCATCTTCAGGAAGATCTGTTTCATCTTCTAATGTAACTTCCTGTTTTTTATGCTTACGTATAAGGTCAATAGCTGTGTATCTTGTGATGGTTACGATCCACGATGAAAACTTCCCTTTACTTTCATCGAAGTGAGCTTTTTGCGTCCAAATCTTTATAAATACTTCTTGAAGGGCTTCTTCTGCTAAAGCTTGATCTCCGGATAGCTTAATGACAAAGGAATAAAGCAGCTTTTCATATTGATCATAGATCGATTCAAGCGCTTTTTTATCACCCTCGACAACCCGGCGATAGAGCTCAATATCACGATTGCTCATAGCACACTCCTTTAGTTGGTGGATATCATCATCATAGCATAGGGTATCTTTAATAAGGGAGCTAAGCTATATAGCTATCGGAACTCCCCTTCATTTGGATCACTTTTATTAGAAGCGGGCTGATTGAAACATGAGATTATTTTACTTGAGTCTGCCCACCTCTGCGAATTAAATACCTTTTGGAAAAGGCATAGTGACCAACTCTCTATGCCATAAAAAATACGCCCTTTCTTATAGAAAGGACGCATGATGGATTTAAGATCTAGGCTTGCATGGCTTCTCTTTCTTCACTTGCATCATCATACTTTTTCTCCGACTCTGCTACCACTACCGCACATGCTGCATCACCTGTGATGTTAAGAGCTGTACGAGTCATGTCCAGAAGACGGTCAATACCGATAATCAAGGCAATTCCTTCGACTGGAAGAGCAACTTGATTCAGTACCATTGCAAGCATAATCAATCCAACACCTGGAACACCAGCTGTACCTATACTGGCAAGCACCGCAGTTAGTACAACCATAATCAGCTGCCCAAATGATAGATCTGTATTATAAACTTGCGCAATAAAGACAGTGGCCACACCTTGCATGATAGCTGTACCGTCCATATTTATAGTGGCCCCGAGAGGCTGCACGAAACTACTTACAGGTTTAGGAACGTTCAAATTTTCCTGAGCCGTCTTCATAGATATAGGAAGAGTAGAACTACTGCTTGATGTACTGAAACCAACGGTCATGGCCGGGAAGAAACCTTTGAAGAACTTCAATGGATTCATTTTACCCAGGAAGGATACGGCAGATCCATAAGTAACAATTGCGTGGATAACTAATCCCAGTATAACGACAATCATATACATACCCATAGCTTTTGCACCTTCAAGTCCCATTGCTCCAATTGCGGATGCTAATAGACCAAAGGCACCATAAGGAGCGAACCTCATGATTAAGTTAACCAAGTACATCATAATATCGTTACCTTGCTCAATTAACTTCATAATCCCTTCCGTCTTCTTGCCTAGAATAGCCAGGGCTAGTCCAATAAAGATGGAAAAGGCTATGATTTGAAGCATGTTTCCTTCGGCCATGGCTTGAATAGGATTTGTAGGAATAATGCCTGTAAACGTCTCAACCACGGAAGGAGCTTTTTCACTCTCATAGCTGGCTCCGGCTGTGTCAATCTCAATATTTCCAGGCTCGAAAATATAAGCTAGTGAAAGGGCAATGCTGATAGCAATCGTAGTAGTAATTAGAAAGAATGCAACGGTTTTACCCCCGATACGGCCAAGCTTCTTAGGGTCACCCAGAGAAGCAGTTCCAAGCGTAATGGAAAAGAATACGATAGGAACAACTAACATTTTAATTAAATTCAAAAAAACGGTTCCTAACGGATTGAATATAAAATTATCTAACGTTCCAAAGAGATCCGGTGCGGCAAAGTGCAAAGTGAGTCCCGTAACAGCACCGAGAAATAAACCAATAAATATTTTGGTGGTTAGATTCATAACGAAACCTCCTATAATAATATGAAAGCGCTTTCTTGTGTTTTTGTTAAAAAAATCGGGTATAAAAATGATACAGGGTCCCCGAAACCCAAGTAGATTGCGCTATTTTTGAATTATAGCACAAATTGTATATTTATTGAATAAAATTTCTGAAACTATTCTAGCAAACTAATCATTCAGGTGTAAGGGCTGAGGACCTATGAATCAAACCTTCCTCGCTTTCTAACAGCTTAAGTGAAGTTTATGGGTGTTTTGACATTGGAAATAATCATCTAAAGTTCTTTGTTGCATGTTCCAAAAGATTCCCTGTATATAAATGAAGACCAGACAAACGAGGTTATTTGTCTGGTCTAAAGGAATAACATCACCATTGTTTATACACAGCCCCTCTTTATAAGAGAGGTTCGCTTTTCAATAGGTCTTATATAATTCTGCCTTCTCCGCTTACTTATTTTAATGATTCTTCAATGGACTGATTCAGTTGGTTAATAATGTCTTCCTCCTCTTCAATTCCAATGGATAGACGAATAATATAATCCGTGATGCCCACCTTTTCACGATCCTGTTCCGACAAAGCACGGTGAGAGGTGCGAACGGGATAGGACACTGTGGTTTCGAGTCCTGCAAGCGTCGGAGCAATCTTAATCCATCCTAGTGATTTAAAGAATTGATCCAGATCAATATTGGCATCAAGTTCAATGGTAACAATCGCCCCGTTTCCTCGATCCGAAACAAATTCGGGATAATACACATGCTTCACGGCATGATTTTTTCTAAGTGCCGTCGCTACAGAACCTGCGTTGTGGGACTGCTGCTTCATTCGAAGTCCTAAGGTCTTCGATCCGCGCTGGGTCAGCCAAGCTTCAAACGGACTTAAATTAGCGCCGAGCGTCACGACTTTCTGCGTTGCCTCATGGATCAAATCCTTATCGCCTGCAAGTACTCCGCAAGTTACATCGCTGTGACCGCCTATGTATTTGGTAGCACTATGGACCACAAGATTAACACCAAGCGGATAAGGTCGCAGTAAATAAGGAGTTGCAAACGTATTATCCACCATTGTTTTAATACCATGTTCCTTAGCCAGCTCGACTAGTCCTTTTAAATTCTCGACACGTAAAAATGGATTGGAGATGGATTCAGCGTATAGGAGCTTTGTACGATCATTAATAGCATCCCGAATTTGACGTTGATCCGAGAACGATACCATACTTACATCAATCCCAAAAGTCTGCAGTTCTTTTGTGAGAAGTTTGTGAGTGCCTCCATACAAATCTTCAGCGGCAACAATATGATCGCCGGGTTTAGCTACCGATAAAATACCAGCCAAAATGGCGGACATCCCTGAAGAAGTAGCGAGCCCTGCTTCAGCTTCTTCAAGATTAGCAATTGAATCTCCCAGTTCATCCGTATTAGGATTCCTTTCACGGCTGTATAGATAAGGAGAGTCTCCTTCATAGTAACTTTCCAGATGATCTAAATCCTTAAAAGTAAAAGCTGTCGTCTGGTAGATTGGTGTATTTTTACTATTTTGGACAAGCGTTTGATCGACTTTGTTGTGTACAACTTTCGTGTCAAAAGATGATTGTTTTTTCATAATGATGATCTCCTCCACTTTCACTGTTAATCAACGATTATATAGAGCAATTGTACTTTTTGTCAAAGTTTTTCGACTTCTTCAAGGATAGCCTGGATAACAAATTCGTAATAAGCCTGGTCATGGGGGACAAAATCCCGATAGCCAGCACGGAACTTGCGATTATCTATTACTGAACTTGCGTCTGTTGACTCTTTTGCTCCTTTAAGTACTTGATTAAATCCATTGATCTCTACCCTTATGACATCTTCTACTTCTTTTCCGAGTGAAAAAACATGCTCAGCCGGATAAGGAGTGAGATACACACGGCAAAACTCTCTGTCTTTTAATGTGTCAGAACTAAGCTCTTCTTTATAGGTACCTATACTTTTTAGAGCGTCTTTCCATACAGAAATACCTAGCTCCTCATAGATTTCCCTGCTCCCCGCCTGAATAATGTTTTCGCCTGCTTCTATGTGTCCTGCCGCAGAGATGTCATATAAACTTGGGAATTCTGCTTTATCCCGAGCCCTCTTCTGAAAGAACAAATAAAGATGTCCATCTGCGTTTATTTCATAAAACCAACAGTGGAAAGTTTCATGCCAGTCCCCGTCGCGATGTATCTCATTTCGTTTCTTCACATCTAATGGATTTCCTCTATGATCAAAAACTTGCAGCCACTCCGTCACTTTACGCCTCCTAACTCTTTCAATTCATGTTCGAAACGTTCTTTCTCTTCAAGAAAAGGATAGTGGTTACTTTCTTCAAAGATGGTTAGTCTGGAATCATTTAAATAATGATGCATTTCAATAGAAAATTCCACGGGACATTGAACATCATATTTTCCAGCAGCAATCCAAATGGGTACGTTTATTTTGTAAAGCTGCTGTGTAACATCAAAAATGTGTAGCTCCCTTGCGAAGAAGTCCATACGGGCACGCGACATTTCTTTATGTATATTTTTTGAGAAGTAATTCTCATATTTAAAAGCACGAACTAATGACAATTTTGTTCTTTCAGCCTGTAAGTGTCGCTTCTCCCCACTCGTTAACAGAGGAGATTTCAACTGTTCAATTAATTGCTGCATATATGAAAAATGTGGATGGTGATGATGATAAATACACTTAGGAGAATCCATATACATACGGGCAGCCGCATTAGTAATCACTAATTGATTCAACGAATGGGAAGCTGCCAAGCCATATACTAAACCGAGCATTCCACCCGTCGAATGGCCAGCGAATGACCAAGAAGGAAATCCCAACTCTTCCCTGATGGCTTCAAGGTCCAGGACCGATTCCATCATGCTTAATTGATAAGGTTCATGAGCTGCTTCAGAGCCCCCTGCCTCCCTTAAGTTCGCTAAAAATACTTGATACATACCCGTGAAACAATCAGCAAAATAATCTCCTGTAGAATTAAAAATTGAATATAGATGGCTGACACAAAGAGGCGACCCTTCTCCCTTACAAAATACCTCAAAAGTCCCTCTAGGTGTCTCCACCATAATCACGTTCCAAGATCCCATCTCCCTACCTCCTCTTTCTCTAAGTTTAGCAAAACCATTCTTAAGTTGGAATAATACACCACCTCAGGTCATCCATATATTGTAATTATGGTAACAAAATCCATGTTTATCTTTTTTTATACAAAGGAAACCTATTCTTGAAGGAGGAGATTCGTATGGCAAATAAAAAGCCACGACGAGGAAAAGTAGAGGATACGAACGAAGCAGCCGAAATATTCAGCAGCCGTCTAACGTACACAAAAGCTTTTGTTCCACAGCAGGAGACAGTAGCTGAAGAAAAACCTTCCGAAGGTGAAGCTATGTATCATCATTATACAGACGAAGATTAAAAGCCTGACTCCAATACATTGGAGCCAGGCTTTACTATTACCTTCTTAACAAGTGGAGGCCTATGTTAAATCTTCTTTCCGCATGTAGTTTCCTTTTTCCGTTGAAGCTGATATAAGCTATTTAAATTAGTGCCAAAACCGTTGTTGCGACAGATTCAATCATTATGACCCCGTTTAGCGCGTTCGACACTTTCTATTCCAAATTCAACCCCATCTATTTCCGAAAATTCTGTTATCATTAGTATAATAGATATAGGAGTAAACGAAAAGGAAATTACCATTCATTGACATGAAGCGGCTAAAAGGAACTAAATGAGAGAAAGGGTTATACATATGTGGAAAAACAAAAACAAATGGAAATGGCTGGGGATTATAGCCGTTCTGCTGATTTTTGCGATAGGAACATACGTGACGACATCAGATAGTAAGGATCGTATTACATATAGTCAGAAATCCAAACCACAACGAAAGGCAAAACCCGTAAATCAGGACGATCTGCCAACCAAATGGCAAGAAGTTGAAAGCTACGAGAAAATAAACGATTTTTATAAAGAAAGAGTGCCCGGTCTTGAGCTTGCACAGGAGAAGGGATTAACGACTTTCCCCCAAGAAACTGCCAAGCTGCCGCAACGGGATGGACGCATGCAAATTAATGAAGTATGGCATAGCGGCCGCTCCATTTATATCTTTTACAGTATTGATTTATCCGCGCTAATCACGGAAGAAACCAATAACTATGTGAATAATGTCCCTTCGGTAGAAGAAGTGAAATTAAAAAAGAACCAAGATGCTGATACACAAACACTTTCCACTCATGCACCGCCCATGCAGTATGGAGAGGGGGTTATTTTTGAAAATCGTCTTTATAGTATGGTCCAAACGTTACCGATCCCTAAAGATGGAGAACCGGACCGGATGGTTCCTAATCCTGAAGAGTTTAACCAACAGCTTTTAACCTCAATGACCTTCCGGATTGATGGAGATATGTATGAATCGAAGTCCATGCCCGTTCAATATGCATTCGACCCCGATAAGAACCGGTTAGGGCATTACACTTTTGATAGAATATATCAAAATGACGGACTAGCCGTCGAACCTTTAGAAATTAACCTGGGAATCACAGAAAGTTTTCTCAAGGTAAGGGTTGATCATCAACAAGCGAAATTTAATTCCTCCTTGAATGCTACTTTAATAACCAAAGACGGAAAACAGGTCCCTATCACTCCTTTCCTGCAAAAAGTAGAAGGTCAAGAGAACATTTATGAGGGATATTTCAGACCGGTTTATTCTGTACCTGAAGAGGTATCACTGGAAGTGAAAAACGTCCATTTAACTAGCGGTGATTCATTTTCTTTTAATGTAGATCTCTCTGAGATAAATCCAAAAGTCAGAGGAAATACAAGTGTTAATAAAAAGGCAGCAGAGATATATAACACGGATGTTTATATCGAGCAATTAAACACTCATGGTGAGCACGGAATGGATGTACGACTCGGGTTTAGACCTCAAGATTTTGAACAGCCCAAAAAATTAATCGGCATTTCTCCCAGACAAATGGGCGGACCTGCTTTTGAACGACCTAAAAATGTCCATATTGAAAGTGATAACGGAAAGGAGGCCAATGTTGAATATGGAGGTTCGGAAGACAGCGCCTATATTAACGTTAAGGATTCCCTTGTTCAAGATGCTTCTAACCTGGAAATAACTTTAAAAAATGCGGTCTTTACCAAGCAGGTCAACCAGAAGTTTGAGGCAGAGAAACAGTAAAAAAAGCAGAGATTAAATCTCTGCTTTTTTTGATGATACTTTTTTTTCAATAAATTCTTTAATATATTGGTTAAAGATTGGCCAATGTGTTGCTGGAATTTGGTGATAGGCCCTTTCAATGTAAACAAGGGTTGTATCAGGGCAGTTAAAATAATACTTCACGTGATGATTAATCCAGAATTCCTTCGTTCCATACATAAGTAGAAGAGGCACTTCTAATTTAGGAAGTCTGCGGCTGCAATCGAAACGAAAACCTCTGTTATAGAACTCATACCACGCATCCGGACTGGATTTAGCCATATGTTCACTTAACTCCTGCTTGATGTCCGGATCTCTGAAGTGAGAATTACTTAATAATTTAGCTAGCGTCTCTGGGCTTTTTCTTACCCACTCCATGCCCACTAAAAATTCAAACCGCAATCCGCCAGTATCAACCTTTGGAAATCCCCCAGCCAATATAAGCGCGTGGACTCGCTTCGGATAAGTTAGTGCAAATTCCTGAGCAACCATCCCACCGCATGAATAACCAACAAGAGATACTTTATCAATCCTCAAATGGTCAACTAATTGTTTAATTTCCCTTGCATAGAAGGTAATATCAGGAGCTTTAGTCACGAGCTCCGAATCTCCATTCCCGCTTAAATCAGGAAATATAATTCGGAAGTGTTCAGCTAAAGCATGCTGCTGTCTAAATACTTTCCTTCCCATCCCTGGTGGATGTATAAATATGATTGCTTCCCCATTTCCTTTATCCTCATAAAATAATTGTTTTCCATGTTTCTCAGTAAAATAAGGCATTGACCATCCCCCACTCATCCATCCTAGTACCTTAGCCTTTTCCGAATTTCATCTCTTTATACTATTAAGTAAATATTTTACATTTGATTTATAATTAAAAAACCAACTGTGTCTATTTTATTAACAGCTTGATATTCAATTGACACTTTGATTTATTCGAGCGTAAACTGAGAACGTACAACCTATTTTGGAAGGAGTAAAAGCTTTATGAAGCATTTCATCATACTTAGCATGACGCTTTTGTTCACAATATTGCTTGCAGGATGCGGCAGCGGTGAACTTGAAAATACACTGGACTGGGAAACACAGAACTTCAAAGCAACCACTCAGGAAGAGGCTGAGTTTGCTGTTGAGGACATGGAAGGAAAAGTTTGGCTGGCTGACTTCATCTTTACTTCTTGTAACACGGTCTGTCCGCCCATGACCCGCAATATGGCTCAGATCCAGGATCAACTTCAGGAAAAAGACATAGAAGCTGAAATCGTTTCGTTTAGCGTAGATCCCACTGTGGACTCTCCTGATGAATTAAAGGAATTCGGCAATAAATATGGAGTGGACTATAGCAATTGGACCTTTTTAACGGGTTATACGCAGGAGGAGATTCAAAATTTCGCTCAGGATAGTTTCAATGCTCCCGTTCAAAAAACAGAAGGCAATGATCAAGTCACTCACGGGACCTCCTTCTATCTTGTCGGAAAAGATGGCAACGTGTTAAAAAAATATAGAGGAGACACCGATGTCCCCTATGATCAAATCATTGAAGATGTTAAAACAGCAGCCAACTGACTAAAATAGCGTTCCTATCGGGACGCTTTTTTATATGGTTAATCATTCCACCTCAGGTCATCCAGATTATGGATGACCTGAGGTGGAATGATTTTACTTTTATGAAGTATTTAAGCTACTCTGAATAAAAGGATTTGCTGGGCCAAAAATGATGAAGCGAGGGGAACTATATGAAGGATTTTTATGCAGAAATAATAGGAACTGGGAAGGACGCTATTTTTTTACCTGCTGGAGGCATGCCTGGTGTAGAAGGTTTAAATATAGCGGAACATATCAAAGACCACTTCCGTGTGCATATGATCGATCTTCCTGGCATAGGCAGAAGCACAGGTATCTATCAAAGGTGTACTTCAAAAGTAATGGCTGATTGGCTGAAAGAATACTTAGACAAACAAGGTATTGAAAAAACACTTTTAATCGGTCATTCCCTTGGCGGAGGGTTTGCCATTTCATTTGCTTACTATTACCCCGAACGTGTTTCTCACTTATTTCTACTCGACCAAGGTCATAAAGAGTTCCCTAAAATTCCATTCAACGAATTCGGGATTCTTGCCCTGGCTTTCCCTATTTTAAATGGGATGGTGCGTCTATTTAGACATCCTGTTTTAAAAATACTTCACCCGTTATTTTCAAGTCCTCCCTCTGAAGATGTGGAAAAAGACATTGACCGTTTTTGTGAAGCTGTAAATCTGAAAAAAACAAATTATATTCAACAAACCTTTCACACCCCGTGCGAAGTAACCACCGAAGGACTGAATGTTATGTTTGGTTTCTACAATATACCTCTTGTATCAATGGTTGAGAAAATGCTCGTTCCTACTACTCTTTACTATGCCTCTTTTAATGGTGTAAATAAGTCAGAAGAAGCCCGTACAATTAAAGCCATTGACCGACTCCTTCAACGTAGAAATTCTAAACTGACCATTAAGCGTGTAGATGGCGGGCATTATGTCCATTGGAATAATGATTATGTTAAAAATCACATTGCCGCACAATCCATCTCACTCCATTAAAAACACCTCAGGTCCTCCTAATATATGGAGGACCTGAGGTGGAAATAAATGTAATTTTTAAGTGAGTCTAAAATAGGGAACTAATAAAGTTGCTCAAGGAGCGAAAGAAGTCTTTAACCGCTGTCCGAAGATTGTTCCAGAATCCATCATCATTGATTAAATCCTGAATATTTCCAGTTAGATCATCTAATTGGTTTTTTACCTGGTCGAAATCAATATTCAGATCTCTCATTTGTTCAAACAAATCCACCAGCCTTTGGCGGTCTTCAGCACTAAGTTCAATGTTTAATGCCTCAAGTTGTTCTTTAACAATTTGTTCGACTTCTTCACGGGTGGCAGGGTTCTGTTCAGCGATTGCTTTTTTTATTTCTGTGAGCAGTTCACTGATTTCCGCTTGGCTTACTCCTTCTTCCTTTGCAATAGATGTAGCAACGTCCAATTCTTCACTTGCTACCTGCATACGGCCTTCATCCAGTTTAACACCTTTAGCATCATACGCTTTATAAATTCCTGTCAGCGCTGAATGTCCACTAACCTTAACGGAGGAAGCAACCAGAACGTCGGCATCCTGGACTCCTGCCGTCAGGAGAGCGTTTGTGTACATCTCTTTGGTTACTTCTGTGATATTATCTTTAGTAACGATTTCTATATTCAATCCTTGTCCTGTATCCTGGTGAATAATCTTAACGGAAGAATACATGTTAGCATTTGGATTTCCACCAATGTAATTAGCTAAATCTTGACCATTAACTGTAAATTCATCCACTTGCTCATGCTCATTCACTTCCAGCAATTCAGCGACTTCTGATTTTTGGGTATCGGATAATGCTTCTCCATACACTACAATCGGCAAGCCAAGTTTTTCGTTAATTCCTTCATTCCCCGTAGAAGCCAGGCTGGTTCCTGGGACTGCCAGGCATGAAACTAACAATATAACCAACGCTATCAACAGAGTATTTTTCTTTTTCATAAACTTCGTCCCCTTATGCTTGTGGTAGATTCGCAGCTTGTTTAGCTTTATGCTGAACTTAGTAGTTATTATACATTACTTTGAATTTTTGACATGGATATATAGAATTATTTAATGAAGAAGCTGCATAGTTTCTTACGTATTTTTTAGTACATAGGTTTCAAATCTTTTTATAAAGTGAACGTTTATTTGTAATCAAAGGAAGTGAAAACATGACATTTATACGACAACTTGGCCTTTATATTTTTGCGGCTGCCTTCTTTTTTGCAGGAGTCACCCACTTCATCTATGATCATGGGTTTGCTCAGATGATTCCTCAGTGGGTGCCATACAAGCTTATTATTGTTTATGTAACGGGAATTACGGAGTGGCTGCTTGCTCTTCTCCTGCTTTTCCCCCAAACGAGAAGGGCTGCCGGATGGGCAACTGCTGCTTTTCTATTGCTTGTTCTGCCAGCCAACCTTTATGCTGCCATCTATGGCATACCTGCACCTTGGAGCGAGGAGACCAACCTGGTGGCTTTGTGGGTTCGTCCTCTATTCCAGCCCCTACTGATCTGGTGGGTTCTTGCTGTGTCTAAAGATTCGAATACCTGAGAAGGGTTTGATAGAATAAAAGAAGAGTAATGATGAAGGAGGGTATTTATGCGATTAGAAAATAAAAAAGTGATTGCGCTTGTAAGTAAAGATTTTGAGGATCTTGAATTATGGTACCCTTTACTCCGCCTCCAGGAAGAGGGAGCACTGGTTCACCTTGTAGGAGAAGAAGCTGGTAAAGAGTACCCGGGTAAATATGGTGTACCAGCAACTGCAGATTATGCTTTCGGTGATATTAATCCCGCCGATTATGATGGCATTCTTGTTCCGGGCGGCTGGTCACCGGATAAACTTCGCCGATATGATAAGGTCATCGAAATGGTACAGCATATGAACGAACAGCGAAAGCCTATCGGCCAAATATGCCACGCCGGCTGGGTGCTTATCTCAGCAGACATCCTGCAAGGTCGTAAAGTTACAAGTACTCCTGGTATTAAAGACGATATGATAAATGCTGGAGCTACCTGGTATGATGAGGCGGTCGTGAAAGACGAGCACATCGTTTCCGCTCGCCGTCCACCTGACCTGCCTCCTTACGCCAAAGCATTTGCTGACTTATTAGCAGAAAAATAAAGAAAAGAGGGCGCCCTGGAGCGCCCTCTTTTCTTTATGGTCTTCTAAATTTTGCTTTTATAGATAAGCTCCCGTTACTTGAAGACTTGATTTCGAGATATTTGTTGAGCATAAGGTCCTGCGGAGGACGATTTCGCTTTCCGCGGGCATGTGGTGAGCCTCCTCAAGCTAAAGCTTTCCGGGGTCTCACCGATCATGTTTATCCCGCAGAAGTCTACATCGTCCCCCTCCGTACCTTGCGATATATGGAGCTCGAAATCTTATTCGAAACGCACCGGTTTATGGTGGTGATTAACTATTAAAAATAAGCGTACATGGGTGGATCATTCCCGTTATCCAAGCATTTGCGGCAGATCCAAGCACCTCTCCACCGCCTATAGAAGGATCCGTTTACCAGATATTGCTGGGGTGGCGGAGGAAACGACGAGACTCCCACGGGAGAAGGAGCTAGGCGAGACCCCACAGGGAGTGAAGCGACCGAGGAGGCTTGCCAGTTCCCCCGTAGGAAAGCGAGTTGTTTCCGCAGCCGCCCTCATCGATTTTAGGCAACGGACCCAATTTATTTCGAAACTGAGCCTTACACAATCCGGCCCTATTCTTTAATAACAGCTTATAAATTTTACAAATCTAACACAAATATCACTCTGATAAAGCCCGTTTCGCGAGCATATTCACGACTGCGTCATCCATAGGTGGATTATGCAGACCCGCTCGCACATCGCGGTAATATTTTTCGAATGGGTACTGCTTGGACAAGCCTCTCCCTCCGGCGATCCTCATTGCTAGATCCACGACCTCTGCCGCAGTATTAGTTACGGCCAGTTTAACTGCAGCTAACTCCGCTCCCATATGTTTACGCTGATCGGGTTCTTCATCCCATTTTCTTGCGACCGTGTACATGAACGAGTGAGCTTGCAGCAGCTTCCATTCCATTTCACCAATTTTATCCTGGATATGGCCCACTTCTGCAATCGGCGTATCCAAACTGTTTGGCTGGAAGTTTTGAGCGAATTCAATCGCATCATTTCGTGCAGCTGTAGCAATTCCTAGATAACACGCCGGAATATGCAACAACCACCCTTTAGGTGCAGGCTTTTCTTTTGATTTTCTCTCTACTAAATCATTTAAATCAACTTCTACTCTATCCAATACTAAATCGTCACTTTCCGTGCCTCTCATACCAAGGGTGTCCCAAGTTTTATCGACCGTAAGTCCAGGGTGATGACGATCAATGAGAAACCATCCCACCTCATCTAAATCTTCAACATAAGCAGAAACTATATAATAATCTAAATGGTCTGCCATAGATGTAAAACTTTTACGTCCGGTGATGATGTAACAGTCTCCATTCCTGACTGCTTTAGTCTCCGGGATCCCTCCACGAGTCGGACTTCCAGTTGCAGGCTCCGTAGCTGCCCGATTAACCACCTTCTGTTCTTCGGCCACCTCTTTAGCAAGGCGATCAAAATCATTCTTACTCCATAGGTTGTCTTCCTTTAACTCTTTCATAATTCCTAGATGCCAACCGATAGATAATGCAACAGATCCATCACCTTCTGCAATCTTTTCTTGTAATAATAAAAACTCATACAGAGAGAGATCTTCTCCTCCGTAAGCAGCTGATAAGGTAAGTGAAGGGTACTTCTCCTGTTTTATTACTTTTAAAGTACGATGGGAAAAAACAGCTTCAGGGTCCGTTTTGCTTACCTGGGCTTTTGCTTCCTTAGCAATCCTTTCAGCTTTCTCAAACAAACGTTGATGACGGTCATTTTTTATCCAATTATCAAAAATATCAACCATATCCATCCACTCCCAATTTAATATATATTTAAATCTTACAAAATCAGTCGGAATTAAGCCAATACTAGGCTTATTCAAGGTTTTCACCCATTGCTTTGTTACTATATAAAGAGTAGAAAAGCACAATCTATGGCCTTCAGTTGAAAAAATGTCCGACACCTGTAAGATGTCGGACATTCCGTTATCTATCGTCCTCGAACCGCGTTCAGGGCCTGTTTAACTGAAGCATAAGACTGAAGTGATAGTTCACTGAAGTCTGCATATGGTGCACTTTGAATAGCAAAGCTGGGCTTAACACCTGTAATAATCAAAGTAGTGCCCATTAGATCCAACAGTTGATTCATCTGGTAAATACCCATATGTACCGCTTCGTTATAGGCATGCACAGCGGACATATCGATAATTAAAAAATCTTCCTTAGATTCCTTTACGTGGTGACTCACAGAATCGAGCATTTCGTTAAGACGCTCCTCATCCAAAGTTCCCACAAGTGGCAGTACAGATATCCCTTCTTCAAGTGGAACAATAGGTGTAGACAGCCTCTTCACTTCGGATAGATAATGACCGATCAACTCCTGCTGCTCTCGTCTTTGACTGACATCCCTCTGAACACCTACAAAAAAATTCTGATCCATTTGTTGTATGTAAACAGGAAAGATTTGCAGCTCATTCCAGAACATGGTCCCATCTTTTTTATAATTTTTCAGTTCTACCAGTACATTTTCGTAATTCGAGAGTCCCTTACGAATCTTATCTACAATTTGAGTGCTTGTATCTTCTCCTTGTAGAAAGCGGCAGTTTTTTCCGAGGATTTCTTCTGCCTTATAACCCGTCAAGTCCTCAAATCCCTTATTGCAATAAATCATGGGGTTATCTTCCTGCTCAGGGTCAGAGATAACCACACCTGCCCCCACTCGATCAATAGCTGCCTTAATGAATTCGTTTTGCTGAATTTCTTCTAATTTATCGAATGTCTCTTCGTTCATACTAAGCGATCCCCTTTGGTAGTGGAATGAATACTATTATCATAAATTGAATCATAGAAAATTTCCAATCATACCTTACTCAGACCATTCCATCACAGTTAGTCCAGGCCAGCGGGCTTTCCATTTAACCGCCTTTCTCTCGTAAACATGCTCTGGAACTAACACTTTATTGGGACGCACAATTCCATTAAACAGATCCTGCAGTCCAAATGGAGCATATATCTTGTATTCACCCTCCACTCGCTTCACACCGATCGCTGATGCAGTTGTCGGCCATGTTTCAATTGCTTCCTCAGCCGATTGATAAGGGACTATCTTTTTATTGAACTTCTGCTCATACCAGTGATGCACGAGAGCTTCATTGGTTAAATCAATTTCAAAAGGAAAATGAGGAAGCGCTTTTCGTATTTTTTCTTCCTTTAGTCTTTCCAGTTCCCTGGAAGGCAGCTCTAAGGTATTAAAATAAATAACATCTGCGTCATCTATTCCATAGGTAAACTCGTAATTATGGAGCTTGTTCCATACCGTCTGGGTTATAATGCCGGCCCCAATATAGTAATCTCTTATATAGTGATCAGTCACTTCAAACAGCTCTTGAATATAGGGGTGAGCCTCGATGATTCTTATTAACTCTTTTTCTAAATTAGCCAATTCCTTATCCTTCTTCCTCAAACCATCTAGTATTTTCAATTTCGTGAATAAACGCATCCACTTGTAGTAATTGACGAAGTCCTTCCTGGTAACAAACCCATGTGTTCCTGCTCAGGGGCTGATTGTCCACCTCCAAAGGTATGGAATAGATATCTTTAAGATCTCTGCCTACACTCTCAGGCAGTACAGCCATACCTAAACCACGCTTCATCAGCTGCTTGGCAGTTTTAAACTGATCGATTTTGATCGACCTATTAAAGGCCCGCTGAGGCTGAGTAGCCATCCACTCCTCCAGCACCTTTTGAAACCCGGGATCACTTTTAAACTCAATAAGAGGTCGAGCTATGTCTCCATTTAAAGGCATCGTATCCATTAAATACAGGGGATCTTCAAAAAGATGATGGCTAACCATGGTTCGAATCGGTTCACCGCGTACGATACATACGTGAAACTGACTGGACGACTCTCTTATTTCATCACTCACTCCCGTTACCAGATCAATCGTTACACTCGGATATTTTTTTGTAAAAGATTCTAAAACCGCAGGTAAGAATTGTTGACTGAACAAAGAAGATGCCCCTATGGAAAGGGTTCCAGCTATTCTATCTCCATCTTGCTGAAGAAGGAGGTCGCAAAAATCGGCCTCTCTTTTTACAACTTCCTCTGCGTGTTTCAGCACACTTTCACCTAGAGCTGTGGGAACGAGCTGTTTTGGGGTTCGTAAGAAAATGGCCCCTCCAAAATGGCTCTCTATGTATTTTAACCTTTGGGTAATGGCAGGCTGTGATATAAGGATTTTCTTAGCTGTGCCCCTTATCGTTTTAATTCGATGTAACTGAAGCAATAATTCATAATCATCTATTTTCAATTTCCATCACTCCATAAGTAGAAGTTATCGATTTTAATTATAAACCAGCATTATCCTTATCTCCATAAATAGGATAAGATGGAATTAATTACGGGAGGGGGGATCTCAGATGAATCGTCTGAACATGCGCCGTCTATTAACCACCTATTTCTTATATGAATGCGGTCGAGCTATGTATTTTGTGTTAATTACATGGTTTTTGTATCAATGGACACAAGACGCGATATACACTGGAATTTTCGTAAGTTTTGGATTTCTTCCAGGTTTATTTTCCAACCTTATCTTTGGGGTAGTCGTCGATCGTTCGAATCGAAAAAAACTAGCGTCTCTTGCAGGCGGAGGTAGTATTTCTTGCTTATTACTTTTATGGGGGGCCTTTCTGCTCGGCTTGATCAACCCGTGGGTGATGATTTTGACGCACATGTTCCTTCAAACCCTTGGTTCCCTGTTCAGACCTGCTTTACAAGCTCTTGTCGCTGAAATATTCAACAAAAATGACTTACCAAGAATTTTTTCCTTATCTGGCTCTGCCACTATATCAGGCAGCCTGATTGGAGCTGCTTTAGGTGGCATTCTATCTGGACTTCTGCCTGTTTCAATTTCTCTGCTCATCGTTACGGGATTATACATCGGGGCTTTCTTTACTGTGCTGTTCCTTTCATATGAACCTTCATCAAAGAGGAAACCTGCCAAAGCTTCTCCTTTCTTCAAAGATTTAAAAGAAGGATTTGTATATTTAAAAAGTCACCATATGCTGCATGGACTTTTTGTCATGATGATGCTTGGCCAATTGACTTTTCACACCATTCTCGGCTTCTTATCTGTTTATACGAGTGCTTATTTAAATCAAACTTCAACGGTCTATGGGTTTTTGGATGCTACTTTCTCAATTGGAGGAATTACAGCAGGTATAGTGGGTACATGGTGGTGGCTTAAGTGGAAAAATCACCTGGCCCTTTTCTCTCTGGGTATGATGATGGGCGGGCTTTTACTGTTAGGAATAACCAGAAATTTATTTATTGTGGTATTAGGGGTAGTTTTAGTAGGTCTAGGTACATCGTTTGTGCGTGCTCTCCTGCAGTCTGTACAGCAAATGGCGACACACCCGGATTTCCACGGGCGAATGTCCAGCTTTCGTATGCTTTGCAACCAGGCTTCCGTTGTCATCACAGGACCGCTTTTTGGATATATCGCTTCCGCACACGGAGTTCAGTATGTTTTCCTGCTATTAAGCGGAATCAGCTTTGCCGGAATGATATGGGCTTTCTTCCAGGCAAGAGACCCTCAATTTGCTGCTATAACCAAGCAGAAACCAGCATAACGATAAGGTATGTTTCTCTTCCCGGAAACATACCTTATCTTTTCTTTATTTACATAAGTATTTAACCGACCTCTTTTACCTATCTTATCTCGTCTCTTCCTTAGGGGTTTTATAAACCTTCTCGACTTCTACTCCCAGCGTCTTTAAATAATCGACAATCTGGTCTAATCTCTTCATGATTTCACCTCAATATGATGCAGAGTTTTATATGACTACCTTCATGTATCTACTACAATTCCTTACGATTGAATATGCCTGAGCGTTTCAACTTTTAATTATAAGACACGATACCCCGTATGATGATCAATTATTCAACTTTTTGAACATTTGATAGTTTTTTATACTAATTTCCTGCACCAGCTTATGCTGAGAGCGAATTTGTTTAAAACCCTTGTCTTTAAAGAATGAAAAAGCACTCACACTTGCTTCTGTTTCTATGAAGTCGAATTGATTCCTTAAAGCGGATTTTTCAATTTCCAGAAGCAGACTGCTACCCACTCCTTTTCGCTGAAAACCGGGTTCAACATAGAAGAGGTCCAATACACCATTGTTTAATAGACTGGCCACTCCCGCTGTCCTTCCATTACCTATTGCAATTTTCACATCCGACTTATCCAATCGGTTTTGCAGTATTTGTTTATCAGCCAGTGCAGAAGCCCATGCGTTGATTTGGTCAGCTTTATAATATGCACACGTGGCATATATTGACCTCTGAATCACTGAATGTATATTTTCTATATCTTCAGGTGAATAGCTCCTTATTTCCACACTTCTCCCTCCCCTGTCAGCTGTTGTTGTTTCTGATTAGACGATAGAGGTCTTTTACTTTTCCTGCAAACAGCTGAACATTTTTGGAAATCTCTTCATTATTAGCAGGCGTTACTAGAGAAAAGTAACGGCTTGTTGTTTTTATATAGGGAAGCTTCATGATTAACTGCTCGGCTGCTGTATGCTTTACTACGGTTTTGGATATTAGAGAAAGCCCCAGACCTTCCTTCACGCCTTGCACAACACCGTGATTGCTTCCAATCGTAATCAATTTTTTCGGTCTTATGTTATAAGACTCAAGCATGGAGTCCATTACTGCTCTTGTTCCTGAACCCCGTTCTCTAGTAATCCAGGTTTGATCCTGCAATTGCTGGAAGGTAATAGATGCTTTTTCACGAATGGGATGATCTTTGGGGACAATAACGACCATTTCATCCTCCAGAAAAGGTTCAGATTTAAGGCCCTGATGGTTCACCTGTCCTTCCACCAGTCCAATATCCAATTCGTGAAGCTGAATCGCCCGATTAATACGCTCCGTATTAGCAATTTCCACTTCTAGATCTATCGCTGGATAATTTATGTCAAATTCTTTTAGAACTGATGGCAGAATATACTCGCCTACTGTGTAGCTTGCTCCAATGTGAAGCTTCCCCTTTAGCTGCTTGTGGAACTCAAGCACTTCTGCCTTTGTTTTATCAATAAGCCCCAGTATTTGCCTTGAACGCTGGTACACGAGCTCACCTGTCTGAGTCACTATAAATCGTTTAGGAGAACGATCAATCAGATCCGCTTCAAAATACCTTTCAAGATTTTTAATATGAAAGCTTACGGTGGGCTGGGAAAGGTTTAACATTTTGGAAGCTTTCGTGAAGCTTTGTTGATCAACAGCTGCTACAAATGTCTTCATCGCTTCAAAATCCATTCAATCACCCTATCATTAATAATATTAATCATTTATATTATAAAGTTTTATTTTACTAATGTCATGATGGGACGTATAGTGTATGAGGTGAAAATCTTGTGCAAAGAAGGTTGAAAGATGAAACATTTCTTAGGTTCGATCTCATTTCGACCACTCTTTACGGGAATGGGATTCACCGCAATCCTTGCGGGAGCAGGTTTTCTGCTTTCATCCATTCCTTTAATCCGCCAAATTGGCCCCCTCGCAGCCGCTATTCTTTTGGCAGTCCTTTACCGCCATTTCTTCGGTTATCCAGAACGAATACGCTCAGGCATCCAATTTTCAGCGAAAAAACTATTACGATTGGCCATAATCCTATTCGGATTGAAGTTAAATATATCTGTCATATTAAGCGAAGGTCTCTCCTTATTACTACGTGACGCCGTGGTTATTGGATTTGCGATAGCAATTATGATCCTTTTGGCAAGATTAACGAAAGCTGACACTTCTCTATCTTTACTGCTTGGAATAGGTACTGGTGTCTGCGGTGCTTCTGCCATCGCAGCGGTATCACCAATTCTTAAAGCGAAGGAAGAAGATACGGCAATAAGTGCAGGAATAATATCCATTATTGGTACATTGTTTGCAATTGGCTATACCCTGATTCGTCCGCTGCTTCCATTAGATATGGAAGCATACGGAATGTGGGCCGGGTTAAGTCTACACGAAATAGCTCATGTAGCACTCGCTGGTGCACCCGCAGGGGACGCCGGGCTAGGAATGGCGTTACTTGCCAAACTGGGGCGTGTCTTCCTGCTCGTCCCCCTCAGTCTAATCCTCGTATGGATCATGAACAAAAAAGGAAATAAAGGATCTGAGACATCTATTGCTTTTCCTTGGTTCCTGCTGGGCTTTATAGCTATGAGCCTGTTTGGAAGTTATATAGAAGGAAATTGGTTCATTATTCCTTCAGGCGTTATGGACGGGATATCTGTCGGTACCACCTTTATCCTAACCATGGCGATGGTAGGCCTTGGTCTTAGCGTCAGTTTGGAAGATGTAAGGACTAAGGCATTAAAACCGATGATCTTAATGATGATTACCTCGGTATTGTTATCACTACTCACTTATTGGATGATTTAATAAACCTGTACAAAAAGGTGTCCTATCTTTAGAAGGACACCTTTTTTATATTGGCAGCGTTCCCGCTACCTGTTTTTATGGAAGGATAATCACAATTGACAGGCCACCCTTTAAGTCCTCCTCCTTACTTTTCAGCCCTCATAATATGAAACCGTTTTTATAATCCCGTCTTTCTCTGCTAAAATGAAAAAAGAATCAAAGTCAAAGGTACAAGGAGTATAATAACAGTGAATCTATTTAAAATTTCCCCCGCTAAGCTTCATGTGGCGGACAGTATTATACGCCTCCAATTCCTCTCTTCTCAAGTAGAAGCTGCTATTGTAGGTTTCCCTGATCTTCCTCCATGCGAAGATACTGTCACCTCTATTATGGAATCAGGAGAAACGTTTATAGGAGCCTACATCGGTGCGGAGCTGGTGGGAGCAATCTCTTATAAAATAGAAAATAATTATATAGACATTTATCGTCTTATGGTCCACCCTGAACACTTTCGTAAGGGGATTGGGCAAAGTCTCCTCCGGAATGTAATCGGTACGTATCCCTCTAAGCCCAGTTATGTATATACAGGCAGTGAAAACACCCCCGCCATTAACCTCTATACCAGTCACGGTTTCCATCCTACCCATGAAAAAGAAGTAACGCCAGGTATGTTTCTTACACGCTTGGAAAGATCAACCTCAGAAGCTAACTGATTGCGCACTGCCACTTTTTAAATTAATAGGGATGCCTGTCTGCCCCAAGCATATAGTGTATTAAAGTACACTTGGCAGAAAGGAAGCGGGAGATACCTTTGCCTAATACCCGTTTAAAAGCATCCCTCTATGCTACACTGTCCATTACTTTCTGGGGAGTTTCTTTTGTTTCTACTAAAGCTGTTTTGGAGGTACTCGATCCTTTTTCCCTTCTCGTTGTGAGATTTGGAATTGGCAGCATCTTTCTATTCTGTTTCATCAATCTCTTAAAGGAGCACTTAAGAGTACCGTTAGCATATATTCCTCATTTATTATCACTGGGAGTTCTCGGAGTATTTGTTCACCAGGTCATTCAGGCTTCAGCTCTGCTCACCATACAAGCTTCCGATGCTGGCTGGCTGATTGCTTTTTCACCCATTTTTACAGTTCTTTTATCCATTGTTTTCTTAAAGGAACGCCTCACTCGCGCCAGAGCGGCGGGGATTACTATAGCCGTCTCCGGGGTCTTATTCATTACCACTCTGGGAAGCGGCCATTCATTCAATTTTGCTCTAAGTATTGGTTACTTCCTAATGATTTTGAGCACGCTCAACTGGGCAGTTTATTCGGTTCTGCTCAAGAAATTAGCTATACCATTGCCATCTATAGTGATAACGTTTTACATGAGCATGTGTGGTTTTATATTAACGCTGCCTTTTCTACTAAGGAATCAAGGCTGGCATCAACTTGTTAATCTTGAAAGTTACTATTGGGGACATTTGCTATTTCTTGGGGTATTTGTATCAGCTTTAGCTTACTGGTATTGGGCCAAAGCTTTAGAAATTATGGAAGCATCTCAGGTATCGGTTTTTTTATATTTGGAACCACTGGCTACACTAATTGCAGCCGCCCTATTGTTAAAGGAGAGTTTTTCATGGTTGTCTATTACCGGAGGGTGGCTCATTATCTTTGGCGTACTGCTTGTTCAAGGAAGACTTCGTTTTCTTTTACAGAGAAGCTGAGACTAAAATAAAGAAGAGGGAGATCAGATCTATGGAGATAAAGGATCGTGCCATAAATATCTTAGGTAGTATGCCATCCTATTCTGAGGAATCTTTAAAGAAGGCATTATTAAAATTGGATGCTCAAAAAAGCGAGGTAGAAGCATGGCTCAAAGCGCCAGGATCACGTCCCTATTATCGTCAGCTGTTATACGCGGATGAGCGGGTTGAATTGCTCGTAATGAACTGGGCTGACATCGAATGTGCGCCACATGACCATGGCGATTCGACCGGGTGGATCCAGATCCTGAGCGGCACAACCCGAAATACGATTTTCAAAGTAGAAAAAGGACAATTACCTAAAGCTGTTTTTTCAGAAACCAAAAAAGAAGGTGTTCTACTATTCGCTCCTAGACACGGAGTTCATAAAATGGGACGTGAAGGAAACACCCCTCTGATTACTCTACACCTTTACTCCCCTCCGATCAGAGGAATGAAGGTGTATGATTTAAAAAAATGTGCAGCTTGCATCGTTTCAAGTGACTGCGGAGCCTGGTGGCCGGAAGAAACGCATCAGAAAATCAAAGAAATTAAACTTAATCATTTCCATTGATCTAAGCTCTAGTCCTTACGTTTTTATCAATACCTTCGCTCCGGGAGTTTATACTTATTCCCGTCTTCAACGAAACGATTGTACCTGAGCTGTAGCCAATAGAAAATGTGAGATACAAATACTTTAAGAATAGCGTAGCCTGGGATAGCTACAAGTATGCCAACTACTCCAAATAAATGACCTGCCGTTAATAGGACAAATATAATCGTGACTGGGTGAATATGAAGACTTTTCCCCATAATCTGAGGTGAAATAAATTTACCCTCTAACAGCTGAACGACGGTCCACACGAAAGCAAGCTTCAATACCATAAACGGTGATGTTACGATGGCAATAATTAAGGCTGGCGTAATCGCAATTACCGGCCCTAAATAAGGTACAACACTTGTCACACTGGCAATAGCCGCAAGCAGGAGAGCATAATCTAAACCAATAATGACAAAGCCGATATACATCATAATACCGATACAGAAACTGACGATGATCTGTCCTTGAATATAGGCACTTAGCTGATGGTCAATTCCTTTAAATACACTATTTACTTCTGGTCGAACCTTCGGAGGAAAGAAACTTAACATTTTAGCCGGAAGCTTATGTCCATCCTTCAGTAAATAGAATAAAATGAATGGCAATGTAACCAATGCTACAAGCACTGTGGTAAGTGTCGTAATAAAGTTCGTAATGCCTTCCACAGTCTGAACGGCATAAGAAGACATATTTTCAGGGAGCTGGTTAAGGAGCCCGTCTATATCCTGAAAGAGATTGCTGTAATAGCTTCCCAAAAAGGAATCACGCAGCCATTGATCAAGTGAAATTACCAGAGCATTCAGGTATTCAGGCAATTCTTCCGCGAGACTTAGAAATTGTTTCTCAAGGAAAGGAATGATTAAAACAACCAGTAACGTGATTAACCCGATAACTAATAGCAAAGTAATTAAAATAGCCCATATACGCTTAATTCTCAAAGATTCCATTAAGTTAATAATGGGCCGCAATAAATAATAGACGACAATGGACAATATTAGCGGTAAAGCTACCGTTTTTATAAACACGATGATAGGTTCAAAGATGAAATCCACACTAGAATAGACTAAGATATTAAGACCGATGATTAATATAACACCTAATATGTACAATAATTTGCGGCCTCCAAAAAAACGGATAACCGGCGTTGAGTCCCAACGATTCATGTTCATATCCCCTTCATACGTGGTGACAGTTTAAGTGGTCTGGTCTTTTTTCCAGTTTATCATATAATAGTAAAAAAACGCGCCTATGAAGATAGGCACGTTCCTAATATTTCCCTTTGCGTTTCCGCATAAACTTTCGAATGACCGGGTAAACGATCGGACCAAATTTAATAATTCGTTTAATTAAACGTCCCATTTGGAGAAAACCTCCTCCTAATTTGTGTATGTTAATTAATTTCCCGGTTCCCCCAGCAAGCAAACGCTTGTCTTCAAAATGTAATATAAAGGGTTACCTCATAACTCCTCCGCCTGAAATTTTTAATGATTCTCCAACGATATTCTCGCAGGCATCCGTTAACAAATATACAATTGAACGAGCCACCTCTTCCGGGGTGCTTATTCTTCCAGAAGGCAGTGCTTCTTCAGAGATTTGCCTTTGCTTTTCGTAACTCCGACCTTCTCGTTCACCAATGTTAGCTATCGCCTGTCGTCCCATTGATGTATCAACAAAACCTGGACAAATAGCATTCACACGCACATTGTATTCAATAGCTTCTATAGCGAGGGACTGAGTAAAGCCAATTACAGCAAATTTAGAGGAGCTATAAGCAATATTGCTATGCGTGCCTCGCAGACCTGATAAAGAAGATAGATTAACAATGGATCCACGTTTTTGAATTTTCATATCTTTATACACTTCCTGAGTAAGCAGAACAGTAGAGAAATAATTCAATTCCATAGGTTTTCGCAGCTGCTCTTCTGTAAGATCTTCGAGCGGGGCTCCTCCTCCGATACCTGCTGAATTGACAAGTCCCGTAATCGGACCTATGGACTCCTTAGCATTTTGAACTAATTCTTTCCGGTCGTCCTCAACATTTATATCTGCTGGACCTACAAAAACCTTCACCTCAGAATTAAGGTTTTTACACTCTTCTTTTAAAGACTCTAACTTCTCTTCGTTTCTACCCGTAATTGTTATATGTGCCCCAGTGCGGACAGCTTCTTTAGCTGCTTCATATCCAATTCCGCCTGTCGCTCCTGTAATCAAAATATGTTCTCCCATTAAAGCGTCATTAGAAAAAACCGTCATAACTTCGCAACCTCCTTTGTTATCAGATATCCTTCCCTTCACCTAATTAAACCCTTCCTATTATTTAAGGAACTTTCTTTTTTAATTATATAAGAATAGTAATAAAATACTAACCAAAGGAGTTTTCCCATAAAAAAGTCAGCGTTTTGGAGACATTAAATGCCACTAAACGCTGACCCACCACGGAACTTCTTTTTTCATAAGATCCGACAGGTTTATTCTTTTGTAATTTCTTCTCATAGCTACCGTCACCACTGTTTTAGTTATTTCTTCTTGTTCTGCTTACGGAAAGAAAATAACGCCTTTCCGGACCGCGTGCGCTTCATACCTTTTGTCTGAAGATCTGTCTTAGCTTCAGGACTGTTTTTGTAATCTTGTTCAAACATCTCGCGGGCTTTTGAATATAGCAGAGTCATAGTGGTGTACCTCCTTTTCTATTTAGGGTTATAAATATATTTCCCCCGGAGGACTAGACTAAAACTTAAAATTTTCAAGAAAAACTATTCTTCAAACATTTTTTCCACTTTCATTTCTAAAATCATCATCCACCCTTTTTTCCCAAGTATCCGTTCTCCTTGTTCATAAAATCCATTTTTCTTATATACATTTTGAGCAGCGTAATTGTTTACATTAACGGCCAGAACAATATATTCAATTTCTGGATAATGCTCCCGAACATAACAGGGCAGTTTTTTTAAAGATTCAGTAGCATACCCTTTTCCCTGCTGGGAATAATCTATCATATAAGCTATTAGAAGAAGAGCGTTTTTATGAGGAGTGTATTCGGACACCACTGGGCCGCTCTGTAGAACAAACATCCCTATTGGCGCACCATCTGCAAGAATAGTTACAGGGTTTCTTGTGGGGTCTCCAGCCGCACACTCCACTGAATCCTCGGGCATTTCTGTATAGTGAGTCTGCTCTTTTGGTAAGGATAGTTGAGCAAGTTCCTGGTGATGATGTGATGTATATGGCTGCAATTGTACTATATCCATAGCTGTATTCCCTCCTATTCGCTATATACCCACTTTTTGCCAATATTGAGCAAAAAATTAGAATCCCTTTGCGCCTATTCTTATAATAGAATTGGAGCACAATACGAGGAGGACGTTGTCATGTTAAAAGTAGCTGCTCTCGTTGGGAGTATTCGAAAAGATTCCTACAATATGAAGTTAACCAACTTTATAAAAGATCGATACAAGAACCATATGGATGTTAAAGTTATCCCTATCCGTGAATTGGCTCATTATGATCAAGATATTGAACATGAAGCCCCTGCATCTGTGCAAAATTTCAAAGCTCAATTATCAGATGCAGACGCTTTTTTAATTGTAACTCCAGAATTTAACCATTCGATCCCCGGCGTACTGAAAAATGCTTTAGATTGGCTTTCCCGCGGAGACAAGGAGATGAAAGGCAAGCCCACCTTCATCGCGGGTGCCACGATGGGTGTGCTCGGCACAGTGCGGGCACAAATGCACCTGCGTCAAATTCTGAATTCTCCAGGCATGTCCGCAAATGTCCTTCCTGGAAATGAAATCCTTGTAGGACAGATACAGCATAAAGTAGATGACAAAGGATTAATTACAGATCAGGGGACAATTGATTTTATTGACGGAGTGGTTGACGAATTTCTTAAATTTGCAGAAAAGCATTACAGCAGTATTACTATTTCATAAGAAAAAAAGATTCCTGTTGAATACAGGAATCTTTTTTTATTAGAGGTGCCTGATGGTTGCTCGTACCAACAGACTTATTAACGTAAACATTAGATCGAATTAGGTGAGCAAAACTTCAAGATGTGAGGAGCAGGAAGTGAGTCTTATCCACCCCTCCATTTTTTCAAACCAAAAGAGGAACTTTATCTTACAATTTAGCACATTAATTTAATGGAAATGGATGTTTAGAAATAAAGCACACCGGTAATTTAAATTATAAATCCGTTCATCGGTTTATTATAAGCCTCTATTGTACTATTTCAAAATAAAATGCTAAACATAAAAAAACCTTGCAGAACTTCATTCCACAAGGTTTATAAGGATAAAACACTCTTTAAAACTTATTCATATACGGTTACTTCTACATCTTTACGTCCAAAATCAAAAGCATCGCTTTGATTAGGAATAAACACGTCAATGCGATCATTCTGAATAGCGCCGCCGATATCTCCAGCAACAGCTTTACCGTAACCTTCCACGTAAACTTCAGAACCTAGTGGAATAACGTCAGGATCCACTGCGATTACTTTACGATCCGGGTTCGCTCTTAGGTCGATGCCCGTATAAGTCGTACCAGAGCAGCCTTCACAGAATGCTGTGTAAGCTGTTGCTTCCATCGTCATTGTTTTAGCTACTTCTTCACCAGAAGGATCTTCTGAGCCGGATGCTTGTACATCTTCTGCTTCTGAATGATCTTCTTCGCTTTCTTCTGCTTGATTATCTGATCCGTCATTAATGGTAAGCGTCTGATCCGGGAAAATCAGGTTAGATGATAAATCGTTTGCGTCTTTAAGCTGTTCTACGGAAACCCCTTTTTCCTGACCGATGCCCCAAAGGGTGTCTCCTTTATCTACGACTACTTCACTTGCGCTTGCGGTAATGGTTGTTGTACCTATAATTGCAAAAGTTGCTGCTATTGAAAGAATTGTTTTTTTCATGATAATTGCCTCCTTATTTGCTAAACAGATGATCGCCTCTGTTTAAAATCACATCTACTACCTTAACACCTCATCGTTGTATCTCAATAACAGGATAACAACAATATGTTTTCAAAGATTACAGTTATTTCACACAGATGTAATATTTACCTCTTTTAATAAAGAAGAAAAAACGACGCCTAATAGAATAGGACATCGTTTTTTCTTTATTTGGCTAATCAGCTTTATTCGTACACGGTTACTTCTACATCTTTACGTCCAAAATCAAAAGCATCGCTTTGATTAGGAATAAACACGTCAATGCGATCATTCTGAATAGCGCCGCCGATATCTCCAGCAACAGCTTTACCGTAACCTTCCACGTAAACTTCAGAACCTAGTGGAATAACGTCAGGATCCACTGCGATTACTTTACGATCCGGGTTCGCTCTTAGGTCGATGCCCGTATAAGTCGTACCAGAGCAGCCTTCACAGAATGCTGTGTAAGCAGTTGCTTCCATCGTCATTGTTTTAGCTACTTCTTCACCAGAAGAATCTTCTGAGCCGGATGCTTTTACATCTTCTGCCTCTGAATGATTTTCTTCGCTTTCTTCTGCTTGATTATCTGATCCGTCATTAATGGTAAGCGTCTGATCCGGGAAAATCAGGTTAGATGATAAATCGTTTGCGTCTTTAAGCTGTTCTACGGAAACCCCTTCTTCCTGACCGATGCCCCAAAGGGTGTCTCCTTTATCTACGACTACTTCACTTGCGCTTGCGGTAATGGTTGTTGTACCTATAATTGCAAAAGTTGCTGCTATTGAAAGAATTGTTTTTTTCATGATAATTACCTCCTTATTTGCTAAACAGATGATCGCCTCTGTTTAAAATCACATCTCCCACCTTAACACCTCACAGTTGTATCTCAATAACAGGGTGACAACAATCCGTTTTCAAATATTACATTTGTTTCACACATGTGTAATATTTACCAGATTGAGAAAAATGCTCTTCTAAACCTCCATGATGATTTTCCATTAAAGCTCCCGTTACATGAAGACTTGATTCCGAGATATTTTGGGTTCGTTACTTAATATAGAGAAGGGATGGCTACGGAAACAACTCGCTTTCCTGCGGCCCTACAAGATGTAGGGTCGATCGAAGTTGCCATAGGACGTGGCGAGTTTAGTCGATCCTCCTTTTCAAGGAGCCTCCTCGCTCGTTTCACTCCCTGTGGGGTCTCGCCTAGCTCCTTCCCGCGGGAGTCTCGTCGGTTTCTTCGCGTTAACAACCATTAAACCTCAGGGTAAATGATAGATGATCCTTGTTCATTAGGCGGAGGTTGTAAAAAACAATAAAAAAAGAAAAAACGATGCCCAAATGGACATCGTCATATTATCTTATTAATTATTCAATTGTGGAATCGTACTTATACTTATTCGTAAACAGTTACTTCTACGTCTTTACGTCCGAAGTCCAGAGCGTCGTCCTGGTTAGGGATAAATACGTCAATGCGGTCATTTTGAATAGCGCCGCCGATATCTCCAGCAACAGCTTTACCGTAACCTTCTACGTAAACTTCAGAACCTAGTGGAATAACGTCAGGATCCACTGCGATTACTTTACGATCCGGGTTCGCTCTTAGGTCGATGCCCGTATAAGTTGTACCAGAGCAGCCTTCACAGAATGCTGTGTAAGCAGTTGCTTCCATCGTCATTGTTTTAGCTACTTCTTCACCAGAAGTATCATTTGATTTAGAAGTTTCTTCTTTCACTTCTTCTTCCTCAACTGGTTCACTGTCTGTAGAAGCTGCTTGAGTTCCTTCCACAATTAATTCTTGTCCAGGGTGAATAAGATCAGAAGATAGATCGTTCCAAGATTTCAATGAATCTACTTTCACTGAATAATCCTGACCGATTCCCCATAGAGTGTCTCCAGAATTAACTGTATATAGTTCATCACTTGAAGTTGATTCATTTGAATCATTGCTTTCTTCACTGATTTGAATAGTTTGTCCAGGATGGATCAAGTCGGAAGATAGGCCGTTGATGTCTTTAATGTCTTCAACAGACACCCCATATTCTTGACCGATGCCCCAAAGTGTATCTCCTCTATCAACCACAGTTTCCTGTGCGCTAGCTGTAATTGTTGTAGATGCCATAATCATTAAAATCGCTGCTATTGAAAATAATGTTTTTTTCATAATTAATGCCTCCCTAGTTAACAGTCGAATTATTTTTTTATCTCTGTCTAAAATAACAACTCTAACTTTACCCATCTCAGAGGCAAACAACAATAACAGGATGACAACAATTATATATCAAATATTACACTCTTTTTACAAGGTTGTAATATTTGCAGCTATTTTGGCGAAATTCCCCGTCATAATAGGGTAGAATAACCAAATCTTGTAAGCGTTACCATTATTGTTTATAATAAATAAAACTATTCTGAAAAAAGGCGGGGGTTTCATGTTACAAGAAAAGTCACGTACCCGGTACCACACAAAACCCTATTCTGAAAAAGATATCGGGACTACTCATCTTCACCGTCAGTATCGTACCGATCTACGTCAACTGTCTGAGAAAGACTATAATAAATTTGTAACTTTAAATACAGTGAGAGACTGGTCACAATTATCCTGGAAGGATGTTGGCAAACCTTATGAAGTGGAGGCTTCCGCCAAAGAAAAACAGGAGTGGGAATCAAAAAACAATGAAGTTATGGACCCTCACACTTCCTGGACGTTATTTAACAAGTCCTTCCATGAATGGTTTATTAAAGATGTGCCGAAGGAGATAGGCAATTCGAAACATCATTTCCTAAAAAGTCTCCGTACTTTTAAACCTGCCGAAGTTAAGCAAGCTCTCGGAGAAGTCATTCAACTTCAACTTTGGAATTACATTCATCGCGTCCAAGATGGAATTTGGGACCCCAGGGGTAAACGCGCACTATTTGAAGGACTTCATTTAAACAGGCCTCGCATATTATTTTTAGGAGCCGCTGAAGGTTACGAAGCCATGCAGCTTGGAGCGATGTATCCCGGGGCAGAAATTGTGATGGTGGATTATGACGAATATTGTAAGACAACTAGATTTACAGATTTCCCGGATAGTTATCCATTCCTAGGTGAAAACCCACGCACAGGACATCCTGCGGTCTATTACAAAGATGACTTAAACATAGAATATCTGGTCGAGGACATTCGTAACCTTGATTTTAATAAGGAGTTTGACATCGTTCTTTCTGTTGGTTTGCTGGAACACTTTCCCGATGAATATAAACATGAAGTGGCTGACTGGCATCGACGATTCCTTAAGCCAGGAGGTTATGCTATTATGACTACCCCCCGAAATCAAGTTCGGTCACGCTTATACTACCGTATTATGGCAGATGTAATGAACCATACGTACCGTGAACTTATGACAGTAGAGCAGATGGGATTGTATATGTATGAAAACGGCTTTGATATTTTAAGGCACGGATATATTAAAGTGCATAACGGACTAGTTTGTCAGCCTCGATAGTCCATACCAAACACCAAAAGGGACTATAAACTAGTCCCTTTTGGTGTTTATTCTTCCATCCTATTGCAGTAAATGTGCATCGCTTTCTGTAAAAATTCTGCATATCCAGGCTGCAATTGATTGATATTCTTCGTGAACCTAGGATCACTTACATACATATCCGCAAGACCTCTAAATATCTCCAACTGACAATCATAGAAATACTTCGATATATGCTTACGCTTTTCTCCTATAAGTCTTTGCACGTCTAAGTCATCCGGCCCTTGTTCCATTCGTCCGATAATTTGCCTGTCAATCTCTGCTCCTTCTTCCTGAATGGTTTTCCAATCCTCTTCCGAGTATGCTTTTGTTCTTCTTTTAGATTCCTGATAAGCCTCTGTATCTCCCCAGCGTTCTTTCACTTCTTGCTCATACATTTTTTGCTGTTGCTCAATTTGACTTTTATCAAATGGTTGAAAACGTTCATGGTTCGTCATTTGATTTCCTCCTTTCAATGATTGAAGTGTCTGGTCTACGGATAAAATGATTCGCTCCAACCGTCTGCTTTTTTCTAATAAAATTTTCTTATGGCGACGCAAAGCCTTTTCTTGATCAAAATCAGGATCATCTAAAATTTTTTTGATTTTAGCTAATGAAAAGTCCATCTCTCTGAAAAAAAGAATTTGCTGCAGTCGTGTTATTTCTTTTTCACTATAATAACGATAGCCATTCGATTTCACTTCCGAAGGGCTCAAAAGGCCAATCTCGTGATAGTGATGAAGTGTACGTACACTAATGCCTGCCAGCCTTGCTACCTCCTTAACTTTATACATGGTGATCACCTCAATTCAAAGTCTATGGTATGACGCAGCGTAAGGGTCAATGGTTTACTTATATATTTTCAGAAAAAATGCCCCCCGTCTCCCTTTCATCACCCGGGCACATAACTTTGAGTAAAACTTAAAAAAAGCTATAATAAAGTAAATAAGTAAATGAGGGCGGGGGGAGCATGCATATCCACGAAGTTATTCAACCAGCTAAATTAAATAGCATTCATATTCACCATACGTCCCCGGTTTATCAGGTTTATTATGATTATTTGAAAGAAAGAAACAGTATAGAAGCAGCAGAATTCACCAGGGTTTTCTGTCAACGCTCCAGACCTTCCAAGTTAGAAGATCAATTAGCATTAGCAGAGTTCCTGTATATGAATGATTTTTTCGAGGAGCTTGAAGCTCATCTGAAGGAAAATTATATGCATGAAGACATTGCAAAGCTCTATCGCATAATTCTGGATCGAAAAAAACAGCCTTTAAGTACGAACGATATAAAGTCCATTGAGGAGTTTGGTTTCGAACATCCTTCTCTTAAGTGCCTTCATCTGTTCCTTCTTGTTTATGCACATTATGATATAAAGAAATATGCAGGAATGGATAAGTTCACTGAGGAAATTCAAACCGCTTTATTTACGATCAATGAACCACTGTTTCACTACTACATGAAACTCCGTTTTGATGAACTCACGTTCCAGCATCATTGGAAAGCCAATCATTTAGTCCTGGCAAGGAAGTTTGCCTATAAGTATATAAATGCCGGCCTTGCTCCTAGAAAACAAATCATGATGCACCACAACCTTGCGTTATGCTATAGTTTTGAAAATTACGATGCGGCTATGGATTATGCCAAAAAGACGATAAACATCGCCGAAACTAATGGTTATTCTTATGCATCTCAGGTGACCCTGGAGCAAACTATTCCATTTATAGCTGCGTTTCATCAGAAGTCGGAACAAATTAAATCCAATGACCCTACCGAAAAGGCTCATTTACTACTTTCACGCGGTCAACGAGAGGAAGCTATTGATATCCTTTCCACATTACCCTCTTTAACTCCTTTCCAACAAACGTACCTGGGTTTAGCGGAGAGGAATTTACAGCTTTTGCGTAAAGCGAAAAACAGATTTATTAATGAATACAACGATCTTTTCTTTGCCCAGTTACCAGATTATTATATGAAGCGGGTACTTAAAGTCGTATAGAAGCTGAATACAGACAGCTTCTTTTTTATGGAATAGAAAAATATAGACTATTTTTCCTTTAAAGGGATTTATTAGAATAGTGTAGAATAAATGAAGTTACAATAAATTTGCAAAAGAGGTTGGATAATATGAATATGTATTGTCAAAGTGCCTTTCACCAATTAGAAGTAGTTATTGCGTCTATCTCTGAAATAGCTGGACAGTTAACCGAAGAAGAACTCGCTTTACGGCCGACTGAAGAGAAATATTCAATCGGAGAGCTATTGGAACACCTTTCGATCATTCCGGCAGCTGATGGCAAAATTGCTGAGAGTGCATCTGAAGAAGAAATGAACGCCCTCTACCAATCCTATTCTTTACAATCAAAAGAAGAGATTCTTGAAAGGTTATTCGACCATTTTTCTCAACTAAAAACACAATATGAGAATTATACGGAGGAAGACCTTCATACAGAAACCGTTTCATGGTGGGGAGTAACTTACACCCGGTATGAATGGCTTCTGCAAATCGTTGCACATATGTATCATCATCGAGGGCAGCTTCACGCCATGCTCGTCCACTCCTATCGTAAAGATCCCGAAATTCTATTATTTGAATAAAATTAGATAAAACACCACCTCAGGTCATCCATATTCTGGATGACCTGAGGTGGTGTTTTTTAGGACAAATAAGTGATCGGAATCTTTTCTTCTACGGCTGTTCCGTTTTTATTGTAAACGTAGTAGGCTTGTGCACTTCTTCTGGAACTAATGGCTTTATGTATTTTTGCTTCCACGACATGAAGTGCTGCTCCATCATCCAAAGCGTAACCCGGTATTATTTCTTCATTTGTAATAAACTTTGTATAAGCCTTACGACGGTTGACTTCTCCGTCATAATGAGGACAGCAGCTACCTTCAATAATCCCGAGACAATCAATCGGCCTTAGTTTGTCGCCATAAGAGTTAGTTACCCCTTGTTGAAACCAGCAGATAGCCCCTGCACTCAAACCCGCCAGCACAGTCCCCTGTTTCCAGGCTTCTATGATGATTTTCTCTAGTCCCCACTCTTTCCAGAGCGCCAGCATATTTTTGGTTGAACCCCCGCCAACGTAAAGAATATCTTTATCTAATACGAATTCCCTTAGGTTCTGCGGAGGATTAAATAATGACAAATGGCTTGGATTACAATCCTCTTTCTCAAAAAAACGATAAAACTTTTCAATATACTCATTTCCATCTCCACTTGCTGTTGGGATAAAACAAATGGAAGGCTTATCTGCATCTGACTGTCTTAGTATGTATTGGTCAAGTCCAGGATTATCATCTTCCATAGAAAATCCTCCTCCACCCATAGCAATGATTTGCCTCATTACCCAACCTCCTTCACCTTTTTATACACTTCAGGCCACCCAAATTATGGATGACCTGAGGGATTGATATAATCATTTTCTTGGTTTTGGTTTACCTAATGATGTCTGAATATCTTCTTTGTAAGCGTAAGAGAACAATAGCGAAACAAGAATTCCGCCGCCAATCAAGTTACCTATACTGGCTGGTATAAGATTGAAGAAGATGTATTCATACCATTCATATTTATCAGAATATAATATTCCCATACTAAAGTACCCCATGTTGGCGGCACTGTGCTGGAAGTTACCTGCTACGAATAAAATAACCGGAAGCATGGTTCCCAGAAATTTACCTGTAATATCACGTGCTGCTGTAGTTAGAAAAGCTGCCATTCCAATCAGCCAGTTGGCTATAATACCTGAAACTAAGATTTCAAACCAACCTTTAATTCCATGATCCATAAACTTCATCTTCTTATCTAAATACATGGAAAGTTCGGTGTAAAATGGGTCTGATAATGAGGCAGAGAGTTGTATAAGACCTGCCACCATAACTGCACCAAGTATATTTCCAATATAAGTAGATGCCCAGAACTTATAGATATTGGCTTTCATTAAGCCTGCTTTATTAAAAAGATAAGAGGGAAGAAGTACATTAATTTCTGTAAATAGTACGGAACCTGAAATAAAAACCATCGCATAACCGGCAGCGAATCCCAAACCGGAAAGCAGATGATATACCCCTTGAGTCTCTACTCCTATAGCAAGCAAAATTGAAAATATTGCACCAAATGTCATAAACGATCCTGCTGTAAGCGCAAGTAAGAATTGGGCTCTAAATGGTTTATTTAAATGATCCCGCCCTTTTTCCCCAAACTCATCTACAATTTGAGATGGAATATAAAATTGTCGGCCGGGTCGATCAATTTTGCCATTGGAAGAAGTGTCTGTTTCTTTAGTTTCGTGTTCTTCTTCTAGTCTATTGTCATTATTAGCCACATGCATCCCTCCAATGATTCTGCTATTCCCATTATCCCCTCGCAATAATCCTACTCAGAATAACTTTTATCGGAGTGGTACACATTAAGGGTAAATCCTAATATTGCAAAGGAGCATGGATATGCCGAGAGATCAAGTTTGTCTTGCTTGTGGCGGAGAAGGTTTGCTCATGGATGATGAAGAGTGGAAGTACACTTGTAAAATCTGTGGAGGCAGCGGTTTTATGTCTCAGGAGGGGTCCGTTTATAATAGAGAGCCCGCCAACGTTGATGAAATGAATCGATACCTTGATTAACTGAAAAAGCGCTGGTAAATCCAGCGTTTTTTTCATAAGGACAGCCCTATCACATATCGATCCTTTTCTATATAGTCAATTAGAAATCATAGCCTCAAAAGTATCTGCGACGGTCGTTCACCTTAAAAGCTGGAATATTTTATCCTTGAAAAGCCTCATAAAATAAAGAGAGAGCAGGATTGTTAGTCCCACTCCCTTCGCCCCCTACTTAATAGCTCTCCATACTGGTTTCCTCATTTGTAGGTTTCTTTGATTTTCTAACCAGTGCGACAATACCCGCTATTAAGTAAGCCACACCTGCAAATATACCAAGTCCTACTGTTCCAAATGTCATAATAATTGCTGTAACAATTAAAATAATGCCTGCCGCCTTTGGCTTTTTATCTCCTTTAAGAAACACAATGGATAAGATCCCCAAAGCAATTGCCACTAGCGCTGCTATCATGATGACCATCGTAAAGGTACCCATAGCATCAAGCATCTGATTTACATTAATCGTTCCACTGCTCTGCATTTCCTGAGAGGAATTCATAACATTCTCCAGTTCCTGCCTGAACTGAGGGTTATCTTTATTACTTAAGAAAATCCCGCTCAACAGTATAGGCAGACCATACAATACAATTCCAATAACAGTAAGCACAATTTCAGCTGTTCGTTTCATCCTTATCTCTCCTTTATTTATTTAATTGCTCGCCACATCTCTTTTCGTAAAGAAGACCCAGGCAAGTATAACGAAAATTATATAGTACACGAATAACACAGCAATAGAAAACCCTGCTGTTTGCTCGTTGAACATAGGATTTCCTTCTAAATACATCGTTAAATCCGTATTGGCAAATAAGATATATTTTGCCCATTCTCTTTCCATTAGAAAAAGCACAATGGAGTTACCAGCCATCATTAAGAAGATCGCCACCCCTATAGCCAATGAGCTATTTCTAAAGACAGCGGAGATCATGAAAGCGAAAGTTGCCATCAATAACAAGTTGACCGAACTTAGTAAATACATGGAAACGGTGTGCTGAAAAATGGACGCTTCCTGAATCTCTCCTGCCTGTCGAAATAAATAAGTCTGTGAGATACTGTCAATCCCGAAGAGTGCAGCCCCAACGATAAAGGACAAAGCATATAAACAAAGAAGCATTGTTCCAGCAAACAAAAGCACAGATACATATTTGGACAACAAGATTTTAGTTCTGGAAATAGGTCTAATTAGTAAGAGTTTTATAGTTCCCCACTTAAACTCATTTGCTATCATCCCGGCAGCAACGATAATGGTAAACAAACTGATAATAGATATTAAACTTCGGTTGGTTTGCAAAAAGTCCCAAACATCATATCCGGATGGCTTAATATCATTTTGAATGCGGTACTCATTCATTTCAATATCTGTGTAAGATGGATACTGAATTTGTTCCCTTTCCTCACCAGGATCCGGTGGTCCTTGCTGCTCCTCTTTCAACTGCGTATTCTGTTCCTGCAACTCCTGTTTCCAGTTTTCCCCTGTAGGTCCCTCCCCACTAATCATCGTATTATCAACTTTCATAAGTACACCGAATCCGATAACCAATACCCCAAGTATAATAAGCATAATCCAAGTTGCAATTTGAGAGTAAAGCTTCATTTGTTCATTTCGCACTAATTGTATAAAGTTATTCAATGGAATTCTCCCCTATCAAGTCCAGGAATTTGTCTTCTAATGTCGAACGATTGACATTCACACTGTAAATATCTATCCCTTCGTTAACCAGTCCGCTTATAATTCCTGGTATTTGTTCACGTGTACTGTTGAAAGTTACTGTGTTACTATCCAGCTGGACAGGCGAGTCCACCTTTTGCTTCAAAAATTCCTGGGCACGGTCAATAGGTGAGGCTTCTACCGAAACCTCCTTAGTATCTGTTTGTTGCAAAGCGTCTTCCACAGACTGTATGGAAATTAATTCTCCATTTTTGATAATTCCAATCCGGTCGCACATCATTTCCATCTCTGAGAGGATATGACTTGAAACAATAACTGCTACCCCTTCTTCAGCAGCCAAACGCCGAATATACGCTCTTACCTCTCGAATCCCTGCAGGATCCAGGCCATTAGTAGGTTCATCTAAAATAAGAATAGTCGGCTTATGTAAAAGTGCCTGTGCAATTCCGAGACGCTGCCTCATTCCTAATGAGTATTTCCCTACTTTGTCCTTGATTCTGTTTTCCAGCCCCACCAGGCGAATGACTTCCTGTATTCGTTCTTCTGTAATTCCTGGAATCATTCGGGAATAGTGCAATAAGTTTTTTCGACCACTCATGAAAGGATACATTTCCGGGTTTTCTACAATTCCGCCGACATGGCGGATAGCTTTCTTAAAATCCTTATTAACGCTGTTTCCCTGTATCAATACGTCTCCGTTTGTCATATCCATTAACCCGACCATCATTCGAATCGTGGTTGTTTTACCTGCTCCGTTAGGACCTAGAAATCCAAATACTTCTCCACTGTAAATTTCAAAATCAAGCCCTTTAATAATCTGTTTGTTTTTTATCGTTTTACTGACATTTTTCAACTGCATAACAGATTGAGACAAATAAACCCCTCCTTTATTATTCTCACTTTTCTACTACGTAAAAAAGAGACAGGTTGTTTCACATTTTTTTAATTTATTACATTATTTCGTGAATATTTCCCGGGAAATTTCGAGGATTACTGCATGCAGCTCCCCTTTTTTCTACTTCTTGCTACATTCCCATTTATATAACTTATACAGTGGGATAGTTGTTCATTCCTCCTACTCTACTTCTCTTTCCTCCTTAACAATGGATGGAGTTTCTTATTTTTGATAAACTAGAAATTAACGGAGTATGGAGGGAGAATCTAAATGAAGATTGTATCAATTGAACCAACGCCCAGCCCAAACTCAATGAAAATCAATCTGAATGAGCATTTACCTGATGGTGAAACTCATAACTATAAGAAAGGGGACGTCTTGGACAGCGCCCCGGATTTTATAAAAAGATTATTTGAGGTTGAGGGGGTAAAAGGACTTTATCACGTGACTGACTTTATTGCCCTGGAGCGAAATGCAAAAATCTCTTGGGAGCAGATACTTCCAGAAGTAAGAAAAACCCTTGGCTCATCTTCTGAAATTGAGGGAATCAATGAAAGTGAACCCTTAGAGACTTCCGAGGATTCATTTGGAGAAGTTAAAGTGTTTATTCAAATTTTTCGTGGCATTCCCATGCAAGTAAAGCTTGAAGAAGGCGAAACCGAGAAGCGTGTAGGTCTTCCGGAAAGATTTATGGAGGCCGCAATGAAAGCATCTCCTGCTTCTCCGAATATGATTATGGAACGCAAGTGGGTAGAACAGAGCCCGCGCTTCGGGGATACTTCAGAGATTGGGGAGCAAGTTAAGGAAGAAATCTCGGCAAGTTACGATCAAGAAAGACTTGATTCACTGGTTAAACAAGCGTTTGATCAAGAAGCGGACTATGTAGAAACGACAGAGAAGAAGTCGAGGATTACACTTGAAACATTGGATCATGACGATTGGAAAGTACGTTATGCGGCACTTGATCGTATGAACCCTACCGCTGAGGACTATGCCATATTAGATAAAGCTTTAGACGATAGTAAGGCCTCCATTCGAAGGTTAGCTGCTGCCTACCTTGGTATGATAGAAGAATTGGAGACTCTGCCCTTCCTTTATAAAGCATTGAATGATAAATCCGTCACCGTGAGGCGGACAGCGGGGGACTGTATTTCAGATTTAGGGTTTAAAGAAGCTATGCCGCGAATGATTGATTCCCTGGCTGATCCTAATAAAATTGTTCGCTGGCGTGCTGCTATGTTCTTATATGAACTGGGAGATGAGTCTGCTCTTCCTGCTTTAAGAAAAGCTGCAGATGACCCTGAATTTGAAGTCAAAATGCAAATAAATATGGCGATCGAACGAATTGAAGGCGGCGAAGACGCAAAAGGGTCTGTTTGGCACCAAATGACACAGGCCACTAAACAAAAACCAAACTAGGAGGATTATTTATGAATCCATATGAAGCTTATATGAAAGAGATTTCCCAGCCAATGAGAGATGAATTAACTAATGCCGGCTTCACCGAATTGACAACTCCCGAAGAAGTGGATGAATTCATTGCATCCACAAAAGGGACATCGCTCGTTGTCATTAATTCCGTATGTGGCTGTGCCGCAGGTCTTGCCCGTCCAGCCGCAAGAGAGTCTCTTACTAATGATCCTAAACCTGATCATTTAGTAACCGTATTTGCAGGTCAGGATCGCGAAGCAACCTCACGAATGAGAGAATATTTAGAAGGCTATGAGCCTTCATCTCCATCTATGGCTCTACTTAAAGATGGACAAGTCCTTCATTTCATCCCTCGGGAAGAAATTGAAGATTATGAAGTAGAAGAGATTGTAGAGAACTTAACATCTTCCTATAATCAATACTGCTAATACACAAGGCGGCCCTTAGAAAGGCCGCCTTTTTTTATGTGGATGTTACCGCAGGGTTGCTTGAAGCCGAATTACTATTCTCCCCTTTAATGAACTTCATAACAATTAGGATTAATAACACTCCGATTATCCCTGCACTAATATAACTGATATTTAATAACTCTTTCATGACCAGTGACATTACTGGCGGACCAGCAGCCACGCCTATAAATCTTGACGAACTATAAAAAGAGGTGATGGTTCCTCGCTCTTCTTTTTCAATTCCTTCCGTGATAAGGGCATCTAATGTTGGAAGCATAGCTCCTATAGCAATCCCTAGAACACTTGTGACAAGCAGAAGAAGTATCAGCTGTTTATTTACATAACCTACAAAAATCACACTCGCTGAAATACCGGCCAAAGAAAGAAGAATGACTCTTTTCATCGTCTTTGTCTCTCCTTTTATTTTCTTTCCTGTTATAAAAGAAGCGATGCAAAGAAAAAATAACGGGATTGCTAGAACAAACCCTTTTTTTACGCCGTTAATATCATGAACTTTTTCCAAAATATCAGATAAAAAGAAAAGAACACCAAACAAGATAAGCATAGCGTAGATCCCTAATAAAAATACAGGATACAGCCATTTTCCTTCCTGTTTAAAGATTTTCTTTGTGTTTTTCAGAAATTCCTTTAATTTTGCCGGTTCTTCTTTTTCACCTTTAGGAACTTTAATGAAAAAGAATACTAACAGAATGGATATTAGACTAAAGAAGGATATAGAAAAAAACGGTAAAAACCATAAGAAAGCAGCAAATGCTGCTCCAAGAATTGGACTTAGTACTTTACCAAAAGTATTGGACGTCTCAATCAAGCCTAAACAGGAACTGGTTTTTTCATCATCATCTTTATACAAATCTCCTACAAGAGGCAGAATAATCGGTGTAGCTCCTGCCGCCCCCATCCCCTGAAGAACTCGTCCGATAATGATCCAAATAAATGGATCATTCACCTTCCATGAAGCGAAACCTGCTATTACTCCTCCTATAAAAGCTAAAATCAGACTGGGTAATATCACAATTTTCCTTCCAAATCGATCCGATAAGTAACCAGCGACAGGTATAAGAAAGATAGCGGCTAAAGAATAGCTGGTAATGATCGTACTGGATTGAAAAGAAGATATCCCCACCTTTTTTTCAAATATCGGAAGAACAGGTATTAACATTGAATTTCCAAGCGTCATTACTAGTGGAATGGATGCCATACTGATGAGACACCATCGACTGACTTTGTTCTCCATAAATACACCTCATTTAAATTCATACTTATAGGATATCCAAACCAAAAGTAAATATTTGCTCTAATGAATTTACTATATTTGTAAATTACCAAGGTGATGTTTTATTAAAATTTACCATTTTTTCACATTTCCTTTAAGCACCATTTACTTCCATCCGTTACCTTTTACTTGTAACATATTTTGAAAGGGGATGATCCTTTTGATTAAAAAATGGATGTTAGCCTTAGGTTTAGTTTCTGTGCTTACGTTGGCCGCTTGTGGCGGAGAAGGTGAAGATGGCGAAGATACAGAAGAACAGTCAGAAATGGAAGATGGATCCGGTTCTGAAGAAAGCGATTCCGAAATGGAAAGTGATTCTGAGTCTGACTCTGAAGAATAATCACTATCATGAAAATCAAAAAAAGGAATACCCGCTTTTGGGTATTCCTTTTTTCAACTTTAATCGGATCTTTTAAAAACTTAAAATTATTTAATATTCCACCGAGTTTTTTGCCGTTCTTCTTTATTAAAACTTGGTTCGAGCTGAGAACCACAATTGGGGCAGATAACTGCTTGAGAAGGTATTGGTGTGCAACAATAGGGACATTCTTTTTTCGTCATGGCATGCAACGGATGCTGATGAGGTTTTTTCCATCGATTAATCTGCCTGACTACAAGAAATACGGCAAATAATATGATAATGAAACGTACTGCTGCGGTAAGAAACAGCCCATAATTGATGGTTACAGCCCCAGCTTCTTTAGCCGCAGACAGAGTTGGATAGAACCCTCCGCTCAAATTAAAAAACATTTCTTCAAAATTCACTTTTGCATATAATAACCCTACGGGAGGGAGCAGAATGTCCGTAACGAGCGAATCAATAAAACCACTGAATGCGGCTCCTAATACCATCCCTACACCCATGTCCACCGCGCTTCCTCTAACTGTAAACTGGCGAAATTCATGGAATAGCCCCATCTTGTCCTCTCCCTTCGGAATTATCCTATGAGATATAAGGACAAACTATGAACTATAAAAAAATCCTGGGCAGGCGCCCAGGGTTGATTTATAAGATAGCTTGTTGACAAACATTCGGTACAGATCCCAGCAGGTCATAAGTAAGGCAGACCGGCCGGTTCGTTCTTGGGTCTTTGACAACTTCAGCATCGATTTGGAACACGTCTTCCAGTACTTTTGGCTGAATGACTTCTTCAGGTGTTCCTTCCTTAATGATTCGCCCTTCCTTTAAAGCTACAATATAGTCGGCAAAGCGTGCAGCATGGTTTAAATCATGGATGACCATTACAATAGTGCGCCCCTCTTCGCGATTCAATTGTTCTAATAACTTAAGAACTTCCAGTTGGTGAGCTAAGTCTAAGTAAGTCGTAGGCTCATCCAAAATGAGCAGTTCTGTCTCCTGAGCCAATGCCATAGCGATCCATACACGCTGGCGCTGTCCACCTGAAAGGGCATCAATTGGCCGATCCGCAAATTCCTCGATGCCAGTAATGGAAAGAGCCCACTGAATCATTTCTCTATCATGATCGTTTAATTTGCCAAAGGCTTTTTGATGAGGGAACCTGCCGTAAGAAACTAACTCAGAAACAGTCAATCCGCTTGGTGCTTTCGGAGTTTGAGGAAGTACGCCCATTTTTTTGGCAATATTTTTGGTGGATTCCTTTTTAATGGCTTTGCCATCTAAATAAACGCTGCCTGAATTTACAGCGTGGATCCTGGCTAAAGCTTTCAGTATTGTGGATTTCCCACACCCATTAGGACCTATAATGGTCGTTATTTGATTTTCAGGAATATCCAAATCCAAATCTTCCACTACATTATAGTCACCATAAGCGATTCCGACTTTTTCAGTCATCAGCTTTGCCATGCAAAATCCTCCCTCAAATCTATAAACAAACTTTATATATAATAAATGCTAATAGTGAAAATCATTATCACTACCGATTATAAAGATTTTATAAAAAACAAGCAAGTTAATTAAAAGTAGTTCTAATGGACCATTCTCCTTTTATAAGCTTGGATTATAATAAGATCATTCTTTTACATAAGGAGATATCCATGAAAACCCGTATGATACACATGAGTCCTCCCCAAACGCTAATCAGCGTATTTATCCTGTTTATTACTTTGGGCACATTTCTGCTTAAACTGCCGTCCGCTACATCTAATGGAATAACTTTCATTGATGCTCTGTTTACAGCGACCTCGGCCATGACGGTTACCGGGCTAGTCGTAATAGATACTGGTACAGCCTTCACCTTGTTCGGGCAGATTATCATTTTAGTCTTGATCCAGGTGGGTGGTTTGGGCATCATGACCTTTGCGGTACTAATTTACATGGTACTTGGTAAAAAGATTGGAATTAAAGAGCGGCTGTTAATTCAGCAGGCTTTAAATCAAACCTCCCTCGGCGGTGTAATCCGCCTGGTTCGAAAATTATTTATTTTTTCAATTACCATTGAAACAATGGCTGTCGTTTTTTTGTCGTTAAGGTGGGTTCCGGAAATGGGGATGGCTAAAGGCATATATGCAAGTATTTTTCATTCCATTTCAGCATTTAACAATGCCGGTTTTTCTATTTGGTCCGACAGCCTTTCTGCTTACGCAGTGGACCCGCTAGTAAATATTGTTATTACATTGCTTTTTATTATCGGTGGTATCGGTTTTACGGTTGTTTTTGATTTGTGGAGAAGCAAAGAATTTTATCATTTATCACTCCATACTAAAATAATGCTCGTCGGGACCTTATTCATAAATGTAGTGAGTTTGTTCATGATTTTTGTTCTGGAATATAATAATCCTGACACCATCGCAGACTTCTCTGCAATCGGTAAATTTCAGGCTGCTTATTTTCAGGCAGTAACACCAAGAACAGCAGGATTTAATTCAATTGATATTAGTCAGATGGAAGACTCCTCCCTCTTTTACATGCTGATGCTTATGTTTATCGGTGGAGGGAGTACCTCAACCGCTGGAGGTATTAAACTATCTACTGCGCTCATTATAGTCCTTGCTTCTATCACTTTTTTCAGGCAAAAAGAACATGTGAACCTATACCGCAGAAGTTTCCACTTCCATCTAATCATGCGTGCTCTCGCTCTTACAGTTGGGAGTGTAGGAATAGTGTTTTTAGGGACTTTTATCTTAAATCTATCCGAAGATGCCCCTTTTTTGATGATATTGTTCGAAACGATATCTGCTTTCGGCACTGTTGGTTTGTCTATGGGACTGACGGGGCATTTGACTCTGATTGGAAAATTAACACTTATTTTCATCATGCTTATCGGAAAGTTAGGTCCACTGACTTTTGCTTTTGCTTTTGCCCGTTACAAACCTGACCCAATCAAATATCCAAACGAAGACGTATTAACTGGTTAACCTGTAAGCCCGCTTTTTATTTATAAAAAGCGGGCTTTTTGATTTGGCTGGAAAGAACAGCATATTCGTTTACTATTCCTTTAAGACATTCAGCGATTCCAAGTATATCTTCTCTTGTATGATCATGGCTAAAAGAAATACGGATAAAAGATTTTGCCTCATCTTCATTCAATCCTACAGACGTAAGAATAGAAGGAGATCCTTCACTCCCAACTTGACAGGCACTTCCTGTAGAAAAAGCATAACCGCGGCGATTAGCTTCAAGCATTACCCACTGCCCTTCAAGACCGTTCATGCATAACCCAATAATCGGAACCGAATTCACGGACTCGCTTACTATTTTGATCTGAAATTTTATATCATTCAAAGCATTTAAGAACTCATGCTTTAAAGCTTTAATTTTAGACTGACGTTTCTCCAGTTCTCGAATGGATTTTGCAGCAGCCGTGGTAAAAGCTGCGATCCCAGGGGTGTTTACAGTCCCAGCTCGAACGCCGGATTCATGCGTTCCATTTGGCAGCAAAGGCTGGAAAGAAACAGCCGGACTTATGTACAAAGCCCCCGTTCCTTTAGGACCATACACTTTGTGACTGGAGAGTGAAAAGCTGTCCAGGCAAGGTATAATTGAATTTAACTCCACTTTTCCGAATGATTGGACACAGTCGCTATGTAACCATGCACCCCACTTATCACAAACCTCTCGAATTCTTCTAATAGGCTGAATTGTTCCAATGTCACTATTTACATGCTGAATACTTACAAGTACGGTATCTTCGCGCATTAACTTTTCTAATTCGTTTACGTCAACGATTCCTTCCTTCGTTAATGGAACCCAGCTAACTTCATATCCATCTGCTGCCAATTTTTCTGCTGAATTTCTTACAGATGAATGTTCGGCAGCAGACGTAATCAGATGATTTCCTTTACCTGCTTTCATTAGACCTTCCATAGCAAGCAGATTACTTTCTGTACCTCCACTCGTAAAATACATTCCTTCTTTATGAACTCCGAGAAGATTCGCAAGTGTTTTGCGGCAATGAGATAGCAGTACTTCTGCTTTTGTGCCTGGGTCGTGCAGACTGCGAGTGTTCCCATAGAATTCACGTGAAGCTTTAACATAAGCCTCAAGTGCCTCTTCATCGATCGGACAGGTAGCTGCATAGTCAAAATAGGTAGACATTCTTTTTATCCTCCTTTTTCCGTAAACCACTTGTCATAAGTTTAATTCTGTGTAAATATAAGTGTCAATACACCTGTAAATAAACAGGAGGAAAGTTATGAAAAAAGCAGACGTTATTATTGTTGGGAGCGGCTTGGCCTCCTTACAGTTAGCCAGACACTTAAGTAAGGATTTAAATGTGATTGTTCTCACAAAGTCTTTTGTGAAACATAGTAATTCTACTTATGCTCAAGGAGGTATTGCAGCAGCCATCGGGACGAGCGATACTCCTTATCTACACTACTTAGATACACTCGAAGCCGGATGCCACTTGAATCATCCAAATGCTGTCATGCAATTAGTACAAGAAGCTCCCGCTCTCATTGAGGAACTCATAAAGGATGGATGTCAATTTGATACAGATGAAGCGGGGGCTCTTCTTCTTGGAAAAGAAGGATCGCACAACCAACGGCGTATCGTACACGGAGGTGGAGACCAAACCGGAAAGCGGATTGTAGAAGGGCTGATACAACACTTATCTTCTAATATATCTATCTATGAAAATCAATTTGTTTATGAGCTGCTTCTAGATGATCTGGGGCGATGTTATGGAGTGAAAAGTAAAGATCAGGAGAACTGCATGCATACATTTACAGCTCCTTATGTGGTTCTTTCAACGGGAGGGTGTGGGCAGATCTATTCATTCACCTCTAACACCGACACGATTACCGGAGATGGCATGGCACTAGCTTATATAGCCGGTGCTGAACTTGCAGACATGGAGTTCATACAATTTCACCCGACCCTTTTATACTCAAATGAAGAAACGAAAGGGCTTGTTTCAGAGGCCGTGAGAGGAGAAGGAGCTGTATTAATTAATAAAACAGGTGAAAGAATTATGGAGAATGTCCACCCTCTTAAAGACTTAGCTCCAAGACATATAGTAGCGCAGAACATTTATAATTACTTACGAAAAGGACAGAGCGTTTATTTAGACATCAGATCCATAAGAGATTTTCAGATGAAATTCCCTACAGTAAGCGCTCTTTGCGAAGATCACGGTATTGATTTAAGTAAAGGCCTAATTCCTGTAGCCCCAGGAGCTCACTTCGTAATGGGAGGGGTCCAGACAGATCCCGTTGGACAAACCACGGTCGATGGACTTTATGCTCTCGGAGAAACAGCCTGTACCGGTGTTCACGGTGCAAACCGACTCGCCAGTAATTCTTTGCTTGAAGCCCTCACTTTTGGAAAACGATTGGCCCGGCACATTAACTCTAATCCTGGGAAGCACATACCTATTCACAAAAACAAGAAAAACACGACGTTCCTCTTCCCCGAATTGCCCGAAAAAGAATTAATCCAACGTCTCATGATGGAACGGGTCGGGATTGTCCGTTCAGCTCAAAAATTGAATGAGCAAATGGAATGGCTGGAATCATTCCAACTTGAGAAATTTCATGAATTCGGGCTTGACTTGCTCACTGTCGAACAAATCAATCGTTTCTTTATGATGCAGACCGCCTGGCTTGTAACTGCTTCAGCCATAGAACGGGAAGAAAGCCGTGGAGGTCACTATCGCTGTGATTTTCCTAATGAAAGAAGCAGCTGGCAAGGGAAACAGATTCTCCAACAAAGATTATTAGAAAGAAGGGCATTCAATGAACAGATTAAAAGTTAGACGACTTCTGGAGAATTTTTTTTTAGAAGATATAGGAGATCGAGATGTAACTAGTGACTTCCTCTTCCCTCAAGATGTAATCGGTGAGCTTCACTTTATAAGCAAGCAAGCCGGGGTTTTTTGCGGCACGGAAATTATTCAAGAGGGTTACCAGCTGCTTGACCCTTCCATAACAGTGCAGGTTCACATTCAGGATGGCACAGCCATTTCTTCAGGTGAATCAATTGCAGCTATCAAAGGGCCCATTGTGAATCTACTAAAAGGTGAACGGGTGATCCTTAATTTAATCCAACGAATGAGCGGAATTGCTACGCTTACATCCAAAGCCCTCAAAATCCTTAATGATAAAGAAACGAAAATTTGTGATACAAGAAAGACCACACCCGGTCTAAGAATATTTGAAAAATACGCGGTTCAAATCGGAGGGGGCGTAAATCATAGATTTGGACTGTACGACGCCGTCATGTTGAAAGATAATCATATAGCTTTTGCCGGTTCCATTTCAAACGCCGTTGAAACGCTCAGAGACAAGTTAGGTCACATGGTTAAAATTGAAGTGGAAACAGAAAATGAAGCTCAAGTTAAGGAAGCAGTCCTGGCTGGAGCCGACTGCATTATGTTTGATAACCGGACTCCAGAAGAAATCAACACCTTAATTCAGCTCGTCCCTTCTGATATTACGACAGAAGCTTCGGGAGGAATTAACCTGAATAATCTTGCTGATTACCGCAAAGCGGGAGTTGATTATATATCTCTTGGAGCGCTTACCCATTCAGCCCCTTCTCTCGACATAAGCGCAAATGTTTCGATTAAACAAAGGAGGCCAAACTATGAATCTATTTGAAACGTTGGAGCATTCCAGCCCCACCTTACCTGAGCGTTATAAAAATAGGAGCAAGAAGGAATTAGAAACGATCATTTGGAATGTCAAAAATACAATGGGCGCAAGCCTTTTTTTACCCGGTCACCATTATCAGAAAGATGAAGTCATCCAGTTCGCTGATGTACGGGGGGATTCTCTGAAATTAGCTCAGCTCTCAGCAACTCAGCACGAAGCAGAAGCCATTGTTTTTTGCGGAGTACATTTCATGGCAGAAACCGCCGATATTTTAACCAGGGAAGACCAGCACGTGTACCTCCCTGATATGAGAGCGGGTTGTTCGATGGCTGATATGGCAAACCTCACACAGACTGAAAAAGCGTGGAAGAAGCTAAAGACTAAGTTTAACGACACTATACTTCCCCTTACTTATGTCAATTCCACTGCTGCTATTAAAGCATTTGTAGGGAAGCACGGGGGAGCAACAGTCACTTCCTCCAATGCTGCAGGCATGATCGAATGGGCCCTATCCCAGAAAGAGCGTATTATGTTTTTACCGGATCAGCATCTGGGTCGGAATACCGCTTACGATCTCGGCATTCCCCTCGAACAAATGGCCGTGTGGGATCCTATACGAGAAGAGTTGGTTCACGAAGTACCTTTCGAAGAAGTGAAAGTAATTTTATGGAAAGGGCACTGTTCGGTTCATGAAAACTTTACCGTTTCAAATGTTAAGCAGGTACGGAAAGACTATCCAGATATGAACATCATTGTGCATCCCGAATGCAGCCGTGAAGTAGTAGCTTTATCCGATTATGCTGGATCGACGAACTACATTATCAGCCAGATTGAAAACGCCGCTCCTGGCAGTGCATGGGCAATAGGTACGGAAATGAATTTAGTGAACCGGATCATTCGTGAACATCCGGAGCAGCATATCATTTCTTTAAATCCACGGATGTGTCCTTGTCTTACAATGAATCGAATTGATCTTCCTCACCTCGCCTGGTCATTGGAATCCCTAGCCGAAGGAAAACCTCAAAACCTAATTAAAGTAGATCATGATATTGCGGCGGATGCTAGAAAAGCCCTGGAACGTATGCTGGCAAGGGCCTGATTTCCAAAAGAATTTTACAAGAATGAAGAAGATGAATGGTTTCTTGATTACTAAAAAAAGGCGCCTCTAAACAGAGACGCGCCTTTTTTTATGTATGAAATAATTAATTTTTAGTATAAAGCAAAATAGCAATAATCATGAGCGCCATGCCAGCTATTCTTTGCCCATCCAGCGGAATCTGCTTCATACCGAGCCAGCCGAAGTGATCGATAAGTGAGCTTGCAATAAGCTGAGCAGAGATGAGCGTAAAAATAGCAGCCCCTACTCCAATTCTGGGTACGGCTAAAACCATCGTCGAAACAAAGAAAGCTCCCAGCACCCCTCCTAGCAGCTGCCATTTAGGCACTTGAAATACGTTCATTAAATTTCCTTTTCCGAAAAAAAGCATGACTAAAAACAAGACGACTGTTCCTACTAAGAAAGATGTAAATGCTCCTTCAAATACACCTATCTTCTGTCCGAGTCCCCCGTTTACTGATGACTGGACGGCAACTCCAATTCCACCTATGAAAACCAGTAACATTAATAACCACTGCATAGCTTGCTTCTCCCTCCATTCTCTAACAGGATATAAGCTCAATTATTTCAAACTCTATCCAGGAGCTCAACTTATTGAATTCATATAAAAATTTTCCGTTTTAACTGAGTCTTACAGAAAAGCTCCCGTTTCTTATCGAACCCAGTTTCAAGAATTGGCGTGATAAGTTTAAGGAACGTGTCCAATATTCGGGGGTCAGTTCACGAGTGAAACGAGCGAGGAAGCTCACCGTTCCCCCATAGGAAAGTGTTCAAATGTGGCATCACCCCGCAAGACACGACCAGCATAAGCCGAGCATCAAAAGGACGGTGGTCTTTCCGTCCGTTGATGAACGGCTTATGTCTCGAGTGTCTGGGTGATAGAACAAGACGAGTTATTTCCCCACCAGCCCTTCTTCACATACCGTAACGGACCCGAATTATCTCGAAACTGAGTCTTCAACAAAACGGCCCGTTAGTTCAATATCATCTTGCTTTAAATCCAATAATAGCTTTTTATGATCAATAGTAATTGAAACCCTTCTCTTATGTAATCGTACCTATTATTAAGGATGTAATAGAAGGGAGACAAATACTCAAATGATTATTGTTTATATGCTCTTGTTCTTTCTGGTTTTTGCTCTTATTTTCGTTATCGGTAATTTTATAACGGTTAATTATAAAATTACCGATAGTGAGCTTAAGCTTAGTAGAGTATTCGGCTGGGATACGACTCTTCTCCCGATCCAAGAAATCAATTCGATTTATGATGTCGATTGGGGGCATATTCCAAAAGGAGCTATTCAAATCGGTACGCCAGGTAGAACTTATAGTGGATTGGTATTTAAAATGAAGACAGGCAGAAAATACCTTGTTCACATTAGAAACTGTGGCAAATTAGTCGGAAAATTAAAGACTGAAAATCCAACCATTGAAATAGATATTTCCAGAGAGTTTTGGAATTAGCTGCTATTCTTCTTGATCCTATCAAGAAAGCCTGTGCAATTTGCCCAGGCTTTCTTAGTTTATGAACCTACATATGTTTTTTTCTGTTCGAACTCAAATACAGCTTCTTCAAATACGGCCAAGCCTTGATCAATCTGCTCTCTGGTAACGATTAGCGGAGGAATCATGCGAATAACCTCCTGGTGCTTCCCGCATAAGTAGAACAGCACACCTTTTTCAAGGGAAGAGTCTAATATATTCATCATCCCAGCTCCGTCTGGATTCCCAGTTTCAGGGTGGATAATTTCTATTCCAATCATCAGTCCTACCCCCCGGACCTCGCCGATGACTTCATGCCTTTCTCTTATTTCTTTTAACCTTCGTAAGGCATATGCTCCGAGTTCTCTTGAATTATCGATTAGATGTTCCTCTTCCATTACATCCAGGGTAGCAAGTGCTGCTGAACAGGCAATGGGGTTTCCGCCGAACGTGGTACCATGCGTCCCCATCGGCCATTTACTCATCAATTCTTTAGAAGCAACCGTAGCACTTAGAGGCATGCCTGAAGCGATTCCTTTAGCGATTGCCATAATATCTGGGGTAACTTCAAATGTTTGAGCCGCAAACCACTCCCCTGTTCGTCCGAAACCTGTCTGGACTTCGTCAAAGATTAAAAGAATACCATGTCGGTCGCAAATTTCACGAACCTTTTGCAGCCAGGCTTTAGGAGGAATAATGTATCCGCCTTCTCCAAGTACTGGCTCCACAATCATGCAGGCAACCTCTTCCGGTGTTACCTGATGATCAAATAAGAGCTCTACCTCTTTTTCGAGTTTTTCCGCACAGTATTCCCCTGCATCTTGTCCATCTGGACACCCTGAGCTGTCAGCATAAGGCAGTTGATAAGTCAGTCCATTAGGCTGCAAGAATTTCCGATATTTACTTTTAGAGGTGCTGACTCCGAGCGCACCCAGCGACCTGCCATGAAAACAGCCAGTAAAGGAAATCGTATAAGGGCGTTGAGTCGCATATTTAGCTAGTTTCAACGCTCCCTCTATGGCTTCAGTACCGCTGTTTGCAAAAAAGAAACAATCCAGATTTCCAGGTAATTTATCTTTTAATCGATCGGCCACTCTGAGAATAGAGTCATACATAATTACTCCGGAAGGTCCATGCATTAAGTTATCTGCACTATCCTTAATGGCCTGAACGACTTTCGGATGACGGTGGCCGGTATTAGCTACAGCAATACCCGAGGTGAAATCCAAATATTTCTTACCATCTGTTCCGTAATAGTAACATCCCTCCTCCTTTTCAACCGGCAGATTAGGATGATCTTTTGCCATACTCGGGGCTAGTAAATCAGACATGCTTCCATATAGACTTTCAAATGATGAATTCATCTACTTTTCCTCCTAAAAAATAAAGTGGGCAATCAATACGATAATTGGGAGAGTAATAACTGTGCGCTGAAGGAAAATAACAGCAAGTTCCCCCACTGAAATTGGTATCTTAGATTTAACCAGCAGTATTCCAATCTCAGACATGTAAATGAGCTGGGTTAATGAAATCGCGGCTATGACGAAACGTGTTAATTCACTTTCTATACCCGCTCCAATAACCGCAGGAAGGAACATATCGGCAAATCCAACGAGCATGGCCGGAGCTGCCTGAGCAGCTTCAGGTATTTGCATCCACTGTAGTACAGGTACAATTGGCAAGGAGAGGTAGTTAAAGAACGGTGTAAATTCAGCTATAATTAAAGCCACGGTTCCAAGTGCCATCACCAATGGAATTAATGCAAAATATATATCGAGAACCGTTTGTACTCCTTGCCTGGCTACATATTTAACGCCCTTGACTTCTGAAGCTTTGCTAAGGGCTTTATTTAACCCCCATTGAAAATTGGACATTCCTTCAGGTGTATCTTCTGAGATTCTCATCCCTGTACCCTCATAATAAGTATCAGCTTTCTTTGATAATGGCGGGATTCTCGGACAAATGAAAGCAGCAACCAGCCCGGCTATCACTACCGTTAAATAGAAAGGCACGAAGAACTCTTCTAAACCTATAAAGCTGATCACCACTAAACTAAATGCAATCGAGTTAATTGAAAAGTTCGTGGCAATAGTGGCTGCTTCACGCTTTGTATAATAGCCTTCTTCATATTGTTTGGTTGTAATTAAGACACCTACAGTTCCCGCTCCCATCCAGGAAGCTAAAGCATCAATAGAAGACCGGCCCGGGAGCTTAAATACTGGTCTCATGACTTTACGAAGCAGGGTTCCAATAAAATCCATTAATCCAAATTCCATTAATAAAGGCATCAAAATACCTGCAAAAAGAAACCACGCGGCAAGAACTGGCACAAGAGAATAAAGCATAGTGCCACCGGTAACGTCCGAAATGATAAACTCAGGTCCAACAGAAAAAAGAGTCATCAGGGCAAATAAAGCTCCAATTATTCGAGTGAACATCCAAAACGTATTCACATAGAATAGTTGTTTTATGAAAGGTTTATCCAAGATGAATTTAGGTTTCACAGTCTTCGCTACTACTGGAAGGATAGCCGAAATAACTAGAATTCCTGTCATTAAACTAGGGAGAATCGGCTCCAGCCCTGCCTGTACAGATTCTGCCATAACGCCAACGCCAATCGTAATTTTTCCGCCGTAAGGAATAGGGAATAAAAATAATAACACGCCTAATAAAGAAGGAACTATAAACCAAAAATAACTTCGACTTGAGTGCCGCTTCCCGTTACCTTTTTGTTCATTCCATTCCTCCGATTGAAAACTTTCTTTTTGCTTAACCTCCATCGCTTCCACTCCTTAATTATTTGAATAAGGCTAGACCACTTAACTAAGAACAATCTCTAAGACGGTTTACATCGTACCACTAAGAAAACGGTGAATATTGTCGCCCCCTAATCTCTAAAGTCTTTTATAGATTATTGTTTCCTTGTTAAAAATACCTTGCTGATGAAATAAGCTTCTACTTCTTTTTTCGTAACAATACCTTCGACTGTCCCGGCCCCTTATTAAAAGATCTTTTTTAAGATAAATCATCAAAGATCTCTCTAACATAAATAAAAAGGCAAAAGACTATAGTCTCTTACCTTTTTAACATGCAAGTATCGTGCCAATTTGTTATTTAATTCTGTATTTTTTGAGTTTTCTAACTACTGTAGGCTGACTGACGCCTAGAGCTTCTGCTATTTTAGTCGTTGTTTGAAATTTTTGTTTCGCTTGTTCCAGTCTTTCTTTTTCTACTTTTTCTATTGTCACCGCCAAAGGTTCTTCAAAATTATTCATTTCTGAATAAGAGGAAATGATTTGCTGATAGGATTCAGGGAGATCGGAAGCAAGAATAATAGTATCCGGCGCAGTAACAACTAATCTTTCCACCAGATTCATAAGTTCTCTTACATTCCCTTTCCATTCCAATTTGTTCAAGTCATGCAGCACACCCCGGTCTAACACTTTTTTTCTTTTGTAACGGGTCGTAAAGTGATCAAGAAAGGATTGTAGAAGCGGGGTAATATCTTCTTTTCTCTCCCTTAAAGGAGGAATGGTTAAAGGAACTACATTCAGCCGGAAATAAAGGTCTTCTCTAAACAGCTTTTGCTCTACAGATTCTTTTAAATGCTTATTTGTAGCACTAATCAGACGGAAGTCGGAATGAATTTCTTTTCGACCGCCTACTTTGTAGAACCTTTTTTTCTGAATTAATTTTAATACCTTTACTTGATTTGCAAGCGACAACTCTCCTATCTCATCCAGAAACAAGGTGCCGTCGGAAGCCAGTTCAGCAAACCCCTTCTTTCCACCTTTAGTAGCCCCCGTAAAGGAACCGCCTTCATAACCGAACAGTTCTGCTTCAAATAATGAATCGGGAATCGCCCCGCAGTTCACTTCAATAAAAGGGCCGCTTGAACGCTCGCTTTTTTCATGCATCATTTTAGCCAGCTCTGTCTTGCCCACCCCTGACTCCCCTAAGAGAAGAACATTCACGTCTACACCCGCAACCTGACTGGCTGTAGCAAGAATTTTGCGCATTTGCTCACTTTTAGCGATAAACTCTCCCTCATTTTGCTGCTTTAACCGAGTAAGCTCATCTCTCACACGCTCCATCTCAACCGTCATCTCTTCCATTCCGGCCTTGATTTCCATTAACTCCGTTACGTCATGCGAGTAACTGACTATACGTACAAGCTCACCTTTGTTATTAAAGACGGGCAAAGCTGTAACCAGCAATTTCTTACCACCCTTAAGGGTTTGAACAAAAGTCACTCTCTCTTGTGATTCCACCACTTTTGGCGTAGCAAGAGGAGTAAAGAGTCCTTCTTTTTCCAGATCATACACGGACCTGCCCATCAGATCATCTGCATTAATATCATATACTGCTCCTGTACCTTCGCTTACTTTCACAATGGTCCCGTCCGTTTTTGTGACGAGAATATCTTCCTGGAGCGAATGAAAAATCGTTTTATATTCATCCCACTCTGTCATATCACCACATCACCTTCATTATTCAAATTTGAATACACACATTTAAAAATTCGCACTAACCCTAGTAAACTAAGCTGCACCGTTATTCATAAGTGAATAATAGTTATTCTAAGGTTAACATAAGACGATCCGGAATGATTGAATAGTTTGTAATTTTATTCGTTTTCCATAAAAAAGACCTGGCTAAGAGGTATCCTCTTAGCCAGGTCTTTTATTTATACCTATTTATTTTTGAAGCGCGACTCTTACCTGGCTTTCGCCAACCGTAAAGTCTTTCATGTTATCCGCTTCTCCTACTGTAAGGTTCTTCACGAGTACATTTTCACGAATTAGTGCTTCATTCTGCTGGATAGCCTTCTTCACATCTTCATCGCCATCAAGAGCAATATTAACGCGCAGATCAATCGGAAGATCCTGCTGCTTACGATCATCCTGAATGACACGGATTACTTCACGCGCTAGACCTTCTAGACGAAGTTCTTCAGTAATCGTTGTATCAAGAATCACGTGGAAGTCCTGGTTGGACCCCATAGACAAGCCGGAATCAGCTACGCGCTCTACATTTAGTAGATCCATCGGTACTTCAACTTCTCCATCTCCTGTTGGAACCACGACTTTTCCATCGTTTACAACTTTAGCTGCTTCTTCATCTGAAAGCTTTTCGAGATAACCTTTTACGGCTCCTACATTTTTACCAAGGACAGGACCCGCCGCACGGAAATTAAGCTTCACTTCATAACGGATGAGATCATCAGAAGACTGTTTAACGACCACTTCTTTGACGTTAATTTCATCACGGATGATCGAGTTGTATCGCTCTAGTGCTTTTCCTTGATCAGGATTTACAGGAATGACAACTAGTTCAGACAGTGGCTGCTTCGTCTTAATAGCTTCAGTATTCCGTACACCGCGCGCCAGTTCCACTACTTGAAGTACGGCATCCATATCCTGTTCAAGCTGACTGTCTGCCAGATTGGCATCCACTTTCGGGAAATAAGCCAGGTGAACACTTTCGCCAGTGAGATTGTGATGGATATCATCTGCTACAAATGGAATAAACGGTGCGAGCAGCTTACTTAAGTTAACCAGAACTTCGTGCAAGGTATGGTAAGCCGCTTTCTTGGATTCCGTCATTCCTTCCTGCCAGAAACGATCACGGGAACGGCGAATGTACCAGTTACTCAACTCATCAACAAATTTCTCCAGCGCTTTAGCACCTTTTGTAAAATCATAATGATCGAGAGCCTCGGTAACCGTAGCTGTAACACTATTCAAACGGGCGAGTACCCAGCGGTCCAGAAGTGTTTTCTCTCCCGTTTCATTCGCATCAAACTCGTAACCATCAATATTTGCATACAGCGTATAGAATCCGTGGGTATTTACAAGCGTATCGATCACTTTTGATTTAGCTTCCACAACCACGCGTTCTGAAAAGCGCTTGTTGTTCCACGGAGCACTATCGGCAAGGAGAGCCCAGCGGAAAGCATCCGCTCCAAATTTATTCACGAGATCCATTGGGTCAAGGGCATTCCCTTTACTCTTCGACATCTTACGGCCTTCTTCATCCAGAATATGGCCGGTAGAAAGCACACGTTTGTAAGGGGCTTTCCCCGTGAATAAGGTTGAAACAGCCAGGAGACTGTAGAACCACCCGCGGGTCTGGTCAATTCCTTCACAGATCACATCTGCCGGGAATTGCTTCTCAAACTGCTCTTTATTTTCAAATGGATAGTGCTGCTGGGCAAATGGCATGGAGCCACTGTCAAACCAAACATCGATAACTTCTGGGACACGGTTCATCGTTCCTTCACAATGGTCACATTTCAGCTGAACACGATCGACATATGGCTTATGAAGCTCTACATCTCCAATATCCCCGATCGCTTTTTCCTGCAGATCCGCCTGACTGTGCGGTGCATACTGATGGTTGCAGGAGTCACAGATCCAGATAGGTAACGGTGTACCCCAGAAACGGTTACGTCCAATATTCCAATCGACCATATTTTCAAGGAAATTACCAAAACGGCCATCTTTAATATGATCCGGGTACCACTCCACCTGCTGATTATTTTTCAAGAACTGATCTTTCAGTTCTGTCGTTTTGATAAACCAGCTTTCGATTGCGTAGTAAAGCAACGGAGAGTCACAGCGCCAGCAGTGCGGATAACTGTGTTCATACTTTTCTTTATGGAAAAGAAGTCCTTCATTTGCCAGATACTTCACAATGTCAACGTCACAGTCTTTTACGAATCGTCCTGCAAACGGCGGAATATCTTCCGTATAACGCCCCTGGCTGTCCACCACGTTAAAGAATGAAAGATTATGTTCGTTTACTAAAGCATAGTCATCTTCACCATAAGCAGGAGCAATGTGTACGACACCCGTACCGCTTTCTGCGTTAACAAAATCTGCTTCTACTACAAAGTGGCCACGCTCAGGTTTAACAAATGGGAATGGCGCGTCATATTCTACTCCGGTAAACTCTCTGCCTTTATGAGTCGATAGAACTTCGTAGTCTTCGCCCATATTTTTCTCAGCCAATGCTTCAGCCACGATATAAACTTCGCCATTCTGCTTCGCTTTTACATACGTAAGTTCAGGATGTACAGCAAGCGTTACGTTCGCAGGGAGGGTCCAGGGAGTTGTCGTCCATCCCAGGAAGAACTCATTTTCGGATCCTTTTACTCTGAACTTAGCAGTAGCTGACAGATCTTTAACATCCTCATACCCTTGAGCAACTTCGTGCGAACTAAGTGTAGTCTGGCAGCTTGGGCAGTAAGGGGTAACACGGTGCCCTTTGCTTAATAAGTCGCGTTTGTGAAGGTCACTCAGGATATACCAGACACTTTCAATATATCGGTTCTGAAGCGTTACATACGGGTCATCCATATCGAGCCAGTAACCGATGGATTCTGTAAACTCTCTCCACTGCTTCTCGTAATTAAAGACACTCTTTTTACATTCTTCAATAAACTTCTCCACACCGTACTCTTCGATTTGCTGTTTCCCGGAAATACCAAGCTGTTTTTCCACTTCAAGTTCAACAGGGAGACCGTGAGTATCCCAGCCGCCTTTCCGAAGTACCTGATAACCTCCCATGGTTTTATAGCGAGCTACAAAGTCCTTAATAACACGGCCCAGTACGTGACCGGCGTGCGGAAGTCCGTTAGCTGTTGGAGGACCTTCATAGAATACAAACGTTTCTGCACCCTCTCGTTCATCCATTGAACGATTGAATACATTTTCAGCGTTCCAATAGTCTTTGACGCGATTCTCGCGGTCTACTGCTGCTTCTTTCGTGTTAACACTGCGCATTCGTTCCACCTCTTACCCTTTTTATTTTTATCTCGTAAACTCATCAACAACCTATAGAATCAAAGGGAATTCCCTTTAAAATATAAAAAATCCGCCCCTGTCATAAAAACAGGGACGGATGTAGATCCGCGGTACCACCCATATTCCGCACAGCAATTGCACGGCTCTCGGTTCATAAAACGGATAACGGCCGCCAGCCGGTTTCACTTACTCTAATCTCATTTCAGCGAAACTTCTCAGAGATGATCTTCAGCTCTAACCTGTCATCGCCTTACAGCAAACAGCGACTCTCTGTGGACAGCCTTTACAGCCTACTCTTCTCGTCAACGAAAAAATACGTAGTTTCTCCATATCGTACATGGAAATTCTTGAATTGTCAAAGAATCTTCATCCACCATCCTGCCCATTTGTCAGGGGATTCATACGTGCTAACAGTGAGGCCCTGCTCTTTGATTCATTATACTTATCAGGATGAATTAAAATCCAGTATTATCGCTTTTCCCTCCTGGGGAGTACACTAATAACAAACCAGAAAGAAGGTGGCGGGATGTCTGAAGAAATGAAAAAAAGGATTCAATCTACCTTTTCTAAAAACAAAGAAGCCTATGTAAGCAGCTCTACCCATAATAACCAGCAGGACTTAAACTTAATTACGGAATGGCTGAATCCTGAACCAAATTGGAAAGGGCTGGACCTGGCAACGGGCGGCGGGCATGTAGCCAGGGAAATGAGCCGATGGATGGATCATGTTGTCGCAAGTGACCTCACCAAAGAAATGCTGGAAAATACAGCACGTCACTTGAGCAATATAAAAAACCTTTCCTATATTATTGCCGATGTTTCGAGTCTCCCGTTTCTAGATGAAAGCTTTGATGTGGTTTGTTGCAGAATTGCTCCTCATCACTTTTCTGAGCCGGAGAAATTTATAAACGAAGCTTATCGTGTACTAAAGCCCAGGGGATTATTTTTGATGATCGATAATACTGCACCTGAAGATGATCACCTCGACCTTTTCTATAACACGTTTGAACAAATGCGTGATTCCAGTCACCATAGGGCCTGGAAAGTGTCAGAATGGAAGAAAATGATTCAACCTGCAGGATTTCAGCTGAAAAGAGAAAGTAAGCGCAAAAAAACACTTCCGTTCAGGGATTGGCTGGAGAGAACACTTCATGATAAAAACAGCCAGAAGCTTGTGGAGGAGTATTTCCTTCAAGCGGGGCCACAAGCCTCTTCCTATTTTTCCTTTGTTCGTAAAGAAGGCACTCTGGAATCTTTTTCGATTGATGAATGGATGGTTCTCTGTCAAAAAATATGACACTCACTAACTTAGTGGGTGTCTTTTTTAGTTCTGTCGATCGAAATTCCCTCTTTTTGTATATAAAAAGATATTAAGGAAATAAATGATGGATAGTTATTGGAGGTGGAATATTTCATGGATATCGTCGTTATGGCCCGTATTTTATTTGGGTCTTCCTTAGGGTTTCATATTATCTATGCCACAATCGGTGTGGGCTTGCCTGTGATGATCATCATCGCTGAAGTTCTGCATTACATTAAAAAAGATTCCGATTATGCACTGATGGCAAGAAGGTGGACCAAAGGTTTCGCCATTATACTTGCCGTTTCAATTGCTTCCGGAACGATAGTCGGTGTTCTTATATCATTGCTTTTTCCAAATTTCATGGAAATAGTCGGACAAGTCATTGCCCTTCCTTTCCAGATGGAGATTTTCGCATTCTTAATCGAAGCCGTTTTCATGTCCATCTACTTATACGCAGCTGATCGGCTGCCACCGGTTTTAAGATTTATCAGCATTATATCGGTTGCTCTTGGGGCAACCGCTTCGGCAATCTTAATTACAGATGTGCACGCGTGGATGAATACACCCGCTGGTTTTAACATAACCCCTGACGGAAGTGTTACAGATGTCGATACATGGGCTGCTTTCTTTAACCCAAGCTTTGGTGTGACCGCTATCCATGTGACGCTGTCTGCTTATATGACAGTTGCTTTTATTATTGCTTCCATTGCTGCTATCCGTTTAATGAGAAGAGGCCTTTCGACTAAAGAACGAAATTATCATAAGAAAGCGCTGACTATAGCTTTGTACTTTGGCGCCATCATGTCCCTGGCTACTGCGATAAACGGGCATGAAACGGCTCAAATGCTGCATGAATATAACCCGCGTAAACTCGCTGCAGCAGAGGGTTTATTCGAAACCACACGCTATGCACCTTTATCCATTGGAGGCTATACATCATTGGAAGACCAACGGGTCAAATATGCTGTGGAAATTCCTTATGCTCTCAGTTTTCTGGCTGGAGACCGCTTGGATACAGAAGTTCTCGGTTTGAATGAATTTCCTGAGGAATTATGGCCCCCTCTGTATGTGCATGTACTATTTAACGTCATGGTCGGTATCGGTTCGCTTTTAATTGTGGTCGCGTTTTTCGCTATATTTTGGAAACATATATTAAAAAGAGAATTTCCCGGGTGGCTTCTGGCTATTCTTGCGGTCAGCGGACCGCTTGCAATGATTGCGATTGAAACCGGCTGGTGTTTCAGCTGTATTGGAAGACAGCCCTGGACCATAACAGATGTACTTCGAACAGGCGAAGCGGCTACTAAATCAAGCAGTGTCGGCTTTTTACTTGGATTATTTTTAACGCTGTATATCACTCTATTATTTATCACCGGTTTTGTATTGCGATCCTACTTTAAGCGGAACCCTGTAAGCAAAGACCTGGATGCAGCGCATTAAATCCATGTTTACCAATAAAGGAGCTGATTAACCTATGGAAGCCTCGACGCTCGCCATCACAATTTTATGGAGCTTGCTCTTTATCTACTCCATCCTTGGATCCCTTGACTTCGGAGCAGGATTCTGGGGAATGATTTACGGAAAAAACGATCAGACCAGTGCTTCGCAAATCGCGAACCGCTTTTTGTCCCCTACCTGGGAAGTGACAAATGTCTTTTTAGTCATATTCGTTGTTTCCGTTGTAACATTCTTCCCCTTTGCAACAACCTTACTTGGCAGTATCCTGCTTGTTCCCGTTGGAATTGGGCTGCTGCTTTTGACAATTCGAACGACGTTTATGGTTTTTGAACACCACACTCAAAAGTACAGGGAACTTATGCGGCTGACTTCAGGATTTTCGGGTTTAATTATTCCCGCACTTCTTGTAAGTATCTTACCGATCACACTCGGGGGATTTGTGGATTTTAAAAATGATCTTCCGGTCCTTCATTATGCTGAACTCATTACTCACCCGACCTTGTATATGCATATAGCATTTGGTCTTTCCACTGAGCTTTTTATTTCAGCTGTATTCCTTATGGATTATTCTAAAGAAGCTGATGATTGGTCTGCGTATCAGACATTTCGTAAGCATGCAATTTGGCTCGGGCCCGTGTCCATTGCTATTGCGATGCTAACCATTGGGACGTTCCCCACAGAAGCAAATTGGATCGTAGAGAACATCGAGGATAACTGGCTATGGTTTGGATTATCTGTGTTCTTTTTTATCATTGGATATACTTTGTTATTTATTAAAAAACGGGACGGAGTGCGCGGCTGGTCAAGACTTGCTGTTACAGCTATCATTCTCCAATATGGAATTGCTATCTATGCTTATGGTTCAGCCCACCTCCCTTATCTCGTTTACCCGCACCTCACCGTTACAGAAGGATTCACAAATCCATCAACCTTCTATCCAATGTTGATTGTGTACGGTGTTGGATTCGGCATTTTGATTCCGGCTTTTTATCTATTCTGGCGCCTGTTCCTTAAAGATAGACGCTACCTTAAACAACCTTAAATAATATCACTGTAAATAAAAGGTACCTCAGGTCTTCCATTAAATGGATGACCTGAGGTACCTTTTATTTCCTTTTTCCACCATCCATGGAGTATTAGAGGGGGCTAACTGGTTTACCCTTTCCATTTTTAAGGGAATGAGGTAGAGATGAATAACAGGTAAGGAGAGAACTACATGCAGAAACTCACTGAAGAATATCTTGAGGATGCTATTGAAGATAGCAAACCCTATGCTTCCTCAGGCCAAGTAAACATGGACCTTCCCAACTTTGATGAAACGATGAAAGATCTTCTCGGAGTGACCATCATAACGAATGAAGGAGAGTCTTTCTCAGCAGGTGATCACCATCACTATATTCCCATGCAGAGCACCTCGAAAATCATCGGGCTCATGCTCGCCCTTCAGGATTTTGGCAAAGATCGTGTGTTCCAGACAGTCGGGATGGAACCGATGGGAGATTTTTTCAATTCTATCAGCCAGCTTGAGTCTTATGATACAAGCAAACCCTTTAACCCGATGATTAATGCAGGCGCTATCGCTATTGCTGCCCTGATTAAAGGTAGAAGCGTAGAAAACCGGTTTAACCGCTACTTTGATTTCCTTAAAAAAATTACAAATAATAATGAATTGCAAATGAGTGAGGAAGTGTACCAGGCGGAACGTGCCAATAGTGCCCGCAACCGTTCTCTCGCTTATTTTATGCAAAGTACGGGAACGCTCGTTACCAGTGTGGATGATGCACTCGAACTGTACTTTCGGATGAATTCGGTCATGATGTGTGCAGAGGATTTTGCGCGCGTAGGCGCCTTCCTGGCAAGAGGCGGAATGACTTCTGAAAGTGAAGAACGATTAATTCCACCTCATCACCTTCGCACTGTGAAAGCTATTATGATGACCTCTGGTATGTACAACTCTTCAGGTCACTATGCTGTAGAAGCTGGTTTTCCTTGTAAAAGCGGAGTGTCCGGCAGTATTATCGGCGCTATTCCCGGACGAATGGGGATTGGGGTCATTGGCCCAGCGATTAGTCCAAAAGGCAACAGTACAGCAGGCGGAGCTCTCATAAAAAAGCTGTCTCAGGATCTGGAATTAAATATGTTCGGAATTGAAAATACGTAATGAAGGAGAGATTTCTTTGCCATTCGATTATTCGATAGATTTTAAAAATACAGATTTCCGTAAGAACCCGGACAAGTATAGAGTAGGGCGGGGAGAACAGGGCGTCCTGATGGTAGAACCCTATAAAGGAGAGATTCTCCCCCACTGGCGTTTTAAAACTCCTGAAATAGCCAGAGAATCATCAGATAAAATTTATCAAATGTTCTTAGACTACAAGAAAAATGATGACTTCATCGGCATGGATATGGCCCGGAAATTTCTGCAGATGGGGTATACACGCTCCCGCCGCTATGCAAATTATAAAGGTGGTAAAAAGTACGATAAAAATGGGGAGATTAATGAACGGGATATTGATGAAGAAAAAGCAAAATCAGCCGAGATATTCGAAGAAAAGTGGATCCAGGCAAGGGAGGATGAAGATTACTTGAAGAAGAAAAAAGAACACCAAAAATCCTACGGGTAATATTGACTTTTCGTAAGGGGAAACATAAGATATCATTAACCCGATCAAAAAGGTCGGAATAATGATGCAAAGGAGAGAAACAAGTGAAACTGCTCTCACTTTGGATGAGCCTTTTCTTTATGCTCACTTCTTGGATTATAGGCTTTTATTTTATTTCCATCCTATATACACCAACAATTATTATCCCCTTACCTAATCATTTTCTGTGGACAAACGAATACAAAGGACTTTTAGGATTGACTGCCATCCTTTCACTTCTTACGATACCCTTACTCACCTATTATATGAAGAAGAGAAACTCCTTTGTTCATACTCAAAAATTGTCTACAGCATTCCTAATTAACTTTACCGCATGGCTTCTCACGATTGCTTCCCAACTGAAGATTGTCGCCTATAATCTAGGCATCTGCCATTGATTCAACCTAACTAAAAGCCCGAAATGAGAGATTGAACTGACACAGCTTTCTCTCATTTCGGGCTTTTCTCTAAGTTAATCCTTCGCATGCTTATAAATAACCGTACTATACACCTGCGCTTTTGCTTTAGGATCCAGGTACATGGCTGCACTATTCACAGCTGTCATTGCTTCTGAAAATCCAGAAGCGATCAACATCGTCTTACTTGGATAAATAGCCGCATCGCCTGCTGCAAAAACTCCCTCGATAGATGTGCACATATCCGTACCAACAGGAATCCTCCCTTTTTCTGTTTCAAGGCCCCAGCTATCATACAGGCTTTTCTCTATATTCAGTCCTTCATAGACTAAAAGGTGCCCGACATCCAATTCGGTTCCGTCCTGTAAAGTAATTCCTGTGAGCACTTGTCCGTCACCTGCTAAATCTTCTACCTTTTGATTCCTATGAACGTAAACGGATGACTTTTCAAGAGTTTCTATATCCTGTTCATACACGGCCTTAAATTCTTCGCCACGGTTAATTAAATGTACTTCCTCTGCCACTTTTTCAAGCGCAAGCGCCCAGTCGATTCCAACTCGGCTTTGAGAGATCACAGCTGCTTTTTTTCCAGCGTACTGATTTACGTTTTGAATCGTATAGTGAATACACCTGTCATCATACTGACTACTGCCCTCTACCTGAAGAGGTTCCATCTCGAATGTCCCCATACCGGAGGCAACAATCACTGTTTTCGAGAAATGCTGCTCACCATTGGCTGAGGTAAGGATAAAAGATCCATCCTCTTGTTTATCAATCGTCCGAATCTGTTCGCCTGTAACGATTACAGGCTGAACACTTAACGCCTGGTTTTCTACCTCGGTCACGAGATCTTCTCCTCGTACTCCGAGAAACCCTCCTACATCATATATCTTCTTTTCAGGGTAGAAGAAAGCTACTTTCCCTCCCAGATCCTGATGATATTCAATGACTTTTGTTTTTAAACCACGCATGCCACTATAAAATGATGTATACAAACCCGTTGTTCCTCCGCCAATAATCGTTACATCAAATACCTCGTTCATAATTGGTCTCCTCTTCTAATGGGTTTTCATTAGTAAATATATAAAGTAAGGGGTGCTCACAATGGTTACTACGATACCAACCGGTATTTCGGCCGGAGCGATCAAGTTCTTTCCTACCGTATCCGCTGCCAGCAAAATCAGTGCACCTATTAAAGCCGTAACAGGTATTAACGTCTCGTGTTTTGGTCCCATTAATCTTCGAGCCAAGTGAGGAGCTACCAGTCCAAGAAACGCAATGCCGCCACCAGCAGCTACGCATAACCCCGCAAGTGCTACAGCAAGCGCCAATAAAACCCTGCGTTCTCTTTCCACGGCCGCTCCCAGACCTGTAGAAATCTGATCACCAAGATTCAAGATGTTCAGAACTGACGCTTTGTACATGGCATATACAGTCAACAAAATGATCCACGGAGCCAAAGCGGCGACAAAGTCCCAGTTCCCTCCCCATATATCCCCGGCAAGCCACACCATAGCCTGAGTGAAATCCTGAGGGTTCATCTTCACTTGAAAAATAATTAAAGCTGCGCTGAATCCCGAATTCACCCCGATACCAACAAGAATTAACCGAACAGGATTAATTCCTTTTTTCCAGGCTAATAGGTAAATTAGAAAAGCAGCGAGAAAAGCCCCTGCCAGGGCAAAAAGGGGCATGGCGTAAATACCAAGGCCACTTAATTTGGACATCGAACCTTGAAAAAAGAAAATGTAGACAATAATAGCAAAACCGGCTCCTGTATTAATTCCAAGAATCCCCGGGTCCGCAAGGTCATTACGGGATACCCCTTGAAGAATAGCGCCGGAGACCCCGAGGCCAGCACCGATCAGAAGAGCAAGCACCATTCTCGGCAGACGGATATTAAATAAAACCATCTCTTCCGTGCTGCTTCCACTCCCAAGAAGCGTACGAATGACTTCCATTGGAGCTATATTGACCACACCCATGTTTAAGCTGAATAGAAATAGCACGAATATACTAGCCCCTAATATAGAGACAATCCAGCCAAAGCGTCTCTGCTTTTTATTCATTCCATCCCCCTCCCTTCTCCACGAGCAAGGTAAAGGAAGAACGGAACACCAATACACGCTGTGATGGCTCCTACAGGTGTCTCAAAAGGAGCGTTAACGAGCCGCGCTCCAATATCCGATAACACTAGAAGCAATCCTCCGAGCACAGCCGATACTGGAATAATTAACCGATAGTCCGTGCCTACTAAAGCCCGGGTCATATGAGGAATAACTAAGCCAACAAATCCAACCGTCCCTGCAACAGAAACAGCAGCCCCAGTTAAAAGAAAAACAACTACAATTCCTAAAGACTTTACGACGAAAGTGTTTTGTCCGAGCCCTTTGGACACGTCTTCTCCTAAACTAAGGATGGTCACCGCTCTTGAAAGAAATAATGCAAGCGTTAAACCCGCAAGTCCGACAACCAAAAGAATTTTCACAGACAGCCAGTCTGTCGCCGTTAACCCTCCGGCGTACCAAAAACTCATTTGCTTGGCCACCTGAAAATGAAGAGAGATGGCAGAAGATAAAGAACTCAACATTCCACCTACAGCCACACCGGCCAGGGCAAGTTTTACAGGGGTCAAGCCGCCTTTTGAAAAAGAGCCTACACCGAATACAATAAGTACGGCGAGTCCTGCCCCTATGAAAGCTGAAATGGTCATCCCAAGATTCGTCATAGACGGGAAAAAGACCAGCCCAATGATCAGAGCAAAAGCAGCCCCGTGCGTAACACCCATAATCGAGGGCGAAGCCAGGGGATTTCTAGTTAACCCCTGCATAACTGCACCTGAGACAGCAAGAAAGCTGCCCACTAGAGCAGCACCAAATGCACGAGGTAAACGCAGTTCCCGAATAACCTGATGATTTGTGACTCCTGAATCAAAAGCGAATATAGAGTCCCACACCGTTTTTAATTGTATATCGGTTACCCCTAAAGAAACGGATAATCCAAGAGCCAGGAATAATCCAGCAATAGCCAGAGAAAATACAAGGCCAGCCTGGAAGAACTTCGAGGTTAATCCTTCTATATCTTTTTTATTATTTTTATTTCGCTCAACCTCTTCGCTCACGGCAGTAAACCCTCTCTATCACTAGCATCAGTTTATGTATTTATTTAATTAAAATTGAGAATCATTATCACTACGTATTATATCGATAATATTCCAGTAGTTCAAGTCACGTGCGGCAGGTTTAACCTTGACATTTTCAATGAAAATGATTATCATTATCGAGGTATTAGAATATCTTTTTAGGAGGAAAGTCATGTTTAGATCAAAGTTCCTTTTATTATTCAGTCTATTGATCATGCTTACTGTAGTAACGGCATGTAATAATAATGAAGACACTACGTCTTCTGAAGAAAACTCTTCAGACCAAAATCAAGGTGAACAATCAAACGAAGAACGAACGTTGACTCATGAGATGGGAGAAGTAACCATCCCTTCCAACCCTGAACGCATTCTCGCCCCTTACTTAGAAGATCCTTTAGTAGCTCTTGGAGAGCAGCCCGTGGCACAGTGGTCGATTGGTGACACAGTTCTCGACTACCTACAGCCGCAATTAGAGGGTGTTCCAAAAATAGCCTGGGATCTGCCATTAGAACAAACCATTAACCAGGATCCAGGTTTAATCTTATTCAGCGGTCCATCCGCTCTGCAAAATGGTACGTATGAAGAGTACAGTGATATTGCTCCGACCTACGTATTTAGTGAAGAAAACAGTTCAGATTGGCGCAAGCAATTAACTCAAATGGGTGAAATTCTTGGTAAACAAAAAGAAGCCGAACAGGCACTGGCTGATTTTGACCAAAAAGCAAAGGAAGCTAAAGCAAGTCTGAAGGAGTCCATTGGTGACGAGTCCGTTGCATTCATATGGGCTTCAGGTGAACAATTCTACGTTTTCGAAAACACTCGTTATGGTGCAGAAGTTCTCTATAACGACCTTGGTGTCACCCAGCCTGAGTTTATTAAAAACCTTCCGGAAGCCGAAGCGCAATGGAATCCAATCGCATTAGAAAAACTGGGACAAATGGATGCTGACCATGTCTTCTTAATTGCTCAGGAGGGAGAAGCCGGGTTGGAAATCCTTAAAAATAGTTCCGTATGGCAAAGCACCCCGGCTGTTGAAAAGGACCAGGTTTATCAAATGAACGAACCAAGTCACTGGACCATTGATGGCGTAATTGCCCATGGCATGACTATAGATAAGGTTACAGAGACACTAACACAATAAAGAAGGAAGAAAGTGTAAACGTATATGTTTACACTTTTTTTGGTTCTATTAAAATTATGTTGAATTGTAACCAAAAAGGTTATTGCACAATAGGGCCGGTTAGTTGAAGACTCAGTTTCGAGCTATTTGATGAGAGGGTAGGTCCTGCGGGGGACCTGGCCGAACAAGAGGATCGAAACCACTCAGCATCTTATCTACTTCGTTATAATTCTATAAAGGGAATATTTCCTGCATTTTGCTTCATTTCAATTGAAAACGCTGATATAAAGGCGTTTGCTGAAATGAGTGATGAACAATTCCTCTTCTTCAAAAGGTCCGATTTTCTGCCTATGGTTGGGCTGGTGGGGAAATGGGGAGACTCCCATGGGAGAAGGAATCAGGTGAGATCCCGCAGGGAGTGAAACGAGCGAGGAAGCTCACCGTAAAAAGGAGGATCGACTAAAGTCGCCACGTCCTGTGGCAACGTCGATCGACCCTACGTCGTGTAGGGCCATAGGAAAGTGTTCAAATGTGGCATCACCCCGAAAGACACGACCAGCATAAGCCGAGCATCAAAAGGGCGGTGGTCTTTCCGTCCGTTGATGAATGGCTTATGTCTCGAGTGTCTGTGTGATAGAACAAGACGAGTCATTTCCCCACCAGCCCTTTCCTCAATCAAACGTATTGGACTTAGTTATCTCGAAATCGAGTCTTCAAGTAACGGGAGCTTTCCTTAAATAAAGCAGATGTGTTCGTTACGATCCTTACACCCTCTTTGTCCTTTTACCCTAATCAAACCCCAATACTTTATAACTGTATAAATAAGTAATTCAAGCGTGACTTTTGACCCTTTTTGTAACAGAGAACATATTAAGTAAGGTCCTAAAGCAGGAGGTTCGTTCCAGAAGTCGAACATTATCATAATATGACGAGTATGGAGGTTATGAAATGGCTGAAGAACAAACTAGATATTCTCGCCTTGCGCAAATTACCCAGCTTATCAATACTAAGCTTGATTTGCGTGATGTTTTAGAGCACGTCGTAACAGCCATATCCGAAGAGATCACGCGCTGTGATTCCGTAGGGATTTACCTGCCGCAGGAAGATGGCACTTATAGAGGGTACGTCGGAAAACCAGCTCTTATAAATGGAATGACCCTTGATATGCATATTGTAGATCCAGAATACGACCAACTTGCAAAAGAAGTCATTGAGACGAAGAAAACCATTTATATTCCAGATACCTCCAAAGACAATCGCCCTGATTCAAGGGCGATAAATGCGTTCAAGATAAATTCTCTACTGGTAGCCCCTATTTTTTATGAAAATGAAATTTATGGATTGGTATTCTTATTCGACTATGGAATTCCTATGGATTTGACCGATGATGAAATAGAGTCCATCAATGCTTATGTAAATATGGCTGCTGTCGCTATTCGAAATGCCACTAATTTGACCCGTAAAGAAGATTTGATTAAAGAAAAGCAGCTATTGCTGAATGTAACCCGCGAACTCTCACTCTGTTCTTCTCTTCAAGAAGCCATTGACAAATGTTTCCATTACTTAAGTGAAGTATTACAAAACAATAATATTGGAGCCCACTTTCTAGATCCTGCAGCTGAGTTGCAGATGAAGCCCGTCAGCTTGAGTAAAAACAGTGACTGGACAGAAGATGATTGGAAGAACACACATCAGCAACTAAAGGTTGATTTTTCAAATGATGCTGCTTTCCGAGAGGTTGTAGAGAAGAAACATTCCATCATGATTCCTGACGTTACCATAGATTCAAGACCAAACCATGAGGCATGCACGCGATTTGGTATCAAAGGATTATATATGATCCCCCTGGTAGCTGTAGGAGAAGTACTTGGAACAATAGCCATTGTAAATTTACAAGAAAGAGGCTATACATATCCACGCCATGTTCGCCAACTAGCTGAATCCATAGTAGATGCCACAGCACCTGTTCTTTTTAATCTAATTTATATGGAAAAACAAGAATCGATTATTAACAAACGAACCTCTGAGCTTACTCAAAAAAATAAGGAACTTGAGGAAGCCATCACAGATTTGCAAAAAATCAGCAATGAAAAAGAACTTATACTAAATTCAGCCGGCGAAGGGATTTTTGGACTTAACTTAGACGGAAAAATCACATTCGCTAACCCTTCCGCGATCGAACTGCTTGGTTATCCGAACGAAGATGGAATTATGGGACTTTCTTACAAAAAGATCTTCTATCAGGTGGACCAGGCCGGTAATTTCCATAAATTCGTGGAAGCGGATGATGCCGATAACAACCTTGGTCATTCCGATCGTTACTTTCAAAAGAAAAATGGTTCTTATTTTCCGGTCGAATATGTGATCACACCCCAAAGACAAGCTGAGCAAATTGTAGGTTATGTAATTACATTTAAAGATGTGACCTCCAGAAAACAAATGGAAGAAAAAATAAAATACCATGCCTATTACGATATAGTGACGAATATACCCAATCGTGTTCTATTCCAGGACAGGCTGAACCAGGCCTTAACGTACGCTGAACTCCACAACCGTTCATTAGCCATCCTTTTCTTGGACTTAGATCGATTTAAGAAGATTAACGATACATTTGGTCATAGCTTTGGAGATACAGTACTTCAAAAAGCTGCACAGCGACTGGAGTCTGCTATGCCTAAAGATGCCACCGTTTCTAGACAAGGCGGAGATGAATTCATCATCCTTCTGCCAAGCGTGAAGGAAGAGCAGGATGCCGTCAATTATGCAAACAAAATCCTCCAGGTATTCGAGCAGCAATTCACAATAAATAATCAGGAAATAGCCATTAAAACAAGTATCGGAATCAGTCTTTACCCATCTGACGGATCAGGTGCCGAAGAGCTTATTAAGCATGCTGATTTGGCTATGTACAAAGCCAAAGAGCTTTCAGGGAACCAATTTCAATTTTATTCAACGGACATTGATAATCGCTCTATAGAAACTATAAAACTGGAAAACGACCTCTACAAGGCTTTAAACGAAGAAAACTCGTTCATGTTATATTATCAGCCTAAAATAAATCTGGAAACCAAAAAAATGATTGGTATGGAAGCTCTAATTCGCTGGGAACACCCTGATTTTGGGTTAGTACCACCTCAAGCCTTTATACCTCTTGCTGAGGAAACAGGGTTAATCAGGAAACTCGGAGAATGGGTATTAAAAGAAGCTTGTAAGCAGATGAAACAATGGTACATAAAGGGATATAGGGATTGGACGGTTTCCGTCAATTTGTCACCTCAGCAATTCAACCAGAACAACTTAGTTAACGTGGTCGAGCGTGTCCTTAATGAAACTCGTCTACCTGCAGGAAACTTGGAATTAGAGTTAACAGAAAACCTCATCATTCACAATACTTGTAAAACAACGACTACTATTAAACAACTGAAAGACCTGGGGATTAAAATTTCAATTGATGATTTCGGCACAGGATATTCATCGCTAGGGTACTTAAAGAACTTTCCTGTGGATACCCTTAAAATCGATAAATCCTTTATCGATGACATTACAATTAATAAAAATAATGCAGCGATCACCGATACCATTATCACTTTAGCCAACAGCCTTAAACTTGACGTAATCGCTGAAGGAGTAGAGACGCAGGATCAGATTGATTTCCTTCAAGGCCGTGGGTGTTATTTAATCCAAGGGTTCTTTTTCAGTCGTCCTCTCCCTCCCGGTCAACTGATTGAAGAATTTGTAAAAAAACATTCTACAAAGGGGTTAAAAAAATGAAATCCGTTCGAGCTGTTTTGGATTACCTGGTGTCAGGAAATGTTTCCAAAATCTTTGGAATCCCTGCTGGGTCCGTTAATGCTTTTTTCGATGAACTTTATGATATACCTTCCATTACACCTATCATCGCTAAACACGAAGGTGCAGCCGCCTATATGGCCGCTTCTTATGCCAAGTATTCTCAGTCACTCGGGGTTTGCATTGGGAGCAGCGGTCCCGGTGGTACTAACTTAGTTACGGGCGCTGCAAATGCTATGCGGGAACACTTGCCTGTGCTGTTTCTAACGGGCGCTGTACCTGTTAACACTGTGGGACTTAACGCTTCCCAGGAGCTTCATGCGGACCCGCTTTATCAATCTGTCACTAAGTACAGTAAAAGGGTGGATAAGGCAGAAGAACTTCTCTCTGAAATTCATAAGGCTGTAGAAATTGCTCTCACGGGAGTCCCGGGACCTGTACATATTGCCATGCCGATCGATGTACAGCTTCATGATATTCATGCACCCCGGATTCCAGCTTTCCCATCCCGCACTCCCTTACTGCCGGATGACCAGTTAATTCATGATACGGTTAATAAACTAACCGAAGTTAAAAATGGTTATATTTTTGCTGGTCAAGGTATACGGGGTTCAGTTAATGATGTTCTTGAATTAGCCGAAACTCTTAACTGGCCGATTGTTACTACCCCGCAGGCCAAAGGGTTGATCCCCGATGATCATCCACTGCTCACTGGTGTATTCGGGTTTGCCGGTCATGAACAAGCTTCCCAGCTTATTAATGATCGTACTAAGGAAGCCGTTCTTATTTTAGGCTCCAGTCTCGGAGAAACGGCCACTAACAATTGGAACTCTAATATTAATAAAGATAAATGGACTATCCAGGTCGATTTCGATGCTTCTGTTTTTAATCGAAAATATATCGTAGACACAGCGATTCACGGTGATGTTCATCTTACAGTTTCTTCAATCATCACAGAACTAAATGCACGCGGAAAGAAAAGAAACTCTTATCCTGCTGTGAGTAGGTCTAAAGTGGCTTTGACGGAGGAGTACAACACCTCCAACGTGCTGCTTAAGTTACAGGAAATATTGCCTTCAGCTTCAAGATATACAATCGATATTGGAGAATTTATGGCCTACGTCATTAACCATATGAATGTTCTTCATGAAGATTCCTATGATATAAACGTGCATTTCGGGGCAATGGGGAGTGGAATCGGCAGTGCTATTGGCGCCAAGCTAGCTGAACCGGAGCGGCCAACAATTAGTATTACAGGAGATGGCTGCTTCTTTATGCATGGAATGGAGATCCTGACCGCAAAAGAATACGATGTTCCTGTTCTGTTTGTAGTCATGAACAATTCACGCCTTGGCATGGTTCATCATGGACATTCCCTTCAATATAAACGAGCCCACGAACGTTTTTCTCAGCAGCCGGTGGATATATCTCAAATGGCTGCTTCCCTAGGTGTACCGTGCGTTCGAATTGATCATCTAGGTGAACTTACTGAAGAAAAGGTGCAACCATTACTTCAAAACTCCGGTCCTTCCTTACTGGAAATATCTTTGGTTGATGATACCGTTCCGCCTATGGGAGACCGAGTGAAATTTCTTTCATCCTTTGGAAAATAAGGTAATGAACATACAAACTCCGAAAATAAAATAGTTAAGATTCAAATCTATTTCAGCTCGCATCCGCGAGCTTTTTTGGGATAGTCCTTCGTATGAGCACCGCCCCTTTTGAATAATTATGGAAGGAAGGTTTAGACAAGGGGTGGAGATAATGAAAAGCTTTCAAGAAACGGCTAAGTTCGAGCATCAATTCTGGCTGCAAATTTTAGGGGACCACGCCAGATTCATCAGAGATTCGTTATACTCGTCAGAAAAAGAAACAGTTGAATTGGCTAAGTCTTATGTCCAACTATGGGATAGTTTTCTTACTGAATCCAGAAGCGGGCTTATACAGGATTGGATGACCTTCAGCCTCCAAGTTGGAGAAAAAGTACGTGAATTTCGCCGGTTCAAGCTTGATTTAATTGAGCGCTCTCTTTTTGGTCAGGTCAAGATTCACCTTCCTCCCACTTTTATTAATCACATGGTAAATGAACTGGAAGAGTATATGCTGGTTATTGGCTATTTAGGAAAAAGAGAAGTACCGCCTCTCTTTCATGAGCTGCATCACCATCTCCTTTGGTTAATGGACGCTTCAGGACACGCAGGCGCTATTAATGATGAACTTGATGGTGTGGAAAAGCGTCTGAAAGAAAAAAGCGAGAAGTTTACAAAGCATTTTGAGCAATTTTACTTAAAAGCCGTAGAAATGAAAGGGTACCTGCGTACGAATCGCCAGTCCTTTCCAGCACTGAGACGATTTAACGATGAAGTAGCCCTTGAAATGAAGATTTTTAAAACCTTTCTGCGGGAATTGGAAGAAATGGAGATGAATGCCGAACTCTTAGGTACTTTTTCTGCTTTAATGGCAGATCATATGGCTCGCGAAGAATGCTATTATTTATTTAAAGTAGCTGAGTCTACCCAGGGAGAATACCCTTCCTGTGACCCTACAAAGCCCCGTACGGAATAAAAAAGCACCCCCATGGGGTGCTTTTTTATTCCGGTAAATTCTCATTTGGAAGCTTGTAGAATTCACGGATATAACTATAATCTCCTGCCATACGCCCCACAGGTTTTAACTTATATGGGTCAATTTTATCTGTTTCCATATACACTTCTTCCCTTACATGATAGCCCACAACCTTTCCAAGAATAAGCTGGTTAAGTCCCAGATCAATAATCCTGTCGAGCTCACACTCCATGCTTACGGGGGCATCAGTAACTAGTGGAGCTTTTACATACGCGGCTCGTTCTGTGCTGGTTCCTGCCTGTATGAATTCATTTGTTTCTCTCGGATGAGCTTTGCTGCTTTCATGCATCTGATTGGCCAGCGACTCAGACACGATATTCACGACAAACTGGCCGGTCTCTTTAATATTAGTAAGGGTATCTTTTTCCCTTTCCACACTTCCCACTGAAAAACACAACGTGATAGGGTCCATTGAAGCTACGGTAAAAAAGCTGAACGGAGCTAAATTGCCTACACCATCTTCACTTTCTGTAGAAACCCATGCTATCGGTCTTGGTACAACTGCCCCTTTAATCAACTTACTCATATTATGGTCCTTAAACTGATCCTTATGGATTAACAAAACATATCCCTCCTGAGAACGTTTACACCTATCATACGCGAATCATTTTTCATTCTCATCTCTCTTGCTCAATCTGTGTTTAATTACAACATTTTAGGGAATATATGGATTAATTAACACAATATTTATAAAATTTTAAAGGAGGCCCTTTAATTGGGAAATTTATGGAGTAGTATAGAGCAAGGGATTGCAGACTTGTCAGGTTTTTTATGGACATATCCACTTGCTATTATTTTGATTGCAGGTGGTATTTTCCTCACCATTAGAATCAAGTTCTTTCAATTCCGCTTCTTTGGTCACGTTCTCCATCAAACCATCGGTCAGATCTTCAAGAAAACCGATAAAAAAGGTACCATCACCCCATTTCAAGCATTCACCTCTGCCCTAGCCTCGACAGCGGGAGCCACCAATATTGTTGGTGTTCCTATTGCCATCTCCTTAGGGGGACCCGGAGCACTATTCTGGATGTGGATTATTGCTCTAATAGGAATGGCGACAAAATACTCTGAGATTCTGCTGGGTATGAAGTACAGGGAAAAGAACGAAAAGAACGTTTGGGTCGGGGGACCTCAATATTACATAAAAAAAGCCCTCGGCTGGAAATGGCTTTCCTCTGCCTTTGCTTTTTTTCTTATGCTTGAACTAATTCCGAGTACAATGGTGCAGTCCAATTCCATTGCTACACAGGCCGAAGGAGCATTTGGATGGCCTGTTTATATTACAGGAGCTGTCGTATGTGTAGCTATTGCTGCTGTCGTATTTGGAGGTATTCAGCGTATCGCCAAGGTTACCGATAAACTGGTCCCAGGTATGGTACTCATTTATCTAACCGTCTGCTTGTATGTCATCTTTGCCAATGCCGGTCAGCTGCCGGATGTATTCAGTTTAATTTTCACTCACGCTTTCACCCCGGTTTCTGCAACAGGCGGATTCGCCGGCGCCGGTGTAGCGCAAGCTCTGCGCTGGGGAATTGCGCGCGGTCTGTATTCTAATGAAGCAGGACTTGGAACAGCTCCTATCGCTCATGCTGCTGCTAAGACAGACCACCCTTCCAGACAAGGTCTATGGGGAATCTTCAGTGTCTTTATTGACACGATTGTGATCTGTACAGTTTCAGGCATAACCGTTTTAGTTACCGGAGCATGGAAAGAGGTTGGGGGCACGGATGCTTCCAACATGATTAACATTGCCATTGGTACAGAGTTTGGAGACGCCTTCGGAAGTACCTTTATCTCCATTTTCCTATTATTCTTTGTCATGACGACCATTGGAATCCTGGTATTCTATGGCGAAAAACAAGCGGAATATCTATATAACCTTAAATTTGCCCGAGTTATGAGAATCGTTTATATTTTAGCAGTTTTTGTTGGGGCCATCGGTGGGCTGAAATTTGTGTGGCAATTCCTCGATTTACTGCTGGCTTTTGTACTACTGGCCAATATTATCCCACTCCTATTTCTGCATAAAGAAATTGCAGCCCTTACAGATGATTATGTTAACCGGGTATATAAGAAGCGTAAAAGTAAACAGGAAGTTGAACTATTTGATGAAGAAGAAGCCGGTTAAAGTAGTTAAAGACTAAAAAAAAGCAAGCATGGCGGGCCATGCTTGCTTTTTATATTACCTTAAGAATACGTGATCACCAATTACGGTAGTTACTTCTTTACTGCTAAGGTAACTGCTGGAAGCTTTTGCTGGATTATAAAAGAAAAGAGACTCTCTATCATAACCCTGATAAGCTACAGCTTCCTCTACTGCCTGTTTCGACTCCTGACTGGCAGGCTGCTCAATCGTCCCATTCAATACTGGTGAGAATTGAATTCCATCATAGATCACTCCATAAATGGAGTTAGGGAATTCATTGCTTTCTACACGATTCAATACCACTGTTGCTACGCCAACTTTACCTGCATAACTTTCTCCTTTAGCTTCCGCCTCCACTAAGCGAGCCAGTAAATCTTTCTCCCATTCTTCCGGAAGCACAGGCATCTGCAACTGTTCTCCTGGATAAATCACAGAAGACGATTTATCATTGACCGCCTTCAGCTGATGGGTTGAAATCCCATAGTTCGATGCAATGCTATATAAGGAATCGCCTCTTTGGACGGTATAAGTTTGTTGAGCACCTTCCGCCTGAGCAGGGAAAGTAAATGTGAATATTCCAGCAAATACCAATAAGGAAATCATTAAGTTCTTAAACATATGCAATCAACCTCCCTGAAATAATCTATTTCACACATTAACATGGGAGATTAAAACTTTTCACTATTAATTATTTCCAACATTACCAGCTGTTCAATGTACGAAATGGAAGCTTAAATCATTTTATGAATCACTAGATAGGGTTAAAATGAGAGAAATAGAGAAAAGCAGGTGATTTTAATGTTAGACACGCATGCTAGAAAGTATGTACAACCATCTATAGAAAAAACCGCTTCTTTTTTACTAAGAAGAGGCAGGACCCCCAATCAGATAACCATTCTTGCACTTTTTCTAGGTCTTTCTACCAGTCTTCTCTACTTAAGCGGTTATCCAATAATAGGAGTAATCGTATTATGGGTATCAGGCTTTTTAGACGCTGTGGACGGGACGATGGCACGCCATACGAAATCCTCTCCTTTCGGAACTGTCATGGACGTTACGTTCGATCGAATCGTGGAAGTAGCCATGATTGTGGCGGTTGCCTATTTACATCCCGAAGTCATGTGGCCACTATTACTATTAAGCGTTTCGATTATTATTTCCATGACGGTTTTCCTAGTGGTGGGCGCAGTATCGGAAAAGGCAGGGATCAAGTCTTTTTATTATCAGGCAGGAGCGGCTGAACGATCAGAAGGCTTTATATTTTTTAGTATTATGCTCCTATTTCCCAACTTCCTTCTATGGTCCACTCTTCTTTTCTTTGCTGTGGAATTGTTTACCGGAATACAAAGGTTCATGGAAGCAAAGCGGATTCTGCAATAAGTGGAAAAGATGCTTAATACGCCGATTTATCTTCTTTCCTCTCCCATTTCTTAAAGGGAAGCGCTGCATTATCTAAGGTTATTCTGCGGAAAGGCAGGGATCTTTCCTGTGGATGTTTTGAAACTTCTTTATAGATCAGTTCATCATCAAAACCTGCACGTGAGGCATCATCTCTTCCTGCCGAAAAGTACACCTGCTCAGGACGCGCCCAATAAATAGCTCCCACACACATGGGACAGGGCTCGCAGCTTACATAAAGCTCGCATCCCTTTAACTCAAAATGTCCCAGAGTTTCGCACGCACTTCGAATTGCCTGCACTTCCGCGTGGGCTGTAGGATCCATCTTCTCTGTCACTCTGTTACCCGCTTCTGCAATGATAGTCCCTTCTTTTACTACAATGGCAGCGAATGGACCTCCATCGCGCTCCACATTGTCAGCGGCTAATTGAATCGTGTACCTCAGGTATTCCTCTTCAGTCATCTGCTGCATCCCCTCTCGCTGAATGTGATTTTTACGTATGTTTACCTACTCTTAAAAATTAAGCTCTCCTCCTTTTAAACGCTTCACCCCTCTCTGAGCAGACAGGTCTTCTACAAGCTTCAATAGAGCACGATCCTTTTCTTTAGCCTCAATCATGACATCAATCGGCTGCTCTGTCTGTTTGACTATTTTTAGAAAAGGGGTTACATACGCTTCCTCTACGTAATCTGCATGACTGCGGTAAGCTCCTTCGCTCTTTGGAGAAGATAAGTGAACTTTGGGTGGAAACCCGTATCCGGACCATGTTTCGTAAAACCTCGGCAAAAGTTCAACTAAATCTTCATCAGCGGTATGGTTAGCCATGTAATGATGATAGTCAAACATCATAGGGATCCCTTCTTTCTCGCAAACTTCCAAGGTTTCTGTAGTGGTGTACGTTTTATCATCATTCTCCAAGGTCATTTGCTTTTTAATTGGATCCGGCAATTGCTTTAAATTTTCATGAAAACGCTCAAGAGCAGCTGCTTTATCCCCGTATGCCCCTCCGATATGAAGATTAATATGAGATTCTTCATGAAGCCCCATCGCTTTTAATAAAGCATAATGATATTCCATATCTTTAACGGCATTTTCAGTCACATGGGGCTTATCACTTGTAAATAGTGTGAATTGATTAGGGTGGAAACTCGTCCTTAGCTGGTGTTTCTTTACGAGCTTCCCGATTTCAGCATACAACTCCTTAAATGGTGTAATATAATCCCATTCCACATCGTCATGGGTGGCTAATGGCACAAGGGCAGAAGAGAAACGATATAGCGGTATTTCATGTGCAATATTGTAATGAATGGCCCTTAGTGTATGCTGTAAATTTAGTCGCGTAATTCTTTGCAGCTCAGAGATCCGCTCTTCTTCTTTTAATTTTTGGTATCTCGAAAAGGTCATGGTTTTCGCCGGGGTGGCTTCCCATAGGGAAAGTGCATGGGCTACATATCCGAATCGTATGATCATTTAAACAAACTCCTTCTTCACTTCTTAAATGTCTATCACTATATTCCCCGTTTCTCAGGTGTTTAATATACTTACCGCACTTTTCATTTATGATTTTCAGCTGCAAAAAAAAGAATCTTCTTCAAGAAGATTCTCACGTTTCATCCATATACTGGACTTTTAATAAATGTAAAGCGTAATTAACGAAACCACGATACCTATAAATCCGCACATTAAGGTGTAAGGAAGATTTTTTAGAACGATTTGATAAGGATTAACGCCTAAACCAACAGAGGTAATCGTTACAATAAGACCATAGGGAGCTGACGGAACCGTAGCAATGGCACAGCTTGCGAGTAAAATCGTCAAGGTTACCGAAGGCAGTGCTTCCGTTAACAGTCCGCTGACTCCCCCAAAGATCCCCATCGTAGCAATCGGATGCACGCCGAGCAGGGTTAACACAAGAAATGCAGCTTGAATAAACAGCATAATGAGAATAGGGCTGCCTTTCAAAGCAACAATCGGATCCTGTAAATATTGTAAAAATGGAGAAGCATTCAATGCCTCCGTAAAAAATGATAATGATAAAAGCAGTACGATGAAATTATTTAAATGATTGGTCTGTCTTTTCCAAGTGGGCCACCCAATCTGCAAGAAGCTGTTTTTTCGATGTTTTAAGACCGCCCATATAAAAGCAAATGGGAATATGGCAATGGTGACAGCAAATAGAAAGTCAAGCTGAACAACGTTCGCTAAGAACACAACCACCACTAGAAATAGAATAAGAGCCGCGATGAACTCTACTAATTTCTTTTTATTTGATTGGGGAGAGATTCCATCACGCGGATTATACCCTATATCATGTTTACGGAAAATGAGCTTTCCCATAGTCGAGTCCAATATAATTCCGATTAGAGCAATGAGCAGCATCCATGGCAGGACTTCTAAGTAATTGGCACCTGTTATAAAAATGGATGTAGCCAATAAAATTTCTAATGGACTCCACAGTAAGGCAAGGGAATATCCCCGCAGCGTGGCCATGGCTATGAAGCTATTTCTCACTTTAGTTTTAGCTTCTTTTAATTGATTTTTCAACAGGTCCTGTGAAATTGTTGCTGACGATAGATTCAAAAACGCAGCCAGTGACACCATCGTTACTTCACTTCGTATGTATAAGGATCCCATCCCTTTCGCGTTTCCACCAAGCAAAGACTGCAGCAATTTATTATATCTACCAGCTTTTACTACACTATTCATCCATGGGAGCATAGAAAGAAGAAAAAGCAGACTTATGTTCCCAGCAAAGAAAGAAGGTATTTCATCTACTGAGACGTCACTCGATATAAAGAAAAAAACGCCGACTGCTAACAACACAATACCAAGAATCCGAAAAACCTTGTCAGACCTGGGGAAATTAATGATTACCATCATTATTCCCATGAGCCCGATCACAAAAAAGAGAGTATCATTTGCCCAGAATACATGGACAGTATTTAGTAAGAACACCAATGAATAAAAGATATATAAGTAATTTGTAAGCTTTAAATTGTGCATAATCTCACCTGCCTCTAGGCGAACAATACATGGAATATAAGATGAGTTCGTCTACTTATTTTTACCAGTGATCTCATCCTATCGGTTACAATGATTATTTTCAAGAAACTTGAATTTCAGAAAGGGGTTTATCCCTTATCCTTATCGAGAGCCCTGGTCAACTTCACCGTTTTCTTCCGCTCCTGCTAGGAGGCTTTTTCGATACTCATCCCATCCACTAACTCTTGAAGTTCATGTGTTAATTGATTTAGCTGATCAACAACAGCTTCTAATTCTTGAGACATGGCCAGCTGTTGTTGAGAAGCTGCGGCTATTTGCTCACTGCTTGCTTCATTCTCTTTAGCAGCATTTTTCAATTCTTGCATTGAAGCTTGAACTCCAGCTCCACTTGTACGGATTTGTGAAGAACGCCTTCCTGTATCTTTTATCCGGTGAGTAACTTCTGAAGTAGCTTTCTGAATACCGTTTAATGATCCTTCAGCGTTCTCCATCAGCTTATACCCTTCATTTATCTTCAAAGTACATTCGTTCATCTCTGAGTGAATGATCGCTGATTCTTCCTGTATACCTGATACAACTTTGTGAATGGATTGTGCAGATTGACTCGACTGGCGTGCTAATTTCCTGACTTCTTCCGCTACCACCGCAAAACCTTTCCCTGCATCTCCTGCTCTTGCTGCTTCAATAGAAGCATTGAGGGCTAAGAGATTTGTCTTTTCTGTGATCTCTCTTATAACAGAAACAAAATTAGATACTTCGCCCGTCTGGTTCAAAAATTGGGCAAATAAATCTTCTAACTGTTCCACTGAGCGATTAGCCTCCTGAACCCTGTTTCTCGCCTCATCAACTATAGATGCTCCTGCAAGAGACTGCTCATTAGCGGATTCAGAGTGGTGCTCTACTTCCTTTATATGTTCATCCATTTCTTTAATCGTTTGCAGCAGTTCTTCCAGTTTTCCTGTGTTTTCCTCTGCCTGGCCTCTTTGAGTAGCAGCCGCCGCATTCATGGTTTGAGCAGAACCAGCTATATCCTGAGCGGAATTGGCGCTTTCATTTGTTTCATGCTGAATAACTTGCGCCAGCCTCCCAAGCTCTGCCATACTTCGGTTTACATGCTGGACGACAGCTTCGTATGTCTTTGAACTGCGGCTGCGCTCTTTCTCTATCTCTCTTTCTAACTTCCTCTTATGTAGTATTAAGATAAGTGTGGCTCCATAGGTGAGCAAAAGGAACACAGCATGGATCATGAGCAAAGAGAATTTATAATTGGGTGTTCCGCATAACAGTACCGGAAAAAAGAAATAGCCAGCTAAGTGATGTACGGCAAATATGCCCGTGCTGATGCTAAGCATAGCGATAGAGTTATAATAGGCAATGAGAGCGAGAACCATAAATATGGAATAATGATATTCAACCAACCCATCACCTGAAGCGATGATGAGCATCGAGCCATGAGTTAAAGCCAAAGTAATGATTAACGGAAGTTTGCGGTGGTTCGAATCGATTCGAAAAAGAGTGAAGCCTATGATTACAAGAACTGCCGTTATCCCTAAAAGGATATAAAGCAGAGTAGTCATAGAAGGTGAAAGGTTATTTACCCCCATAAGAAAAGAGTAAGACTCTAAAAACCCAAAAACACGGTGCAATATATAAACCGTCACTGCAATGATCAACACTCCGAAAGCGAAACATAACATAAGTAGATTCCCGTTCAACCTTTTTACCATTACTTTTAACCCACCCTCAATTTTATATCTACCTCTACGCAATACTAATGAACTATACTTAATAATACGAATTATTTGATTAATCTACTATTACTACATTTTTACGTATGTATTAATAGGATACTTATCCTGCTGCACCTGCTTGTATAAAAAAAGCTGCCGGAAAACCAGCAGCTTCATTCTTTCCTTCATTCTTTTTATCGGATGTTCATCTCAGAAGGTTTAGGTCCTTTTCTTTCTCCGCGGTCTAATTTATTAATCGCATTCATATCCTCTGCCGTCAGTTCAAAATCGAATACATCAAAGTTTTCTTCGATTCTTGACGGTGTAACTGATTTTGGAATAACAATCGTATCGTTTTGTAAATGCCAGCGGATAATAACCTGGGCAGCTGTTTTATTGTGCTGCTCAGCTATTGATTGAATGGTTTCGTCCTTCAGCACTTCTTTTCCTTGCATTAGTGGACTCCACGCTTCAAGATGGATACCATTTTTGCGACAGAAATCTTTCAGTTCATTCTGAGCAAGATAAGGGTGGCATTCCACCTGGTTAACGGACGGTTTTACTTCACACTCTTCCATCAGGCGCTCCAGATGGTCAATATCAAAGTTACATACGCCGATCGCTTTTACCTTTCCATCCTTTTGCAGCTGTTCCAGTGCTTTATAGGTTTCTACATATTCATCATATTCAGGAGTCGGCCAATGGATTAGGTAAAGATCCACATACTCAAGACCCAGCTTATCCAGACTAGTCTCAAGCGCTTGAATGGTGTTGTTATATCCTTGATCGGTGTTCCATACCTTGGTCGTAATAAATAGTTCGTCACGGCCTAAACCACTTTGCTTAATAGCTTCGCCAACCTGTTCTTCATTTTTGTAAGCAGCTGCCGTATCTATATGACGATATCCTGTTTCAAGGGCTTTTGATACAGCGGCTACCGCGTCTTTCTGTTCTACTTGCCATACTCCAAATCCTAGCTGAGGCATTTCCACATTGCTATGAAGTGTCATGGTTTTCATAAAAAACTCCCTTTCTTATTAAAGGTTTACAGAGGCAGTGTAGCACAGATGGATTTCCAAATGCTTCTATTATGCTTACCTTAAAAGAAAGAGAGCCTTCTTAGTATTTATTATAGGCGGTTTGATAAACTTCTACTGATCTTTCATGACCGCAGGTTAGTTGATAGGCGAGTGTACCATCCTGCTCTTCCTTATCAATACTTTGACATGTCTTTGTTGTTATTTGCCCATTTCCGAGCTTGTCTCTTCGATTATCGTGTTTATAGTTAATCTCTTCCCCGTTAAAAGAAAGATCAATAAAAATGGGATCTCCCTCTGTGGTACGTCTCACAATGTTTACCTCGTCAATGGTTCCTTGCTGAACATTCTGAATAAAATCATCCAGCTCCTCAATAATTTCAACTGGTTTTTCTACAGCCTTATCCTCAGGTTCTTTTGTGTTGGTATCAGCAGAACTCTCCGCACTTTTCTCATCTTTACTATCCGTTTCCTTGTCTTCCTGCTCCGTCTTGACATTTTCCTGATCCTTGGAGCGATCAGCTCCCTCTTCGGTACTCTCAGCACAGCCGGTTAACAACAAAACAAGCAATAAAATCCTCCATATTTTCATGCTTGATCACCTCTACTTCATTAGACGAATCAAATGAATTTACGTTACAACCGGCTGCGAGAAGCTCAGCTTTTTAGCAAGGTAATCTGCCAACTGGATCCAGTTCCAATATTATAAGCATTCGCAAACGACCCCTGATTAATGGCTACACCTAAATTATCAAGTGAATTTACATACACTAAAGGCTCACCCTTATGAGTATCAGCAAAAGAACGACCAAAAGTCATCGAGTTACGATAAGCTTCTCTTCCATCGTAAGTTATCGTCACCTCCAGTGTATCTCCATAACCAACCCCAATTTGTTTGAAGAAATCACGGGGAATGTTGGTCCACAGGTTTCCAAAACGTATGTCCAGTATGTCGATGCTTCCAGCTGCATAATCACTTCCTATACTTGGTTCCTGAATAGGTAATTCCTCCAGTGACTTTAACGGTACTTCAGGACCTACTTCTTCAAACGAAATAACTCCAGAGGCAAGTCGTGCTCCTGTATAGGCATAAATGTCTCTTCCATGAAACGTATAAGACTCCCCTGACCTCGGAAGTCGATTAATAGTTTCATCAATTTCACGCGCCTGTACAATACCTTCTGTACGCTTAATATGCGTCAGTGTTCCGTTATCAGGAGTAATCACAAAGTGCCCTGCTCCTGTTTTTACTCCGAGACTTCTCCTCGTTGAACCTACACCGGGATCCACCACTGAAACAAAGACTGTGCCTTCCTTCCAGTATGAAATTGTCTGCCACAACCTATAGGAAGCTTCCCATATATTGAAAGGAGGGATGTCATGCGTTAAGTCAAAGATTGATAACCCCTCAGATACGGAATAGGCTACCCCGTGCATGGCGCTGACTGCCCCGTCACTTCTGCCAAAATCGGATTGTAGAACTAACGCTTGATTCATCGAATCCCGCCTCTTTTTTTAGTTATAAATTATTGATAGTTTATCCAAATCCTGCAGCAAAATCAACAAGTTTATCGTTACTGAAGACTTTCATAAATAAGTTCTTTATTAAATTTATAAAATGATTATCCTGCGTAACTAGAAGCAACAACCTAAATCATCAGCTTTTTAAGCCCTCATAACGACTCTTGAAGATAAGCTCCCTTTACTTGAAGACTTGATTTCGAGACTTTTGTGAGAATTTGGTCCTGCGGGGGACGATTTCGCTTTTCGCGGGCATGTGCTGAGCTTCCTCGGGCTTAAAGCCCTGCGGGATCTCACCGATCATGTTCATCCCGCAGAAGTCTTCATCGTCCCCCTTCGGACCTTGCCGAATTAGATGCTCGAAACCATTTAAGACGTCGACGGATTGATGAGAAAAAAGCATGTGATTATGAGGCTATTTCATGCTATAACGTTGTGGAATAGCATGTCTTAAAAGGATTTAGAACCGATAAGAAGGAGTACAATCTTTCCTATAAAAGCGTCCGTTATTCTTACTCGGCTGGGATGGTGGGGAAATGGCGAGACTCCCATGGGAGAAGGGACTAGGTGAGATCCCTTAGGGAGTGAAACGAGCGAGGAAGCTCACCGTTCCCCCATAGGAAAGCGAGTTATTTCCCCAACAGCCCTTCTTCACATACCGTAACGGACCCGAATTATCTCGAAACTGAGTCTTCCACTATTCGGCCCTATTGTTGAATAAGACTATGATGAAATAAAATTGGTAAATTGAGCCAGATAATAAAATAACCAAACGTTACGTTTAACGTTTGGCTTTCTTCTTAGGATATATAATAATCATGCGAAACATGATATAAATAAACAAGGAAAAAAATATTAGAGCGCTGAGTCCATTGGGAACCGGTGTGTTTTTTAAAAGGATACTCAAAACCAACGGCACGGTTGCCGCATATGCTGTCATCTTCCACAATTGCTGGTAAGTCAGCTTACGATCCAGCTGATTCGTCATGAGAAGAGCCGCACCTGCAAGAGCAGATACCCCCACAAGAATTAAAAATATAATCAGCATAGGATAGAAGACAAATACCTGTACCAGATAGAGGCCACGGGACACTTCCGTCAAGTTTGAGTCGAGACGTATAATCGTTCCAATCATATCCGGAAGAAACAGGACCGTCATTAAAATGAACAAGTACACGATCGTACTTGTAATTCCCTTCCGATTTAGACGGAACATCGCTTCCTTCTTAGGTAAACGTATACTATTCCATAATGAATCCAGAAACTCCATGTTATTCTCCTGCCTTAATCTGCATACACAGCAAGTTCTTCTTCAATCTTTGTACGGATTTTATCCAAAGCTTCTTCTGACGTTTTAGCGAAAACACGTGTGCCATTTACAATAGCATAAGGTCTGACTGCACACATGCCGCAGAAAGAAAGACATTCGTTCATGAGTACCGCCACTTCAGGGTATTCGGACTCAATAATGTCTTCAATATCAAGCTCTGTTATTAAGTTACCGTCACAAACTTCGACTACTACTACCCCCATGGTTAAATACTCCTTTCTGTAATGACTAAGATGATAATCCTAAAATTTCTCGTGCGTAACGTTCGTCCTGTTTCATCTCTTCTACCAGTGCATCCATTCCTTTAAAATCCACCTCATCCCGAAGGTGACGCAGGAATTTTACAGATACCGTCTGTTCGTAAACATCTCCTGAAAAATCCAGAACATATGCCTCCACTTTATAAGAATCACCGTTTACCGTTGGACGGTAACCGGCACTAATTAACGTATAATAATGTTCGGGAGCCTCCCGGTGAAGTTTAACCACTCCTAGATAGACAGCTGGTTTTACTTCTACATATTCCTTAATATCTCCCAAATTCAAAGTAGGAAACCCTAGTTCACGACCAAGCTGCTCCCCTTTTTCTACTACTCCTGTAATTTCTAAAGGACGCCCAAGCATGGATTGAACGGCTTCCATTTTTCCTTCTTGAACGAGAGACCGTATTCTTGTGCTGCTGATCTTTTCACCATTCATTTTTAGGTGAGGCACTATTTTCACAGGTACATTTATTTCCTTACAGATGTCAGTAAGCCCCTGTGCATCAGAACCTCTCCCCTTACCGAAGCGAAACCCCTCCCCGACAAGAATGTGCGAGATATTTAATTGACTTAAATGTTCGAAGACAAATTCTTCTGGAGAGGTTTTGGCGTACTCTTTTGTGAAATGAACATGATAGTAACGGTCCACTCCATATCCTTGAAGCAACCTTATTTTATCTTGATAAGAAGATAGAGATGAAGCATATTCAGGGTCTCCTTTTAGCACCCATTTAGGATGATCAGAAAATCCATAAACAGCAATTTTATCCTCAGAGGAAGCTAGTTTTTTTGCCTCATTCAGAAGGTGTTGGTGCCCAAGATGCATTCCGTCCATTTTACCGATTACTAATACGACAGGCTCTGAGTTTTGCGGCGGATGTGCCGTTACTTCAAATATCTCCATCTCCATTGCTCCCCTTTAGTATAATGATTAAACCTACTAATTATATAATACCATGTCCTATTTAAGCAACACTCGCTCTCATTTGCAACTGTTCTGCACGTGGTGTTTAATAATAGGCAAGAAGCTCTTACATAGGAGGTGATCTGATGATTGAGAAAGCTAGCCGGTTTGCTGCTGAAGCCCATAGAGGACAAAAGCGGAAAAATTCAAATACGGATTACTTCGTACACCCTGAACGAGTGGCAGATTCATTACTAAAGGCAGGATTCAGACAGGAAATAGTATGCGCGGGCTATCTTCATGACGTAGTAGAAGATACGTCTTATACACTGCAAGACATTGAAAAAGAATTTGGATTAGATGTTAAAGCTTTAGTCGAAGCTCACACCGAAGACAAAAGCAAATCCTGGCAAGAACGCAAAAGCCACACTATCCAATCTGTTAGAGAAGGTTCATTAGAGCTAAAAGCACTAATAGTGGCTGACAAACTAGATAATCTTCAATCGTTGATTACGGATTTAGAGGTGAATGGGGACAAGGTGTGGAGTAATTTTAACGCGGATTACAGACACCAGAAATGGTATTATCAATCTGTAGCAGAAGTGATGGAAGTTGGATTAAAGGAGAAGGATGTTCCGGCTTTTTTTAACACGTACCGGAAACTAGTTAAACAAACGTTTGATTAAACTCAGTGGGAAGGCCTGCGCTCCCCGTCCTTCCCACTGAGTTATAACATTACAGGGCGATAATAACTGTCGATAATTTCTTCATCGGAATGCGGAATTTCTTCTCCTCTTACAATCTGGGCATTGTTTATACAGCCACTAGTAAGAAGTATAATGTCGTTTTCTTTACCGAGTTCAAGAGACCTTTTTACTCCTTCAGCTCGGGTCTGGGCTGTATGAATATTAGGAGCTGCAGGTTCTTTGAACCCCGTCATTACCTGGTCGATGATGACCTGGGGATGGTGGTAGCCTGGATGATCAACAGTTACAACCACTTGATCGGCTTTTCCTTCAATCGCAGCAGCCATTTTGGGCATCTTATTAAAGTCCCGGATTCCAATACCGGCTATCATCACAATTAACTGGCGGTAATCCAGTTTCTTTACTTCCTCCAACAATCTTTCCAAAGCGACCGGAGTGTGAGCATAATCCAGAATAACTTTTTGGTTGTGCGGAGTTTGAATCACCTGGAATCTTCCTTCTGGCCCCTCAAGCTTTGGAAGAACGTTTAAAACTTCATCCAGCGTAAATCCAAGCAGCAGGGATGTTCCTATAGCGGACAGTACATTTGCAACATTATAGGTTCCATACACAGGTACATAAACCTTATTTGTAGTTCCATTGAAAGACAAATCAAAAATGGAACCTTCTTCAGTCACTTCAATATTTTCTGCATTAAGGTCAGCCTCGCTGTTTGATTGAATACTGTAGGTAATCATGTTTTCATCCTGGAGTTTTAAGAGGTCTTCTCCCATTCCATCGTCATCTATATTAACCACTTTGTGAACGGCTTGATGGAAGAGTCTCATCTTGCATTCTCTATAATGTTCAATGGTTTTATGATACTCGAGGTGTTCTTCTGAAAAATTAGTATGAATGGCTACATCAAACGTTATTCCTTCTACACGCTGTTGATCAAGGGCAATGGATGATACTTCCATAACTGCCGCATGGTCGCCTTCCTCCACTAAATCACGAAAGATATGATGCAAGTCTAAAGATTCGGGAGTGGTAGGAGTACTCTTTTTATAAACGAACCTTCTTTGGGACGACCAGATTCCCGTGGTTCCAATCGATCCCGTTCTCATGCCTAGAAGGGTTAATAGAGAACGAACATAGGCCGTTACTGTAGTCTTGCCATTTGTACCTGTTACCCCAATTGTTGTTAAACGTTCATCTGAATTGCCGAAGAAGAATTTTGAAAAGGAAGCCATGGCTTCTCTAACGTCTTCCACCACAATAAATGTACAATGAGGGTACATTTGACTATGCTCCAGAAATAACGATTCGTTCACGCCAATAATAAGTGATGCGCCATTTTGAACCGCTTCTTCTACATACTGATCTCCATTAAAGCTCTCTCCTTTGATACTGAAGAAAGCAAAATTCCTCTCTACTCGTTTGGAGTGAAAGGCCAGATGTACTACCTCCTGGTAATCAGGACCGTATATACGCTTTATATTCAAATGTTTGAATTGATCAAAATGTATCATCATAGTTGTTTCCTCACTCATAATATAATAGTTAGCGTCGTCAGATTTGCGTTAAAATATGTATGTTCTCTCTAATTGATTAACGGAAATAAACCCATCATCTTCCGGCCTTTAATACCCCTGTGCCCATACTAGATTAATTAAACCTTTTCCCTTATTTTAACGCAGGCAAACGCTTTTGACTTCTAATAAATGAAAAACAGGCACAACGCCCAGGTAATTCCCAAATAAACCCACCTCAGGTCATCCAAAATATGGATGACCTGAGGTGGGTTTATTTGCCTTATTTATTAGAATAAATCTGTATTCGATCGGAGAACTTAAATGGTAACAATCTGTTTAGAAAGAATAAAACATTGCCACAGCACCAAACTTGCTGCGGCATATTGATCAAGTCTCAACCTGCACGTCAGCTTCTTTATTTACTACAGAGGTTGAAACAGCTGATTTCGGCAGCATTACAGTTAAGCTGATGAGGGTGACAAGAATCGTAGCCCCCATATCTGACAAGATAGCTATCCATAGTGTAAGCCATCCAGGAATCGTTAGGAGCAGCGCGGCAAGCTTCAATCCTAAAGCAAGAGAAATATTAAGCTTAACGACTCGATTCACTTGCTTGGCAATTCTTATAGAACTTGGCAGTTTACCAAGGTGGTCCTGCATAAGGACAATATCTGCCGTCTCAATGGCACTATCGGTTCCTTTCCCCATAGCAATACCGAGATCAGCTGTAGCTAAAGCGGGAGCATCGTTAATTCCGTCTCCCACCATAGCAAGCTTTGTACCTTTACTTAATCTCTTTACTTGTTCTACTTTCTGCTCAGGAAGCAAACCAGCATATACATCGGTTACCCCAATCTCACCTGCTACTTTTTCAGCTGTTTTTTTGTGATCTCCTGTAAGCATAATCGTGTGCTTAATCCCCGCCAAGTGCAGTTCTTTAATCAGGGACTTACTTTCATTTCTTATCTCGTCGGCGATCCCGAATAATCCCAGAATCTCCTCTTCACTTGAAACAATGACCAGCGTATATCCTGCCTCTTTCAAAAACTCAATATCCTTTTGCTGTTCCTTGGATAGATCCAAGTGAGTAATCGTCTGTTCGCTTCCCATAAAGTAAGGGGCGTGATTAATTTCAGCGTAAATCCCTTTACCTGGCAGAGCTTCTACTTTCGAAGGCTCTTTTAATGCTGAGTTCTTAGCGTTAACTTCGGCCATCACGGCTTTGGCAATCGGATGGGAGGAATTCTTTTCAATCGAACCAGCTATTGTATAAAAGCGCTCTGGATCATATACTCTCGTGGTCTGGACCGTGGGTGCCCCTTTGGTCAATGTTCCTGTTTTATCAAAAGCTATGCTTTCTATTTTACCCAGCTGCTCTAGAAACACGCCTCCCTTTACCAATATCCCATTGCGGGCGTTTTTTGTAATTCCTGACACGATAGCAATGGGGGAAGATAAAATAAGCGCGCACGGGCAGCCAACAATTAGGACTGCAAGCCCCTGATAAAGTGCCGATCCCCATTCCATACTGAATAACAAAGGCGGTACAACCATAACCAGAAGGGAAATCAGCATGATCGCCGGAGTATAGTACTTAGCAAAGCGATTAATAAACAATTCGGTTGGAGTTTTCATTTCCTGTGCTTCTTCAACTAAATGTAATATTTTCGCTAAGGAGGAATCTTCATAAGCTCTCGTTATTTTCACTTTTAGAAGGCCTTCATTATTAATACTGCCTCCATACAATTTTTCACCCGACGCCTTTTCAACCGGCAATGATTCGCCGGTAATAGCCGATTCATTTACCGAACTAAACCCTTCTATCACGATTCCATCGGACGGGATCTTTTCACCAGCTTTTACAAGTACGACATCATTCTCTTCGAGGGATTCAATTGGTACAACTCTTTCGGATCCATTCTCAAGTATCAGAGTGGCTTGTTTGGGAGCCACTTTGAGCAGCTGTTCCATGGAATTTCTGGCCTTTTCCATTCCGAGACCTTCCAGGTATTCATTTAAACCGAATAGGATCGCTACAATTGTGGCTTCTCTCCACTCTCCAATAGCTACGGCTCCTACCAATGCAATGGTCATTAACGTATCAATATTGAATTTCAGCTTCACTAAATTTCTGGCACCTTTAATAAACGTCTGATAACCACTGAGAGCCATGGCAGCTACGTACATCATAATTAACACATAGCCTGAAACATAGCTTTGCAATAAAAACGTAAGTCCGAAGATCACACTTGATAGAAAAACCAGCATCTTCATATTGGAACCGTGAGAGTGATTATGATCGTGGTGACCTTTCTCTCCATGCTCGTTCGTTTCTATAAGCGAGGCTCCATCTGATTTTAATATTTGACGCACTTTATTTAAGTTTACTTGTTCATCGACGACAAGTTTACTTGAATTAAACTTCAGCTGTGCAGCGTCTCCGTGATCTAACTTTCTAATTTCACTTTCCATTTCGGCTGCACAATTTGCACAGGACAGCCCCTGGAGTTTGTATTCCTTCATTCTTTCCCTCTCCTTTAGTGATGTAGAGCGTGATTGATCGTTTGCTGAAGGACATTGATGACATGCTCATCATCATGAGAGTAAAATAGTGTTGTTCCTGCTCTTCTGTATTTAACTAGACGCAAATTCTTCAAAAATCTCAGCTGATGTGAAACGGTTGACTGTCTTAACTCTAATGTATCTGCAATTTGGTTAACGGACATCTCCTGTTCGCATAGAAGATGTAAGATGCGTATGCGTGTCGGGTCAGATAAAGCTTTAAACGTTTGGGAAACAACGAACAGTGTCTCCTCATCCAGCCCTTCCACTTCTTGCTTTTCCTTTTGATCTTCTTTCTTCGGTTCATTAACCATATGACTCTCCACCATCCTTATATGCACATATATTCATATATACATCTATCGTATGCAGGAATGTGTTTATTGTCAACCATGTTCTGCCCATGTTTATTCCACATTTTTATTGGGAATTATTCTTTTAGCACATGATGCTGCGTTAAATAAAAAACTATTCCAAACGTTTCTTATATTAAAGGAGGAATTTTATATGGCTAAGAAAGTATTAATGGTGCTTACTAATCATGATAAAATCACTGATGAGACACCTACAGGCGTATGGCTTTCTGAATTCGGAGAGGCTTACAACGAATTCAAACAACACGGTTATGAAGTAACGGTAGCAAGCCCGAACGGCGGAGTTGTACCTGTGGATCCAAACAGTGTAAGCGAAGATGAACCGCAGGAGATTTTAGATACAAAACCTCACCTGGAAGACACAGCACCAATCGCTGATTTTTCAGCTGAACAGTTTGACGCTGTTTTCTTGCCAGGCGGACATGGAACTATGTTCGATTTTCCTGATAATGAAACTCTTCAGAAACTGCTTCGTAACTTCTACGAAGCTGATAAATATGTAGCAGCCGTTTGTCACGGCCCTGCAGGACTTACAGGAGCTACTCTATCTAATGGCGAGCCACTGGTTAAAGGTAAACGTGTCAGTGCCTTCACGGACTCAGAAGAAGCTGAAACCACTCTTGATCAGTACATGCCTTTCCTATTGGAAAGTAAATTGAACGAGCTGGGTGCCACAGTTTCTTCAGGACCTAACTGGAGTACTCATTATGAAGTAGACGGTTACTTGATCACCGGTCAAAACCCTCAGTCTACTGAGGCTGTCGCAAAAGAACTTGTTAAGCAACTAGGTTAATAGTGGAGGAAGGCTGACATCCAAGCGGGATGTCAGCCTTCTTTATGTAGGGAAGCGCTCCCGGGAAGAGCGCTTCAAGAGTTACTCAGGTGTTATTTGTGGTGATGGCGGCCGCAAACACAGTCAAAAAGTCTGCGAACAAACAGGAAGTAGATAATTAACCAGAGTACAGCTAAAACTAGTACGACTACAAGTACAGGAACGGCTAGAGGGCCACCTGCAAATAAAGCGGCTGCTGCTATTCCCGCAAGAGCAACGGGCGCTAAAAAGAGTGTAAATATCGCTAACCCCAGTCCACCTGTACTTCTTAGTAGATCATGCATAGAGTTTCACCTCCTGCTACTATTCTATGTCGCAGAAAGGTTCTATCTTGTACAATTAACCAGTAAATGGAATAAAAAGGCTAGTATCTTGCAGTAGAAATAGAGTCGTATGGTAGAATGATTCGTACGAAGAAGGAGGGCTTGGATGAAGAAAAAATTAGACCACATCGGTATTGCCGTTCGAAATATAGAAGACAGCATCGCTTTTTATACGAATGAATTGGGTGGAACGTTAATCGACCGCTACCGAAGCGAAGCAGAAGGCGTGGAAAGTGAAATTGCCATCATTGATATTGATGGTGACAGGACTGAACTTCTCATGCCTACTAACAATACCACTTCCCCTATTGCCAGATTTATTAAGCAGAAAGGAAAAGGTGTCCATCATGTGGCCTATCATGTAGGAGATCTTGATCGAGCTTTGAAAGAACTTGAAACCAAAGGCATCCGCACACTAGAATGGTCACTTCGAACAAACAAGCATGGACGGCGTTTAATTTATTTAAATCCAGCCGATACAGAGGGAACTATCATTGAGTATTGTGATTATCCAGAACTAAAATCTTAGGTCAGATTCTTAATAAAATCGGGCAGAGTCTAACACTTTCTATAATCCTTTCAATCTACCCATTATTAATAAGGGCGAAAACAGGAAGCTTAACATGGTTATTCAAATGTTCCCCTCTCACCTTGTCTTAGCATAGTAAAAAAAGACCAAATCACATCGTGATTTGGTCTTTTTATCGCAAAATGTAAAAGATGTTTTCTCTAGTGAGAACGAACGTTGACCCCGTAGAATTGTCACTCATTCTAATGCATGATCTCTATCGCTTCTGAGAGATCATAATCAGCAGGGTCAAGCTCTGTTTCCTGACCTAGAGCAAGTTTAGCAAGTTCAGAGCCCAGAAATGGACCGGAAGTTAACCCAGATGCCCCGAGACCATTAGCGGCCAGCAGTCCGGGATGCTCTGGTACATAACCAAACACTGGAAGAAATCCAGGCGTAAATGGCCGGAATCCTACACGTGTCTCAAGAACGGAACTGTTATATAAGCCTGGAGCGTAGCTGAGTGTTTGGTCGAAGATTTCATGAATGGCTCCCGCAGTCGTCCGATTGTCAAATTCCGTATCATCTTCATGCGTGGATCCAGCGATAATTCTACCTCCGCCGAAAGCTAATAAATACTTATTGGTGGGAGGCATAACTACAGGCCATTCACTTGTATTTTTCTCAGCTAGTTTCAAATGGATAATTTGAGCCTTCTGGAACGTAACCTTAAAATCAATGCCTAAAGGAGTAAACAATTCTTTTGCCCACGCTCCTGCTGTCACGATCACTTGGTCGGCAGCATAGAACTGACTATCTACCTGGACACCTCTGATATCTTCCTTTTTATATACAAGAGAAGCTTCTCCTTTAACCAGAACAGCCCCATGCTTCTTGGCTGCATTAAGCAGAGCGTCTCTCATTAAGCGTCCATCCACTCGGGCCCCTCCACTTACATGTACCGCCCCATACTCCTCTGAAAGTACCGGAAAGAGCTTGTATGTTTCCGCAGGAGAAAGCCGAGTTACTTCTCCGATCTCAGGCGCATCTTCTCTCCGTTTTAACACTCTTTCTACCATCTTATCCAGCTTATCTTTATCGGTATGCAAACTGATCGCTCCGACTCTCTTGTAGCCTGTTTCTGCTTCTCCATCGTCCAGCAGCGACTGCACTAGTTCAGGATAATAATTAGCGCCTCCTCTGACAAGCTGATACCACTTTTTATTTCGACGCTGAGAAAGCCACGGGCATACAATCCCGGCAGCCGCTTCGGTAGCCTGTCCCTGATCTTCTCGGTCTATAATAGTCACCTCAGCCCCTGTTTTTGCTAAGTGATATGCCGTTGAAGCACCAAGAATTCCTGCACCTACCACAATATATCTAGTCACATCTAACACCCTGTTTCCTCTTAGATTCACTAATCAGTTATTTTACAACAGATGAGAAGGTGTCTCAAACGTGAATATACCAGAAAGATCAACTCTCTTTCTTCAAAGCAGGCAGCTTTGTAAACAGGACTGAGCACACGTGCTCCGTTAGCTATAACTTGCGAATGGACACATTTATTTTTGACTTTCAACTATGCTTGCAATATTCACAAAGATAACGGTAACACTGGTCTATGGTACTTACACAATCATGTACGTCTTCATTTTGTATTTCATATAGATTGAAATTATTTTTTGTGATTGTAAACGGGTGGATAGTGACCATACGGCAGTTATCATTGGAGAACCTTTGCAGTTCTAAATAAATAGGATCCCATTCATCTTCTACTATTTCAAACCAGCTGGCCTGCTCCATCTGACTCTCTCCTTTTACCAATTAAAACCCCTGTTAATTCACAATTAAGTACTTATATCTCTATCAAATAAACTCTACTTCCCACTGATTATTTACGTAGAGACCAATAACCTCTGCCTGATAGCCCCATGACTGGACAAGCTCTACCGATTGCTTAATCTGATCTACTTTTTCTTCTCTAGGAACAGGGTTTCCTGCACAGTCATGGTGACCTACGACTGCAATGACGTCAGAACCATGTTTATCACAGGAAATTCCTACTTTCGCCTGCATAGCTTCTAGATTTTCCTTTGATCCTTCAAGTAAATAACGAGTTGGTCCTGCTTCGGTAATCATATCTACGTATTCGGCATCGTACTTCTCCTTCATCCAATGGATGACTGGCAGCTGGACTCTTCCGTCCATGCAATTAATGGCTGTCACAAATTCTCTTTTGCTCATAACATTACCTCCTGATATTTATATTCATCTAATAGTTTATCAAATCTAGCCGTAAATGGATGATCCTTTTTTAAAAGTATAGAACAGGCTGACTACATTAAGGTCAGCTGTTCTAATTAAACGTTTTATAATAGTCATTATAACTGCTTACGAAGGTAATCGGCCAGTCCCATCGCGCAGACTTCAAAGTCTAAGCGTAATAATTCGAAAACGGGATGGTCTTCCGTTATGTTTTTTCCATTTAAATATTCCGCAATGCGTCTATGGAGCCGCTGCTCTATACCTGCGATTCCTTCGTTCTCGTTCCATGCTGTACGAGCTTCTTCCACAAAAATCGGAATCCACTCCATGACTTCGTCAAAAGCTTCTTCAGGATTTTCAGTTTTACCAAAGTGGCCGAAAAACAGCCGCTTCGGGTTCATTGCGCGAAAACGCTCAATCGATTGCTTCATCGCTTCCGGATCAAATTGATTCGGTGATGTCGTAGGGAGAAAAAAAGTTAAGCCCTTATGTTCAGTTTGATGATAGCGAATGCCTGCAGTATCTCCAGTGAAAATACCCTGGCTTTTTGAATCAAAGATTCCTAAGTGGTGTTTGGCGTGCCCGGGAGTATCATAAAAAGTTAAGCGTCGGTTCTTCTCAATATCCAGTGTCTCTCCATCCGCTTTCGTAACTATTTTTTCTTCAGGAACAGGAAGAATGGGATCAAACAGCTGATCAAATTTATCCCCATATACAGCACGGGCCCCCGCAATCAGCTTGGAAGGATCAACTAAGTGCCGTTTTCCCCTTTCGTGCACAATAACTTTAGCATTTGGGCATTCCTGAAGCAGCAAGCCAGCCCCACCTGCATGATCCAGATGGATGTGAGTTAAAATAATATACTCCACCTGTTCAGCGGCGAGGGATAAATCCTTCAAGCCTTCAAGAATTCTTGGTACAGAAGGGCTGGGACCTGTTTCTACTAAAGTAAGCTTCTCTGACTGTAAGACATATGTACCTGTGCGGCCTTCAAACCCTAAGTCAAACCCATCAATTAAATAGATATCGTTTCCTAGTTCTATCGGTGCTTTCTTGTCCAATGTCTCCACCTTACCTTTCCTTTTTCTACATTTTACTAAAATATGGATAGAATAACACCCTGGGTTCTGGATGTTTGTCACAAATTTTCCATAGGTGAATATCATGGTTTTGTGAGGAGTTGATTAACAGTGACAGACGAAAGGAATATGTACCAGCAGCCGTCTACCATGAAACCTACTGAAAGCCAGTGCGAACAACACAAGTATTACCACGTCATGGTTACACTTGAGGACGGGAGCACAGTGGATGGAATTATCATTGATGTGAGAAATGATAAAATCACCATGCTGATCAGTGAGGATGTCATGGTAGATGAAAAAGGTGAAGCTCAAAATTCAAGTTCAGACAATCGTCAATACGGTTATGGTGGTTATGGTCGAAGAAGAGCTCGTCGTTTCCGACGGTCTGTACTCCCTATTGCGGGATTAACTGCCCTTGCCCTTTTTCCTTACTTTACTCCTTATCCTTACTATCAGTATCCATATTATCCGTACTACTATTAATCGTGAACCAGGCGGAAATCAGGGAATCTCTCCAAGTCTCCTCCCTGACTTCCGGAAAAATTAAACCACCTCAGGTCATCCATAAAATGGATGACCTGAGGTGGAATTTTTTGGATTCAGATTGCTTTTATCCGAAGATGGTTTTTTCAATTTGTTTCATTTCATAGAAGTAGCCTTGTTTTTGCATCAATTCGCGGTAAGTTCCTTTTTCCACTATCGTACCTTCATCCATCACAATAATCTGATCCATGACTTCAAGACCTGTAAGACGGTGACTAACCAGGATCAGAGTATCTCCCTCTGCCTGATTAAATAAACGTTCATAAATTTTCTGTTCAGTTAAAGCATCTATAGAAGAAGTAGGCTCATCCAGTATCCAGAGTGGTTCTCCTTTCAGCAACGCCCGTGCAATTGCCAGACGCTGTTTTTCTCCCCCAGAGAGATTTTCCCCCTTCTCAAAAACGGGATAGTCCAACTGGAAAGAACCAAGCTCTACGTCACGGAGGGCGTCCAGCATTTGCTCATCCGTCAGGTCATCTTTAGCTAATTGCAGGTTCTCCCGAACAGTACCATAAAAGAAGTGGTTTTCCTGCAGCACGACATTGCTTTTGCTCCAAACACTCTCTTGATCAATACGATCCAATGGGTGGTCATTTAAATGAATTTCCCCCTGGTCGGGGATATGAATTTTTAATAGCAGCTGCAGTAATGTTGATTTACCTGACCCACTTGGACCGACGAGAGCGGTCTTGGAACCGGCTGGAATCTTCAAATTTACTTGCTGCAAAGTCTGCCGCTCTTCCTCAGGAAAACGAAAATCTACGCTGCTCAATTCAAATCCGTATGACTCCCCGCCGTCCAGATGCAGGCTTCCATGATCCTCCATCATTTCATCGCCTATTGAAAATAGTCGTCCGGAAGCACGTTTACTGTCTTCTAAGTGACTCGGAAGGACGGCCATGGGTGTAGCATTTTCAAATACCGTCAGCGAAATCATCACTAGCATCGCTAAAAACAAGCCATTTAAGTCGCCTCGCGCAACTAGATAAGCTCCCAGTCCCAATACCACCCAGGAGATTAGTAAAGACACCAGCGTATTAACGGAATGGCTGAAGATTCTCTGCATACCTTCCCGCTCCTGTTCTCTAATATAAGAAGCAGAGGATTCATGCAGCCGCTCCTCTTTAGTCTCCAATTGCTGATAAATTTTCAAGTCACGGAATCCATAAAGAAATTCCGTTACATCTATCGATAATTCTCCTCGCGATTCCCTTACTCTATTTTCAATCGTTCTCTGCCGTAAAGAAAATAAATAGGGAACAAACACTCCTGTAAGGACCAGCCCAAGAAGCAATACGATTGCAATTGACGTAGAAAAGATCGACGTAAACACAATCGTACTTAAAAAGATGACCACGAGAACTACCGGTGGATAATAGACCCTTAAGAAAAAGTTCTGCAGGCTTTCCACATCTCCCACAATCCGAGCCAGTAGATCACCACTCCTGTATTTTTGAAAAACACGCGGAGCATAAGGTTCAAGCTTTTCAAAAAAAGCCACTCGAATATTACTTAGCATCGTGAAAGTCGCGCGGTGGGAATAGTAACGCTCAGCGTAACGTCCCAAAGCCCTTGCAAATCCAAATAATTTCAAAAAGGCAATCAGCACCGTGAGCGCATATAGAGGCGGCACAAGAGCGGCTCTAGAAATCAAATAGCCACTTGAGGCAAAAAGACCGACAGCCGCCATTCCAGCTAAAAAACCAAACAAAATTGATAACAGAACATCTTTTTTCTCCATTGCCACAAGCTTTATCAGTTGGCTGATGTCTTTCATGCTGGCGTTCCTCCTTGCTGAAGCCGGACCATCTCTCTATATTCCGGATGGTTCTCCAATAATACTTCATGAGGTCCTAAAGCAGACAGATTCCCCTGATCTAAGAACAAGATCTGGTCGGCGTTTTTGATCGTGTGAAGACGATGCGCTACTGTAATAACGGTTGACGTTTTAGAGAGCTCCTTCATAGATTCCTGCAAGATGCGCTCCGTCTTTAAATCAAGTCCCGTGGTGGGTTCATCGAAAAGGATAACCGAAGGGCGCTTTAAAAAAGCTCTGGCGATGGCAAGTCTCTGCTTTTCCCCCCCTGAAAGTCCGCGGCCTGCCTCTCCAACAGGCGTTTCATAGCCGCGCTCCAGAGATTCAATAAGCTCTGCAATTCCCGCTCTCTGAGCAGCAGCTTTAATGTCATTCATTGAGTGATTACCACGTCCGCCAATCGCAATATTTTCAGCAATGGTTCCCGAGAATAAATAAGGATGCTGAGAAATATAACTGACTTCCTTAAACCATTCGTGCTCCTGGTAAAAGGAAAGAGCTTCCCCATTTACTTTCACTCGCCCCTCTGAAGGCTGGATCAGCCCAGCTATCACATGAAGCAAGGTAGATTTACCTGAACCGCTTCTCCCGACAATCGCGGTTTGTGAATATGCGGGAATCGTTGCCTGAATATTTTCCAGTGCAAATAACCCCTCTTCTTTTCCATAGCTGAATTGCACATGATCAAGTTCTAAAGATGGAGGCTTAGACCCTGCAGATAGTTTGCCTTCTCCCCACTCTACATAAGATTCCGTTTCATTCAGCTCCTCTGTCAGCTGATTGGCAGCACCCGAACTTCCACGTCCTGTATGAAATGCACTGCCGAAATCTTTAAGAGTTAAGTAAAATTCAGGGGCTAATACCAAAATGAAAAAAGCAGAGAAAAACGGAACGCTTTCATATACCACCAAACGAATGGCAATTTCCAGTGCAATCAGACCAATGCTGAGCATGGATATAAACTCAAGCATAAGCGATGAAATGAAGGCTACCTTCAGAACACCCATCGTAGCATCCCGAAAGCCGAGGCTGCTCTTTTCTATTTCATCTTTCTGCTTCTGAGCTCTTCCAAATAGCTTTAACGTCGTTAAGCCTTGAAGCGTATCCAGGAACTTACCGGAGAAAGCGGAAAGTTTCTCCATTTGTTCTTCTGACTTTTTCTTCGTCATCACTCCAACAATTGCCATAAAAAAAGGAATAAACGGAGCGGTAATAAGCATGATAAGTCCGGAGTAAATATGCTGCGTAAACACCACAATGAGAATCATAAGCGGAATCACAGCCGTCTGAATCATTTGCGGTACGTAATTACTAAAATAGCCGTCTATTTCGTCTACTGAATCCATAAGTACACTTACTTTACGACCCGACTGCCCTTTCAGAGATGCTTGAATAGGATTTCTTGAAAATTTTTGTATGATAGCCTGACGGTAGTGACTCTTTGCACGGGCGGCCATTTTCACACCGGTTCGACCATGGAGCCACGTAAACCCTGCCCGTCCAGCCAGCACAAGTAAAAGTCCAGCGAGCAGCGGAACAATGTCCTGAAACGATTGCTGCTCTAAAAAGATACGGTCCACAATGGCTACAAAAAAGTAAGCCTGTCCTATGATCGTTCCACCAATGATAAGAGAAATGATGAACAAAGCCAGAATCACTTTTCTTTGACCAAAGGCTAATTTGCTCAAATGTTTCATCTATATGAACTCCTAACTGAAGCTATTTGTGAATTAATTCACACATTAATTTCATTATAATGCATCCTGTTCCAAACTTCTAAGGATAGAACTGATGAATTTATGACAATTTCTATTCATTTTTTCCTTATCATTCGCGTCACATACCCTCGAAAGTCTGGACTAACCTTCAGAATCGACGCACTTTAAGAAATCTCTGATTTCCTTCCTGCTTTTTAAAGCAATTATCTTTTTATCAGGGCTCATGCTTTGAAAAGCTTCCAGCCTCTTTTTCATTTTTTTCTTACGAGGGTGATAGGTGGTAACAATGAACTTAATAAATTCAAGATCCAGCTTCTCTTCACACCCCTCCCCCATGTCTGCACGCGTTTTTCCGCGGTGGAGCCACCACCTTTTAATGACACGGTAGAGACAAAGAAGAAGCGGAAGCTCCAGGTAAATAATAGTATCTGCATGGGAAGCCCTCAGGTCGTAGGTCGAACTATAATTCCCTTCAATAATCCAGGAGTCCCTTTCCACAACTTCCTCCTGCTTGCTTTTAAATTCTGGGAATCCTGCTTCAATCCAGCCTGGTTTCCAGTAAAAAGCATCTAGATGATAAACCCTTATATTTAGCTGGTCTCCCAACTGTCTGGCAAAGGTGGATTTTCCTGCTCCTGCAGAAATTCCCATCACCATAATCCGTTTCAATCCTTTCCCCTCCGTTCATAAACCGAATAATTTTCTAACGATTCCATTTCTGCTCCAGGATGGCGTATAGATGCGACTCTCTCCAGGAATTCAACATTCACCACCTGCTTTCCTATCCTTATAAAGAACTTCGATATGTTTCCAGGATCAACCTTGCTCTCTCATCTAATTTTTCAGGCAGATCCTCATAAGAGAAATAGCATAATCTCAAACTCTCAGGATCATTTATTTTTAAAGTCCCTTCTATATTAGTACCCAGGAATACACTGATAATATTGTAGACTTCATCTCCGTTTGGGTATTGAAAATAAAGTTCCTTTCCAGATATAGTCCCAAGGGGCAGATATTTCAAGGCAACAAGCCCTGTTTCTTCATGCAGCTCTCTTTCTGCCGTTTCAAGGAAACTCTCACCTGGCTCCATCGCTCCTCCGGGCAGACCCCATTCCTTTGTATCCGACCTGAATTGGAACAAAATTTTACCATCTGGATTCTGAAGCAAGACTGTAGACCCCGCAATAATTAAGGGGCGGGTTCCAATGAGATTTCTCAAATCTTTTACATAGTCTTTCACTATTTCACATCCCTTCTTCGTATTTTATTTTCTACGAGTCTGACCAACGTTTGTTTCAAGTTTTGGTTATCAAGTTAATTCAGGGTATTTATTCCCATGAAAATCCCCATCCCAAGAGCTTACTCTTGGGATGGGGCAATAGCGCAGTGCCGCAGAATGGGGAGTTTACCCGCAGACATACTCGCCTGATCTATTCTACTTCTTTCAGAAAGCTCTACCCTTTTTATCAGTCCGACTTCCATCCCTCTATTAAGAAAGGGAAGAATTCTGGAACTCGGCGGCGGAAGTGAGTGTAGTTATGCTCCCCACCATCAATAATCTTGAATTTAGAAGGTTCGATCTTATGCTTTACTATATCGTACATGCGTTGATTTGATTCTATGAACCCCTGATTAATCGTTTCCTCATCACTCCCTGCTTCCAGAGTTCCGCAATCAACATAATACCTTTCCACAGTAGATAAATCAGCGCTATGAGCAAGTATTTCCATTTCCTCCTGATTACGAAAAAAAGCAGATGATATGGCTGCCGCTCTTTTGAAGAGGCTTGGATATTTACACATAGCATAAGTGGAAATTAAACCACCTAGTGAAATTCCAGCCATGGCTGATTGATCCAGGTTAGTGGAGTAGTTTTGATCAATATACGGCTTTAACTCCTGTACAACAAATTCTATGTACTGTTTTCCGCCTCCCCCGATCCGACTTTCATCTTTCATCATGTCACGGCTGTATTGTCCATTTTCCCATGCACAGTATTCGACTTTTCTCTGTTCTCCAGGCTTCGAATCTATTCCAACCACAATGACTTCAAGCTTATTTCGATCTAAAAAGTGTTCTAAGTTCAGGGATATGCCCCCTATAGCTGATTGATCGCGAAAAACGTTTTGACCATCATGCATATAAACAACAGGATAGCTTTTTCCTTTTTCACCATAATCATCTGGTGTATAGACTCTGACTGTTCGTGAATCATTTAAACACTTGGAGTTAATTGAAAAAACTTTTAGCATCTACTTCCGCACGCCCCTTCATCACTATGACTTATCATTCTCTTACGTTATATTTCGTGTACATTTTCACGGCTTCCTTTTTCCTATTCCCCATTATTCAGAATAATAGAATTGTATAATCAAAATCAGGAAGGAAGTACCTTTCCTTTTTCTATACGCTTAACAAATCAAATTTAAGGGAAGATGTTAGAGGAAAAAAAGAAAAGGAAGTATAATCATGGCTCCTTGACCATGTAATCTTGAGGTGAAAGAATGAATAATTCAATAATATCGTTAATTCTGCCTTCTTTTAACGAAGAAAAAAATATTCCTAAAATTTATGAGGCTATACACAATCAAATGGAGCCCCTCCATTACGATTATGAACTCATCTTTATTGATGATGGCAGCCAGGATCATACGTTAGAGTCGATCCAGATGCTTGCTTCTACTCATGATCAAGTAAAATATATCTCCTTCACTCGTAACTTTGGGAAAGAGGCAGCTATGCTTGCAGGGCTTGAAAAATCAAAGGGTGAAGCTGTTATTATTCTAGATGCAGACCTTCAGCACCCAAGCTCTCTCCTGCCAGCTATGGTTGAAGGATATGAAGAGGGGTATGATCAGGTAATTGCCCGTCGCACTCGAAAGGGAGAGTCTCCCGTCAGAAAAGCCCTGTCCTCAACCTTCTACAAAGTTATCAATCAGCTGGTAGACGTAACATTAGAAAATGGTATTGGCGATTTTCGTCTGTTAAGCAGAGCCGTCGTCAATGACATTTTAAAACTAAGTGAAGGGAACCGCTTCTCTAAAGGACTGTTTTCCTGGGTCGGATACGAAGAAAAAGTGATTAATTATGAAAATGTGAGCCGACAGGAAGGAGATTCAAAGTGGTCATTTTCAAAACTGTTAAACTACGCAATTGACGGCCTTGTTTCTTTCAATACCAAACCACTTAGGGTTTGCTTTTATGCAGGTCTCCTCACTTTATTACTATCGCTTGGATACATCGGCTTTATTTTTATAGAAATTATCAGAACAGGTATTGCGGTACCTGGTTATTTCAGCACCATCTCAGCGATCCTGTTCCTTGGCGGTGTTCAATTGCTAAGTCTTGGGGTCATTGGAGAATATATAGGCCGCATCTATAATGAGGTTAAACGCCGTCCACACTATCTTGTAAAGGATACGAATATTCATGACATTAAAGATCAACTCACTAAACAATGAACTTACACGTTTTATCCTGGTTGGGGGAATGAACACTCTTAATTATTACATTGTGTTCTTATTCCTCCATAACTTACTTAATTTTCATTATATGATAGCTCACATAACGGGCTTTCTCATAAGCTTTGTTATTTCTTTTTTTCTAAATACCTATTTCACTTATAAAGTAAAACCGACACTCAAGAAATTCCTGCAGTTCCCATTAACTCAAGTGGTCAACGTAGGCGTTTCATCCATTCTTGTCTTTGTGCTGGTTGATTTGCTTAGTCTAAACAGCAATATTGCGCCGCTGATCGCAGTATTTTTCACCGTTCCGATAACCTTTATCGTCACAAGTAAAATATTAAAACAATAATGGTGGTCCCTTATGAATAAACAAAAAATCACGATACTATTCTTCTCAAGTCTGCTTATCGCCACCTTATCCCATCTATTCTTTTTAAGACAATGGATGGATGGAACGTTCATGGCAGGGCCAAATGACGGGCTGAACCAAATGATTCCCTTCAAACAATTTTTATACGAAAACTACACGAGCGGGAATTTCTTTTATTCGCTCGATTTCGGTTTTGGAGGAGGATTTTTCGGTCAGTTGGGTTATTACTTCTCCACAAACCTCTTCTTCCTTGTAACGGTGGGAGTGGTCTTTTTATTGGAGTTGTTGCACGTAATTGGAAAGCCCGACTCTCTGTTCTGGGCTCAGGCTATTATATTCAGCAGCGTTATTCGCATGACCCTTGTCATTTTGCTTACTACCTATGTTTTTAGATATATGTCGCTCCGTACTATTCCATCTTTTATTGGCGCAGCTCTTTACGGTGCTTCCGTTATTTACTTCCGACACGTATCCTACTGGGAATTTTTTGCAGATGCCTTTTTATTCGTCCCCCTTTTAATTCTGGGGATTGAAAAAATCATCCGTGAACGAAAGCCCGGCTGGTTTATTTTCGCCATTGCCGCAACGATGTTTAACAATTTCTACTTTGCTTATATAAGCTTCATTTTCGCTGGCATTTATATTCTCGCTCGCTGGCTTATTTCCCTGCAGAAAGAAGAAACAGGAAAACTTCAGCAGCTTAAGCTCTATGTCATTTCAGTAGTACTGGGAATGGGAGCCGCTTCTATTTCTTTTGTCCCTACTTTATACGCTTACTTTCATAACTACAGACCAGCTTTTAATCAAGAACGACCGCTTTTTGACTTCAGCGATAATATGCTGCTCGACAGCCGCACATTCTTGCTTTCGACCATTGTGGTGCTTTTTCTATTTCTCTTTTCTTTTTATAAAAACAAAATATTCCGGTTGTTTGCTGTCCTGACACTCCTATTTATCCTTTTTCACTTCAGTCCATTTATGGGAAGTGCCTTTAACGGCTTCTCTGCCCCACGGCACCGTTTTGAATACCTGGGCTTTTTTGCAGCTGGCGGCTTAGTCGCAGCAGGTCTGCAATTTATGGCTCAGGTGAAAAGATGGGAAGTTTTCGTGGCGACCTTACTCACAGGTCTTAGCTATTATTTTTTTGCCTGGAGAGATCCTTACTATCAAATCGAAAGCGTATTTGATCAATACATGCTGTATCAAGCAGGGATCTCCATAGCAGCTTTCCTGTTACTTAGTATTCAGCATAAAAAAACCTGGATAGCAGGAGGCGTCATCATTGTGCTGCTAAACGCAGGGATGATGAACGTTTATCAGCATGACAAACTTTATAAAGAAGGAAATTTAGAAGAAACCACTAAAGATTATATCCTTAGTGATGGATATGCTTCTCCTGAACAGCAACAGCTGGTGGACCGTGTCCAGGAGAAAGATCCAAGTCCCTTCTATCGATTCGAATGGAAAGGCATGGATGACCGTAATAATATCCCGCTTATTCAAGATTTCAGCGGCACCAGTGTCTATTCAAGTATATTAAATGAACACATCCTCTATTGGTATTATGAGGATATGGAAGTTGATATGAAGCAAGAGAGTATCAGCCGTTATTCCGGATTCGGTGACCGGGCCAATTTGTACAGCGCCTTAAGCGGGAAATACATTATGACTAAAAAGGGTTCTGACAGGAATATACCTTATGGATTTGAACCTTATATAGAAAGCAGTAACTATCAAGTCTATCGAAATACAAAGCTGCTGCCCTTCGCACGTACGACAAGTAAGGTTTATAGTGTAGATTCCCTATCAGATGCTTCCATGATTAAGCGGGAACAAGCAATGCTTGAAGGAATCATATTAGAGAATCCGGATTCCGAAACTTCTTCCGTTAATCCGCTCCCGGATCTGATGGATGACGCCGAGGTAACAGCAGTAGGAGGCAGTTATCAGGATGAGCGGCTGCAGGTAACCGAAGGAACTGGCGGCTTAGATTTGCAGCTCAACTCGGTTCCTAAAAATGCAGAAGATATCTATGTATCCTTTTATATAAAAAATAACGTCAAATCCGCTCCGTGGTTTCCCTTGTATGTGAATGATTACCGAACATCGAGAAAATCGCGGGAGTCCTTTTATCGAACTGGAATGAACGATGTAACAATCCGCGTTCCAGCTGACGAAAGAATTTCCATACGTGTACCGCAGGGTGATTACCAACTGGCCGAACTTGAAATGCACTACACAACCTATGACATACTTAACAAAGCCTATAACGAAGCCGATGAGGTTTCCAGTGTAGCTGCGAATGGAAACCAAATAGATATTCAGTTGAATAACAACCAGAAGGATCAATTCCTTACGATTCCGGTTCCTTATGAAAAAGGCTGGCATGTGGAGGTTAACGGAGAATCAAAAAAAGTCTTACGTTCAAACTATGCCTATCTTGGCGCAGAACTTGAAGAAGGGCAGAACCATGTATCCTTTACGTACTACCCCCCTTACTTCAAAGCTACGCTTGCCGTATGCCTCTTCTCCGTTCTCCTTTCCTTCTTATGGATCCGAAGAACACACAAATGGTAAAAAAGGGCGTCCTCAGGGCGTCCTTTTTCGTATGCCAAATTGTAGACAAGCTGGCATGAATACATAAGCTCCTTTAAAATAAAAGCAAGAGGAAACGATTCAATCCATTCTGAAGGAGTTTTAACATGGCTGAAAATCAAAGAAAACTGCCTTTATATATCCAAATTAAAAATAAAATGATTCACAACGTGAAAGATGGAGTATGGAAGCCAGGGGAATCGATCCCTTCTGAAAGTCAGTTAATAGAGATGTACAATGTAAGCCGAACCACGATTCGGCAATCAATACGGGAGCTCGTTCAGAACGGGGTGCTGGAAACCCGGCGAGGATCTCCTGCGAGAGTGCGCACCATTCCTCCGGAAGAAGGAGTAAATCCCGGCGTCCTCCATCATGAAAAAGGAACCCACTTCTCAACAAAAGTAATTCGTTCCGGCAAGGCTTCGCATGCGCTTCACGCTCGGAATGCCCTCGAGCTCACTGAAGAGGAAGAGATGTTTCTGATTGAAAGAGTCCGATTAGCTGATGGAAGACCAATTTCATTTCAACAATTGTTTCTTCCCTACTCTATCGGTAAAACCATAGAAAATGATATGGATACGTCATTTGATATCTTCCCGAGGTTAGGGGAACAAGGAATTTATTATACGAATATTCAAGAAGATGTATCTGCATCTAATGCCACCTCGTTTGAAGCGGATGTATTAGGAATCATCCCCGGAGAAGCTCTCATTGATATTGAACGGATAACAACGGGCAGTGGGGTAAAGCCTATCGAATACAGCCGCACTAAATACCTCCCTTCCAGCTTTAATTATAAAGTAGAAATTGGCAGTTAGCTCTCTCCGCCTCCTATTGCAATAAGTTATATCTTATTGTAATATGTTAGGTAATACAGAAACGTGAATGAGGAGGAATTACTATCTCTAAACTGACGAGTAACCGACATGATAAAACTCAGATCGATCTTGTCCGTATGCGTCAATACAGACTGGGCCGTGTTCGCGAACAATTAAAAGCACTGGGATACGGCGGTATCGTGATTTTTGATCCAGTGAACTTGCGTTATGCAACAGGCAGCAGGAACATGCAGGTATTTATGCTGAGAAACCCGGGCCGCTATGTATTTATTCCAACAGAAGGCCCTATCACCCTGTTCGATTTCCCTAATTGTGAACATCTGTCAGAAGGACTGGAAACCATTGATGAAGTTAGACCAGCTATCACTTTATCTTATGTAGCATCTGGTGAGAACCTTTATGATAATGCGAAAGAATGGGCAAAAGAAATTGCTGATTTGATGGCTCAGCATGCAGGTTCCAATAAGAAACTTGCTGTGGATTATATCCCTTCTGTAGGGGCTGTGGAGCTTGCTAAACAAGGGATAGACGTCCGAGACGGACAGGAACCAATTGAACATGCCCGAAGTATTAAAAACAAGCAGGAAATTGAAGCGATGAAAATTTCTGTTCGTACGGCAGAAGAAGGTATGATCCGTATGCAGCAGGCTTTGGAACCCGGGATTACAGAAAATGAACTCTGGTCACATCTACATCAGGTAAACATCGCTCAAGGTGGAGACTACGTGGAAACGCGGCTTCTAAACTCTGGGAATCGTACAAATCCATGGTTCCAGGAATGCAGTGATAAGGTGATTAACGAAGGAGAACTTGTTGCTTTTGATACGGATATGAATGGTCCCTTCGGTTTTTTCACTGATATCAGCCGAACATTTCTATGTGGAGATTCGGAGCCTACGAACGAGCAGAAACGCCTGTATCAGACCGCTTATGAGCAGATTCAGTATAATATTGACTTATTAAAACCTGGCATGAGCTTCCGGGAGTACGCTGAAAAAAGCTGGAAGATTCCGGATGAGTTCTTCCCCAATCGTTACTTTACGGTAGCTCATGGTACTGGCTTAAGCGGAGAATACCCTTATATTGTCTATCCGCAGGACTTCGAAGAAAAAGGCTATGACGGGGTTATTCAAGAAAATATGGTGCTTTCTGTAGAAAGCTATATTGGCTCTCCTGGCGGCAAAGAAGGAGTCAAATTAGAGGAGCAGCTTCTCGTCACGAAAGATGGCGTAGAAAACTTCTCCGACTTTCCTTTTGAGCATCGTTTATTAAAATAATGGTTAATTCAAAAGCCTCAACCTCCCTTTAACCTGGGAAGTTGAGGCTTTTATTAATAAATCTCCAGCTTGCTTATTACACATAAGCTCCCGTTACTTGAAGACTCAGTTTCGAGCCTTTTGTGAGAATTTGGTCCTGCGGGGGACGATTTCGCTTTTCGGCCCTGCACGATGCAGGGTCGTTCGACCCTACTTCATGTAGGGTCATAGGAAAGTGTTCAAATGTGGCATCACCCCACAAGACACGACCAGCATAAGCCGAGCATCAAAAGGACCGTGGTCTTTCCGTCCGTTGATGAACGGCTTATGTCTCGAGGGTCTGGGTGATGGAACAAGACGAGTTATTTCCCCACCAGCCCTTCTTCACATACCGTAACGGACCCGAATTATCTCGAAACTGAGTCTTCAACAAAACGGCCCGTTAGTGGAATAACCTGCCGATGTAATTTAACCACACCGTTAAATACATCCATTAATAAAACACCCTTTACTATTTACAAGTAAAAGGTGGTTTTTTGGTTTTATGATAGGTTTTGACTCCAGTCAATGACGGCTTCTCCTTCAAGGAAACGTTCAGAGTCCATTGCAGCCATACAACCTGTACCAGCTGCCGTAACGGCCTGCCTGTATTTCTGATCCTGTACATCACCGCAGGCGAATACGCCAGGGATATTAGTATCGGTTGTACCAGGCTCTACTAGAAGATAGCCTTTATCATCCATATCCAGCTTACCTTTTAGGAATTCCGTATTTGGATTGTGGCCAATGGCTACGAAAATTCCGTCTGTTTCAATTACTTCCTCTTCCTCTGTTTCATTGTCTTTCACTTTCAAACCTGTAATCTTCATCCCATCTGAAATCATTTCTACTGGTGTTTTATTAAGAGCCCACGTGATCTTCTCATTATTTTTCGCTCGCTCTTGCATAATCTTCGATGCGCGTAGTTCATTTCGTCGATGAACGACTTGTACTTCACTTGCAAACTTTGTTAAGAAAGTAGCTTCTTCCATTGAGGAATCACCGCCCCCAACGATAACCACTTTTTTGTTACGGAAAAAGAACCCATCACAAGTTGCACAGGTGCTTACACCTTTTCCGATATTCTCCTTCTCTCCCGGAATACCAAGCAGCTTTGCAGACGCCCCTGTGGATATGATCAGCGTTTGCGTCTCGAGCTCTCCTAAACCATCTACATTTAGGGTGAAAGGGCGCTGATCGACATTGACATCCGTGACCCAGCCTCTTTTAAAAGTAGCTCCAAAACGTTCAGCTTGTTTCTTCATATTATCCATTAGTTCAGGTCCCATGATTCCATCCGGAAATCCAGGGAAATTCTCTACTTCTGTCGTTAGCGTAAGCTGCCCGCCTGGTTCAGGGCCTTCAATAACCAGGGGTTCCATATTTGCTCTGGCTAAGTACACAGCAGCTGTCAATCCTGCTGGTCCGGTTCCTAATATAATTGATTTATATGCCATAGTGAATCCTCCTTACAATATAATATCCGCTCTTAGTGGTATAACCTGTTTTGGTCATCCTCATTCACTTTTTCGGTCCTTGTTTCATCGTATGCAGCCATTTTGGTCATTTTGCAAGTTGTTAAAATGAAAGGAGATTAAGCAGCACTTTTTTTAATACTGATTCAGCTCTTGCTAAATCTGCCTATTTAGACCATACCCGCTCCATTAAAATTTTTAACAACCCTTTTGAGAAATTCCAGGAATTCATACGATACGATTTTGATCCTAATATTTTATATAAACCTTACTCCCTGGGCTGATGAAGAGACTAAATAGTAGAAGAATCATATGATATAGCACATGCAGTCCATAAGTACGGTTTAGATTTTATGAAGCAGGAGGAAGTAAGATGAAACGCTATAAACGCACCTATCGTCGAGGCTTATGTTTATTCCCGGGATATAAATACTGCGGGCCGGGATGCAGCGGGCCGGGGACGCCGATCAACGCGGTAGATGCTGCCTGCAAGGCTCACGATGAATGTTACCGGTATTACAGGAATTACTGTGAATGTGACATAGCTTTTATTCGCCAATTAGAGCAACTGCAGAACCCTTATACGGTTGAAGGTCGCCATGCACGAATGATGTACAAATACATGAAAATGCAGCGTCTTTTCACCTGCACATTTTAAACATAAAAAAGGCAGCTGAGTATTTAAACTCAGCTGCCTTTTTGTCTATTAACACGTTATTTATTCTACTGTAACACTCTTGGCTAAGTTACGAGGCTTATCAACATCGCAATTGCGGTGAAGCGCAGCGTAATAAGAAATTAGCTGTAGAGGAATCACAGAAACAAGTGGTGTAAGAAGGTGATGGACATGAGGAATAACAAATGCATCTCCTTCTTTATCCAGACCCTTCATGCTTATAATTAAGCTGTTTGCTCCACGAGCTTCTACCTCTTGGACATTACCACGGATAGAATAATTAACGTTCTCCTGAGTGGCAAGGGCTATAACAGGAGTACCATCTTCAATTAGTGCGATGGTTCCGTGCTTCAATTCACCGCCGGCAAAACCTTCTGCTTGAATATAAGAGATTTCTTTTAATTTCAAGGAACCTTCAAGCCCTACATAATGATCCACACTGCGACCAATGAAGAAGCAATTGCGTGTGGTCGGAAGGTATTCGCGAGCCAATTCTTCGAGTTCTTCCTTCTGATCCGTTAAAGCTTCCATAGCATTAGCAGCAATGCCTAATTCCTGCATTGGATCAAACTCAAGCTCAAGACCTTTAGCACGCGCGGTATCAACCGCAAGGATAGCCAGTACGGCCATTTGTGCTGTATAAGCCTTCGTTGAGGCAACGGCGATTTCAGGTCCTGCATGCAGGTGCATTGTATAATTTGCTTCCCGGGAAAGGGTGGATCCAGGTACGTTTGTGAGCGTTAACGCTGGATGACCAAGTTCTTTTATCTGAACAAGTACAGAGCGGCTGTCCGCTGTTTCTCCGCTTTGAGAAATAAACAAGAATAAAGGCTTTTCAGAAAGAAGCGGCATGTTATAAGAGAATTCACTGGCCACATGAACTTCTACTGGAATATTCGCTAATTTCTCAATGAATTGTTTTCCAAGAAGTCCTGCGTGGTAACTCGTTCCAGCAGCAATAATATAAATGCGGTCACAACTTTTCATAGCCTGACGAATATCAACGTCTAGTTTGATTTCATCATTTTCATTTTTATATTCCTGAATGATTTTACGAATAACGAATGGCTGTTCATCAATTTCTTTAAGCATGAAGTGCGGATATGTTCCTTTTTCTATATCTGTCGCATCCAGCTCTGCTGTGAATGGTTCACGTGATACAGTAGTTCCGTCCAATTTTTGAATTTCTACACTATTCCTTTGAACGATAACCGTTTCTTTATCCATCAGCTCTAAAAATTGATCCGTAACATGTAATGCAGCCATAGAATCGCTGGCGACCACATTGAAGTCGTCTCCCAGACCAACTAGTAATGGACTTTTATTCTTAGCTACATAAATCGTGTCTTTGTTCTCACGATCAATTAGTGCGATAGCATAGGAGCCGGATAGTAATTCTACTGCCTTACGAAAAGCAGCTGCTACATCGTCCATTTGCTCATTTAATACTTCGATAAGCTGGACAATGATTTCTGTATCCGTCTCACTCTTCATATTCACATCAGCCAGATACTCATCACGAATATCAACATAGTTTTCGATGACACCATTATGAACAATAGTGAATCGCTCAGAAACACTTTGGTGCGGGTGAGCATTTTCACGACTTGGCACACCATGTGTGGCCCAGCGAGTGTGACCGATTCCAAGAGTAGCTTTATTATTTTCATCAACAGCTTCTCTTAAGGCAGCAATGCGGCCTTTTACTTTAAATACGTTCACACCTTCATTGTTCAACGTGGCAATTCCTGCAGAGTCATACCCGCGATATTCTAACTTCTCAAGACCATTCAGTAATATATCTTTCGTATCCTCTTGCCCTATATATCCTACAATTCCACACATAAGTTGTTGTCCTCCTCAAGTTATGGAGTAAGGGCAACGAATGAGCATCAATCTACTTCAGGGGCTGATTCGCTGCCCCTCTCCCGTTCATTTCTTTATTTGTCAGCACTATGTTCAAAGAATTTGAACAAAGAGTCGCCTCTCTGGTTTAACCTTTGAACTTCCAGTTGAGTGCGGCAACTGGGAGGCATCCGCCGAACGTTCGATGAACCTCCTCCTCGTCAACTGTGCTGCTGCTTCAGCACACAGTCCTGGCGCTTTTCAATTAATTACGTCTTCTCTCCTTTTCTATACTTGAATATGGCCCTCAACTTACATTACCAAAATAATACTTCGGTAAACTTATTTTCAGGCCAACTTTTATTTTACCCGAACTTTTATTTGCAGGTCAATCTTTATTATGAGGGACTTGAAAACCACGCTATATAATATGCACAGGATGCACGTTTGTGCACCCTGCTTCTTGCCCTTACTATTCTTCTTTCATACCCAATTCTTCTTCTACTACTTTAACTACTTTATTCACGTAGGTTTCACATTGCTCTTCTGTAGGTGCTTCGACCATAATCCGTACAAGGGGTTCAGTACCGGAAGGACGGACCAGCACTCGTCCGCTGTCTCCCATTTCTTCTTCTACTGCCTGAATGGCTTCTTGAACACGAGGATGAGTCTGTACTCTATTTTTATCAATGACCCTCACATTCTTAAGAACTTGTGGGAATTTCTCCATTTCACCAGCAAGCTCTGAAAGAGGCTTTCCAGTTTCTTTCATAACATTGACAAGCTGCAGAGCAGAAAGAAGCCCATCGCCGGTGGTATTATGATCAAGGAAAATAATGTGGCCTGATTGTTCACCACCCAGATTATATCCTCCACGGCGCATTTCTTCCATTACATAACGGTCGCCCACCGCGGTTTTATCACTTTTCATACCTTTGGATTCTAGCGCCTTGTAGAATCCAAGATTACTCATAACTGTTGAAACGACCGTTGAATGAGTAAGTGTACCACTCTGATTCATATGCTGGGCACATATATACATAATGCGGTCGCCATCCACAATATTTCCCTTCTCATCCACTGCAATTAACCGATCTCCATCTCCGTCAAATGCAAGGCCAATGTCCGCTCCTTTTTCCTTAACCAGTTCCTGCAGCTTTTCAGGGTGGGTGGAACCTACACCTTCGTTAATATTCAGCCCATCTGGTGATGCTCCGATAGAAGAAATATCAGCTTCTAAATCAGCGAATAAATGAGAAGCAAGCGAAGACGTAGAACCGTGCGCGCAGTCTAAGGCAATATGCAGTCCATCAAAATCGTAATCGACTGTCTGCTTAAGGTGCTGTAAGTACTTTTGTCCACCTTCAAAATAGTCGTTAATTTGACCTAAATCAGAACCAGAAGGGCGAGGAAGCGTATCTGTTTCTCCATCAATAAGCTCTTCAATTTCTTGTTCCTGAGCTTCAGTAAGTTTGAAACCATCCGGCCCAAAGAATTTAATCCCATTATCCTCTACAGGATTATGAGAAGCAGAGATCATAATCCCCGCCTCTGCCTGAAGCGCCTTTGTTAAGAAAGCTACACCTGGAGTAGAGATGACCCCCAAGCGCATAACCTCCGCGCCAATGGACAGCAAACCAGAAGCAAGAGCGCCCTCCAGCATCTCTCCTGAAATACGGGTGTCACGCCCGATTAGGATTTTAGGCTTCGTAACCTCTTTTGTTAGCACATAACCTCCATATCGCCCGAGTTTAAATGCAAGTTCCGGGGTCAGTTCTTTATTAGCAACACCACGGACTCCGTCCGTACCAAAATATTTTCCCATAATAAAACCTCTCTTTCTAAAGTGAAACTGTTTTTTTATTTAGCTGCTTTTATTGTCTTCGCAAGAAAAAAACTATACTAATCTGAGCTATAATTAAGCCGTTCCGCGAAAACTTTCAAGGTGGTCAATATCATATTAATCTTCCACATCTATTTCTACTTCAAGCTTTTCCGGTTCCACAGAGGTAACCCCGTCTGGAACCGGTATCTCTACTTCCTGTGTCTCATCTTCCGTAACTTCCGTTATATCTACAGGGATGCCCTCCAGTTTATTGATAACTGCCAAGACATCTTCTGGACCGTACAACGTAACTGTTTCCGTAGAAGTAGTCACTGAATTGACCACAACCCCTTCAGGAGCCCCGCCTCTTGGGGTAACCTCCACTGGGACTTCTTTTTTCCTTTTGGATATAGGAACATTCAGTTGAACCGTTGTAGGATCAACCAACACGTTTAGTTCGTTGCCTTGCTCATCATATACTTTCACAGGTGCTTCCAGATCTTCAAGCGAACTCTGAGCAGATCCAACATCAACTACTGCTTTCACAGATGCCACTCGATCCACCACAGAAGCTGATCCCGTAATGGTTGCCATTTCCGGTTGTACCGTGGGTTCTTCTAACACGAGTTCACTGTCCAGTCTGCTTTCATTAAGGTAATCAACCTTCACTTCGAAATCTTCACTGACTTTCTCTTCAATAGTAACTTCAATCGTTTTAGGCTTGAGAGAAACAGAAAGTTGATTTGATATACCTGAATGCTGTAAAGAGACTTCATGCACTCCTGGTCCTAAACCGTTTAAATCCACGAAGACCGTGAAGTTTTTCTGGCGTACTACCGGAGTAACTACACTCGCCTGACCTTCCACTGTGACAGAAACCTCTTGAGGCAGTCCACTTACTACATACTCTTCACTGTCAAATCTTATTTCAAGTGGAATATTGTCCATTGTCTCCATATCTGAGGAGTTTTCATTAAAGAACAAAGAATCAGAGTCCATATTATTATCTACATTCACTGTAATCCATAGTAAACCTGCCAGAATCAAGGAAATAATTCGGATGAACCAGATACTTTTCAACCAATTATCCATTCTTTTTCCCCCTCCAGTTCCAGGTCTTCACTGCGGAGGAATAGTCAAGCTCCGTCCGGAGGATTTCTTCCAGCTTTTCCTGATCGAGGTTTCTATGAAGTTCCCCGTTTTTTGTACAGGAAATGGCTCCAGTTTCTTCAGAAACCACGATGGTTAACGCATCGGTAACTTCACTGATCCCCATTGCTGCCCGGTGCCTTGTCCCAAGCTCCTTTGAGATAAAAGGACTTTCAGATAACGGCAAATAACAGGCGGCAGCGACTATTTCATCATTTTTAAGTATTACGGCGCCATCATGAAGTGGAGTGTTAGGAATAAATATATTGGTCAGTAACTCACTTGAAAGATGGCCGCCAATGCGAATCCCCGTTTCAACGTAGTCTCCCATTCCCGTGTCCCTTTCTATTGTTATAAGGGCTCCTATACGACGTTTAGCCATATAATTACATGATTTAATTATAGCCTGAATTGATTTCTCAGTTGTATCCTCTTCAGAAGAGTTTCTGCTGAAGAAACTCCCTCTTCCCAATTGCTCTAATGCACGTCGGAGTTCGGGCTGGAAAAGAATAATAATAGCAAGAAAACCCCATGTAATGGCCTGGGACATTAACCACCTTAACGTGGTAAGTCCAAATAAATTACTCAATAACCATATACCCAGAATAACGAATATACCTTTTAGCAGTTGTACGGCTTTCGTCCCCTGGATCAGCATGATTAATTTATATACAACAAACCAGACAAGGGCGATATCAACCGTAATTAAGAAATAATCTAATACATCAAATCCCCCATCAAGCATGCCTACACTTCCTTTTAATTTTAAAATCAAGCAATTTTTAGAAAAAAATTTACCTGTATTATTATATCACACTTCTATTTATCGGAATATGAGAACCCGTATTCAATTCAAATGAACAATTTAGTATAAAAAAACCAGGGTGTAAGTTCACCCTGGCTATTATTCCTCCTGATCTGATTCAAACGAAAAGAGATCAGAAACGATATGTTTCGTTTGGTACCATACCCACTCGTAGACTTGATTGACCTCATTCAATTCTCCCGTATAGGCACGGAGAGTGGATGAATCTAAGTTATTTTCGATATCACCGTTGGGCTTTCCATTTATAATTTCTCCATTAATGATAGTAACATCGCCATTTATTTTTCCAAGAATCTTCAAATCTCCATTCCTGACGACCAGATCGTCGTTAATCGTGACACCTTCAGGAACGATGACAGTCTTATCCCTAATTTCCAGGTTCTCCTGTTTAGATACCGTTACATGTTGATCCTGGTTCCAAGCTGAAAAAATGCCACTGAACATAAGAATGAAAAATACTGCGGCGGCAGTCAAAATTGGATGACGCTGCATAGCTCGTATATAGTTTTTCCTCTTTTTTTCTTTAGGAAGGCTATTCATTACGTTTGCAGTAAAATTACTCGGTGCCGAAGTTGGACCTGTATTTTTTATTAGCGTAATCGAACGCTTTAATTCATGAAAATGGTTTTGGCAGGAAGGGCAGTTTTGCAGATGGTTACGCAGTCGTCTCTCTTCTTCTCTCTTTAGCTCCCCATCCAAATATTTATGCATGAGTGAAATAGCTTCTTTTTTACAATTCATTCCCTCAACTCCTTTACACATGACGAAGCCTTTTGCGCAATGCTTCCCTGCCGCGGTGAACTCTGGTCTTTACTGTTCCCACAGGGATGTCCAGCACTTCTGCTATTTCTTGAAGTGCTAACTCATCTAAATAACGTAGTACGATGACACTACGGTATTTAGGCGGCAAGGCCAATATTTCCTTATGGATATAACTCTGAAGTTCAAGGCTCTCTACCTCTTCTTCCGGCAAAGCCTGGTCAGCTGCCAATTGAGAATACATATCCAGTCCATCCGTCCCTCTGACCTCAGCATCGAGGTGGTAATCCGGTTTCTTTTTACGAATCCGGTCGATTGTCAAATTGGTTGCAATTCTATATAACCAAGTTGAAAATTTCCTTTTCTCATCAAACGTATGGATATTTGTATAAGCACGGATAAAGGCTTCTTGTGCAAGATCTTCAGCTTCATAGGCGTTCCCAATCATACGTAAACAAATATGGTACACTTTAGTCTGATAAAAAGATACAATATCTTCAAACGCTGATTGATCCCCTTTTTTCACTTCTTTTATTTTCTGTTTAATCATGGTTTCCATCTGCTATACCTCCGCTTTACTTGCGGTCGATATCCTTTACGGATGACCCCAGGGGTAAGTTTCAAAAATTATATAAAAATATATCTTTTTATAGTTTAACTTCTATTAGTATGGGTTATAAGAGAGTAAATGTAAAAACTTACATAGGAGGAATGTTACATGAAACAGGAAATATTTTTAATTAATGAAATCGAAATGTGCCGTGAAGAAATGAGCAGGGCAGCAAGAAAGAACGCATTAACATCTAAAGAGGTCCTGCAGATGAGTATCCGTTTGGACGAACTTATGAACGAATATGAAAACCTTAAACAAAAAGAACAGCAACCTGCCTAAGGCAGATTGCTGTAAATAAAACATTTATTTTAAGCTTTCTCCAAATAAAGACCCCATTAAACCGACTGCGACACTTGCGGTCTTATTTTTTTCATCTAAAATCGGGTTAACTTCCACAAACTCCGCAGAAGTAATCATTTCCGACTGATAAAGCATCTCCATAGCTAAATGACTTTCCCGGTAGCTTAGTCCCCCAATTACAGGTGTACCTACTCCAGGTGCTTCATGAGGATCCAATCCATCAAGATCAAGACTTAAATGCACACCATCCGTACGCCCTTTTAAGTATTCTACACTTTCTTCCATTACTTTCGTCATGCCCATACGGTCAACTTCGTGCATGGTGTAAACTTTAATTCCTTGTTCCTTAATGAGCTCACGCTCGCCTTCATCTAATGAACGAGCTCCTACAATGACGACATTCTCAGGTTTAATTTTAGGTTCATAACCATGAATGCTAGTAAGTTTCTCATGACCAATTCCCAGACTTACAGCTAAAGGCATACCGTGAATATTACCGGATGGTGAACTATCTGCCGTGTTTAAATCACCATGAGCGTCATACCAGATAACTCCTAGATTCTCATAATGTTTGGCTATACCGGCTAAGGTTCCCATCGCTATACTATGATCTCCGCCCAGTACCAGCGGAAAGCGTCCTTCTTCCACCACTTTATCAACTTCTTCAGCTAAACTTTGGCTTCCTTCAGAAATTTCATTCAAATTTCTTAAATTATCAAGTTTTTCGCTTCCTGTTTGAGGAGGTAAAGGAATATCAATATCTCCCAAATCTTCTATGTCATATTTTAACTGTTCTAAGCGCTCTCTCATACCTGCATATCGAATCGCGCTCGGCCCCATATCGACGCCTCTTCTCATTTGGCCCAAATCCATTGGAACCCCGATAACGGAAATTTGTTTATTCATTTATTTTCCTCCTTTATTCACTACTCTAATTGTATCCTTTTTTCGATAAATGACTCAACTAGACATCTTAGTGTATATATATGCGACTATAGATATCATGAAAGAGGGAGACTTGCATGATTACTTACTTCGCGGTCAAATATTGGCAGATATAAAAAAAACTGACATCTATTAAAGATGCCAGTTTTATAATTAATTTATATTCCTTGTAAGTGGAGCCTAGCGGGATCGAACCGCTGACCTCCTGCGTGCAAAGCAGGCGCTCTCCCAGCTGAGCTAAGGCCCCGTATGGAGCGGGAGACGGGATTCGAACCCGCGACCCCCACCTTGGCAAGGTGGTGTTCTACCACTGAACTACTCCCGCATAAGTAGAACGGTCACAAAATGAATTTGAAAGAGTGAGCCATGAAGGATTCGAACCTTCGACCCTCTGATTAAAAGTCAGATGCTCTACCAACTGAGCTAATGGCTCCCAATGTTAATAAACTCTCATTATGAGTTCAAAAGATGCTCGTCGTGTTGCAAGTTTACCTAAGAAGTCTCACTCCTCGCAAGCCTGCAAGGATGGCTATTCAAGGAGCTGGCTTGCTCTACCAACTGAGCTAATGGCTTTCAATGTATTAGTTGAGGAATTCTCATAGTAAAAGTATGAGTATAAATTGCCTGCAAACCGAATTATTAGTCCATACCCCTGCTTATGCTGCTTATAAACTACAAACATAAAGCATATGTATTTAAAAATAAAAAATTCCGTCAATTAATGAAGGAATTAAATGGCTGGGCCAGCTGGATTCGAACCAGCGCATGACGGTACCAAAAACCGTTGCCTTACCGCTTGGCTATGGCCCAACGAGTACAATGTTAGTATGGTCATTGAATTTAATAATATACATATAAATATATTTTCTCATAAAAATATGCTGATCTATGTACTATCAGCAATCGACCATGCTCTAACAACTAAAATAAATGGTGGAGGGAGTAGGACTCGAACCTACGAACCCGATGGGAGCGGATTTACAGTCCGCCGCGTTTGGCCAACTTCGCTATCCCTCCACGTTAGTCAAAAACATTTAGTGGTGCCGGCCAGAGGACTTGAACCCCCAACCTACTGATTACAAATCAGTTGCTCTGCCAGTTGAGCTAGGCCGGCTAATTATTAAATTATAATGGTGGAGGATGCAGGGATCGAACCTGCGACCCCTTGCTTGTAAGGCAAGTGCTCTCCCAGCTGAGCTAATCCTCCATCAATTGGTGACCCGTACGGGATTCGAACCCGTGATACCGCCGTGAAAGGGCGGTGTCTTAACCACTTGACCAACGGGCCTTCTTACGATTACTTCTGAGAGCTTCCAGCCGGATTTGAACCGGCGACCCCTTCCTTACCATGGAAGTGCTCTACCACTGAGCTATGGAAGCAAGTGGCTCCAACGGTAGGATTCGAACCTACGACCAATCGGTTAACAGCCGATTGCTCTACCACTGAGCTACGTTGGAATAATATAAAGCTTCAAAATGCTAAGTATAAGGGATACAATGTGGCGGCGTCCTACTCTCACGGGGATCGACCCGACTACCATCGGCGCTGAAGAGCTTAACTTCTGTGTTCGGCATGGGAACAGGTGTGACCTCTTCGCATTCACCACCACATCATATACAGTTTGAGGTAAACCCTCAAAACTGGATAAGGCAATCATTCAACCATCGGACGAGCGAACGTCTCTTCCGACTAACATTTCATACTAGATAGATAAGTCTTCGATCCATTAGTATCCGTCAGCTTCACGTGTCACCACGCTTCCACCTCGGACCTATCAACCTCATCGTCTCTGAGGGATCTTACTTACTTGGCGT
>NZ_JAIVAL010000014.1 GCF_020171985.1 Halobacillus halophilus
TTTATGATTCATAGAGGAGTCCTCCTTTTGATGTTTGTATTTGTAGGTACAAATGCATCATAACGGAGGGCTTTTTTTCATACAAGAACCCCTATTTGAAATCCCATAGGAATCTCCTGTGGGATGAACATGATCGGTAAGATCCCGGAAGGCGAAGCCTGAGGAAGCTTACCACATGCCCACGGAAAGCGGAATCGTCCCCCGCAGGACCTTCACCCTAACCTAATATCTCGAAACTGAGTCTTCAACAAAACGGCCCGATTGTGGAATAAGGCTACTATGAAGAAAGCTTCAACAGTTAAAAGATTCGAACATAAAAAAAGAGCCTGACTTATGTTCAGACTCTTTCTCCAACAAGAATTTTAGTTGTTAACCACTTGTTTTCCGTTGTATTGTCCACAAGATTTGCAAACATGGTGTGGCTTAGTGAACTCACCGCAATTTTCACACTTGTGCATTTTTGGTGCGTGAAGTTTTTTGTGAGTACGGCGTTGATTTTTGACTTTTTTAGACGTTCTGCGCTTTGGTACTGCCATGTTCTACACCTCCTTTTATTTACGATGAGAAAATCGAAACGATTTTCTTATTCGTCTTCTTTTTCATCTAATAATGATTGCAGTTTAGCCATTCGAGGATCCACTTTGTTTTCCTCTGGTTCCTCAGTAACTACTTGCCAGCCTTTCCCTTCCTGGGGGGCTGCATCCTGAGCCTCATTATCATTGGAAAATACTCTCGTTGGAATCTCCAACTGTACATTTTCCTTGATATAAGGCGTCAAGTCAAGCACTTCTCCCTGCACTGGATGAACTTCGGAATCATCTTCTTCCTCATGATATGGAGAAAGACTGAAGGCTTCCAGTGCATCAATTTCAAACGGATAAGTCACATCGACTAATGTCCGGGCACAAGGTAAAACCATTTCTCCATCAATTGAAAAAGTCACCGTAATATCATTTCCGTGTGTGACGGCTTGACCTTTGACATGGACAGGGGAAATCCTGCGAATGTCATTATTCATTTCTTCTAATTCGCGAATATCTACCTCTTCTTCAAAAACAAACGGTTCGTCACCTGCTTGTTTAAGTTTCTGGAGAGGAAATTTCATAGTTATCACCTCATGGCAACAAGAGTTATTGTAAAAGGATTTACGTCATTTGTCAATATTTTTTCTTTACAGCAAATGCTACTCATTTCTCAATGGTTTCATTAAGATAACATATTTTGCCCTTTGTATGCGAATTTTCTTCCTCTTCATGATAAAATAAATTAAATCCATGTGAAAATCTACTTTATTTTGAAGGAGGAACTTATTTGAAAGCATGCGGGGTTATCGTGGAATACAATCCTTTTCATAATGGTCATCTTTATCACTTGGAACGCTCGAAAGAAACAGCAGAAGCTGATTGCATGATTGCCATCATGAGTGGAAGCTTCCTGCAGCGCGGGGAGCCTGCCATCATTGATAAATGGCACCGGGCTCAAGCAGCCTTAAAATCTGGTGCGGATCTCGTACTGGAACTTCCCTACATATATGCTGTTGAGCACAGTGACTATTTCAGTCAGGGAGCTGTTCAGACTCTTTCTGAAATTGGGGTGGAATCAATCTGCTTCGGCAGTGAAAGTGGCGAAATACAGTCTTTTCTTAGCGCTCACGACCACTTAGAGCGTCATGCGGGGCTGTATGATGAAACGGTGAGGAAATATTTAAATCAGGGGTACTCGTTTCCTGAAGCCTCCCGTTTTGGTTACCAGGCTGTTGACTTGCCAACGAACAGTATTGATCTGGCCCTACCGAACAATATTCTGGGCTACAGCTACGTAAAACAAATCCTTGCCTATAATCATAAGATTCGTCCGCTTACCATCAAAAGAGAAAAAAATCATTACCATGACGAAACGATTGAAGGGAATATTGCAAGTGCCACCAGTATAAGAAAAGAACTCTTAGCTGCCGGCATGAACCAACTTGTGCAGGACTCTATTCCGGAAGCCACCCGGGACCAGCTGCTTTTATATAAGGAAAGCAAGGGGCAGTGGCATGAATGGAATCAATATTTCTCCTTACTGCAGCACAAAATTTTAACTTTAAAACCGAAAGATCTTCGTTCTATTCAAGGAGTCGATGAAGGGCTTGAACACCGACTTCAACGAATCATGAAAGAAACTGAAAATTTTCAGCAGTTTATGGAAAAATTAAAGACGAAACGTTATACGTGGACAAGATTGCAGCGCACGCTCGTGCACATTTTGACAGGCACAGAAAAGCAGGATGCTCAATTGCTGCTGAACCAGCCTCCACCTTATGTACGCGTATTAGCTATGAGTGATACCGGTAAAGATTACTTGCGTTCGGCTAAGAAACAGATGAGAATCCCCTTACTTACACAGCCCCAGCAAATGAACCATCTGATGCTGGATATTGAAGAAAGAGCTGCAATCGCCTACTATAGTGTCTTAGAAGCCCCTGTAAGAAACGCAATGATCAAAAGAGAATACGGCGCCCCTGTTCACCATTAAAAAAGAAGCAGCCTTCTTTAGAGGCTGCTTCTTTCACATTAAGCTGGTTTAAGGTCCTTAAGATAGGTTAAAGCCTCCTGGAATGTATCCACGGGAACTACTTTCATATCTGTCTCAATGTCCTCTGCGGTCCGTTTTGCTACTTGATAATTAGAGTTTTCACGTCCTTCTTCATTCGGAGCAAAAAAGATGTCCGCCCCATCGTTAGAAGCGGCTACCACTTTCTTATCTATACCGCCGATTCTTCCCACTTGCCCTTCGTAGTTAATCTCACCGGTCCCCGCAATTTGAAATCCTTTGGTAATATCATTTTCTGTTAACTGATCATAGATCTCGAGCGAGAACATTAAACCAGCACTGGGTCCGCCGATTTCTCCACTCTTCACTTTAACTTCTGGATCGACCTTTACGGAGCGATCCGTTACGAGCGAAATTCCTACGCCTACTTTATCCGGGTTGTCAGGGAATGGAGCAAGCTCGATGTCTTTTTGAAGCGTCTCTTCATCTCTTTTAATTGTTAACGTTACATTTGATCCTTTTTTCATATCCGTAACATAATTAATCAAGTCGCTGGACTCCTCGATTTTGTTTCCATCAACTTCCAGAATTTCGTCTCCTGATTGCAGCTTTTCTTCTGCAGGCATTCCTTGAATTACACTCATGACAAAAACGCCTTCAAAATTAATTTCAATGTCTCTATTTGCCGCCTGGTAGGCGACCACTTTAGCCGCTTCCTGAGAAGATTCCATCATTTGCAGCTGAGCGTGGTAATATTCTTCTTCTGATATACCCTCTGGGCGGATTTGTTCGATCGGATAAACCTGGTTGTATGGCCTGATTTTAGCCATCAGCCACTGAATGGGTGTGGCCTGTCCGCCTCTCACGGTTACCAGATGCATATCTCCTTCACTTTCATATCCATCGACCACTTCGACAATCGGATCCAAAGCGTCGGCAGAACCTGGTTTGTAAATATAGAACGGTAATCGATATGCCGCTAAAAATGCAATAATCAGTGCGGTTATGATTCCAGTAATTAATACGCGTTTATTGGCTTTCATTCTTTTAGGGCTCCTTCCACGCAGCAAGCCTGGTTTGGATGTTTTTAATCTGGTCTTCTGCTGCTGCTTCCCCGGCGGCTACGATATCTTCAATGTTCGTAAAAGCGCGGGAACTATATTTGGATACATCTGGACGAATCATAACATCAGCATCTGTTGATACTCCCATAGCATTCACTAATTCATCCTGCATGATGTCTATACTTTGAGTAATAACATCATAGATAGTATTGATATTGGGATCGGCGTCAAAATGAGCGCAATCTACTGCGATTACTATGTCTGCTCCCATCTGTTTCACAACAGATACGGGCACACGGTCCATCACACCTCCATCAATATACAAACGATCATTGATTCGTTCCGGCACAAAAATCCCGGGAATGGCGATGCTAGCCCGGACTGCCTCACTGGCAGGACCATCTGTAAAAATCATCTTTTGCCCGGCATACAGATCGGTCGCAATAATCGCCATAGGAAGAGGGAAATCCTCTATGTTCTTCCCAAAAGTAAAAAGACGAATGTACTCTTTAATCCGTCGGCCCTGGATAAAGCCCATTTTCGGGACGGTGAAATCCAAATAATATTTCCGTTTAAACGTAAAAGCGAGTTTATACATATCCTCGATCTTTTGTCCAGCCGCAAAAAAAGAGCCTACTAAAGCTCCCATGCTGCTCCCCGCTATCATATCGATTGGAATTCCGTAACTTTTAAGAACCTTGAGAACGCCCAGGTGAGAAAAACCGCGTGCTCCTCCCGAACCTAGCGCCAAACCAATCTTCGGACCTCCCACCTGCTATTCCCCCTTCAAGACTTTGCTATATTTTATGGAATAAATCGTTATCTTATGAGCGTACATATGGAATATAGACTAGCCTTCCTGTTACATGTCCAAATATATCCTCATTCTACTATGGATGATATTAGAAGTACAGAAAACCGTGCACGTTGAGGAGGCGTTCCTTATTTCCAAAATAAAGACGATGTGGCTGACCTGCTTAACACTTGGTTTTGCCATATCATTAATCATATACCCTAAAGCTGCCTTGACCGCCAGTTTAAGGGGACTTGATCTTTGGTGGGAAGTGGTTTTTCCATCGCTTCTACCCTTCTTTATTACGGCTGAATTGCTTATTGGATTTGGTGTGGTTCATGGTCTTGGAGCCTTGAGCGAACGATTTATGCGTCCTTTGTTCAATGTACCTGGGTCCGGCGGATTTGTATGGGTCATGGGAATGGCAAGTGGTTACCCTAGCGGAGCTAAATGGACAGCTGACCTTAGAAAGAAAGGTCAAATCTCTCAAATTGAAGCAGAACGCCTCATCTCTTTTACCAATGCATCCAGTCCGCTTTTTCTTTTTGGAGCTGTAGCTGTAGGCTTTTTTCACAATGCTTCGCTCGGAGTGATTCTAGCTATCGCTCATTATGGAGGCAACTTCATAGTAGGTATAGCTATGCGCTTCTATAAAAGAAAAGAAGAGTCGCACATTCGTGACCAAACCTATCCGACCTTCAGAGAAGCTTTCATTACCATGCATCAGTCTCGTTTAGATGATGGTCGATCCATAGGAAAATTAATGGGTGATGCCGTTTCCCGTTCCGTTGACACCCTTCTGATGGTCGGCGGATTTATCATGTTATTTTCCGTGTTGACAGAACTGTTGAAACGAACAGGGATTCTGCCTGCTCTATCCCCTATTTTCCATATGATCGGCCTGCCTGAAAGCTTTCCTATACCGCTTATGGCCGGGATGCTGGAGATGACTACTGGAATTGGGGCCGTGACTCAAACACACGAATCTTTACTAGCGCAGCTCATGCTTGTAAGTTTCATCCTGGGCTTTCACGGGTTCTCTATCCAGGCTCAAATTGCAAGCATCATAGCAGAAACAGATATCCGTTTTAAGCCCTATGCCCTTTCCAGGCTGACTCACGGAGCGATTGCATCCTTAATGATTGCTTTTCTATACATTTTTATCTATATTCCTTCGGAGCCGGCTGACAGCCTTCCCATATGGAACCCGACCGAACAGCTTACGATTCCACTCCTTGAATTTTTTCACCATTACGGACCGCCGATCACCATTGTCATGATTATGTTTACCATGTTTGTGAAATGGCGATCTCATCGCAGCAAACCAAATGAAAATGACCACTACGAACATATTTCGTAGTGGTCATTTGTTATTCAAACTTAGTAAATAATGCTTTCTCTACAGGAGGAGGCACTAAATCTGATATACTCGCTCTGTATTTGGCTACTTCTTTTACGATGCTGGAACTTAAGAAAGAGTACTGATTATTTGTCATCATAAAGAACGTCTCAATATCAGCGTTCAATTTGCGGTTCATTGATGTAATCTGCATCTCATATTCGAAATCACTGACGGCCCGTAATCCACGTATGATTGCCTGGGCATTCTTTTCTTCTGCATAATCCATTAACAAGCCACTGCAAGAATCAACAGATACATTATCCAAATTTTTGGTTACTTCTCTAAGGAGCCCGCAGCGTTCCTCCACATCAAACAGAGGCGCTTTACTTTGATTATTGAACACAGCAACAATTACGTGGTCAAACACCTTTGCACCTCGCTGAATAATATCTAAATGACCGTATGTAACTGGGTCAAAGCTGCCTGGACATATAGCTAATGTGGGCATTGTAATCCCTCCTTACTTAAATATTGTCACACCTATATTACTTCCATATACATCTGAATCCATCTGATTCAACCGCCCTACTGATACAGGGATTTCTTCAGACGCATCGTGTTCACAAACAATAATTCCGTGCTCGGCCAGCAATTCATAATCTAAAAGCGCTTCCATTAGCTCCTTGTAGGAAAACTTTTTATAAGGAGGATCAAGAAATATGTAATCGAACGTTAACCCTCGTTTGCCTGCTGCTTTCATGGCACGCTTGGCATCTGTTTTGAACACTTCTGTACGATCCGTTAAATCCAATGTATGGATATTTTCATATATGGTCTGGATCGCTTTTTGCTGCTGATCTACAAATATACAGGACGACACCCCTCTGCTCAACGCTTCAATGCCAAGGCCTCCGCTTCCTGCAAACAGATCTAAAGCTTTACCTCCATCAAAAAAAGGACCAATCTTATGGAAAACGGCTTCCTTTACTTTATCCGTAGTTGGCCGAGTTTGATGAGTCGGGACAGATTTTAACTGACGCCCTTTAAAGTCACCCGCAATTACTCGCATCGTTTGTACACCTCTTTTGTCATCATTCCCCATAATCCTACCACAAAATGAAGGCTGCAGGAAATTCAAGGTTTTAATAAAGAATTCCATTTCCCCTGAATAAAAGAAAAAGGACAAGTCCATACTAGAATTGAAGCAGATTACTGCTTCTGAAAACGGAGAAGGCTTACATCCCCATAAGTACTTCCTCCGGTTTCTCCTCTCCCTTTACTTTCTTGAATCTCAGGGTTCGAGGAAGCAGGGCTGTCCATGATGGACAGCCCTATTTTTTTGGCCATTAAAGGTTTACCCTGTTTATACGCTTGCATAAAAAACAGCGAAGCTTTATTACTTACCATGTTTCTTCAATTCAGTGCAAAAACTCACCGCCTACAAAGAAGCACTTTTGATTAAATGAATTGATCCCTTAATCGGAGTTCACAAGCCTGCTATTTTTTGCTAGTGTAGTCTTGAATGTGTTTAGGAAAGGAAGTAGACCATTATGATCCAGAAATTCATCGAACTCGGAGAAGGTTATGCTGATATTTATGAACTAATTGAACTGGGGTCACTTATGCCAGAGAGAATTCAGCATGCGATCGCTTTCTACAGCGAAGTAAATGGAAAACCCCTCGCATCATTATCCCTGGTTATGAAGCCGGCCCGTGGGGATAAGTTTCAGCCGATCTACATCTGCCGGGAAGGAATACCAAATCCTCATGAGCAGCCGAATAAACGATTTGATTTGTTTAAAGAAATGGCTGAAAATGCTGGAAAAGAGGTAGCCGAATTTACCATCAAACCATCAAGGTTATTTCCGGAAACTGAATTGTTTTATCAGCATTTAATCGGTATTTTACGAATGAACAAATTTATCGCTCCACTCTCATAATAAAAGAGGCCTCCCTGACGGAGACCTCTTTTTTATATGCCCATTTTGTAATCATATTGCTTAGCTTTATCAGGTTTTGCATTTTCATAATCCGTCTGAATTTCAGGTTTATGCGAAGGAATAACACGGGAAACAAATGGTAACCGCTCTAGTTTTTCCATTTTGAACTCTAAATCCTCTTCATTCACGTATAGTACTGCATATTTTAACTTTTTAGAGGCATGAATGAGATGGCCGTGTTTTTTTATCTGCCTGACATTCTTCATATGTTGAAAATATACAATAATACCTTGTCGTTTCGTTTTAATCATGACGACACCCTGCTTTACGTAGTATTTACCGTCAGTGTACCAAAAGATAAAGTGAACGGCAATTATTCTCTGACTATTCTTTCTAAAAGGAGTCTTTTTTATGAAGACGGACCACGAACAGGCATTTGAGATTTTTTCAAAAGATTTGCAACAGTCTCCTGTTTTGAAGAGTGTGCAATTTAAACAAATTACCGGGCTGCCTTTTGTGTATGTCTGGCCGGATTGTGAAGCTGACCAATCGGTAGTGGAAGATCAGCTGAAGAAGTCCGCTGCTAAAGCAATGAAAGGAAAACGCCTGACCCTTGCGATGAGTTATGTACGCAAAAGTCAGGCGTTTTATGTGTATCGTGTGCGTTTTCTAGTGCCTCAACGGAAAATGTTCTGCTGCGGAAACTTCTGTGATGACTGCATCCGATTCACTTAAACTTAAGAGCACCCACAGCTTCCGCCGCTTCCGCATCCGCCACTGCAGCCGGAATCGGTAAGAGCCATCCCATTTTTGGGAACTTTTATTTGTTCACTTACACTAAAAGCCACGTTTTCGCTGATTTCATCTAACAGCTTTTGCACTTCACGCTCCGCTTTTTTAAAATGGGCAACAGTTTCGTGCATGTCCATTTCTCTTTTCACCGACCGGACTTTCTTCATAATATCATGATAATCTGGATGATAGCGCCCGAAACGCTGTACATCCTCGTAGTGTTCTTTTATATCAGCAAATCTCTTGATGAGCGCCTGTGCCTCACGATCATTCTCAAGAGCGAACTTCGCTTCATTATAATGATGCATGGTATCTGAATTCATGACCATATGGCCAATCGTTTCTGAACTATCGAGCAGATCGACAATTTCCATTGTAGCTAGCATTTTAGATGTCCACCTCCACTTCTATCTTATCAAATAGGACAGCAGATTGAAATGAGTTTCCTCATTCCCTGCTGTCCTATTTGATAAAGAATATTTTCCTGCACCTAGCAATTAGATGCCGTTGCCATTAGGAGTATTAAGGCCTGTTCTTAATAATAAGGGTACTCTAACTCTTTGCGATCTTTGTTGGAATCTTTCTTAGCTTTAGATAAAAATTGTTGAAATTGTCCTAATGCCCCATTCAGTTCCTCCATATGACGAGATACCTCTTCCCAGTCCAGATCCTCCATTAATGCTCCTAACTGCTTAAACCAATCCTTCTTATTTGATGAAGTACTCTTCTTCACCTCAGGCAGGGATTCCCAGAAAGGATCCTCCGCCCCCAAAATCATCCACTTTTCATAATAACTTTGAATCAGTTTATGATTTTTCCGGATTTGTTCCTTTACACGAGGATGATCATCTACAAACTCTTTAAAGCGCTGGACATTCGGGTGCAATTCATTTGTACTCATAAGTTCACACCTCACTGTTAGATCTACTCTATAGCCTATGCACCTAAAATAAGGACGTTCTTATCCCTTGAAGGAAATTTGAGAAAAGCAGGACGTTCTAGTCTAATTTTTCAATTCCGTTGATTTTAAACCTTCCATCCTCTCTCGTGAACGTGAATCGATATGTTTCTTTTAAAATATCTGTTCCAAAGGAGCGTCTGATCTCCAACGCTAAGTGAAATCTATAGTAGTCCCGGGTTATTTCAAGCGTATGTATGTCGACTACCTCTCCTTTTGGAAGTTGTTCAGATTGTAAAGTGCCAAAGGCCATCATTTCGGTCATTATTGCTTGTACCTTGTGTGCACGTTCTTCATCCGATTGTATTTCTTCGCTAAGCTGAAAATAGGATGCTGCCTGTTTCATGCCCACTTTCTTCAGTTGAGTTGAGGAATAATAATAAGGGGCTTAAAGCTGGTAACTGAAAAATAAGAGGATGGCACCAGATAAGAGTGCCTTTATAATAAAGGTGTATCTGAAAGAATGCAGCCATTTACTCAATTTGACTCCAATCCATAGACTAACCGCCACCATACTGATCGAAGCTAACAAAAGGAGTATCTGCCTGCCGCCCAAAAATGTAAAATTCTTAACGTTCAACACGAATAGGTAAAATAAAAACAGGGAGACCAACATAATAAACGTGTCATCTGCAAACTTGCGCATAGATTTAAAACTCTCCCCCTCTCCTATAGCTAGCATTGAAATTTCATCCATTGTTCTTTGATGCGCTAAGCTTATCACAGGTTTACGTCAGCTTCATATACAATTTCTCATTTAGTTAGCTTGTATTTCACAGGTGCTGATTTTAAGGTAAATACTCCGTACTGATGCCAATAAGTTTTGAATGATTATATTACGGATGTCTGAAAAACCCGCTATCGCTTCCTTTATACAAATAAAAGACCTGCTGAGAACAGCAGATCTTTATATTGAATCACTTAATGAAGTTCAGGGCGTTCAGAAATGTCTTGAAGAGCTACGCCAGCTGCATGATCTGACATATCTTCTACAGATAAATCACCAAGAGAGATGATCCCTGATAATTTTCCATTTTCCACGACTGGAAGTCTGCGGATTTGATGCTCAGCCATTATTTTACTCGCTTCTTCAAGCGTAGTCTCTGGGCTACAGTTGTATAAACGATCGCTCATGACCTGCTGAATTGGAGTAGTTTCTGGTTTCTTATCGGCATAACCACGCAGAACTAAGTCACGGTCGGTTACCATACCCATCAACTGACCCTGATTATCACATACAGGAACAGCTCCTACGTTCTTCTGCTTCATAATTTGAGCAGCCGAACTAAGCGTATCATCTGTACGGCAGACAGATACATCACTAGTCATTATGTCTTTCACTGTTTTCATAGGAAATCCTCCTTATAGTAATTCAATATCAATGATTAGTGTCCCCATTTCAACAAAATTATTACATGCAACCGTGATCCTTATGTAGTATAATTAAATAGATAACGTCTATAATGCTGAATAAAGGCGTATAAGAAATCTCAGAAATTGCAAGTTCAGCTTTTTCGTACTAAAATTAATGAAATACATACTATTTGTGAGGTGGAAGAGATGAAACTAGAAAGCACAGGTTTAGATGGACTGGTTGTAGATTTCAGACCCTTAACGGAACTAATGGAAAGTAACGGTTTCATTCTAGGTGGATCCTGGGATTACGAACGTGTGACCTACGACTATAAATTGGATGCTCCAGAGAAAAACGTAACGTATTACGTACGCGTACAGGGCTTCGCCATTGAAGGAGATGTCGACCGTGGTGATGCGGTTATCCGGCTGATGGACCCTCTACTTGGACGTCATTACTACCCACACGGCGTAGAATACGGCGAACAGGAAGGTTTTTCTGAAGGTATTATTGAAAAAGCAAGAAATTTAATTAAAAAAATTCAGGAGCCTGCGAATAAATACCATAATCAGGTACCTGAGCATATCGTGCTTGAGAAACTAACTAAATGGGCGGAAGAGAACCAGAACCAGGAAGTTCTTGAAAAAGTTAAAGAGCTTTCCAACAACCCGGACCAGCGTAAATAAACGACTTCCTACGGTTTTGGCCCATCCGATGTTCTGAATGTTCCAATGGAGTCGCACATCATTACTTATATGATGAGCGGCTTTTTTTAAAAATGCCTTCCATATTTGTCGAGTCGGTTTAGGGAAAGGAGATCCATACATAAATTGTTCCGATATCTAACTAAAAAACAATGGGTCCTCATAGGGCTTTTCATACTACTTATTATAGCGGGATATTATATACTGCCAGTCTCTATCCCATTAATTTTAGCTCTGGTGACTGCTTTATTCCTTAACCCATCCATTCGATGGATGCAATTCCGGTTCCGAATGAACCGAAAAATGGCTGTTACCATTGTATTTTTGCTGTTTCTGATCTTTCTGGGGTTACTTGGGACGTTTGCGGTTACCAGGGCCGTTGCTCAAATCGTTCAGCTTGCCGATCATGCGCCGGAATATATTAATCAAATGAATCAGGTACTTCTGAATTGGCAGAACAATATGGACAGTTTCACGCGCAATATGCCCCAGGAATTCGTCGATAAAGTAGCGAATGAATTAACGAATGCTTTTGATCGCACTACTACAGCTATTTCCCAGCAGCTCCAGCTTTCCAATATTGCGTCTGTAGCTGCCAAAATACCTGAATATTTAGTCAGTTTTCTTGTATATTTAATTGCTCTGTTTCTATTTATGCTGGAACTGCCCCGTCTCAGGGAAAAAATGCATGCTGGTTTTACAGAAGCAACTTCTGAGAAAGTTAAGTTTATGAATGCACGCTTAGCGTATGTAGTTTTTGGTTTCTTAAAAGCCCAGTTTTTAGTGAGTATCATCATATTTATCGTTTCTTTAGCGGGATTGTTATGGATAGCACCTGAAGTGGCTCTTATCATGTCACTGATTATATGGATGATTGATTTCATTCCTATTATCGGCTCCATCGTTATTCTTGGTCCCTGGTCGGTGTATATGCTGATTATTGGGGACATTTCAATGGGGGCCAAACTCGGTATATTGGCGATTACCTTATTAGCCATTCGCAGAACGGTCGAGCCGAAGGTTATGGGCCGCCATATCGGACTTTCCCCGCTCGCTACTTTAATAGCCATGTACCTTGGTCTCCAACTTATCGGGCTGGTTGGTTTTATCTTAGGCCCACTGGTAGTGATTGCCTTCAATTCTGCCAAAGAAGCCGGAATTATAAAATGGAACTTTAAACTATAATTGATTGAAAAAAGCCTGAAGCTAAATAGCTTCAGGCTTTTTATAAACCTTCTTTATAACGATTAGGCTTTGGGTTATGCACTTTCTTTTCCTTTTTAAATAATAGTATATCTCCGCTTTTACCAGTATGAGAAAACCCATTATTGATCAAAACTTTCTGAGAAGCAATGTTTTCCCGATCACATTCTGCTTCCACACCCTTTACTTCTGGTTGACTAAACGCCCATGTACACAAATGGTCGACAGCTTCAGAAGCATAACCCGCATTTCTTTCTGAAGGAACAATGTGATATCCAATTTCAATAATTCCATTATTGTCGGGCCTTCCTTTAAATCCAATATCACCTATGACTCGTTTTGCCGATGCATCCATTATGACCCATGGCCCAAAACCAAGTTCTTCTTCATCCTGCTCCAGTTTTTCTGCGTAAATAGGCATAATAGCCTTTAATCCATAATGCGGCCAGTTTTTATTCCAGGGCAGCTGATACTTATAATAAAAAGCCAGGGGATTTTTCATTAGCGTTTGAGCTAACTCCAATGAAACAGGCATCAACCGCAGGCGCTCTGTGTATACACTCATTCAGTTCCATTCCTTTCCTATGTATGCTCACGTAATTATAGTCTTCTATATACCTGTTCTTCCACTCGCTTAAACGTTGTTAAAAGGATCTATTTTCTCTGCACCTTTATAGCAGCGTACGAGCGTCGTAGTAAAATTTAATAAGCTAAAAAAGCAACGTAACGCTTTAGCGCTCGTTGCTTTTTTACATCTCTATGTCCCTAATATAGCTTTTATCATGCTGGTTGTGGTCCCGCCGTCATAAATAATGTATAGAAGTAAGTACACTGCTACACCTGTAATAGCCGTAGAAAACCAGATAATACTCGTGATTGGCCCTACTTTACGGTGTTTTGGAATTCTGCGCTTAAACGCAAGGGTTAAGGTAATAATTCCAAAAACCGCGCCTACTGTGGCCAATAGGATATGAAAGATCAGAAAAACCGTATAATAAATCTTGATTTCATCGGGACCTCCGAAACTAGTATTTCCGACAAACACAGTTCGACTTACATATATTATAAAAAACGTTAAAGCGCTGATTGCTCCGGCAATCATCACTTTTTTATGAGCGGATCTCTTATTCTTAGCGATGAGTACCCAGCCAATGGCTACGAGTACAGCACTTAACACAATAAAAAAAGTACTAAGGGTCGGTAATAATGGCATTTTTCCACCTCTTTTCGGACAACTGAAAACAATAGGTCAGGGAAAGTCTATTCACGGTTATAGACTTTCCCCGATCTTATGATTCGCTTGGTATATGAGAAGGTATTGGATCAATAGTATTTCTCTCCTGGTTAAACCAGCTGAAGAATATATAGGCAATAATCGCTCCAAAAATGATTTCTTGAGTAATTTTCATAATGATACCGCCCAATTGCTGATCTTCAACCAGTGGCATCGGCGTGAAGTAACTTGGCCCGCTTAAATTGGCTGCGATATCATTTAATACATTAGCAGGCACACATAAACTCATCGCCTGAATCCAGGCCCCGGATTGGGAATAGGTTTCGTATAAAGGAGTTCCTGCAAAGATAATTAATCCGCAGGCAGGAGTAATTAGTACTCCATTCGCAAAAATAAAACCAATCTTCATGATCGGGCTGAGTCTGTTTAACTCTTTTAGTGGTGGGAAAACAGACACCCACATCACAAATGCCGTAAACAGGATGACCGTAGTAATAATGGCGTGTGCGAATTCATTGGATTTAGCAAAGTCAAAAATCACAGGCATATGGTAAAGAGAAAATAGACCGTTAAATAACAGAAGCGACAAAAGAGGCTTGGTGAAAAAACGCAGTATATTTCCCAGCCCTTTTACTTGAAAAAGCTTCTTCCAAATCCAGGACGGCAATCCTTTAATAACGAGTATTGGGAATAGCAGATAATACAGGGCCATCTGCGTCATGTGAGCGGTAAACATGATGTGACCTAACAGATCTACAGGCGATCCCTTAATTACGTAGAGCAGAACCATACCTGAATAGAACATCACTTGCTGTGATATAGAAGGGTGTTTCTCCCCTTCAGGTCTTTTTGGTCCAGTTATATAAAAATAAAGAGCCGCTAACAAACAGACAAAGAGCAAATAAAAAGGACTCCATAAAGCTCGGAAGCCGAATATTTGAAGTTCTAACCACATTGGCATCTCACCTCAGTTTAATTTCTTTCTTCTCTATTTTAACTAACTTTCCATAAAAAAACGAGTCCTTCAAAGGGAGATCAAGGATTGTTCATAATTTAGCCATAACTTTCGCAGGCATACAAAAAGACCGGGAAACCGGTCTTTTTGTAATACGTTACCTATTATCTTTTTAGTTGGATTACCACCAGATAATGGAGGAAAAAGTGATAATGGTAAGTCCTGCTACAGCAGCGCCACCATACATCATTAAGGCAGGCATATTATGTCCTTTATTCTTCATGTGCATAAAGTAATAAAGCTGGAATGCCACCTGTACAATAGCCAGGATAATTAATGTCGGAATGACGAAATAGGAATTCACTTCCATAATCACCATGCCAAAAGCTACAAAGGTAAACAGAATCATAAGCACAAAGGTGATAACCTGCTGCTTCATCTCCTCTTTATGCTGCTTCTTTTCGTATTCCATCTGTCTAGTTGGCTTCGAATGGGAACTATTTGCCATTGATTAACCCACCTTTCCCATAAGGTAAACGACTGTGAAGATAAACACCCATACAACGTCGATGAAGTGCCAGTAAAGGCTGGCTATATAGAATTTCGGAGCGTTATATAAATTCAAGCCGCGTTTTTGATTTCGAATCATTAACGTAACGATCCAGGAAAGTCCAAATAAAACGTGTCCTCCATGAAAACCAACCAGAGTATAAAAGGCCGATGCAAAGGCCGATGACCCAAAAGTAAACTCATACTCATGAATGTAATGAAGAAACTCGTATATTTCACAGCCCAGGAAGGCGAGACCAAGAAGTACCGTAATGGCCAACCAAGTCTGCATCTTTCGAAAATCGTGGTTCTTCATGTGGTACATGGCATACACACTTGTGAGTGAGCTGGTTAATAACATCATGGTCATGAGAAAGACGAGTTCAAGTCCAAACAAGTGTTCAGGAGTATTTTCCCCTGCAGTAGAGCTGTTTAATGCAATATAGGTCCCGAATAAACTGGCGAATAATACAGTTTCTCCGCCAAGGAAAAACCAAAAAGCAAGAAACTTATTTTTACCTTCAAGGGTGGCTTTTTCCGGATCATGCGGCATATGTTTTGGATTCAGTACATCTTCATGACTCATTATTTGCCAACCCCCTTCTTAATATCTTCTTCTAGCTCTTCTTTATGAATATGGTGTCCAAGATCATCTTTCAAGGAACGTGTCAGCATAGAACCAAATGTAATCGCCATACCGATCACAGATGCCACGAGCCAAGTTTTATCATCCGTTTGGTAAATAAAACCGAATCCGGCGATAAATAAACCTATGGACATGGTGAATGGCAGGATAGAAGCGTTAGGCATGTGAATGTCGCCAAGCGGTTCCGCTGGAGTCATTCCTTCTTTACCTTCTGTTTTTTCTACCCATAACGGGTCTAAACCACGTACTAAAGGTGTTTGTACGAAGTTGTAGTGTGGCGGTGGTGAAGCCATTGTCCACTCTAACGTACGACCGTCCCAAGGATCGCCGTCCGCTTTCTTCTCCTTAACTGCTGTATAAACCACGTTGATCAAGAAGATAACGGAACCAATAGCCATTAAGAAAGCGCCAATCGTACTAATCATATTACCAGCTTCAAGTCCTTGTCCCTCAAGGAAAACCCAGTAACGTCGCGGCATTCCCATTAGACCAAGGAAGTGTTGGATAAAGAACGTTAGATGGAACCCGATGAAAAATGGCCAGAATGCCAATTTACCAAGTTTTTCATTAAGAACTTTACCAAACATTTTTGGCCACCAGTAATGTAGTGCTGCAAATATACCAAAGACCACACCGCCGACAATAACGTAGTGGAAGTGACCAACTACGAAATAAGTATCGTGATACTGGAAGTCAGCTGCTGCTGCTGCAAGCATAACACCTGTCATACCTCCAATAGTAAAGGACGGAATGAACGCTACAGACCAAAGCATAGCTGAGGTCATTCTAATCTGTCCTCCCCACATGGTGAAGAGCCAGTTAAATATTTTTATTCCGGTCGGTACAGCGATCGCCATCGTTGCTACAGCAAATATAGAGTTAGCAATCGGTCCCATTCCTACGGTAAACATATGGTGAGCCCACACCATGAAACCAAGGAAACCAATTAGAACAGTTGCAAAAACCATCGCTGAGTAACCGAACAATCGTTTCTTAGAAAAAGTTGAGAATATATCACTGAATGCTCCGAATAAAGGAAGAATTAAAATATAAACTTCCGGGTGTCCGAATATCCAGAATAAGTGCTCCCAGATAATGACGTTCCCGCCTTTAGCTACATCGAAGAAGGCGGCACCAAACATACGGTCGAACATCATAAGGAATAATCCTACAGTTAAAGCAGGGAATGCAAATAAAATCAGTGTGCTTGTAACAAGCGTAGACCACGTAAACAGCGGCATACGCATGTAAGTCATACCTGGGGCTCTCATATTAACGATAGTTACAAGGAAGTTAATCCCACCTATTAATGTACCGGCTCCTGAAATCTGAAGCCCCATCACATAATAATCGACTCCATGGCCCGGTGATGTAGTGGACAGCGGTGCATAGTTCGTCCACCCTGCGTCTGGAGCGCCTCCTGTAAACCAGGAAACGTTTAACATCAGTCCCCCAAAAAGAAACAGCCAGAACCCTAAAGAGTTCAAGAATGGGAAAGCTACGTCTCTTGCCCCAATCTGTAATGGTACCACCGCATTCATTAAAGCGAATATTAGCGGCATGGCTGCTAAGAAAATCATTGTCGTACCGTGCATGGTAATCATTTCATTATAAAGCCCGGCAGCCAGGAAATTATTATCTGGTTTCATCAATTGAATTCGTATTAACATGGCTTCAAGCCCGCCGATTAAGAAGAACAGACCGCCTGCTACCAAATAAAGATGTGCAATCTTCTTATGGTCTACAGTAGTCAAGTAATCCCAAATCGCAGCGCCGAGCCCACCTTTTTGCGCTGCTGTAGTACTCACGCTTTAACCTCCCTTTTCAAACCTCTTTCTCATTTTTAAAACCTAATTTACTCGTCTGTATTTCTCGTAGGAACATCGTCTCCGACATCTGAGTGTTTAAGTTGAAGTAAATAGTCAGCAATTTTACTCGCTTCCTCTTCGCCTACAATGTTTGCCGGCATATTATTCCCGGGCTTGTATTCATTCGGATTAACAATCCAATTCACCAGATTTTCTTTGGACGGTTCCATAATACCGGCAAGTTTCTCCCGGTTTCCAAAGTTCGTCAGGTTCGGCCCTACGCCGGCTGAGGATCCTCCGATGGCATGACAGCTCATACAGTTATTGTTAAATAATTCCTGCCCCTCTTGAGCTGAAGTAGTCTCAGGTGTGGCTTCAGGATCTACGTTCTGCATGTCTTCTTTCCATTGTTCGAATTTATCAGGACTTACCGCCACGACCCGGAAGTCCATTAAAGAGTGGGAAGGACCGCATAACTCAGCACAATGCCCCCAATAAACTCCTTCTTCATATGCTTCTAAGTACATCGTGTTCATGTTCTCACCAGGATTTGTATCCATTTTTCCGGCAATAGAAGGCAGCCAGAAAGAGTGAATAACGTCACTGGATTTAAGATTTAAGTATACTCGTTCCCCAGTAGGGATGTACATCTCCTGACTTATGGCAATTTCCTCTTTAGGGTAGTTGAAATGCCACCAGTACTGATTTCCTGTAACTTCGATCGTCATAGCGCTTTCATCTTCCTGAGATGATTGATCCGCTAAATCGAAGGTAGCCTGTACGGTAGGCACAGCTAATACAAGAAGTAAAATAATTGGAATAACTGTCCAAATTACTTCCAGTGCTTTATTACCTTCCGTTTGTTTCGGAATAACATTCTCCTGTCCTTTCTTCTGTCGATAACGGATTAGGACAAATGCATAAATAGCCATTACGATAACGAATACAAAGATCATGATCGCAATGCTGATCATCATAAGATCTAATAATAATTCCGCTCCGTAACCCTTAGGTTTCAAGGCACTAAGATTATCTACACCACAACCCGACAGGATTAAGGTAAGAGCTCCGAACAGCGCCAGAGTACGGAATTTTCCCATCCAACCTCTCATAAGTGATACCTCTCTTTCTCTTGTATAGTACTTTATTTATTAAGGAACTGACTCAATAAAAATTGAGTCAGTACTTTAAAAAGGAAACGGCAGTGTAACTACAACCATCATTAAGAACATGATTGTCAAATAGTTCAGAGAATAAACAAACATCCATGTAGCCCACTTATAATCATCTTTCATAAAGAACCCGTAGATGCCAAGTACCAGCCAGCCGGCTGACAGCGCAAAGGCAATAACTAAAAAGATACTACCTAAAGAAGCCAGGTAAATCGGCAGCGGAAGTAGACACGCTACATAAATAACGATTTGACGCTTCGTCATTTCAAACCCGTGTACGACAGGAAGCATAGGAATACCAGCTGCTTTATAGTCTTCCTTTTTCTTCATCGCCAGGGCCAGAAAGTGAGGCGTCTGCCATATAAACATGATTAGGAACAAAATGATCGCTTCAAGCTGAAGCCCAGGATCGATAGCTGCCCATCCGATTAATGGGGGTACAGCTCCTGAAAAACTTCCAATCACTGTGTTAATGGTGTACCGTCTCTTAGACCACATCGTATAAAGTACAACGTAAACAAACCATCCAAACGCCCCAAAGAGCGCGGCTTCTACCGTGGTAAATAATAGAACCACAACCCCAAGAAGAGAGGTGCTGATTCCGAGTCCTTTAATGAGAGATAATGACATTGTTCCAGTTACGGTCGGACGATTTTTTGTCCGCGACATAATCGGATCGATATCTCTATCATACCAATTGTTAATAATACAGCCGCCCGCTATTACTAAGGCGGTACCGGCCATGGTCAACAAGAAAGTGACCCAGTGGTCTATAAAAGAAGATCCTGTGAAATGCAAAGCAAGCCAGAATCCTGCAAATGTTGTTATTAAATTGGAATTGATGATACCTACTTTAATCAGACTCTTTATATCAGCTAACATTGAAGATTCACGGACAGGTGTCTGCCCGATCATGTCTGTAGAAGCGGATTCGACTGTTCTAGGGTTGTCCATCGTAATATCCTCCTCCTTCTACCTTCTTTACACTTCCTTTACATCTTCTGGTGAGCGTAAAGTTAAGAGCGTTTCTCCCTCTTAAATCCTTTGAGGTCAAGAAACATCAAGGTAATTGTATCATGGAATTGGGCTTCTATCTATTTAAACAATAGATTTTTATTAATTTGTGACAAATCTGTGACATCTTTCACAGGCCAAAATCCCACGTTTATACCTATTGTAACGTAGAGATGGTCTTTGCAGGTTTACATTTATTGACTATTTTTTGACGATTGTCATCCACCTATTTATTTCTAGCAAATTCCAGGCCGGAATGCAAGGTTTCGTTCATAAAAAATTAAAATAATGTTACATCTCGTTAATGGTTTTTCAATGTCATTTCATTTGATTTTTTAGTAGAGCTTCCGTTACTTGAAGAGACATTTGACGAGCGGAAGGTTCTGCGGGGGACGATTTCGCTTTCCGGCCCCGCACGACAAAGGGCCGCCGGAAAGTGTTCAAATGTGGAATCACCCTGAAAGACACGATCACCATAAGCCGACCATCATAAGGATTTTGGTTTTTCAATACGTTGGTGAGCGGTTTATGTCTAGAGAGTCCGGGTGATGGAACTAGACGAGGTGTTTCCGCAGCCCCCCTCTCTCTACATATTAGAAACTGCTCACAATGTTGAAACTCCTGTTTACGATCACTTTTAATTTAGACTAGATTTCCTTTCTTCGTACCTGTTCTGTAACGAAGCGGACATCAAAAAACGATCTGCCTGTGTTGAACAGGCAGATCGCCTACAATCTCTTACTCAAATTCGATCAGTAGGTCTCCAACATGAATAGCTTCATTATTCTCCACATAAATATCTTTAATTACACCATCAAATGGGGCCTGAACAGTCGTTTCCATCTTCATGGCTTCCGTAATCATCAGATGATCACCTTTTTTCACCTTTTCACCTTGAGCAGAAATGACTTTAATAACGGTCCCCGGCATAGTGGCTCCGATATGTTTTGTATTTGATTTATCCGCTTTAGGACGCTGTTGAACAGTGGCTTTTACATTTTCGTCTCGCACCACTACTTCACGCGGTTGACCATTCAACTCAAAATAAACGGTCCTTGTGCCATCTACTTGCGCTTCACCTATTGAAACCATTTTTACAATAAGCGTTTTCCCTTGTTCTATTTCCACTTCAATTTCTTCACCGAGACGCATTCCATAGAAAAACGTTGGTGTATCCAGTACGGACATATCTCCATATTGCTCTGTGAATTTCTGATAATCCATAAAAACTTTTGGATAAAGTGCATAGCTAATCATATCAAAACTGGTGACTTGACGATCCAGTGAATGAAATAATGTCTCTTTCAAATTATTAAAATCTACTGGATCCATAAGCTCACCCGGCCGAACCTCAAGGGGCTCCCTACCTTTAAGAACAGTACGCTGCAACTCTGCCGGAAATCCTCCGTAGGGCTGACCAAGATAACCTTGGAAAAACTCTACAACACTATCTGGAAAATCGAGAGAATCACCACGTTCATAAACGTCATCTTCGTTTAACCCGTTTTGAACCATGTAAAGCGCCATGTCTCCAACGACTTTTGAAGAGGGGGTCACTTTTACAATATCACCGAACATGTCATTCACACGACGGTACATTTTTTTCACTTCATCCCAGCGGGGACTTAACCCTACTGCTTTAGCCTGCTGCTGAAGGTTACTGTACTGCCCCCCAGGCATTTCATGTTCGTACACCTCTGTATGAGGGGCCATCATGCCGCTTTCGAAATCAGCATAATATTTTCTCGTATCCTCCCAGTAGTGCCCAAGCTGTTCGTACGACTGGATATCTACGTCAGGCTTCCTTTCACTTCCTTCAAGTGCATAGTACAGGCTGTTTGCACTTGGCTGTGAGGTTAAACCAGCCATTGGACCTGCAGCTACATCCACCACATCCACTCCTGCTTCTACGGCTCTAGCATAGGTAAAGATGCCATTTCCACTTGTATCGTGTGTATGCAGATGAATCGGGATATCGATCGTTTCTTTAAGCGTGCTGATTAGCTGGTAAGCTGCTTCAGGTTTTAAAAGTCCAGCCATATCTTTAATCCCCAAAATATGTGCACCCGCATCCTGTAACTCTTTCGCTACTTTCTTATAATATTCCAAATCGTATTTAGGTCTTGCAGAATCCAGAATATCCCCGGTATAACACACAGCCGCTTCCGCAACCTTATTGTTCTGGCGTACAGCATCAATGGTCAGCTTCATGCCCTCCACCCAGTTAAGACTGTCAAATATCCGGAACACATCAATACCAGCATTGGCACTTTTCTCAACAAATTCACGAATGAGATTATCCGGGTAATTTTTGTAACCAACAGCATTAGAAGAACGCAGCAGCATTTGGAAAAGGACATTAGGTGCTTTTTCTCTTAATTTAAGCAATCGCTCCCATGGGTCTTCCTTCAAGAAACGATAGGATACATCAAACGTAGCCCCGCCCCACATTTCCAGTGAGAACAACTGGGGTAGCAGCCGGGCAGTTGGTTCCGCGATATTTTCTAAATCTTTCGTTCGTACCCTTGTCGCAAGAAGAGACTGATGAGCATCACGGAAAGTCGTATCCGTTAATAACACTTCCGGACGCTCCTTCAGCCATTCTGCTAAACCTTCCGGCCCTCTTTCATCCAAAATCTGCTTCGTACCCTCTGGCATAGATTCAGAGTATTTGAGGTTTGGTACTCTTGGATTATGAAAGGTTGGTTTCTTCCGGTTTCCGTATCCCTCAAATCCATTGATGGTTCGATCAGCTATATAGGAAAGCATTTTAGTTCCGCGGTCTTTTCGTTTAGGAAAAACAAACAATTCAGGTGAGCGGTCGATAAACATCGTATTATATTCCCCGTTCAAGAATTGCTTGTGCTGAATCACATTTTCCAGGAAAGGAATATTTGTTTTGATGCCCCGAATCCTGAACTCTTTTAGATTACGTACCATTTTATGCGCAGCCTGGTCAAAATTAAGTGCCCAAGTTGATAATTTAACGAGCAGAGAATCGTAGTAAGGAGAGATGACAGCACCCTGAAATCCATTCCCCGCATCGAGACGTACCCCAAAGCCTCCTCCGGTCCGGTACGCCATAATCTTTCCGGTATCCGGCATGAAATTGTTAAGTGGGTCTTCTGTCGTAACCCGCGATTGAATGGCATATCCATGCGTTCTGATTTCGCCTTGTCGAGGAATCGCAACTTCTGCGCTATGTAAAGTGTGACCCTCAGCTATCAGGATTTGCGTTTGAACAATATCGACTCCCGTAATCATTTCCGTTATGGTATGTTCTACCTGTACTCTTGGATTAACTTCTATAAAATAAAATTCGTCTCCCGTGACTAGAAATTCAACGGTTCCTGCATTGATATAACCTACGTTATCCATAAGCTGAACAGCTGCATGACAGATTTTTTCTCGTACTTGTGCGTTCAAAGAAACGCTCGGTGCCACTTCGACCACTTTCTGGTGACGGCGCTGCACTGAACAATCTCTTTCATAGAGGTGGACGATGTTTCCTTCATGATCTCCAATAATCTGAACTTCAATGTGCTTTGGTTCTTCTATTAGTTTCTCTACATAAACATCATCACTGCCAAACGCTGCTCTAGCTTCAGAGCGAGCACGTTCATAAGACTCTGATAACGTTTCAGCACTCCGTACCACTCTCATTCCTCGGCCACCGCCGCCCATAGCAGCCTTAATCATGAGTGGATATCCATGTTTATCTCCAAATTCCCGAATTTCCTCCAAGTCTTCTACCGGTCCGTCGCTTCCAGGAATAACAGGTATGTCAGCTTTCACGGCCTGATCTCTTGCTTTTACTTTGTCACCGAACATGTTTAAATGGTCACTTGTCGGTCCGATAAAGATAAGGCCTTCTTCCTCACACCTGCGAGCGAAAGCGATATTTTCTGATAGAAAACCGTAACCTGGATGAATGGCATCAACTCCGACACTTTTAGCCACCTCGATAATATTTTCAATATCCAGATAAGCATCAATTGGTTTTTTTCCTTGACCGACTAAATAGGCTTCATCCGCTTTATAAAGGTGATAGGAGCCAGTGTCTTCTTGAGAATAAACCGCTACGGTACGTATATTTAATTCGGTACAAGCCCGAAAAACTCGGATAGCGATTTCTCCGCGGTTTGCTACTAATACTTTATTGATTTTTCTTAGTTCTGCCACGATCTCACTCCTCCATTAGTCCTGTATCGTTTTGTGTTCGTCTGCTCTGGCACTTCGTACTCTTCGTCCTCTTCTTCCTTCGCTTTAACGGTTCGGGCAATATTATTCAAAATTCCGATCGCAAACATGAGAATGATCAAGGAGGAACCTCCGTAGCTTACAAACGGCAGCGTGACTCCTGTAATCGGCAATAGTCCACTCATGGCTCCAAGGTTAATCATGGTCTGGATAGCAACCATCGAAGAAATACCAATGGCGAGCAGCGCACCGAATGCATCACGGCATTTGGAAGAAATGTAAAGTCCTCTTAAAACAATCAGTCCTAGAAGTCCCACAGTAATTGCCACTCCAATAAATCCGAGTTCCTCCGCAATAACGGCCATAATGAAATCGGTATGAGGCTCTGGTAAATAACCCAGTTTCTGCACACCCTGCCCGATCCCCTCACCTGAAAGTCCTCCAGTTCCGATAGCTACGTAAGATTGTATTAGATGATAGCCATCACTATCTGGAGATTCAAAAGGCTGATAAGCTCCTGAGAACCGCTCTAATCGTTCATCTGTTACCATCTGTGACCCGCCTACGACAAGGATGGCGGCTGTTACACCCACTAAAAACAAAATATGTTTTCCACGGATACCAGAGCTCATGATGATTAGGCTTGCAATTAAACCAATAACAGCAGCAGAACCAATATCCGGCTGTCTAATAATCAGCCCCAGGATCACCATGGTTAAAATAAGCGGTGGAACAACGGCTTTTGAAAAATGGGTAATGTATCGCTGTTTCTTTGCAAACACTGAAGAAAGGTAGATAATCAGCCCGACTTTAACAAACTCAGCCGGCTGAAAGTTCATAAAACCTAAGTTATACCAGGACACAGCGTTATTCACTTCATAGCCAAAGAAAAATAAGCCGCCAAGCAATAAAATCATAAGGAGGACAGCGAGCTTCGACAGTCGCTTCCAGTGCCGGTATGGGATTAAAGAAACCGTGATCATCAGAAACAGACCAACCCCAAACCACTGCAGTTGTTTGATAAAAAAGTGGTTACTCGAAACACCAAGCTGAATCGGTCCATAAACCATGCTTGCACTGTAAATCATGAGAGTGCCGAAAGCCACCAGAGCAATAGGGGCAAATAATAAGCTAAAATCATACGTTTTTAAATGTCGAATCATGTTTATTCATCCCTACTTTATATATTTGTTCTCGTTCATCCTGCATAATTCCTTCTTATCTGATATTTCATATCTATATGTATAAGCGTAAAGCTCATTTCTACAAAAAAAACTCAAATTACAACAGCACTTGTCGCAATTTGAGCTTGTCCATTCATGATCTTTGAGCAGCCTCATGTAAGACGTTTAGTTGTTGTTCCAAATTATCTAATATTTGTTTACCTTCCTCTTCGCTGATTAAATCCAGCCGGACGGCGAAATGAATTTCGCGTGATAAACCGAACATTTGTGTATCTAAAACTTCCTCATAAAGTGGACACTGAGGCATAGTCAAATTGTCCATCTGTACTTTTATTAATTTTAAAATCTTATCAGCGTCTTCTTTTAGAAGGGCGTAGGCTTTCTCACGATGATCCACAGCCACATCAGACAACATCATTATCCCCTCCCATTTACAGTCATTCTTTTAATAATATTATCGTCTGGGAAGGAAAATTGCAAGATTCAATTAGCTTATCTACTTAAAAAATTGAGAGATCATAACGATTCGACAATAGTTCCAAAAGTCTGAGCCCAACGACACTATTCCCCTTCTCGTCAAGGCTTGGGCCATATACAGCAATACCGCCGAATCCATTAAGAGAAGCTACCACCGAGCCGGACACCCCACTTTTGGCAGGCATTCCTACTTTAATCGCAAATGACCCTGATGCATCATACATACCGCAAGTAACCATAAACGTTTTACAGATTCGTGCAAAGTGTTTAGGAATGATTTGTCGCCCTGAGTCCAAATCTCTTCCTTCGTTGGCAAATAGAGCGCCAATTCTTGCTAGCTGAAGAACATTTACTTCAATTGCACATTGTTTTGTATAAGCATCAAGCGTTTCTTCTACGCTTCCTGTAACAATCTGATGCTGCTTCATATAGAAAAGGAGAGAACGATTTAAGAAGGCCGTTTCAAATTCAGAGGCAGCTACTTCTTCGTTATACCCGATCGTATGATCATCCGTCATTTCATGTACAAAACTGAGAAGACGCCCCACCTTTTCATCTGGCGTATCCCCGTGAATCATATGTGTAACTGAAAGAGCGCCAGCGTTAATCATAGGATTTAAAGGCTTGGAAGGCAGCTGCTCTAAACGATATATTGAATGGAACGGATCTCCTGTCGGCTCCATCCCGACATGATCAAACACATAGTCTTCGCCATTATCCATTAAGGCCAAAGCGAGGGAGATGACCTTCGTTATACTCTGCAGAGTAAAAGTTGCTTCAATTTCCCCGGCGTGGATAGAGCTGCCATCTATATAATGAATCGCAACAGCCAGTTCTTCTGGATTCTGTCTGGACAATGCAGGAATATAATCAGCCACCTGCCCATCATAGGCATACGGCCTGACGTTCTCTAACCATTCTTCAAGAATTTCTGTGGTGATTTCTTTATTCATTATTAAAGACCTCCTTTTAATGAAATCGACTTCATTTTTTGCTATGATTTGGATGGATGATTTTTAAATGAAAGGTGGCTGCATCCATGATTGTTCAAATACAAGGAAATGTTAAATTTCCAATCACGCTAGATCCTACAGTTTGGATATTTGATGACCGTAAAATGACGTTCGATCAAGTATTTCACCCTGAGAAAGCAAAAGCCGAAGAGGAAGAAGAAGATGAAATAAAGAGAAAGTCTTTACGATTCACCAGGGAAGTTTACCAGCAGAAACTGAACCCTCCCGTTAATAAAAGCATACGCCGTCAGGAAAAAGAACAAATTTTAAAAGGTACATTTCTTATGCCACTTAAACCTTTTCTTCATACAAGTGAACCAAACGCAGAAGTGAAGGAAGCGGCCCTTGTGACGGACCAAGGAGAAGAGATTATCTCAGCTGATCAGCTTTCAGAATCAGTCCTTTTATTTGCCGAAGAAGGAAAACCACTTAAAGAAAATGGACCGGTACATCTTTATTTTAATGATGGTTCTAACCGTTCCGATCCCATCAAAGGAATTAAAAAAATAGTTATGAAATAATGAATGGGGCAGCTTTTTCAGCTGTCCTTTTTTGTATAATTTTTCAGTTAAAACACAACCTAGAAATAAAAAAGTGGTGTGCCAATTGAAAAAATTATTATTTGCAGTACTGCTACTGCTCCTCGCAGCATGTCAGCAGAATGACGAAGAATCTCTATTACAAGAGAGACAGGGTAATTCTGAATTTCAATATGTCAGCGATTCAGATCCAGTTAATCGCAAAAGTATGACCAGTCAGCAAATTGCCCGTCGCCTGGCGAATCTTGCTGTTGAAGTCCCTGATGTTCATGATGCTACAGCCATCGTTTTAGGCAATTATGTAGCCGTGGGAGTAGACGTAGACAAAGACTTAGATCGTTCCCGTGTGGGTGTTATAAAATATTCCGTTGCTGAAGCTCTAAAACACGACCCTTATGGTAAACAAGCCCTTGTCATAGCTGACGCTGACGGAGTAGAACGCCTGCGCGGCCTTGGCAAGAAAATGGCTCAGGGGCATCCGGTGGAAGCGGTGACCGATGAACTCAGCCAGATCGTCGCTCGCTACATGCCGGAAGGACCAGCTAATGATACTCCGCCTTCTAATCCAAACCAGGAGTCAATCCCTAAAAAGGAAAATAAGAAACTGGATCAAATTGAAAAAGAGCAATCCAGGGAGCAGTGACAGAAAAACAGCTAAATCCTTTAAGGATTTAGCTGTTACTTTTTTCTAAGATTTCTCTCTCTTTCTCTGTCAGTTCATTATAGTATTGAACACCAAACTGAGAACCCTCAGACACCATCTTGGAATTATCATGGTCTGCTGTTTCTTCAGGTCTTCCAGCTTCTTCAACTGGGAGATCATCTTTTTGACCGAAATTGCTTTTTACTGATTTAGCCTTGTCTACGACTTGCTTTCGATTATCTTCGTCTTTCATGAAGTAAGCAATCGCACCTCCGGCTACGGCTCCTACTGCGGTATAAATCCAACGTTTTTTCACAATAACCATCCTTTCTACTACTTGTATTTAACCTTTCCCCTCCATGTAAAACTCAAACATGAAAACGGATAAAATTACACTTATATCCATCATGTATGTTATGATGGACACACAGATAGATAGTATTGAGGTGAGAATTGTGCGTGTACAATGCGTTATTTGCGACAACATTGAGAAAATTGACAGTTACTGCCTGCAAGCCAAACGATTGAGAAATAGACGGATTCACACTTATATGTGCCAGACCTGCCACGACCGTATTGAAGAAAACACAAAAAAGCGTCTGGCTACCGGTCAATTCCGCTTCAATCGTGAACGAAAAAAAGAAAATCATTTACCATAGTTGATATGTAATCATAAAAAAGGAAGGCTCCTCATCTACGGGGAGCCTTCCTTTTTAGGATTGTTTCTCTTTTCGTTCTCGGTGCAGACGCAGCCTGTAAACACCCATAATTACAGCGGCTACCATCAGACTTTCTGGCAGTGGCAGGTTCAAGCCTAAAATCAATGTCAACAGAAAGGTTCCAATTATTAGTACCGCATAAACTACTACCGTTTTCATAAGGGGCAGTTTTCTGGCAAAACCCAGTTTAAATGTAATAATAGCCAGAATTACAGTGGTTAAGTATAAAAGCAGAAAGGAACGAAATAACATCCCTACTTCCGATTCATCATTCATATTTACTTCATTGCCGAGGCCCTGAAAAAAGAAATCAGCGATCGGCCATAAATCACTAGGCACGGTCAATGTTGTGTTATCTGCCATGATGTTCCTCCTCGTATTCTCCTCTATTCTGTATTTTATGATACTAGATACGATCTAAAGAAGCTACCCATTCAACAATTTTCATTTTTTGGACAAATCCTTTATAATAGCTTTTGAATAGGGGTGAACTTGTTGAAGAACTTTCAAATGAATATGGCTGTATTAGCCTTCTTCGTCATACTATCATTTATTTCTGTAGGTTTTGCCATTGGCCAGGAAAATTTCTGGCTCGCCGGCTTCTTCTTTATACTCGGTTTTATGATTATGAGTTTCGGTTTACGATTGAAAAGAAAATTGAATGCATAAGAAAAGCGACCCTTTTTAGTGGTCGCTTTCTTTTGATTTAAGCTGGACATAATCGTCAATAATTTCATCGTATATATTGGAACGACAGGCTAGTACGGTGGTTGAATTTAAAAGATCAAGCTCGCTCTTATCCGCTCGTGTAACCACCCCGCCTACTTCCTCTACCATAATGGCACCAGCCGCATAATCCCACGGCATCAGGGTCATGGTCAAATAACCATCCACTATGCCTTCAGCTACAAAGGCTAACTCGAGAGCAGCTGAACCATACGAGCGTGTACTCCGGATGGTCTTAACTAATTCCTGAATGCTTTCATGGTCCACGTGTGGATTTTCAGGAATAAGCCACGTTGTATTTAATGTAAGAATGGATTCTTTGAGTGGTCTTGAATCGTTTAGATTAGGCAGCTGTTTTTCGTTTTTGAAGACTCCTTGTCCTCTTTTAACTGAATACAGCACGTCCTCCATAACGTTATAAATCAGACCAATCTCTCCAACGCCATCTTCATATATACCGATCGAAATCGCAAAATTTCTTTTTTGATGAACAAAGTTCATCGTTCCGTCTATGGGATCGACAATCCAGATGGTACCTTTTAGATCTTCCAGAGAATCCCCAAAACCTTCCTCACCCAACAGCAAATGGTCAGGATAACTTCCATTGATTTTATCGGCAAAAAATTGTTCTGTCTGCTGATCCATTTCCGTCACTAAGTCATTAGGATTCGACTTCGTCTGAATGGATCGTGGAGCATCGATATGGTCTCGAATATGGGACCCTGCTTCCAAGATCCATTGTCTCGCCTGCTCAAAGAGCTCTTCTTTTTTTTCTATATCCATGTTCTCATACTCCTTTACATCAGATGGTTTCTATCATATCAAACCCCGCAGGTTCATTTCACATATTTAAATCTAAAACATAAATTAAATTCCACGTTGAGCATCACAGATAAGCTTCCGTTACTTGAAAACTTGATGTCGAGATAACTCCGGTCCGTTGCAAAAAAGAATGAGGGCAGCTTCGGAAACAACTCGCTTTCCTTCGCCATCCAAACGATATCTAGTGAACGGACCCTGCTATAGAAGAAAAGACTCTAGCTGAGTCTGCCTTAAATGCTTATATAACAGGGTTCCTACGCTTTAACAAACGTAAAAATCAACATAGATGACCGATGAACATGACAGGTGAGGCCCCCGGAAGGCGCCATCCTGAGGAGACTCAACGCATATAAGAAGTTCGACTAAGACCGCCACGTCGTGTGGCAACGTCGAACGACCCTGCATCGTGCAGGGCCGGAAAGCGAAATATTAAAAATCATGTTTACAGGAAAAAATCAAAAAAAACAAGCAACTTTATTGTTGCTCGTTAATTGATAGACCATTCAATAAGCTGTTTACGAAGTTCTGCGAGCCTGTTTTTACTTTTCTTTATCTGGGCTTCATCCTCCGCTATCATTGCATCATGCAATGTAACCAATTCGTAATCAATCTCCAAACGGATCACCGGGAGCTTTTCTTCAGCTTCTCTTTTACGCAGCGCTTCCATGACATGTTTCATTGCCAATCCCCTCCCTTTCAAATCCTTACTGTATATATATGTGGCAATTGCTTGAGAAGTTTCAATTAGATTACTTATATGTAACCCATTTTTTGAAAATTCAAACCCTTGAAACAGATTGCTTAGTAAAGATTTTAACGTGTGGTAAAATAAGTACGATTGTTTACCTAGGAGTTGATTGAATGACTAATTTTAAGGGATTTACTCAAAGAGATTTTGATGTTTTCACCATTCCGGGACTTGAAAACCGTATGGAAGCTTTAAAGGAGAATATTTCTCCCAAGCTTGAAGCAATTGCCTCCGAACTAGCTCCCGATGTAACAGCGATGACCGGGGATGAGATGTTTGTACATGTAGCCCGTCATGCGAGGCGGAAAACGAATCCTCCAAATGATACATGGGCTGCTATAGCTTCGAACAAGCGAGGCTATAAAAAACTTCCCCATTTCCAAATAGGCTTATGGGAAACACACGTATTTATCTGGTTTGCCGTGATATATGAAAGTCCTATTAAAGAAAATTATGCCGATACGTTACAATCTCATAAAAAAGAGATTTTGAACCATATTCCTGAGCATTTTGTCTGGTCTGGGGACCATACCAAGCCTGAAGCCATCTCTCACGCTGACGTGGACTCTGACAAATTTGATGCCATCACTGACAGACTAAAAAATGTTAAGAAAGCAGAAATTCTGTGTGGGCAGCAAATCGAGCGGAATGATTCCAGACTTAAGGATCCTGAAGGTTTTATAAACCTCTGCAGAGATACGTTCCAGACTCTCGAACCATTGTATCGCTATACCAAAAAGCTTGATTAGAAAAGCAGCCGCAAATTAATTTGCGGCTGCTTTAAATTTCATTTCATTTTTATTTTGTCTCCTGCTGCTGATTCCTTCGCTTTTTTAACTGTACGATAACACGAATATCCTGATTCTTTCTCAAACTGGCCACAAAGTTTTTTTTCTTCACTTTTAGACGGGACAATTTGCTTAAAGCGCGTGTACGCTAAGAGGAGGTCGTCACGGTTTACTTGTTTTTCGTACGCCTGTTCGACCATTGAATAAAAGTTTACAACATCGATAATTTCTTCTTTCGTCCAGTATATTTCATCAATTGGATAATGATAGCTCATTCTAGCCCTCCTTATGTACCTACTTCCATTTATTGCGTATATCTTCGGCCTCTTGAATAATCCGCCGAAACAGTTCCTCAACTGAGGGGACATCTGTGATGCTGGAAGCAATCTGTCCTGCCCAGGCGAATCCCTCTTCTACTTCACCTTCATAAATGTATCTCTTATTTGCTTCGCCGCCGATATAATTTTTTAAACCTTCATAACCCCGATCCTCGGATTCGAGCTTCAATATTTCATCCGTCCAAGGGTTTTTCAATGCTCGTGCAGGTGCCTTTAAGCTTCTTTTTATAACGGTAGTAGATGTTTCCGTTGCATCAATCAATGCTTGTTTGTAAGCGGCATGGGCGTGGTGGCATTCTTTTGTGGCTATAAATCTTGTTCCCATTTCAATACCTTCGGCTCCTAGTGCTAACGCTGCCATAAGTCCCCGACCGTCCCCAATACCGCCCGAAGCAATCACAGGTATGGACACCGCATCTACAACACGCGGCGTCAAAACAAATGTCCCCACGTCATCTCTTCCTATGTGGCCGCCTCCTTCCTGACCCACAACCATAACGGCATCTGCGCCCAATTCTTCAGCTTTCTCTGCCTGGCGTCTGGCAGCCACAAGTACGAGGGTCTTAATACCTTTCCCTTTCACCAAGTCCAATACCGGCTTAGGATTGCCTCCTGTAACCGAAATCGCCGGGACTTTTTCCTCTACAGCTACAGCGACCATATCTTCAAATGGTCTTCGTTGTTGACCAATAGCAAAATTTACACCAAACGGCTTCCCTGTTAAGGTCCGTAATCGCTTAATCTCCGCGCGCAGTTCTTCCGGGCTATTCATGCTCATCGCTGTTATCTGACCGAGACCTCCTGCGTTGGAAACGGCAGCTGCCAGCTCCGCGTATGCGAGATAGGCCAGTCCCCCCTGGATAATAGGATAGGTAATCCCTAATTTCTCTGTCACTTGGGTTTTCCAGTTCATGGCTTCTCCTCCTTTTAAGAACAGTTTACCACGAGGTCTACCATGAAGCACGAGCCTGGTTTTTTTACTAGCAAAGACAAGGGTACTTTGCTATAATTCACATGCTTTCTATTTATAAAGAGGTGCTTATACGATATGAATCAGAACGAAACTCCTTTATTTACAGGCGTGAAAAACCATGCAGATAAAAAACCAACACAATTTCATATACCCGGCCATAAAGGCGGCAAAGGGATGGATAAAGAATTTCAGCAGTTTATTGGCGAGAATGCCCTTTCCATCGATTTAATCAACATTGAACCTTTGGATGATCTTCATCACCCCCAGGGAATGATCAAGGACGCTCAAAGCCTCGCAGCTGAAGCCTTTGGCGCCGATTATACATTCTTCTCTGTTCAGGGAACTTCCGGAGCTATCATGACGATGATCATGAGCGTCTGTCAACCGGGGGATAAAATTATTGTACCCCGAAATGTGCATAAATCGATCACGACAGCCATCATTTTTTCAGGCGCTAAACCTGTATTTATCCACCCGGAGCTTGATAACAGACTTGGCATTTCTCACGGTATTACACCGGAAGCTGTAGAAAGAGCGTGTACGGCCCATCCCGATGCTAAGGGTGTGCTTGTGATTAACCCGACTTATTTCGGAATCACGGCTGACCTCAGTCATATTGTGGATATCGCTCATTCCTTTGACATTCCTGTACTCGTAGATGAAGCACATGGTGTACACATCCATTTTCATGAGCGGCTTCCGCTTTCAGCGATGCAGGCAGGGGCAGATCTTGCCGCTACAAGTGTTCACAAGCTCGGTGGGTCCCTCACTCAAAGTTCAGTGCTTAATTTGAGAGAAGGTCTTGTATCTCATGAGCGAGTGCAGACAATCATGTCGATGCTCATGACAACATCCACCTCTTATATTCTGTTAGCTTCTCTTGACACAGCGAGGCGTCATTTGGCCATGAATGGTCATGAACTTATGGAGAGCTGTATAAAGCTTGCTGATAATGCGCGAAAAAGTCTTAATCAAATTCCATCTATCTATTGTCCAGGAGACGAAATTTTAGCTAGTGATGCCACCCACGATTATGACCCTACAAAGCTTATTATCTCAGTTAAAAATTTGGGTATCTCCGGGTATGATGTGGAAGTATGGTTAAGAGAAAACTACTCCATAGAAGTCGAGCTTTCAGACCTGTACAATATCTTATGTATTATCACTCCTGGAGACAGAGAAGAGGATGTTGAACGGCTGATTGAAGCCTTAACAGACCTTTCTGAGCAATCCTCAGGAACAGTCGAAACAAAAGAAATAGTCGTAAAAGTGCCTGACATTCCGGTGCTTTCACTCTCACCCCGTGAAGCATTTTATGCTTCGACGGAAGTATTGCCCCTGCGTGATGCTGTAGGACGAATCAGTGCAGAATTTGTAATGGTTTATCCGCCAGGTATTCCAATTTTTATACCCGGGGAAATCATCACGTCAGATAACATTGCTTATATACATGAAAATATTCAAGCAGGTCTTCCAGTACAAGGGCCCGAGGACTCAACACTTGAAACCATTCACGTCATTACCGAACAAAAAGCCTTCAAATAATAAGAAAGCCCGCTGCCAGAAAGGCAGCGGGCTTTTTGCATCTTCTATTTTTCCGTTGTATGGCACGTAGGACATGTGCTGTAAAGGGTCGATACCTTTTCATTTTCGTAGTGTTCAATCACTTTCTGACAGTCTTGACAAACGATTGTACCCATTAACATCCACTCCTTATGATTTGTAATCGCTTTCAATGTACATTCATTTTAATATGGCACAATCTAAAAATCAAGCCCAAAAGTATAACATTTTTTAAAATGTGCCACACTAATGAGTTATACTCATTTCATATTATGTTTTTGAGGTCCAAAATAGTCCATTAAAAAAAGGATGATCGAGTAATCACCCTTTATTTCTATGGAATATTATTCCGGTGTCTTTATGAGAGCTGGATCAAGCAGGTCATAGCCTTTGCTGCGAAGTCCCTTCACAATGTCCTCAAGGGCATCGTTTGTCCATTCACGATCATGCATAAGCAGGTTGGCACCATTTCCAAGTAAGTCCGTATTTACCATAATATCCGCCAGGTTATCAGCATCCATGTATTCTTCATTCCAATCATACCCATAAGTCCAATTCATAAGCAGCATGTTCTCTTCAGCAGCTAACTGTTCGGAGTAATCCGTGTTTTGCCCAAAAGGTGCACGGAAGAATTTTGGACGTTCACCAATGATTTCTTCGATTTTATCATTTAACCCCACGATCTCTTCTTTTTGTTCTTCTTGCGATAAGTCAGGTAAAGAAGCATGGGTCATGGTATGGTTGCCGATAGGGAAGCCTAGTTCATGAATTTTTCTAAGTTTTTCTTTGCCTTCTTCTGAATCAATAAAGTGGCCGTTTACAAAGAATATAGCTGGAGCATCTGCTGCTTTTAAAGTTTTCGCCATTTCCACTCCATGCTCATCAGGAGCATCATCTATCGTTAGAAGAGCTACTTTAGGCTCAGCATCATTTATCGGCTCAAATGACCAGTTACCTGTTAACTGATACTGAGCTTCTTTTGGCGCTTCAGGTGACGCTTCGGCAGCCGCTTCTTCTGACTCCTTGTTTTTTTCTGCTTTCTCAGGTTTATTTTCTTTATTTTCTTCCTTTTCTTCCTCAGTTGAATCTTTTTTTTCGTCTGTCTCCTGCGCTGTTTGGTCCTTATTCTTTCCTTGATCTCCTTCGCCGCTATCTTGACCACTCACACCGCCGCAAGCCGATAATACTAGAATCAATAATAAAAATATGCCCAATCTTTTCATAGTAGTCCCTCCACTGTTATGTATTTCCAACTACACTATTATATAAGAAGAATGTGGATTTCGGCTATCGTTATATAGAAATTTAGGTTATAATATTTAATCGTTAACCTTTGGGCAGTTATTAAAAATTTAGGTGGTATGTATGTTTCAAAAATTGAAGCGTTTTAAAATTCTAGGTGGACGTACTTTAAAAACGGGGATTTCTGTATTTTTAACCGCACTAATTTGTGGTTTTTTTAATTTGCCTATCGTTTTTGCCGTCATAACAGCCATTGTTACAGTTGAGCATACGGCTGCAGATTCGATTAAAAAAGCGATGGTACGCTTCCCAGCCTCTGCTATTGGGGCTTTGTTAGCGACCGTGTTTTACAGTTTTCTAGGTAAGGGAGCTTTAACCTTCGCTCTGGTAGCCATGCTGACCATAGCGGTCTGCCATAAATTAAAACTGGATGATGGAATTATTGTGGCCACTATTACAGCCACTGCTATGATTCCTGAATTTCAAGACCATCATATTGTTTCGTTTTTCAGCAGATTGGGTACTACTTCAATTGGCATCGTTCTTTCGACCCTTGTAAACTTTTTCCTTTTACCACCTAACTATTCCCCCATGATTTACAAAAATATTAATGATTTGTATAATCAGGCTGGTGTCCTGCTCCAGCGAATAATATCAAGCATTACTGCAGATTCTAAAGAGAAAAATCGTGGGATCCAAAAATCCTATCGTCAGTTAACTGCCCATTTGGAAAGAACATATCAGCTGTCTCAATTTCAAAGAGAAGAGTGGAAATATCACAGACATACGAAAGAAGAAATGTTAGCCTTTCAATTTTCTCAGAAGAAGCTCAGAACTTTTCAACAAATCGCTTATCATCTGGGAAACCTTCAGTATGTCAATACAAAGGCTGCAGATTTTACGGAGGCTGAAATCGATTTGCTTGAGAATCTGACTGAGAATTATGTTAAAGTTCTGCAAGACCCCACTCATACTATTAGCGAAGATCAGTTTACAAGGGTCGAAAGGCTGGACCAAGTCTTTTGGAAATGGAAAGAAGAGCATGTGCAAAGGGACTCTAAGTACAGACATCATCTGCCGCAGCAAACGATTCTCATTTATGAACTATTATGTTTTCATGATGTACTGGAAGAACTTCAAAACATGTCTCATAAGCAGCAGAAATTAGTCCATGACTGCTATGGACAGTAACATTTGTTTTCCAAATCACTCTAGAAATAAAGTAAGAAGGGATGATCAACGTGAAACAGGTTTCGAAAGTATTTTATATATCAGTAGTCGTAGCATTTCTATTTATCGCCTGGGGAATAATCCCTGATACTGTGCTGCCTACTTGGAACTTGACTAATGTAACTGGACAAATTCAAGGGTTTTTAACGGACAAATTCGGATGGTTCTATCTATTATCAGCTACCGGATTTGTTATATTCGCCATTTATTTAGTCTTTTCTAAATTCGGTAAGTTAAAACTAGGAAAGCCTGATGATGAGCCTGAATATCCTTATATCACTTGGTTCGCTATGTTGTTCAGTGCGGGTATGGGTATTGGACTTGTATTCTGGGGAGCAGCGGAACCACTTTCCCACTTCCACACTCCACCTGTTGTTGGACAGGAGCCTGCAACGGAAGAAGCCGCACAATCAGCTATGAAATACAGCTTTTTCCACTGGGGCTTACATCCATGGGCATTTTACGCTGTGATTGCTCTGGCACTTGCGTATTTCAAGTTCAGAAAAGATGCGCCAGGCGTGATCAGTGCTACTTTAGTTCCTTTATTAGGAGAGAAACGAGTAAAAGGTCCGCTTGGAACATTAATTGACTTTATTGCGGTATTTGCAACAATTTTTGGTGTAGCCACTTCCCTTGGACTTGGTGCCCTGCAGATTTCAAGTGGACTAGCCTTTTCGTTTGAAGGACTTGAAGATACATTCACTCTGCAATTAATTATTATTCTCGCGGTAACCGTTCTGTTTATGGTCTCAGCCATGACCGGTTTAAATAAAGGAATTAAGTATTTGAGTAATACCAACATTGTACTGGCCCTGTTGCTTATGCTCTTTACATTGTTCGCTGGACCTACGAACTTTATTATGGATTTCTTTACGACTACGTTCGGTTCGTATGTACGTGACCTTCCGTATATGAGCTTCCGTCTGACACCATTCGCAGAAGACAGTACATGGGTAAAAGACTGGACGATATTCTACTGGGCTTGGTGGCTTTCCTGGGCTCCATTCGTAGGAACCTTTATTGCCCGTGTTTCTAAAGGACGTACAATCCGTGAATTTATTCTAGGTGTACTTCTAGTACCAACTGTTTTCGGTGCTCTGTGGTTCTCTGTATTTGGCGGAACTGCCATTTCTCTAGAGTATTTCAATGGAGTTAACATCATTTCTGATGTGAACGAACTTGGTAACGAAGTGGCTCTATTCTCTATGCTTGAGCACATTCCTCTGGGCGGTGTGATGTCCCTAATTGGTCTTCTATTAATCAGTACATTCTTTATAACGTCAGCTGACTCAGCTACTTTCGTTCTTGGAATGCAGACGACCAATGGCAGCCTGAACCCTAAAAACCAAGTGAAATTCACCTGGGGTGTTATTCAAGCCGGAGCAGCTGCCGTACTTCTATGGCAAGGCGGATTAAATGCCTTACAGACAGCAGCTATTATTTCAGCTTTCCCTTTTACCATTATCATGATTTTGATCTGCTTCTCGCTTTATAAGACATTTAATGATGATGCAAAAGAAGCTGGACTTAAAAAGAAAAAAACATCTAGCTAACATTAAATTCTACCCTCCTTTATAGGAGCGTTGCCAGACCGTCGAGACTCTCTCGACGGTCTTTTTTTTATCTTCATTTAAAATGAAAAGGAGTACTTTACTATAAAAACCTCTTACTTCGCCTCTTCATTCAAAAACTAAATTAAACCTAATCGCTGATTTTACATACAAGGCTTATTACACTAAAGGACCGATTACTTGAAGACTCAGTTTCGAGATATTGTGTGGAGAAAGGGGCTCCAGGGAACGGCTCGCTTTCCGGCCCTGCACGATGCAGGGTCGTTCGACGTTGCCACACGACGTGGAGCTCTTAGTCGAACTTATTTATATACGTTGAGTCTCCTCAGGCTGGCGCCTTCCGGGGCCTCACCTGTCATGTTCATCCCGCAGGAGTCTTCGCCGTTCTCTTCCGCCCCTTTGCGATTATTGAGAGCACGAAATCTCTGCATTAACGTCTTACAATGAACAAGGTCATCTATGCTGATTTTTACGTTTGTTAAAGCGTAGGAACCCTGTTATATAAGCATTTAAGGAAGACTCAGCTAGAGTCTTTTCTTCTATAGCAGGATCCGTTCACTAGATATCGTTTGGGTGGCGAAGGAAACGACGAGACTCCCACGGGAGAAGGAGCTAGGCTAGACCCCACAAGGAGCGATAGCGACTGAGGAGGCTTGCCAGTTCCCCGTAGGAAAGCGAGTTGTTTCCGTAGCCGCCCTCATTCTTTTTAGCAACGGACCGGAGTTATCTCGAAATTGAGTCTTCAAGTAACGGGAGCTTATCTGTAAACTCCAGACATGGACGTTCGTCTGTTTGCTCTTCCCTATTTCGTGTTACAAAATTGATTATTTATTAACATACGGATTAATGATAAAACACTCGGTTATCATTTCAATGACATCTCCATTACAACGAAAGAATCGTCCTTTTTGTTTGTTACACTTGTCCTGCAGCAGATTAGAAAGGAGTGCAGACAATCCATGACATACAGTAGGATTACTTCATTAATACTCATCATTTTACTAGCAGGCTGCATTCCTCAATCTGACAATGTAGAAGTTTTACAAGCTCATTCTGAATCTTATGCTGTTTATTTATATACGGAGTTGGATAATGACAATCCATCAAATGCCGATAACTATTTAACTGCTCTACTTAATTGGAAAAAGAAACACGAGCGCAAACCTCTTTCATTTAAGCAATCAGAGGCTAATACAGGACAAATTGAAGTTGATGAGGACCAGCTCCCCGCTCTCGTGGTTAAGAAAGACGGGAAGGTCATCGAATTAATCTCCGGAGATTCTGGATCTGAGGATATTATGAATAAATTAGAAAGTTCCATATCTTTAACTAATAAAAACTCCTGAACGGATTCCGCTCAGGAGTTTTTACATTGAATGTGGAATAAAGAAATCATAAAACGGACTTAGCTGCATTCACAATTTAAGTGTTCAATGATTATAGTGAGTGGTCTATACGTTCCCTAAAAAAACTCCTGAACCAAAATGGTTCAGGAGTTTTCTCTACTTACATTATTTAGTGATGTGAATCGGGCTGCCCATAGCTACTTCAGCTGCTTCCATTGTAATCTCACCTAGAGTTGGGTGAGCATGGATAGTCAAGGCAAGATCTTCAGCAGTCATTCCTGCTTCAATGGCAAGTCCTAGTTCAGACACCATGTCACTTGCATTTGGTCCAGCGATTTGAGCACCAATTACTAAATTGTCGTCTTTACGTGTAATCAGTTTCAAGAAACCGTCACTATCATTTAGAGAAAGCGCACGTCCGTTAGCTCCGAATGGGAACTTAGAAGCTTTCACATCGTATCCAGCTTCTTTAGCTTCATCTTCTGTATAGCCAACAGAAGCAAGTTCTGGATCGGAGAACACTACAGCAGGGATCCCTAGATAATCGATTTCCGATTTCTCGCCAGCAATAACTTCTGCTGCAATTTTACCTTCATAAGAAGCTTTATGAGCAAGCGGTGGTCCATCAACAATGTCACCAATCGCATAAATGTTATCAAAGTTCGTGCGGCATTGCTTGTCGATTTGAATAACGCCTTTGTCGCTCATTTCAACGCCAAGTTCTTCAAGACCAATTTCGTCTGTATTCGGACGGCGTCCTACGGTTACAAGCACGTAATCAGCTTCGATGGTTTTTTCTTCACCTTTTACTTCATAGGTTACTTTTACGCCATCTTCTGTTTCTTCTACGCCTTGTGCCATAGCACTCGTAACAATATCCACGCCTTTTTTCTTCAAGCGCTTTTTAACAAGTGAGGACATCTGCTTCTCAAAGCCGCCAAGGATGTCTTTCATCCCTTCCAGAATCGTTACTTCGGTATCGAAATTAGCATACGCCGTACCTAACTCTGTACCGATGTAACCGCCACCGATAACGACCATTTTCTTCGGTACCTCATTAAGCGCAAGTGCTCCAGTAGAGTCAATGACGCGCTCAGAGAATTTGAAGTTAGGAAGCTCAATCGGACGGGAGCCAGTCGCGATAATACAGTTATTAAACGTATATGTCTGGGAATTCTTGTCATCCATAATACGCACTGTATTTTTATCTACGAAATAGACTTCACCTTTTACGATATCAACTTTGTTGTTTTTAAGCAGTCCTTCTACACCGCCGGTAAGCTTCTGAACGACTCCGCTCTTCCACTCTTGTACTTTAGAAAAGTCTACCGTCGTGTTTTCAGACTGAATACCCATGTCTTCGGCACCTTTAGCGTGCTCATAGCGGTGACCCGCCTGAATAAGTGCTTTGGAAGGAACACAGCCTACGTTCAAGCAGACTCCTCCAAGGTTACCTTTGTCTACGATTGTTACGTTTTGTCCAGTTTGAGCGGCACGGATGGCAGCTACATAGCCGCCAGGTCCCGCTCCTATGACTAACGTATCTAGTTCAATTGGAAAATCTCCTACTACCATACTTTACGCCTCCATCATAATTAGTTGTGGATCGTTCAGTAAACGCTTGATGTTATTCATTGCATGCTGAGCTGTTGCACCATCGATGATACGGTGGTCAAAGCTTAGGGAAATAGCAAGAACAGGAGCTACAACTACTTCGCCGTCACGAACCATTGGTTTTTCAGCAATACGTCCAATTCCTAGAATAGCAACTTCTGGATGATTGATTACTGGAGTAAACCATTGACCACCGGCAGAACCGATATTTGTGATCGTTGTAGATGCGCCTTTCATTTCTTCAGATGTCAGTTTACCATCGCGAGCTTTAACTGCCAATTCATTAACTTCACTTGAGATGGAGAAGATCGACTTACGGTCTGAATCTTTCACCACTGGTACAAGCAAGCCTTTGTCGGTGTCTGCTGCAATACCAATATTATAATAGTGTTTTTGAATAATTTCATCTTTATCATCATCAAGTGACGTATTTAATACTGGGTATTTCTTAAGCGTTGATACAAGCGCTTTTACTACATAAGGCAAGTAAGTCAGCTTAATATCCTGTTCAGCAGCTACTGCTTTGAATTTCTTACGGTGAGCGACAAGTTCAGTAACGTCTACTTCATCCATAAGGGTTACGTGAGGAGCTGTCTGTTTAGAGTTCACCATAGCTTTAGCAATAGCTTTACGCATACCGCTCATTTTCTCGCGAGTTTCAGGATATGCTTCTCCAGCTGCTGGAGCTGTCTGAGCCGCTGCTGCTGTTTCTTGATCTTCTGTTTCCTCAGTGGACGTTGTGTCTTGAGCTTCTGTCTGATCACCGCTCATGAAGCTTTCAACATCTTCTTTCAAGATACGGCCGTTTTTACCAGAGCCTTGTACTTTACGGATATCTACATCGTTATCGCGTGCAAACTTACGTACGGATGGCATAGCTACGACACGCTTATCTTCATCTACATCACTGTCATCTTCAGCCGCAGGCTGTTCAGAAGCAGACTTTTCTTCTTTTGATTCCGATTGTTTTTCTTCTTTTGGTTCTTCTTTTGACTCTTCTTCAGATTCATCGGAAGATCCTTCATCAGAACCTGTATCTTCGGAACCGTCGTCAATTGTGATAATGACCGTTCCTACTGTAGTTGTTTCGCCTTCTTCGACATGGATTTCTTTTACTGTTCCATCGACTTGAGACGGGATTTCAACAACTGCTTTGTCGTTTTGCACTTCGCAAATGACGTCGTCTTCTTTAATTTCATCACCTGGTTTTACAAACCATTTGGCAATTTCACCTTCGTGGATACCTTCACCGATATCAGGCAGTTTAAATTCAAATGCCACGCTTACTACCTCCCATTTTTATAATGATTAAAAGTTCATTACTTGGTTAACTTTTTCAACTACAGAATTGTAGTTTGGAAGCCAAACTTCCTCTGCTTGAGTGAATGCATAAACAGTATCTGGTGCGTGAACACGCAGCACTGGAGCCTCAAGATGCAGAATGGCTTTTTCTTGAATTTCAGCTGCAACGCTTGCCGCAATACCTGCCTGTTTTTGCGCTTCCTGCACAACAACAGCACGATTTGTTTTCTTCACGGATTCAAGAATGGTTTCATAGTCAACTGGGCTGACTGTGCGAAGATCGATAACTTCTGCACTCACGCCATTTTCCTCAAGCTCTTCAGCTGCTTTAAGGCAGGAATGAACCATCGCACCATACGCTACAAGAGTTACGTCAGTACCTTCGCGTTTAATATCTGCTTTATCAAGTTCGATTGTATATTCTTCTTCCGGTACTTCGCCGCGGAAAGAGCGGTATAATTTCATATGCTCAAGGAAAACGACAGGGTCGTTATCTCGAATAGAGGAAATTAATAGTCCTTTAGCATCGTATGGTGTAGAAGGAATAACGACACGCACTCCAGGCTGCTGAGCAATTAGCCCTTCAAGACTGTCAGCGTGAAGTTCAGGTGTATGCACGCCGCCGCCAAAAGGAGAACGAATTGTGATCGGCATAGAACGAGTATTACCTGTACGGTAGCGGTAACGTGCCATTTGACCATTGATCGCGTCCATTGTTTCATAGACGAAACCAAAGAACTGAATTTCAGGTACTGGACGGAAGCCAGTCAAAGCAAGTCCGATGGACATACCGCCAATTCCAGATTCAGCTAGTGGCGTATCGAATACGCGATCTTCACCGAATTCGTCTTGAAGACCTTCCGTCGCACGGAATACTCCGCCGTTTTGACCAACGTCTTCACCGTAAATCAGCACGTTTTCGTCATTTTTAAGCTCAGTATGCATCGCGTTTGTGATAGCTTGGATCATTGTCATTTGTGCCATGGTCTACTTCGACTCCTTTTCCTTATATTCTTCCATCTGTTCTTCTAGGTTAGGTGGAAGTTGTTCGTGCATGTTGCTGATTAGATCAGTAACTTTTTGTTTCGGTGTATTATCTGCTTCTTTAACAGCAGCTTTAATTTCTTCTTTTGTTTTTTCAATTAATTCATTTTCTTCTTCTTCAGACCACAGGTCCTTACCTTCAAGATACTTACGGAAACGAACGATTGGATCTTTCTTCTCCCATTCGCTGTCTTCGTCATCTGTACGGTAACGTGTTGGGTCGTCACCAGCCATTGTGTGTGGACCATATCGATAAGTCAGGGTCTCAATTAATGTTGGACCTTCACCGTCAACCGCACGTTTACGCGCTTCTTTTGTAGCTGCATATACGGCAAGTACGTCCATTCCGTCTACTTGGATTCCTTCAATACCAGCTGCAACTGCTTTTTGAGCAATAGTTTGAGCAGCAGACTGCTTTTCAACTGGAACAGAGATTGCAAATCGGTTATTTTGCACAACGAAAATTGCTTGTGCGCCAAAGGCTCCGGCAAAGTTAATTCCTTCATAGAAGTCACCCTGGGATGCTCCGCCGTCACCGGTATAAGTAATAGCCACTGCATCCTGGCCTCGTTTTTTGAAGCCTAGTCCCACACCAGCTGCTTGAGTAATTTGAGCACCGATGATGATTTGTGGACTAACTGCATTCACGCCTTCTGGCATTTGGTTTCCTTTAAAGTGGCCACGGGAAAATAGGAAAGCCTGGTATAGAGGAAGACCGTGCCAAATTAGTTGAGGCACATCACGGTAGCCTGGAAGAATAAAGTCTGCTTTCTCCAGTGCATATTGACTTCCAAGCTGAGAAGCTTCCTGTCCTGCTGTAGGAGCGTAGAAACCAAGTCGTCCCTGACGGTTTAACGCGATGGAACGCTGATCCAATATACGCGTATAAACCATACGCTTCATAATTTCTTTTAAATCTTCGTCTGATAAATCAGGCATTGCGTCTTCATTGACGATTTCGCCTTCTTCGTTCATGATTTGAAACATTTCGAACTGATTTTCAATGTTCTCAAGAGTACGTTTCAAAATCGTTCACCTCTTCCTTTCTTATTCTAAAAATAGATGCTGTGAGTAGCTTTCCCAAATATGAAAAAAAACTGTACAGATTTGCTCTTTACGTATTACCCTGTACACAACTTCACTAATCATACGCAAAATCTCAGCTAAACTGTTACATTTTCCCTGGAAGATTTAATGGTACAATGTAAATCCACTTAGTAGTTTAGCTCAATTCAACATCATTCGTCAATTATAACCTTATCTATAACCCATATATAGTTCTATGACTAGCATGCAGGGCGTGTAATATGACGAAAAAAGATCGCTAAATCGCCTCTACTGTACCATTGAAAAATTAAGCCTGTATTAATTTTAAGTTTTTTCTCTGTATCATGCAAATAAAAAAACCGCCAGACGCTGACGGTTGATAAGTATGTAAAGCTTGCTAATTGGTTCTGAATATCATTCGGACTTTTCAGTTTCTTCGTAGGATATATTGAGATCAAGTGCTTCGTAAAGTTCTTTCTTTTGTTTATTATACTCGTCCGTATGTTGGTTGAACTCTTTGTTTGCTTCAATTACCTGATCATAGCTGTTATTAATACTTTCAATCTTCTTTTCCATATCTTCTTCTGCTAATTCTTTGTTTTGAAGCATCTCATACAATTCACTATCAAGCTTTAAAGCTTCATTATAAGCTTCATATAATTTCTGATACGCCTGGTAACGGTTGTCCATCGTATCCACAAGTTCCTTGGCTGTTTCTTTAGCCTCGGCATTTTCTTCATCTAGCTCATCGATAAGCGGTTCGATTTCGTCGAATTCTTCCTTGGCGGCATCAATACTCTCTTTTTCTGCTTCAAGCTTCTCCTGTCTTTCTTCTACAATTCCTGCTGCTTCCTTTGAAAGTGACTGAATTTTATCGAATTGATCCATATTCAAATCGATTATTTTCTTATAAAGCTCCTGCTCCTCGTTTTCCAGCTTAACGAGAGGCTGCTGCTGTTCCCGGAAACCTTCCTCTTTCTCCACTGCTTCTTCCAGGTGATTATACACCTCTTCCTGAGCAGAAGGACCTGTACAGGCAGTCATTATAAAAATAGCTGCTGCCAATACCATAAACAAACGTAAACGCACGGTCATTTCCCCTCCTTTTTATGCAGACTGATCCTAAAACATGATTGTAATCTTGTGATATGTACAATAGTATAATAAATGAAATTAAATTGGAAGTGACTTTTTTCAAATGTTTCCAATAATCTTGGAGCAAAGACACAGGTCCGCTTCCCTATTTATATAAGATGGTATAATGTTCAAGTGGGAAAGGATGTTTAGTATGATAACTATGGAAGATATTGTCCGGGAAGGGCACCCTGCCCTGCGGAAGGTAACTGAAGAAGTAGCTCTTCCTCCTTCTGAAGAAAACAAGGAAACCCTGGAATCCATGCTTCAGTATTTAAAGAACAGTCAGGACGAACAAGTGTGCGATCGTTATGGGCTGCGTCCTGGCGTGGGTTTAGCAGCACCCCAGATTAATGTAAACAAACGAATGCTTGCCGTACATTTTATTGATTTAAAAGATAAACTCTACAGCTACGGACTATTTAATCCTCGTATTGTAAGTCATTCGGTGGAACGTACTTACCTTTCAACAGGAGAGGGGTGCTTATCTGTTGATCGGGAAGTACCTGGATATGTGCCAAGGTATCGAAGGATCACAGTAAAAGCGACAGATCTTGAAGGCAACGAAGTTAAACTTCGCCTGAAGGATTATGCCTCGATTGTTTTTCAGCATGAAATTGATCATCTTCATGGCATTATGTTCTATGATCATATTGACCCTGATGATCCATTTAAAGAGCCTGAGAATGCTGTTCCTGCTGATCGATAAAGTTAATAAAAGAAGCCTGCCGAAATTTCGGCAGGCTTCTTTTTTGGCTTTATAAAGACACCATAGTCCTAATGTGCCAATTGTTTAATGAATTTCAGAGCCTTATTCAACAATAGGACCGAATTGTTGAAGACTCGATTTCGAGATATATTTGGTCCGTTGCCGATATAGAGAGGGGCTGGCTACGGAAACAACTCGCTTACCTGCGGCCCTACAAGATGTAGGGTCGATCGACGTTGCCACAGGACGTGGCGACTTTAGTCGATCCTCCTTTTCAAAGAGCCTCCTCAGTCGTTACCACTCCCTGTGGGGTCTCGCCTAGCTCCTTCTCCCGCGGGAGTCTCGTCGTTTCCTCCACCACCCTATGATGGAAAAATGAACGGACCCTTCTATAAGTGAGATGATCGTTCTGGATCAACCTTAAACCCTTATATGTCAGGGATTGTACACTTAAATAAGCTAGATGCTCTATTGTTACCCGATTACTTATAGGAGTCATTATTGGAGGATTTCGAGTTTCTGATTTGGCAAGTCCGGAGGGGGATGATGGAGACTCCTGTGGGATGAACATGATCGGTAAGATCCCGGAAGGCGGAGCCTGAGGAAGCTTACCACATGCCCACGGAAAGCGAAATCATCCCCCGAAGGACTGTCCTCTCAACCTAAATATCTCGAAATCAAGTCTTCAACAAACGGGAGCTTTACTTCAATATCAATACTTCCTATTCAGGTGCGGGGCTTTATGAGTTCCAACTCATAGATGGCTTTTACTAATCCACCTTCATTTACATCGGTAGTTACCATATCACTAACCTCTTTAGCTTCGGGAACAGCGTTTCCCATAGCTACTCCTGTACCCGTTTCACGCAGCATTTCAATATCATTTAATCCGTCCCCGAATGCAAAGGAATCCTCAATTCGAAGACCAGCTGCTTCAATCATTTTTTTAATTCCCTCAGCTTTCGAACCTCCTCCTGGTAAAACATCACAGGAGTATGGGTGCCAGCGGATGTAATCAAATGCTTTGTGAACGCTTCGATAATCTTCAATTTCCCCTCCCTGACAGAATAAAAGCGATTGGAAAATTTCCCGGTCTTTATAAAAAGACTCATCTACCTGAGGATAGTCGATAAACAGGGAACCCAGGCTTTTTTCTATATGAGAACTTCCTTGCTCGGAAGCCCTCATGGTTTCATGATTCATAAAAACCATGGGATGGTTGTTTTCCTGAGCATGTTCATGTAACTTTTCCAAGTAATTTTCGGAAAGAGGATTTTTGTAGACGACTTCCCCTTCAAATATGACGTATTGCCCATTAAAACTTACAAAGGAATCGATTCCAAGCTCTTCCCTTATTTCTTCATACATGAATGGTGCACGTCCTGTAGCAATTGCGCAGTAAACTCCAGAATTTTGCAGCTGTTTTATAGCTTTTTTCGTTTCTTCTGGCAATTGTTTCTGATGATTGAGTAATGTCCCGTCGATATCGAAAAACGCGATTTTCTTGTCCATAAAAGTTCCTCCATCTCTGTATTCCATAACTATTTGGTTATTCCATCATAATTAAGTAGATTGTTTGGCTATACTGTAGCACGAGAGGATAAATTTGAGAAGAAAAACAAACCATAATAACAAATTCTACTATGTAAATGTTTCATTCTTAATCAAACCGTATTATACTAGTAGTAACAGGGATTGGGCGGTTAACGTTTTAGTGCTTTTTTCATCAGTGGAAGGGGATGGATTCACCATGATGAAGCGATTGTTACGAAAGCTGAAAAAACGTTGGAAAAAATTGATGGAACGTAAGACATATGCTTAGAGCCCGCTGGCCGGATGGCTCCAAAAGCTAGTTCAACTACCGTTATCATTACCATACGATAATTAAACGTGCTATTATTAATGACAGGACAAGAATGTGGAAATTATATCTAGTTAGGAGCGATAATGTAATGATATACAAAGTATTATATCAGGAACTGGCGAAAGAAGTTCCTGTCCGCGAACGTACCCAAGCCATGTACGTAGAAGCGGAAACCGAAAGAAGAGTTCGTGAAAAATTGGCTAATAAAGGATTTAACATTGAATATATCCAGGTGCTTAATGAGGATCACCTGGCGTATGAACAGCAATCCGAAGATTATCAAGTGGAGAACCTGTAACGCATGAAATTTGTAAAAAATGACCAAACAGCCGTATTTGCCCTTGGCGGTCTCGGTGAAATTGGAAAAAACACATACGGCGTTCAGTTTCAAGACGAAATCATCCTCATTGATGCAGGTATTAAATTCCCTGAAGATGAACTTCTGGGAATTGATTATGTTATTCCTGATTATACTTATTTAGTTCAAAATCAGGATAAAATTAAAGGGCTCTTTATTACGCATGGTCACGAGGACCATATCGGCGGAATCCCTTATTTATTACGTGAAATCAACATCCCTATCTATGCGGGTAAACTGGCTGCCGGCTTACTTCGAAACAAGCTGGATGAGCACGGTCTGCTTCGTAATACGAAGATGCATACGATTCAGGAAGACGACGTAATTAAATTCCGTAAAACATCTGTATCCTTTTTCCGTACCACACACAGCATTCCAGATTCTTACGGAATTGTTGTAAAAACACCTCCGGGTAACATTGTTCATACCGGAGACTTTAAATTTGATTTCACACCTGTTGGAGAACCTGCCAATCTAGCTCGTATGGCTGAAATTGGAAAAGAAGGGGTTCTCGCCCTGTTATCTGATAGTACGAATAGTGAAGTACCTGGCTTTACCAAGTCAGAACGTGTAGTTGGACAAAGCATTGATGATATATTCACACGTGTAGACGGACGTTTGATATTCGCAACCTTCGCCTCAAACATCCACCGTTTACAGCAAGTTGTGGAATCAGCCGTCAAGAACGGCCGAAAGGTTGCCGTTTTCGGACGCAGTATGGAATCATCCATCCGTATCGGTCAGGAGCTAGGTTATATCCGCGCCCCTAAAGATACATTCATAGATGCGCAGCAAATTAACCGTCTTCCGGCCAACGAAGTGGTTATCCTGTGTACCGGTTCTCAAGGTGAGCCAATGGCAGCTCTATCCCGTATCGCCAATGGCACTCACCGTCAAATTCAAATTATGCCTGGCGACACCGTCGTGTTCTCCTCTTCCCCAATCCCTGGTAACACGATCAGTGTCAGCCGCACGATCAATAAATTGTATCGTGCAGGAGCAGAAGTTATTCACGGCCCATTAAATGATATTCATACATCAGGGCACGGAAGCCGTGAAGAAATGAAGCTGATGCTTCGCTTGATTCAGCCTCGCTTCTTTATGCCGATTCACGGAGAGTATCGCATGCTTAAAGAACATGCGAAGTTAAGCCATGATTGTGGTTTAGCTCCTGAAGATTGCTTTGTGATGGATAACGGTGATGTATTAGCTCTCGGTAAAGATGAAGCGATGGTCGCTGGTAAGATTCCATCCGGTTCTGTATATGTAGATGGAAGCGGTATTGGTGATATTGGTAACATCGTACTAAGAGATAGACGCATTCTTTCTGAAGAAGGCCTCGTTATCGTAGTGGTTAGTATAAACATGAAAGAGTTTAAGGTCGCTTCAGGTCCAGATATCATCTCCCGCGGATTCGTCTATATGAGAGAATCGGAAGACTTGATTAAAGAAGCGCAGAAACTTGTAAATAATCATGTTGAAAAAGTTATGGAACGCCGTACGACTCAGTGGTCTGAAATTAAGAATGAGATCACAGACACTATTGCACCATTCTTATTCGAAAAAACAAAACGACGTCCAATGATCCTTCCGATCATTATGGAAGTATAAAGATAAGGAAAACCCCCGCTGATCAGATTCAGCGGGGGTTTTTTTACGGTCTTTTGAGTACGTCATATGCTTGCTGTTTTAGCCTAGATACTCTTTTATAATCGTTTTAAAGCTTTTTTCAAATCGGGCAGTTCTAAAGTTCCATTCTCAAAAAAGTTCTTAACAATATACTGGGAATAGTTAACGGCTGATTGGTAATCGATGTGACCCGGTAGCGGTGCCATATCCTCTATAGCTACATCGATAATAACTGGCTGATCGGATACAAAAGCCTGCTTCATTTTCGGCGCAAGCTCTTCGTAGCTTTCAATTCGATAACCTTGTCCTCCACATGACTCAGCAAATTTTGCAAAGTTCATTTCACCTAAATTGGTGGCATGATTTGCATGACCCATCTGAGCTTGTTCATATTTGATTAAACCAATTTTACTATTATTCAATACAATGATTTTGATAGGAAGATTATATTTAACTGCAGTTACAAAGTCATGCATGACCATTGAAAAGCCGCCATCTCCCACAATACCAATTACTTGCTTCTCTGGATAGGCAACCTGCGCAGCGATCGCTCCCGGTAAACCGCTGCCCATTGTTGCAAGCCAGCCGGAAATAACAAACTTCTGGTCCACAAACGGTAGAAAACGTGAAATCCACACTGTTACATTCCCAACATCTCCTGAGATAACAGCTCCAGACTTCATATGGTTTTCCAGTTCATACATGACTTGAGGCGCGTGTAAAGGATTCTCTTCAGAACGCTTCTCCTCTTGAAGAGCTATATGCCAGTTCTTCATTTTTTCCTGGTATTTTTCAAGGAATGGTCGCTCTTCTATAGTCGTGATTCCTTGAGACAAGGCATCCATTGTTTCTTTTGCATCCCCTGCTAAACCTAATGTAATTGGATAATACTTTCCTAGATGCTCTGGTTTGTTATCAATCTGAATGGCTTCTACCTGGTCAGGCAGGAAATCTCGATAAGGGAATTGAGTACCTATCAGAATAAGAAGGTCCGTTTCTTTCATGGCATGATAAGCCGGTTTCGTTCCAATTTGTCCTGTATGCCCCAGGCAGTATGGATGGTGATCTGGCAGTACGCCTTTTGCTAAAAGACTTAAGATTACTGGAGCTTTAATGGTTTCCGCAAAGGCCATTAATTCATCTCTTGCACCAGCCGCCCCTTTACCTGCTAAAATAACTGGTCTTTCTGCCTGCTCAATTCGCTTCTTCGCTTCTATCATATGGTTTTGTTTAGGCATCATTTCAGACTGGAATAGGTTACTTGCTCGTAACCGTACATCATTCGTTTGCTTTGCGGCAAAAAGGTCATCAGGAACAATCAGTACAGATACACCTTTCTTAGCGTAAGCTTCTCTAACGGCCTGATCAAGGAGATCGGGCAGCTGTTCCTGTGAGGCAGCCCTCTTATTAAAGACCGCTACATCATCAAACATGCGCTCAAGATTCTGCTCCTGAAAAGCTCCAGTGCCTACTTGATCACTTTGTACATGTCCCACGATGGCGAGCACAGGTGCCTGGTCTGCTTTAGCATCATATAAACCATTTAATAAATGAATAGCACCAGGGCCAGTAATGGATAAGGTGACTCCTAACTTTCCGGTCAGCTTAGCGTAAGCTGCTGCTGCAAGAGCCCCGGTCTCTTCATGTCTCACTTGTATAAAAGAGAGTTCCTCTTCTCTTTTTCTTATATCATCAATAAATTCATTAATAGAATCTCCTGGCATTCCGTATATGTGGTTGACTCCCCAATCAATTAACTGCTGGGTTAATACTTCGCCTGTACGTTGATCGAACATAAGTATCATCCTTCCTAAGTTTCCTAGTGCGATGAATATCGTCTATAGCATTTTATATTTCCCTTTTACTTTAGAAGTAAACTAAACTGCCACCAAATATTGTTTATTCGTTTATTCCAAGTAACTATTTATTAAATATCTCAGTGTTTATTCTCACATGATCTTCGCTTTATTAGTATAGAAAACGTACGATTACTAAAGGAAGGACGTTACAGAAAGAAAGTCTTAACACATCCATAAGTATTATAATAATTACATGGAAGAGTTAACCATCCTTGTTAGTTGGAATGTGCAAAATGACCCAAAAAGACACTTGTGTTCTTTGTATTTACAAAACTAAGTAAAAAAACCTGCCATTCAGGCAGGTTTTCTTAAGATGATCATTAGTCCTCGACTACAAGGTTTTTTTCAAATCGACTGATGTCTTTATCTGCTCCTATTACAATCAACACGTCATTTTCGCGGATTTCTTCAGTGGCCATTGGAGAAACAATGACATCTTTCTTCCTTTTGATGGCCACGACGTTACACCCGTACTCAGCACGGATATCGAGATCCACCAGAGTGCGTCCGCTCATTTTGCTTCCTGCTTTAACCTCTACGACACTGTGGTCATCTGATAATTCAATGTAGTCAAGTATGTTATTAGAGATGATATTATGAGCAATTCGTTTACCCATGTCTCGTTCTGGGTGAACAACGTGATCAGCCCCAATTTTAGCAAGTACTTTTTCATGATAGTCATTTTGTGCTTTTACAGTAATTGTTTTAATGCCCAATTCCTTCAGCATTAAAGTGGTGAGGATACTCGCCTGGATATTATCTCCGATTGCCACGATGACGTGGTCAATGTTACGGAGTCCAAGTTCTCGTAATACGTTTTCATCCGTAGAATCGGCGATCACAGCATGAGCCGCTATATCTCTGTATTCGTTTACTTTATCTTCATCAAGGTCTAAAGCTAATACTTCCATGCCTTCACGGCTTAACTCACGGCAGATGCTGCCGCCAAACCGCCCTAGACCTATCACGGCAAATTCTTTTTTCATGATCTGTCCTCCATCTTTTCAGTAAAAATCTAACGTTATTTTATCACATTATACGCTTCTTCACCTAATAAAGTTTGCCTGTGGTAACATCCTTTAAATTTCGACGCTTTATAGTAATTTTTCATAAGTGTTTATTACGCAATAGGGCCGGTTTCTTGAAGACTCAGTTTCGAGATATTTTGTTAAGTGGGTTAGGTCCTGCGGGGAACGAGTCGCTTTCCACAGGCATGCGCTGAGCTTCCTCGGGCTAACGCCCTGCGGGATCTCATCTGTCATGTGCATCCTGTAGGAGTCTCCCCGTTCCCCTCCGGACCTTGCCGAATCAGTGACTCGAAACCACTTACAAAAGCCGTGGCTGGTAAAAGAAGTTACAGACTTTGTGCCAACATAGATGAATTCAGAAAATGTTCGATTATACGATGGATATTGGAGGATTAATAATCATGTATTCTTGTTAGGAAATAAGGACCGGGATAGCGTTACGAATGGGTTTTTGCCCATATTAACATGATGATTAAAGCTAGCTTAAGTTAACGACTGGTCTACGAGGCAGCACCTAAGAAAAGGGTTATAAAATCCATCTCTATATAGGCGTTCCATAAACAGGAAATGGTCGAACGCTAGACTTTTCTTCCGTCTTTCTTTATTACGAAAAGGGGTTGGGGAAATGGGGGAGACTCCTGTGGGAACAGAGAGCAGGAGAGATCCCGCAAGGCGTCAGCCTGAGGAAGCTCGCCGTTCGCCCACGGAAAGCGACTCCATTTCCCCAACCCCGCTTCCTCTCATTTTGGTGACGGAAAACACTAGATATCTCGAAATCGAGTCTTCAGCTATAGGGAGCTTTACTTTAATAACAACACGGGATTTTAACAGAACCTAATAATTAATAAAAAAACTTGTAGAGAACCGATTAAGTTTCTCTACAAGCTGCAAAAATCATTCTATTTTACTTTTTACCTTTGACATAGTCCGCATCAAACAGGAACATCCGCATCAGCATCACGAGTGATGGAATCAGTAAAAACAGTCCGGCTATGAACACGGTAACTAGAGCAATTGCCATAGCTTCACTTGTCACTCCCCCGGACAGTGTCACGTGCGGGTAAAGCAGGTAAGGCAGGTGTGAAGCTCCGTAGGCGAAGAAGGCTACAAAGAATTGGAGCATGACTGCGATGAAAGCCCATCCATAATACTTCCCTTGATAAATCAGGAATACTGCAGCCATAAAGAAGGCTACCGAGATTCCAAACACCCACCATAAATCAATCGCACGCTGAAAGTGGTCTGGATTTTGCTGACTGAGTGCAATAAACGTCGTCAAGCTGGCAATAATGGTTGGCGAACTCCAGAATAGCGCGTACTTTCGAACTAAGTTGAGAGCAGGCTGATCCCCTGCACGATTTGCATAAAAAGTTAAAAACATGGAGCTGATATATAGGACCGAGACAATCGCCAGAAATACGACGCTCCATGAGAATGGGTTGGTAAACAGTTCTCCGTACATTAACTGAACCCCATTTTCCGTTTCCCTAATAAAACCGCCTTCAGATATGGTAAGAGCTGTGGATAGAGCAGCAGGTATTAATAACCCTGTAGCTCCGTACAAAAACATGTACAAATGATTTTCTTTTGATCCATAATTTTCAAAAGCATAAAAAGAGCCTCGAATGGCTAACAGGACAATCGCAATACTCCCCGGTATTAATAGAGATTGACCGAAATAATAAGCCATATCCGGGAAAAATCCAATTAATCCAACAAAGAAAAATACAAAGAACACATTGGTAACTTCCCAGACTGGAGATAGATAACGGGAAATCAATTTGTTAATGATATGATCGTTCTTTGTAATCTTTGCAAAATAGGCAAAGAACCCTGCTCCGAAGTCAATCGATGCTACAATCAGGTAACCATATAGAAACACCCAAAGCACGGTAATACCTAATAATTCGTAACTCATGACTTAGTTACCCTCCTTTGTAGCTGCCACTTCAGGATAACGGTGTTCAAGTTCGTGTTCAGCTGGATTTCCTTTGAATATCTTACGCAGCGCAATTAAGCAGCCGATCGATAGCACGGTATATAATCCAATGAACAGAATGAGCATCCAGCCAACGTAAGGAGAGGTAGTCGCCCCTTCAGATACGGTCATAAATCCTCTAAGGATCCAAGGCTGACGTCCCAGTTCAGCAAATACCCAGCCAAATTCGACAGCGGCCATGGATAATGGCCCGAGAGAAGCAATCCCCCATAAGAGCAGCGGGTGATATTCGTTCCACTTCTTCACCTTCCAGAATACAAGGTACAGAAGCGAAACTCCAAGTGTGAAGAAACCGATCGACACCATTAAGTCAAACATATAGTGAATCCAGAGCGGAGGCTGTTCGTCCTCTGGAATTTGATCCAGTCCGGTTACCTCTGCATTAAAGTCACCGTGAGCTAAAAAGCTTAAGCCATTTGGTATTCGAATCGCGTTCTCTACTTCCTGATTTTCATTTAATGTACCAAAAACAACTAAGTCTGCCCCTTCTTCCGTTTCAAAATGCCATTCTCCTGCTGCCAATTTTTCTGGCTGCTCTTCAGCAAGGAATTTGGCAGATAAGTCACCTGCGATGGCAGTAGCTATAGCAAAAATGAATACGGAGACCACCGTAAGCTTCAAGGCCTTCATATGATAAAGAGTGTTTTTCTTTTTCAAAAGATAAATTGCTGCAATGGTGGCCAGGACAGCTGCTGCAGTTAGATAAGAAGTAGAAACAACGTGTAAAACCTTCGTAGGTGTCGCTGGGTTAAACATAGCAGCCAGCGGTTGAATAGACGTAACGGTATCCCCTTCCAGTTCAAACCCTTGCGGAGTGTTCAGAAAGCCGTTCACCGATGTGATAAAGAAAGCGGATAATGTAGAGCCGATCACTACTGGGATGGATAACAGCCAGTGGTATATAGGTTTTTTAAACCGGTCCCATGTATAAAGATAAATTCCTAAGAATATAGCTTCAAAGAAAAATGCGAATGTTTCCATGAACAGCGGTAAAGCGATCACCTTACCGGCCAGCTGCATAAAGCTCGGCCATAATAGGGAAAGCTGCAGCCCAATCGCGGTTCCTGTCACAACCCCTACCGCTACTGTAATGGTAAATCCTCTTGTCCAGCGTCTCGCGAGCAGCGTATAGTGAGGATCTTTCTTTTTAATTCCTATAAATTCTGCGATGGATATCATGACGGGAATACCTACACCAAGCGTAGCAAAAATCGCGTGATATCCAAGAGTAAGTGCAGTCAGCATGCGGCTAAGCGTAGCACTATCTAAATCAAACATCTTCCCTTCCCCCTCTTACTGCTAGTCAATCTAATAAATTCAGACAATCTACTCCTAGTATAATAGGTGAAAACGGTTTAGGTACGATAGGTATATGACTATTTTGTGACAAACTTCACAAAGTCTTAATTTTAAATTCATCATACATGATATGGGCTTTGATGTCTAAATGCCTGCCTGAAACGTTATGTAGATTCTATTCCCTATCGCTTATGGTTTCTAACGATAGATTACATACAAAAAGACACCCGGTTATGGGTGCCTTTTAGACTTATGGAGTGATTGAAATTATTTAACTAGATTGCATCAAGCATTTGGAACTGGGCTTTCACCAATTCATAATACTCACCTTTTTGATCCATTAATTCATCATGAGATCCGTTCTCAAGTATGCGCCCATTTTCCAGCACATAAATATTGTCCGCCTCACGGATCGTGGACAGCCGGTGAGCAATAATAATGGCCGTTCGACCATGTAACAATTTACGGAGGGCTTTCTGGATACGGACTTCCGTTTCGGTATCGATACTCGCCGTAGCTTCATCCAAAATTAGAATTCGAGGATCGGCGAGTAAAGCACGGGCAAAGGAAAGCAGCTGCTTTTCTCCAGCTGATAGAATACTTCCTCGCTCTTCTACTTCTGTGTCATATCCCTCGCTTAAACGGTTAATAAAATCTTCCGCTCCTACCACTTTAGCCGCTTCTTTCACTTCTTCATCACTGGCCGTTGGACGACCAAAGCGAATGTTTTCGAGAATAGTTCCGGAGAAGATAAAAGTATCCTGAAGCACGACACTGATTTGCTGCCTTACACTATCAATGGTGGCATCCTGCAAATCGACGCCGTCAATTTTAACCGCTCCTTTTGTTGGATCGTAGAAACGGCTGATTAAATTGGCAATAGTCGATTTTCCGGAGCCGGTATGCCCGACGAGAGCCACCGTCTCTCCCTGCTTCATTTCTAGATTGATATCATGGAGAGCGATCCGTTTCTCATCATAAGCAAATTGAACATGATCAAATTCTATATGACCTTTCATGTCTTTCAGTTCAACTGCATTTGTCTTCTCTTTTACATTTGGCTGTTCATCCAGGAACTCAAAGATCCTTTCTGATGATGCCATCGCCATAAGCATTTGATTGTACATCATACCCAGTCTTGAGATAGGTTCCCATAGCATACCAAGGTACAGTGCGAATAAGACGAATTTACCAATGGAGATATCTCCGCTTAGGATCAGATAGGCACCGAAAGAAATAAGGATAACGGTTCCTATCGCATTACTCATCTCTACGAACGGCCGGAACATCGCACTTTTTCTAGTGGCTGTATTCCAGGACTGGAAGTTATCGCTGTTCACACCGTCGAAGTACTCTGCATTTTCTCTTTCCTGTGAAAAAGATTGTGTAATTCGAATCCCTTGAATACTCTCGTTCAAATGAGAGTTCAAACGAGACTGCTGAATCCGTACATCCTGCCAGGAGCGCCTGATATTACGGCGCAGCTTTGTAGAAATATAAAACATCAGCGGCATGATCACAAGAATGGCTAAAGCAAGCTTCGGACTCATCCAGAACAGAATTCCGATAATCCCTGTTAGCATGACTATATCCATAAGCAGGTTAATAATTCCATTCGTAAACAATTCCTGAAGAGAGTTAATATCATTCATTATTCTTACTAGAATGGAACCGGCTGATCTTGAATCAAAGAATTTGTGAGAAAGCCGCTGTACATGCGAAAACAAGTGCTGCCTAAGGTCATAAATTACATTCTGACCTAAGATATTTACATATTTAATCCGCAGTGTATTTGCAATATAACTAAGCATGTAAAGAATCGAAATACCGACTACGAGTTGAATTAAAAAATTCGTATCACTGTTACCGATCGCTTTATCAATCGCTACTCGCCCAATTAGGATCGGCACGACCAGACGGACAATCGTTGATACGAGCATTGCAATGATCGAGATCGGAAGCAGTGTTTTAGAGTAAGGCTTCACATAACGAAGCAGTCTCCACATTTGCGACCAGTTAAAGGGCTTTTCCACTGCCTGGTCCTGTGTATATTTAAAACGATTTAAATGTTTACTCGTGACAGGTTTATGTTTCGGTTTTTTTGCCACCTGGTTCTCCCCCCTTCTTAAGCATTAGAAGCATTTAGAATTTTTTCTTTATCCTGATACTGGATATCGTAGATCCTCTGATATGGGCCCCCGTTATCCACAAGTTCATCATGAATGCCTCGCTCTTTCACTTCTCCGTCTTCCAGTACGAGAATTTCATCCGCATGTTTCAAGGAAGAGATACGGTGGGCAATAATGAAGGTTGTCCTTCCTTTCATAACCTCTTGCAGCGCCTTTTGAATCTGGAACTCCGTTTCCATATCCACGGCTGAAGTTGCATCATCCAAAATAAGAACTGAAGGATCGATCAGGATAGCTCTGGCAATCGCAATACGCTGCTTCTGTCCTCCAGATAGTCCCATTCCTCGTTCACCAAGCAGGGTGTCGTAACCCTCCGGCATTTCCATAATGAAGTCATGTGCCTGCGCCCGTTTAGCTGCATCCATCACATCTTCAATGGTCGCATCTGGATTTCCGTAGGATATATTTTCCTTAATTGTAGTAGAAAATAAAAAAGATTCCTGCAGAACAAATCCAATGTTTTTTCTTAGTGTTTTAAGTCCATATTCCTGGACAGGGGTGCCATCCAGTAAAACACGGCCTTTCTCTGGTTCATAAAATCTGGTGATCAGCTGGGTAATACTGCTTTTACCTGCACCGGTAGCACCGATTAAACCAATCGTTTTGCCGGGAGGTGCATCAAAGGTAATATGTTTTAAAGCTGAATCGTCATCTTTTGAATAGGTTAAAGTTACATCTTCAAATGTTACATGACCCTGCAATCGATCTGCGACAATCGGTTCTTCTTTCTCCTGGATATCCTCTTCAGCTTCCAGTATTTCAAGTAAGCGTTCTCCAGATGCTTTTGACTGGGAGAAAAGGTTGATGACAAAGCCTAAGTTCATAAGAGGCCCGAGAATGTACCACACTAAACTGAAGAAGGCCACCAGTTCCCCTAGTTGAAGGGATCCGTTAATGACTAAGTAACCTCCGTAACCTAAAAGAGCTACGACGCATACGTTACCAATAAATTCCATTAAAGGGAAAAAGCGCGCCCATATATTAGACGTCGTAATATATTTCGATCGATAGTCTTCACTCCGGTCCGAAAACCTGCCGATCTCAAAGCTTTCTCTAGAGAGTGATTTCACCGTATTCATCCCGCTGATATTTTCCTGTACTCTCGTATTCAGTTTTCCAAACGACTTCCGGATCCGTCGGAAGGCTGGGTGTACTCTACGATCAAAACTGTAAATCACGACAGCAAGAAACGGCATGGCCGCCATCGTCACAAGAGCAAGCGGAATGGAGTAATAAAACATAACACTCAAACTAATGACAATGAGCAAGGTTATACGAATCAGTTCTGAAAAACCAAACGATAAAAAGAAGCGGAATCCTTCTACATCTGCCGTTAAACGGGACATTAGGTCTCCTGTTTTCGCATTATCGTAATATTTAAAGGATAGACGCTGCAGTTTTTTATATAACTCATCCCGAAGAGTGAAAACGGAGCTGATCCCGAAGTATTCTCCTAAGTATTGATGAAAATAGGTTGCGATCCCCTTCACGATCATTAACAAAATAAAAATGCCGCAAATGTATGGGATTAAATTATACTTTTCGTCCCGGATCACTTCATCTATCGTTTTTTGCAGGATGATTGGATAAACTACTGTGATTCCAGCTACGAAAATCAAGGACAATACCGATAAGAAAAAGAACTTGCGATAAGGCCAGTAAAACTGCTTTAATTTTTTAAAAGTCTCCATAATCCCCCTCCTCCAAATAATTTTAACGTATTTATAAATATATCGGGTATCGAAATAAAATGCCACCCTTACGTGCCAATTTTTAAAAATTTCTGCCAGTTTGAACCCTTCAGCCAGTGACGATGGTCATATCCATTTATTAAAATCCATTGGATCTATGAAGTAATTTTCAACGCAATATTCCCTATAAATATAAAACTTTTTCAGGGAACCTTAATCCAATCATAATCGTGAATCTGATAAAATCCGGCCCTGAAGTTTTACAACTCTCGTTAATGTAAAAAAAGCAATCCCCATAGGTATATGGGAATTGCTTTCTTGGCATTCCTTATTTTTGATTCAGACCAAGAACACGGTTCACACGTTTACGAAGCATTTTCATGCCGCCGCCTCCAGCTTGAAAGTGACGGAGATTTCCTTCTTCATCAAATACATAATAAGCAGGTACGTACTGATTATCGAATGCATCCGTAAGAGCATGCCGATTATCCACGTAAATCGGTTGAGTTATGCCATGCTCTTTCGCTACTTCCTGAATTTGATCTAAGTCGAGATCTTTTTCAGAACGAGGCATATGCACGGCAATTACGTTTAGATCATCACCATATTCATCACGGAATTCATTGACATTAGGCATGGCTTCTTTGCACATGCCGCAGCTGACGGACCAAAAGTGAATTAAGGTTGGTTTATCCCCAATTAAATCTTCTTTCGTGAGTGGCTCACTATTATACCATGTGGTTGCTTCTGGCAAATCAGGCATTGGCGTTCTTAAACGCATAATCTAATCCTCCTCTTCCTTGCTTAAGATAGAGAAAGGTCTAACACCTGGCATGTTAGACCCTTAATCTTCATTTAGTAAAGGGAACTTATAGAGTTTCTTGACCTGGCTTCCAGTTAGCCGGGCATAGTCCACCAGTTTGAAGTGCCTGCAGGACACGAAGCGTTTCATCTACATCGCGTCCAATATTGTTGTGGTTCACTACCTGGTACTGAAGCTCACCTTCAGGACTGATGATGAAAAGACCACGAAGAGCAACCCCTTCTTCTTCAATCAATACACCGTAGTCTTTAGATACCTGATGATTGGTATCGGCCGCTAAATGATATTCAAGGTCACCTAAACCGTTATCTTCGCGGGAAGTATTAATCCACGCAAGGTGAGTGTGTATGGTATCTGTAGATACCCCGATGACTTCTGCATCCAGATCTTCGAATTCGTCGAAACGATCCGAAAGAGCTGTAATTTCTGTAGGGCATACAAATGTGAAGTCCATAGGGTAGAAGAAAAGGACTGTCCATTTGTCATTCTTCATGTTCTCTTCCAGTGATACTTTACCGAATTCTTTGTTTGGAAGTACTGCATCCATTTCAAAGCGTGGTGCTTGCTTGGCTACCATACGATCTGCCATTTGAATCCCTCCGAAAAAAATAATGTAAAACTGTCTTTATCACAGTACCTAGTATAACGAGAACACTAATTATAGTCAATGTCACATAATAATAATTTTAATCTTTGTTGTTCCCGTAGAAAGTTTTCTTACGAATAGTATGTGCGACTCCGTTTCTCATTAAACAATAGTTCATCAGAAAAGTAAAACTATGTACGTCTCATCCCGAATGTTCTACATAAATTGCCAAAAAACGAAATAATAATTGAAATGATTCTGGACTTTCCGATATTCTATAAAGGAACCCTAGCAAGTTTTGGAGAAAGGAGTCGTAAAATGAATATATTTGAAGAAGGTTTTAAGTTTAATCCTTCCGTGGTTGTGGAGTGGATCATCACTGGAGGGCTCAAAATCCTCCTTTTACTTATTGCTTTTGCTATTGTGAAGCCGCTTGGTAAAAAAGCCATTGGTGCAGCAATGAAACGGATGAGCAATCAGCGGAAATTATCAAATGGACGAAGTCAGACGCTTGAAAAACTGGCCATTAATATTTTTTCCTATTCCATTACTTTTATTTTCATCGTCATGCTATTGAGTGCCCTTTCAATTGAAATTGGACCCCTGCTCGCGGGAGCCGGTATTGTGGGACTTGCTATTGGCTTCGGCGCTCAAGGACTGGTTTCCGATATTGTGACCGGTTTTTTCCTATTATCAGAGCGGCAGGTTGAAGTGGGAGACTATGTCACCGCTGGCGGATATGACGGAGTGGTTGAGGAAGTAGGTATACGCACAACTCTGCTCCGCAGCTTTGATGGTACCCTTAATTTTATTCCTAACCGTAACATCTCAGGTGTCGCCAACCACTCCCGTGGAAACATGCGTGCACTGGTGGATATCGGCATAGGCTATGATGAAAACATTGATCAAGCTATGACTGTTCTAAAAGAGGTTGCTGATGAGTTTGCAAACGATGAGCGTTTTAAAGAAGGCCCAAGCGTTCTAGGTGTCCAAAGCTTAGGTTCCTCTGATGTGGTCATTCGCATCTTAGGAAAAACGGAAAATATGGAACAATGGGCTGTAGAGAGAGACTTAAGAAAAGCTATGAAAGAAGCTCTTGATCAAGCTGGTATTGAAATTCCATATCCTCATCAAGTATATGTAACCAAAAAAGAGAACGATTAATCGCTCTCTTTTAAAACAGGCCCGGGGCAACCCGGGCTATTTTATTGCGTATCTTCCCAGGCTTCCACTTTCTTGATTTGTCCATCTTCCATATCTACGATTTTAAACTGTAATTTATCTTCCGATACAATGGTTCCTTCCCTAGCATCATAATCACGGGTATATATCCAGCCTGAGATCGTATCAATATCTTCATGATCTAAGTCTAATTCAAAAAATTCGTTGATATCCTGAATAGATGTTTTTCCTTCCAGAAGGAAGTGTCCATTTTTCAGCCGCTTGATTTCCCGTTCTTCTTCGTGATCAAATTCATCCCGAATTTCCCCCACGATTTCTTCGAGAATATCTTCTACCGTCACGATGCCAGATGTTCCACCATACTCATCCATCAGTACGACCATATGCGTACGATCCTTTTGCATTTTCACAAGCAAATCATGAATTGGCACATTTTCAAACACCTTCATAACCGGACGGATGAAAGACCGAATGGATCCCTGCTCTTCTACATCCTCATAAAAGAATTCTTTCATATGGATAATCCCGATCACCTGATCCTTATCACCATCTACCACCGGGTAACGCGTGTACCTTTCCTGTTTCATCTCACGCAGAACATTTTTCAAGGAATGATTAATATCGATCACAGCCATTTCTGTGCGTGGGATCATTATTTCTTTAGCCGTCCTATTATCGAACTCAAAAATACGATCTACGTAGGTGTACTCAGACCGGTTGATCTCTCCTTTTTGATAGCTTTGCGTTAAGATATGTCTTAATTCATCTTCTGAATGAACTTCTTCTGATTCATTAGCTGTTTGAAAACCAAAAAGACGAACCAGCACATTCGCTGAGCCATTCAAAAGCCAGATCAACGGATACATGAGTTTGCTGTACAGCATCAAAGGTCTGGCAAGAAGAAGTGTTATAGCTTCAGCCTTCTGTATGGCTACTGTCTTAGGAGCAAGTTCTCCGAGCACAACATGCAAAAACGTAATGATGAAGAAAGATATAGCAAAGGAAATCGTATGAGTAATTCCGGATGGTAAATTGAAATTACCAATTAAAGGATCGAGCAGGATCACAAGTGTAGGCTCACCCAGCCACCCGAGTCCTAAAGCGGTAATCGTAATGCCCAGCTGACAGGCGGACAAATAATAATCAAGATTATTCAGTACACGCAGCGAATTTTTGGCTCTTTTATTTCCTTCTGCAGCTTTTGCCTCTACACGTGTTTTTCTAACTTTTACGATCGCAAATTCACTGGCCACAAAAAAAGCTGTTAGAACAATCAAAACAGCTACGGCTAATAGTTTCAACGTCGATTCCATAATGCAACTCTCCCTGTTCTATGTACTGGAGGTGAAAACCTCCATCTGTTTCTTAGGAGAAACGAGCGTCCACTTCCTGACAAACTTCATCCGCAGTCTTCCCATGAGCATCAATAACAGAGGCTTTTGTTTCAGCATCCATGATTCCCATTACGTTGCGATCCTGTCCGGAAATAACACAGCAGTCACAGCTCGCCGCATCCTCCTGTTTTTTCATCTCAACCAACTCATACCCTTTTTGCTGAAGAGCTGAACGTATATCACTTAGATTTTCTTCAATACCTATTCTTTTCATCACCATCCACCTCCCTGCTTTGTTTTAACCAGCATCTATTATTGTTTACTGAAGGCAGATGGGTATGCATCGATTTCGTTTATAGACCTCTTATATGAGCTTCAACCAGGTCGACACCTACAAGCAGAGATTCTTCTTTTGGATTTAATGCCGATTGGTGCAGCCCAGCTTTAGAATCCACTCCGAGCCAGAACATAAATCCTGGAATTTCCTTCAGCATGTAGCCGAAGTCTTCACCGGTCATAGCCATACTTGCCTCTTTAAACTCGTAAGAAGAGCTATCTACCGTGTGTTTGAAGCTCTGCACAGCTTCTGTATCATTATAAACTTGATAATAATTGGATCCGTAATGGATAGAAATGCGGCAGTCGTTGCTTATTTCAAAACCTTTGGCCAGTTTTTCAATGTCAGCCTTGACTTGATCCATCGCTTCCGGTGTCAGGGTACGGATCGTTCCTTCAAGTCTCGCTTCCTGAGCAATAATATTTTGTACGGTTCCTGCTTCCATTTTACCTATTGTTATTACTGCGCTGTCGAGCGGATCTACGCGACGGGCAACGATCTGCTGAAGGTGAGTGACAAACGAACTGCCTGCAACGACCATATCCTTCGCCATATGAGGAAAAGCAGCGTGCCCCCCAACACCTTTAAAATCGATAAATAATTCACTTGTATTCGCAAAAAGCAGTCCGGGTTTCGTGGATACCGATCCTACCGGGAGCTCTGGAGCAATATGAAGTCCAAATATGGTATCGGGTTTATGCTGCTTTAGAAAATCAGCCTGAAGCATAGGCTCAGCCCCTCCCGGACCTTCTTCTGCCGGTTGGAACAAAAAGACCACGTGATGATCAGCAGGATCAGAAGCAAGTCGCGTCAAGGCCCCTAAAGCAATCGTCATATGGAAATCATGACCGCAGGCGTGCATTCTTCCCTGATGAATGGAACGGAACTCGAGACCTGTTTCTTCATTTAAGGGTAAACCATCTATGTCTGCACGGTAGCCAACCGTTTTCTCCCCACTCTTTCCTTCCACTTTGACAAATATGCCGGTTCTCCATGTTTCAAAGGTAAGAGCCTCCTGAGGAAGCTGCTTAATGTAGTCCAATAAGAATGTCTGTGTCTTTTCTTCTTGAAATCCAAGCTCAGGTATCTGATGCAGATTTCGTCTTACTTCAATTAATTTCTCCAATTCCACGGGGGACCCTCCTTATAAGAAAGGCCTTGCTGCTTCAGCAAGGCCTCATCCATACTTATTGATCTAATTTACGAAGTTCTTGTTTAATTTCAGTTTTTGATTTTGTCTGGTCATCGATATCTTTAATTTTCTTCGCTGGCGTTCCTGCGACGAGGGTATTAGGTTCTACGTCAGCTGTAACAATCGAGCCGGCTGCGACAACAGCACCTTCACCGACCGTGACGCCCTCAAGAATAACAGCATTCGCTCCGATAACCACGCCATCCTCAACGACTACAGGACTTGCAGAAGGTGGTTCAATAACCCCGGCTAGTACGGCACCGGCTCCAATATGACAGTTTTTCCCTACCGTAGCACGGCCTCCAAGTACAACGTTCATATCAATCATAGTGCCCTCACCGACAACAGACCCGATATTAATCATGGCTCCAAGCATAATTACGGCTCCATCTCCAATTTCCACTTGGTCACGGATAACAGCACCAGGTTCGATGCGCGCGTTCACTTTTTTAAGATCAAGCAATGGAATAGCGGAGTTTCTGCGGTCATTTTCAATAACATAATCTTTAATTTCACTGCTGTATTTTTCAAGAAGAGGCTGGATTACTTTCCACTCCCCGAATAAGACTCCGGACTGTCCGGAAACAAAGTCTTGTACTTGTTCTCCAAAATCCAGACTCTCAAGCTGGTCACCCTTTATATATACTTTAACAGGTGTAGATTTTTCACTGTTTGAAATAAATGAAATAATTTCATTGGCATCCATTTGATTCAAGTTAAACTCCTCCTTTTATGTACTTCTTTCACCCTTTACTTTATCAAAGCAGCATGGATGATATCAAACTTCTTTTTTTGGAAGTCGCAAAATTAATAAAAAACTAATGACGGCAAGGATGAGTATTCCTATATATACCATATGCAACCCTGAAGTTAGTCCTGATTGTAACACTTCCAGAGCTTGTCTGCCTAACTCATTTCTTCCGCTTTCCCGTAAAAGTAAATTAGTGGAATCCACGGTAAACTGCTCAGGTAAGCCCGATTGCTCAATCGCTGCATTAATCCGGCTGTTCAGCAGTCCTCCGAGCAAGGCGGCACCAATCGCACTGCCTATCGTCCTCATAAACATGTTCGTTGCCGTCGCTATGCCTCTTGTCTTCCAATCGACCGTGTTTTGAATAGAGACGATAAAGGAAGTGGATGAGAGCCCCATGCCTATTCCTATGAACAGAGAACCAATAGCAGCAAATAATGGACCTTTATCAGGCGTTAGTACTGAAAATAATGAAGCTCCTATAATCAATGATACCCCGCCAAGGACGGAAGTTGGACGGAAGCCTATTCTAAGTACAAGCCGTCCGGCAAGGGTGGAAGCAATAGGCCACCCGATCGACATAGCCGTCAAGGTAAAACCTGCGACAGTAGCTGACTGCTCCATAACTCCCTGTACAAACGCAGGAAGGTAACTCGTCACTCCCATGAGAATCATACCTGTCGTCAGAGAAGTTAAATTTGCATAGCGGATGGACTGGTACTTCCAAATATGAAAGGGCATCATCGGCTCGCGGGCTTTTCTTTCCACAAGGCAGAAAATAATAAAGCTTATAATAGAGGCTATTGATAAAGCGAACATAGTCCATGATTTCCAGGGGATGCCTACTCCTCCCTCAACCAGGATAAACATGAGTGTACTGATCGTAATGACCACCCAGAAAGAACCAGCTATATCAATGGGTCTTTTTTCTTCAGAGACGTCTTCATGGAAGAAAAAAATGACACCAAGCAAAGCCAGCAGGCCGAGCGGAACGTTCATCCAAAATACATACGGCCAACTGAGTACATCTACAAAAAATCCGCCCAGGGCTGGACCTGTCACGGCTGAGATCCCCCATACACTGGACAGATAACCTTGGATTTTCGCTCGTTCTTCCTTTGTATAAATATCTCCAACGATCGTTGTGGCTATCGGCATTAAAGCCCCGGCCCCAAACCCCTGAATGAGTCTTGCCACGATTAATACTTCCATCGAAGGAGAAAGGGCAGAGGTCACAGCCCCGATTAAAAACAGGCTGATTCCCATCATAAAAATCGGTTTTCGCCCAAATATGTCAGATAAACGGCCAAACAATAATACTGTCGCAGCATTGGTTAATAAATAAGCTGAAAATACCCAGCTGTATAAACTAAATCCTCCGAGATCAGCCACAATGCTCGGCATGGCTGTCGACACGATTGTTGCTTCGATAGCTGCCAGAAACATTGCCATCATAATGGAAGCTAATACGAGACCACGGTTTCTTCTCTTTTTCTTAGTCATGCGGACATCCACCTTTAAAACCATACGCTAGATTAAACGTTGCTACAGTAATGATAGAATCAATCACTTCATAAATACGTTCTTTGGAAGACTCGACTTCGAAATAATCTGGGGTCCGTTACTTTATAGGTATAGGGTTGATGGGGAAATAACTCGTCTTGTTCTATCACCCAGACACTCGAGCCATAAGCCGTTCATCAACGGACGGAAAGACCACCGTCGTTTGATGCTCGGCTTATGCTGGTCGTGTCTTGCGGGGTGATGCCACATTTGAACACTTTCCTATGGCCCTACACGAAGTAGGGTCGATCGACCCTGCATCGTGCAGGGCCGAAAAGCGAAACGTCTCCCGAAGGACCAAATTCTCACAAAAGTCTCGAAATCAAGTCTTCAAGTAATGGGAACCTTATTGGAAAAACGTCCTGTAGATTTTCCTGACCTGAACCATAAAAAATAGAAGGCACCGATATGATGCCCTCTATTTTATCATAGCTGTTATTTATAGTCTTTTGTTTATGTCCATTTAAAAGTCTCGTGATAATGTTTACTAAACTGTTTTAGAATGGTGCGCCGGGTGACAATTCCATCAAATTCACCATCATCATCAATTACACATACGAAAGGAAAATCAATTAACTTATGCAAAGCGTCAATCATACTGTCTTCATGATGGAGATATGGAAAATCTTTATCCATCACTTCTTTTACTTGAATATCAGATAAACGGTTTAATTCGAATTCTTCAATGCCCAGGGTTTCTTCCAGAATCTTCGACTTACTGATGACCCCTTTAAACTTAAAAGTCGGATCTAAAACAGGTATAGAAGAATAGCCGGTCTTTACCAGCACCAGCAAAGCGTGCTCCAATGGATTGCCAACTTGGACATGAGCTACTTTTTCAGAAGAAATCATTAACTCGGATACTTTTGGAATAACTAATGCTTCTTTTTCTATACTTACCATAAACTTGTTCTCTCCTTTTTCTCTTGCAACTGAAGGAGCAGAAAGACGCTTGGGTTAACCAGTAAATATAGTAACATACATCTGGATAAATCTCGACCTGCAAATTCCGACAAACCTTTTACTGAAGGGTTTTCAGTCTATTTTTTATACCCCTTCTCGTTATATATAAACCTTGTTGTTTATTAAATATTCACGAAGGCGTATAATAAAAAGCAACATGAATTTATTGGGGCTGAGAAACTAATGATGACACACACATTTTCAAGACGCGAAGAAATAGCGAATGCCATCACGCACGGCATTGGTGCTGTATTAAGTGTGGGTATGCTGGTGATGCTGGTCGTATTTGCAAGTCTGGAAGGAAACGCCTGGCATGTGGTCTCCGTTTCTATTTACGGGGTTACCATGCTTATGCTGTTCGTTTCTTCTACACTCGTGCATAGTTTTCCACCTGGGAAAATGAAAGACTTATTCGAGATTTTCGATCATTCAGCGATCTATTTGTTTATTGCAGGCACTTATACCCCGATCCTGCTCGTTCCACTGCGCGGTTCCTTAGGTTGGACCCTGTTTGGAATTATATGGGGAATGGCTATTTTAGGTGTCATGTTCAAAGTCTTTTTTGTAAAACGTTTTGTCGTTCTTTCTACACTATTCTATGTGCTGATGGGATGGCTTCTCATTATTGCATGGGGACCGTTAACCTCCGAAGTGCCGGCAGCAGGTATAACTTACCTGATTCTGGGTGGTGTCCTGTATTCCATCGGTTCAATCTTCTATGTGTGGAGAAGCTTCACGTACCACCATATGGTTTGGCATTTATTTGTGCTTGGTGGCTCTATTTTCCATTTCTTCACTATATTCTTCTATGTAATCTAATTGCACAAAGAAACCGCTGCTACGTGCAGCGGTTTCTTTACTATTTTTTCAAAATCCTACCGTTAAAATGGAAATTTATTCAGCCATTGACCCCCGTCCAATGTAACGACTTCCCCGTTCATGTAAGCGGCTTCATCTGAGAGTATAAAACGAGCAAGACTGGCGATTTCTTCTGGCTGTCCAACTCGTCCAAGAGGCACGGATTTCAACGTGCGTTCCGTCGCTTCTTCGGATTGAAACAATCGCTCCGCTCCCCCTGTTCGTTCAATCGGTCCCGGCGCTATGGCATTAGCTCTAATTCCGTACTTACTTCCCCACTCCACAGCAAGCGTTCTCGTCATAGCAAGCACTCCAGCTTTTGCCGATGCTGAATGGATAACACCAGCTCCTGCCCCCCATGCATATGTAGCAACCATGTTTAAAATAGAGCCTTTAATTTGGTTTTCTATCCAATAGTTACCGACGGCCTGACTGCAGTAGAACGTTCCATTTAATACTATATTGATGACCGAATTCCACCCGTTAGGCGATAGCTTTTCTGCGGGTACGATAAAGTTGCCGGCTGCATTATTAACCAAATGGTCAATTCTTCCAAATGCCTCCGCGGTTTCATGAACCATTCTCTTTGTGTCTTCCACTTCCCGTACGTCCATAGCAATTAGCAGGAGATGGTCTCCATTGTCTCCAGCGATCTGTTTTTTTGCTTCCTCCAGACGCTCCTCTGACCGTCCTGTGATCGCGACTTTAGCACCTTCCTCAAGAAATCTTTTAGCCATATAGAGCCCCATACCACTCGAGCCCCCTGTAATAATAACCACCTGATTGTTCATTTCATCATCCTCCTATCTCTCTATATATCTACATTCCACATAAAAAAATGAATTCCTGTTCATTTTTTAAAAAATATTTAAAAGGAGGAGAATCTTCCTAAGTTTGAATTAAGATTTTCGTGGTATAATGACCAAAGAATTCAGGGGAGAGGACTTTCTATGAAATTAACCAGGCGCAAGTTCATTAAGAATATGGTGCGCAGTTTTCTTGGTTTTCTAGGTTTAAGTGGACTGAGTTATTATTATGCCAAGTACGTAGAACCTGATTTATTAACCGTAAAAAAGTTCAGCATCCATCATTCGAAAATTCCTAAAAGCTTTCATAACGTAGATATCCTTCAATTCTCCGATACGCATATCGGATTTCATTATGATTTAAATAAATTCGAGCAGCTTATTGAAACCATCAATAATAAAAACCCGGATTTGATTTTATTTACCGGGGATTTAGTAGATGAACCGCAGACTTACTCATTTACAGATCGTCTTCCCTTATTATTAAACAGATTGGAAGCTCCACTCGGAAAGTACTGGATTTATGGCAACCACGACCACGGTGGATACGGTACGGAGAAGATTTATGAAGTTATGTCGCGCGGTGGATTCACCCTCCTGCAAAATGAAAGCAAAGCGATTCAAAAAGACAGCGATTCCTTTACACTTGCCGGCCTGGACGACGTCATGCTTGGACGTCCAGATATAGAAGAAACACTTTCAGAGCGCAGAGAAGACAGCTTCACACTTCTTCTCGCCCATGAACCTGATATTGCTGACCAAGTCCAGAGGTACAAGGTAGATGTCCAATTATCCGGTCACAGTCACGGCGGACAAGTCCAGCTTCCGATTTATGGCTATTTAATCACTCCACCTTTAGCTGAAAAATATGTAGAGGGTCATTATCGGCTTCCAGATGGAATGGATTTATTTGTAAGCCGAGGATTGGGTACTACTCGGATGCCTTACCGTTTTCTCTGCCGCCCTGAAATATCGATCTTTCGCTTAAACTCGCCAGAAATCTAACTATTTTGTGACATTGAGCACTCGATGCCTGCCTGGCGGAAAGCAGTGGTACACTTAGAGAAGAGAAAAGCAATTGGGGGATTTACATGAAACGCAGAACAATATGGGTACTCGGTTTGGCAGTTTTACTTCTGACAGCATGCGGGTCCCCAATCGAAACAAATATGTCCAGGGATGTGAATTCGCTTGAAGCTGTAAACCAGGATGGTGAAAAAGTTACTCTCCCGGAAGACTACAGCGGAGAATACTGGATTGCAGATTTTATCTTTACAAGTTGTGAGACAGTATGTCCGCCGATGACCGGAAATATGTCCCGTTTACAGCAGGAGCTGGACCAGAAAGGGATGGAGGTCCCTCTCGTTTCTATGAGTGTAGATCCTAAGACTGATACTCCTGAGAAAATGAAGTCGTTTGCGGAACCCTATCAGCCTGATTTCAGCCGATGGAATTTCCTGACGGGTTATTCCTTTCAGGAGATAAAGGAATTTTCGATCAAGTCTTTCCAATCCCCTCTTAAACAGCTGGAGAATTCCGACCAAGTTGCTCACGGAACCAGTTTTTACCTGGTCACTCCCAAAGGAGAAGTAATTAAAAGCTATAACGGTACAGAAGCTGGGAGTCTGGATCAGATTATTGAAGATTTGCAATCCTTAAAAGAAAATGAATAGAAGTCTAACAAAACGTTACGCAGATATTAAAGATAAGCTCCCGTTACTTGAAGACTCAGTTTCGAAGCATTTGTTGAGCGAAAGGTTCTGCGGGGGACGTTTTGCTTTCCGCCCTACACGACGCAGGGGCGGTCGAACCTGCGTCGTGTAGGCCATAGGAAAGTGTTCAAATGTGGCATCATCCCGAAAGACACGATCAGCCTAAGCCGAGCATCAAAAGGGCGGAAAGATTACCGCTTTTTTGATGCTCCGCTTATATCTCGAAACTTAGTCTTCCACAATCCGGCGCTATTCTGGAAGAACATTCATATTATACGAATGATGCAGATTCGCATTTTTCATAAAAATAAATGTAAATTTTTTGCAATTATAACAAAAAACACATATGATAGATTTACACAATTGGATAGAAAGGAGAAATGTAATGAAGAATTATGCTCTTTCAAATAGAGAACTGGCCGAATCCCTGTTTATTGTTAACCGACACGCCAAAACGGCACCCGAACCTAAACACTTATATGATATAAAAAAATATACAATTGACAAACTTTTGCAGGAAAGCCGCGCTAAAAAAATTGGACTCCATTTCTCAGATCACCCTAAACTCAGCCAGCAGCATTCCACCCTCCTCATAGAAATTGCCGGATACTACTTTCATATTCCAGCTAATAAACAGGATTTCGACCAGTTAGAACACCTGGGTAAAGTGGACCAGTCGTACAGGAATCCGAAACCAAAACTATCTCTCTCCAAAGCAAAACGAATTCTTTACCGCTATTTGAACTGGGAACAGCCTGTGAAAAGACAGCCGGCCTACGCCTCTCAATCCCGTCCTGCCGCCAGTTTTCTTGGCCAGCGCGATGTATCCCCGTGGAATCAAAGACGCCGTAAGCATCATTAATTACAGGTAATGTTCTGAACCATGTTTTATTGCTTGAATAATAAGGAAATAGAGGTTGTAGAGGAGGATGATACAAATGAGTACGGACATGCTGGAAGATTTCCAATATCATTTAAAGAAATACATGGAATACACAACAGAGATGCGTGCGGCTTTTGAACACTTGTCGGAACATCAACAAAAAATCATTGTGGAAGCGTCCCCTACTAAAACTGGACCTGAAACTTTATCCAAGCAGGCGTATGCCTGGCACGATGAACTTTACAAACGGTTAAATATTGAAAAATAAGTCAGAAAAAGCCGCTGGGAGACAGCGGCTTTTTTTGTTACAGGATATAGTGATCAATCCACTTGACCAGGTTAAGAATCTCAGGCTTGGATACTTGTGCATCCGCTCCGACCTTTTCTCCTTTATGGCGAAGATCCCGTGTAATTAAAGAAGAAAAAATGATAACCGGCAGAGACGACATCTCTTCACTTTCTTTAATGACTCTTGTCAGATGATGTCCATCGATCTGCGGCATTTCTATATCCGTGATGACCAGCTGATATTCTTCCTCTACTTCTTTCCCTTCGTCCACCAGCTGCTTAAGATGATCCAGTGCTTCTTTTCCATTCTGGAATACAACCGTCTGGTCATACCCCGCCTCTTCAAGAGTCTCTTGTAATAACTCCCGAAGAAGACTGGAATCTTCAACGACCATAATTCTTTTTTCGGACCTCTCTCTTTCCCCAAGGTTCCGTAACTGTTCCTTAGTGATACTGGCCTCAGGATTAATATCAGCGGCCACTTTTTCAAAATCTAATAGAAGCAGCATGCCGCCTTCCATTTTTACAATCCCCGTTATTTTCGTTTCCAGTCCCTGATACATCTCTTTCGGTTTCTCCATCTGCTCCCAGGAAATGCGGTGAATTTGTGTGACCGTATGTACATGAAAAACGATTTTCATTTGATTAAACTCTGCTAGAATGAATTTATCCTGAGCAGGTTTTTTCGAAGGGTCAAAGCCAAGAGCATGAGCGGTGTCAACTACTGGCACGACTTCCCCTCTTACCTCAATAATCCCTTCCACGGAAGGATGGGAGTGTGGAATAGGGGTAATAGGCAGCGGGTTAAGTATCTCTTTTACTTTTATTACGTTGATACCGAATCGATTGGAGCCAATCCCGAATTCCACAATTTCCAGCTCATTGATCCCACTCTCCAGTAGAATGCCTTGCTGATTTTCCATACATGATCGTCCTTCCTATCTTGGTTCATTCTATCTATATATCGTCTTGAAGAACTCTTTTTTCAACAGGATATAGCATAAAAAAACACCCTTTCAAAGAGGGTGTTCTAAATATCATTTCTGATCACTAAATAAATGACGAGCCCTATGACAGGGAAAAACAAAGTGCCCAGTAAAACCATTATAGCAAACTCAGGACTTCTTCCTTTCCTTCGTGAGTCACGGTAGGACCAGATACTTGTAACAATATTTAAGATCAATAGAAGCAGACCAAATAAAAGAAAGGCGAACAACAAGGCAAAGTTAAATTCCATCATCATGGTGTAATCCCCCTTCTATACGCTCTACGAATCGTAAAGTCAGAAGGTTTCAGAAAACTACGCAGCCTGTTTTTTCGCTCTCGCTCTCAGGTGAGTCCATGTTTTTTTGCACAATTTAAACAGTACATATATGACTCCATAGCTGCTGACTGCAAGCAGACAAATAGACCAGTAATAATCCGGCAGAGCCGACTGCTCCTGACTCATCGCATACCTGTCCACCAGCTGTAAAAAAACAATCGTAATTAAGCTGCTTGTAAAATAACTCGCAAAGGTATTCCAGTTTTTTACCATCATCCATTCAATGATGGGACGAGCGACCCACATCAAGGACATAACTAGGACAAAAACAAGAAAAAACTGTACATGCTCCGGTTTAAAGCCGATCATACGAATCACATCATCATTTAACATGGCAATCACTTGATCCAGTACAGAATAATCAATCCACTTCTCCATACAACGCATCCCCCCGTGTTCATTATACAACCATTATGAACATAACCTATGGAGAATAAACTTAAGAAGATAGCAGCCCTTTGTTCTTTGCCCACTTTAATCCTTCTCTTTTGGTTAAAGGGCGGAAAGATTCGGACTCCAATAAGTGAACTACGGCATCCGCATCTGTTTTACTATATTCACGAAGCGCCCAGCCTATAGCTTTTTCGATAAAGAACTCTTTCTCATCCTTCAGCTGATGTGCCGTGTCGAATAATAACTCCTTATCTGTCTGCTCTTTGTACTTTAGTTGATGAAGAATGCTGGAACGCCGGATCCAAAGGTTACCAGAATAGCTCCATTTCTCTGTGATGGGTCTTAACCGTTCGGGATATCGCTTAAAATAGCCACCGCATAAATTGGACGCTATCATATCCACGGTATCCCACCACGAGGCGGTCATTATCAGTTCTTTATACACAGCGACGGAAGATGGAACAGCTCTCTTCACACCTTTTTCCAATAGGCCAAGAGCTGCATAGTGACATTCCCTTTCCGGCTGCTGAAAAAGCAGGATGGCCGCGTCCATCCGTTCTGTTTCCGAAATCGTGTTATACTCTTTAAAAATCGGTCGCAAAATCGCTGTGCGCTCAGGACTTTTAATGCCGTAAAACCGGAACTGATGTTTCATGTAGGCCTCCATAGCCGGCCTGTTCTCTTCATTTTGATGCTCCTTGAAAGTATCTATAATAGCGGATTTGATTTGTTCGCTTCTCTTCACTCAGATCTTCCCTTCCCTCAGGTTTGTAGAAAGTCTGCCAATTGATCGGCCTGACATTGTGCTTCCTCGTATCCTTGAGTGTACAATTGGTGAAGACGATCCCGATTTCTTTCAATACGGCTTACTTGAAGCGGCTTCATTGGTCGCAGTACAAAGGCTTCTCCTGCTTGTTCCATCCGCTTCACTTCTTTCAACTTTTCGTTATAACGTTCATGACGGTTAATCAAAGATTTAGCGAACATCGGGAACTGTCTATATTTCCGATTAAAATACCAGCCCAATTTCATTTTTCCTTTTAAGTAACCGTCATTCCTGGTTAACACGAATACGTGTTTAGTGTTTCCATGCTTAATAGAAGGACCAACCGGAATCGGATCTGAAATACCTCCATCCATCAATTGTTTCCCATCGTACATAATGCTCGGTGCAATCAATGGAAGAGAACTCGAAGCACGCATCACCTTCAACAAACTTTCCCTTGTGGGGAAATGATCATAAAAAAGAGGCTCTCCGGTTTCAAGATTCGTGGTCCCTACTACAAAATCAGCCTTCTTTGTTTGAAATGATTCATAATCAAATGGAACTAGATCATTCGGAAGTTTATCAAAAATAAAATCCATCCCAAATAACTGGCGTTTCGTAAACATTCGTTTATAGGATATGTACTCGGGATGATCCCCGTATTCAACCATGACTTCATAATTTCTACCTCTCTGTCCAGCCACGTAGGAGCTTCCATTGCAGGCACCTGCTGAAGCACCTACTACAAATGGGAACTGGATTCCTTCATCATGAAAGAAATCCAGAACACCTGCCGTATAAGCTCCCCTCATGCCTCCGCCTTCTAAAACTAAACCCGTATCTTTCATAGATGGACCTCCTTTGTGCTTGTACTCCTTATTATACCAGCGATATGCCAATTTTAAATCATCCTGCCTACCTCTAGCTTGGTGCTCCATAAGTTTACAAAAAAGACTCCGTAACTTTCGTGAAGATCTTAACGTTAAGCTCCCATTACTTGAAGACTTGATTAATTAGGTTGAGAGGACAGTCCTTCGGGGGATGATTTCGCTTTCCGGCCCTATTGCGGCCTTTCTAGTGAGACTTCAGCTATAAACTTCAACAGAGTCAATAACTAAAAAAGCAGCCCGCTGCTATGCGGCTGCTTTTATCATATGGTATCATCAATTAACATAAGAGGATTCCAGTTTCTTTGCATGTTTTTCATCTATTAGTTCTTCAATTTTATCAATGGCTTTCTGGTCTTCTAAAAGCTGTTGTTTATTTTGAGCGACTAATTCTTCAAAAGAGATTCTGCTCATTCTCATAACAATCAAACTCCTTTCTATTAAACTACAATCAAATTATAACAAAATTCTACAGAATAACTATCAAAATTGTTTGAACATTTTGTTAAATATATGTAAAGAGGTGCTCACCAATGGAACAATATATCAACCCCCGCCTAAACGATATCCAAATTTCGGGGATTCGCCGCTTCTTTAATATGGTGAATCAATATAATGATGTGGTATCCCTTACAATTGGCCAGCCTGATTTTTACACACCAGATCATGTTAAGCAGGGCGCCATCGATGCAATCCAGCATAATCGGACGACTTACACTCCGAATGCTGGAATTCTTGAGCTAAGAAAGGCCATTCAGCAATATGTATCCGAGAAATATCGTTTATCCTATCATGCCGAGGAAGAAATTATCGTGACGGTCGGTGCCTCCCAGGCGATTGATGCTACACTTCGAACCATCCTTACCCCAGGAGACGAAGTTATTTTGCCAGGACCTGTTTACCCTGGGTATGAACCTTTAATTAAACTTGCGGGAGCCACCCCCGTGTACGTGGATACGAGAGAGCAGGATTTTAAACTAACCGCTAGGCAGCTTGAACAATCTATAACATCCAAAACAAAAGCCGTTATCCTTCCTTATCCATCTAATCCAACCGGTGTTTCGTTGAGTGAAAGTGAGTTACGCGAAATTGCAGATGTATTGAAGAAATATAAACTGTTCGGATTAGCAGATGAAATATATAGTGAACTGGTTTATACAGGGAAACACACATCCATCGCCCAGTTTTCGGATGTTCGGGATCACATCATTGTCATCAATGGTGTTTCCAAGTCCCATGCTATGACCGGCTGGAGAATTGGCTTTTTACTTGCTCCGGCCTGGCTTGCCAGACACATATTAAAAGTACATCAGTACAATGTTTCCTGTCCGACTTCGATCAGCCAATATGCAGCACTCGAAGCATTGACTAACGGGAAAGAAGATCCCTCCTTTATGAAGGAAAAGTATAGAGAACGAAGGGATTATGTCATGAGGCGGTTAACGGAAATGGGACTTGACTACGTCGTACCTGACGGAGCATTTTATATCTTCCCTAAATTTCCTCTGGGAGAAATGACAAGTTTTGAAAAAGCCGTCCAGCTTTTAGAAGAGTGCCGCCTTGCCCTGGTTCCTGGGGATGCATTTTCCACTTACGGCGAAGGTTACATGCGACTGTCCTATGCTTATAGCCAGGAGACCCTTAGAAAGGGACTGGACAGACTGGAAAGTTATATGGCAGATTAAAAAAAACCTGCAGTTCTAGCTGCAGGTTTCTACTTATTAGCTTTATGGTGAATTTGATTGAGGAGAGCGTCTAACTCTTGACTGATTTTAACCGACTCTTCACTGGAAAAACCTTTTTCTAACGCAACTTCGGTCATCCGTTTGCGAAGTGCTTCTATTTTAATGGAAATAGGATCTTCCTTTGATGTAGTCACGACAGGCTACCTCCTTGGCTTTAAGGGCATGTTACAACCGTCCAACGGGAAAGAATGTGTGTTCCCCTTGACAGAAAAATTATCTCAAGTTTTTTTATATTTGTAAATGTAGTTGCCAAAACTTCTATACATTCGACAATAATTTTACACATGTAAATTATCTGTTAAATCACTGCTTTCCCATCTTTTCTTTTAAGTGGGATGTGATAAAATATAGGGGAAGTGAACATTATTTAATTCCATGTTCATGGAGAAAGGAAGATACAAAGTGTCAGAGCAATCTAAGAACGAATGGCTCGAGTGGATTAAAGCCATCGTTGTAGCCATTGCGTTAGCATTCATTTTACGTACTTTTTTCTTTGCCACTTCTATTGTAGAAGGAGCCAGTATGGACCCGACACTTGAAAACGGTGAACGCGTCATGTTCAACAAGATTATTTATTATATTGATGAACCCGAACGAGGAGACATTGTCATTATTGAAAGGCCGGTAAAGAGTTATGTTAAGCGCATTGTAGGACAGCCGGGAGATACGATTGAAATCCGCGATCATACGTTGTTTATAAACGGGAAAGAGCAAAATCAGCCCTACCTTAATCAAACAGCTATTCATGCTACCAGAGATTTTGGTAAAGTAGAGGTCCCGGAAGACCACTATTTCGTGATGGGAGATAACCGTTCCATCAGTAAAGACAGCCGTAATGGACTTGGCTTCGTTGAAGAGAGTGAAATTATCGGGCGAACCGAGCTCGTAATCTATCCATTTAATGAGTGGGGTCTAACGAATTAATCAGTAAAAAGGCGAGTCTGAGAAGTGTATGAACACTTTCAGACTCGTCTTTTTATTTGATCGAATAAATTTTTTCAGGTAGTTGGTGAAGCGTTTCTATTAATAGATCAAGTTTTCCCTCAACGCGGTGCAGCAAATAAAAAGTTACCGCAATCGGGAAGCCGACATCTGTAATGAAAGGCAGCCAAGTTTCCATCTCGTTCCCCTCCTTTTCTATTCCTGGGATAATGTTATCTATGGCTTTGCATATTACTATCTAATTAGATTCACATACCAAGTAAATCCCCACCACTTACGATTTCTATCTTTTATTTCAGCAAAGTTTCTGCGATTTTCCACTAGTCCTTATTCAACAATAGGGCCGATTAGTTGAAGACTCAGTTTCGAGATAATTGGGTCCGTTACGTTAAATGGAAGTAGAGGCTGGTGGGGAAATAACTCGTCTTGTTCTATCACCCAGACACTCGAGACATAAGCCGTTCATCAACGGACGGAAAGACCACCGTCCTTTTGATGCTCGGCTTATGCTGGTCGTGTCTTTCGGGGTGATGCCACATTTGAACACTTTCCTGTGGGGGAACGGTGAGCTTCCTCACTCGTTTCACTCGCTGTGGGATCTCACCTGATTCCTTCTCCAACGGGAGTCTCGCCATTTCCCCACCAGCCCCACTTAGTTAGGAGAAACGGGCCCTTCAGAAAAGAAGTGCTTGGCTTCTATTACCTGCCCGAAATGTTTATGTATCGGGCAATTAATCAAAATTATCGACTTTAAAACGCCTTTCACTGCTTCATGTTATTTCCCTGAAAACGGGTACTTTTTGAGTGATTTCGAGTCTCTGATTTGGCCAGGTCCGAAGGGGGACGATGCAGACTTCTGCGGGATGAACATGATCGGTGAGATCCCGCAGGGCTGATAAGCCCGAGGAAGCTCAGCACATATAAGAAGTTCGACTAAGATCGCCACGTCCTGTGGCAACGTCGAACGACCCTGCATCGTGCAGGGCCGAAAAGCGAAATCGTCCCCCGCAGGACCAAATTCTCACAAAAGTCTCGAAACTAAGTCTTCAACAAAAGGGAGCTTTAGTGAAAGATTAGCCCTGTTCTTAAACGATTTGCGTTTCTTAGAAAGACAGCCGCTATTTATCAAAATAGCGGCTGTGTTCAATTATTAAATTTCTACATCAAGTACATTGCGTTCTACAATGCGGGCTTCTTTTTTTGCGACTAAATCCCCGCCGCTTGTTGTAAAACAGTTCTCCAACAGGATCGTATCCATAACGGAATTAATCAATACCGGATCTGCAGGCTCCACAGGATCGTCCAGAGTAAGGGTTACGGTACGGTTTTCTTCGTTTAAGAATTTCAGCTCTAGCTTCTTCACGTTCATTTCTCCTCTTTTATTCTATTTTTTACAAATCAATCAAAATGGAATTATCATTACGTTCAACCGCGTACAATAGATGCTGTTGAAGAGGCGCCATTGCCGTTGCTACGCGGTACAACTGATCTTCAGAAGCTGTCATTTTAATATTGTTAAAAGACTTCGTACGGAAGACCGTGTTCCCTTTCTCATCCTGCCCATTTTCAAGAACGAGTTGAAGCTGTGAGCGTACAATTTCAGTGCTTACTGCCATTATCTTTCACCTCCCTTCACTTCTATAATCGAATGGAAGCTCAAAAAGGTGTCAAAAAAAAAGATTCGCAGGAGCAGCTTCATGAGCTTCTCCTGCGAACCTTCTTCTTTCTCTTATATGATATGTCATTCCAAAGTTAAGTACAGATTACCCTCGATCGAAAATACACATTCCAATGAGACCTAGTAAAACAACTAAACAAACAATGAACATAACTACTTCAGCCATATCCTCACTCCTTTCTTCTACATCTATTTTAGCAAAAAACACACGAATATGCTGAGTCTATTTTTAGTCGAAATGATCCTATCCATTCATTATAAAAGATTCACTTCCCTAATGAAAAGTAAACTACTAAAATTCATCGGATTGACATAACTTTTAGTCCACTTTGTGAATGATCGCACAAAGTATGGTACCTTAACGTTTACCCTTATATACTATAGGTGTAGCAAGAGATTAGCTAATCATGTGAAATGTTGAACAAACTAAAGGAGTGAGTGTAATGATTAATCAATGGATTCGAAACAATGAGAAAGCAGCCCTTATTTTAACCGTCATTCGAGTGTACTTAGGTTATACGTGGCTCACCTCTGGATTAGGAAAAGTCACAGGAGGATTTGAAGTGAATGGCTTCTTAATGGGGGCCATAGGTAAAGCTGAAGGTGCTCATCCTGCGGTTCAAGGATGGTGGGCAATATTCCTGGAACAGTTTGCCCTTCCGAATCATGAACTATTCGCTTTCCTCGTGATGTGGGGTGAAGTGTTTGCCGGAATTGCACTCATACTTGGTTTATTTACGAATATCGCCGCTCTTGGAGGCATCTTGATGAACTTCGCATTTTTGTTCAGTGGTACAACCAGCACGAATCCACAGATGGTATTACTGACGGTCTTCCTGTTAGTAGCGGGTGCCAATGCTGGTAAATACGGACTTGATCGCTGGGTTCTTCCTCATCTTCCTCGCAAAATAGCCTGGCCTAAAAGGAAAACGCTGGCCCATTAATCACTATAGAAGCTTGTTGAAGTCCTATGGCATATTCCATAGGACTTCTTTCTGTTTAACCCCCTATCCTTTGAGGTATGATTAGGTAGAAAATACTTTTCATTACATAATTTCTTTTAAATTCGAGAGCAGGGTGAAAAGATGGACACAATTATTTATCGCTTTTTCATTTTCTGGTACATATGCGGCGTTATTTTACTTACATTCGACTGGCTGCCACCCTGGCTGGAATGGGCAAACAGTGTGTTTTTAATTACTGCAGGCGTGATTGCTCTTATTTACTTTATTCGAATGTACGGAGCAACTGGAGGTGTACTCTACAGTTTATTTATTATCGTTTTCAGTATCTATATAGAACATCTAGGTGTCGCTTACAATTTTCTTTTCGGTTCCTATGATTATAACCAGAATTTCGGATTAAAGATCTTTGATACGCCAATTACCATTGGGTTCGCCTGGATGCTGATCATTGGCTGTTCTCATGAGCTGGCTCGGGGGATTACGGAGAAATGGAGTGGCTTCTTCCGTCATATTGGTTTTGTTATGACAGGTGGTTTACTCGCTGTAACGATGGATTTGATTCTTGATCCTGTATCGTACAAAGTCAAAGAATATTGGATATGGCAGGAGCCTGGAGTTTATTACGATATTCCCTTTTCCAATTTCGTAGGGTGGTTTGTCCTTGCCATTATATTTCACGCCGTATTTCTACTATGGAACCCGGCAAAGGTCTCTCGCTCTTCGCTTTGGCCGTCACGTATGGCCCTTACGTTTGGCTTAATTATTGGCATGTTTTGTATTATGGCCATCAGTGGAGGACTATTTGGCGCCGCCATTTTAGTAGGGTCCCTTGCCGCTTTATGGTATATTATTTATTTCTGGAGGAAGAAAGGCTATGCTGAAAGCTAAAAAGAATTCAATCATTGAATGGGGATTTTCCAGATTTAATCGCTTTCTGTTGAAGTCACAGTTTAAGCACATTAATGTGTCCTATTCTACCCTTCCTGATGGTCCTGCTCTATTTTTAATAAACCATTCCACATGGTGGGACCCCTTGATGATTTATCATTTGAATAAAGAAATCATTCAGTCCGATGGCTATGGAATGATGCATGAAGACGGCATAAGACGCTTTCCTTTTTTCCGCCGGATTGGTGCTTTTTCCATTAACACCAATGATCGGAGACATCTACTTCAATCGTTGAATTATAGTAAAGAACTTCTTGAACAAGACAGCACGGTATGGATTTTCCCTCAAGGAGAGGAGCAGCACTTGGAGAAGCGCCCTCTTGAGTTCTTCACCGGGGTCGCCTACATAGCTAAGAAGTGTCCTAGCGTCCCTGTAGTACCGATTTCCATTTACTATTCGTTTGAGCACACCAAAAAACCAAACGTCTATATTAAAATTGGAGATCCACTTGCTCGAAAAGAGTACTCTTCTTTAAATAGAAAAGAAATGACGCGTTATTTTGAAAATCGTTCCACCGAACAGCTGGATCAGCTGCGTGAGACGATTATTAAGGAAGACCATCATTCGTTTAGAACCCTGTAATAGAAAGGAAGGGATATCGTGACGTTTTTTACCATTATCCTGATCATGACGGTTCTTCTCAATCTATGGACGATCCTAAACAGCTTTTTCTTACTGCCTTTATCTCCAGCCGGGCACTTAAAAAGCACCCCTCGCGTTTCTCTTCTTATTCCTTTACGAAATGAAGAAGAAAACGTGGAGGGGCTGATGGATTCGATCCATAGATTGAGCTACCCTTCGCTTGAGGTGATCTTTCTGGATGACCATTCAGAAGATAAAACTTATGAGAAGCTCTTGCATGAAACGAAAAATGACTCACGTTTTAAGGTGCATCAAGGAAAAGAGCTGCCGGATGGCTGGAATGGGAAAGTTCACGCCTGTTATCAGCTCTCTGAATTAGCAAGCGGGGACTACTACTTATTTCTGGATGCCGATGCGCGCGTTGCCCCTTCAATCATCGAAAAAACCCTTGCCACGATGGAAAAACACGGAGCTTCGATGCTAAGCGGCTTCCCTCGTTACCCAAACGACCATTTCCTAAGTCATATGCTGGTCCCGCTTCAACACATGGTCGTGCAGCTTCACCTGCCTCTTGCTATAGCTAACTTTACAAAAAAACCAATGTTTACAGCGGCGTGTGGTATTTTTATTATGGTGGAACGAAACGCCTATGAAGCAATTGGGGGACACGAGTCCGTTAAAGGATCCCTCGTAGAGGACGTACACATCAGCAGAGAAATGAAAAAGAACGGCCATAAAATGGTGCTTGCCAATATTACACCTTCCGTTCTTTCCTATATGTACCATCATCCTAAAGAAACGTGGGCCGGCTTTCAGAAGAATATCTATACTGGATTAGGACGCTCCGCGGCACTAGTTGTGATCTTGTCTCTCCTTTATACGCTCTTGTTTCTTGTCCCGTTTGGATTCATCGCTATTGCTTTTGTAGAAGAAAGCTGGCTGTATGTGCTGCCCTACCTGCTAACCGTGTCCTTTAAAATGTACGTCGATGCTCGCACTGGGCATCCATTATGGCTGTCTTTTTTTATTCCTGTGTCGATCGTGTTACTTATATTAATTATGATTTCCTCCATGACGGTACATATCCGGGGAAAATCTTATCAGTGGAAAGGAAGGTCTTACGAATGAAAGTTGCTATAGTCGGGGGCGGCCTAGGTGGGCTGTCGGCAGCTGTCACCCTGGCCAAAGCCGGAGCCGAAGTAAATCTCTTCGAAAAGAACGACCATTTTGGCGGGAAGATGATGCCGGTCAATGAAGCTGGTTATCATTTCGATTTCGGGCCGAATACCATCACCATGCCAGAGGTATTTCAAGATGTCCTTCGCCAGGGCGGTCTAGAAAAAGAACTCTCCTTTTCTAAACTCACCCATCATACAAGAAACCAGTTTAAGGATGGCACAACCTTTGATCTCTCCTCTGATCGGCAATATATGAAGCAGCAGCTCTACTATTTGGACAAAAAAGGCTATCAGAACTATGATGCCTTTTTACTGGAAATTGAGCGCCTGTTTCATTTATCGAAAGAATACTTTCTTCACCGGACCTTTTCCGGATGGAAAGATTACCTCTCTCCTTCCCTGGCCAAAGGGTTTGCGCAGGTGAGACCTCTAGAGTCGATGGATCATTTTTTCAGAAGATATTTTTCTCATCCTGGCATCATTCAATCCCTTAACCGTTATTCGACCTATGTAGGCTCAAATCCCTACGTTACACCGGCTACATTTGCGATGATTGCTCACCTGGAGTTAAATGATGGTGTTTACTACGTCCCGGGCGGAAATACGAAGATCGCAGAAAACATGGCGAAAGCTGCAGAAAATCAGGGAGCACAGCTATATAAGAACACGCGGGTAGAAAAAATCTTAACCCATAACAAGCAGGCCACGGGCGTGGTGGCTGGAGGCCATACTTACGAAGCGGACTACGTGATCGTGAATGGAGACCTACTCCAATCCGTACCGGAATTAATCGATAACAATAAACGGACCTCATTATCTGATAAAAAACTCCGTTCCTTTGATCCTTCCATATCTGCTTTCGTTATTATGGCAGGACTGGACACGACTATGCCAGATCTGCATCACCACCACGTTCTTTTTTCCAGAAATTACGAAAAGGAATTCTCAAGTTTAAAAAATGGCCACTATGCTGAAGAGCCTACCATCTATATCGGAACATCAGCTAAGTCAGACTCCACCCTTTCCTCTGAAGGTGATAATTGTTTCATCCTGGTTAATGCCCCGGCGCTTAGCTCTTCAACTGAAATAGATCGTGAAGAGTATAAAAAGAGGATTTATGAAGATCTAGCCCAGTCCGGTCTCCCGATTAAAAACCATGTAACTTTCGAAAAAGTAATCGGTCCCGAGGAAATTGAGAGCCGCTTCGGTGCATACCGCGGCTCCCTTTACGGTCCTTCCTCCAACCGCAGGCTCCAGGCGTTTATGAGACCATTCAATCAGTCTCAGGATTTCAGCAATCTGTACTTCTGCGGAGGCAGTACCCATCCGGGAGGCGGCTCTCCGATGGTCGTTCTCAGCGGTCAAAACGTAGCCAACCAGATCCTTGGCAAAATTGTTCACCCCGAATAGAAAAAAGTTCTGATAAAAATTATTATTGATTTTTCTTAAGAGGGCTTATTACGCAATAGGGCGGTTATATGTAAGACTCCGTTTCAAGATGAATTGGGTCCGTTACAAGATGAAGAGGTGGCTGGTTTGGCTAGTGGAAAAATGACCCCTCTTCCCCGGAGGATCTACCTCATAACCAATATCTCGAAACAGGGTCTTACAAAAACGGGAACTTAACGAAATGATCATCACGGAAGTTTAATAGAGCCAGAAAAAAAGCAGATTATTGCATTTCCGCAATAATCTGCTTTTTCATTTGGTCAGATACGTAGTTTCGCTTCCCAAAGACCTGATAATCATTATCTCTCACTGTCTGGATGATGGCGCGATACATTTTCGCAGCTCCTCCTACAGGAGTTCTTGAATAAAGTGGATACTCCGGCAAAGTAGCTAATGCATTCCGATAGTAATGCTCAGCATCCTGGGCTAAGTCTTCCCAGAGCCGTATAAATGCTTCATTTACCTTCTTGTTATGGAGATCTGAACGAGTATAACCATAGTCCATCATCATCTGTTCAGGGATGTAAATTCGATTATTGTCCAGATCTTCTCCGATATCCCTCAGGATATTGGTGATCTGCATCGCATACCCAAGTTCAATAGCACCTGTTTTAACTCTGGAGACTTTACCGGGGGCAAGCACAGGCAGAAGCATAAGCCCGACCGTACTTGCGACATGATAGCAATAATGAAGGAGATCGTCTTTTGTATCAATCGTTTTCGGATATAAGTCCATGCGCTGGCCGACAATCATCTCATAAAAAGGAGTCGGATCAAGGGGAAACCGTTTAAAAGCATCCTGAAGAGCAATCCAGCATGGATCTTCCGTTTCGAGCCTGCCCTCCATAAAAAGATCAAACTCTACAGCAAATGCTTCCAGCTCTTCTCTCGGATTTTCCCCTTCATCCACGATGTCATCGGCCCTGCGACAAAAGGCATAAATGGCCCATACTGCCCTCTTCTGATGTTTAGGGAGCATAGCGAACGCTTTCGAGAAGGTCTTTGAATGTTTCTCTATTATGTTTTTGCAATGGTCGTAAGCATGATTCAAGTCCATTATCTCTAAACACCTCGCTTATAATTATGCCTTTCTTCAGAACCATTTTGCAAATGATCCGCTAGCAGCTTAGCCCCCTGCATAACAATGGGAATGCCGCCTCCAGGATGAATGGAAGCTCCAACCGCATATAGATTTGAAAGAGAATACGGTTTTAGCTGGGGACGGAATACTCCGGACTGAAAGAGGGTTGGGGCAATACCGAAGCTTCCTCCTCCATAAAGACCGTCTCTTTTGGCTTCTTCCGGTGTCCTCACCTTTATCCAATTCATATGTTTCCTTAATTCCGGAAAACCTCTTTCTTCCATCTGCTGAAGCACGTGCTCAATTAATTGGTCCTTTTTACTCCAGTCAACATCGTCTCCTGCGGGCACAGGTATTAAGGTATAAAGAACCCCTTTACCAGCAGGCGCTAAAGAATCATCCACGATTGAAGGATGAAACGTATAGAAAGAAGGATCATCGGGCAGCTCTTTAGTTTCAAATACCTGCTTCATGTGTTCGTCGAAGTTTGAAGACATGTAAAATTGATGAATGGTGTGATTCGGATAGATTTTATCCAGTCCCATGTAAAGAAGCAGACAGCCGGAGGAAGGGGTATAATTACGTTTATGCTGCCGTTCTTCAGGCAGTAAACGATCCATTGTAGGAAAATCACCATTCAGAATAAGTTCATCTATTTCGAACTCCTCCCCCGCGGCTGTAATAGACTGTACCTTAGAGTGCGAGGTGTGAAGCTGCTCTACTTCAGAACTGATGTGAATCTCTACCCCTCGTTCCTTGAGACGCTCGACAATTAAATCAACCAGGTGGGCATAGCCGCCTTTCATATACCAGATCCCGTGTTCATGTTCGCTGTACGAAACAAGTGAATACATGGCCGGAGACTGCTCCGGGTGACCACCTATATAAAGCGTCTGCAATGTGTAAGCTTCCACCAGCTGTTCGTCTGAGAAATAGCTTCTCATCATCTTTCTCACATTTTGATATGCTTTCAGCTGAATCAGCGTTTTAATATTCTGACCAGAGAAAAAACGGCGTTTGTTCACGAAGGATTGTTCTAAAAACTGAGATTTACCTCGAAGAAAACGAATTTTCATGTCCTCCAGAAACCGGTCAAATTGCTTCTCGTTCCCTGGGAATTTGGCTTTCAATTCCTGCTTTTGCTGCTCAGGATCCGAATATTTAGTAAATGCACGGCCATCTTTAAATCGGATATCATAAAGAGGATCACATGGAATGAGCGGAATGTCTTTTCGATCAAAACCACCCTCCTCTAATATGCTTAGAAGCATTTCCGGCAGCAGAACAATGGTCGGTCCCTGGTCAATTTTGTAGGGCCCATTTCGCTCATAGGTCAGACGTCCACCAAGGTAATCGTTCTTTTCAAAAATAGTAATCTTTCTTTCCTTTTCTTTGGAAAGGAGCAGGGCGGTTACTAAACCGCCAATTCCGCCCCCTACAATAGCTGTCCGGGTTTGTCTCATGAGGTTTCCGCCTCCTCTCTGATCCACCCTGTGGTTATTCTGGCTGATTCAAGGATGGTTGGAAGTCCGCTTCCTGGATGAGTGCCGCCGCCGACCAGCCAGCAGTGATCCAATTCCTGAAAGCGATTGTGGGGCCGGAAGTACATCATTTGAGAAAGCTGATGTCCTAAGCTGAACGTCGCACCTTTATGAACAAAATGATCGGTTTGCCACTGTTTAGGTGTTAACACTTTTTCTGTAACAATGTGCTCGCGGATGTCACTGAATCCAGTTTTATTTTCGAGCTCATCAAGGATAAGGTTTTTAAATGTTTCCTGCTTTTCATCCCAGTCGATTTCAGAGTAGTTGTTCGGGACAGGGGCTAAGATGTAAACAGCTGAATGCCCCTCAGGTGCTAATGTATCGTCTGTTACGCTTGCATTATGAATATAAATCGACGGTTCGTCGGACAGGACAAGATCTTTCGTCATTTCATCGACGTTTTTCTTATAATCTTCCGCGAAGAGAATCGTATGGTGAGGCATCTGATCATAAAGTTTATCCAATCCGACATAGATCATAAAAGTGGAACACGAATATTTTTTCTTAGACAGATTTTTCTCGGAATACTTTTTCAGCTTGTCCCCCTCCACCATGTGACTCATTGCATTGGCAAAATCAGCGTTTACGATCACCTCATCCGCTTCAAATTCTTCTCCAGATTCAAGTTCAATGCCAACGACTTTTTTACCCTCCGTTTTAAATTTGCGTACGCCGTTACCCAGGTGGATCTGTCCTCCATGTTCCTCGGTTACTTTTGCCATAGACTTAGAAAGCTGGTTGACTCCGCCCTTTGGATGAAAGACGCCGTACTCATGTTCCATATATGAGAGAATCGAAAAGGCTCCCGGGCATTCCCAGGGGGACATGCCTAAATACTTTGCCTGGAATGTAAAAGCAATTTTTAATTTCTCATCTGTAAAGTAATCGGATAATACTTGATAAACCGACTTTCCAAGCGATAGCTTAGGAAGTGCTTTCAAAGCACGAAGGCTTACATAATCGGTCAGCTTGTTATGGCGCGTCTGAAGCAGAGGAAGCAGAGCATCCATTTTCTTTCTCGTATCGTTCATAAAACGGACGTAGCCTTTTTCATTGCCTGGGAAATGCTTGGAGATCACGTTCAGCATTTTCATGCGGTCACGGTACATCGGTACACGCTTCCCATCGAATTGCAGCTCGTACATCGGTGCAAGTTCGATTAGATCCATGTAGTCATGAGCATTTCTGCCGGACATTTCAAATAATTCCTCAACGATATGAGGCATACTCAAAAAGGTCGGACCTATATCGAACGTATAGTCACCTAAAGAAAAATGCCCATTTCTTCCTCCTACGAATGGTTGTTTTTCAAATACATGAACATCGTAACCTTTTGAAGCGAGGATCATAGCTGAAGCTAATCCTCCAGGCCCTGCTCCTATTACTGCCACTTTCTTCATCGCGCCACCTTCTCTCTATATAACGACTAATTTAGAATCATTATACAAAATATCTACGCAGCAAACGAATAATAACCTTTATTCGATGTGCTCAGAAGTCCTTCTTTCGACTTACTAAAAATTCTACCCCTTGCGCATTCCCTTGTTATTGAAGAAAAAACCATAGGAAGCACATCCCTTTTCCTGTGTATGTAAATTATCCTTTTCGCCACTAACCTTAAGACTCCTTCATATTTTTATAAGATTTGCGAATAATAAACAGACAAGGAGGCTGATGGTGATGTACGCTAACCAAAGAATTTCAGGACCCTATTTCCCTTCTCATGTGACTTCTTCTCCTGATCAGAAAAGGTTGATCAATGAGCAGTTGAACCACTGGTGTGAAGAGATTGATTGCAGTGAACAATCCTTGAACGATTCTCAGAAGGAATTCCTTCACCAAAAGAGCAAAATTATTAAATTGGCTCCTTCCACCTTCATGAATTAATCTTCTCTAGGTGAATAACCATACACATATGCCTCCTCCTGCATACGCTGAGTATGTAAACAACAGGAGGTGAGCTTATGTACGGAGGCTATCCTTACGGCGGAAGACGTTGCGGAAGATATGGCGGAGCTGGTTATGGTAACAACTTTGCCTTGATCGTCGTATTGTTCATTCTATTGGTAATCGTGGGTGCAGCATTTTACTGCTAATGTAAATGAAAAATCTTTGCGAGATACAGATACCGGAAAGATAAATCGATTCGATCAAAAAAAGCTCAGCCTGATGGCTGAGCTTTTTCTGATTTAACCAATGATTAACCTCTCTTTTGGATAATGATAATTCCCTTTTGTTCTGTCTTTCTGGAAAGAGAACAAGAAAGTCAATATACCAATTCTCCCGAGGAACATGAGAAGCATTAATACAATTTTTCCAAAAGCAGTCATCCCTGGTGTTATACCTAACGAGAGACCAACCGTTCCAAATGCGGAACATACTTCAAACAGGATTTCATTTAATGTAAAAGGCTCACTTATGGACAAAGCCATTAAAGCGATAAAGCAAAGCAGCATGGCCATCATCATAACCACAACGGCTCTATTTAAATCTTCATTATGAACCTCTCTCCTGAACAGTCGAATTCTGCTTCCGCCACGGGCAAAGGTTAAGATAAAGATGACAACCAGAGCAAAAGTAGTGGTACGTATTCCTCCACCGACACTGCTTGGAGAAGCCCCAATAAACATTAAAGACGACATAAACAGCTGCGTCTGTTCGGTGAACTGGTTAATATCCATAGTTGAAAGCCCGCCACTTCTCGTTGTGACCGACTGAAACAGGGCATAGAAAAATACTTCATGCCAGTCTTTTCCGGCAAAGAAATGATTAAACTCGAGGAGGATAATCATCCCCATCCCGAGCAGTACAAGCATGAAAAAAGTGAAACTCGTCAGTTTTGCAAATAAAGAAAACCGGATTGTTTTTACATCGTTGTTATTAAATAAATACTGTTTGACTTCAATCAGGACAGGAAACCCAATCGCTCCTGCAATAATTAAAATCATATTAATGAATTGAACAAAATAATCATGCCTAAATGGAATGAGTGATTGTCCAGTGATATCAAAACCACCGTTTGTCATAGCACTAATGGTTCCAAAGAAGCCTTGTAAATAAGCTTCGCCAGGATCATAGTACTGAAGGAAATACGTCCCAAGAGTTAAAAAACCGATAAATTCAATGAGAAGTACCACCAGCACGATTTCCTTGACCATTTGGACCATTCCCTGGAAGGAAGTCCGGTTTTGGTCTGTCATAATGAGACGCCGCTCTTTCAAGCCTATTTTTTTCCCAAGCACAAGCCAGATCAACGTGCCGAGTGTCATAACTCCAATTCCGCCAAACTGTAATACTAACGCTAAAATAAATACCCCGGTTGTACTAAACGTCTCCGCCGTCGGGACCGTCGTCAGACCTGTTACACTTACGGCGCTGACGGCTGTAAATAATACGTCTATGAAATCCAGTTTCACGCCCGGTTTATGGGCCACAGGTAAAGCAATTAGTATAGATGAAATGGTGACCGCAATTAGATAATATATGGCAATTAATTGAAATGGCGATAATTCATTCAGCCAGCGCAGGCTCTTTCTTCTCACCCACATACGATATCTCCTTTAACATGCTGTTTCCGACTTAATGATTGAACACCATTCCTATTATAGCAGGGTAATTTAAGATTTTCTTTACCCGATTTAATTTTTTCGCCCGCGCTCTTATGTAAGGAGAACTACAGCAGATTACGAAGAGGCTTCTTCCGCTTTTTTCTTGAAAGCAGCCAGAAGTTCTTCATTCTGATATCCTTCATCCATAAGCTGGCGAAGAGTCTTCTCAATTTGTTCCTGTTGTCGATTCACGATTGACCCCATAAAAATAACATTGATGTGATCCCCAATTACATTCGTATCAATCGGTGTCACTAAAAACGTAGCAGGCTGGTTACTAGGTTTTGTAATTTTCACCTGTACCATAATTTCTTCACTGTTGTTGCACATAGTCTGGAAGAAATCCTGGTAGCTTTGGTCCACATACGCTTCGATGATCCATCGTCCATGATCGTCTTCACGGTTAATAATGAGCCCATCCAGCAGTTTAATCCGTCTTTGTGTAATATCTTCATCTTTCTCTTCTATGATATCCAAAGAAATTAATTTAAAGGTTTTCATGGAAACTCCCCTCCGCAAACACATATTACCTTTATTATAGAGGACGGTTACGATTTGAGCAAAGGCTTAATAATTATACCGGAGAAAGTTTGAAGCAGCCTATGGTTTGATTAAGATCAACTCTCAAGCATGATGGTGCAATAGTGAGATTGGTTAACTAAACTCGCAGATTGGATGAACGGCTCATTTCCGTGTAAGCTAATAGAGACAAGCTTAGAATACAAACTGGGAGGTAATGGTGTGATGAAAGCAGTTCAAGTTACTGGATATGGGGATGTCGATCAATTACAAGTAGTAGATAAAGACATTCCAGAGCCGAAAAGTAACGAAGTTTTAATCAAAGTGAAAGCCTGTGCGATTAATAATACTGAAATCTGGATGAGAGAAGGTGCGTACGGAACAGGAGGCAAATCTGGCTGGCGCCCGGAAGGTGTCCATTTCCCTCGAATACCCGGTTCCGATATAACAGGCACTATTGAAAAAGCAGGCAGCGAAGTAGATCAGCATATGATTGGAAGGGATGTCGTGGTTTTCCCTTTTACTTCAAGCGGAGACGAAGGTAAGGAACATATAGCGGAAGATATGTCGTTCATTGGTTCAGAATACGATGGAGGATATGCAGAGTACGTCGTGTGGCCGGCAGAGCTTTGCTTTGACATGCCCCTATCTGACTACACAGAAAGTACCGTGTTCTCTGTCAGTGGCATGACAGCTTGGCACATGATCGAACAGCTTCAGGTACAGCCTGGTGAAACGATAATGGTGACAGGAGCTAATGGAGGCGTAGGATCATTAAATGTTCAAATCGCTTCTCAAGTATTTGGCGCCAAAGTTATCGCTATTGTAGGGGACCTGGCTTTGGAAGAAAGATTAAAAGAACTTGGAGCAGACCATGTATTGTCTTATCGTTCGGAGCGATTGGCAGAAGAAATCCTGGAGGCAAACGGAGGGCCAATCGATTCTGTAGTGGATGTTGTGGGAGACGCTTTGTTTTCAACTTCTCTGGAAGTATTGAAAAAAGGAGGGAAATTCTGTACTTCCGGATCTGCAGGGGGACAGAAGACAGAACTGGACTTTCGGACGCTCTACTTGAAACATATTACTCTCTATGGATCAGTACTCGGGACAAGAGCAGAGTTCAAGCGTATGCTTCAAGCCATTTCAGAAGGTAAGATTAAACCCGTCATCGATCGGACATTTCCTTTGGAAAAAGCAAGAGAAGCACAAACTTACTTTAAGCAAGCCGGCAAAACCGGAAAGATTGTACTAATTCCATAGTAAGAAACTCCGCTAAATCTACGATGTACAATCTTCAAGTAAAGCTCCCATTACTTGAAGACTCAGTTTCGAGATAACTCGGGTCCGTTGCCAAAAAAGGATGAGGGCGTCTACAGAAACAACTCGCTTTCCTGCGGGGGAACTGGCAAGCCTCCTCAGTCGTTAAAACTCCTTGTGGGGTCTCGCCTAGCTCCTTCTCCCGCGGGAGTCTCGTCGTTTCCTCCGCCGCCCAGCCATTTCATGTGAACGGACCCTGGCAGTAAAAAAAGTGGGAACCCTATCTTAAATGCTTCTATATCGCCAGAGACTACGTTGATCACATAGGTTTCTTCCTCATATAAAGGCATTTACGTAAAGGATTTCGAGCTCTCCATGATCGCAAAGGGGCGGAAGGGAACGGCGAAGCCTGAGGAAGCTCACCACATGCCCGCGGAAAGCGAGTCGTTCCCTGAAGCCCCTTCTCCACCCAATATCTCGAAACTGAGTCTTACACAATCCGGCCCTTTAGCTGAAGATCTATCTTAATTAAAGTCTATAAAAATGTTTTGCATATCCTAGTAAAAAGCCGGATACCCAGCGCGAGGGTATCCGGCTTTTTTTCAGCCGCCGATATACGACATTTCAATTTTCTTCTTCGTTGGTTTACCATTGGCACGGTCAATCGAATATTGGTCATCTCTTCTTGTCCATATTTTTATAAGATTGGAAATAATCGCTTCGTCCGGCTCCCCGCCTCTCAGTAATTCACGAATATCATGTCCTTCTGAAGCAAAGAGACAGGTAAACAGCTTTCCATCTGCTGAAAGACGTACTCGCGTGCAGCTGCTGCAAAAAGCGTCTGTAACCGAAGAAATAACTCCAATTTCTGCTTCGCTTCCTTCATAACGATACCTGGAAGCTACTTCTCCAAAATAATTCGCATCAAGCGGCACTAATGGCAGCTCCTGATTAATTTCTTCAATGATTTCTTTTTTAGAAACAACAGAACCCATATTCCAGCCGTTATGATTTCCTACGTCCATAAATTCTATAAACCGCAGCGTATCACCCGTGTCCTTAAAGTAACGGGCCATCGGAAGAATCTGACTCTCGTTCATACCTTTTTTCACGACCATATTGATCTTTATATCTAGTCCTGCATCCCTGGCAGCTTCTATTCCCTTAAGAACAGGACTGGTTTTAATCCCTCGGCCGTTCGTCTGCTGGAAGACTTCATCTTCAATGGCATCAAGACTTACGTTTACACGATTAAGGCCTGCTTCCTTGAGCTTCTTCGCCTGTTTGACGAGGAATACAGCATTCGTGGTTACGGCAATATCCTTAATTCCATCTATATCGTTTAGTCTAGCCACCAGTTCATGAAGATCCTTCCTCATCAGAGGTTCTCCTCCCGTTAGGCGGATCTTTTCAACTCCAAATTTCGAAAAGATTTGAACAAGCCGGATGATTTCGTCGAAACTTAGAAGCTCGTCCTTTGGCATAAATTTATAATCATCACCGAAAATCTCTGCCGGCATACAGTACGTACACCTGAAATTACATTTATCAATAACAGAGATTCGTAAATCCTTCATTGGTCGTTCATGCTGGTCTAATACATAATCGGTCATACCTTCACTCCTTCTGTGTCTTATCAGAAGCTCTGTTGTCCTGTCTGATCTTCTAGTAAAAGGGCTTCCACGTCGTCCCCTTTTTCATAACCCCGCGTTCCTCCCGGGAGCATAATAAGTACATTTGTATGAGCAAGCGAAGAAACAACGGCTGACTTGTCCATACCGACCGGGTCAACGATCACTTTCCCCTCATGGTACCGGAGGCATCCTCGCACAAATCTGGTAAAAGGATTGGGCTTTTTAAAATCTTTTCCTAATGTAGCCTGGATTCGTTGATGAAAGGGTTCTGACCGCCCTAAATAAGAAAGAATAATGGGATAAGTAAACAACTCAAACCCTACATAGCAGGCGGAAGGGTTTCCTGATAATCCAAACAACAATTTCTCCTGGTAAGAAGCTACCGTCGTCACACTTCCTGGTCTCATCGCTACCTTATTAAATAACACGTCCGCTTCTAATTTCTCATAAATATCAGGCATCAAATCATAATCCCCGACTGATACGCCGCCCGTTGTAATTAATACATCCACCTTATCTAAAGCTTCAGATACAGATTGATAACAAATATCAAAGTCATCTTCCAGCTTCCCAAAATAAAGAGCTTCTCCACCTGCACGCTTTACTTGAGAAACAATCATGTATGCGTTGGAATTACGTATCTTTCCCGGCTCCAGAGGCTCATCAACGTCCAGTAATTCAGTACCGGTGGCGAACACGCCTATAACCGGCTTTTTATATACATTCACATCGCTGTAGCCAAATGTCGCAAGCAGAGCTTTTACACCTGGATTCACTTCCGTTCCAGACTCTACTAACACATCATGTTCCTTTGTTTCTGATCCTTGTTGTATAATATTCTGATTCTTTTCCATTGGTCGCTTTAAAGACATCCAGGACTCGCCATCTTGTTCATAAGTCTGACAAATCTCGAACATAGCTACGCAATCCGCGCCTTCAGGAATTTCTGCGCCCGTCATAATGCGAACCGCTTCCCCTTCCTTTATTGGACGACTGGCACGATGGCCGGCTCCTACCGTTTCCGTTACCCGAAACTGACCGCTTTTTTCCTTGGATAGTCCTTCTGTATCTTCGGACCGTAATGCAAATCCGTCATAAGGAGACTTATTAAAAGGAGGAACCGGGTGTGTAGCGACTATATCTTCTGCTAAGGTGCGGTTATCACAAAACTCCAGAGGAAGAATTTCAGCCTCAGCCTTTTTTTTATAGTTCATCACCGAATCCACTGCATCCGGTACAGGCATAGGTTTTCTATGTAAACTCATGTCAAAAAAGCCTTTCTATATAAAATTTTTCTTTAAAAGTATCTTTTCCTGACCTTAACGGATTTGACAGTTTTTTTCAAAGGTTTAGCTTCTTAAATCCTGTAATACTCTAAAAATAACAATCCCCCAGTCAAAATGACTGGGGGGTTGCACCTTATAATGAGGTGTATTTTAATTTAGTTTTATTAATTTTATCTCCAATTGCTTTTGACCTTTGGAATGACCGTTCTCTAGCTTCCTGGTCCAGCTTTTGGATATAAATTGTAAAAATAAGCACGTTGATCCGCATGTTTACCCCTCCAATACTACGTAACTAAGCGGTATCCTTCTCGTCGTTTAACCAATCCATAAATTCCATCCTTAGTGTGCTGCTCATAATTTTTCACTCCTTTTTAATTTACATGTAATGGATAAATGATGATTTCCTATCAAGCCATTGCTCTTCTGCAGACGGATGGTATCCGGGTAACGGCGCATATTTCTCTTCCTGGCGTCTACTTACTTGAATCTTAAAAATAAACAAATGAATCGTCATAATTTCCACCTCCTCAACTTGTGTATATTTATATCAAAAGAGTAAAATTACCCTTTGATAGCATAACAAAAAACCACAGGTCCCCTGTGGCTTCGTTTTTAGCAAACGATATAATGCTTTCATTAAAAAAGCCACAGGAATACAATATGCGTAACCTGCGGCAGTTATGAATAAATTGATGAAAAAGTTTATTCGCTAATCCCTATTTGCGCAGGTCGATGTTCGATTTTCTGGTTTACTGTCATTTTTAGGTTCGTCATTTATGTCGACCTCGCTTTCAGAAAATTTTGCTTTCATTGGAATTATATAGAAGGCTGATTTAAAAGTAAAGCTTAATTAGGAAAAAAGTTATACTTTTTAACCAGAAAGCTCTCCCTGATCTTCTAAAGCTGCTTCCACTTTCAAATCAAGCTGATTTAATAACTGGATGGCTTCACTTTTGTCCATTTGCTTATAATGATGCAGGCCGGATGGCTGCTCATCCTTTTCATCGGCTTTCCTTACGACTTCTTGGAGATCTGTCCGCTGGGCTGCGAGGGAAAAAGGCAGATAGCTGTCCGTGTGAAGAAGTACAGCAAGCGATACCTCTTTAGCAACCAATCGGTCTTCCCCAAGGCGAATTAATAATTTATGAGCCCGTTCCGCTCCCTTAATAGCATGAATATCATGTTTACGATATTCTTCGTAGTCCCACTTTCCGTCACGGTACCACTCATAATGCCCCATATCGTGAAGTAATGCTGATTTTGTCGCAAGGTCCGGATCTACATTGGATTCAATCGCCATATCATATGCATAACCTGCTACGGTGACCGCGTGATGGATACCTGATCGCTGTAAGTATTTCTGTGTGATACGGTGTTTAAAAACATCGACTAATGTTACGCGTTTGATACGATCACCTCCAATTTTTTAAGATAATACCATGTTCCATCCTGCTCTACAAGCCTTTTCCAATCCATATGACAACACAGGTTTATGAATAAAGACATTAAGGTAAAGTGAGGCAGGAGGGATTACTATGAATTTTCATGATGAAATTGTTTTGATCACGGGTGCAAGTAACGGGATCGGCCGAGGCCTGGCTTTATCCTATGCTGAGCAGGGCGCCACGGTGATTGCCTGTGATAAAGATGAAGAACATGGCCGGCAGCTTGTGGGAGAAATTAGAGAGAATGGCGGCAACGGTTTCTTTTTTTACTGTGACGTACGTGACCCAAAAAATATAAATGAGTTGTTTGAGGAAATAAATCAACACGTCGGCACGATCTCCATTTTGATTAACAATGCCGGGGTAAGTTCATTCCAGCCGCTTTTTGAACTGGATGTTGATCAGTGGGATGATGTGATTCAGACTAACCTGCGAAGTATTTTCCTATTTTCCAAGCAGGCTGGAAAGCTGTGGAAGAACGAAGGTGTACAGGGTAGAATCGTTAATATGGCTTCAACGCGAGCTTTTATGTCCGAGCCGGACTCAGAGGCATATGCAGCTAGTAAAGGTGGTATTATAGCACTCACCCATGCATTAGCATCCTCTCTATCTGATTATAACATTCGTGTAAATTCCATTAGTCCGGGCTGGATTCAGACAGAGAACTACGAACAGCTCCGTGAGGTTGATCATGAGCAGCACTTATCTAATCGAGTTGGAAAAGTCGAAGATGTAGCTAAAGCCTGCTTCTATTTGACTGATCGCTCTAATGATTTTGTTACAGGAGAAAATTTAACAGTGGACGGCGGTATGACAAGGAAAATGATTTACAAACATTAACAAAAATACGGGGAGTCAGGTTTAGGACCCTTGACCCCCGGGTAGTGTTAAAGCAAGCAGAGAACATGGAGGTGACAAGGATGGAAGAATTATCATCATATCAATTGCACCTGTACCAGCCCTTACAAACCAACCAGGTTATGAAATTCTACAAATTAGTTTCTAAAAGTAATCAGAACGTGTATTTGCATCAAAACCATTTGATCGCAGACAGCGGGCACTTACCTAAGCTTATGTCTTTTTTTCTATTAATGGATATCAATGAGCCTCTTGTTATGATTATTGACGGTGAAGAAGTGGAACAAACTTTTCAGGAGATTGAGAGTTCCTGGCAGGATAACATCGCTGAGGCCAACTGCCGAAGAAGGTACACAGATTCTATCATAAACAGTAACTCATCTATATTCGTATAACCTTTATAGAGATAAATACTTACCGCACAAGGAATACGTACCTTAAACGGCTAAAAGAACTCACTTCTAAAAGAAATGAGTTCTTTTTTATGTCTTCTGGTAAGTGCCCTCCCTTCCCAAAAATCATTTTCTATTTCACATACCTGATTTCTTCCCTGCGTAAAATTCGATATAATGAAAGTGTACCTACTTATCCTAAGGAGTGAGTTTTCTATGTATGATGTAGCTATTATCGGGGCAGGACCAGCCGGAGCCAGTGCTGCTTTATTTGCAGCGAAGTCAGGTGTAAAGACAGTCATGTTCGACAGCGGTAAAAGTATAACAGCGAAAGCATGGGTGGAAAATCACTACGGAGTAAAAGAAATCGAAGGTCCTTCTCTTCTTCAGACAGGTCAAGAACAAGCTATTAAATTCGGTACGGAACTTGTGAAAGATGAAGTTCAGAGAATTCAAGAAAATGGAGCTATGTACACCATCGAAACGAACGAAGGTTCTTATGATGCTGAGCACATCATTTTTGCTACGGGAATGTCCGTAAAGCTCGCTGAAGCCTTTGGTTTGGAAACCCGGGACGGCCTTGAACCAAGAGTAGCTAAAATCATTGAAGTGGATAAAAAAGGTCATACGTCTTACCCGAAAGTGTGGGCCGCTGGAACCGTTGCCGGATTAAGTGTTCATACTATTATTACCGCTGGTGATGGCGCAAGAGTTGCGGTAAATGTCATCAGTGCCCTCAAAGGAAAACGCTACGTTGATCACGACGTTTTGAAATCATGATTCGGTAACTTACTGGTAATTAGAGTGGTTTAGATTTCCCGCCTCCGTCAGGGCAGCCACAATAAAAATTCCACTGAAAAAATATTTAGTCTTAGTTCGTTTTTAGATTAAGGAATGTAAAAAAGCTATCCCTTGTTATGAACGGGATAGCTTTTTACGTTATTTAGTCCGGCGCTCCTGCACGTCAAGAGAGACTTCCAATTCATTAAACACGATAAATTCATCTCCTTTGATTGATGATATTTAAAGTGTAGTCGAATTCCGTCTTTTCTATAACGGTCCACCGGGTGATTTTCTTTCAGCCTTCAGTCGTAATCCACTTCAGACTCCTTAATCGAACCAGCCTTTACGTTTGAACCACGTGAACATTCCTATGGAAACACCAATCATAATGATCCAGACGACCAAATAGCCATATTGAGTATTGAGCTCAGGCATATGTTGAAAATTCATACCATAGACCCCAACAATAAACGTCAGCGGCATAAAGATGACGGATATAACCGTCAGAATCTGCATCGTTCGATTGGTTTGATGAGAGTTTAAAGACAAATAACTATCCCTGATATCCTGTGTCATTTCACGGTTTGAAGCTATAATATCTGCGACTTTAATTAAGTGGTCGTGGATATCAGCGAAATACTCCCTGCGGTCGTGCACACCTTCTAAATGATGAGTATTCAAAACACGATATAATAAATCCCTCATCGGGTGCACCGTCTGTCTCAAGGTGAGCAGTTCACTTCTACGATCAAACAGTTCATCCAGCAGGTTTTCCATAGATAGATTCTTCGTATTGGATTCAATTTCGTTAATATGATCTTCAATTTCATAAACGATTGGAAAATAGTTATCCACTACCTTATCAAGGATCTGATAAAGTATAAAATACTCATCTACTTTGCTCATATCTTTGCTGCGTTTGAGCAGCCTCTCCGCTATGTCAAGCGAAGTAGCGGGTTCCTTGTGAAACGTAACTATGGAACACTCTCCTAGAAAAATATCAATTTCTTCTCTTTCTAGTTCTTCTCGATTGACAGAATGAAGCACAAAAAATGTGTGGTCATCATAGTAATCTAATTTAGGCCTTTGCAAATCATGAAGACAATCTTCAATAGCTAAAGGGTGAAAATGAAAATAACTATCCAGCAGTTTGACTTCTTCTTCTGTAGGAGATTCAAAATCTACCCAATACCAGTTCCAGTCGAGCGAGGATAGCTGCTCAAGCGTTAAATCCTTATGAAGTCCATCCTTATTCGAATAGGCCGTGACATGAATCATATACTCACCTCTTACTTATGTAGCTTCTTCTACTCATACCCTGCAAGTAAAAAGAGAAAACACTCAACCTGATTCTTCCATTGTGATAGGATAAGACTGAAGAACAATTAAGGAGCTTGTATATTATGAATAAATCGAAATTTAACACCCATTTATCGGGAAAAAAAGTCACCCTGCGATCCATTCAAGATGAAGACATCCCGCTGCTTTGGGAGAAAATTTATGCTAATGAGCAAGAGTGGAAAAAGTGGGACGCCCCCTACTACCCTCTTGAACCGCATACGCTTGAAAGCTACCGCAGTCACGAGAACGCTCGTAAAGAACGCTTAGGTACTGATGAGCCGGATTCGCGCCTGTTGATTGAGGTTGATGGTCAAATCATCGGAACCGTGACGTACTATTGGGAGCACAAACCATCTTTATGGCTTGAGGTAGGCATTGGTATTTATGATCCTGACTACTGGAATGGAGGTTTCGGAACTGAAGCTTTAACGTTATGGATTGACCACCTTTTTCAATCGCTGCCAATAGTACGTGCCGGATTAACGACCTGGTCTAAAAATGAACGGATGATGAAAGTGGGGGAGAAATTAGGTCTGGTATTAGAAGGACGGATGAGGAAATGCCGAATTTACGAAGGCAAATTTTACGACTCCATCCGCATGGGAGTGCTTAGAGAAGAATGGAATGAGATGCATCGTGACTAAATTAAAGTTTTATAAAGTTACATCGATTGCGCTGTTATTCCTATCCATCATCTTAGCCTATATGTGGTACGATTCCTCAAAACCTCAGCCTGTCGAGTCCTTCGCTATTCAGGCTTCTTCTTCAGCGGTCAAAGAACTGCCCCGTAATCTTGAAGATGTGAAGCAGACTTTTAATCAGTATCTTAGACAAAATTCAGAGGATGAGAAAAATTACGAACTAGGTTTTTTACTATCTAATCAATTGCAGGATTTACACGACCACACCCGGCTATTTAACACAGCGCAGAGAAGCAGCCTTCTAAGCGGTCAATGGTTCGGAGATTACAATGAATCCCTTCGAACTTTCGACTCTATCATTACGGAGAACTCAGTCGGCCAGACTGGAGAAAAGAACACAAATGAAAACCAGATGGATAAAGAACTGAGTCAGCTTATAAATAACATTACGAAGATCACTTCATCTGATGATTTTTCAATTGGGGATAAAGCATCCTTACATTCAATTACCCAAGAAATCCAGAATTTTAACAAAACATTCCAGTAATCCGTCTCCCCCTATTCATTCTTTCACTCTGTAAAATTACCATGTTGATTACTATAGAAAAGCTCCCGTTTGTTGAAGACTCAGTTTCGAGATAAACGGGTCCGTTACTTTATGTGGAAAAGGGCTGGTGGGGAAATAACTCGCTTTCCTATGGGGGAACGGTGAGCTTCCTCGCTCGTTTCACTCCCTGTGGGATCTCACCTAGTCCCTTCTCCCATGGGAGTCTCGCCATTTCCCCACCAACCCAACGATAGGAAGAAAAACGGACCTTTTGAAAAAGAGGAATTGTTCATAACTCATTTGCAGTAAACGCCTTTATATCAACGTTTTCCACTGTAATGAAGCAGAAAGCAGGAATTAGTTCCCTGATATCATGATAACGAAGCAGGTAAGATTCAGAGTGATTTCGAGTTTCTGATCTGGCAAGGTCCGGAGGGGGAAGATGAAGACTCCTGTGGGATGAACATGATCGGTAAGATCCCGGAAGGCGAAGCCTGAGGAAGCTTACCACATGCCCACGGAAAGCGGAATCGTCCCCCGCAGGACCTTCACTCTAACCTAATATCTCGAAATCGAGTCTTACAGTAATCGGCCCTATAGCTTAACAGGGCTTAAAAATTAAATCAGCTGCAGACTTCAACAGAAAGTAAAAAAGACCGCCGAGTTTAACTCGACGGCCCGGAAACGATCCTTTTTACGAAAGGGTCGTTTTCTTAGTATTACGCGAAATATTGGTTCAGCGGCGGTACGATTTGTTTCTTACGGGAAACAACACCTTCCAGTACAGCCTGGTTGCCATCTAATGAAACATTAAACGCCTGAGCGACAGCTTCTTTGTTCCCAACAGCCACAACGGTGGAATTGTTCGTAAGAATGTCCGTTACAACTAATAAGAATAATTCCGATCCTTTATCTGATACAGCTTTTTCCATAGCTTGTTCAAGTTCTGCTTTACGGCTGAGCACATCATCTGTATCCACTGTATTTACCTGAGCAATTTCAACGTTTTTATCTCCCATGGTGAATTCTTTGGCATCGAGAGAAATAACTTCTTCAGCAGAAAGACCGCTGATATCTGCGCCGGCTTTCAGCATTTCAAGTCCATACTCTTCTGCATTCACTCCTGCAATAGCAGCCAGCTCTTCAGCTGCCTGGCGATCCTCATCCGTACAAGTCGGAGATTTAAACAATAAGGAATCAGAGATAATGGCAGATAGCATCAGTCCAGCCATCGGTTTAGAGACTTCTTTATTATTTTCTTTATAAAGTTTGTTTAGAATGGTAGCCGTGCAACCTACAGGCTCAGCACGATAGTAAAGAGGTCCTTCCGTTTCGAAGTTCGCAATACGGTGATGATCGATGACCTCGAGAATTTTCACTTCTTCCAGATCTTCTACACTTTGCTGGCGCTCGTTATGATCAACAAGGATGACTTGATCCACTTCGTCAGATACTTTCTCAACTAGTCTTGGTGCTTTCACATCAAAATAGTCAAGAGCGTATTGGGTTTCTCCGCCAATCTCTCCTAAACGTACGGGCTCTGTATCAAAGCCAAGTGAATTTTTTAGAGCGGCATATGCTATCGCTGAACTAATCGTATCCGTGTCAGGATTTTTATGGCCAAAAATTAATGTTTTATTCATTGTCATCTTCCTTTCTCCTTGTGCGTAGTTATGTACGTCTTTTACAGTGACGATTATAAGACAAAAATAGACGCGCGTCCATCTTATCGCTGTAATAAACGATGAATCAACCACTACTTTTACGGAAAATGAAGAGACTTTCTCCATTCACTTCTTTTTTTGAATGCTCCTGACTAAAGCATATCCTGCCATAATCTGGATCACGGTTCCGGCTGAAGGATTTGTTAAGATAAGAGCAGGCGTTATGGAGTGGAAAGGAAAAAAGTAGGGTACAGATAGAATATAAAGCGCTGGCACTACTAATAATGCGATCAATAATGGGTTTACTTTAAATCTGCCATCTTCCTTCCATTCTCTTATCAAATAGCCTGAACCCATTATAAAACCAAGAGGAATATATGCGATCTGGCCAAATAATAGATAAGAATAAAAACTTTCCATCTCATTCGCTTTCACTTGTAAAATTTGGAATAGATAAGAAACTATCCAAAGGTAAATAAATACAAATAATGCCTGTCCGAGAATTACTCCATATGCTCGCTTCAAGATTCATCACCCCTACTAGTAAGCATACGATGAGGATATTCAAATATTTCTAAAAATTTTTCAGATCCGTAAACCCTGCGGCATGCATGATTTGAGAAGGTTTAAAGTAATGGAGTATGGGGTAAAAGTAAAAAAGATGTTTGAGAACTAATAACACTTTGTGTTAGAATTCCTTACATACACAAATTAAGTGAGGTTCTACTTCAATTGTATTGAAGCGAAACTCCTCATAATAAATTAAAGAGAGGGTAATGTATGACTTACACGAAAGAAACGATTAAGCAGGAAGTACAAGCACACAAAGTAGAATTCATCGTACTAGAATTTACAGATATGCTTGGGGAAACTAAAAACGTAGAACTCCCTATCGATGAACTAGATATGGTATTAAATGAGGAGGCTATGTTTGACAGTTCTTCCATTTCAGGTTTCTCTGACATCCAAGAAAGTGATATGTACCTTGTGCCAGACTTAGATACGTTCTTGGTTCTGCCTTCCCTGGTAGACGAAGATCAGAGTGCTCGTTTTATTTGCGACATCTATAAGCCTGACGGTACACCTTTCGAAGGAGACCCTCGTTACATTTTGAAACGCGCTATGCAAAAAGCAGAAGACATGGGCTATACCGTTAACGTAGGTCCTGAACCAGAGTTCTTCTTATTTAAATTAAATGAAGATGGATATCCAGTTAGAAAGTTCAATGACCGCGCTGGTTATTTCGACTCTTCTCCTAAAGATAAAGGAGATAAAGTACGTCGTGACATCGTACGTACGCTGAAAAAGTATGGTTTTGAAATGGAAGCTTCTCACCACGAAGTTGCCATGGGTCAGCACGAAATCAACTTCCGTTTTGACAACATGCTGAAAACGGCAGACAACATCCAAACGTTCAAAAACGTTGTAAAAGATATTGCAACAAACCACGACTATCACGCAACATTTATGCCTAAGCCGATCACAGGTGAGAATGGTTCCGGTATGCACTGCCACCTTTCTCTGTTCCAGGATGGCGATAGCGCGTTCTTTGATGAAAAAGCTGAAGATGGCGTTTCTAAGACAATGAAACAATTCATTGCCGGAATTCTGCATCATGCAAGCGGAATTGCCGCCATCACCAATCCTAACGTTAACTCGTACAAACGTCTAGTGCCTGGGTATGAGGCTCCGGTCAGTGTAGCTTGGTCTCACTCCAACCGAAGCTGTATGATGCGCGTACCGACTACACGTGGAAAAGGAACACGTTTCGAAGTACGTAATCCAGACCCTACAGCAAACCCTTACTTGACGCTGGCTGTTCTTATTCAAGCTGGACTTGAAGGTATCCGCAATGAACTGGATGCAGGAGAAGCAGAAAGCCGTAACTTGTATGAGGTTGACGACGGCAGTGTACCAACACTTCCGACAAACTTAAAAGAAGCCATTGAAGCTCTTAAGAAAGATGAAGTTCTTCTGGATGCTCTTGGTGAGCACACCGCGCAGGCTTATATTGAGGATAAAGAAGAAGAATGGACTAGCTACTCCCTGCAAGTAAGCCAGTGGGAAGTCGACAAATATATGAACAAATAGAAAGTAAAATGCCCCCCATCTTATAGATGGGGGGCTAATTTTTATGAAGAATAAAATTTTCCTTTATTAGGACCGTGCAGCATCCGATTCGTTCGATGAGTGCCATATTGATCTTTTAACTCTAGACGATGCAATTCACGATTCAATTTATTAAAACTGTTGAGCCTCTCAGTCTCAAGCTCTCCCTCAGCAATAGCCTGCTGAACCGCACATCCAGGTTCTTGTTCATGCTGACAATCCCTGAATTTACATTGTTTGCTCCATTCTTCGATATCAGAAAAGGTCCCCGCTGTTGTTTCCTGATCACCCCAAAGCTGTAACTCCCGCATCCCGGGAGTATCAATAATAAAGGCCCCTTCCGGCAGCTCAAACAATTCCCTGTGCGTGGTTGTATGACGCCCTCGTTCATCGCTTTCACGAACATTTTTTGTTGCCTGAACTTCTTTATGAAGGAGTCGATTAATTAAGGTCGACTTACCTACTCCAGAAGAACCTATTAAGGATATGGTCTCTCCTTCACTGATTTCTTTTTGCAGCGAATCCATTCCTTCTCCCGTCAAGCTGTCCACTGCATAAACTGGAATCCCGGGAGCAGCACGCTCCACCTGCCACAGCTTTTCAGAGACCGTATCGCACAAATCACGTTTCGTGCAAACCACTACTGGTCGGGCGCCGCTCTCATATACCTGTTGTACGTACCGTTCAAGTCTTCGGACGTTAAACTCTTTTGTCAGAGCAGTAACGATAAATACAGCATCTATATTAGCAGCGATAACCTGTTCTTCGTTCCCTGTACCTGCTTTCTTTCGGGAAAGAAGGGTTCTTCTCTGCAGGATGCGTTGAATGAAAGCCTTAGAATCATTGTCATAAGGCTGAAAGATGACCCAGTCTCCTACCGCAGGATAGTCTCTATTCTCCGTTACTTGATTATAAAAACGTCCGGATAATGTACCTGTGTAGACTTTGGCGTCTGTTGCAATGCTGTATATCCCATGAGTGGATCGAACCACACGTCCCGCTTGCTCCTGTTCGTTCAACTGCTTTCTAAAATGCTCATAAAAGTCTTTTCTTTCGTTCCGGTTCATTAAATTCCTCCTGAGCGCGGAGGACGTCAGAAGTTGATAGATCCTCCACTGTGTAATGTGTTGGATACATAATTAAAATTCTTCATGGTATTTGCCATAAAACATCAACTCCTAACATGTAATTACTTTATAGTATAGCAGAAAAAGCAATGAATGCTGGTACTTTTTCAGTACAAATAAATTCACCTTCACAGTGCTGTACTTTAATCTTCTACTGTCCCATGCAGCAGGGAGTAATATTCTACTTTATCATTCGATGTAGAAAAACCATGCTTTCCATTGTCATAGGCGATTAATACATAACCTAACTCACTCTCAAGCTCCATGATGCTTCTTTTTTGTTGTTCCGTTAGTGCAGCGATCTCCCAGTCCATATGTTCACTTCCTTATCTGTGACTTTATTTTCATAAGGAATAACTTTTATTCCTCTTTATGACCCGTTATTTCGGTTTCCTCCGGCAGTTTCTTGGAAGCGCCTGGTATCTCCCTCGATTCGAAATTGATTACATCTGAGGAATATACCGAAACACTCATCTGCCCTCCATACACATTGGCACGGAGAAGGATTGGCTGATTATATATATTTTTAAACGTGAAGTCCGGTCCGTACCAGCTGACCGTGGCATCCCGGCCTTCAGGTACATAAGGAACTCGTTTACTGTGGGAATAACGCTGCCCTATCTGTACCCCAGCATTATCTACTGCGTTAAAAATCGTCGAGGAAACCTGACAGATTCCTCCGCCAATTCCTTCCGACACTTCACCTCTCACAATAACCGGGGCTGGCATGTATCCTTTTTCCTTTGTTCGTTTTCCAACCACTTCATTGAAAGAGAATGTTTCCCCCGGGAACACGACAGTACTGTCGATACTCTCAGCAGCCAGCCGAATATTATGGGTGCGTTCTTTGTTATTGGAATTGAAATACGTATCATAATGACCAATTTTCTGCGCACGAAGTCTGGCAAGGACCTCACTATCTACTTTCGGGTGAACGGTATTCAAAGGAACTTCAATTTCTTGTCCATTCTGTCTGTACAAGGAATGAAACATGCTTTTAGAAAAGGTTTGTTTATCGAGTTTATAACCCGTTTTTTCAGCTACGATTTCTCCAGACTCCCCTATTTTTGCATTTACCGGCTCTTTTTTAACGCTCTCCCCCACACGTTTCAAAATTTCCTGCACCTTCGTATGATCTGTAAAAGGCTGAAGAATAGGATCCATGAGAATGTCTGCCGGATGTATGGTAAGTATTTCTTCCCCTTCATGCGTAATTGCCAGTTGCTCATTTTGACTAAATGGAGAAATAAGCAATAAAAAAATAAACATGTTCGCTAATTTCATAAACGAAACCTCCCACCTCTAGTTTGAGTAGAGGATAGGATTTCATGTAGAAAATCTTTTGCTAAGAAGTAAATTTCAAATGCTCATTTGTTCATTTTTACTTGTTCTTAGAAGGAAAGCTCTTCCTTCGGAACCAAAAAAGGAATTACACTCTATTGAGTACAATTCCTTTCCAGTAATGGCTTTTAGTTAAAGTGCTGTCCCCATTGATCTTACGAATAAGCTCCCTTTTCTGTAAGCTTCAGTAGGAAAAGAAGTTATTTACCCACCAGCCCTTCTTCACGTACCGTGACGGATCCGAATTATCTCGAAACTGAGTCTTCAACTCGGGGCTTTTGGGTTAAATACACCCTGAAAATCAATAACAAAGTTGAACATGGTCTTTATTTCATTCCGTTTATATTTACAGCTTCTCCTGTTTTGGCAGACTCATAAAGAGCCTGAATAATTCGCTGGATTCGTACTCCTTCTGATGGTGTACTCAATGGTTGTTTGTCATGAAGAATACATTCTATAAAATCATGAATGAGGTATTCGTTTGCATCTCGTTTTTCTACATAAGCGGGGGTTGTATCAACCAGAGTGTCGTATTTTTCCTGAAATATTTTCAGTGGAAAAAGATCAGCTCCGCCCTCGTCACCTATAACGGATACTTTTTTACTGCTCAGCTCTTCTACGTTCGCGGCAAAAGTAGATTCAAATATAAGAGAAGACCCGTTTTCAAACGTAATCATCCCTCTTGCCATATCTTCTACCGAAAAGTTTTCACAATCCCATTCCCCCATTAAACCTACACCCGGACGCTGACCAATCTTTTGATAAGTAGCTCCTAAAACCGTTTTCGGCTTTGGATATCCCATTAAATATAAGGCTGTATCCAGCATATGAACACCATTATCGATAAGTGTTCCTCCGCCCTGAAGTTCTTTATTCGTAAATACGCCCCAGCCAGGGATCCCCCTTCTCCGGTTATAGTGGGTTTGGGCTGCATAAATCTCACCTAATTCATGTCCATCGATGTATTTCTTTAACGTCTCTACCTCAGGTTGAAAACGGAAATGAAAACCATAGGTTAAAAATTTCCCTGCCTTTTCTGCTTCTAACTGCATCTTCTCTGCTTCCTCCACCATCATGGCGGGAGGTTTTTCACAGAGTACGTGACACCCGGCCTGCAGGGCTGCAATCGCTTGTGAGGAATGGAATTTATTTGGGGTACAAATGCTCACTGCATCAAGTTCCTGTTCGTCAAGCATTTGTTGTTCATCTTCATATGCATAAGGGATAGAAAACTCTTCTGCACATTCAACGGCTTTGTCTCGATTATGGTTAGCCACAGCTACGACTTGAACGTCCTGTCCATAGCTCTGGTAACTCGGGATATGGGCACTTCTGGCAATTCCGCCCGCTCCAATAATTCCAATTCGAATAGGTTGTGACATTGAATACCTCCTATTAGGATGCTTGTTATTTCTGATAGTAACCTTTTACCAGTTCGTCCATCACACGATTAGTACGTAGAGCGGTCTCCCCCGTACTTGGTGAACTTCCTTTACCAGTCAGTTCATCGACGATCTCCTGAATGAGATGCTGCTGAATATGTTTAGGACGTTCGATAATAAATTGTTTAGTATCTGATTCTTTAATAAGAGTAACCGGTTTTTCATCAAAAGAAGAAAAAGTAATTTCCCCTTTGGAGCCCACGATTCGATTAATATCTTCATGTTTGTAAGAAGAAAAATTCCAAACTCCATTTCCGATTACGCCGCTCTCAAAAAGGAAGGTACCGCTCACAATATCCTCTGCCGGATAGGCTTTCGCCTGGTTTGACGCGATGCCTTTTGCGTCAGTTATTGGACCGAGTAAATAATCAACCAAATCCAATGTGTGAGAGGCTACATCATAAAACAAACCTCCTCCGCTTACTTCAGGCTGAACCCTCCAGGGCAGGTTATTATTTTCATCTTTTTCAACTAGTTTTTGGGTCTGTTGAATGGAAACAAAACGGACGTCCCCTATTTCGTTTTTGTCGAGAAGTTCTTTCACTTTTAAAAATCGTGGAAGAGATCGTCTGTAAAAGGCTACATACAACGGTACTTGCCGTTGGCTACAAGCTTCTACCATTTCCTTGCATTCCTCTACATTCAAAGCCATTGGTTTTTCAACATAGACTGGCTTGCCTGCTTCAGCTGCCTTCAGAGTGTACTCTTTATGGGAGGCAGGGGGCGTCGCAATATAAATAGCATCCACATCAGGGTCATTGATTAAATCGTCAGCTTGGTTATACCATTTCGGTACCCCGTGACGTTCAGCATAGTCTTTTGCTAAGTCTCCATTTCGTCTCATCACCGCTTCCAATGAACTGTTATCTGCTAAATCAAAAGCAGGGCCGCTTTTTACTTCCGTTACATCGCCGCATCCGATAATTCCCCATCTTACTTTTTCCATTCTTAGCCTCCTCTTCTTGAGCATATAGTATATCTTTTTCACCCAATTTCTCTTTATAAAACAAATTTTTAGGTTATTCAAGAAATTCCCTGAAAAACAATAGGATAAGGTTTATACTCAATATCCGAAATAACGAACAGGAAGCTCTTCATGATGAAACATATGTAAAGAAAATAAGCAGAAGGAACAAGAAAAGAGCAAGCCCTGCCAAAGGACTTGCTCTCTTTTGTAAAACTTCATATTAATATTGACTTAGAATAGCATGGAAGATTCATGCTCCATCATACGATTAACCACGTGACACCGCCTTCTTAGCTGATACTGCCGCGAAGGTAATCGTAATGGTGCAGGCGATTACGATGGCAATGACGCCCTGCATCAAATCCCAGAAAATCCACCCATCAATCAAGACCGTCCGCATACTTTCAAAGATATAGGTGGTCGGGTTAATGGTCGCCGCTACTTTCAGCCACTGGGCTTCAATTAACTCGTAAGGGACAAAGGTTGTGCTTAAGAAGATAAGCGGAAAAAAGATAAAAGTTCCTGCCTGAGCGGCCTGCGCATTTTTTGTACGGAGTGCAACTCCTGCAGAATAGCCTGCGAATGCAAGTCCCCATCCAATTGCGATTAACAATACAAACAGAATTCCTCCAAAGCCTGTTTCGACCTCCAAACCAAGCAGAAATGCAATTCCAATGATCAATAAGGTTTGGATAAATAACTGAAGCATCCCCGCAATGATAGGACCGAGGACAATAGCAAGTCTCGAAGCAGGAGTAAGCAATAATCTGGAGAAAAATCCGTTCTCAATGTCTTTTACGATTCCCTGTCCGGCTCCCCCAGCGCCTCCAATTGCAGCGGATACTATAGAAACCGGAAGGATAAAGGCGAGATAGTTCGCACCCTCAAACATGGGAAGCTGGGATATTCCGCTTAATCCTCCTTCATATACTAATAGAAAGAAAGCGGAAATCATTAAGTTTGGAATAAAGGAAAAAGGGTTTCTAAGCGTTGTCTTAATACTTCGGAGTGTGATCAGCCATGTATCTTTCCATACGCTATTCCCCATGAACTTCTCCCTCCTTTTCAGCCTGTTCACTTGTTATTTTCAAGAATATGTCATCCAGCGTAGGTGATGATAAATTAACAGTGGCCACTTCAATATTCTCTTGGTCTAATAGCCTCACGAGTTCTAATAATTGCTTCGTGCCATCTTCCACGTAGACGGTCAACTTACCATTTTGCAGGATCACATCGCTTGGATCCATGTGCTCCTTTAGAATTCGTTCTGCTTTTTCTTCCTCTTCCTTGGATGAAAAAGTTAAAGCGATTAGATCATTGCCGATTTGCGCCTTAAGTTCTCTCGGTGTCCCAGTAGCGACAATTTCACCGTCATTAATGATACTGATTCGGTGGGCGAGTGAATCGGCTTCTTCCAAATATTGAGTCGTTAGAAAAATCGTGGTTCCATTTTCTTCATTTAAACGGCGAAGCTCTTTCCAAATAGCCATTCGATTGGATGGATCGAGACCTGTGGTCGGCTCATCTAAAAATAGTATCTTAGGCTCGTTCACAAGCGTAAGAGCTAAATCGAGCCTTCTTCTCATCCCTCCCGAGTAGTTGCCGATTCGGCGCTCGGCTGAGTCCGTAAGCTGCACGATCTTAAGCAATTCTTCCGCTCTTTTCTTAGCCTCAGTTTTTGAAAAACCAAAGATATTGGCTTGAAGCTCGATCAGCTCACGACCGGTAAGATCCGGGTCGACTCCTGTTTCCTGCAGAGCAACCCCTATATATCTTCTGACTTTCTCCGGTTCTCGAATTACATCATGCCCGGCTACGGTTGCCTTGCCGCCTGTTGCGTTAATTAAGGTAGTCAGAATTTGTACCGTTGTGGATTTGCCAGCCCCGTTTGGGCCCAGAAACGCAAAAAATTCTCCGTCTTCCACAGTAAACGATACATCCTTTACCGCCTGAACATCTCCCTTTTTAAAAGTCTTAGATAAATGTTCGACTTCAATCTTTCCATTCACGACTATCACTCCCTTTAAAATTTTCGGCACTAGTGTCAAAAAAAGCTTACCTTAAAGATAACGAAAATCCGCAATAATTTCACCCCCTTAGCATTCCCTGTGACACATTGAATATTTTTTACATAGAATTAATAATCCTTCCGTTTAACCGCCATATGAACTGGGAATTATTAAGTTCGTGTAAAAAACAAGGAATCCATCAATACTAGACATGATTCCCTGTTGCTACAGGGTTTTGAGGGTGATACGATTAGTAAAATCACAAATTATCTGAAAATAAATTCAAGGAGGTGAGCCGATGAATTTGGAAATGCTCCAAACTTATACGTGGATGGCTCCGAGCTTAACCATCATTTTACTGGTGACTTTAATAGGGTCATTTTACAGCTTTAAACACCAAAAATTCAGTTTGATGATCGCAACCGGTATGGTTCAAACCGTCCTGAGTCCGCTTTTACCTGCGATGGCAGGGGCCGTCGTACTGGGACTCGGAATTTTACAATTTTATATGGGCGTAGTGAACTCACGCAGTTCTAAGAAAAGCCAAAGTTGAAAGATGAGTATCCTATAGATACATCATCTTTTTTTGTTTTTGGAAAGTTTTTTCTGCACACACATGTTTGAACCCCCACTATTTCATCCACTCCTACAATCACGTCTTAAACAATACGGCACTGTGTTTAACAGCCTCTTGTGAATAGTGATAAAACAACGGTCACATACAAGCATTGAATTCAATCATTATTCAAAACCGAAAGAATCGTGTTACCTTATATTTATGCAAATCCAACTTACAACTATTTTCAGGAGGCACAAATATGAACCAGACTATTGAAACGATATTAAACCATCGTTCGATCCGTAAATTTAAAGACATTCCATTAACAGACGAGCAATTAGACACGATGCTTTCAGCTGCTCAGCAGGCGTCAACTTCCAGCTATATGATGGCTTATAGTATCATCGGAGTAACAGATCCTGAAAAAAAAGAAAAGCTCGCTGAAATTACGGGGCAGAAATACGTAAAAGATAATGGACATCTTTTTATTTACTGCGCAGATCTTCACAGACCGGCTATGATGGCATCGGATGAGGAATATGAACAGATGCTTGCTAATCTTGAAAACAGTGAGCATTTTCTAGTATCTTCTGTAGACGCTGCATTAGCTGCTCAAAATGCAGCCATTGCTGCAGAATCGATGGATCTCGGAATCTGCTATATCGGCAGTATTCGGAATAACTTAAGCCAGGTGGATGAACTGCTTTCCCTGCCGAAGCATGTGATTCCCCTTTTCGGTATGGTGACAGGCGTACCGGATCACCAGCCAGAGCGTAAACCTCGCCTGCCGCAAAAAGGTATTTATTTTGAAAATGAATATAAAGACTCTACCCAGGCTGTGGAAACATTTGATGCGCAGATTAAAGAATATTATCAATCCAGATCCAGCAATAACCGCATTGATTCCTGGACGGATCAGATGCTTCGTCGCTTTACTACACCTATGAGGATGGACGTCACCGATCTTGTACAGAAGAAAGGCTTCAATAAACGATAATCGTTATAATGGAAAACGGAGTGTGATCAACATGTTGAAAGACCTGGCTTCCAAGCTCAAGAAAGCAGATTCTATTGTCATTTTGACAGGAGCCGGGGTGTCTACAGCAAGCGGCATCCCTGACTTCCGTTCCAGTGAAGGACTGTGGTCGGAGGATGAAAGCCGAGAGTATTATATGTCGAGCGATTATTTCTACCACGATCCAGTCGATTTCTGGAACAAATACAAAACCATTTTTCAAATGAAACTGTTAAAGGACTATGCACCGAACCCTGTCCATCAATTTATTAAAGAACTTGAATCAGATAAGCAGAAGGTAACGGTTATTACTCAAAACGTCGATGGTCTGCACCTCGCGGCAGACAGCACCCATGTAATCGAGTATCATGGGACCTTGAACCAGGCAAGCTGTCCAGCATGCGGAGAGTCCTATTCCCTTGATTATGTAATGAGTACCGAAACACCTCGCTGCCAGAACTGCGGCACCGTCTTAAAACCGGATGTTTTATTATTCGGAGATATGATTACAGCTCATGACGAGGCGGAACAGGCTCTCCAAAAGGCAGACTTCCTGCTTGTGATGGGAACGTCTCTGATGGTTACCCCTTTCAATCTTCTGCCTCATTATGCGAAGCAGGAAGTTGGAATGGAAGCAGCCTTAATTAATAGGGAGCCCACTGTTAAGGACCGGTTGTTTGATTATGTCGTGCATGACGATTTATCGGCATCTGTTGAAAAATTAAGAGAATATCTCTCCTCTAATTTTTAAAATGAAGGCCAGCTCCTATCTCCAAGGTGCTGGCCTTTCTCATGTCATTCTTTAACCGCGTCATCATAAGCAGGAAAATCAAAAGGGATGTGCTTTTTCGACCCGTTGAATTTCCTGCTTATGACGCGAGTTTCTGGGCGATGCAGCTAGCCGAAATCGGCCCTCGCAGGACCTTTAAACTAACCCCATATCTCGAAACGGAGTCTTACAGTAATCGGCCCTATGGTGTAATAAGTATTATATAGAATATTTACTAACTATTTATTAAAAACTCACCAGTCCCTGGACGACTGGTGAGTTTTGCTGAAGCTATGCTTTTGTAATACCTAATCTTTGAATCAACGGTTTCAGGGTCAAGCCCTGAACGATTAAGGAAAACAAGACGACTGAGAACGTAAATAGAAGTACTTCTTCCCTTCCATCAAAATCCTGCGGCAGGCTCAGGGCCAGTGCAATGGACAAGCTTCCACGCAGTCCTCCCCAATTTAATAGGATTCTTTCTTTAGCACTAAGATCTTTAACCCATCCTGTACTAATATACAAAGCAATCGTTCTTCCTACAAGCACAATGAGGATCGCTGAGATAATCACCATCCATTGCCCCGAGAAATCAATATTGCGAATTTCGATGCCCACCATTAAGAAAATCAATGAGTTGGCAAGCAGCGTGATCACGTCCCAGAAGGTGTTGATGTTTGTTTTGGTCTCTTTAGACATTCCGATTTTCGCTCCGTAATCTCCGAACATAAATCCAGCTACTACTACTGCTATAACACCGGATGTGTGGAAATGCTCCGCAATGAAATAACTCCCGAAAAATAATAGAGCGCTGAAGGCAATTTCAAGCGGGTAATCATCAAAGATACGAATGATTTGGGAAAATATATACCCAAGAATCAAACCGATTAACGCACCGCCTAAAGCGAATTGCAGAAACAGCAGCACACCGCTCCCTAAACCAGCCCATCCCATTTCGATATAAGTGAGCAGGTAAATACTTGCAATCTTAAATAATACGACCGCTATCCCGTCATTAAACAGCGACTCGCCTTCCATCACAGTAGATAACTTCTGGGGTACACCTAATGATTTAAAAATTGATAATACACTAATTGGGTCGGTCGCACTCATTAAGGCAGCAAAGGTAAAAGCCACGGCCAGAGGAAGATCAAGCAGGAAGTAAGCCCCTCCTCCAATCAGCAGCCAGGAAATAAACGTGCCGATAAAAGCAAGTCCGATGACCGGCTTTTTTTGCTGATAGAGGTGATGGAATGGCAGTTTCAATGTGGCATCACCTAATAAGATAGGTAAGAATAAAGAAATGACCGTAGCCTGAAAAACCTCCGATTGAGTTATGTAAAATTCGGCTTCTTCAATGATCGGAAACTCCGTTAAACCTAACACCAGCCCGACTAGAACGAGGGCAATAGAATAAGGCTCCTTTAGTAACTTGGCTATTCCGATTACCGTAACAGAAATAGCAAGTAAAATTAATATTTGAATAAAAGCATCGTGGAATTCGTGCATAGTGGCCCTCCTGATATATTTCTCTATAGTATTGTGTCACAATTTTCCTTTATTTACTATGAACCACTTTGAATCGCGCTAAGGTCTGCTTTAGACCGCTATACTTAGCTTATGATTTTCACAGGAACATGGTGGTTTCCTCTGAGCTCTAACGAATTTTGTGAGTTCATCTATAAATTTCCTACATCCCTATAGTCTAAACCTTTTATTATTACAATCGATCAGCCAATCTTCATAGAGTAATGCCCGGCTCATTACATAAAAAAAGTGCCGAGACACTCTCGGCACTTTCCATCAAACTTACATATTAATAACGGTTACTTTATCACGGACAACAGATTCAAGGCTTTCACGAATACCTTGCACGCCTAGACCGGAGCCCTTTACACCTAAGAATGGGAAATGGTCTGGGCCACGTTCAGTTTTAGCATTGAGCTGAACGGTTCCGACCTCCAGTTTCTGAGCAATCCCAATGGCTTTATCCATGTCTGTAGAGAAGACGCTTGCCTGCAGTCCATAATCGGATTCATTAGCAAGGCGCACGGCCTCTTCACTGTCCGAGACGCGGATAATCGGCAGGACAGGACCAAATGGTTCTTCCCAGGCGATTTTCATATCAGAGGTAACGTGATCGAGCAGGGTAGGATAAACGAGGTTCCCTTCACGCTTGTCCCCTGTAACGACTGTCGCGCCTTTTTCTTTAGCGTCATCTATAAGGCTTTGTACATAATCAGCGCTTTTATCATTAATCAAAGGTGTTACCGTGGCATCATCTTCCGGCATGCCAACTGAAAGCCCTTCGACTTGAGCCGTAATCTTCTTAACCAGATCATCAGCTTTTTCGTTCTGAACAAGGACACGTTTGATCGCTGTGCAACGCTGTCCAGAATAGCTGTAGGCTCCTGCTACGATTTCTTTCGCGGCTTTGTCCAGATCAGCATCTTCAAGAACAATCGCAGGGTCTTTACCGCCTAACTCAAGTACTAACGGTATCATAGAAGATAGATTGGCAATGTGACGCCCGGTTGCTGTACCGCCTGTAAAGGTAATCATGTCTACTTCGGGATGCTGGACAAGGAAATCACCAATAACAGAACCTCTTCCCGTTGCTACTGTAACAAGATTACTTGGCAGACCAGCATCAATGAGAGCCTCGATTAATTTAATTCCGCTGATGGCTCCTTGAGTGGCCGGCTTAAAGATGACACTATTTCCCTGCATTAAGGCCGGCGCAATTTTAGATGCGGAAAGGTTAACAGGATAGTTGAAAGGGCCAATAGCCAGAATCGTGCCTCGAGGTGTTTTCTCTGCGAGACCGATTTTATTAGGGTTCCCGCCCTTAAAACCGTCCCCGCGTTTTACACTGCCGTCTAACCGGAAGGCCTCTTCTACGGTATAGCGGATATATTCAGCGGTACGGGATACTTCTGAAACAGCTGAGCTGCGTTTCTTAGCCACTTCGAGCATAATAGATTCGCCAATTTCTTCTTTGCGCTCTTCAAGAATTTCTGCCCATTTTTTCAGAATTTCTCCGCGTTCCTGAATCGACTTTTCTGCCCAGCTGGATTGAGCCCCTACGGTCTTTTTGATGGACGCCTCAAGCTCTTCCTGAGAAAGAGATGGAACCTGTCCAATCGTTTCTCCATTGTGAGGGGACGAAATCTCAACGCTTTTTCCAGATTCGCTTACATTCCATTCCCCATGAATTAATGTTTTTACGCTTTGTTCTGTTTTAATTGTCATGATTGTACTCCTCCCAATAAATCACAAACGAACCCATCTTCCTGTGAATGAACGTTTGAGTCGTTCTTATTATTACTCCTGGTGTTTCTTTGGAGTGAATATTGTTCTCGTGGTCTTGCTTTTTGCATGCAGCTGGAATCCAAAATACTCAAGTTTCCACACTTAAATATCCTAATATTCTGAATTTTTAGCCTTCATATGGGAACGATTCCAACTACATAGCTATCCTTGTAACTTTTCAACAAGTACGTTTCCCTTTAACTTTTTCAAGTTCACGCTTTAACGTGATCATGTACTCGCTGTTTTTATTACTATAAGAGTTCTGACTTTTTTTATCAAGTGTTCAGACTCCTGATTTCATGGGATTTATCAAGGAAGCGTTTTCATTAAGCGGGGTGAAAAAGAGCGTAGAAAAGCTCAGGCTCTAGGGAAGTATCCCTTTGAACGCCTGAGCTTTTTAAACCAATAATTTTTTTATAATTTTATTGTTTTAATTTAGGGTTTTCTTGTTTAGCCTGCTCTACTCGAGGTTTACGATATCCTCCAGCAATGTCTGCCTGTTTAAATTCTTTTGCATAGGCTACTTCCTGAGCATCTGAAAGTTTAAACCCACTTCCACCGATTGGTTGATACTGTGAATTACGTGCCATTTTGTACTCATCCTTTCTCTAGAAACTGGGTTACATATAGAGGTTACCCTGCTTCAAAAAGGAATAAACATACGTTTTTATAAAGATGCTGAGGAGTGGTCGTCTAAATAAAATTCCATTTATTTACTTCTCTTGAGTCTAAAAGGTCCTCTGTATTTTCACGATAGGTTTTATAATGGGCAGTCTCAATGTGGCTCTGTACAGCATCGCTGTCTTTCCAAACCTCGTATAGGAAAATAGTAGTTGATTCGATGGATTGATGAAGGTCATATTGAATACATCCTTCTTCTTCCCTAGAAGCCTCTTTTACCTTTTCCAGTTCATCAAGCAACCTATCTTTATAACCGTCCTTTGGTTTAAATATGGCTGTGACCGCTAATTTAGCCAAATAAATCTCCTCCTTCCGTTCTTTAACTTTACCACTAGTCTGCTTCTTCTTACACGCATTTGCACTTAGGTTATGTGAGCAAACTATTTCGCTTTTTTCTTGGCGCGTGGTAAAACAATAGGAGTAATACGAAATAATCAACAAACAATAAAATGCAGAACAGGAGGCAGACAATCATGAGCTCGAAACAAGTATTAATGGTCGTAACCAATCACAGAAAAATTACCGAGGACTATGAGACTGGCCTATGGCTGGAAGAATTCGCAGTTCCTTATAATGCCTTTAAGGCGCAAGGCTATGATGTGAAAGTAACCAGTATACAAGGTGGAGAAGTGCCTCTTGACCCAAACAGTATTCCCGAAGAAGAAGTTCCGGAATGGCAAGAGGCTCAGGAAGAACTTAAAAATACCGCTAAGCTCTCTAAAGAGGACGCGGAGGGATTTGACGGAATTTTCCTCCCGGGTGGACATGGAACCATGTTCGATTTTCCTGATAATGATACGCTTCAATATGTGCTGCAGCAGCATGCAGAACAGGATAACATTATCGGTTCGGTCTGCCATGGACCAAGCGGACTGGTCAATGCCACTTATAAAGATCAGACGCCAATCGTTCAGGGTAAAGCGGTCGCTGCGTTTACAGATTCGGAAGAAATTGGAATGGAGCTCGATCTTTTTATGCCTTTCATGCTTGAAACAAAGCTTCGTGACCTAGGAGCCCATTTCTCTAAAGGGGAAGATTGGACTTCTCATGCCGTACGAGATGGTAATTTGATCACTGGCCAAAATCCAATGTCAAGCGAACGCGCCGCTGAATTGATGGTTGGAGCTCTAGAAGAAAAATAAAGCAGTCACAAAGTTTAGCTCTTCTCCTGATCAGGAGAAGAGCTTTTATATCAATACAACGATCTTTTCAACCGAAATCTCTACCGGTTTGAGCATATCTCTCTGGTCTTGTGTGCTACGGGGTTAAAGTCAGCTCCCGCCCTTCATACCCCTCTGTCTTTGTTAGATGATATTCCCCATCCACCCAGTCTTCCAGTTGATCGTGGTACCATTCACTTCTAAAATGACCAGACTGTCCTGGTCCTACCAGGTGATAGGCTTCTTTCATATTCTCAAGGTCCAGTACAAACCGCCAGGAAGCTCCGTGATTAACCAGTCCTTTACTATTAAATCCAGCAGCTCTCACTGTGACCCGGCTGCCGCTCACCGGAAGAGGCTCGCCTGGGTTAAAGAACCGCTCCAACATTTGAATGTTGGACAGAGGATGAGTGAATTCAACAGCATGGCCTGCTCCCCACGTCCAGTCTTCCTGAGCTTCCCCATATTCCTTGGTTAACTCTGTCATGGTCTTTTGATAGGCAGCTGTAACCACCTCGGAAATACCTCCGTTTTTATCTATCCAAACTGAAGATCCGCCATCCTGAACTTTACGCAGTAATTCATCGGTGGTCTGCCCGGCTCCATGGAATAAATCAAGCATTTCTTTCGGAATCGCTTCGTGGTATAACTCTTCCTGAATATTTGCCATCCACGTGTGAAAAATAAGCGGCTGAGCGAGATCTTTCTGGTCCTCATAGTTCCATTCCTGCATGAGTTTAAAAGCTCCTGTTTCGGCTTCAGAAAGAGCTTCCTTGTTTGTAACCTCAAGTAAATAAGGCACAAACTCTTGAGCTTGTAAATTCTTCACGTCCATTTGCATATCCATCACTTTCTCTGAGGTTAACGGTTCCTTTTCTTCCAGCATATCGATAATACGCTGATAGCGATAAGGCTGGGCCCAGTTATGACTGATATGATATGGGTAGTTGTCGTCCGTAATCTTATTATTAGCTGTAGCTACATACCCTTTGTCAGGATTTACGGTTTTCGGCAGCTCCTCAAAAGGAATATACCCCTGCCACAGGTCTTCCTCTTCCCAGCCTCTCATGGGCAGTAAAGCATCGTCTGCATTTTTATAGATAGGAATTCTTCCATTTGCTTTATAAGCAATCGTCCCATCCTCGGAAGCAAAAACAAAATTCTGAGCCGGCGCCAGGAATTTTTCCAGCCCTTTTTCGAACTCGTTCCAGTTTTCCGCTCGATTAATTTCCAGTATAGCTTCCAGTTCAGTGGTAGGGTCCAGAGCTGTCCACCTGAGCGATAAAACAACGTCGTCACCGCTTTGTTCGGCGAACTCACTAATGACCGGTCCATGTCTGGTTTCCACAACTTCATAGTCCAGGGTTTCCTGGTCTTTAACACGAATAGGTTCTTTGATCACCTCAGCCTGCTCCCATTCGTCTTCAAATAGAAACTGGCTGCTATTTTCGGGGTTCCTTTTCTCTAAGTAAAGCTGCTGAACATCAGGACCGACATTGGTTACTCCCCAGGCAATCTGGTTGTTATGTCCTAAAATAATTCCTGGGATACCTGCAAAAATGACTCCGGATACGTTGTAGTCCGGGGCATTTAACTGCATTTGATACCAAATCGACGGAGTAGCGAGACCAAGATGGGGATCATCCGCAAGTATCGGGGCTCCTGATTCGGTCAAATCCCCGCTCACGACCCAGTTATTACTGCCGTTGAATTCATGCGGAATTACGACATCTTTAAAACTGGCCGCTACATCCACTTTTTCAGTTTCATCCAGGACTTTTGGAGCTTCTTCCGGATAAACAGGGAACAATTCCATAGCCTGTTCTTCTGAAAACTCATTGGTAACATAATAATTAAAAGCCTGACGTTCCCAGTGCCCGCCTAAGTCAAAGGCCATGTATTTTCCTATTGTTAACGAATCCACCGGTTTCCACGGATCTGGAGAAAAACCCATTAACGCAAATTCAGGAGGCAGCCGGTTCCCTTCCTCCGCCTCTTCTATATATGCGTTCACACCTTCAGCAAAGGCTTCAAGGCTTTCGACAGCTTCATCGGAATAAGCCGAGAGTGATGCTTCGGCTGCTCTTCTTAACCCAAGTGTTCGAAAATATTTATCCTGTTCGATGGTGGCTTCCCCGACTACTTCACTCAATGTTCCTGAAGCCTGCCTCCTGGCCAGTTCCATTTGAAACAAACGGTCCTGAGCCTGGACGTACCCTTGAGCTATAAATAGATCACGAGTCGAATCTGCCGTAATATGAGGTACTCCCTGTTCATCACGCACCACTTCTACTGCACTGCTGAGCGATTCCAACTGAACTTCTCCACTTACTTCCGGTAAGCTGCGACTTGTGTAAACGCTTACAAAAATAACGACACCTGCGACCATTGCCATTAAAATCATTCCCAGTATAAAAACGACTTTTTTCCATCTTTTTTTTGGCTTTGGTTCTGTATATGTACGTTTGACCGTCTCCATATGATCACTCCCCTTTGCCATTATATCTCAATTGGATACATAAATGAATACAATTAATAGGCCGGACAGGCTCCCGGATGATTAGACAGGGTTAGTACCGGGTACATACTTCAGAGCATGAGATGCTATAATTTTGGAGGTGAACGGAAGTGGAAAAAACAAATATTCAAGGTACTTCCATCAATGCAAGTCGTCTCGGATTAGGGACATGGGCGATCGGCGGCTGGATGTGGGGAGGAACGGATGAAAAACAATCCATAGATACCATTCATACAGCGCTTGATCATGGAATTAATCTTATTGATACCGCTCCAGTATATGGTTTTGGACGCTCCGAGGAAATTGTAGGAAAAGCCGTTCAGCAATATGACGGTAACCGAGAAGATATCGTCCTCGCTACTAAAGTAGGCATGGACTGGAACGACGACGCTGTTTTCAGAAATGGAAGCAAAGAACGAATTCATAAAGAAGTGGAAGACTCCTTACAGCGCCTGCAGACAGACTACATTGATGTCTACCAGGTCCACTGGCCTGACCCAATTACACCGATTCACGAAACGGCAGAAGCCCTGCACTACCTTCACAAGCAGGGAAAGATCAAAGCGATTGGTGTTAGTAACTTCTCACCAGAACAAATGGATATATTCAGGGAAGCAGCCCCAATTCATACGCTGCAGCCGCCATATAACTTATTTGAAAGAGAAATTGAAAAGGATATTCTTCCTTATGTACAGGAACACAACATGACTACGATTTCTTATGGTTCACTTTGCCGCGGACTTCTTTCAGGTAAAATGTCCTCTGACCGTGAATTTGAAGGCGATGATTTGAGAAACGAAGATCCTAAGTTTCAGAATCCAAGATTCAAGCAGTACTTAAACGCGGTTCAGGAATTGGATCAGCTGGCCCAGAACCGTTACGGTAAACGCGTACTCCACCTCGCTCTTCGCTGGGTACTTGATCAGCCAGGCTCCGGAGTCGCTTTAATGGGCGGCCGCCGTTCGGACCAGCTGGACCCTGTTAAAGAAGTGGAAAACTTCAGCATTGATCAGGAAACGATGCAGGATATCGATGAAATCCTGAGCAAGCATATTAAAGATCCAGTAGGACCTGAATTTATGGCTCCACCTGACCGTCAGGAATTAGGGCTTAAATAAATTTCCCAAAACCGAGCTTGCCTGCCAAGCTCGGTTTTTCTATGATGGCAGGGGAACCATTGTGATTCTCAATCGTATGTAAACTTGAAAAATAAAGGAGGTTCATCCATGGACATTTTAATATGGGCTATTATTATCGTATGTTTTTTAGCCAGCTTTGCAAGTATTATTTTTCCGATCATACCTGGACCACTGGTCTTATGGATCGGGTTTTTGGCTTATTTCTTCTTTCTTAATGGTGAAGAGTTATCCTGGTTTTTCTGGATCGGGGTTATATTGTTAACCGTCTTACTCATTGTTTCTGACATCATTGCTAACAGCTACTTTGTAAAGCGATATGGAGGAAGTAAATGGGGCGAACGCATGGCCGCTGTGGGCGTGATCGTTGGTTCATTTATTATCCCGCCGTTTGGAATCATCGTGTTGCCGTTCATTCTCGTCATCGTAACCGAATTGATTCAGAAAAGATCCAATGAGGAAGCTTGGAAAGCCGCTATCGGTTCATTGTTTGGGTTTTTAAGCGGGACGGTAGCGAAAATCGTGATTCAACTCATCATGATTATTTGGTTTTTCTTTGAAATTTAAAAAACTGTAAAAGTCCCAGGTGGTGTCCATCTGGGACTTTTACATATAGGTAAAGCTTTTACGAGTTCTATTTTTATTTCCTGACTACTCCTATTTAATCGTGCTTTCTAGCTTCTAACTCTTCCGTTACTTGGACCACAGGCTCGTCCCAGGGATGGTTAGGGTATATACCATTTTCAATAATGTCCCTTAGCAGCTTTTCATCTCTGGGAATGGAAAATTCCAATCGGACCGAAGTGACCTTAGTTGTTTCTCCTATGTTCCCTTCTGTTGGTACGGAAGTTTCAGAAGGAACAAACTGCTCTACTCCGTCATTTGAAAGCCAGACAACATTTTTATAGTGACCATATCCTAATTCATCAATTTGCAAAACCCCTGTGATAACCTTCTCCAAATATTCTGGTACGACGTACGTTTTAATTCTATAGATTGGCTTTAACTGCATATATAATCTCCTTCCAAGCTCACTTAATTAAGATCTTACCCCTTATTTAGACTTGTTATTTTTTTATTAGAATTCGCGAATCGCTATTACATAACCGGAAGACTTTTCGTCTGTAAAATGAATATTTTTGTCACGATACTAGTTCTATAGGAACGGATCCGGTCTTACTAAGAAAGGTTGTGAAGTCTTCCAGATTTTTCAGGGATGACGGGGAGTGCCTCGTTCATCGCTGGACTCACCATTTCTGTCGGTACACCTTCCACACTCCTACGCATTGTTTTAATGAAGCTCCACCAATGGTTAGAATAGAATAAGAAATCCCCCTAAACCTATTACAATCACGCATCCAATGAAAACAGCTTTTAAGATTCGCCTCTCTCTCGATACCGGGAGAAGAGATCGTTCAAAATACCTAATGATGCTTCCCATACAGAGAATACTCACCACAATTATAAAATTCCCTATATAGTCATCTACTAATAAAAATTTTATTGCAGCAAGCAACAACATTAAAATAACACCATAACCAATACTCAAATAGAAAGACTCTGTTTTCTTTTTTTCCGTCAACACTTTCTCCTCCTTACCATTTAGATAGGGGACTCCCATTTATAATTTGAAAGTATAGAAGTTACATAAAAACAGCCCTCTCCTACATGCATCCAGGAGAGGGCTGTTAGCCTATTTTTAGTTACGTCCCATACCTTTTAAGAAATTCATGAGCATGGTAATGCTGCGATTGATTTCAGGGTCTTTCAGCGCTTTAGCTAAATCCAGCACGGATGTTTTTTCCTTGGATGAAGCAGCAGCGTTCATCTCCTCCATGCCCTGGTTAAGCTTAGAGGTCACGTCCCTTACTGTCTTCAGGTCAAGATCGCCAAGCAGATAGACGATTTCTGGAATATTCTCCAGAATACCCGTGTACATATCACGGTTGATTTCCTCTACAATGTTCGCGAGTATTTCTTTTCGTTTGTAAGTGAAAGCCGTAGCAGCATCCAGCGTCTCACTTTCCTCAAGAGCCTTTAAAAGATCAATGCCTTTTAGAATGGCTGTTTTATTATCGGCTATGGCCGTCTTTACTTCCTCAAAATCTTTCTCAATTTGTTCCTCACGGCTGGCTTCATACTTTTTAATGCTTGTAATTGGTTTCGCCATTAGCGCTTCACCTGACTTCCAGGAAATTCGTAATCGTCACGCTTCCATTTCTCCTCAACTTTTACACTGATTTGAGGGACTGGATTTCCACGTCTATGATTGTTAACAGGAATTGGTGATTTACCTTTTTTCTTAAGCACTTTCATTTTCACCGCAATTTCTTTATAAGCAGGTGTATCTGTGTCCTTATCGACACGGTTATCGGTTAGCAGGTTCACAGCTGATTTTCCGGTTCCATTCATTGGCACGAACAGCTCTTTCCCTTTTACGCGATCCGTGACGGTTACCGTTCCGGTCGCTTCACCTGATTCAGAGATCAGCTTGACCCGGGCTCCTTCTTCGATGCCCCGTTCTTTCGCAAGTTCCTCTGAAACCTCTACGAAAGAATCCGGTGTCTTTCTGGATATACCTTCCGAGCGATACGTCATATTCCCTTCATGGAAATGCTCCAGTAAACGACCATTGTTAACGTGTAAGTCATATTCTTCTGTTGTGTCATACATTAATTCAAAGTCTAATGGATAAAGGCGCGCTTTCCCATCCTCAAATGGAAAACCATCAACAAAGAGTAATGGCTCGTCTGTTCCGTCTTTCGCTACCGGCCATTGAAGAGAATTATAACCTTCCAGTCGATCGTAACTCACTCCAGCAAACAAAGGAGCCAGACTTGCGGCTTCGTCCATAATTTCAGATGGATGTTTATAATTCCAATCAAAGCCTGCTTCTTTTGCGATATCCTGAAGGATTTCCCAGTCAGGCTTCGTTCCTTGAAGCGGCTCGAAAGATTGATACAATCGTTGAATCCTTCTTTCCGTATTCGTAAAGGTTCCTTCTTTCTCTAAGCTTGGAGATGCAGGGAATACAACGTCTGCATATTCCGCTGTTCTTGTTAGGAACAGATCCTGCACAATAAAGAAATCAAGCTTTTCAAAAGCTGCGGTTACATAATTAATATTTGCATCTACAATGCCTGTGTCTTCCCCGATTACATACATCATGGAGAGATTGCCATCATGAATGGCTTCTATCATTTCATGGTTGTCCATGCCTTTTTCTTGTGGCAGGTCCACGCCCCAGGCCTCTTCGTAACGTTTTCTTACTTCATCATCCGTTACGCTTTCATAACCTGGATATTGGTCAGGCTGGCTTCCAAAGTCACTGCAGCCCTGTACGTTGTTGTGACCGCGGAGTGGATATGCGCCTGTACCTGGTTTGCCGTAGTTACCTGTGATCAGCAGCAGGTTGGAAATGGCCGTACTCGTATCGCTTCCCAGCATATGCTGCGTAACACCCATCGCCCAGCAGATCGACACCGTTTTAGCTTCCACAATTTCCTTCGCAAGGTCTTTCAAATCCTCTTCTGAGAAACCGGTCATATTGGCCGCATACTCTAAAGTGAACGGTTCCAGACTTTCTCTGTAATCCTCAAAACCATTTACCCAGTCGTTCAAGAAGTTTTGATCTTCCCAGCCCTGGTCCAGAATGTACTTCGTTACGGCAGAAATCCATACAAGATCGGTACCTGATTTTGGACTGAAGAAACGATCGGCGCGTTTAGCCATCTCGTGTTTCCTCAGGTCAAATACGAATAGTTTTTGACCAAACAGCTTTTGGGAACGCTTGATTCTTGAAGCTAATACTGGGTGAGATTCTGTTGTATTTGAACCAATGGTCATCACTAACTCCGCTTTAGCTAAATCATCAATGGATCCAGAATCTCCTCCATAGCCAACGGTACGGAATAGACCTTTAGTGGCAGGAGCCTGACAGTAACGGGAGCAGTTATCCACGTTATTGGTTCCAATAACCTGACGGGAAATCTTCTGCATCAGGTAAGACTCTTCGTTTGTCGCTTTAGAAGAAGAAATGAACCCTAGATGATCGGCTCCCTTTTCAGCTTTAATTTCATTCATACGGCGAACCGCATAAGCAATTGCTTCTTCCCACTCTACTTCTTCAAAGCTGTCTCCGCGGCGGATCAGTGGTTTTTGCAGACGATCATCTGAGTTCACATAATCCCAGCCGAATTTCCCTTTGACACAGGTAGAAATCCCGTTAGCCGGGGACTCGGGATGAGGTTCTACTTTAAGAATTTCACGGTCTTTTGTCCATACATCAAAAGAGCAGCCAACGCCGCAGTATGTACATACGGTTTTCGTTTTCTCGATACGCTCCTCGCGCATGGCAGCTTCTGAATCCGATACGGCAAATAAAGGCCCATACCCTGTTTCCACTTTTTTCGTTAAGTCGATCATCGATTTTAAAATACCTGGCTGCTGATCGGTTAAGAACCCGGCTTCTTTTTCCATTCCGACTTCCATCATGGCATTACATGGGCAGACGGTAGAGCATTGACCGCAGTTTACACAGGAAGACTGGTCAATCGGTACATCGTTATCCCAAATGACCCTTGGCTCCTGGCGTTCCCAGTCAATGGTCAGTGTTTCGTTTACCTGAACGTCCTGACAGACTTCTACACAGCGTCCGCAAAGGATACACTGATCCGGATCATAACGGTAAAAAGACCCGGAGTCATCACGGTTATAAGATGTCGGCTGAAACGGACGGGATTGGTGATCAAGTCCGAAGTCCGCCATAGTATTATGAATCTCGCAATCTCCGTTATTATAGTCACACACGGTGCAATAAAGTTCGTGCTTTTCAAGAACACGGTCAAGTGCCTCTTTCTGTGCTTTATGTACATGAGGCAGCTTGGTCTGAACCCGCATTCCAGCTTCTACTTTCATTCCGCAGGCACGCTGGATTTCTCCATCCACCTGAACCATACAAGTATCACATGTCTGGATAGGTCCAAGTGATTCGTTATAACATATTTGAGGTACATCCTCGTCAGTAGTGTTTATTAAATCTAATAAATTCTGTCCCGGATCTGCTAAATATTCCGTGCCATTAATGGTCACGACGGTATGATCTCTGTCGTTCAATTGAATTCCTCCCTGTTCGATGTGGCGGTATTGTCCTTTTCTTTTAACTCAATACGCTCCGGATGAGTATAAATATTCATCCTCCCGCCGCGTATAAATCCGACAGCGGTTATGTTTAAATCTTCAGCAAGCTGCAGGGCCAGGTCTGTAGGAGCCGATTTAGACAGCAGGCACCCGATACCCATTTTTGAAACCTTCAGAAGTACTTCTGAAGAAATGCGGCCGCTGAAAATAATGACGTGGTCTTTTTTTCGGCCTCCGTTTTTAATGACGTGACCGTAAAGCTTATCTAGAGCATTATGTCTTCCTATATCTGAAAACTGGATTTCTATTTCTCCATTTGAAGCGATGGCCGCCTGGTGGACACCGCCCGTGCGCTGAAAGGTATGGGCGTTTTCATGAAACGATTCCATCAGCTGCATGCAGCTTTCCGGAGACAAAGTAAACTGGTTCATCACCGTGCGGGCCGTTTTCGCATCATTTTGAAAATAAAAGGCCCGGCTCTTTCCGCAGCAAGAACCAATCCAGCGTTTCTGTTCGCTTTCTCCAACTGGAATGGGACGAGAAATTTCCACATAAGCAAATCCTCGTTCTTCATCTATAGACAGCTGCTCTATTTCCTTTATGGTGTAGATTGCTCCCTCGGTTGCCAAAAAACCGATCACCAATTCTTCCAGGTGATCCGGAGTACAGACCATGGTGGCAAATTCCTGGCCATTAATCATAATGGTGAGAGGAAACTCTTCCGCCACAATGTCCGTTGTTTCATAGGCATCAGCACCATCTACGCGTACCATATTCCAAGTTTTTGTACCTTTATCCATAGTTCCTCCCACTTCCCAGTAATTACAAACTTATTTTCCTCTTTTGGAAAGTTTTAAACCTTTGCATTCAAAGCATCCCAGTTTCACACTGGTAGCTATCCCCTATTGTTCCAACTTATGACTGTTTTTTCAAATATTTATGCCTGAACAACCAGCACATCCATAGAATAAGCCCGCCAACAAACCCGATCATCCCGCCTGTAAACCCTACAATCCTGACAGGAAACATGTCTACTGCTAATCCGCCAACTACCATCATCATGCCAAGGATTACATTCGAACCCGATTCAATAACCCCAAACACACTCCCCTGCCGCATGAAAGGAATCCTTGTCATAACGAGTGTATCCAGGAAAGCTGCGGCCATTCCGCCGATCAGAGCTATCACAAAAAAATAGATCATAAGCTGATATAAGGTTCCCGCCTGGCTTGCTGCCCCCTGCAGAACCCCTTCCAAGATAAGCGCAAATACGGAGAAGAGCAGCAGATGACGCTTCACAACCTTCATTAAGAAAAAACTCGTCATGAGTCCCGTTCCAAGAGCACCATAAAGAAGACCTACACCGAGCTCTCCGCTCAGAAAAATTTGTACGGCATAGATGCTGATCAGCACGTTAAAAATTCCGTCCATCGCTGCTCCAGTCCATTGAATTATGACGGCCAGAAGAATACCTGTACTCATCCAGTCCTTGACCTTCATCTCTATGCCTTGAAATTCAAAGTCCTCCTGAACAGGGTTTTTCTCTACTTCCAGATTTCTAATGAGTATAGCGGCTGCAGCAAAGGACACGGCGTTAAACGTAAATACTATATCCGTTCCAAAAAAATAGGCAGCAGCTCCCCCGGTTACGGACCCTAAAATTAGCACAACGCCGGTCCTGAATTGTTCCAGTCCATTAACTACGGGTAATTGTGAAGGTTCGGTTACCTTTCCAATTGTGCTTTTTCGAATCGGCTGATAAAAAGCCTCTCCGCACGACAGAACTAAAATACCTGTGAAAGCAATCCACATATCCTCATCCGATTCAATCAAAGTAAAGCTAAGCGCAAAAGGAATCCGAAGCAAGTCAGCAGCTATCATAAGTTTTCTTGGGTCGATTCGGTCAGCCGCTTTTCCACCAAGCGGTGAAAGAAAAAGGTATGGAAGAATTCTAAGGCCTAATGCGGTTCCCACGGCCACCCCTGAGCCGGTAATTTGCAGAATAAGGGTCAACAAGGCGACTTGACTGAACCTGTCCCCCGTCCCACTAATGATTCCTGAATAAAACAACCGGCGGTATGAATGGTTTACTAACATTCTTAGATCCTCCATTATTTGAAATTAGATACTCATCTAATTAGTTATTTAAAAAAAGAGACCCGCGTCATCATTAAACAACAACGGGCCACATTTCTTGAGGGTTAAGTTCATAACGATTGTTTTCTCTATACATAAAGTGATGCATAATCCATTCTCTTCGCACCGTAGCATAATCCTCAAAGAACGTGCGAATGTATTCGTTCACTTCTTTCTCTTCATACGTTTTTCCCGGCTGGAATGCTTTAACATAATAAGCCAGCACAACGACACGCTTCTTTAACTGGCTGGGCATCTGCTTAAGTTTTCCATCTACCGTGATAAAGTTTTGAAGAATCTGACGCTCTTCTTTCTCTGTTATCTGCCATTCTTTATCAGCCTTCACCTGTTCATCTCCTATTCGTGTTACAGCCTCTGCCATAAATGTAAGTTTCTTTTCATCCAGATAAAAATATATCGTGTTTTTATCGCGGCGTGAGTAAACCATTCCCGTATCCCTTAATTTCTTTAAGTGATGCGTAATCGTCGGCGGCCGAAGTCCTAGCTTTCCTGCGATAGCCTGACCATGAAGCGGCCCCTGTCTAAGCAGAGCAATAATCCGTAACCGTGTTGGATCGCCAGCAGCTTTATGAAAGGCCACCATTTTATCTAACTGCATTATAATTCTCTCCCTCCATCTAATTAGTTAAACATCTAATTAGATGTTAATCAAATCATCAAATAAAGTCAATGACGATTTTTCTTTTTATAACCTAATAAAAAATCAGCTTAGTCTGATCTAAGCTGAAACTTTATAGTTAACTGCTATTTATATTTTTCATCTAATTGTTCTTTCCACCGAACCAGAGTGAAGATAATAAGTACGATCATACCTGCGACGATCAGCGTACGCAGCATTCGAAGATCTTCAAAAAGGCCAAAATAAGACAACACCAGAGTGATTCCAATTATTACTCCCGCTGTCACCAATATGCTTCCATAGATTTTATCTCTTAGATCTTTCATTGATGCCCCTCATTTTTTACTTATTCAAAATTTCTTCTAGCTAAACCAGAATACTACACCTAGAAAAGCTATTAAAAATAGTGCGATTTCGATTAGCGAAACTTTAAAATTCTGTCTGTTAGATGAGAACTTCCATTCTGCGAAAGTCTGCAAGCCAAGCAGGACTATTGTAAACAGGGCCAACATGCCCGATATAACCAATGGCTCATTTATACTCCACGGTAACGATGCGAAAATGAGGATAACAAATATAGCACGAAATCTCGAGTCCACTTTTTTATGAAACTCATTCATATGATTATTGGAAAACCATTTCTTCTTATCTGCACCCAATAAGTTTCGCACAATAATTGGGATACCCAGCAGAAAAATACTTAATATTGCAAGGATTATAAAAAAATCCAGTCCAAAAAAATAAACTGCTACACCTTTCTGCAACATTATCAACTCCGAATTAGAATGATAGACCAAAAATAAAAAACCTCTAAAAGTGTTGTTTATTTACGCCTATAGGTAAATTGTTTCGAATATAAGCTAAACGGAAAGACAAAAAGCCCCAATGATAACTCATTGGGGCTTCCGTTTCGTATCTTTTGAACTTACCTGATAAGCGTCACTTTTCTTTACGGTCTTCTTCAAACGTACCCCAGTCATAGCCTGACTTCCCCCAACTGACAAGAAACAAGGCTGGTGCTGCAATCATCAGGATTGCTATTATGAACCCCATCCTGAAACCCACCTTTATTACTTTTGTACGTACTATTTTAACATAATTATCCATTTTATTGAATAGTCATGTATTTTCTATTACTTGTTTCTTCGTCCCAGATGGACCTTCTTTACAACTCAATTGCTCGAAATTGATTCTGCCTGTCTCATAAGCTGATCACTTTTTCTGGTTTTTCATGAAGGCAAGGACTTTCTGATCGATCCAGCCTCTCTCCTGTTCTCTACCCTCAAAGTTTTCCGTATGCAGATAAGCTGTTAGCGCATCATACATGTCGGAGTCTGGTAAATCGACGCTTTCCATGTAGTTTAACCGGTGAAGTTGAGCGATAATATCCGCTTTTACTTCTCCCTCCACGGGTAACCTATGCTCCTCAAGCGTTTCTCCAAAATAAAGCTGCTGAAGTTGATAAATGCGTGAAAGTTCCTGAATAGGCTCAGGGTGATCGTCTACCCGAAGATCCACAAAAACGTCACTCAAGCCGCCGTACCCGCCTTTATCTTTGACCACATAAATGGCAGCGGATTGTTTCCCGCGGCTGTCTCCTCCAGCTTCCTGGGCGGCTTTTAAACCTTCCAGCAAACGATCAGCGAGAGACCCCGCAGCTTCCTCAAAAGCACGCCCCATATGGGTTACCGTTTCTTTGTTGACTAGAATATTTCCCTGTGCCGCATAATGTTCTCCGGTTATGCCACCTGCCCATTCATAGCACTGATCACCCGTGAAAGTGGCGGTATTTCCTTTTGCATCTACAATTCCTACCTGACGATCTGCTGAAAATTCGTCTTCTGACGTCAGTTTCTCAATTACTTCACTCGCTGTATAGCCTTCTTCAAGAAGGGAAAGTCCATTCGGTCCGTAAGAAGGGTTAGCGAAAGCCTGGGTCGCAATTGCTCCCACACCCGCTTTGGCCCAGGGAACAACCGAACCTACTCCTAGAAATTTCGACTGTACGGCCACTCCTAACTCTCCAGTTTTTGGATCAAATCCTGCGATAGAAAACGTAGCGATAATATTCGATTTATTTTTATTCATCATTTTTCCCTCCATTCCGTACTTTTTCGACTCCTATCCTGTTAAATCCTTCTTAAAGAAAAGAGAACATTCCTATGTTTCTATAATAATTGAACGGGTATTTATCTTACTGTACATCATTATGGAAAAGAGGAGATGATACGAATGAAACCGATGATTCGAGAATATAGCAATGATGAAAAATTAATGCAGGATGTTAAATCATTACAGGATAATGGAATTCATCCAACCGATATTTACATTCTTTCTCATGACGACGACCGCACCAAACGAATCGCGAATAACGTGGATGCCAACACGATCGGGTTCTCTGAACAGGATTTCACCAACATCATCAGCAACATTTTCAGTAAACAAGGTGACGAGCTGCGTACGAAGCTTGAAGAAATCGGATTCTCAGAGTCTGAAGCTGAAGAATACGAAGAGGATATGGATGAAGGAAAAGTTCTTTTAATCCTGACCGACCAGGAGAAAGCTTCAGGCATATTAGACTAAAAGGTAAGCTCACTGACGATGTCAGTGAGCTTTTTTTAATAGGTAGTAAACCAGGTCCATTTTTGCAGATGGTACGTAATGTAGCGTACAAGTGTTAAGTTCCCTTTGTATTCCTTATAGTCTGCTGTGTAATGGCCGCTGTCATTATTCCAGATACGATCGAAATATTGGTCTACTTCTTGAAATACGTCTTCGTCCGAGTTTCCTTTAATGACTACATCCGCTTCCAGGTTTAAATTCGCAAGGTTTCGACGGGTGTAATTTGCGGAACCACCGATGATTACACTATCGCTGCCTTTATTGATATACAGCATTTTTGCATGGTACTGTTCAATATTGACATCATACCAGCGCAGGTTGATGTTGTTATTTCCAAGCCGCTGCATTTCGGCTGCTACCGGCAGATTAGGAAGCCCGGGTTTCTCATGCCCAAAGGACTTTTTATTTGGATCCATCACAATATTGACGGTTGCCCCGCGATCCGCTGCCTTATCCAGAAGGTCTATAATTTTGCGATCCGACAAGTAGTACATGCCGAGCCACACTTCATCTCCTTCTCCGGCTTTCTTCAACTCTTCCTGGATCGAGCGATAGATTTTTCCTTCCGTAACAAACTGAGCCGTCAAGTCACCTTCCTGTTTCTCCCAGGAGCGATTTTTATACGATGGGAAGTCGGCTTCTCCAGAATAATTGACCACTGCTTCCTCTGCCTCTAAGATATCTTTAATAATCGGACCTTCCATCTTAAATGCTGCATTCTCATGATAGCCGCTAGCATCATGAGGATTGGCTGTCGAAACCATAGCCGCATCCTCGGTAACGAGCAGCTTTCTGTGGTTGGCTTTAATATTCAGAAGTTTTAAATAAGAGCGTAAGGTAACATCCGGTGCTTCTTTAGCCAGCGGATTACCGATCCAGCCTTCACCTTCTGTGCCTGTCCAGGAGAAGAACAAACGCCAGATACTGGAGTATACAGGGTTGGAATCACGAAGCTTATTTAAATTAGTTAAAACCACATCCACGCCTGCATCCTCCAAACGGCGAATGGTTTCCGATTCATAGGACCCATAAATCGTGTTAATCTGATCGGTAATGAAGACGACTTTAAGCTCCGGAACTTCTTCTTTCTGCCGGACAATCGCGTTAACCAAATTCTCTGAGATAGCGGGAAAATCTTTCTCTCCATTCGTATAACCATTAAATAAAAACATGTCTGCGACAATAAAGTCATCTGCTTCTGCAATCGTGTTATTTAATTCCTGGAAGATCTGCCTGTCGTGCACCGTTTCACCCGATTCATTTTCGTAAGTCAGGTCGTAAAAGAATTCAATATCATCCATGGAATGAACATCCCCCTCATAAGACACACCTTCCGGAAGTGCTTTCCAGGATGTGTGATAACCAATCATCACAGAAAGAATAAGTATAAATGCCATTATAATCCAAAAGACCTTGCTTTTATGTAAGTTCTTAAGCTTCTTCACGGTACTCCCCCCTTTTTAAATACTTTACAGTTTAGCCCTAATCCTTTTGGCTCAAACCTGGTAAATAATAGGTGAATACACCTAAAAAACCCTGACTAGAGAGAGGGACTCTAGTCAGGGTTTTCTTTATCTTACGATTAGCTTGGGACGCTTCACAAAGAGCAGGCTGACAACCAGGGCACTCAGGATAAAGGCAGGGAGCATATAGCCGCCATTGTAGAGCAGGGAATATAACCAAACAGGCTGACCTTCTGGAGCAAACTTTCCGTAAAATATAATGCCGGCAATGAAGTGGCCGATAAACCTAAGGAAACTGCCAATAAGACAGCCGGTAGCGATCCACATGACTAACGATTTTCTATGATTTTCTTTAATCGAATGCCAAAGCGGTTTGGCTACCACTCCTGCAAGACCAATGACCGCAAAAGCAAGAATGTAGTCGATGATGGTTTGCATAGGCGTGATAATGATGGCTCCGGTCAGGATTTGATAGAATCCTAGTAAGAATCCGGTTAATACTCCGCCTCTCACGCCCCAGCGGAAAGCCATAATAAAGACCGGAACCATGGCGAATGATACCGATCCGCCCTGAGCCCAGAGTTTAAAGGATAGAAACGGAATAATATCCAGCAAGATAGCAAGTGCTGAGAAAATCGCCACCTCTACCATAAATAATACTCGTCTATTTTGCATTGTATCCTCTCCTTTTAAAGACACAAAAAAAGCAATGCCAAAGGGAAGCTTCCTGATGGAGGATTCCCGACTGCATTGCACCATCAAAAAAGCCGCCATCCCTGCGTCAGTATTAACTGACAGGTTCGAAGGGTCTGAACATCGTTCACTCTCAGCCGGAGGGCTCCCCTTGAAGGCTTTATACCGTTACTTTTCTTGATATTCCATATTATAGTAGTTTTCCGTTAACTCTTCAACTAATCTCTCTTTTACTAAGTGGAGATCAGACCGTTACCCCATGGTCTTGGCATACATTTCAAAGAATTCAAGACTTCTCTCAATAATTAAGTCCTGATCATGATCGAGTGTAGCCACATGGTAACTGTTTTCTAAATGTACAATTTCTTTATGTTCAGAAAAAACGGAGTCAAAGATCATCTCTGAATTATGAGGCGGAACCACATGATCTTCATCCGATACAAAAATGAGAATCGGACAATGAATATCGGACATTCCTTCTTCGACCTGATTCATTAAAGTAAGCAGCTGGTTGACTGAACGTACAGGCGTTCTCTCATAAGCCAGTTCTTCTACTTCCGGGTTTTTAATATCGGAACCAATAGCATCTATGAAGCGCTCTTCCATAGCGACCGTTCCTTCCATTGCTGGAATTTTAATAGCCGCATTGATAGGAATGACGCCTTTAATATCCGGGAATTTCTTTGCCATATGAAGAGCCAGTGTACCTCCCATGGATAAACCAACCACAAAAATCATGTCACAACGATTTTTCAGCCAGTGATAGCCATCCTCCACCGATTTAATCCAGTCCTCATAAGACGTGGTTTCCATGTCTTCAGGTGTTGTTCCGTGACCTTTTAATCGCGGAACACAAACGGTGTATCCTTCTTTTGCATAAGCTTCAGCCAGAGGCCTCATGCTTTGAGTCGTTCCGGTAAATCCGTGCGAGATGAGAATTCCTACTTCATTTCCTTCAAAGCGGATCTCCTCAGCTCCTTTTAATACGATGGGTTCTGTCATGCCTAATCTCCCCTTTCATTTCCTTCAGTACTGTTACCCAGATTTTGGATTATGAAACTAAGAGGATCGTATTTGACTCAGAATCAGTTTTTCAAGCCAAGCCCAGGGCAGGACCCTTTTCATGATAATCGTAAATCTTACTCCCGGGCCGATCGGGTATCTAAGTCTGGATAAGTGGTCTTTGCCGGCCAGCCTGGTCATGAGTTGGGACACTTCCCCTGGGTCACTCTTTTTCCCCTGCTGCATGGCAGTCCAGAGGTCTTTCATGTATTCAGCGTAAGGAGAATCTGGGTTGTGCGTCTCCTCGGGGAGTTCCATTCCGGAGGACCAGATATTTGTCTGATAGGATCCAGGCTCAATTAGAGCGACATCAATACCAAATGGTTTCATCTCCAGCCGCAGACTCTCGGAAAATCCTTCAAGTGCATGCTTGGAAGCAACGTAAGCAGATAATCCCGGAAAGCCAATTAACCCACTCACGCTGCTGACATTCATAATCTTCCCGCTTCGCTGCCGCCTCATAACCGGGAGAACCGCTTGCGTTACACGAATGACACCAAAGAGATTCGTTTCAAATTGACGTCGGAATGCTTCTATAGGAACTTGCTCAACAAATCCACCTAAAGCGTATCCGGCATTGTTGACTAATATATCAATTCGTTCCGTTTGCTGTACCCTATTTTCGAAATCAAACAATGAAAAAGAATCGGTCACGTCAAGCGGCCAGACTTCTATGCGTCGAGTGATGTCTTCATCTAGATCTCCTGAAAAAAATGCTTTGGCTTTATCCATATTTCTCATAGTTGCAATTACGTGGAACCCTCGTTCTGCGCACTTTACGGCTGTCTGAAAACCAAAACCGCTTGAAGCTCCCGTTATTAAAACTGTTTTTTCCATCCTATCGCCTCCTAATCAGCGTCTCTTAGATTTTCTATAAAGCCCACATGTTCCCCTTCTTTTCACAACTCCGTTAAGTATTTGCTAATTTGATAACTAATTCAGCTAAAGGGCCGGTTTGTTTAAGACTCCGTTTCGAGATATTGTGTGGAGAAAGGGGCTCCAGGGAACGGCTCGCTTTCCGCGGGCATGTGCTGAGCTTCCTCGGGCTTAACAGCCCTGCGGGATCTCACCGATCATGTT
>NZ_JAIVAL010000015.1 GCF_020171985.1 Halobacillus halophilus
GCGAGGAGACTTGCCAGTTCCCCCGCAGGAAAGCGAGCTGTTTCCGCAGCCATCCCTTCTCTATATTAAGTAACGGACCCGATTTATCTCGAAATCAAGTCTTCAACAAACGGGAGCTTTACTTAAATATCAACGTGGAAGTTTAACGGAGCCAATTATAAAAAAGACGGTACCTCGAATTTGCAGGTGCCGTCTTTTTTATAATTACTAATATGGTTTACCAGCTGAAATAAGCAGCTGCATCTTTTCCAGATAAGTAAGCACTCTCCAGGCGAGTACGCTTGGCTTCATCATTCTCTCTAAGGAATGCATCTCCCGCAGCTACAAGCGTTCCTTCACCCGATAGATCTAGATAAGAAGATTGCACAACATTTTTCGCCTGAGCATAACGCCAGCGTTTCAACTGTTCAGACTCAAGATCTTTCCAATCGAAGTAAGAAGCCGCTTTTTCTTTAATTAAAGAAAGCACATAATCTTCCCCGTAGTATTTCCTGGACCAGTCTGATTTCATATAGATACTGACTGTGGTTTCCTTTGAAATCCCTTTCTTCTCGTGGTCCACCATTCGTTCCATTCCCTCTGGAAGATCAGTATCCACATGACCGTCTTCAGGAAGGTTAGTAGGATGATTGAACTTGTAAATCCCTACATAAGTTGGCTCAAACACAACTCTCTTCAACTGGTTATATACAGATGAATCCACACGTACTTCACTGTCTTTTAACAGCTCTATTATTTGAGGGACAGGCATAGTCAGCAATACCTTTTCTGACTGCCACTCATTCCCATTCTCATCGTATAAGCGAAACCCACTTGTATTCTGGACAATTCGGGTCACCGTGGTATGTAGTGACGTCGGAATACCTTTAGCCAGGTGTTTAGCCAGGCTGTTCATACCGTCTACGGCTGTATAACGAGGGTACTCATCACCAAACCATCGCTTAATCCACCCTTGATCAAGCCATCCTTCAACCTCTTCTTCAAACTCCTTCGTTCTTACGGTGAAAAACTGTGCCCCGTGGTCCGCTTTACCACCTGCAACTCGCCTTGTTGCCAGTCGTCCTCCGACACTCTTGCTTTTATCGACTAACAGGAGATCTTTTCTTCCTTGCTTTAAAAATCGATTGGCAGCTGTGATCCCTGAGAAACCCGCGCCCACAATTGTAATCTCATAATTATTCATTCTTCCACCTCAATGTCTATTATAATTAATTTTCCGAAAATATATTTGGTGATGTTCTTATTCTAACAGAAAATGTTTAAGCTACTTTAACCTTTTTACATTTACTGACCCCGCCAACCTGTAAAAAAACTGCAGGTATAATTAACGGTATCCGACTAAAATTCTAATTAGAAACCTCCGAGTTCGTTCAAAAACTGAATACTAGATTTCACCTACATTCTAATGCCATCAAACAGCTAATGAATCTTTATAGCTGCAACCTTAATAAATCCCAGCTGCTTCAGCTCTTCTATAGTAGTATCATTTCTTTCTACCACCATAAATTCCTGCATTTCATTGAATAAATGTAAGTCAGAAAAAAAGATGAACCTATATCTCCATCGACTTTAAAACTTTGTTCAGCCACCACTTTTTCATCCAATTCTAAACGCACTTCTTTAAGCGGCTGGAACCTTCCATTCCTGACAACTCTATTTTATGACACGGAGACTTTCAAGAGGAAATACGTTAAAATAAAGTCGGAATATAGAAGACTATGCAGGCGCATCTAATACCTGACCGGCTGTTCCTTCAATCCTATCATCTGACGAGCCTATATTTATAGTTATTATTAAGTTATTAACTAACAGGTTTGTACGTTCATGTTCAAACCTTAATATTGACGATCTATCGCAGGCGATTGGTCACTGTTCTTACGAAAAATCCTTTTTTATCGAAGCATTAAACGCATGTTTCATTGGCCTCGTCTCAACAGCCTAAAGGAGCCGGTCATAATTTACAGACGAAACTACTCAAATCCTATACAGTTACCCCACAAACAGCCAAGGAGCAGTGAAAATGGATCAAAAATCAATTCACATCATTGAACATTCAATAAAGTTATTTGCAAAAAAAGGTTTTAGCTCCACTTCCGTTCAGGAAATTGCTAATGAATGCGGTATTTCAAAAGGTGCTTTTTATTTACACTTCAAATCAAAAGATGCACTCTTACTGGAAATATTTAATTATTACTTTCAAAATATACAGAAAAAGACGGATGCTATCCAGTCCCTTGATTTGGAACCAAGAGCTAAGTTTATGAAACAAATGACCGTCACATTTCAGGAAATCGCCCAACATAGAGAGTTTATTATTATGCAGATTAGAGAGCAGGCCATCCCGTTTAATGACAATATAGAAGCTTTCCTCACTCAAATGCGGTTCAATTCATACTTGTTTTACAAAAGGCATCTGCTTTCCATTTACGGTAAGGAAATCGATTCAGCTATCTGGGAAGTGAGCCTTCTGCTTCAAGGTATTTTTAAGGCATTTTTAGATTTGATTATTATAGAGAACGTCCAAATGGATGTAGAAGAGTTATCTCATGCCATGCTCAGGCGCATGGATTTTATTGTAGATGGCTTTAAACACAGCGGGGACCAGCCTGTCATTACTGAAGAACTTATGAGCAGTCTTATTCCTAAAGAATTCTTTCATCATGAACTAGATGCAATTATCGAAACCCTGGTTCAGCTCAGAGAGTCATCAGATGGAGACATTGAAGTAACCATTTCTGTTCTACTGGATGAAATACAAAAAATGGAGCCACGTCCGGCTATTCTAAAAGGAATGTTAGCTAATTTAGAAGGACTGCAGTCCTACCAGGGCATTGCTGGACAAATCAGAACGTTTTTTCAACTATAGTTTCTTCCCATACAAGAAGACGCCTTCCGTATAGAAGGCGTCTTTACTTAATGACTTTCAAATGCTTCAGCTTCTATCACTTCATCCAGCACAGGATAAACAGACTCTACACCATCTTCAGCAACGGAGCAAGCTACACCGAGCGGAGTTTTCCAAAAGGATTCCGGTATATAAGGGTTTTTAAGTCCTGCCGGTTGAAATAGGGCTCGGTAAATTCGCGACAGATGTTGACTGGTTTCTTGAGGATCCCTTTCTCTTTCCCCACGAGCCAACAGAAAAACATAGCGCATAGACTGAAACAAGTTGTCGCCAGGCATAAATGTATATTCCTTAAAAAATTTCAACTGCTTTAAAGATTCTTCTTTTAAACCCGACTTAACAGCAAGATCATCCAAGTGTTCATGAAGATGGTTATAAACCTGCTGAAAAATACGTCGCTTCTCATCCTGCATAACTTTATCCGTGTATATCTCCTGCAACTTCTCATAAGCCTTATTTTTTGTCCAGCTCACTGCTGCATCACCTCATATTATTAATTATCCTCTCTTACTTCCTTCTCAAATCCAAATTGTCTAGCTTCGAGTTCAACCGATTGATGTAAGAGTGGAATATCCTTAGAGTCTTCTTTTAAATGATCAGCGATTTTAGGAACCAGCTTATTCCATACCATTGGATTTGCGGCCATAGCTTGAAACAAAGCCATTTCATTACTTGTCCAACTTCGTAAACTCTGAATATAATTCAGAGTTAACTGGAACCCAGGAAGCAACTGGGCATCTCTCTTTTCCTGAAAGATTCTCATGACTTCTTCCCAGCTTTCCCCTTCTTCATAAAGCTCAATAGACTCCGCTAAAAGAAAAGCCTGCATAAATGCATCATTAATGCCAAGCCCAGTACTAGGATCTTTACTGTGGCCTGCATCGCCCAGGAGCGCCCATCCCTTACCGTAGGCCTGTCTAAAGAAATTCGGCATCCCGGAGGTGCCTATAACCTTCCCTTGTAAAGAAGCGCCCGCCAAGCGGCTCTCCATTCCATAAAGCTGTTTATACATAGATTCAAAGTGTGCTTGTGGATCCTTCATCATAGTTTTAAATTCATCTGGATGCACTTCCAGACCCAGACAATCTCTTCCTTGCTCCATTGGAAACAGAAAACCAATTCTTCCTTCATGTAGAAATATCTCTGTGACAGGTTCGGTAAGTGGTTCTACCCCTTCATAATACCCATAAAGAACTGGCCTCAGCGCTCCTTGATTATGATACTTCTCTGCCGCTGTCCATTTTGCGATATTGGAGTACTTACCATCCGCACCTACAATTAAATCACCATAATAAGAAGAACTGCCCTGTTTATGATCCACAGAGACTCCGACCACCTTATCACCTTCCCATAGAAGACTGCGAACAGTGGTGGAGGGTTGAAAGGAAACACCCTCGTATCTTTCCGCTTCTTCTAAAAGAATGTGATCTAAATGATCGCGTTTAGGAATAATGGTGTAAGAGGATCTGGGTCCTTCGACAAAACTTTGCCCAATGTATGTACGCATTCGATTAATTTGCCGTAAACCTTTCGATTCCACCCTATCCAGTACACCGAGCTTCTTTAAATAATCTACATGCGACATATGATGGGTGGAAAGCGTATCGCTGGGAAAGGAGTTTTTATCCAGGAGTAACACGGTCTTCCCAAGCTTACCTAGTTGGATGGCCAAGCTTGAACCGGCCACTCTTGCTCCTACAATGATAACATCATATCGATCGTTCATTATTTCAACTTACCTTTAATTAGTCATTTATTTCATCGTAACGGATACTCACTCAAAAACTCTAGTTTCAGCTTTTTAAGAAGATCCTGTTCTCTAGTAATAGTAGAGGGTGAGAGGGAAAAATGAAAGAAGACAGTGCTTGTTTCATTAATCTTTACACATCCTAGTTAGGGCAGCTCATTCCCTGCTGCAGTATAGAGTTCATACCATTCTGGTCTGGTTAGCTCTATATCAGAGGCCTTTGCTATGTCTCTCATACGCTCTGCGTTCATCGTGCCTACTACAGGCTGAATATTAGCCGGATGGCGAAGAATCCAGGCAATAGCAATGGCTGAATCTGTGACTCCATACTTTTCGGCCAGTTCTTTTAGCTTCGCATTGACTTGCGGGAATTCCTTATTCCCAACGAATGGCCCTTCAATCATCCCATGTTGAAACGGCGACCAGGCCTGAATGGATATATCATGTAAACGACAGTACTCTATAATACTTCCATCACGCATAACAGCTGGATCATTTTGCATATTCACGTTGAATCCAGCATCAATCATGGGTGTATGTACCACACTTAACTGCATCTGATTCACAATTAAATCTTCCTTCAAATGCTTTTTCAATAGTTCGATCTGCATCGGGTTTTGATTACTCACACCGAAATAGCGTACTTTTCCACTTTCTTGTAACACGTTGAAGGCTTCAGCCACTTCTTCTGGCTCAAACAAAGTGTCCGGGCGATGCAGTAATAAACTGTCTATATAATCTGTTTTCAGTCGTTTCAGACTTCCTTCAACAGATTTAAGAATGTGATCTTTGGAAAAATCAAAATACCCATCACGAATGCCGCATTTTGTCTGCAGCTTCATTTTTTCACGAACATCATCATTCATGTCGATTGCCTCTGCAAAAACAGACTCGGACTCGCCTGCTCCGTAAATATCTGCGTGGTCGAATAGATCGACCCCTGTATCCATCGCATTTTCAATCACATATCGGGCATCTTTCTTTTCAAGTTTATTAATTCTCATACAGCCTAAAGAAATTTCCCCAACTTCTAATTCGCTGTTACCAAGCTTAAGCTTTTTCAAACTCCCACCTCTTCCTCATTGAATGGTTCTATCCTAACATTATATTGAAAATAAAGTAATTGAAAACGTTTAATTAAAAACCCATAACTCCAGATAAAAACCCCGCTCTAAAAAATTAGAGCGGGGTTTTATCTTCATCATTGTTTAACTTTTTTCTTCAATAGGTTCATCAAATAAGTCTGTAAATTTAGCCACATTTTCATAGCTGAATTCAAACGCCATTCTTACCTCGCCAAAGCCAGGCTGAAAGAAGTAGCCTTGCACTTCATAACTGCTTTTATTCTCTCTGACTTTAGTAAGATGAAAGTAGCGCTGGATATATTGAGCCATTTCTTCCAGTTTTCTGTTTCGCACCTTTATCCACTGTTCTTTCAATTCATCTGTGGGAAAGTCCGATTCCTTTAACATTTGATCACTCCTCTACGGAAATCAAAGCTCTGAAACTGTATATAATCATTATCATATAAGAGCTTACGGATATTTTCAACTGCTATTCAAGAATAAAATTTTGATATACCACGCATTCCATTATTATATTTAACACAAATAAGAAAGTCGGGCAAACTGGATAGCAGCGAACAGCTATGTTTATTCATGAGGACACCGGGCATAAATCTTTTCAATAGTGCTTATACAGGATATGCATGCTGGTCATCCAGAAGTTCCTCGTGCTTTAGAAAGAAACGGACGATCATTCTGCCAGTTCACTTCTACCTCTAATCCAAAAAAGGATGAAAGCTGCTGACTGGTAATCATACTAGTTGTGTCCCCTGCGTTGAAGACTTCTCCTTCTTTAAGCAGTAAAGTTTTGTGGAAAACTGGAAGAATTTCTTCTACATGATGAGTCACATAAATCAGAGTAGGAGCATCCGGTTTCTTTGTAATCTCTTCAATGGATTCTAGTAACTTTTCTCGTGCAATAAAATCCAGGCCATTAGTAGGTTCATCGAGAATTAGGATAGAAGGATCCGCCATTAATGCTCGAGCAATTAAAACCCGTTGTTTTTCACCACTTGAAAGAGTTTCATAATTTCGATTAGCATAGTCAATACATCCTAGGTCTTCAAGCAGTGAAATAGCTTTCTGTCTCATCGCGTCCGTAGGGGTTTCATAAAGTCCTATAGAAGCAAACGCTCCGCTCAGCACCACTTCAAAAGCATTATCTTCCTGGTGTATCTTCTGCTGAATGGCTGAAGATACAAACCCAATCTGTTTACGCAGTCGTTCTGCAAGATAAGTCTTCCCAAATTGCATACCCAATACATTAACCTCTCCCTTGGTGGCAAAGGTATATGCGTTTAATAAATTAAGGATAAACGTTTTTCCAGAACCATTCAGCCCCAACAGGACCCAGTGCTGGCCTTCTTCAATATGCCAATTTATATTTTTTAGAATCCATCTGTCTCCTCTTCTCAAAGATACGTTTTCCATCTCCAGCACCATAGATGTGACTCCCTTCTATCCAACTATTATTTATATGAATTTATGTACATGTAATACCCTGGCAGGAATTACATTTTTCTCTTTCTAACAAAATCGTCACTCCTTCCTCTTCCTGACCTTTTCATAGAGAGACGATTTTCCCAATGGGAAATAAGTCATCATAATTATTTCAAAATTCTTTAAAATTAACAAGTCGCTCCCATACCCCCGCATCGCAGGAAATACTTCCTTCCGAACTCTGCCTTCACCGAGCTAATAAATTTAGTTAACGATTTTATAGTAAAAAGGTTATTAAGCTAAAGGGCCGGTTACTGTAAGACTCGACTTCGAGATATTTTATGAGAGGAAAGGTCCTGCGGGGGATAATTCGCTTTCCGCGGGCATGTGCTGAGCCTCCTCAAGCTAAAGCTTTCCGGGGTCTCACCGATCATGTTGATCCCGCAGGAGTCTTCATTATCCCCCTCCGGACCTTGCCCAGTCAGAAGTTCGAAACCACTTTATACATTACCTCCGTGTTGAAGCATTAGACCATTAGGATTCTACCTATTTTCAGGATGTAAAAACCCACAAAGTCTGGCATAAAAGCATTTAATCCAGATTAAGCAGGAGCATCATTCTCTTATAGAAGGGTCCGTTCGCAGTATTAAAGTGGGGTTGGTGGGGAAATGGCGAGACTCCCGTGGGAGAAGGAGCTAGGCGAGACCCCACAAGGAGTGAAACGACTGAGGAGGCTCACCAGTTCCCCCACAGGAAAGCGAGTTATTTCCCAACCAGCCCTTCTCCATTTAACGTAAAGGACCCAATTTATCTCGGAACTGAGTCTTTCGCTAACGGGGCCTTATCTTTAATAATATTGTACGGGAATTAATGGTGCGACTTATAAAAAAAGACCCCCGTTTTTGGGAGTCTTCTTAATTAATAACTTCTTTCTTCTTCCACTTCGTGGTTCTGATCTAAAATATAGAGTCTGCTTGGTTTGTTATCCTGAGCCATTTCTTCAGCTTTTGCTACTGCCGTATCACGCTCATCATACAAATCCGTAGGGGCAACATCTTCTATTTTGATCAACCAGCCTGTTACGTCTTTATTAGGTGCAACTGTGTATTCCTTCATGTCTATTCACTCCTTTTGCTGTACTTGCTAAACCATTCCCACCCCACTGTCCTTTCAAACGTATTTAGATTTTGCACAAATAGTTTGACAATTAAGCATAAAACACTTTATAATTCCATACAAGTTAATGAATAGTTGAATATTAAAAAAACTCTTATCGAGAGTGGCAGAGGGACTAGGCCCTGTGACGCCCGGCAACCTTCAAGGAGATACTTGAAAAGGTGCTAATTCCTACAGATCTATGGATCTGGAAGATAAGTGGAGGAACTGATTGCTTACGCCCTCTTCTTACTTAAGAAGGGGGCTTTTTAATTTTAGAATTAATGAATGATAAATTTAGGGAGGATTATTAATGACATTACCTTTTCACAAACTTGGACCCGAAACTTTATTGCTTCATGGAGGGCAGCAGCCGGATCCCGCTACCGGTTCACGTGCTGTTCCGATTTACCAGACCACTTCTTACGTTTTTAATGATACCGATCACGCTCAAAACTTATTCTCATTAGCAGAGCCCGGCAACATTTACACACGTATTATGAACCCAACCGTCGATGTACTAGAACAGCGCATTGCTTTACTTGAAGATGGTGCTGCGGCTGTAGCTACCGCTTCAGGCATGTCTGCTATAACGATGGCCATTTTGAATATTGCAAGCGCAGGAGATGAGATTGTAGCCTCTTCCCACTTATATGGGGGAACTTATAACTTGTTCGTACACACTCTTCCTAAATATGGAATTACTGTTCATTTTATTGAAGGAACCAGCCCAGAAGATTTCCAAAAAGCGATTACCCCTAAAACGAAAGCTATTTTTGCTGAAACGATCGGTAACCCGAGCTTAAATGTGCTGGATATTGAAGCGGTTGCTGATGTAGCTCATGAACATCATATTCCTCTTATCATTGATAATACGTTTGCTACTCCTTATATTTGCAAACCGATCAGCTGGGGGGCGGATATTGTCATTCACTCGGCTACAAAGTGGATTGGCGGTCACGGAACGACAATTGGAGGGCTCGTCGTAGACAGTGGGCGCTTCAACTGGAATCATGAAAAATTCCCGGGATTCACGGAACCTGATGAAAGTTACCACGGTGTCCGCTTTGGTATCGATGTAGGTCCGGCCGGATACGCGGTTAAGTTGAGAGTGCAGCTGCTCCGTGACACGGGTGCCTGCTTAAGTCCTCACAACGCATTCTTACTGCTTCAAGGTCTTGAGACCCTTCATTTAAGAATTACTAAACACTCTGATCAGGCTCTAGAAGTTGCTGAATACCTTCAGTCTCATGAAGGCGTTGAATGGGTGAATTTCCCCGGACTCTCTGATCACCCGACCCACCCGCTTACTAAAAAATATTTCAGTTATGGATACGGATCAATCGTCGTATTCGGCATTAAAGGTGGACGTGAGGCAGGCAAAAAACTGATTGATCAAGCGAATCTCTGGTCTCACGTAGCGAATGTTGGGGATGCGAAATCACTAATTATTCACCCTGCCTCTACCACGCACCAGCAGTTAAGTGATGAGAATCTAGAAAAATCCGGGGTAACGGAAGAATTGGTACGCCTTTCTGTAGGGCTTGAATCAATAGAAGATCTAATAGCTGAGCTTGACGTCGGCCTTAAAGAAGCCACCGGATTCTCAAAACCTTATCTTAACGCTAAAACCCTTGTAGAGGAGACACTGACGTCATCGTTGGACCGTTCGAATAATGAACTGCGACAGAGAGTTATCGCTATTACGGGAGCTGCTGCAAACAGTGAACTTTCAAGCGAAGCGAAGAAGCTATCTCGTTTAGGTTTTCAGGTTGTGGAAACGGAAAGCATTGAAGACCTTAAAGGTTCCTCCCTGCCTGTAGTGGATGTTATTTATACAAAAGAGCTCGATCAAGATTCGATCCAATCTGCTCAAGAGATTAAACCTGGCTTGTTATGGTCAAGAGAATCAGTATCAGAAAATCAGGATAACCTGGTTAAAGGACTCAGTCTTTATGAATCTATTATAGCGTTGCGTTCCGGGCAGTCTTACACGGAAACACCACTCTCTGTCTAAACTGGAAAGGAGGCATGACATGTCTGTAAAAAACCCCACCAGCTATCAGTCTCAGAATAAAACAATCTCAATTGGTTCTTTTACATTTGAATCTGGCGATCAATTGCCAAATGTGGAACTGGCCTACGAACGATTCGGACCACCTGGTGCTCCAACTATTTTAATCTGCCATGCGCTAACAGGAAACCAGTATGCGGTCGGTTCTGAGGAACAGCCTGGCTGGTGGGCCGGATTGATTGGCAGAGGACTCCCCATTGATACCTCTCAGTTTCAGGTTATAACCTTTAATGTATTAGGTGGATGCCATGGGTCTACTGGTCCAGCCAGTTTAGACCCGGAAACTGGTGAACCATACCGCTTAAGCTTTCCACCTGTAACCGTTCGTGATATCGTCCATTCACAGCGGAAGGCTTTACATGAGCTCGGGATCAATCGCCTCCATGCTGTTGCTGGAGGGTCCCTCGGGGGCATGCAAGCTTATGAATGGGGACTGCTCTACCCGACTTTTATGAAACAACTTTTTATTCTTGCTGCGACTCCTTATTTAAGTGACTATGGAATTGCGTTTAATCACATCGGTGCACGTGCCATTAAGGATGACCCCTTATTTAACCATGGAAACTACCCTTCGAACCAACACCTCAAAGGATTCGAAATTGCAAGAATGGCAGGGATGATCACTTACCGGAGTCAAACCCTTTTTCAAAAACGGTTTGATCGAAATCAAAAAGAAGATGCATCCTACGATATTCAATCGTATCTAGACTATCAGGGCGATAAAATTAAAGATCGCTTTGATGCTAACAGTTATTTATATTTACTGGAAGCCATGAATCACCATGATATCGGACGAGGGCGAGGCGGCTGGAAGCAGGCGTCGAAGCATTACGAAGCGGAAGTGTACACACTAAGTTTCGAACATGATCTTCTTTACCCATTTGATTTTATCAAGAGTTTCAGCGACCACGTCCCCGGCAGCGAACACTTTCACTCTGAAACCGACTTTGGACATGATGGGTTTTTAGTTGAATTTAATGGCTGGGCATCCTGGATTGGAAATAAAATCAACTAGTATTGCCATTTTAATACACGAAATAAAGCAGCCTGGCGATAGGATACGCCCAGGCTGCTTTATTTTTGCTTAATTTAATTCACTAACCGTTACAAATGTATAACCTTCCTGCTTTAACGACTTCACAATTAATTCTACAGCTTCATCCATAGAAGGTTTAAGGTCATGGAGTAAGATAATAGAACCATCTTCCACTTGGGATAAGACATTCTCTGCTACTTCAGAAGGCTTCAGTTTTTGCCATCTTTTCACTTCTACAGTCCAAGGCACTGTGCTGATCTCTTTTTTATACGTAACAGGCGGACGGTCTCCAAATGGAAGGCGGATAATCTTAGGTTTTTGCCCAGTCACCTGTTTAATAATCTGCTGTGTTGAATCAATTTGCTGCATTACTTCTTTTTGAGGTAAACGGGATAAGCGAGGGTGATCCCATGTATGATTTCCAATTTCGTGCCCTGCTTCAGCTACTTGCTTGGCAACTTCAGGGTAGTAGCTAATCCGTTTTCCTATCATAAAGAAAGTAGCACGAGCTTCGTACTCACTTAACGTATCAAGGATGTTAGCTGTTACTTCAGGATGAGGACCATCGTCAAACGTTAGAGCAACCTCTTTCTCCGCCGAACGTCCATCTTTTGAACGATAATCTTCAGCAGAGAAGGTCGGGTCTTCTTCTTTCAATGTTAGGTCTTCCTTTTCAACGTTTCCAGTTAGTTCTAATGCATTTGCATATTCAGGACGCATCAATTCATGTACAGCTTTCTTTCCAAGAACAATCTTTTGAGGAAAATCAGCTACACCATTGATATAAACAGCAATTCCTTCTCCGGTCAGAGCAATTTGAAGATTGTTGTTAAAAATCGTCTTTAATGCGCTTTTCGTATTTTCAGAATAGTTTCCATCTTCCTGCAAAGTGCCAGCCGTAAATTCCACAAGTCGATCTTTATAAGGAAGATCTTCCTTAAACAAGTCTTTCAATTCGATGCGTTTTCCGTTCTTTTTATCGAAATTCATAGTGGTTTTTTTTATGACCGGCTCCCCTGGTACTACATCCATGGTTTCTTCAAACTGCACGACGAAGAAACGATGATCCTGGTGCACTACTTCATAATCGATGTGCAATTCATGGGAAGATTTAACTTCATTTTCCTGTAAAGCTTTATAGCTCTCTTTTTTAAAAGCTGCCTTTTTCTGATTCACGTAATCTATTATGGTTTGGTTAATTTGGTTATTCGGAGTGTCTGGGTAATGGACTGTGATATGGTATTCTTCAAATTCTACAATTTCCGTTTGGATATTTACATCATAGATGGGCTCTGCCTGAATGGCTTTGGAATCCTCATTAGCATTCGCAATGAAAGAACAGCCTGCCATTAATAGTAAGCTAAAAAGAGCCGTGTATATAATCATAGGTTTCATTAGTCGTACCTCTTTGCTAGTTTTTTGGCACCACCTATTGTAACACAAATGTAATGTTTCATTAATGTATTTGTTATTTTCAGATTAATCCGTCAGCTATAGGCTTGTACGAACGTCCCATAATTCAGGAAAGAATCTGTGGTCAAGCACTTTTTTCAAATACCCGACTCCTGAAGAGCCCCCTGTACCCGTTTTGTGGCCAATTATTCTCTCCACCGTTTTCATATGACGAAAACGCCATTGCTGTAGGCGATCCTCAATATCAACCAGCTTCTCAGCTAACTGATATAAATCCCAGTATTGATTGACATCTTTATATACTTTCATCCACGCTTTTTCTACAGTAGGATCTTTTTCGTATAACTTTGTATAATCGCGATGAAGTACATCTGAACTAATATCCAAACCAGCTTCTGCTAATTTTTGTATAGCGGCATCATAAATTCCTGGAGATTCGTAAGCTTGTGTAAGTTCTTCGTGGAGCTCAGGCGATTTCTGATAAATTTTCAACACATGAGGGGTTTTATAGCCTAAGGCAAATTCAACCATTCTATATTGATAAGACTGAAACCCAGAAGCCTGTCCCAGCTTGTCTCTAAATTCTATATATTCTGCAGGAGTCAGAGTGGAAAGCACATCCCAGGCATGAATAATCTGTACTTGAATATTAGAAACCCTGGCAAGCATCTTAAACGCAGAAGCCAATTCACCTTTCTGAATGGCATGGATCGATTCTGTCAGTTCATGCAGGATTAGCTTCATCCATAATTCACTGACTTGATGAATGATAATGAACAGCATTTCGTCATGATGAGACGACAATCGCTTTTGAGCAGACAGCAAATCATCTAAATGCAGGTATTCTCCATAGGTCATGCGTTCTTTAAAATCCGTATGCACCTTTTCATTCTCTTTAGAGTCCTGTTCACTCACAGTCCTAGCTCCTTTCCATTTAATCCAGAATTCCACGCTCCGGAATGTTCTTATAAGTCATCGGCAGAAATTCAGTATGGACCATACCCTCATACATTAACAGCGTTCCCAACATGCCGTATTCAACATGGACATGTACCCGGTAAGCCTCCTGATCTTCATCATAATGTTCGTATACAGAGGTGGTAGGTCCTGTCACCTGAAACTTATTCTGATAGGAGGTTTGTACGGATTCCATATATAATCCCCCTTCTGCCGTTACATGAAGATCAAGCTCCGTTTGAAGAAGGGCAGATTTCCCTAAGTCGTCTATAATTTTCTGCTTTTCTTCATCATAGCGCATCGCTGCATCAAATCCCCGGATGGAATAAGGAAAGAAAAAACGCCGTATCCAACTCATAGTTTCTCTGCCTTGATCATCTCGATAGGCATAGTTTTCAAGTGTAAAAGGAACCTGCTTCCCTCTTTCAGCAAATACCAGGTGATCGAAGTTTCCTAAAAGAAAAAAAGGACGGAGGAGAGGATGAGCCCCTCGAATTTCTGTCATTCTTCCCTGTCCCAGCATCATTAAATTATCTTCACTGGTGATGCCGTATTTTTTCTGCATCGCAGGGTGTAATTGATAAAACTGCTCTCCTAGAGCCTTTTGGTAAATGGATTTCATTGTTTAAGACCTCCTTCAAACATATATGTATACCTTGGTGTGTTATTAACATACTTTCCATCATTATTGAATACAATTTTATTTAGAGAAGCCCTCATGGCTACGGTCTTTTGTCGGGCTATACTAGCATTATAGCACAAGGAAGCGGATACACGATGGATGCAAATAAGACCTGCCAAGGCAGGTCTTTATCACGAATTCAATCTCACTAAATAGCTTTTCTATATTACTATCGGCTAGAAACGCTTTTCACATAACCTCTTCAGCAAAATCACTGACTGAATATCCTTTACGCTGCTTCATAATCCAGCCTTGCTTTTGAAGTTGATTAAACAATTTCTGAATATGCTTTTCCGGCCACTCGGAAAGTAAACCAAACCATCTTGTTTCATGTAAGTTCAGCGTTCTGAGTTTATTTGTAGCCTTTCCGGCCAGCACGTGCACCAGGATATGAGCGGGATAGTCCGTACCATAGTAATAGATTAAATCCAGAATTTGCTGAGTATAAGCATAGGTTACCGGTCTTCCTTTGATTGTAATAATGACATCGTCTTCTCCATAACGAACCTCTTCCAATTTCCCTTTAAGCTCTTCCAGTACATGACTGGTCATAGGGTATACATTCTCAGGTACCAGCTGCAGCCAGTCTGGCAGTTCTTTCAGCATCCGTACATCATCAAGTTCGACTCTTGAGAGCCAGCACAGTTCTGAAGAAGATGTGCGTTCCGGAACATTTGTTCTACTGAGTTTATCGTACATATATAGGAGTGGATAGGCGGAAAGATTCGCTTCTTCCGGTTGATAAAGTTCGATCTGATGCACCAGCTGCATACTTTCTTCAAGTTTCTTACGAGCAGCCCCCAATTGCTTTTTTAAGGCTCTTAATTGGAGAAGCTGTTCAAGCAGCGTTTCATTCTGCTTAGCTATACTGTTGAATTGCTCTTCAATAGTAACCATACGTTTCCGCGCACGTTCTTCATCAAATTCCTCTTCAAAATAAACCCGATCCTCATCTACCTGATAATAAAGACAGCAATCACATGTTTCACAATAACAGCAGATAGTACGGTTAGCTGAATCGAATTGCAGCTGTTTTTCGTGTGGACAGCTGCTGTCTGGATTCTGCAGCCATTTCTCTGGAAGTGATCGGAAAGGACGCATTACAATCCCTACTCGATGACGCCAATAAGCAATATCTTCAGGGTATTTGATTACGGATAGAAGTGCAGATTGATTCATGACTTCAACAGCGTCCATAACTTCTCTCTTTTCATGGATAAGCTTAACAATCGGATGGCTGTGAAAAGCTATTGTGATTTTAGTGAGCCAGTAATCGCGTGAATATTCGCTTATATCTGCTAAGAACCTGTAATCTTCCAGCACTTCTGCAACATGATCATTCAACTTTTCAGAAGACAATTGGGTGAAATTCGTTTTGTAAATGTAGGAATCTTTTAAAGGTAGTCCATGTTCTTCAGACAATGGGCTCCATAAGAAAAGCTCTGGGCGCAATAAGTGAGGATATACCGTTTCGTCTTTTTGCAGTGATACAGGCAGAACCGCTTCACCTGAAATACCCAAATAACGACGAATCGGGGCAGCATCTATATTCATGTGCTTCATTTGATCGAGAATCGTATCATTCAATCTTGATAATAACCCCCGTTCAAATTTATGACCGACCGATCGAATAAACTTGTTTTTCTTTCCAATCGGTGCAAGCACAACGGATGGATATCGTTCATCCTGATAAATAATCGTCTCTGGCAGTCCCATAATGATTCCCCTTTTGAATGAAGGATTTACTACTATTATAGAAAAAGTATTACAGAGTACCAACAATTATTAGTAAAATGGGCTCAAACTGTTAATATTTCCACGGGATACCCAATAAATAAGCCAGTCTCTATAACCCCGGGAATGGATCGGAGTCGATTTTCAAGATCATTATCCACCTTCTCCTCTAATGTCATATCCAAAATCAAATTTCCCGATTCAGTAATGACAGGACCATCTTTCCCTTTAGCCATTCTTAAATTAAGTTTTGCCTTCATCATATCGTTAAGTTTCGTCTCTACCAGGTGAAGAGCTCTTGGATCCAACTCAATTGGCAAAGCAAATTTTTCCCCCAGTCTAGAAACGAATTTACTTCCATCTACTAAAATGTACGTTTTTGGAGAGCTCGCCATCACTAGTTTTTCTGCAAACATTGCGCCGCCTCTTCCTTTAATTAACCTGTTATCAGCATCAACCTCATCCGCGCCGTCAAAGCCCCAATCTGGACGCCCGTTCATAAGATTAGTAGTTCTAATTCCTAATGTAGCACAGTTTAGTGAGGCTTCATGGGAAGTTGGGATTGCTGATATATCAAGTCCTTCCTTCTTTACTCTGGCAGCAATTGCTTTTAATGCCAGATAAGAGGTGGACCCGGATCCTACCCCAATCACATCTCCATTCTTTACCATTTCACTAACTTGGCCAGCTGCATTTTCTTTTTGTTCTTTATTTGAAATGTCTCCAGACCAGCTCGCTTGAATTGCAGATTGATTATTCCATTTCACAGTTATCACCTCTTCCACTTGGTATTCCCGAAAATATGGATAAACAAGCATTAGACTCTGGTCAAAGTGTAACAAATATGTACCCTTTTAAAGCATAACTAAGGGGAATAATTACAAAAGCATGTAATCTTTTACTTTTAATTTACATCCGTCTTTTTAATAAACCTCATTCTTTCTGTCAAAGTTTATGAAATTGATACGAGTATACGTAAAGCTGATTATTTTTTACGTCGTTCTCTTACTATTGTTACTTTTGTTATGAATAGTCCCAGGCTATGGTTTTAGAATACCCATTTAATTAACAAGGTCATGCTTAAAGGCATAGATAACCGCCTGGGTTCTGTCATGAACTTCAAGCTTTCCAAGAATATTGCTCACATGAACTTTTACTGTTTTCAAGGCTATAAACAGCTGATCAGAAATTTCCTGATTCGTCTTCCCCTCTGTCATAAGCAATAGAATTTCCATTTCTCGTGCCGTTAACTGCTCATAGAGGTGATTGGATTGAGGAGTTCTCATCTTATTCATAATTTTCCCCGTCACTTCAGGTTCAAGAATCGACTGTCCTTTATGAGTAGCCCGAATTGCTTTAGCAATTTCCTCAGCCTTTGAGGTTTTCAGCATATAACTGACCGCTCCGGCTTCCAGTGCCGGGTACACTTTTTCATCATCTAAGAAACTGGTAACAATAATGATCTTAGCCTCGGGCCATTGCTCGACAATAAGCCTGGTCGCTTCTATTCCATCCATTTCTTTCATCACCAGATCCATAAGGATAATGTCGGGGCGATGTTGCAGAGCTAATTCGACTGCCTTGCTTCCATCGTCTGCTTCCGCGATAACCTCAATATCTGCCTGGGCTGTTAAATAGGCTGACACTCCAATTCTGACCATTTCATGATCATCTGCAAACAATACCGTTATCATTACGTCTCCCCTCCGTCTTTACGATAAGGAATTTTAACCTCGAGCCTTGTGCCTTCTTCTTTTAAACTAACGATTTTCAAAGTGCCTCCCACTTCGAAAGCACGCTCCTGCATCGTTTGCAGGCCATAGGAACTTGCCTTTTTCTCTTCTACTTCAAAACCTACTCCATCATCTGTGACTCTCAAAATGATATTCTCATCCCGTTCGATCAACATGACTTTTAAAGTATTTGCTTTCGCATGCCTAAGCGTATTGGACACAGATTCCTGAAGAATCCGAAATAACTGATCTTCTATGCCTTTGTCTACTTCAAGTGACTCTACGGTCCACTCAATATCCATAGGAACTTTTTGAGTCAGCTCATTCAGAAGTTCTTCTGCCCCTTCTGATAATGTTTTATTGTTCAATGCTGCCGGCCTCAAATGGAGCAGAAGAGCTCTCATTTCCAACTGAGATTGATGAATCATTTTTTCTACCATTTGCATCTGTTTTCGCACATTCCCATCCTCAGGTGGATTCACATCGTTGATGGCAGACATCATCATGGAAGCAGCAAACAATTGCTGGCTTACAGAATCATGCAGTTCTCTAGCCAAACGATTCCGCTCCTGAACCACCACCTCCTGAAGACTTTTTTCTCTCTCTTCAGCCCGTTCTGTCGATAACCTTTGAGCTAGCTTCGCTTGTTTTGCAAACTTATCTTCGATTTGTACGATTTTATTTTCAATTTCCTTCATTTCATATATATCTGATTCTTCATTGGTGACAGGATTTCCTCTTACAAGCTCATCTAATTGATGTTCAACAGCATGGAAACGCCTTCTCCACGTCCAGCCCTGTACAATACCAACCAGCAAACCTGAAATGGTGGATATGGTTATGATTAACAAACCATAAGGTAGATCCATGACACGACGGTTCCATAAATCAGCCCAGGTGTCTAATGGGAAAGCAACGAAGGTAAACCCTGATAAAACAACCCCGAATAGGAAAAATGTAAGGAAGCTGCTTAGAATTTGACGCTGCCATATCGTCATATGCGCTTCACCTCAAGATCTCCGGAGAATATGGACGTAATGATTTTCACTCTCGGTTTTGCCGTTACGTAATCAGAGGTGCGAAAGGATACATACTGGTTCAGTACCTTCGTTTTTTTATATTGAAAAATAGCTGCACGACCAATGACCGCGCTGTGCTGGATACTTACTTCTACTTCATAAGGCACATAAATAAAAATGTTACCTGCCAGGTGACGTATCGATATCACAGCTTCATCATGAGGCAATACAGTTTGACTTAAATCTATAATGCGGTCCCCAAAACCCCCATGAATATTTACGTCCTGCCATTTATACGATTGATGCGGAGTGGATTGATCTCCAAAGAATTTCTGCGCTAGTAATGGCTCATTGTAAGGGATTTCTTCATCGGTATCTATTATTTCCGGCTGCAGTTGTTCAGGTTCTTTTTTGGATTTGTAATAGTTATGAATAAACAATAGGAGCGCTGCTAAGATAAGGAATCTGACCGCAATCATACTCAAGACGGTCAACACTAAGCTTACCGCACCAATCCAAAAGATGACTTTCCTCCAGAAAACGTCATACTTTTTCCAGCCTATATAAATGAGAAGACTTGAAAATAAAACAGAAAATACGAGTCCCCCATTAAAAAAAACCACTTCAATAACAAGGAGGACCACCCCTATGATTAATAAAGTATTGATCGCATCCGTGGATAAACGTTTAAACATAAAGGTCATCCCCCTTTTCTATCCCGAGATTATGAAAAAGACGCAGCAACCTGCGTCTTTTATCATATCACGATTCTTATTTGGCAGTAACTTCCTCTGTATCCTTCATATCTTTTTCAAGCTGCGAGATTTTACTATCAAACGTGTTCCGGTAATAAGAACTGTTTACTTTGTACTCCAGGTCTTCCATGTAGCGGTCCATTTCTGAGAATTTAGAATATGGCTTGTCCGCCGTATCTTCAATAACTTGATTCATCCGATGATGGGCTCTTGCAATATTCTCCCGCCCCATAAGCTCCATGCGTTTCAGCTGCATGTCCTTTAATTTATGTTTCATCTGTTCGTATTTTCGTTCAAGCGATTCGAGTTGCTCGATGGCCTCCTGGCGTGCGGATTCTAACCGTTCCGCTCTATTTTCATACTCTTCCTGCTCTTTCTTTGCAAATTCGTACATCTCTGTTTCATGAGCTCGCCCAGCAATCTCAGCCTGGTCTTTGCGTTTTTCTGCCATGTCCTTAGCTTTTTGATATTCCCTTGCAAATTCGTCTTTTAAACGATATTGCCGTTCTACAAGCTTGCGTACTTTTTCAGTTTCCTTCTCACTTTCGCGCAAATAGTGGTTAAGCATGGCCATTGGATTCTTTTGTTCTTTTTGATTGAGTACCTCATGCAAATCTGCCGTTATGGAATCTTTCATGCGTGTAAATAAATTTCCCATCTTATAATCTCTCCTTTAATTTTACTTTTTTAACTCGGCCCATTGCCTTTCAAAATTTGTGAATGGGTCATTAGAAGTGAAGACCTCTGTCTCGCTGTCTTCCTTGTCACTCCAATGTTTGTAAACTAAGTAAAGGACATAGGCGGCTGCTAGTCCAATCACAGCGTACACATTGGAGACGGCCACACTTGTAATAATCAGCCCCAGAACGACCCAGCCAATTTTCCCTGCTGTTGTCTCACTTTTCATAAACTTCTTAAACACTACATATAGAAGCCAGACACTAACACCAAGCAGAATCATCGGTCCCAGGTTGGCCAGCAGAATACCAAGAGCCACCAGTGCTGCTAAGAACAACAAAAACTTTTTCATTCTATTTTCCCTCCTTGTTGTTTTGTTGTATCTATCATATCCAGAATGAAGCACTATCGTAATGAGCCTGAGATATATTCTGTTCTAAGACCAGAGGCTTATAAGCCCTTTATTCCTTATGTATATAAATGAACTAGGTGAATTTGCTAATTTCAGCTCATCTTGCCCAACTTCTCCTTATACTGCCACGTTTTTAATCACCGCTAATATGATATAAGAAACCGTGTACTTAATTTGAAACGACAAAGGTGGTGAAAAATGATGAACCCATTAACCAATAGTGTTAAGATTCGCTTAACCTTTTTATTCACCTATGCATCCATGCTCGCCGTATTTCTGTTAATGAGAGAAGATATGGAGATGGCCATGGGAGAATTAAACCTATCATTATACTTCTTTACGATGATCGTCTTTTGTATTATAACCTGCACCTCATCTCCATTCCGCACGTTTCCTAAAAACCTTATATACGCTTCGACCGCGAGTCTAATCTCGTACACTGGATTATTATTCTCACTTTCTATTCATACAGAATTTCTAATCCACCCTTTATTTACTCTTTACCTCATCGCTGTACTGCTATACATGTTCAGTGGTCTTCAGAGGACACCTCGTCATCGAGTTCCTGCCTACAAAAGGTACAGGTGGAAACGGAAAAACACCTTAATTATCGGAGCTGGGAGCGCCGGATCCATTGTGGCTAACGAGCTAAGGTATTCTCCTGATTCTACCCTTCATCCAGTTGGATACCTTGACGATCAAAAGAGTAAAATCAGTAAGAAAATAAATGGAGTAAAAGTTTTAGGTTCCACCAAACGGCTACCCTACTTTATAGAGAAGCTTGAAATAGACACCGTCATTATTGCAATTCCATCTGCACCTCGTCATGTCATCACCAATATTGTTAAAAAATGCAAAGAAATGAACGTAACTGTTAAGACAGTACCGAAGCTAGTGGATATTATAGAAGGAAAGTTATCCATGAAGATGATTCGAGACGTTAAAGTGGAAGACCTTCTAGGCCGGGAACCTATTAAACTTGATTTACAGCCTATTACAGGTTACATGCGGGACAAAGTCATTCTAGTGACGGGGGCAGGCGGCTCTATTGGCTCTGAGTTATGCAGACAGATTATGAAGTTTAATCCGCGCCATCTCCTTCTCCTTGGACGTGGGGAGAATAGTGTGTACACGATTGAGAACGAATTGAAAAGGCTGTTTCCAACCCAAAACGTAACAAGTGTAATTGCAGATGTTCAGGATGAAATAAGTATGCAGCGTGTATTCTCTCACTATATGCCCGAAGTTATTTTCCACGCTGCTGCTCATAAGCATGTACCCTTGATGGAGAAACAGCCTGAAGAAGCTATAAAAAACAATGTCTTCGGTACCAAGGTCGTAGCTGAATGTGCGCACAGGTATGGATCCGAACGCTTCATACTGATTTCTACTGATAAAGCCGTAAACCCTACGAGTGTGATGGGGGCCACAAAGCGTATTGCCGAAACTCTTATCCAGCAGTATAACGCTCATAGTCAGACAAAGTATGCAGCCGTTCGATTTGGAAACGTTCTAGGAAGCAGAGGGAGTGTAGTGTTACTCTTCAAAGAACAGATTGCAAGCGGCGGACCTGTTACGGTGACACACCCCGAAATGATCCGTTATTTCATGACCATTCCCGAAGGTGTCCAGCTTGTTATCCAAGCAGGATCCTATGCAACTGGTGGGGAAATATTTCTTCTGGATATGGGGGAGCAAATGAAAATAGTCGATTTGGCCTCTGATCTTATTCGACTTTCCGGACTTGAGCCTGGTAAAGATATTAAAATTGAATTCACAGGAATTCGTCCGGGTGAAAAGCTTTTTGAAGAGATGTTATTGGCTGAGGAAGGTAATGGAGCCACGAAGCATGAATTAATTTACGAAGCAAAGCTCGCCTCATTTTCAGAAGAAGAATTATTCGGCACACTCCACAAACTGGACGAAATGATTCATTCAAGAAATGATGTAGCCGCGCATACGTATAAAGAGACCATCTCCAATTTTATAACTACCTATAAGCCTTTCCCGTCGAAGAATTACTAAGGAACGGATGGTGGAGCAATCACGTTAGAAGGGAGTTCTTGGCTTGAAAATCGCGGTTCTAAACCAGTCCCACTGTCAGAACGTCAACCTTTTACTTCAAAATGGAATGAGACCTGACATTTATGCTCTTACTCCTTATTCATGCAAAGGCTATTCAAAATTTTTATTCCACCTTTTATCCTTTCATTATCCTCATAGTGAAAGGATTTTTATTGGTGCGTTGGATCAAGATCAGTTAATAGGATTTGCCGAATGGGTGTTCATGGAAAAGACTCTCCATTTAAATAACATCTACATTTCAGGCAGCGCTCAGGGTAAGGGTATAGGGAAGCTTTTATTTGAAGATGGTCTTCAGAGGGCTCGCCGGTTTAACCTTTCTACCATAACTCTGGATGTATTTAAGTGGAATAAGCGTGCTCTAAGCTGGTACGAGAAAATCGGCTTTATCATGAGAGAGCGAAACTACTGGTTTCAAACACCCTTGCCTGATAAAAAGGAAGAGGGGGAATTTGTTATTCATAATTACCCGGATGCAATGGCAAGCCTGGATATGTACGGATTCGGCCGCCTATTCATTGAAACTCCAGACCGAAAGTACGGGGTTTTGTTATTAGGGGATGATTATTTCAGAATAAACCATGATGAAAAATTTCTGAACCCAGATTTACTGGCAGGCCTCAATAAAATCAACAGGAATAGAAAATTAATCATCATCAACCATTCACCGACTCTTCAGGGTAATTCTGCTCTTCCCTATATAAGTGAAAGTTTGAGAATGAAAATGGATCTCCCCTATGGAAAGGAGAACTAGAATGACTACTTTCAAGCACCTACCATCTTGTAAGAACTGGGAGCCTTATTTAAAGAAGATTGAAAACCTTGATGTCTATTATGACCCCCATTATGTAAAGCTGCTCGCTCCAAAGGATCAAGGATATGGAGAAGCCGTTTACTACGAAAATGAGAAAGGACGCATTTTTTATCCTTATATTAAACGATCGTTTGATGAATTCTGGGATATTGTCACTCCATACGGTTACGGCGGGCCATTTCTTCAGGGTGACCCCTCCACCTTAATCGATTTCTATCACCTATTCACTCCTTTCTGTGCAGACCAGGGAATTGTTACTGAAAAAATTAAATGTCATCCTCTTTACACTAATTCAGCCGCTTTATCGAAAATCATGGACATCGAACTAGTCCAAGAGACAACTGCCGTGGATCTTAACCTTCCTTATGAAGATATAAAACAAGGCTATTCCAGCTCCAATAAACGGAATATCAACAAAGCGAGAAGAAATGGGGTAGAAATTATCGAAGACTCCACCCTATCTTATCTTCCAGACTTTCAAGAAATGTATTATGAAACTATGAAACGTAACGATGCAGACCAATCTTTCTTCTTTACCGATGATTATTTTCAAAACCAAATGAAAGATAGACTTCTTTATAAACCAAGGCTTTTAATTGCCAAACATAATAATAACGTGATCGCCGGTGCGCTCGTGCTCCTCGGAAAAAAGGCTGCTCATTATCACCTGGGGGCTTCCCTGACTGAACATCTTTCTCTTCGAGCTAACAATCTGCTGTTTGATGAAATGATTCAATACTGCCAGAAAGAGCAGGCAGAGATTCTTCACCTTGGAGGCGGCACAAGTAAAGATGACGGACTTTTCCGTTTTAAATCTTCTTTCACAAATAACAATCATTATAACTTTTTCATTGGAAAACACATCATTAATCCAAAAGTCTATAATGATTTATTGACCTCTACTTCCAGCCAATCCCCTTTCTTTCCACCTTACCGGTATTAAAAAGCTTCTTCCCGAATCATATTTTTTTATAATTACAACTTAAAAGACTATCCTAACCTGAATTAAATCTTTCAGAAAAGCTCCCTTTTCTGTAAGACTTGATTTCGAGATAAATGGGTCCGTTATGTTAGATGGATAAGGGTTGGTGGGGAAATAACTCGCTTTCCTGTGGCCCTATATGACGTAGGGTCGATCGACGTTGCCACAGGACGTGGCGAATTTAATCGATCCTCCTTTTTTCCATGAGCCTCCTACGTCGTTTCACTCCCTGCGGGGTCTCACCTAGATCCTTCTCCCACGGGAGTCTCATCATTTCCCAACCAACCCAACGATGGGAAGAAAAACGGACCTGCTGTAAAAAGAGGTTTTGTTTATAACTCGTTTGCAGTAAGCGCCTTTATATCAATGTTTTCCATTGTAATGAAGCAAAAAGCAGGAACTAATTCCCTGATATCATGATAACGAGGCAGGTAATATTCAGAGTGGTTTCGAGTTTCTGATCTGGCAAGGTCCGGAGGGGGATAATGAAGACTCCTGGGTTAAAAGCGGAAGCACCTCGGTCAGCGGCGTATGGACTGGACTGAGCTGGCGGAGATAAAGAAAACACGAAGAGCGGAGCGATTCGATGTTGCCTTATCATACAGAAGTGAGGGAAGTCTCACTAGCCGCTAGGTGCTAGAGCTGGATAGCTCTCCTTGTCGTTTATGTTCTGATATTTGATTAAGACTAAAAAAATGATAAGAACGGTATGAACATGATCGGTGAGACCCCGGAGAGCTTTAGCTCGAGAAGGCTCAGCACATGCCCGCGGAAAGCGAATTATCCCCCGCAGGACCTTTCCTCTCATAAAATATCTCGAAACTGAGTCTTCAACAAAACGTCCCTATAAAGGAAGACTATGGAATTTAAAAAAGAAGTCAGGAGTGGGGGTTCCTGACTTCTTTTTTTATGATTGGATGACCGGGTTTGTGAACATGGACAGATCACGCTGTTCTATCTTCTTCTTTACCCAGGCGGGTGAAGGAAGATTGCTTAAATAATCCGCAGCCACTGCATCGGTAAAATCTTTATTTCTTGTATATTTAATCTCTTTCTGTGCATTTTGTATTACAGGTGATATTTTATGGACTGTTCCTGACTGGATCGAATCGATAAGCGCGCACTGTGCGCTCTTTACGGCTTCCATTCCCAGTATAAAAGGGTCATAATCCAGGGATCGGCCAGGTAAGGCATGAAATAACATTTCTCCTGAATCCAGCCCTTTTCCAAGTAAGTGGATCGTCGCGCCAACTAAATCAGGACGCCCATCATACATTGCCCAAAAGTTGCATGAATTACCCCGATAATAAGGGGAAATGCCCATATGGATGTTAATAGCCTTTTGGCTAACCAGCCAATCACAAAGTTCCCCTTTAATGAAGCTTGCTCCAAACACCACGTAGTAATCAGAATGAAGAGCATCTTTCAAATGAGTCAAATCCACCAGGCTGACCTCCCCGGCTTTCAGGGCAATCGACCGGACGTTAGGAGGAGAAAATCTAATTTCCCCAAACACTTTCGCTTCTGCCTGAAGCACATAAGAAAAATATTCTTTCATAATTTCGCTCTTTTTATAAAATCCTTCTTCCTTCCCTGGAAAAGCCGAATGGCATTCCTGAACAACGTAGACTTCCTCACAAATGGAAGCCAACCGCTCAATGAACGCGATATGGCGAGGCTGATTGCTTGTGAACACTGTTACCTTCAAGTCGCCCTCCCCATTTCCTTAAGAATATTGGCATGATCTTCCCTTGGATATTCGTATCGACTACTCAGGTTACCGTACATATTAGCTCGAAAGCCCACTTTCACTCCTAGCTTGTGTAATATACTCAGTGTATCCTGGTTGTAGGAATTACATGGATGCGATACTGTAACAGGGTCCTTGGCTAATACGTTTTTTAGAACGGAAGCATTCTTTCTATACTCTTTTTCCTGCTCTGTGGCAGGCAGTCTGCCTAAATAGGTAGGATGAGAGTGAGAGTGTAAACCAATTATGTTATGTTCCGAATCCAGCTGACGTAATTGCTCTTCATTCATCCACAGCTTGCCTTTTAATTGGCCTATATCAACTTGATAGTCTATTAGCATTTGTTCCATGATCTCTTGATAAGGCTCCGCACCCAAAATCCGATCTCGTATATATCTAAATATCTTATCCTCTTTTGTGTAAAAGGGAAACTCGGTTAGATACTTGGATGGATCAAAATTATTTAATGCTTTCTCCACCCTTTTCAAATAAGGAGACGTCTGAACTGCTTTAAGAAAAGCCTGATAAAAGTCATTTACAGAAGCGAAATTAGAACAACGAAAATGCCGATAAATCTCAATTCGTTCAAGCTCCCCCTCTAATGGTGATGTATAAACAAACCAAAAAGCTTTAATCCCATAGCTTTTTAGCACAGGATAAGCTACATCGTATTGACATTTTAAATTATCATCAAATGTAATACAGAGATCGTTCTTATCTAACTTTCCTGCTACAGCTCGCTCATACCAATCACTGGCAGATAGAATATATTTGCATCCTACAAAATCAATCATATCTGCTAAGGTTGCTGCAGATATCGATCCTTGACCCTTTACATGCTCATCATTATGAAAGTGGTGAAACATAAGCCCATGCGGAATTGAAGCCAAGTAATTCCCCTCTTGCCTGCCAGGTTTAGTCAATGGCCTCATCCTCCTGATAATTCCGCTTTGCGACTTTCCCTTCATACTCCCAATACAGAAGCGGTGAGATGCCCGTACCTGGACGCTTACACCCTAAATTTTCAGAAGAAAGTAATTCGCCTTTTTTTATTGATTTCGCCGCTACTAAACTTTTTCTAACCACTTCCCGGTTGGCCCGTTCCCCCTGTGTAATCCTTTTTAGCTTCTCTCCAAGAGCGGATTCAACTTCCCTGATACTCGTTACCATTTCTTTTAGCTCTTCAGGGTCCAAAGAGGCTTTGTGATCTGGGCCTTCCATATCTTTATCCAGAGTGAAGTGTTTTTCGAGGACTGCTGCTCCTCGTGCTACAGCTGCAATAGGAACAGCAATTCCAAGGGTATGATCTGATAAACCTACTGGCAGCTGGAAGGCTTGCTGGAGGGTATCCATAACCTGTAAATGAACATCCCCAGACGCTGCCGGATATTCAGAAACACAATGAAGTAAGGTAACATATTGTTTTAACCAGCCAAGACCTTCCGTCGAATCATATGCTTCTCGAAAGTTTGGGAGTGACGGAGATTTACCTCTACAATACCCGTAGGCAAGGACGCCAAGAGCTGCTTCAATATCACCAAGACTGCTCATACCCGTTGATAAAATCAATGCTTTTCTAGTCTGACCCAGATAATATAGTAGCGGTGCATTAGTTATTTCTCCTGAAGGGATCTTAATGGGTTCCAGGTTAAAGTTACGATGAAGCATTTGAGCACTGACTAAATCAAAAGGTGAAGAAAGAAAAGTAATACCGCTGCTTTTACAATGCTCGATAATGGTTTCATGGTCTTCCCTGCTTAGCTCTAACCTTTTCGACATTTCATAATGGCTCTCTTTTTCACTCGTGAGCCCTTTCTGGTACAAAGCTTTCCTGGCCGACCGAGCTACCGAGGCGCTTGCGTTGAACGTCTGGAACTTCACGGCATCTGCTCCCGCATAAGTAGCTGCATCAACCAGGTCTTTCGCCAGCTGAAGCGAACCGTTATGATTGACACCCGCTTCAGCGATGATATAAGTAGAGGAGGACAACAATGGATTCACCTCTCAAAAAAGTGTTTTTTCAGCAGGCTTGTGAAATCTTCTATAGAAGATAAATGCTGGACTATTTTTTCTGAACTGTACCCGTCACCATAAGGGTTCACAACTTGAGAACAATCCAAAGTAAATGCTTTTTGAATTGCAGATAAGATTGCTTCTTTTTCGGGAGAGCAATTAATGACTGAATCTGCTTGCATCCGTCCCTTTTGTCTATCCCCTATGTTTATAGTTGGAATATGAAAAGAAGGAGCTTCCGAGAGTCCGCTTGAAGAATTGCCGACTACCATATCCACATGACGAAGTGTATTTAGATACCTTAATTGACCAAGAGAAGTATATACTTTCGCGTTTTTTTTCTTATGAACGAATTTCAAAAGCTGCTCCATAATTGCCCGCCCCTCTGTATCAGCATTAGGCATTGTAAAAATCAGGCCTGTCTCCTTCTCATCTAATTCGTCCAGGGCATTTAACAATTCCTCGCACTGTGCACGAGCAGCAGATTTCTCTAAAGTAACAGGATGAAAAGTGATCATTAAATTTTTATCGTAGAATATGAAATCCAATTCTTCAGCCAGTTCTTGCTTTGTCATTCTAGGCATTTTACGAATGTAATCGAGACCCGGGTACCCCACTTGAAAAATACAATCCGGATTCTCGCCCATCTGCTCGACTCTTTGTTTACAAGGAGCAGTGGTCACGAAGTGAAGGTGAGACATCTTCGTAATGCTATGTCTGATTGATTCATCAAAGGCTCCTTCAGTCGTATCACCCCCGCATAAGTGAGCAATTGGTATTCGTGCAACGAGAGCAGCCTGCGCCGCAGCGAGCAATTCAAAACGGTCTCCAAGTAGAACCACTAAGTCAGGCTTCAGCCGCTGAAAGGCTTCTGCAAACCCAATCGTTCCAAGCCCCATTGATTTAGCAATCCCCACAGGGGTGTCACTGGAGAGAAGGATCTCAATTTTTTCGTCAATTGAAAATCCATCTTCCTCGATGGTTTGGTAAGTCAGCCCAAACTCGGGAGAAAGATGCATACCTGTTGCGGCCACTTGCAGTATATAGCTCTTATCTTCCTTGAGGAGTCTCATCAGCCAGTACAGCAGGCCATACTCCGCTCTAGTACCCGTTACTATACAAATTTTCCTCTGTTTCACTTGAGCTGCCCCCTATTGTTAAATAGCAGATGGACCCTCGCCGGAAAATACATTCTTTTTGTACCATTGATAGGTGCGAGTGATGCCCTCCTCTAAACCGACAAGGGGCTTATACCCCGTCACATTCATGACTTCAGTTATATCCGGACACCTGCGAGCGGGTGACCCAGCTGTAGCGGGTTTTGAAATAATAGTAAGGTTCTTTCCAACCGTCGATATTATTTTTTCAGCCAACGTGCGGATGGTGATCTCAGGGTCTTGATTGCCGATGTTGAGTACTTTTCCTTCCCCATCTTTTTTAAGCATCGATTTGCAAAGCAAATGGACAGCATCCTCCACGTAGCAGAAAGTCCGCTTATGATCTACGGAAAAAACCTCTAGTTCACTATGGTCAGCTGCTTCATGAGCTTTTTTCAGTAGTTCTGGAATGACGTGAGATAATCCCATCCTCGGTCCGTAAATATTATGAGGCCGAATAATCGTAAACGGGAGTCCTGATTGCTCGAGCAAAGCCTCCCCATAAAGTTTTGAGAGCATATAAGAAGTTCTGGGATGGGCTAATTCGGTAAGAGCAATTGGTGTAGATTCAGGTGTAGGGATGGGCAGCTGAAAGTGAGCCAGGGTTCCTGCATAAACTTCGCTGGTTGAAGCAAACAGCACCCTTTTCAGAGCAGATTGTTTTTCAGCAAAGCTGATAAGATTAAGCAGCATGAGCAGATTGTCCTTCAGCACTTGATAAGGACGATTTAAGACAGCTGCCACTCCTAAAATAGCAGCGAAATGCACGATATACTCATAATCATTACCTAAAGAACTGAGACCATCAGGATTCAGTAAATCTGCCTGAACCAGCCTGACATTCGGGCGCTGAATTAACGTTTGAATAAATTCATCGCTCACCCCTCGCGCCATATTATCGACAAGGTCAATTTGAAAGCCTTTGTCGGCTAAATAAACAGCCGTATGACCGCCTATGAACCCTGCGCCACCGGTAATCAATACCCTGCTCATAAATTATCCCCCCTGCCAATACTAATGACATCGCATCCTATGGTGCGCAGTTGAAGCCTCTGTTCATCACTTAAGACGTTATTAGCATCTAAAACTAAGGGCGTACGACCGTTTAACCATTGGCGGAAATCAATCTGACGGTACTCCTGATGCCCGACCGCGAATACCATCGCATCATATGGAGCAGATGGAAGCTGCTGTTGTACGTCCATCTTCATCTCCTCCCACCTTGGAACCAGCGGGTCATAACAATCCACTATAGCTTCCGATTCGGTAAGTTTCTTTACGAATGGTTCTGATGGTGAATAACGAGTATCCCCAACATCCTGCCGATAACTCACTCCAAACAAGGCTACTTTTTTGCCTTTTAAGTCTTGCTTGAAATGGTTGTAAAGCTTATTAAAGCTGACCATGGGCATCTTACGATTGACTTCCACAGCCCGCTTACAAAACTCAAAATCTATATGAGAAAGCTGATAATATTTTTCCGCGGCAATCTGGGCGAATAGCGGATCTTTCGTTAGACAGTATCCCCCTACACCAAACCCCGGCTGCCTCATATTAGAGTGCGTTGGGCGCATGCGTATAGCCTCAATAATTTGAAACATATCGATATCTACGGACTCCGCAAATCTTCCCCATTCTTCCATAAAAGCGATTGTCATCGCTCGATAACTATTCTCCAGTACCTTTGCGGTTTCAGATGCTGTTGTAGAGTGGAGGCGAGTCATAGGATAGTCTTTCGTATTGATAATGGAGGAAAGAAAGGTTTCGCAGCGATCCCCCGCTTCTTCGGTTACCCCTGCATAAACACGCCAATAATTGATGATGGAGTCCAAATAATCTTTTCCCGGCATAACTCGTTCATAGGAGTGCGACACATGGACCTGATGTTTGGGTAACCCTCGCTTAACCAGGGCTTGATTCAACTCAGGAACGACCACGTTCTCGCAAGTTCCAGGAGGCACGGTGGTTTCCACGATAATTAAGGTATCCGGCTGCACCGACTCACCGATTGTCTGAATAGCTTTGCGGAACCCACTTAGAGGCACATCCGCTTTCCCGCCTTCATAGCTGATATCCAAGTTCACATCTACAATGATCACATCCGCCATTGTGTAGACAGATGAATTCGTTACCGCTATTAAATTCCCTGCTCTGTGGGCAGAAGCCAGCGCTTCTTTTAACTGGATATCACTATTCTCGAAGGGCAATAAACCTTGAGTAATAGCATCTGCACGACGTTTTCCTTCTTCAGTGGGAAGATCCACACCGATTACATCATACAATCTGTTTCCCTCAGTATCTTTGGCATTTGAAACAGCCACAGCCATGGCAGCCCCTACAAACCCCAGCCCTTGCACACAGACTACAGGCCGATTCCCCTTCTCCAGCTTTAAAAAAGACTCTTCCTTTTCAAACCTACGCATGGAACTACCTCCCACCCTGCTTCTCGAATTTCAGTTTATTTATTCCTCTCGCTTAACAAGAATTCACAGATCGTAAAATCTAAATAAGTATCAATATCGTAAGAGCGTTCCTGGCTCATCACATAGCTAATGGTTTCTCCTTCTTTATAGAAATCTTTTGTTTTTTTCAGCCACTCGACTTTAGCTGCATAAACGGCTCCGTTCACCGCATACGCTGGCCTTTGATCTTGCCTTCTAACACTTCGGTCTCCTGGAAGAACAGGGGTAAGAGAGTAGTCCTGATTTTGATAATACATCCAATCTGGATGCTTAGAGGTTTCCACAACGGTTATACATGCATTGGCCTGGTTATTGATGCAGGTCATCAGACACTGATCGATATCCTCCGCCTTCCTAAGAGGAGAAGTCGGCTGTAAAAGAACAATATAATCATAACCTTCTATTTCCTCTAAAGCATGAAGAACTGGAGCTATACCTGGAGTCTCATCCAGGGCTAGCTCTCTCGGTCTTACAAAAGGAACTTCCGCTCCCCATTCAGTTGCTACATGGATAATCCCCCAATCCTCACTAGAAACAATAAGTCGATCTATAAAGATCGACTTTTGCGCTTCTTCTATAGTCCAGGCAATCAAAGGCTTCCCTGAAATTTTGCGAATGTTTTTCCGAATCACTCCTTTGGATCCGCCACGAGCCGGAATAACACCCAGCACTTTCTTTCCTTTAATCATTATGAAACACCTCATAATATTCTACATTTGCACGCTCATAATCAGCTATACGCCCTATGTCGAGCCAATATTCACGAATAGGGAAAATGTACACTCCTCTTTTTTCTTCTATCACTTCTTCAAACAGTGTGGGCATATCATAGAATCTGTCCTGAGGGATTTTCTTTAACACTTCTGGACTAATTACGTTAATTCCAGCGCTTATGAAATGACGCTCAATCGGTTTTTCTTCAATGCTTAGTAACTGATTCTTATCAATCCGGCACACTCCATACGGAATTTGGATATCGTACTCTCTTACACACATCGTTACAGCAGCCTGGTTTTTTGTATGGTAATCCAGTAATTTATCAGCCTTCATCTTTGTGAGAATGTCACCGTTCATGACAAGTAAAGGATCTTCTGGTTTTTCCTGAATCAAGCTTAAAGCACCTGCTGTGCCCAACCGCTCTTTTTCCTTTAAGTAACGAATAGTCGCTCCCCACTTCGATCCATCTCCAAAATATTCTTCTATCATTTCTGATTTATAGTTAACAGACAAATAAAATTTATGAAATCCATGATCCATTAAGTTCATAATGATTGTTTCCAATAATGGTTTCTCTCCCACTTTCAAGAGTGGTTTAGGACAATTCTTGGTTAGAGGGTGCAGTCGGGTACCTAATCCTCCCGCCATGATGACCACCCAGTTACTTCTTAATGTCGGTTTATCTTCCCCATCGACCATTACATCCACTATTTCCTGCTTTTCATTCACGATGGGTAAATGCTTTATTCCATATTTTTTCATGATGGCTCGAGCTTTTGCAGCAGTTACTTTTTCTTTGGTCATGACGGGGTTCGAATTCATGACTCTTTCCACAGATTCCGAAAGTGAAACACCTCTAAGAATACCTCTTCGGATGTCTCCGTCTGTTACGGTTCCTATCAACTGCTTTTGCTGATTGATGACAAAAGCAATGTGATAGGCCTCTGAATCTATAATTTGCAGTGTTTCGTGGATTGAAGTGTCAGCGGAGATCATCATATTCTTGTATTTGTACACGCCGTTCTCTCCCTTCTTTACTATTTGCCTTCAATAAACCTGAAGGGTATTGTCATAGTATTCGGGAGAACGAGTTTCGGCATGGACAATAGCTTAGATCAAGACTTTTAAACTAAAATAGGCGGTGAAAAAGGACTTGATTTTAATAGTTAAGAATTTGAGAGGCAAAACGCTGATAAGAAATATCACCATCTGCGATATTCCGCTCTCCTGTTCTTTCCTTAAGTACACTCAGCTCTGTTTTTAACTGTTCATACGAATAAATAAAGGTACCATTCATTTTCTTTTCATAATCGAGCCGCTTCTTAATTGTTAAGTGATGGAGATAAAAAGCAGGAAGCTGAAACGCAAGTGCCATGTTATCACCGGCTGAAGATGAAGAAGAGACAACAGCTGTGAACGGAAAGAAAGCGGGCAATAATTCTGCAGGAGCAGATTCATTGAAGACATGGACATTCTGTAAATCCGTGTATTTTGATAAATCTTCACTGGGATGAGGTTTCACAAATAAGGTGAAGTTCTCTTTAATAATCTTAAATACTCGTTCTAAATAGCGAATTTCTATATCTTTATCTACTAGATTTATCTCTGATAACGGCTGGCCAAGAAATAAGATACTTTTTTCATACCTGGGTACATCGTCTAACCGAATATCCACAGCATCCGCAAGAGACGCTAAGTATTTGGAAGGTGGCAACCCGGCTGGCAACGGAACAATGGTTCTCCCTGTTTTTTTATACTCCGGGAATTCACCCTCATCGTTAATGGCTATCCACTTCACAGCTGGATGCATGGCTTGCATGTCGCTATATATTTTAGGATAACCAATGAAAGATAAGGCCCACTGAATCATCTTTCTTTTAAAATTTATCCGATGCTTTGTATAGATCCCAAGCCCTTCTTGCAACATCATAATCTTGGCCTTTGATTTCACACTTTCCTCAATGATACAGGCATTCATAAAATCATTATCTTTAAAAACAATGACTTTCTCAGGCGCAAGATTACGAGTGAAATCGGAAGCTTTTCTAAAAATTTTTCTATTGTCCCATAAAAGGCTTTTCAAATCTTTTTTTACTCTCGGAAGCAATAAGGAACGCTCAGCAGTAAAGAGTTCCTCTGCCAATTTATTCACTCTTTCATTGATAGAATAAGAGATAATATAGCATTCCTGCTTTAAGTAAATCTGTATGAAATAAGCCATCATTACTTGATAATTAGAACTGGCAACGAAACAGATTTTTTGAGGTTCACCCACGGCCTACCCGCCTTTCATCCCTTTGCAATTTTTCAGCCCACCATATATTCAATACAGAGCGAGCAAATTCTGCGATATAAGTAGCTATAATCGCACCCCATATCCCTACCATCGGGATGAAAATAAAATTAAAGCCAATATTTAGAATAGCTGCTGTGCTGCTGCTTATGGAAAGCCTTCCTGTCATCTTTTGATAAGCAATCCTGGCTGTGAGAAGATAGTTCAAACCAAAGATCATTTCCGCCCCGATTAAAGCCCATAAGTATTGTGAGGCTCCTTCAAAATCCGGAGTTGTCACCCAGGACAAAAACAGTTGCCCTAAAGCGAGGGAAAACACACCGCATCCAATCATGAGGATTAAAAACATATGTGTAAGCTTTCTAGCCTCTGCATCCTTCGAGGAGGACAAAAGATCATTATACTTAGGAACAAATGCACTATTCACACTCATATAAACCATTCGAAGGACCATTGCTCCCTGGACAGCGAGGGCGAAAACTCCGAGCTCTTCAAGCGATATAAATTTCTCCAGGATAACCCGGTCAGAGGTAGTAATGATCCAATTGCTTAATACGTGAGGAAGCAGCGGCAAGCTGAATAGAAGGCTTATTTTTATATAGTGCCAGGACCAGGAAGCGCTTATATCTTTTCGGATGGACCAGATGAATATAACAAAGGTCACTATACCGCTCCCCGCCATGGCTAATAAGTAGCTGCTAGGTCCAAGAGAAGTATTAAATAACAAGTACAATGTAAGCAGAAGAGTTACCGCGCTCTTTATAACATGAATAGCCGTGTAAACTACGGCTCTCTCTTTTACTCTTAAAATCGTAGCCGGCAATGAATTTAAAGCAGATAGTAAAGATAGGATAACTAAATAATAGTAGAAAGGACGGGCGGGGATAGAGGAAAATATAACCGGACTAATTATAGGTTGAGATAACATGAGAACAATGGAAAGAAAAACAGAAAATAAAATCACAAACAGGACGATAGTTCCTAGATACCTTTTTCTATCCTGTGAATGGTTCTTATAATCGTAATAAAGCCGTGTCACTGCCCCATGCAAAGAAAGCACCATAAACAGCTGTAAAATGCCGACCAATGCTTGAACAGTCGTCATAATCCCGTATTCAGCTGAGGTTAATTGACTCGTAAAGACCGGAAGTAGAATGAATCCAAGAGCAGGGGTTAACATCGTTGCTATCGTATATAAAGCGGCATCACGCAAAAATGGAATGTCATGCCTTTTCATTTCGTGCCGCCTCTTTTGCGTTTTCAATCGAATAATAGCTCAGGTAAATAAGGGAGATTAACACCCAGAATATCGTATTCCGAATTCCGTTGTGTGCGATCCCGTAAAGCAGTACGAAAAAGAGCGGACTGCTGTGAGCCAATGATTTACGACTGATACTTTGCGCAATGATAAATAAAAATAACAATAATCCAATCAGTCCATAACAAAAAAATAAGTTTCCAAAAGTTGAATGGATCTCATATCCCGAAAGTTTACTATCAAACCTTGTGTACGCCCCTTCTCCCGCCCCAAACACTAAATATTCCGAATCATTAATGATCCGGTCATATCCCCTATTCGCAGGATTATCATCATTGGCTTTTCCGATATCATTCATCCGATCGTCTAAATTAGATATGAGTTCAACGTCTGCTATTTCTTGAGTAAGTTCCGGCATGGTAAAAAATATAAATCCTATCACCATGGCCACTAGGAGGGCATTGACCTTTACGGACCAGCGCCTCGATAAAATAATCCACGTGATCAGCATGAGCCCACCACTGATCGTAGCGGCCTTTGATAAAGAAGCTGCTATTAACACTAAGCAGCTGATGACAGATAGCAGAAACCATAGTCTCCCCCTGTTCATTACATGGGAGGTAATTAGAATGATCCCCAAACTGGCAAGACTGGCATATCCCAGCTGATTGGGATTATTGTAAAAAAGGCTCTCCCGATATTGACCCGATGTGAAAAAGAAGGAAAGGAAAAATTGAAGCACTGTGGATATAGAAATACTAAGATAAACAATTTTAAATAAATAATCACCCAGTTTTTCATATAGAAGCAGAAATACGAACACCGTCATGATATTAAAAACGTAAAAAGCAGAAGAGTATAGAATACTGTAGTCAGAGAGCCAGAACGACCAGAATGAGTTCACAAATATGGTGTAACCAGCAAAGCAGACTCCCGTAAACATCATTAGTTTGTAAGATTGATAGATCAATAAAGGCCTAGAAAAGATAAGGAAAACAAACATACTTACAAGAGTGAAGTCAGATAGTTGAGGCAGTCCGCTGCTGAATAAATAGAATGGGGAAAGCATAAAGTAGACAAACAATAAAACCGTATAAAAATATCTATTAAATTGGTCAATGTTCTGCTGAAAACCTAAATCTCTTAAGTCCCTCAAGACCACCTCACCTGCCTTCAGCTTAAATTAATGTCTATAACGGTTCACAAAGACTCCCGCAATATTTGCCCCGCATTCTTTTAATTGATTAAACGAGGAGATAATTTGACTCATCTTACCATTCTTATAATTGACTACGAAGACACACCCGTCTGTTTGGTTCGCAAATAAGATGGTATCAGCTGAATCCTCTATGGGAGGACAATCAACGATTACATAATCATAATTTCTTTTTAAATCGTTCATAAACGAAGACACTTGATTAAGAGTGAAGTGGTCTGCTGTATGAGGCAGGTCGCGTCCTGCGGTGATTAAATCAAGATTGGGATGGAATGTAGACTGAATCACTTGAGAAAGATTTTTCTTTCCTGTCATAAAGGCTGTTAATCCAGTAATATTTTTCGTAGCAAACATCTCGTGAGAAGCAGGATTATGGATATTTCCATCTACGAACACCGTCTTCTTCCCTGAGTGAGCAAGTAGTAAAGCCAGATTTCCACTCGTCAGTGTAGTACCTTCCTTGCGTCTTGATCCCGTGACGGCAATGGACCGAAGATCTTTCGTTTGATTCATGAATGATAAGTTGGTCTTTAGTTTTCGATAGCCTTCTTTTTGCTCAGATTGCTGGGTACTGCGGACAACCAACCTTCGAAACAGCTCTGGTGCTGTCTGTTCAAACAAATAATCACTAGCAAATTTAGACTCATTATAATTTCCAGGCCGTACTTTTGTTGTGGTACCAAGAATCGGGACACCCAGTGCTGATTGTATTTCGTTATAGCTTCTAAATTTAGCAAAAAAGAAGCGGCTTAAACACACGATTAAAACTCCAGCAAAAAGCGAAAAGATCAGAGCTATCCCAATGTTTAAAAATGGATTGGGCCGAACCGGCTCCTTATTCATAGATGCCCGATTTAAGACGAATACGTTATCTAATTTCATGACTGAATTTATCTCTTCTATCGACATTTCAGCCATTGTGTTAGCTAGTAACACGGCTATCCGCGGGTCTTTATGCTCCGCTTTAATTGTAATTAACTGTGTTACGGGGTCAGTGGTAACTTGGATTTGACTGCTAATCTCGTCACTTTTCATTTCCAGTTTAGAAGCGGCTTTATCCACGACAGCGGGACTTTCAATTATTTCACTATACGTAGGAATTAGCTTAAGCAGGGAGTCAATGTCAGCCACTTGCAGCTGTTCATCTTTTTTAGGTATTTCATGTACCATTAATTTAGTTTTAGCGTCATAAACGGGCTCCATAACCAAATAAGTAACAAAAGCACTGAACATCGTAATCAAAAATGTACCTAGTAAAATAAATCTTAAATTCTTTTTGACGGCATCCAGGTAATCCCTTAAATCAATAACTTCCTTTTGCACGCTGCTTTGCACCCTCTCTTCTAGTTATCTATCTACCTGAAAGCTGTCAGCTTTTCAATACGGAATGAATGATGGAAAGCACTTTACTCTGCTGGGCATCTGTTAAGTTAGAACCTGAGGGCAGACAAATGCCCTTATGGAATAGTGACTGGGCGACATCTCCGGTGTGATGAGGAAAGAATAAGCATTTCTGAAATAATGGCTGCAAATGAAGGGGTTTCCAGGCGGGACGAGCTTCAATGTCTTCTTTACTTAATTGATTAATTAAATAATTTACACTTGGTTTGATTGTCGATGGATCAAGTGTCATAACCGTAAGCCATCTGGAGGATCGGCTATTTTTCATTTCAGGCATAAAGTCTATACCGCTTACCGGGCTCAATTCCTGACGGTATCTTTCGAACACTCTTCTTCTCGCTTCTACTCGATCTGTGAGAACCCTTAACTGTCCCCTGCCTATTCCGGCCAGAATATTGCTGAGCCTGTAATTGTAGCCTACTTCTTTATGTTCATAATGAAGTACAGGTTCACGAGCCTGCGTAGACCAGAATCGGGCTTTCTCCAAAGCCTTTTGATTATTGGAGAGAAGCATGCCTCCTCCTGACGTGGTAATCATTTTATTACCGTTAAAGGATAAAATACTGAAGTCGCCGAAAGAACCGCTCGGTTTGTTGTTATAGAAAGCTCCAAATGATTCTGCGGCATCCTCAATAATCGGGACATTATACTGATCAGCTAGAGGTTTTATCTTCTCAAAGTCTGCACTTTGCCCATAAATGTTGACGACAACCACAGCCTTAGGCAGCTTATTTAACCTGACTGCATTTTCAAAAGCTCTTCGCAAGGCATCGGGACACATATTCCAGGAACCCGGTTCAGAATCAATAAACACAGGCTCAGCTCCAAGGTAAAGAATAGGATTTGCACTTGCCACAAAAGTAAGCGAAGAACAAAAAACTACATCCCCGGGCTCTACTCCAGTCAATTTCAAGGCTAAATGAAGAGCAGAACTCCCGGAATTAAGGGCCACTCCCCCTTTCACCCCCACATAATCTGCTGTTTCCTGTTCAAATGCTGAAACGTGAGGACCCAGTGGTGAAATCCAATTGGTACGAAAAGCGTCCTCAATATAATCTTTCTCTAACCCGCTCATGTGTGGGGAGGATAAAAAAATACGTTCTTTACTCATCCATCTCATCTCCCATCTTTCTCTCGAGGTACCGGTTTTTAATGACTTTGGCCGGTACTCCCACTGAAGTTGTGTGGGCAGGTATTGAATTTATTACGGCAGCCCCTGCTCCTATGACTGTCCAGGCTCCTATACTGAGCCCCGGAACAATAGAACTTCCACATCCTATTTCGGCTCCTTCATGAATGTGAACTTCTCCAGATACGTTTGTGCCAGGGTAAATTGAACAATAGTCACCTATTAGACTGTCATGCCCAACTGTGCACCCATAATTAATAAGAACATGATCTCCGGTAGAGACATTGTTGGAGAGCACGACATTCGGAGCCACATACGTACCCCTTCCTACTGAAGTATCCTGAGCTATTACGGAAGCTGGATGGATAATCGATAGATATCGCAAAGGAACAGGACGCTCCTCTAATTTTTGTAAGACTTCTTTTTTAACCGAAGGATTTCCAATAGAACAGATAACATTGGTGTTATTGTATTCCGGGGACACAAGTATGTTCACCGGTCCAAGTACAGGAACACCTCGATACCTGCTTCCATGCAAAGAAGTATTATCGTCCACAAAACCAACCACTTCGTATATACCATCTTTTTGATTAAGAAGATTGATGGTTTCTAAAATTTCTCCCCCTTGAGCCCCCGCTCCGATAATGACTACTTTCTTTTTCTCAAAGACAGGCATCGTTGCCGTCCCGCGATGATTGACTCCCTTTCTCTTAAACAAATTGGAGATGGTCATAGCCAGAATGAATAAATCAAGACAGGTGGAACGGTTCTCTACGTACCAAAGATCAGCCTTAAATTTGTCCTCCCAGGTGAGTGCATTTCTTCCATTTACTTGTGCCCAACCGGTTATCCCTGGCTTCACCTCATGTCTTCTCGCCTGCTCTTCGTTATAAATGGATAGATAATCTTTAAGAAGCGGACGCGGTCCCACTAGACTCAAATCCCCTTTTAAAACGTTAAAAAACTGTGGAATCTCATCCAGACTCCATGCTCTCATCGTTTTCCCCAACCGAGTCAGTCTTTTATCGTCAGGCAGCAGTCGGCCTTGTGCATCTCTTTCATTGGTCATCGTTCTGAATTTATAAATCTTAAACAAATGCCCTTTGAGCCCTGGTCTTTCTTGAGTAAAGATGACAGGGTCGCCAAGTTTAATTTTCACTAATACGTACAAAAAGCACATGAGAGGGAAAAATAGTGCTGTAAGGAAACCCGCAATCAGGAGATCAAGAATCCGCTTCATTCTTCAAACTCCTTTCTTCTGAAGAAGCTACGAGGCATCTAAATAATTGTATTTGTTTTTCCACCACTTTAGTCTCGTTAAATAAATCTTCTGCCATCAATCTTCCATTTGTGCCTAACGTGTTTCTCAATTCATCCTGGTCAATTAACTGGATTAACTTGTCTGTGAGCACCGTAGTATCTTGTGTAGGTATGAGATACCCATTTTCCCCATGACGGACTTCTTCCCTGCAGCCCCTTATGTCTGTAGCAATAACTGGGAGCCCCATCGCCATAGCCTCGATTATGGAACGTGGCAATCCTTCACGGTAAGACGGAAGCACAAAGACATCGCTTGCATATAACAAATCCGCAATATCGTTCCTGTAACCTACCGATAAGATAGATGGATCTTCCAGAAGTTCCTTTAAACGATAATAGCTCTGCTGGTCCCTTTCGCTTTCAGAAAGTGTACCTATAACTAAAAGTCTGGCATTTTTACGCTGATCTTTAACTTGGTGGAAGCTTTCCAGAAGTTCAAAGATTCCTTTCTCGCGGACTAAACGACCTATAAAACAGATGACTCTGTCTTCAGAAGAAGCTCCGAGTTCTTTCCTCACATTCAAACGTATCCGTTGGTTATAAAGAGCAGGATTGAAACTTTCCTCGACATCTACACCGTTACTCAGATGCAAAAGATAATCCTCTGGTAAAAATCTGGAGTGTACACATAACTCATAGTCTTCTATACTCTGAAGCAGAAGATAGTCGGTAAAATATTTAGCTAATTGCTTCTCCAGCTGGAACCAGAATAGATATTTAAGCTTAGGCATACCCTCATGAAAATAGAATCCATGAGCGGTGTACACGATATGCTTGATCCCTGCCATCTTCGCAGCGACACGCCCAATAGCAGCTGCAATGGGCGTGTGAACGTGAACAATATCATATTTTTCTTTTTTCATAAGTCTATACAGCTGATACAGGATGCGAAGATGGTTGAATGGAGAGATTTTTCTCTTGAAAGGAAGCGTAATCAAGGTATAACCCTCTTCACGCAAGCTTAGGGTTCTGCCGGTATCTGCGCAAACCGTGTGAACCTCATGCCCTTCTTTTTCCAACCCTGACAACAGAGGCTTCAGTAACTTCTCGGCTGTTTCATCTACGCTGCACACTTGCAGAATTTTAGCCATATTAAAGCCCCCATATATGGATACAGTCAGATATGTTTTTTTCAGCCAGTTCACTTTTAACGTCTATGATGATTCCTTTATTTTCTTTTAGTAACTTTTCAAAGAAACGATCTTCCTGCTCTGCATAATACTGATGTGGTACTGCATAAACCAGTGCGTCTGCTTCTTTTAAATTATTTATTTCCTCCGTTAACTCCATTCCGAATTCTTCTTTTACTTGTTCAGGGTCAGCTAAAGGATCATGTAATTGTATTTGGAGGCCAAACTCCTTTAATGCACGAATAACATCTGTTACTTTTGAATTTCTAATATCGGGAACATTTTCTTTAAAGGTGGCACCTAAGATCGTGACGCATGCTTGATTTACTTTAATATCCTGGTTAATCATTAATTTAATCAGAGAATGAGCAATAAATTCAGCCATGTCATCATTAATTCTTCTTCCCGCTTGAATAACTTGAGGATGGTAGCCAATGCTCTCAGCTTTATAAACCAGATAGTAAGGGTCGACTCCAATACAATGCCCCCCCACCAGTCCTGGCGTGTATTTATGAAAGTTCCATTTTGTACCCGCAGCTTCCAACACATCTTTTGTACAAATACCTATCCGATCAAAAATTAGTGCCAGCTCATTCATAAGTGCAATGTTTAAATCACGCTGAGTATTCTCTATGACTTTTGCAGCTTCTGCCACTTTAATCGATGCTGCTGGGAATACTTCTTGAACCACCGTTTGATAACGCCTCGCTATCTCCTCTGTTATCTTCGGACTTTCTCCTGCTACAACTTTCACAATGGACTCGAAAGAATGATTAGCATCACCAGGATTAATACGCTCTGGGGAGTAGCCTATATGAAAATCCTTACCTCCTGCCAGTCCCGATTTCTCTTCCAAGATAGGCAGACAGACTTCCTCCGTAACTCCGGGATAAACGGTAGATTCATAGACAACTGTAGTACCTTTCGTGAGCGCTTTTCCTACTGTCTCAGAAGCGCTCCTCAACGGATTTAAGTTCGGTTGATTCGCCTCATCAATTGGAGTAGGTACGGTAACGATAATGAAATTACATTCTTTCAATTTCTCTGGATCCGTTGTAAATTCAATTTGACTCGAAGCCAATTCCTCTTCAGTCATCTCACCAGTGGCGTCATAACCGTTCTTTAACTGATCAATCCGAGATTCACTGATATCAAAACCAACCACATCTTCCTTAGAAGCAAATGCAGCCGCTACAGGAAGTCCTACATACCCCAATCCTACAATGCCCAATTTTTTCGCTTTATTACCATAGTAATCAAGATACCAATCGACAAAATGATTTATTCCTTCCTCTATAGAAGTTGAGGGCTGGAAACCTACTTTTTCGTTCAATGGCGTAATATCAGCATACGTTTCCGGAACATCCCCCGGCTGCAGCGGCAAATATTTGCGCTTAGCTTTTTTCCCCACTTTAGTTTCAATCAACGAAATAAAGTCCATAAGTTCTGTTGGCCGGTTATTCCCAATATTATATACATAAGCAGGAGCGAGACTCGCTTTCTCTCTTACTTGTTCTTCATCAGGAATTTGGAATAGTAATCGAAAAATACCTTCGACAATATCATCTACGTAAGTAAAATCTCTTTTCATTTTTCCTTCATTGTAAATTTCAATAGGTTCTTCATTCAGAATAGCTTTTGTAAACTTAAAGAGCGCCATATCCGGTCGTCCCCAGGGACCATAAACTGTAAAAAAACGAAGTCCAGTTGTAGGTAATCTAAATAAGTGACTATACGTATGCGCCATTAATTCATTCGCACATTTAGTTGCAGCATAAAGGCTTAATGGTTCATCTACACGTTGCTTTGTAGAAAATGGCATTTCCTTATTAGAACCATATACAGAACTTGAAGAAGCATAAAGTAAATGGGCAACCTTGTAGTGTCTTGAGGCTTCTAAAATATTTAGAAAACCTACAATGTTAGCATCTATATAATCCATGGGATGATCAATGCTGTGCCTGACCCCTGCCTGAGCGGCAAGGTTTACGACCACTTCAATGTTATGTGCTTTAAACACTTGGTTCACATCATCTGCCTTACTAAGGTCCAGCTGATAAAATATAAACTGATCATAATTATTTATAAGTGAAAGACGGTCTTCTTTTAATCGAACGTCATAGTAATCATTCATATTATCCACTCCAATTACCTGAAACCCTTCTTCAAGTAATCGTTTGGAAACGTGAAAGCCGATAAAGCCTGCACATCCTGTGACTAAAATTTCTCTCCTCACCATAATTTCTCCATTTCCCTTCTATATTGTCTTTCTTTTATTTAACTTATGTCCTCCAGAAGAAGGGGTTCTTAGATAGAAGACATTTAGGCATGGTTCGGTCTTTTATACTTATAAAGTACATCTTCGCATTGGTTTACAGACAAGCTTCCAATTGCGTAGTAAGAATTTGTTTCGACGACTTCTTGCGGTAGCTCGGTAAGGAGGAATTTACGTCTTTAGAATGTACTAAAAGCTATTCAGTTTAATAAGTCTCTTAAAATTCCATAATCATATAAGTATAAAAAAAGATCAGGCTGCTTGAGCCTGATCTTTAATAATAATTATTCCTAATGTTATTGAATAACCTGCAACTCTCTTGAAGTTTTGGTTAATGTTTCGTATCCATCTTTTGTAACGAGTACATCATCTTCAAGTCGTACCCCGCCAAGATCTGGATCATAAATACCAGGTTCGATGGTATAGGTCATACCTTCCCGTAACACTCCATCATTCAGGTGACTCATAGAAGGGAACTCATGTACATTAATTCCTAATCCATGACCAATTCGGTGAGGAAATAACTTTCCATAGCCTGCCTTTGTAATAATATCTCTTGCTGTTTGGTCAAGATCACCAATTCGCGTTCCTGGTTTGCTAATCGAAAGAGAAGCTTCCAAAGCTTCTTGCACCTTTTTATAAATTTTTTCCTGTTCCTCGGAAACGGATTGATATGCAAATGTTCTTGTAATATCAGAGGTATAGCCTTTCCAAACAACTCCCAGGTCGAAAAGAACAAAGTCCCCTGCTTTTAACTTGCGGCCGCCAGGGTTCCCATGAGGTTGTCCAGATTTCTCTCCGAACAATACCATAGTTGAAAAAGACATCTCAGCGACCCCTTTTTTCTTCAACTCATATTCAATACCTGCGAGAACTTCCATTTCAGTAATACCTGCCTGTAAAGACTCAACCCCCACTTTCACTCCATAATCCGCCAATTCAGCGGCTTCACGCATAATAGCGATCTCTTCAGCATCCTTCACAACGCGCATTTCATTTAATTGAGGTTCAATATCTATAACTTCCAGATCATTAAATAATCCAAAAAAAGACTCACTCCGGCCGTAAGATAACACCTGTTTCTCAATTCCTGCCGTTTGTATAGGACCAATCCCCTTTTTCTTCATCGACTGATCAATTAAATCCCATGGGTCTTCGTGATCCGCATATCCAATAACTTCATATGTCCATCCCGCTTCACGTATTTGTCCCTCTTCCATACCCGGGAGCACCGCGATCGGTTCTGCTTCAGGAAATACCACAAGTCCTAGAAGTCTTTCATGAGGGTCGGTTTGAAACCCCGTTAAGTAAAAAAAGTTTTCTGTAGAGTTAATAAAAGCAGCATCTATTTGTTTAGTCCTTAAATAACGTGCAAACTTGTTTAATCTATCTTCCATACATCCCACTCCTCTATCTATTTCATTTACCATGCCTATCATATACCAACCTGGTTCATATTCCAAATTGCGGTCCAATGTTTGAAGGTTTTGCGACATTAGCCTGATTATTATTTTAATTTGGGAAGGGTTTCGATATAATAGCGAAAGGTTGATAGATTTGTCATTGGAGGTCATTATATTGGATCGAACGCGCTTTTTCGTCCGTGTATCAGCAATCTATGCTCTGATTGGAGCTTTTATGGGGTCCCATATGGCTGGAGGCGGCGGCCTAGAATTAAGTGCCATTCACGCCCACATTCTGGTGGTCGGCTGGTTATCCCTTTTCGCTTTTGCTATATATTATAAAGTCTTTTCTATCCCTAAGGATTCCAAACTCTCGCTTATTCATGTATGGAGTTCCTTTGTCGGTGTGCTGGGGCTTACTCTTGGCATGTTTCTTTATTACACCCAACCAATTGAGGGCATGCGCACTTTCAACACCGTATTCTTTATTGTTGGAGGTACCATTCTCCTGATTGCTTTTGTAGTCTTTGCTATTATGGCGTTTGTTCATGGAAAAGTAATATCTGAAGATTGAACGCTTCCCCGCCTATTTTGGTAAGAAAGATTTCCAGAACACATAATGGGAGTCCCAGTCGCTCCAATAGATAAAGCAGGCAATAGGCCTGCTTTTTTCTATGGAGAATATTTCACCAGCTGATCATCTTCAGATTCAGGACTACCTCTACCATCCGTATTATTGGTAATAAAATAAAGTCTATCGTCCACAACTTCAACATCTCTTATCCTGCCGTATTGTTCGGTAAGTGTTTCAGGATCACCTCCTGAAGGTGACAGCTTCATAACCGCTTTTCCTCGTAAGGAGGCCACGATTAGTTCTTCCCGAAAAAACACAACTCCGGATGGCGCCCAAGTATTTCTTCCGGTTTCAAAAAGTGGAGTAACCATCCCCTCCCTCTCTTCGTCTCCAACAATCTGCGGCCAGCCATAGTTTTGGCCAGGCTGGATCAGGTTGACTTCATCATGATTATCAGGACCATGCTCCGCAGCATAGAGCTCTCCATCTTTATTCCAGGTTAATCCTTGCGGGTTCCGATGCCCGTAGCTATATACATATGAGGAATCAAAGGGATTACCTTCAGCTGCAGTCCCATCAGTGCTGAGCCTTAAGATTTTCCCTGCCAGACTCTCCGGGTCTTGAGCCAGGGATTCATTCAGAGAATCGCCCGTAGTCACATAAATCTGATTGTCAGGACCAATTTCTATCCTGCCGCCATTATGAAATTGTGCTCCAGGAATATTTTCCAATAAGACAGATGTTTCTTTCCATTGATCCGAGTTCCTTTCAATTTCAATGATCCTGTTCATAATTGAGCCTTCCTCTTCATACGTATGGTAAGCCAAAGCACGTTGGTGGTCCTTGAATCCAGGGAGTAATTTAAAGCCAAGCAGGCCGCCTTCCCCCCGCTGTACTATTTCTTTCCTGGTTTGAACAGGATAGCGTACAGACTCTTCTCCCTCTGTCCATGATGTGATCGTTCCTTCCCTCTCTGAAATGTAAAAAGTCTGCTGATCGTATTCAATGTCCCAAGGAGACTTTAAATCAGTGACTAACGTCTGGAAAGATTCATCGTTAGAAGCAGCAGATCCATCATCTTGCTGTACTTGATCGGAGGAGCATGCAGCAAGCCAAAACAACATAATTACTATTCCTGCCCTCTTCATAAAAGACCACCACTCTTTTCTATAAGATTACTACTAATGTAGCAGAGCGAATCGATTACACACAAAAAAAGCTGCTCCCTTTAGTGGGAGCAGCTTTAAGTCAGGCTGCCTGACGAAGCTGCGTACGATGAAGCACTGTTCTTTCTAGACGATGAGCAAATAAAGCAGCTAATATGCATATGGCAACATCCTTGATTAAGAAAGGCCCCATACTCGTCCATGCGAGTGCGTAACTAATGGGATCACCCGGAGCCCAGAAGTTTAACGCAGCATAAAACCACGTAACACCGATGATGTAGTTAACAGCTACTCCTATTAATGCTGCAGTTATGTACATGGGAATTTTTCTTGATGACTCTACTATTTTACCGGCAATAAAAGCTAAAACAACATAGGATAATATAAATCCAAAGGATGTTTTAAATAAGACTGCAGGTCCTCCTGAAAATCCAGCAAAAATAGGAGCTCCAATCAATCCTAACACCATATATACAAGCATGGAGAAAAAGCCTAGACGGCTGCCGAGAATCAACCCTGATAAAACAGCGAAAAAGGTTTGAAGAGTTAAAGGTACTCCTAAAATCATTAAAAAAGGGACGAGTGAAGTAATATTAGCCCCTATTGCCATAAGAGCTACAAATAAAGCTCCTATAGTTATTTCATAAGCTGACAAGCGTGAACGTTTCATCTGAAATCCTCCCGTTTCTTATCGTTATCTTAAAGATAATGGAAGAACTCACATAATGTCAACTAGATATTTAAAAGGTTAACATAATGAAATGAAAGATAATTCAATCTACACTATTCGATTATACAGTAAGTTCAATACCAATTTCAGAGGACTTATTATCTATAATTCTCATAAAATATTAATACTTTTTAACTATTAATTGGTGACTTTTTCCTTTTTATATAGTAGAGTATAGTCAAAAAGATTGGAGAGGTTTTATGTTATCTCCGAAAAGAACAATGGGGCAGTACAGTACCCCGCAAGAAACCGTTACCTATATGACTGAGAATCTTTTAAAGTTTTTACCTTCCACTGTTCAGGAGTCAAAAATTCTTGACCCCTGTACCGGTGATGGCATATTCATTAAGTCCCTTCTTCAATCTGGGGTTTCAGCTGACCATTTATTTGCTTTTGATATCGATCCCCTTACCCCGCCGCCTGATGAAAAAGTACATTTTATTCAAACAGATTTTCTTAAAGAATCTAACGCGGAAAAATTTGATGCGATTATTGGTAACCCGCCTTACAAATCCAAAAGACAAAGCTCCTACCTTTTAGAAAACAAGAAATATTTATCAGAGGAATTTCAAGAAATAGGTGTACATAATTTATATACTTTGTTCATCTATAAAGGAATTCAAAAGTTAAAAGATGGAGGAATCCTGACTATGATTGTTCAAGATTCCTTTCTGTCCAATGTCTATTATAAAAATTTCCGAAAATATGTGTTGGACCATACAGAGATTAAGGAAATTATCCTTGCACCACGCCGTCTATTCCATAAAGGAAAAGCGGATGTAAGAACGTGTATTCTTACTCTAAAAAAAAGACCGTCAGCTCTGATTGATAAGAACCATACTATGCGGTTAATCGACCGGCTAAGCGCACAGGAATACACGAACCCTCCTGATGAAAGCATACAGCACCTGAACCAAATTCACTTTGAAAATAATCCGAATTACAACTATTCTATCAATGTACCGATTGAAATCCTTAGTTTGTTCCATACTCCCTACGTACCTTTAGGAGATGTGGTAAAAATCGTTACAGGCATTTCTACCGGAAACGATAAATATTTTTTACGCGAGCAAAGTGACGTAACTAATTATGCAGACTGGCTGCCGTTTTACAAAAATGGAGGGGCAAAAGATGCCTGGTACTATGAACCCAAATATTACATTCATAAGAATTGGCCCCAGTACAAAAATATCCATTCTAATTTCATGGTTCGAAACCCCTCTTATTATTATAAGGAAGGAATCACATGTTCTTCTATGGGAGTGGAGTTTTCAGCTGCTTATCTCCCTCCGGGAAGTTTATTTGGTGTAAACGCAAACTTGTTTCCCCAAAACCAGGAAGATCTTTTTTATTTCCTGGGTTTACTCAATAGTCTGCTTGTGAAATTCATGTTGCGTAAATTTTTAAACCGAACAAATATGATTACGGCGGGGTATCTAAAAAAACTGCCTTACGTAGAGCCTTCTGAATCTCTTAAAGAAGTGGTAGTCGAAAACACGAGCTCCCTTATTGAAGGCAAGAAAAAGGACCCTTCTTTCAATACTCAGCAACTGCAGCGTAAAGTTGACCAGGCTATTTTTGAAAGTTATGGAATACCAGAAGTCACTCAAGCTCATGTGAAACGGTTTTGTAAAGATTTATTAGAGAATATTTAGGGGAGCAGCACTAGTGCTGCTCCCCTGCCATCTAATTGTATTTACTGTCGAAAACCTCTACAACATTATTCTCCAAGACTATTTCCCAGGAAATCATATTATTTCTTTATTCGATAATTTCCCCAATCTTCCGGAAATAGGCTTTGATATTTAGGCGAAAGGAAGCGGTCATCTATCAGTTGGATCGATCCATAATCTGTTTCTGAACGTATTAATCTACCACCGGCTTGAAGTACTTTATTCATACCTGGATAAACGTAGGCATAATCATAGCCATTTCTTCCACGATTAGAAAAATACTCTTTAATTAATTCTTTTTCGAAGCTTCTTGGGGCCAGGCCAATACCTACTACAGCAACACCATTCAAGCGATCACCTCTTAAATCGACACCTTCCGAAAAGACACCTCCAAGAACCGCAAATCCTGCCAAATTACCCCCTGAGACAAACTGAGCTAGAAACTCATCTCTTCTAATCTCGTCCATACCTTGTTCCTGCACGATTGTATTAACGTAATCGTAGTTTCGGAAATGATTGTACACCAGTTCCAAATAGTGATAAGAAGGAAAGAAAAACAAGTGATTCCCAGGGTTCTCAGTGACTTGCTGATAAAGAGATTGAGCAAGACGTTCTGCCGTTTCTTCCCTGTTTTTATAACGAGTAGAGAGCGGAGCCACCATCACATCAATCTGGGAAGAATCGTACGGTGATGGAAGCTTCAAGATATAATCATCCTTTTTACCCCCAAGCATGTCTTTATAGTAGCCAAATGGGGATAATGTGGCCGAGAAAAACACACTTGACCGAAAGGACTTTGCTGTTTTCTCAAGGACATGGGAAGGATCTATACAGAAAAGCTTAAGCGTGAACTCTCTGCCGGTTTTGGAGGCTGTAAAACGATAATGGTCATCTACAAGAGGAATAATTTTCAAGAAATTTTGCACAGAAAAATATAGTTCCAGTAATTCTTCGCTCTGGTCATTCTCTGTGGAATCTTGAAGTTCAACCTCTGCTGTTTCAATAAACCTTTCCAGACTCTCTTCTAATTCACCCGGTATCTCTTCTAAAACAAAATCTCTTTCTCCCTGTTTACTCAAATTCTTCAGATCTTTATAAATTGCACTTGCTGCTTTATTTAAAGGGTGCTCTGCTCCATGCCAGATATCTGCTATTTCAGCAAAATCATTCATTCGAATAGAAGCCGAAAACATCTCTCTTGCACGTTCTACCAGATTATGAGCTTCATCAATCAATAGAGCGGTTTTTTTCTTATATTCGGGCAGGAGTCTCTTCAAAGAAACACGAGGATCAAATATATAATTATAATCTCCTATAACCACGTCTGCCACATTTGTTAAATCTAAAGAAAACTCAAACGGACATACTTTATGCTTTCTTGCATACGCTTCAATAACCGAGCGAGTTAAACGTGTTTCATTCCATAGGATATCGGTAAGAGCTCCGTTGATCTTATCGTAATATCCATCGGCAAATTCACAATAATCGGGCTGACAAATCGTTTCGTCCTTGAAACAAATTTTGTCTTTGGCCGTCAGGGTGACTGATCGCAAGGACAGCCCTTTATCTTCCATAAGGCCTAGAGCTTCTTCAGCAGTGGCCCTCGTAACCGTTTTAGCAGTTAAATAATAAATACGATCTACTTGATCAACATCCATGGCTTTTATAGCAGGAAAGAGCGTTGATATGGTCTTACCTATACCAGTTGGGGCCTGAGCAAATAAATTACGCTTCTCTTCAATCGTTCGATAGACACTTCCAGCAAGTTTTCTCTGCCCTTTACGATACTCTGAAAACGGAAAGGATAGATCTGCTACCGACTTTTGTTTTTGCTCTCGAATATGCAGAAGCACTCTCGCATAAGAGGAATACTCCTTCATCGTATTCTTCAGAAAAAGCTCGAGATCCTGGAAAGAGATTTTTTGTTTTAATCGTTTTTTTTCTTTGGACTTCTTCTGCACATAGGTCAGTTGAACTTGAATTTCATCAAGACCTTCTTGTTCCGCATACATGTAAGCATAGCCTTTAGCCTGAGCCCAATACACGGGGTGAGTCGTTTCTGTGATATCATCCAGCTCTCTTGCTGTAGACTTGATTTCATCAATTACAGGTCCATCTTTCGTCTCCAATATACCATCACAACGGCCCTGGATCTTGATATTCATGCCGTCTTCCTGATATAAATATTCTAAAAAGGTTTCTTTTTTATCATTTTCTTTATACGTGCTCTGTACTTCCTGATGAATAGCTGTACCTTCCGTTAATGCCGTACTCGAACGAAAGCGATTGTCAATGCTTCCGCCCCTGTAAACGTAGGCCACCAACTCACGTACTGAGATTGTGACTTGTTCCACCATCTTCCGCACCCTTTCATTAATTCCCTATGCTTACCCTCAAATTAACGTAAGCACTTACGTATGTCTATTGTAAATCTTTTCGTGATATAATTGTGGGAAAAACTTTTCAATTTCCCATTAGATGGATACAACATATAATAGGAGAGAGGAACATTAAAATCGAGGTGATCTTAATTGAAAATATGGAGATGGGTAGCGTCCGTTTTGCTCACCCTCACGATCGCCTTTTTCATCATAGCAGCATTTATATATACACCAGAAAATCAAGAGAGTGACCATGACCAGTCTCCTCCCCCGCAAACTGAACCAGAAGGGGTAGAAAAGGAACATCAATCCAGTGATGAAGAAAGGGATATAAATGAATCGGATAGCGAAAACAAGACTGATAAATCGGAAGAAACCCTGAGCGGTGAACTTCGCGAAGTATTTACAAGTGTTATTGAAAGTGCCCGCGGTCTATTCGTTCGGCAGGATCTTGATATTGTAGCCATAGGTGATTCACTCACTCAGGGTGTTGGTGATTCTACCGATAATGGTGGTTATGTAGGAATACTTGAAGACACAATTAACAGTAATCAGCCCCTGGAAACACTGGACATAGCTAATTACGGGGTCCGCGGAAATCGTACTGATCAGCTGTTAGAACGGATGCAAACGGAAGAAATCTCCCAATCGTTGCGTGAAGCAGATGTAGTTATCATTACGATCGGAGCCAACGATGTTATGAAAGTAGTTAAAAATAATTTTGCCAGTTTGAATTACGAGCAATTCCAGGAAGCTCAAACAGGATATAAGGAACGTTTAAACGAGATATTTCAAAGAGTGGAAAGCCTTAATCCGGATGTCCCTATCTATTTGGTCGGTCTCTACAATCCCTTTGAATATTATTTTAATAATATTCCGGAACTGGGACAGATTATGAGTGACTGGAACCGTGTAAGCAAGGAAGTAATTTCAAACTATGAACAGGCGGAATTCATTCCTATTAAAGATATCTTTCTGGGATCTGAAGAGGAACTTCTGTGGAAAGAAGACTATTTCCACCCAAATGAAAAAGGTTATAAAAGAATTGCAGAGCGCGTGTTAGAATATATAAGACCGGATATTGAACAATAAACAGGTGGAATGTTCATATGAAACGATTTTTCCTAAATAATAAGTGGCGCACTTCTTTTTGGCTATTAGCTCTTTTAAATATTATAGTCTTATTAGTGGTGCTCTCCCTTGTTTTTTTACCGAGCACCTATACGCTCGTCAACGTAGATAAAGAAAAGCAAAGTTCAGATGCAGAATTTACAATTGTATCGACTAAGGAAAATATGGAACAGCTGGCCAATGAATATTTAAAAGAATTATCAACGCAGACTGTTTTTGATTATTCGATAACCCTGGATAGAAATGTAACGCTCACAGGTAACATTAAAGCATTTGATCAGGTCATCCCCATTAAAGTGGAATTAAATCCGATCGTCCAGGAAAACGGGGACCTTGTTCTTGAGCAGGAGCGGATATCACTTGGACAGCTTCCGTTGCCAAATAAGAAAGTCCTGGGGTTCGTGAAGGATAACTATAAACTTCCAGAGTGGGTAATGGTTAATCCTAATGAAGAAAATATTTATGTAGCTGTCACTCAAATGGACACAGCCAGTAACTTTAACATCCGAGTTGACCGCTTTAACTTAAACTCCAATCAGTTAGCCTTTAAAATCTCCGTCCCTCAGGATTCGTTCCAGTTTGCTCAGAAGATGGTACAGAAAAATTTTTAATAACCGCTCACACATCATTAGAGTGGTTATTTCGATTTTCTTCGGCAGTCCCCGAGAGATGAAGGTTATAGAAGAACATGATAAAATTAGATTTAAACCCTTGTATAAAAAGGAAGTGACCGTATGCGTGTGGTAAATAATATTGCTGATTTAATTGGAGATACTCCTCTTGTTAAATTAAATCGGTTGGCTCCAAAAGACGGAGCAGACATTTATATGAAACTTGAAAAGTACAACCCGAGCGGAAGCGTTAAAGACCGTGCTGCCTACAATATGATGGCTCAGGCTGAACAGGACGGCCTGCTGAAAGAAGGTTCTACACTTGTCGAGCCTACTAGCGGAAACACGGGAATAGGTATTGCCATGAATGCTGCCGCTAAAGGTTATCGCGCTATTCTTGTCATGCCTGATACGATGACTCAAGAGCGGATCAATCTACTGAAAGCCTACGGTGCAGAGATCGTTTTAACTCCAGGAGATGAGAAAATGCCTGGGGCTATTAAAAAAGCGAAAGAACTTGTAGAAGAAATAGATAATAGTTTTATGCCCATGCAATTTGAAAATATGGCCAATCCGGATGCCCACCGTCACACAACAGCTGCTGAAATTATTGAGGCAATGGACGAGTTAGGAAAACCGCTAAGCGCATTCGTTTCAACTGCCGGCACAGGAGGAACGATTACAGGTACAGGCGAAGAACTTAAGAAGCGTTTTGAGGATATGACGATACATGTTGCCGAACCATCCGGCTCTCCTGTTCTCTCCGGTGGAAAGCCAGGAAAACACAAGCTGGTTGGTACAAGCCCTGGTTTCATCCCTAGTATTTTGAACCAGGAAGTCTATGATGAGATTTTCCAAGTAACGGATGAAGATGCCTACGATATTACGAGAAGGTTAGCGCGAGAAGAAGGTCTTCTATTAGGTACATCCTGCGGTGCAGCCTGCTGGGCCGCCATGCAGGTAGCTTCACAAAAACAACCCGGAGAAATCGTGGTCTGTATTGCTCCAGACACTGGGGAGAGGTACCTGTCCGGAGATCTTTTCCGATACTAATGAGAAAGAGTTCGTCCTTGTAGAGGTCGAACTCTTTTTTTACAGTCTATATAGATCTCTAAATCTTAGATGCCAACCTAAATGATAGGACAAAACACGGCAAGTAATCACTAAGAAGAACAAAAAGTAAGTCTGCGCAGCGCTTTGCACATCTATTATACCCACACCGATAAGCAAACCTGCCATTAATGCCCAAACAGCATAAATTTCCTGATGGAGAACCATCGGTCTCCGCTGAGCCAGAACATCCCTTGTAACTCCGCCTCCTACCCCAGTCAATATAGCAGCAAAAATAACTCCTCCCAGCGGGAAGTTATGTGCGATAGCAAATGAGGCTCCTTGTAAAGCAAAGGCTGATAAACCAACCGCGTCCGGATAAATGTTCCAACGATCCCAGGAAAGTACCCATGTCTTAGGAAAGAAATAGACCACCGCAATAGTCCCAAACGCAACATAAAGTAGATAACCCTGTTCCCACACATGAACTACAGGAACATCCAGTGCTATATTACGGATTATTCCACCCGCGAAAGGCGTAGCAATACCTAATATGAATGTGCCAAATATATCATAGCGCTCATTGAGTGCCACGATTGCTCCACTGAAAGCAAAAGCACTGACCGCCAAAATATTTAATATTTCCCAAGTCATGAATGTCCTCCTTTCGTCCACCAGTTTCTAATCTTTAAATAAACAACCTGAATGATTATAACAGAAACTTCTGTAAAAAAAATAATAATATTCAAAATAACTAAAGTCCAACCAAAATCATCCATTTCATAGATTCCCATTGCTACTTTTGCACCAAATCAAGTAAACTTGTTGCAAACTGCCACAAGGGATATTCAAAAATAATGCGAAATATTCTATTTAGAAAAGAAAGTAGGATGTGGAAAAAATGAGAAGATGGCTGACCCAGCTCCGAAAGGAACAACAATTGACTCAACAGCAAATTGCCGAAGGTGCTCATATTGACCGAGCCTATTATGCTCAAATTGAAAATGGGACTAGAAACCCCAGTATGGCCGTGGCCTCTCAAATAGCTTCCTTCCTCCATATTAACCCTTCTTTATTTTTTACAGAGCACCTGAGCGAACCTTTTCAGACTGCTTTAGCTAATTCCCCTATCACCCTGGCCCATTGTGACCTTTCACTGCGATACACCTGGATGTTTAACCCCCACCCTGACTTTAAGATGAGTCATATACTTGGAAAGCGTGACGATGAACTTGACTATAATGAAGGCACGCTTGCTTTAATGGATTTAAAAAAAAGAGTGATCGAAACAAAGGAAACTCAACGAGAACGAATTTGTTTCCCTTTGTCAGATGGATTACTATATTACGATATATTTGCACAGCCTCTCTACAACCAAAAAGGCGAAATCATAGGAGCAGCTACTGCATCTACAGAGCTTCCATCCTAATGAAAGGGGACTATGATATGATCGTTGAAAAATTACCACACCGTCTGCTTATTCGTTCACTTCACACAGCTGTAGAGATGAAACTAGATCACTCTTTTATTCACCTGCTTGAAAATGAGCTGCAGAAAAGGAAACTAGAAAAAACATATTCTGCCCAGAAGGCAGAGTGAACATCATTACTTAGGGAAGCCTATTAGGGTGAATGTTTACTCCATAAGAGAGAATAACGTAAGAAAAAAGAGGTGAATGTCCGTGGCAACTTCACCATGGATCATACGGCAGTCTTGGGAAGATCTTATTTTTATGCATTGGCCTGTCCCAGAGACGGATTTGCGCCCCTTTGTACCCCGTGAATTAGAATTAGATTTGTATAATGGTATGGCCTGGATTGCAATCGTTCCCTTTCATATGAAAGATATCCAATTTAGAGGCCTTCCCCGCCTTCCTTTTGGTAACCAATTATTAGAATTAAACGTGAGAACTTACGTCACATTTAAAGGAGAACCAGGTGTTTATTTTATCTCCCTTGACGCTAACCACCGTCTTGGGGTTTTTTTAGCGCGTACATTATTTGGATTACGCTATTTAAACGCTCAAGTAAGGTTAGATAAGAAGGGAAACGACCTTCACTTTTCGAGCCGTAGAATTTATCCCGGAATGCCCTCCTCTCAATTTCACGCACGGTTTAAGATTTCAAATTCCATCCACACTTATAAAACTGGTTCTCTCATGAACTGGTTAACGGAGAGATATGTGTTATGGACGGTACGTGGCTCTTCTGTTTATAAAGGTCCTATTGATCACAAACACTGGGAACTTCAACCTGCTGAAAGTAATATTGTTATGAATGAAATTGTGGAATTCCTGCCAGACTTAATCTTTCTGCAACAGCCAATCACCTGCTATTCAAAATCTTTAGAGGTGTATCTCTACCCTTTTCATAAGGTATAAACCTGTAAATTGACATGAGGAGCAAATAAAGATAACATTTATCTTGAATTCGAGATTATAGTTCGTAACGTTTTATTAATAAAGGAGGCCGCTTCCATGAATATTAAAGGAATCCATCACGTCTCAGCGATAACAGCGAACGCAAGTGCAAATTATGACTTTTATACAAATGTATTGGGGATGCGCCTGGTTAAAAAAACAGTCAATCAGGATGATCCTTCCATGTACCACTTATTTTACGCGGATGAAGCTGGATCCCCGGGAACGGATTTAACTTTTTTTGAGATTAAACGTGCAGGTCATACCTACCCTGGATCTCAGAGCATTTCTACTACCTCTCTTCGTGTACCAAATGATGAGTCTCTACACTTCTGGAAAGAAAGACTCGATCAATATGAGGTTAAGCGAGGTTCTATCGAAGAAAAAGCAGGCAGGAAAGAAATCTCTTTCCTAGATCCTGAAGGCCAGCGTTTAAAGCTGATTTCAGACGAATTTAATCAAGGGGTTTCTGGTGGAATTCCCTGGTCAAAAGGCCCCGTCCCTGAACAGTACGGAATACTCGGCCTGGGTCCTGTATATCTGACCGTTACCGATGCGGCACTTACCAAAGCGGTTTTGATGGACACTTTAGGTTTTCGTGAACTGGAGCACCCTGCACCAGATTGGCATGCTTTTGAAACGGGAGAAGGCGGAAACGGCGCCCGTGTTTACGTAGAGGAACAACCTGATTGGAAACGTGAAAAACCCGGACGCGGCAGTGTTCACCACGTGGCTTTTAGAGTAGAAGATGAACAAGAACTGGAGAAATGGAAAGCAAAGATCCAGGATGCTGGCTTCCCAAATTCAGGTATAGTAGATCGCTACTATTTTAAATCTCTTTATTTTAGAGAACCCAATCATATATTATTTGAACTGGCTACAGACGGTCCAGGCTTTGACACGGATGAAGATAAAGAACATCTAGGAGAAACTCTGGCCCTGCCTCCATTCCTTGAAGAAAAGCGTAGAAAAATTGAAGATCGTTTAACCCCGCTCGTCACTTCTAATCCTAAATAAACGTAAAAGACGGCGATCCTTTTAAGATCGCCGTCTTTATTACATATTATTTTTCTAAGCGATTTTTAACCCAGTTAATCAAACCGCCCATTTGCATGATTTCGATTTGACGTTCAGATAGTGCATGTTCTAGTTTTAAGGTTTTGTCCTTACCTTTCACTTCTACTTCTACTTGGTTTGATTGTTTAATACCATCTCTCAATCCTTTAAACACTAGAACATCCCCTTGTTCCAGCTCCTCCAAGTCCTGTTCATTCACAAATGTTAACGGAAGCACTCCAAAGTTGGCCAGGTTTTGCCAATGAATTCGGGCAAAGTCCTTCACAATGGCTACTTTCAGACCTAAATATTTTGGTGCAAGAGCAGCATGTTCACGGCTTGAACCTTGACCATAGTTCATTCCTGCGACAACCGCGTGACCGCCTTGATCACGGATTTCCATGGCACGATCGTGGTAAGTTTCATCTACGATTTCGAATGTGAACTTACTAATCTCAGGCAGATTACTGCGGTATGGTAATACTCTGGCACCGCCTGCTAAAATTTCATCTGTAGAAATATCATTGCCCATTTTCAGTAAGATTGGAAGTTCCATTTCATTCGGAAGCTCATCCATCTCAGGAATAGACGCAATGTTTGGCCCTTTTACTAGTTCCACTTCTTTCGCTTTTTCATAAGGAAGTGGATCATCCAGAAGCCTTGTATCAATGGTTGGCTCTTCCAGCTCTTTAATAGATGGATAATCGAAGTCTGACTTTCTAGGGTCCGTAATTTTCCCTGTCAAAGCTGACACGGCAGCTACTTCCGGACTGCATAAGAACACACTGTCTTCTTTTGTACCTGAGCGGCCTGGGAAGTTCCTTGGTGTCGTACGTAAGCTGTTACGTCCCGTGGCAGGTGCCTGTCCCATTCCAATACAACCATTACAACCTGCCTGGTGCAAACGGCCTCCAGATTGCAGGAAGTTAGCTATATGTCCTTCCTGAGAAAGATCAATCAGCATTTGTCTTGATGTTGGATTCAAGTCAAAGGATACACCGTCTGCAATTCTGCGTCCCTCCACTATCTTAGAGGCAACTGCGAAATCACGGTATCCTGGATTGGCTGATGAACCAATATAAGATTGATAAATAGATTCTCCTTCTACTTCTTCAATAGGTACTACGTTTCCTGGGCTGGACGGTTTAGCAATCATTGGTCCAAGTTCAGATAAGTTTAGTTCATCATGAACATCATAAGAAGCTCCATCATCTGCTTTTAACTCAATCCAGTCATCCTCACGACCTTGCAGTTTCATGAATCTCTTCGTCTCTTCGTCGGATGGGAAGACTGTTCCTGTAGCTCCAAGTTCTGCACCCATGTTTGCAATCACGTGACGATCCATTGCCGTTAAATTTTTGAGACCTGGACCGTAGTATTCAAATACATGGTTAGTAGCGCCTTTCACACCATGTCTTCTCAACATTTCAAGAATCGCATCTTTAGCACTTACCCAATCAGGGAATTCTCCTGTAACTTTAACGCCCCACACTTTAGGCATTTTCACATAGAAAGGTTCTCCTGCAATAGCCATCGCAACATCGATTCCGCCTGCTCCCATGGCAAGCATGCCCATACATCCATTGGCACAAGTGTGACTGTCGGACCCAAGTAATGTTTTACCAGGCGTAGCCAGGCGCTGCATGTGCACGGGGTGGCTCACTCCGTTACCAGGACGGCTGAAATGAAGACCGAATCGTTTAGCTGCACTTTCTAAGAATAAGTGGTCATCAGGGTTCTTACTGTCTTCCTGAATTAAGTTATGGTCAACGTATTGAGCAGAAGCCTCTGTCTGGGCACGTTCAATCCCCATAGCTTCCAGTTCAAGCATAACCATTGTACCTGTAGCATCTTGTGTTAAAGTCTGATCAATTTTCAATCCAATTTCAGTTCCCGGGGTCATTTCCCCTTTGACTAAATGATCTTTAATCAGCTTTTGTGTGACATTATAACTCACACTTAATTCCTCCTTCTCACCAATTTAATAGGTAGTTTCTTGAGGTATCTAAGTAATCCTATACTTTTTATACCCTAAATACTGGTCCTTTACTCGTAGAATTGGTCGTCTCCTGGTTAAAAATAGAATATTCTCTACTATTTATAATCATGTGACTGGGCTTTTTAATCGAGGTTTCGTGAAATGTACCAGATTAATTTCAGTTAAAGGTACCCACTATGACAGATTCATGATCCGAAAACTCACTGAGTTTTGTGAAGAAAAGCACCCGGGCAAAACGACTATAATTACTATCGTAACTAATTAAAAAAGAAAGGAGCTTATTCAGCTCCTTCCTTTCTACTTTTCGTTTAATATACCCCTACATTGCTCCAGGCATTCCCAACAGCGTTCGCTGCCTGAGATCCATAAAGATCCTGAGCTGATTGAATGAGAGCCTGACGCGCGTTTGAGAAATTACTGCTTGGCGTTAAATAAACGGTTAAAGCCCGGTAATAAATATCTTCCGCTTTGGATATTCCTATGTTGTTAATCGTATAATAAGCTGCTTTGTTTGGAATACCACTATTAATATGAACTCCGCCCCAGTCTCCAGATTCTGTATTAGGAAGGTTACGGTATTCATTCATATGGTCCGGCTGATTGTACGCATTTGGATTGGAAAGAGAACGCAATGCATCGCCTGAGGTTCCTGGAGTGTACACATCTTCTCCCATTAACCAATCTTCTGAATCCACAAAGAAACCGAACACATCGGAGAATGATTCATTTAATGCACCGGACTGATTTTCATATACTAGTTCAGCTGTTGTATCAGTTACAGCATGAGTTAATTCGTGAGCTACAATATCATCAGCGCCAGACAAGTAAGTAAACGTCGAACCATCACCGTCGCCGTAAATCATTTGATTTCCAGTCCAAGCCGCATTATTGTAATTTGATCCATAATGAACGGTGGAACGAATATCAGATCCTTGATTGTCATAGCTGACCCTTCCGAATGTATCATAATAGTAATCAAAAACTTCTCCTGCATAGTAATGAGCATCTACCGCTGCTTTCTGCCTTTCACTGTAGAATGTATTACCGGAATCCGTAACATAATAACCAGGCAGGCTGCTATATTGCCCTCCGTAATTATCAAACGTTTCAATAACTCCATTCATAGGTTTTGTTGTATCAAATAAGTAGTAAGTGTTATTGTAAGCATACGTGTTCAGCGTTTTAGAATCACCTAGCACCCCCGTACCTGTACCAGAAGCTTCATGAACCACATTTGCCGCTTTTAATACTTCTCCATTTTCAGCATTAATATAAATCTGCCAATTCGCAGGGTATGGCTGAGAAAATTGGAGTTCCACGTGATAAGCTAATGTATACTCCCCATCTTGGTGATGCACGACAAGATTAGAGTTTTCCGTTAGGGTTTCAAAATCCTTACCAAGTTCGCTTTTTTGAACTTTATCAGCTTCTTCCCTGGTAACATCAATATGGTTCCATGCTAGATTAATAGATTCTTTCTGGTTCAATTCCTTCAACTGCTTCACTTTTTCTGGAGCGTCCTCATGAAATTCACCATTAACTGCAGTAACGGCTCCGTTCGAATCTGTATGTACCATAACTTTTGCATTAGCTATCGGGACATTTCCAACAGTTCTCTGATAAGTATAGTGAGTCATTCCGACCTCATCTTTTTCCTTTTTAACTAAATATAAATCCTTATTTGGATTAAAATTGAAATCCTGCCGCTTCTGTTTAAAGAATTCTTTTACAGCTTTATCGCTCTTGATCTTAGATCCTTTCAAGTTCTCTGTTATAAATTCCGAAGAAGCCTCTTTGTTTTTAATACCTGAACTATCTTCGGCATTAGCTAATGTCCCGCCAGACACTAAGCTTGTCCCTAGTACAAACGCAGCTGTTACTGATTTCCAGTTCATCGAATCCCTCCTATATTTGTAATACAATTCCAATGTATCACAATATTCAGACGAATATACTGTGAAAGTCAGGGGTCAAAATCCCCCTTAAAGCCTCTTTTTTTTCACGACTTGGGAAACACATGATTATTGTTGAAAATTCTCAATCGAACATGTATTCTAAATATAGATTTGAAAGAGGCACACTCTTCCAAATCAACAGTTGATCAACTAGGTGTGTGGCCAATGGAATATGGTAAAGTACTTCGATTTCATCGAGTCAAGCAGGGATTAACTCAAAACCAGCTGGCAGATGGAATTATCTCACCGGCGTATCTTTCCAAAATTGAGAATGATCAAACCGTTCCCGCGTTTGAAGTATTAGAATTGCTTTACGAGCGGCTAGGTCTTGATTTCCTTGAGACTTCATCCAACCATCCATCAAAGGAAAAGTTGAAGGAATGGTATGAAGCTATAGCTTTCAAACGTCAAGAAGACGCTCAGAAACTTAAAGAGGATATTCTCAATCAGAAAGAAACCCAGGAAAACCATCATTTGTATATTTTCTTCGAATTGTTTCGGATACGGCATCTTCTATTAGAAAATGAAGTAGACGAAGCTTATAAAGTTTGGGAAAATATCCGACAATACAAGGATACTTTTGATGAAGAGATGGAGTTCTATTATCATCTGGGTTCAGGACTCCTTAAGTACTATCAAGGAGATTTTGATAATTCATTCCAGGAATTAATGGAAGCTAAAAACTATAGTTCATCTATTAAACTGGAAGACTGGGAATTCAGTGACCTTTATTATCTTCTTGCTTTAAGTACAAGTCAGGCCAACCACATATCTGCATCCGTATTTTATGTAGACCAGGCGTTGGAAATCTATCAAGCAAATTATGACTTATCAAAGAGTGCAGATTGTCACATTTTGCAAGGTATCAATTATAGTCGTTTAAAAAACTATGCAAAAGCACTCGAAAATTTTCATTTGGCGAGAAAAATAGCCACACAAACAAATGATACTCACCAACTTAAGCTTGTTTTTATTAATATTGCTGTCTTAGAATCAAGGGTGGAGAACCATGAAGCATCAATTCTAAATTATAAGAAAAGTCTAGAATATACAGATGAGCTGGGTTCTTCATTTGATATATTCGAACTTCTTAATATTATTCATGGATTAATCCTTGAACATTATAGACTCGGTGATAGCAAAGGTTGCTTGGAATGGATTGAGAAAGGTAAAAGGAAACTTGAGTCCTTCCCTTCTGAAGCGCACGAGTATCATTTCGAAGTTTATTACAAATTCTTACAAAATAGCAATAATACTATAGAGTATCTTGAACATAGTGTTATTCCTTATTTTAAGGAAAAGAAAGAACATGTATATATTATTCGTTACGCTAAATTTCTAGCTGATTTGTTAGAACAACAGCGAATGTACAAAAGATCTTCAGAATATCTTAGGTTAGCAATTCAATTGTTAAATAAACATTCTCACTTAGGAGGTATTATGTTATGAAAAAGCTCATCGCATTTGTTGCTGTCCTTGGGTTTGTTGCTTCTATTGCAGCCCCATTAACACAGGATAGTGCAGTAGAAACCTACCCAAGACCACTAGTAGCTGAAGTTGAAGAAGTTTAAGATTTGTTTTTCATTATTTATGTGTAATTAGCACCTCCCCTAATCCTATACCTATACAATTTTTCGCCTCTGCCCCTTGTGGCAGAGGTATTTTTTTTTATTACGGAAAAGAGGTTCTAAAGTGAAAATCATCGGGATCGATTTGTCTGGACCCTCCAACCATAAAGATACAGCTGCTGCGGTTTGCCGTGAAGAACATGATCAATTATTCATAGAAGACCTTCACACAGGATTATCGGATCAAGCCCTACTCTCCCTTATTTCTGAGCAAGCAAAAAAGAATAATAAAATTTATATCGGAATTGATGCTCCCTTATCCTACCAGGATGGCGGAGGTGATAGAGAAACTGACCGAGAGTTAAGAAGTTACGCGAAGCACCTGGGAGTTAAGCCAGGCTCTATTATGCCGCCCACCCTCACGAGAATGATTTACTTAACGGCAAGAGGTATTCACCTTGCCCATATGATCAAAAATTCATTACCTGATAAAGTTGAAATTGTCGAGGTTCACCCCGGTATAGCTCTTGCTTCCCGGTTACCTATTGAAGACAGACCACAGGCAGTTCTTTATAAAAAAGATGAACAAAGCAGAAAATTTGTTCATAGGTGGTTATCAGAAGTGTATTTCCCATTGGCTGACCAAGTTGAAGACTCCTCTACCCACCAATTAGATGCCTGCCTGGCTGCTCTCGCTTGCTGGCATTGGTCCAGTGCAGCCAAATTACCGGCTTGGCATATGCCGGCGCAACCTCCCCACCATCCCTTCCCTTTTTCCTGTTAAAAAAAGCAGCACGTAATGTGCTGCTTTTTTCTACTCTTCGAAATACCTTTGGAAGGTGTAAAGAGGAGTTTGGCCATCAAGAGCCTTGAATATCATCCGATTATTCTTTTGATTAATTGTTACCGCATCAATATCTTTATACTCTGTGTTTTTCGCTTGTTGTTCGATACTCGCCTTTACTTCATTCATTAATCCTAATGTTTGACGGCTGCTCGTTTTTGTATAAACAATTTCCTGGGAGGCGTCTAACATCTTTTCAGCGATCGATTCTTCAATACCAAGTGTTTGAAACAGCTGGTTCATGGATCCTTTTATTACATTATCAATATTTTCAAACTGAGGACTTTCCAATCCAAACAACGTAAGATTTAATGCTGTCCTATTATTCATTAAAATTAAGCATTTACGCCCATTCACCTTAATAATATTAGCTTGCCATTGGTATATCTGAGGTATCTGTTCATATTCTTCTGTACTTTCAATTGTCTTATCTATATGACTTTGTAACTTTTTCGTAGCTCCGATAACAAACAAAACGATTCTCCTCATCTTATTAATATACGTTCATTGTAACAGTTTCTGCTGGTATTCCCTACTGGGATCACCTGTGTATTTAATAACTAATTCTTCCTTTTCTCTACTGAGCGAACAATATTCTTAAAATAACCATGAGATTACCGGCTTTATTAGAATAGACAAAAAAGAAGAACCGCTAAACGGTTCTTCTTTAAGATTTCGATCTTCTGGCAAAATCAACAAATTGAAATTTATCAGGTCTGTGCCTGGATTCAGTAAATTGAAATAACGTAGCATCAGCAAGATACACGTGGCTTCGGATGACCACTACCTGTTCATGCCCCTTTAGATCTAAATAGGTACGATCTTCCTCAGTTACTGGTTCTACAACAATTTCTTTTTTTGCAAAACTTATCGTAAGTCCCAGTTCATTTTCGATGTACTCATAGATAGAATCCTCAACAATCTCACTGGTCAAGCCCGGAACTATATCTTCTCGAATATAGTCCTTATCAAGAATGATTTTTTCACCGTTGATTTCCCTTGCCCTGATAATCTTCCAAAGTTTATGATCCTGTGAACAGTTTAGCTGTTCTCCAATTAAACCATCCGCCTGTCTTAAGGTGAGATTATGGACAAATGTTCGAAAATCCTTCCCCAGTTGATTAGATAACTCTTTAAAACTTGTAAGACCTGACACAGGGAACTCAAACTTGCCATGATCCAGTACGACGGATCCCTTTCCTCTTACCTTTTGAATATAGCCATTTTGGGCAAGAAGATTTAAAGCTTTCCGAATGGTTTCTCTTGAAGTGCTAAACCGGCTCGATAGTTCGTGTTCAGAGGGAAGCGTGTCTCCTGGATGAATGCTGCCTCTTTGGATCTCTCCAACAAGATCATTATAAATGACTAAATACTTATTTTTCATTTTCATCACCATTCGTATTTTATCATACTTGGGTAATGTGATAGACCACTGATTCATAAGGACGAAGCTTTACATCCCGCAATTCTTGACTGACATCATTATAGTTACTGATCATAACCTCAGTTTTTCCTTCAAGTTGTAAGTTTTCAGGTAAGCTGAAGGAAGTTTCAGTACCATAGAAATTATTGATTACTAATAGACTTTCTCCATTCCATTGACGAAGATAAGCAAAGACTTGTTCATCTTCCGGAGTCAACAGCTCATAGTCTCCAAATGTAAGGATGTCATTTTCTTTTCGAAGCTGAATTAGTTTCTGATAATAATGGAAAATAGAGTTCTCTTTGCTTCTCGCTTTTTCTGCGTTGATGGTTTTGAAATTATCCGCCACAGAAATCCAAGGATTACCAGAGGTGAAACCGGCGTTAGGTTCATCGTTCCATTGAACTGGTGTACGAGAATTATCCCTTGATTTTTGTTTCAAAATCTCAAGAATTTTCTCTTCGCTGACGCCTTTTTCACGGAACTCTTTATACATATTTATAGATTCAACATCTCGGTACTTTTCGATGGATTCAAACCCAGGATTTGTCATCCCGAATTCTTCTCCCTGATAAATATAAGGCGTGCCCTGCATCATATGAATAGTTGTCGCCAGCATTTTTGCTGATTCTTCCGGATAATTTACTTCATCTCCAAAGCGTGACAATACCCTTGGCTGGTCATGGTTGCACCAGAATAAGGCATTCCATCCGTTTCCTTTATTCATTTCGCGCTGCCACTTAGAAAGAATTTGTTTCAGTTCACGGAAATCAAAATCGGCAACGGTCCATTTTTCGCCATTTGGATAATCTACTTTTAAATGGTGAAAATTAAATGTCATACTAAGCTCGTTGCGATTAGGAGCTGTGTACTGAATACAGTGCTCAACTGTTGTAGAGGACATTTCACCTACAGTCATCAAATCATAAGGGGCGAAAACTTCCCTGTTCATTTCCTGCATGTACTCATGGACACGCGGACCATCTGTATAATATTTACGACCATCCCCTGGTGCCACACTTCCGTCATCATTTGGGAATTTCTGATCTTTGGAAATGAGATTAATGACATCAAGTCGGAATCCATCAATCCCTTTTTCAGCCCAGAAACGCATCATTTGATACAATTCATCTCTTACTTGTTCATTCTCCCAATTCAAATCTGCTTGTGTGACATCAAATAGGTGTAAATAATACTGACCGGTCTTTTCATCATATTCCCATGCGTTGCCGCCAAATTTCGATTGCCAGTTCGTAGGAGCTCCCCCATCTACTGGATCACGCCAAATGTAATAGTCACGGTAAGGATTATCCACTGATTTTTGAGATTCCTGAAACCACTGGTGGAAAGTGGATGTGTGGTTGACCACAAGATCCATAATAAGTTTCATTCCACGCTTGTGCGTCTCTTCAAGCAGTTGCTCAAAGTCCTGCATAGTTCCATATTCATCGTGAATGTCGTAATAGTCACTAATGTCATAGCCATTATCATTTTGTGGAGATTTATACATTGGGGTCAGCCATAGCACATCCACCCCTAGTTCATTTAAATAATCCAGCTTTTCAATGATGCCTTGAATATCCCCGACCCCATTGCCGGTTGTATCATTAAAGCTTTTTGGATAGATTTGATAAACGACAGCTTTTTTCCACCATGGTTGTTCAATCAAAGTAACGCCTCCTTACACATCTTTTTGACGCTTAGCGTATAAATAAGTACCTACAAGAGGAAGTACGATAACGATCACCATTCCGATAATGAAGTCGAACCAGTAATCAGAAACAATGGAGAAGATTCCCGGAACTCCCCCTACTCCAATTGAGTTTGCTAGTACGCCTCGAGCCGAAATATATAAACCAGCAATCGCTGAGGAAGAAATAGCGATGATAAAAGGATATTTAAATCGTAAGTTTACACCAAACAAAGCGGGCTCTGTAATTCCCAGCCATGCAGAAACCCCTGAAGATAACCCAAGACCTCTAAGCTTCTCATCTCGAGAGGCAAGCATGATCGCGAATGCGGCAGACCCTTGAGCAATGTTGGATAGAGCAAGCATTGGCCATAGGAATGTTGTACCTGTACTTCCAATTAATTGGATATCAACAGCTAAGAAGGTATGGTGCATACCCGTAATAACAAGCACACCGTAGAGTGCACCGTAAATAAGTCCACCTAGTGCAGCGAAATTATCAAAAATAGATACAAGACCGTCTGTAATAGCATTACCGATCGCAAATGTAACCGGTCCGATAAATAAGAACGTTAAGAAACCTGTCACAAGTAAAGCAACTGGACCGACGACTAATAATTGAATGCTGTCTGGTACACGTTTTCTCATGAAAACTTCGATTTTAGTTAATACATAGGATGCCACCAGCACTGGTAATACTTGTCCCTGGTAACCAATTTTCTCAATTTCCCATCCGAAGAGATTCCATGTAGGAACCGTTCCTTCTTTTACAGCTTCCCCGTAAGCCCAAGCATTCAGTAATTCTGGATGAACAAGAATAAGACCCATGACTATACCTAAGATTGGACTACCACCGAATTTTTTAACAGCAGACCACCCAATCAGTCCGGGTAAAAACGTAAAGGCCGTATTCGCTATAATGATAATCATGTTAGCAATATCTGACCACTGTGGATAAACGTCAATAACAGATTGCTCGTCCCAGAATATGCCTGGAGCTGTAAGTATGTTGTTTATACCGAGCAGCAAACCAGCTGTAACAATCGCTGGAAGAATCGGGATAAAGATATCGGCTAACGTTTTAATTGCTCTTTGAAGTGGATTCATCTTTTGCGAGGAAGCTTCTTTTACTTCTTCCTTAGATGATTCCCCAATTCCCGCTAAAGCTACCAATTCTTTATAGACTTTATCTACGGTTCCTTGCCCTACGACGATTTGAAATTGACCGTTGGTAGAGAAAGACCCTTTTACGGCATCGATATTGTTTAATTTTTCCTGGTCGACAATACCTTCATCATGAAGGGCTAATCGAAGTCGGGTAACACAATGAGTAGCAGCTGATAAGTTCTCTTTCCCACCTATTGCTTCCAGAATCTGCTCGGCTTGCTCTTTGTGATTCATTTTCATTCCTCCCGAGTATGGGTTATTTTTGTTCACGCTCATCAATGTTGCTTGAGCCACTGCAGCTTGAGTTTTACTCGAAGCCTGACCCATCAATCGTCACTGTGGGTAACAATGGCAGATGTGATTATAGTTTTTCCTCTTCCTTACCAAATTTGAATAAGGATTTCTGCTCCTGTTTCCGTTTTAATCCCTACCACATGAATGGTTTGGAAAACTTATATCACCTCTCCTTTTATTGAGTTAAGAATCATTCCATCATACGGTTCGATGGCGATGGCTTCTCACCTCTTCTATTGGAAAAAACACAGCGGTTGGCACTTCTTCCAAAGCTTCAACCTTGTCACTCTGGGATACCGCTAAGCTAATATCCACATTTCTTTTTATTTCCATAAAGCTTCTGGAACCTGAACCTTCCTCCAAAACCATAAACTTGTATATACATCAATTACTTATGATTATAATTTGTATATACAAGTTTTGCAACCGTTAACAAAACATTCATAGTAGTCATCTATCACTCTTTTATCTTTCCAAAACCTGGTGACATAACCTTTTTTACAGGATCATGCTAATTTATAGTGAATAAAATTAAATTTTCTTTTATATATCAGGAATTCGTGGTATATATTTAGAGTGTCGAAATAAATATTTTTTTGGAAGAAGTGATTCTATCCTTAGGAAAAAACACCAAACACAAAGAAATTTATGGATTATGTGGTTTGCCAATTTTTTTATTGCTGGTAGTATCACCATGGTCTTGCCCTTTTTGTCTTTATATATTGATCAATTAGGTGATTTTTCAGATTCATTTGTTCAAACATGGTCTGGCTGGATCTTTGGAATTACCTTTGTGACTGCTTTTATTTTCTCACCGATCTGGGGCCGTATTGGTGATCGATACGGCAGAAAAAAAATATTGATCATGTCTGCTATGGGTCTTGCCGTTTCTGTCCTACTTATGGGTTTTGTTGAAACCGTGTGGCAATTATTCTTATTAAGGTTGTTTATGGGGATTTTCACAGGATTCATTCCAATGTCTCAAGCGCTTATTTCCACTCAGACCCCAAAAGATACAGCCGGACAAGTTCTTGGAACCCTTCAGACAGGAAGCATAACTGGAAGCTTACTTGGACCTATGCTCGGCGGGTGGATTGCTGACCATATAGGATACGCCACTACATTCCAGCTAGTATCGATAACCGTAGCTCTATCCGCCGTGATCGTTTTCTTAGGTATTACAGAGAAACGTGTGGAAAGAGAAGGTATAAATGAGAAGACGAGCTATAACTCAAAAGAAGTACTTTCTCACATAATGAAACACCCTGTACTTTTAATTGTTATGGTTATTTCTTTATTTGTTCAAGTAGCCCACTTCAGTATTCAGCCGATCCTTTCACTATTTGTAGGAAATTTACATGGACCTGAAAATTTAGCTCTATTCTCTGGAATTGCTTTTTCAGCTGCTGGATTAGGTAACCTGTTGATGGCCAAACGATGGGGCAGAATATCAGATCGCAAAGGTTATATTAAAATATTAATCTTCCTTCTTTTTATGGCTGGAATTGTGTATCTTCCCGCTGCGTTTGTCACAAATATATGGCAGTTAGTCATCTTACGATTTTTGTTAGGGATATCCATTGGAGGAATTATCCCTGTCCGAACTGCATATATACGCCAGGAAGCCCCTTTGGCTATGCAGGGGGAAGTACTTGGATATAATACAAGCCTTCGTTTTTTAGGAAATATTATCGGCCCTGCTTTGGGCGGCCTTTTGTCAGGAACATTCGGGTTTTCAGCTGTATTTTTCGTCACAAGCAGCCTCCTGATTTCTTGCGGAGTTCTTCTACTCCTTACAAAACAAAGACATCCAAAATCCGTAACTCAGGCCGCCTCTTATTAGATGGGTCTGCTGTTCCTGACCTTTTGGTTTCGATTAAGTCTTATGGAAAAGTTTCCATTAATTGAATACTCAGTTTCGAGATACTTGATCAGCGGAAGGTGCTGTGTTCAAATGTGGAATCACCCCGGAAGACACGACTAGCATAAGCCGCCCATCAAAAGGATTGTGTTTTTTCAATCCATTGATGAACGGCTTATGTCTCGAGGATCTGGGTGATGGAACAAGACGAGTTGTTTCCGCAGCCACTCCCCTCTCTAAAAGAGCACCAAACTCAAAATATCTCGAAATCGAGTCTTCTACTAGCCGGCCCTATAGCTCAACAAACCTCTTTCGAAAAATCAGTGTCCTCTATTAACAGGGCTATTTTTTATGTAGAAAGCGTTCCTGTCTGTTAATATATGTGTATAGACATATTAGGAGGGATTGGATGAAACAAGCCTTGCTTGTTATTGACTATACAAATGACTTTGTAGCTCCTGAAGGTTCGTTAACCTGCGGGGAACCTGGGCAGAAGATCGAAGAAAACCTCACTACATTATGTAAAGAATTCTTATCCAATGATGAATTTACGGTGCTCGCGGTGGATCTCCACGAAGAAAATGATCCTTACCATCCAGAATCAAAGCTTTTCCCGCCTCATAATATTCGCGGCACTGAAGGTAGACGATTATACGGGAATCTCCATCATTTGTACGAGAGGAGTCAGTTCAAACCAAGCCTCTACTATATGGATAAAACCAGGTATAGTGCTTTCGCCGGAACAGATCTTGATATAAAATTGCGTGGAAGAGGAATTACAGATGTGCATCTATCAGGGGTCTGTACAGACATCTGTGTTCTCCACACAGCTGTTGATGCTTACAATCTTGGCTATAATCTTACAATTCATAAAGATGCTGTAGCCAGTTTTAACCAACCAGGTCACGAATGGGCTCTTGGGCATTTTGAATCCGTATTAGGAGCCACTATTAGATAAAATAAACTTGAGACCGTCTTAAAAATTCAAGGCGGTCTTTTTATTTTTATATTTTCCAACCGGTTCCACTATGTTTTCTATTAATGAATGTTATGGTATAGTATTTCGAGTGTCTAACTACTTTAATAGAAAGGAAGGGACAAAGAATGGTTGAAAGCCCCCGCCCTTCAAATAAGCATTTCCGTACGGTGCTCATTTTAAGTGCATCGATCCTGATTGTGGTTATGAATACTACTATGTTTAATATTGCATTACCTAATATCCTTAGAGACTTCTCTTTGCAGCCCTCAGAAGGGGCCTGGATTGTATCCGGATATTCTATTGTACTTGCGATTTTTACAATCACCTTCACTCGTCTTTCTGATTACCTTCCCATACGAAAGCTTCTGACCATCGGCATTTTAATCTTCGGTTTATCCTCCATTCTTGGCTTCTTTGCTGAATCTTATATATGGCTGTTAATTGCGAGACTTTGCCAGGCATCTGGTGCAGCAGCCATCCCTGGGTTATCGATGGTGTTCGCCGGAAGATACATCCCTATGTCACGCCGCGGAAGTGCTTATGCGCTAATTGCTTCCGCTACTTCTTTAGGGTTTGGCCTTGGCCCAGTAGCAGGCGGTTTTATTACGGATTATTTAAACTGGAATTTTTTATTTATCGTCACTATTTTAGTAGTTTTCGTGATCCCTGTGCTCTATAAATATATGCCGTTAGAAACTTCTAAGAAAACTAGTTTTGATGTGATTGGAGCCTTACTATCCGGAACCAGTGCTACGTTGTTTTTATTATATATTTCCACCTTTAACCATCAGTATCTTTTGAGCGGATTACTTTCTGCTGCTCTGCTCTGGTGGAGGATTAATAAAGCAACTACACCTTTTATACAGCCTGAGTTAGTGATGAATAGACATTATCGCCGCATTGTTTTTATGAGTTATATTGGATTCACTCTCCATTTCGCGGTTCTATTCTTAATGCCAATCATGCTTGAACAAGTGTATGACCGGGGAGCAGCTGCCATTGGATTGATCATCTTTCCAGGAGCTATGCTTTCTGCGGCGGCCGCAATTTATGTTGGTGGACTCATTGATGCCTATGGAAACATTAAAGTGCTTTTTTTGGCGCACGGTCTTTTACTAACCTCTGCACTTATCTTTTTCTTATTTGCCAGAGAAAGCCCCTACATGATTATGCTGGCTTATATGTTTACAAGCTTTGGCTTTTCAAGTCTATCTTCCAGTTCCACAAACGAAGTGTCCCGAATATTACCGAGTGAGCAAATTGGGGCAGGGATAGGATTAAAGCAGCAGGTTCATTTTATAGGAAGCGCCACTGGATCCGTGCTGGCTGGTATCTTGCTTGAGCTGAATCGTCAGCCTTATACTGCTCAGGATTTCAGCCTGCCGTTTGGTATTTTAATCATGCTCATGCTTGCTTCAAATGCTGTCCTGTTGGTCTATTCTGTTAGAATTAAGAAGTTTAAACCCGTTCAAGAAATTGACATTTGAAATTTAAGATCGAATCGAATATGATTGAGTATGGACATTTATGCTAATAACTGATATATAGATCCAATATAGGAGGAATCACTTATGAGCTCAAAAGATTATCGAGTTCTGTTGTATTATAAGTATGTCGACCTTCCTGATTATGAAGAATACTGCCAAAATCACCTGAATTTCTGTAAAGACCTTGGTCTTAAAGGACGAATTATTGTAGCTCCAGAAGGAATAAACGGGACCGTGTCCGGCACCGTAGAGCAAGTGGAGCAATATATGGACTACGTTCGCTCAGATGAGCGTTTCGCAGACATCCAGTTTAAGATGGATGAACATGAAGGTCATGCCTTTAAAAAGATGCATTGCCGAGTGAAGCCAGAACTTGTAAACTGGAGCATTGAAAATGATGACATTGATCCAAAAGAATTCGGTGGAAAGCACGTAAAACCAAAAGAATTCTATGAACTTCTTCAAGAAGATGACACGGTGGTTATTGATGGTCGCAATGAATATGAATACCGTATCGGTCATTTCCGTAACGCGATCCGTCCAGAAGTGAACCACTCTCGTGAGTTTCCAGAATGGATTGCTGAAAACGCGGATCAGTGGAAAGATAAGCGAGTGATCACCTACTGCACAGGTGGAATTCGCTGTGAAAAGCTGACTGGAATATTGAAGAAGAATGGTGTAGAGGATGTCTACCAGCTAGAAGGTGGAATCAATACGTACAGCAAGGATCCTGAAGTAAAGGGTCAGCTTTTCGATGGTAAAATGTACGTGTTTGACGAACGCATCTCTGTACCTATTAATCAGGTAGAGGAAAAAGTTGTCGCACAATGTGAACACTGTGGTAAAGAAGAGGACCGTATGATCAATTGCAGTAACCCTGTTTGTAATAGACAATACGTTTGTTGCGAGGACTGTGAAGAAAAATATCATGCAGCGTGTACAGCAGAATGTAAAGAGCACCCGGAAAACCGCTGGGATGCTGAACGTAAGAAACAAATTGATAAGTATGACAGGATTTCTAAATAACTTGAAATACTCGTAAAAAAACTCGCCTTAACTCAGGCGAGTTTTTTAGTATGTTTCTTTTCGTCAAAAACATAATCAACTATAACTAGAAGGCAAGTAAAAAACCATTCTGACCACAGAACCATGGTCACTTGAGAGACCAGTTCATCTACTGTGTAAATGGTCAGCCAAGTAAATAATAGATCAACGAAAATACGCCAAACCGTAAATACAGAAGGGGAAGGTTTAGTATATGAACTGATCATTTTAACTATTTTAGCGGCCGCTTCAAAGAGCAATCCTAGAATAAAAATAAGCACTCCAAACAGGAGCAGGGACGATACAGATTCATATGAAACTCCCATTAGTTGAAATAGTCCGACCATGCCAAAGAAAAATACGCCAAAAATTATGGTTATTCCAAGAAGAAGCAGGATTCCCATACTTATAAATACCGTGGACTTATCTTTTCTAAAAGAATGACGAAATCTATGTTTTTTCATTCTTTTCCTCCCTCATAGCCCTCCGTATATCCTTTAATTTCCACCTCAGGTCATCCATTTTATGGATGACCTGAGGTGGAAGGGTTTACCTGATCTTAGTATTAGCTTTCTATGTGGATATAGCCTTCTGTGTCGCTAAGGTGTCCATTCTTCATATAAACTCCTGAGTTTTCTGCAATTCCATATCCTTTGGTTACCCCAGTCTCCTGCACAGCTGTTTTGAGATTTACTTCCTCTTCCCATTCAAGATAATGTGCTGAAACTACTGCATCCGATAGAAGTCCTAATCCTTTCTCAAAGAGCTGCACTTCCTGAACGTTATCGTTAGGAGAAATCACACATTCTTCCGGGGAGATCAATGCTCCCGCTGAGAACCCGGCAAAAGGTCTCCCCTCTTCAAACAAGTTTCTCACTATCTGTCCAACCGACGTTTCTACAATAAATTTCCTGTACAAAGCAGTGTCTCCTCCCCCTATGATAACTGCGCCTGCCTCTTTGAGAGCTGCTAAATCCTCTGAAGAATATTCGTTTCTTAAAGGCAGATAATAAATCTCAGAATCGGAGATACCTAAACAAATCGTATAAAGGGGAAGGTAGTCGGCGGACCCTTCCCTCTCAATATAGAGGACAGCAATTTTGGTTCCCTCTGCTAACCTTTTAAATTCTTCTCCCAGGTTCGGTGTAAAGGGAGGCCCTGAACCAAATAAGAATAAATGAGTAGAACGATTCAACTTTCCTCCCCCTTTTTTAATATCTAATACTTAAATGTTTATTAAGGATTTCATGAGACTAATTCTTTGTTCGGTGTGCGGCATGATAAGCAGAACCAATTCCTCGATCAAACGACAAGGCATAGACAATGGCGCTGGTTACAAATGATTTCGCCTTCCGAACCGCTTCTTCTACAGTTTTTCCTTTCGCAAGCTCAGCTGCAATGGCGGCGGAATAGGTACAGCCTGCTCCGCTTGTATGAACGGTCTTTACGCGCTCTGATTCAAGTTCTACCATACTTGTCCCGTCAAACAATATATCAACAGCAGGATAGTCTTTTAAAGCGCCTCCTTTTATAAGGACGTAATCCGGGCCAAGACTTTGCAGATCGCGCGCCAATGCCTTCATATCTTCAGGGCTTTCCGGCACAGGAGCATCTAATATCCGGGCTGCCTCCTGCAAATTCGGTGTGATAATGGTAGCCATTGGCAGCAATTCCTTTACCAGCGTATCAATAGCTTCATCTTTTAACAGTTGCGATCCCATTTTACCTACCATGACAGGATCAACGACTATATTTCTGACTTCAGAGTAACGAATTAGTTCAGCCGTACGCTTAATAATATCTTCGGTAAACAACATCCCTGTTTTAATAGCGTCTGCCCCTACATGTTCAAGAGACGCATACACCTGCGCTTCAACCGCTTCTAAAGACTGGGTAAAGATCCCTTGATCAGTTGTATTATTATTAGCCACAATGGCTGTAATGGCGCTCATTCCATACACATCAAACTCTTCAAATGTCTTTAGATCAGCCTGAATTCCCGCACTTCCTTGTGATGCAGAACCTGCAATGGACAATACTCTTGGTATACTCATACTTAATTATCCCCTCTCGTAATCTTATTTAAATTGTAACAAATAATTTTTTCCAGAATCTATTCATACTTTATTTTTTTACTGTAAAATTAATAACATGAGGAGGGATGAACCTATGCAAACCTTTACCCAGAATGTCCTGAAGGTTATTAAGCTCATACCCGAAGGAAAGGTGATGACCTACGGGCAGATAGCTCGGCTATCCGGGAACCCTCGCGCAGCAAGACAAGTATCCAGACTCCTTCACTCCATGAGCCAAAAACACGAACTGCCGTGGCACAGGGTAATTAATGCCCAAGGAAAAATTGCCATTCAAAATGAGGAAGGTGCTGAGAATCAGCGAATGGCACTCGAAGCTGAAGGTGTACCCGTTATTCAATGGAGAATCAACTTGCAGGAATTCCAAGCAAGTGACTCCGAGCTCCCTATTGATTCTAATTTTCTGGAAGATCAATTATAATAAATGGTTACATATGCAGTTGGAGGTTTTCTATGTTTGAAATCAATCCCTACCCCGAATTGTCCTGGTCCCTTTCGCGTCACAAGACACTGATGACGTGTGTTCGTAAATATGCTTATGATTACTATTTTTCACATAATGGCTGGCTGAAAGACGCTGACTCTCTTGCACGACAAACCTATCGTTTGAAGAAAATTACTAATCTGGAAATGCATTTTGGAAGTATCGTTCACGACCTGATCTATCAGACCATTCAGCAAGTTCTTAACAATCAGCACATCCCAAATGAACAGGCTCTCACTGAGGAAATAAGGAGGCATTTAAACCGCGGTTTTATTGAATCCACACGGAAAGAGCATTTATGGATGAACCGGCCCAAACACTACACGATGCTTCACGAAATTTATTATAGCCAATCCAATAAGCTTCCTGAGGCTAAAGTCAAAAAGATAACTGAACGACTTCAGACTACGGTTAAGAATTTTTACTCCAGCCGTTCATTTCAAGACGTTTTAAATAAAAAGCACATGCGTTTTATAGAGTCAGAGGATTTCCGTTTTATGAAAGCCAATGGAGTTAAGATATTTATTGTGATGGATCTTGTCTATAAAGACTTACAAAAAGATCAATGGGTCATTGTAGACTGGAAGACCGGTAAAGCATCCGATGAAGATCGAAACCAACTCGCTCTTTACGCCTTGTATCTCAAAGAGAAATATGACATCCCGTCCATCGAGGATATTGTTATCCGTAATGAATACTTACTGGAAGGGACCCATATTGAATACCAATTAAAAGAACAGGATTTAATCAATGTACAGCATCTATATCAAATTAGTATGGAGCAGATGAAAGCTTATCTGGAAGATTCCTCTAAAAACAAGCCTCTTCCGATCGAGAACTTTCCTATGCAGGAGGATCCTCGGGTCTGCGCTCGTTGTAACTATCAAGAGTTATGCTTTTCATAATTCAACCTCCTTTTGACCTGTTCATATGTTTCAAGCTCTGAAAAAAAGGCTAAATAAGGAGTGGACAACATATCCAGAGAATATATCTATCGGAAGGAGTCGTTTTAGCATGCAAGTACTAGTAGCAGGAGCAAACGGACATACAGGCCGTTTACTTATTCAATATCTAAAAGAAGATGGTCATGAGCCATTTGGTCTGGTACGTAAGGAAGAACAGAAGGCAAAGATTGAAGAACTTGGAGGAACTCCAGTATTAGCGGATCTTACTAAGGATGTAGGTCACGCAATTAAAGGTAAAGATGCTGTTATCTTCGCAGCAGGTTCCGGAGCAAGCACAGGAGCCGATCAAACTGAAGCGGTTGACCGCGACGGTGCCATTAACTTGATCAAACACACAGAAAACTTAGGCATTAAGAAATTCATTATGCTGAGCTCCATGGCTGCCGGAGATCCTGAGCGCGGCCCTGAAGAATTGAAGCATTATCTACAAATGAAAGGCGAAGCGGATGATTATTTGAAGTCCACTGAACTCGACTTTACAATTGTCCGTCCAGGCGGTCTAACGCATGAAGAAGGAACCAGCAAAATTAAAGTAGGCGAAACGGTCGAACAAGGTTCCATTCCTCGCGCAGATGTGGCCAAAACCATGATCGCTGCTCTACAAGAACAAAGCGTTTTCCATAAAACGTTTGAAATGATCTCAGGCGACACTCAAATCGAAGAAGCTCTACGCTCTCTATAATTAGGTATAAAAGCCATCTCCGCCTGGAGGTGGCTTTTTTGTTTTCTTTTAGTTTTGAAATAAATCGAGAAAAAATAGATAAAAATACGGAGGAACGGTGTGATTTGATATAATGTACATACTTATGCGCTTTAAAGGAGTTGTGCACATTGAAAGGTTCATTAATTAAACAACATCGTAAGTTCAATAATATGACCCTCGAAGATTTGGCGACGGGTATATGCTCGGTCTCTTACCTGAGTAAGATTGAACATAATACCATCAACGCCAGTCAAGAAATATACAGACTCCTTGGAGAACGTTTACATATCAAGCTGAACGATATTAATCAGGATTTTGATGAAAAGATTTATCAAGATCTGCGGGAATGGCATGAAGCTGCTCAGCTAAGAGATTTGTCTTTAATGGATGAATTGAAAAGAAAATGCGAGCTTGCTTTGGAAGATAATCACAATATCGAATTAGTACATTTATATAAAATCTTTCATGCCCGCCATGTTCTTACAAAGGAAGATAAGCTGCTTAGTAAGAATTGGCTTAAAGAATTGGCAGACATTTTCCCTGACTCTACGTTAGAGTTCCAATTCTTCTATCATAAGACATTAGGGATTAATTATTTGATGATGGATAAGGTAAAAGATGGTTTACACCATTTTTTAAAAGCTAATCAACTGATGGAAAAACTTCCGATCATTGAATATGAAAACTATTTTCATATTTCACTCGCCTATTTAAAAACTCGGTCTTCTATTGAGTCTATTTATTATGGAGAGAAAGCTATTGAAGGGTATAAGAATAATCTTAATTATTCTAGGCTAGTGGACAGTTTCATGATCGTTGCTTTGAACTACAGATATTTGAATATTCATTCCGTAGCAGAGGAATATTTTCTAAAATTACTCAAGTTTGCTAAATATCATCTTCCCCAGTTGGAAAAAAGAAGAATCTTTCATAATCTAGGTTATATCTATGCTAATCAAGAAAAATACCAAGAAGCCTTACATTATTTACAAAAGGCACAGGATATTGAAACGTCTGAAAAATATTTCGAGATTAGCACCCTCTATCTACTCGCCTCTACAAGTTACTACTGTAACGATCTGAAAGCGACGTGGGATTATATACGCTTAGGCGAGCAAGAAGCAAATGACTCTCGTAGTATATTTTTCATTCATAAGTTTTCCGTGTTACGTCATACCATTCAAAACACAACGCATAATGATGAATTTATCGATCAGCTTGAGAATGAAATTATTCCAAGTATGCGAGAACTAAACGAATACGAAGATTATAAAACCTACCTGGAAATGCTCGGGAATATTTTTTACCAAAAACGATTATATAAGAAATCAGCCATGTGCTTTAAAGAAGCCAACAACTTTAGGTTTACCCAAAAAAAAGATTTGTTATAAAAAAATCAGGAGCAGCTGCTCCTGATTTTTATATACGAACTAAATTCTTTTTCCAATTACGGAATTCCAGTTCATTAAATTTAGCTTCCATTTTTTCATCATCAATATAAAATAGGGCGTCCTCAAGGGAACAGTTAACATCTGCCTCACAATTAATCCTGGCAAGCTCTCTGGATAAGTGAAGCATTTCTAAATCTTGCTCAATCTTGGCCCGTTGCCCCTTTGTCAGCTTATCTAAATTTTCAAGAATACCTTCTATGGTCTGGTGCTCCATTAAAAGTTTAAGAGCCGTCTTTTCTCCGATCCCTTTTACTCCAGGATAGTTATCACTACTGTCTCCCATTAAAGCTTTCAAATCTACCATTTGAGAGGGTGCGATCCCTTTTTCTTCGTAAAAGGAGTCTTGATGATATTCCGCATAATTACCGTATCCTTTTTTCAATAAAACTACGTGAACATTGGGCTGCAATAATTGAAGCAGGTCCTGGTCACCTGTGAGCAGAAACACTTGAGAGTGCTCACTGTAAAGTCGGCTTAATGTTCCCATACAATCATCTGCCTCATAACCAACCTGCCCCACATTTGGTATATTGAGAGATTCGACCACCTCTTTAGCCAGATCAAACTGTGGAATTAATTCCTCTGGCGGGGCCCCGCGGTTAGCTTTATAATCCGGAAATAAATCATTGCGGAATGTCTGACTTCCCATATCCCAGCAGCACACTACATGCGTAGGCTGATAGGTTTCTATAGCTGTAAAAAGGTGCTTCACCATGCCATAAACGGCATTGGTTGGTGTCCCCTTACTATTAATCATATAATAATTGCTCATGGCTGTAGCATAGAAAGCACGGAATAATAAAGCCATCCCGTCCACAACCATAATTCGGTTCGTTGTTGTCATTCACCTGTTCCCCTTTATTGTTAAGTTGACTCCATTATAACAAAAAGGAGCAAGCAGGCACCAAAACGTTTATACCCCTCTTTCCTTCTAATAATTGACAAAATTCTGATAACATGCTAGTTTCAAGATAAGTGTCTGCTCTTTACATAAAGTCCTTTGTAAGCGTTTACACTTTACTACACATTGAGGAGGAGTAAGAATGGTCTATGCATTTCCGAATACGGAAGGATCGATTGTCCAATACAAAGAGCGTTACGATAACTTCATTGGTGGTAAATGGACGCCCCCGGTAAACGGGGAATACTTTGAAAACGTGACACCTGTCACAGGTCAGAACTTCTGTCAGGTGGCCCGTTCCACAGAAGAAGATGTGGAATTGGCTGTTGAAGCTGCCCATCAGGCAAAAGATGCCTGGGGAAAAACCTCTGTGACCGAACGATCGCTGATCCTTAATAGGATCGCAGACAGAATGGAAGAGAACTTAGAAAAATTGGCAGTAGCTGAAACTTGGGAAAATGGAAAAGCGGTGCGGGAAACTTTAAATGCAGATATCCCTTTAGCTGTCGATCATTTTCGCTATTTCGCCTCTGTTATTCGTGCTCAGGAAGGATCAATTGGCGAAATTGATCAAGATACAATTGCTTATCATTTCCACGAGCCGCTGGGAGTTGTAGGTCAGATCATTCCGTGGAACTTTCCTATTTTAATGGCTACATGGAAGATTGCACCAGCTCTTGCAGCAGGGAATGCGATTGTACTTAAACCAGCCGAACAGACTCCGGCATCGATTATGTACTTACTCGAATTGATCGAAGACCTCCTTCCTGCCGGTGTTCTAAACATAGTAAATGGATTCGGACTTGAAGCAGGTAAGCCTCTGGCTCAGAATCCACGCATCAATAAAGTAGCTTTTACTGGTGAAACCACAACCGGACGCATGATTATGCAGTATGCTTCCCAGAACATCATCCCTGTCACGTTAGAACTTGGAGGCAAATCTCCAAATATCTTCTTTGAAGATGTGATGCGCGAAGATGATGACTTCTTAGATAAAACCATTGAAGGCATGGTCATGTTCGCATTAAACCAGGGTGAGGTCTGTACATGTCCATCAAGAGCTCTTATACAGGAATCGATATATGATCAGTTTATGGACCGTGCTATTGAACGTGTGAAAGCCATCAAAACAGGTAATCCACTGGATCCTGAAGTTATGATGGGAGCTCAGGCTTCCTCTGAACAGCTGGATAAGATCTTATCTTACCTGCAAATTGGCAAAGAGGAAGGTGCAGAATGCCTTGTCGGCGGCGAAAGAAACCAGCTGGACGGCGATTTCAAAGATGGCTACTATGTGAAGCCTACCATGTTTAAAGGAACCAACGACATGCGTGTCTTTCAGGAAGAGATTTTTGGACCTGTTCTTTCTGTGACCACCTTCAAAGACAAAGAAGAAGCCATGTCCATTGCAAACGATACACTGTATGGTCTGGGAGCCGGAATATGGACGCGGGATATGAATACGGCCTATCGTTTCGGCCGGGGAATTGAAGCCGGTCGAGTCTGGACCAACTGTTACCATACTTACCCTGCACATGCAGCCTTCGGAGGATACAAAATGTCTGGTGTTGGGCGTGAGAACCATAAAATGATGTTAAGCCACTATCAACAGACCAAAAACATGCTCGTCAGCTACAGCCCTCAGAAACTAGGATTCTATTAATCTAAAATGAGGAGGTGACAAAAGATGGTCGAACGTGTGACTGCGACTGATGCCGCCCTCGAATTGATTGACAAGCTGAAAGATAAGCATGGACCTTTGATGTTTCATCAGTCCGGAGGGTGTTGTGATGGAAGTTCGCCAATGTGTTATCCGGATGGTGACTTAATGATAGGCAAACAGGATATTCTATTAGGCGAAATTGGTTCTTCCCCCTTTTATATAAACAAAAAGCAGTATGAATACTGGAAGCATACTCAACTGATTATTGATGTGGTAGATGGGCGAGGAGGAATGTTTTCTTTAGAAGGCGTAGAAGGTAAAAGATTCTTATCAAGGTCACGCGCTTTTACAAAAGAAGAAGCAGCAGAACTTCAAAGCGCAGACCAATAAGGAACAGCCCTCTTTATTGCATGAAGAGGGCTGTTTTATATTGTTTTTTTACGAAGAAACTGCAGGAGAATTTGATTATAAATCACTGGCTGATCTTTATGGACGGAGTGACCGGCAAAAGGAAGTACTGCTTTATGAATAGAAGGACAAGCTCCGTAAATGGAAGCGCCAGATGCTTCATACTGAACGGACTCCCCTGCTATGAAAAGGACAGGCACCCTCAGGTCTGGTAAACCTTCCGATAAATAAAACGGGTACCAGTCCGGGTTTCTTGCCAGGTAAATAAATTCTCTCCAGTTTGTATTATGAAGGAGATTATAATAATCTATCTGAGTCTTATCTCGAAGTAGACGTCTTTGTTTCTCGGTCTCTTTTCTATGCAACTGCTTCCAACGAGCAGGTTTTTTGGGATAAATGCCCGAAACCGTTAAACTCTTTACTCTTTCAGGGTGATTCTGGGCCAATAAAATCCCGGCAAATGCTCCTAAATCGCTGCCGATGATGTGAGCTTCATTCACTTGTAAATGTTCCATTGTTTCAGCGAGATCCTGAGCTGTATTCTCGAAGAAATGATTAAATTCATCACTAAAAGAATTGCCGTGGCCCCTTAAGTCAGGAAGGATTACCTGAAACTGATCACATAACTGGTCACACTGGTATTCAAAATCTGTAATCCCTGTTTCCAGTCTGCTATGAAGAAATATTACTGGCTCCCCTGTTCCTTTAATTGTGGTGTGAAGAATCATCGAATCCCCCTCTATTCGACCTTTTAAATAATTTAATAGTTTCTGTAACCTCACAGCCATTCCGTTGAAGTATGGAAAGCATAGGGTGGTTGTTTACACTTGTAGCTCCTACACTATATAACGCTCCAAATTCTTTTTTCAGCATGTCCAATCCCTGCCTATAAAGAACTGAGCCTTTCCCTTGGCCGCGAGCTTCCGGAACCAGTCCAAAATAAAACATCCGGCCTTCATTCTCTGTCCCGGGCTCAATGTGAGGCATTACCACACCAATAGCTTTCTTATTTTCATAAGCCACGTTACATGTATCTATGTAAGAAGAACCCAATTCCTTTTTCACGCTCTCTATTTGCTCATCCATACTTAAATATGGCGCAGCGTTTAAAGACCCTTCCATAGATCTTTGCCATACATCTTTAAAGTGTGCCACAGAGACCTCTCTCAACGATTTCATAGTAAAAACTGCCGCCTCATCCCCCATTCTGCTAAGATCAAAGCGTACAAAGATTCTCTCATCATGAAATTTGAATTGGCAGGATTCTAAATACTTCTCAACTTCTGCAGATCGGGCGCTGTTCACTAGTATAGTTAGATTATCCTCCTGCTGAATATCTTTATCTGAAACTAATAGATCCGTCAACTGACAAAGTTCCTGGTCTGTTAAGCGGCCGGTTTCTTCTATGGTTATAAAATTATCGCCTATTACAAATTTGACTTTTTCATAGAGATTTTGCTTCTGGTCCATAAATCCTCCTAAGATTTTACTTCTACACTGTTCCCCTATCATCCTACCTTATCTAAGCCGAATATGGTAATAACAATCACATTATTTTCATTTTATAATCCTTACGCGGTACAATATAGATTGAAATTACAAGAAAGGAGTTTTATCAAATGAACCGTGAAATACATTTAGTAGAAAGACCAAAAGCTGCACCTACGCATGAACATATTAAAGTTGTAGAAAATAACCAGCCTGAACCAGGTTCAGGAGAAGTACTCCTGAAGATGTTATACGTTTCCGTAGACCCTTACATGAGAGGTCGAATGAGCGATGCTAAATCTTATGTTGCACCTTTTCAATTAAACGAACCGATTGAAGGTGGGGCCGTTGCAGAAGTGGTGCAATCCAACGCTGATCAATTAAGTGAAGGCGACATTATTACTGGAATGCTTCCATGGAAAGAATATACAGTACAAAAGGCAGACGGCCTTCGTAAAATTGATCCGAGTCTCGGACCAATCACTACTTCTCTAGGTATTCTTGGGATGCCAGGACTTACCGCATATTTCGGCTTAATGGACATCGGACAACCTAAAGAAGGAGAAACGATTCTGGTCTCCGGAGCAGCAGGTGCTGTTGGTTCCACCGTCGTTCAAATCGGTAAAATCATGGGCTGCCGCGTTGTTGGTATTGCGGGCACAGAAGAAAAAACCAGTTATTTAAAAGAAGAACTAGGCGTAGACGCCACCATCAACTATAAAACCGAAAATGTTTCTGAAGCTCTTCAGGAGAAATGCCCGGACGGTATTGATGTATATTTCGATAACGTAGGCGGAGATATTTCCGATGCCGTCTATCCTCTTCTTAATAAATATGCAAGAATTGCCCAGTGTGGTGCCATTTCATCTTATAACGTTCCGAACGACCAGGGACCGCGTATTCAAATGCACTTAATTAAATCAAGTGTCTTAATTAAAGGATTCACTGTAGGGGATTATCAAAACCGCTTCTCCGAAGGTTTCCAGCAATTATCTAAATGGTTGAGTGAAGGAAAGCTCACTTACGAAGAAACGATCACCGAAGGGTTCGAAAACATTCCTGACGCTTTCTTTGGACTGTTTGAAGGAGCTAACCTTGGTAAACAGCTCGTTAAAGTAGCAGAACCTTCTCAAAAATCTTAATAGGTAATAGAGCAGGTGTACCCATTTTCGCCTGACTATTTGAGAGAGCGTACAAATATTGTGCGCTCTCTTTTTGTTTTATATCGAACCCATTCTCTTTGATCGAACATAAGGCACTAGGCAGCGCGCGACTCAAAAAGATTTCTTTCCTATTACAGATTCCCTACCGGCCCTATTGCGTAGTAATATACTATTACGAGAAGTTAACCATAAACTATAGCTGAGCCAAAAGAATTTAATTTACAAATTACCCAAAAAATGTACTCATTTCCAAAACATTTATGTTAACCTATATTAAAATGAGTTAACAAGGTGGGATTACTTTGAACTCCGAGAGCAGAAGACTTCGAATTATGATCAACTGCGCTATTTTTGCGGCCGTAACAGCTATACTGGCCCAAGTAGAAATTCCTCTTCCATTAGTTCCGATCAGCGGTCAAACGTTAGCGGTTGGATTAACCGCTACTATTCTAGGAAGCCGCCAGGGAGCGGCAGCAATGACTTGTTATGCTGCTTTAGGAGCAGCAGGCCTGCCTGTATTTGCAGGGTTTAAAGGCGGTGCTCAGGTTCTGGCTGGGCCTACGGGAGGCTATATCATTGGATTTATTGCTGCGGCATTTGTCACTGGGTATATCTTAGAAAAAACTTCATTCAACTTACCGATGGCTTTACTTGCTAATACGGCCGGAATGATGATCACTCTTTTGTTTGGCACTATTCAATTAAAGTTCGTTTTAGACCTTACTTGGGCACAAGCCCTTGCCGGTGGTGTATACCCTTTTATCGCTGTAGGATTGATTAAAGCTTTTCTGGCAAGCTGGCTTGGAATAACTGTCAGAAGACGTCTTGTACAGGCAAACTTACTTCTTTCTTCCCGGAAAGCTGTGGCTTAATTATTAGATCTACCCTATTGGAAGAAAGTTCGATCATGCTTGATATTGTCAGCAGTACCCTCTTAATTCTCCCGCTTTGAAAATAAGTAATTAACTTTTCCCGACTTTCGAACTGAAACTACCCTTCATTAAACTCCCCCTGCTTGTATCGAGGCGGTGGTGAGGGATTCGGCCCACAAAATCAAGAGAGGTTATAAATAAGCCAGGACTCCGTTCCGGCTTATTTTTTTACTTACACTCCATATTTAACTTGACCCTCTGCATAAAAGTAAAGTAAACTTAACGTTAAGTTTACTTTACTTTTATGCAATTGGAGGAAGCTATGAAAAATATCATCAGGGATCAGCGAATCGATCATCAATTGACCCAGGAGCGACTCTCAGAGCTGCTTAATGTGTCAAGACAGACGGTGATATCTCTTGAAAAAGGAAAGTATAAACCTTCTCTAATCCTTGCCCACAAGCTTGCCCAGATTTTTAACTGTCATATCGAAGATCTATTTATCTTTGAAGGAGATGAAAACATTGAATGACTTCTGGAATAACATGATTGGACTTACAGGATTGATTGTGGGGTTATCCATTGCACTGGCCGTTATTTTGATTAATCAAAAGTATATGAAGAAAAACAGACAACTTGATGAGCGCCAGCATACCATCAGTGTCCATGCTCGTGCAGGAGGCTGGATGGTTACCTCAGCCTTAATCATTATAGTCTGGGCAGTGGAAATCGTAGTAGAAGGAATTACCATTTCTTTCTTCCTGCTCACTTTTCTATATGTAGGGCATATGACGGCCTACGGACTCTTTGCTTATCACCACGCTGCAAATAACTAATTATAAGCCAAGAAGCTAAGGAGGACAGCTATGAATACGATCTCGCTCATGATTTTTCTTTTACTGTGTTTATTATTTCTTGGGAATGGAATTTACCAGGGTATAGCTAACGAGAGCTGGACAGCGCTTATTATAGCCATTATCGTTATTATTTTCGGTGCAAGAAGCATGTGGAAACGTCAAAACAAAAAACGCCCCCGTGACTAGGGGGCATTTCACTAGGAATATCTAGGGTATTCATAACGCCCGAACCATTGATATCGGTGGCTTGAAAACCATAGATAAAGAGGAGATCCGATAAGATTCAATCCTGGTAAATAAAGGAGAAGACCAATCAAAGAAACGGGCGGCAATACAAGCATCAATCTGCGTATCGTAAAAAAGCCTTTCTTAATCTCCCCCTCCTTCGTCAGCATATGAATCTCATCCAGGGTATTACGGCCTTCTAAGTAAGGATACTTCCCACTTTTCTCGATTGCTTGAACAGATACCCACTTAATTTGGTTCAGCCAGTCAAACTTGCTGAAAACTCTCTTAATCTGGTAACAGAAAGGACACTGAGCATCATAAAAAACCACATGTTTCATTCCATCATCTCCTTAGATCCATCACTATTCCACGAGATGGACTCTAATCCATCCGCGAACACTATTAATCATCCATATTTCCTGGAATTCTTCCAACTCTTCTTTCCTCAGAACCCGCTCCTTAAGTACTCCTTCGTCGACTAATTTTTTTCGGTAAGTGCCTGAAAGCAGACCGCACGAAATGGGTGGCGTGTAAAATTCTCCATTACATTTCACCACAAGGTTAGCTATCGTAAACTCTGTTAATTCACCTATTCGGTTCCAAAGCAAAACCATTTTTCCCTTCTTTTGATGTTCTTCGTAAACTTTTCTGTGAGTTGTTTTATGGAACAAAAAAGGGTCTTCCTCATCTACAGGATGATCGGCCAATTCAGCTTCTAAAGCTGAAGGGAATTCCTCTAATGGTGTGCACTCAATTACAGGGTTCCCTTCTTGATCCACCAACATCCTTACCTTATGTCCCCCATCTCGATAAAGAGAAATAATTTCACGTATTTTCCGTAGCAGCAGGGCCTGGTCAACTTTAAACCCAAAATAATCACTGGAATTTTGTACACGTTTCAGATGATAAGGAAGTAAAGGAATCCTTCCATCGTCCAATCTCATTGTTTCTAACAACCGGAATTGAGGCACAGTTTCTGTGAGAAGTTTCGCCTTTGTATGGATCTCCTTATACTCTCCCTCAGACGTAGATTCCCATGTCACTCCCCCGCCTGTTCCATAGGCCGCCGTTCCATTATTCAACATAACTGTACGAATCGGAACGTTAAAAACGGCTTCCTTTTCAGGGGTCATATATCCTATGGCTCCGCAATACACTTCACGCGGACTGCGTTCTAATTCTCGAATATATTCCATCGTCCGAACTTTTGGGGCGCCCGTAATAGACCCACACGGGAATAAAGCTTGAAAGACTTCCCACATACTGAAGGAACCATCGAGTTGTCCTTTTATCGTGGAGGTCATTTGATGGACGGTTGGATAAGTCTCCACCTCAAAGAGTTCAGGTACATGGACGGATCCTGGTAAAGCAATCCTGCCGAGATCATTTCGAAGTAAATCCACAATCATCAGATTTTCAGAGCGTTCCTTTTCTGAACGAAGAAGATCAGCTTTCCGTTTTTCATCTTCTACCAGAAACCTGCCCCGGGGAGCCGTCCCTTTCATCGGCTTCGTGGTAATCGTTCCATCATCAATACGGAAAAACAACTCAGGTGAAGCCGATAATAGCTGGTGTGTTCCCGTATTAATATAAGCACTGTATGAAGATTTCTGTGCATTAGCCAGTTGTCTGTAAAATGCATATTCATTTCCTGAGAAGTCGGCCTTCAGCCTGGTTGTGTAGTTTACCTGGTAAGTCTCACCACGCTTTATGGCCTTTTTTATCTCGCTTATTCCTTCTTTATACTGGCTGTAATCACCTTCCATAAGCCAGTCTGATACTTGAAACGACTCCGAATGGGAACTTAATCCACTAGAGACCGGTTCATTAAATATCCCAAACCATACCAGCGGCCATTCTGAGTCTGGGTGAACTTGTAAAGCTTCATCAAAGGCAGGGGCAGCTTCGTAGGAAACAAATCCTGCAGCGTAATAGCCTTGTTGCAACGCCTGCTCAACTTCAAAAAACGCTTGCTCCACCTGCTCGATCGTTTCAGCAGAGACAATACGCTCCGGGTCAGCAAATCTTTTAGGGCTCTTGTCTCCATAACGATCACTAAACTCGAATAATAAGGTTGGTCCGTTCATTGAAGCGATCCCTCCAGTTCCAAATTACTTTTGGAAACAGCGGAGTGATAGGCATTTACGAGCATCTGATACCCGTAATCTGTCATGATAGACTCTGGATGGAATTGTATCCCTTCTATAGGCAGTGTCCGATGCCTCACGGCCATCACTACTCCGTCTTCTGATACAGCACTAATTTCAATCATAGGAGGAAGCTCCTCCGGCGGGGTATGAAGGGAGTGATAGCGTGTGACTTGAATTGCCTCTGGAATGTTCTTGAAAACGGTATTCCCGTCGTGGTTGATTTTCGTGACTTTTCCGTGCATGGGCATGGCACCTGCTTTCACCGTGCCCCCAAAGAATTGAACGATTAATTGATGGCCTAAACATATACCTAGAATTGGTTTGGTCTGATGAAACTGTTCGACAACGTCCCGGCATACCCCCGTCTCTTCAGGTGACCCAGGGCCGGGAGACAGAACAATAAAATCGGGATTAAGACTTTTGATATCATCAATCGATATCTGATCGTTTCTATATACTTTTACATTTGTATCGATTTGTTTAAAGTATTGAACAAGATTATAAGTAAATGAATCATAATTATCTAAAATTAAAATCATAATAGCAGCACCTTCACTTGATGTAATGGTTTGTATTATCATTATACAAGCTTTCTCATTTGATTCTATAATTTCTTAGGGGAAAAATCATCACGTTATAGTAACGCTTTTACGTAAAAAAGAATCGAAAAAATTCTTTTCCTGTATTAGAATGAAAAGAAAGAATGCTCGGCGTTAGGATGATTAGGATGAACAAAGCTTTGTTGCGCTCCAAAAGTATCTGGACAAAAGTCCTTCTGATCGTACTTGGGATATCGATGCCTTTATGGCTCAGCGTAGAGATGTCCGGACTTGGCAGCTTAATGAGAAGCCTAAGAGAAGAGCCGGATGGAAGCACATTAATGTTGGCCGCTTTTGCTCTTGTCCTATTGAACACCATTCGCGCCCTTCCGCACTATATAGGGGCCCTGCTTCTAGGAGATGAGATTGGCGCCTATTATGGAAAGTCCTGGCTTAAGGTACTTATTCCCTTGTCCATTATTCCACTAAGTTACCTGATCATTAACGGGTATAACTCCATTAATTATCATTTCGGCGCCCCTGCCCTGCTTCTGTTATTGTCCATTATGCTTCTGCATATGCTCGGTAAAGGAAGGCTTCGTCCTGTTTTTAAATCCTTTGTGTTAGCGCAATTGCTCTTCGGGGTCCAATGGCTCGATACCGTATTATTTTTAAGTGCCTTTGGATTTGGAGGCGGGACGATTTCAATGGAAGTGAAGGCAATTGCTGAACAACTTGGCTTTGGCACGACGTTGTCATTTTACAGTCTGGTTTTCAGTGCCGTATTTATCGTTAACGCTATTGTACTGGCTGTTTATTTAACGGTCTCGGAACAGAAATGGAAAATGCGGCAGGACCTTGACATTGCCCGCCTGGAAATGGTGGAGTCACGTTCTGGTCGAGAAGCCCTGCACCTAGTGCATGACCTGAAAACCCCCCTTTCTCTAATGGAAGGGCTAAATTCATTAATTCAAATGAAAACAGAGGATCCTGAAATTCTCCGCTACACAGACAAAATCTCTTCTTCAATTCAATCAACCAGCGACATGGTTTCTGAAATCTTGTACCATGAGAAGAAAAATTGGTGTACATTAAAGACGTTCATTGAATATGTACGAGCTAATAAACTTTCTGATTCGGCGACCATTTATGATTTCGATCTAGAGGCAGATGAGAATATTCAGATCTATATTAATAAAATACGAATGACTCGAGCACTTGTGAACTTAATTGATAATGCAAGTGATGCCGTTGAAGGCCTGAGTGACGCTACCGTAACGATCTGCTCAAAAACAGGTGAAGGTGGTGTTTACATCGGTGTGAAAGATAATGGACACGGGATCAGTGAAGAAAATATAGAGAAAATCTGGAATGCCGGTTATAGTACCAAGTCTCACCCCGGGGTCGGCTTGACGTTTGTAAAAAATGTAGTCCAAGAACATGAAGCCGAATTGTCCATTGAGAGTGAACATGGAATTGGCACTACATTCTGGATTCATATACCGAAGGAGAGAGTGAATGATGAAGATCCTGATCATTGATAATGACGAATCCCTGCGCTTTATGCTGACGGAATTCTGTAAACATGCAGAATGGGAATCCGATACAGCAGTGAATGGCAGAGAGGGTATAGAGAAATTCCTGAACGGGGCATTCGATGTGGTGTTAGTTGATTATCATATGCCTGAGATGGATGGTTTACAGACCGTCCGTGAGCTGCGTAAGCATAATCAGCAGATCCCGATCCTTGTCCTGACGGTAGATGAAAGACAGGAAGTGGCCGATCGCTTCCTTGAAGAAGGCGCAACTGATTTCGCTTTAAAACCTGTGAAGGCTCCTGATTTAATATCACGGATTCGTCTTCATGCCCAAATTGCAAATATGAAGAGTGTCCAGGATGAAGAAGAGGATGTTTTCACGGTAAAAGGGATCAGTAAGGGGACACTGCAAACCGTTGCCAGTTTCCTGAAAGAACACAAAGCATCGATTTCAGTAGATGGTATTTCTAAAGAAGTCGGTCTTGCATACCCTACTGTTTACCGCTACCTCATGCATCTTTTAGAAGAAGGCAAAGTAAAGCAAGTTGTTAGTCACCAGAAAATCGGGCGGCCAAAAAAGCTGTATAAATGGTACACCCATTGAACAGTTTCTAAATCTCCAACGTGTGTCTCTAAGTGTAATATCATTTTGTAAGGGTACAATCTTACAGTAATGAAATACATTTCGCTCTAGTATATTACTATGACAAGCTATTTTAAGGGAGGACATCATGAGAACAGGAAATCCTGTATTAAAAAACGATACTTTCCGAAGTCGCAGCCAAGGTGAAACCATGACGCTTGGCGGTACGGTTGCGAAAATTGCACTCTTATTCATTTTTCTTTTAGGAACTTCGCTGTACACCTGGTATCAGTATTCTTTAGGAGCAGATGTGACGGCTATGATGCTGATCGGTGCAATAGGCGGGTTGATCTTTGCTTTGATTACGGCATTCATACCTAAGGCAGCTCCCATAACCGCACCGATTTATGCCGCACTCGAAGGCTTCTTTATTGGAGGTATTTCAGCCTTTTTTGAAAGCAGCTATCCTGGCATCGTTATTCAAGCGGCTTCCTTGACGCTCGCCGTTATGGGTGTGCTCCTCTTCCTATACGCGAGTCGAGTGATTAAAGTAACGAAAAACTTCCGACTGATGGTGGTATCCGCTACTCTAGGTATTTTTGTCGTTTATCTTATTAACTTTGTCATGAACATCTTCTTTGGAATGGAGGTTCCGTATCTTCATTCCAGTGGGCCAATTGGAATTGGTATTAGTCTATTTATTGTCGCCATTGCCGCGCTGAACCTTGTTCTGGACTTTGATTTTATTGAGGAAGGTGTAAACCGCGGTGCTCCGAAACATATGGAGTGGTACGGCGCTTTTGGGCTGATCGTTACACTCGTATGGCTATATATTGAAATTCTCCGTTTGCTACAAAAGTTGAGGAGATAATGAAAGGAGCCTTTCCATACGTGGAAAGGCTCCTTCTTCTACTTAACCCCATTCTTAGTCAAAAAATTCATTATTCCTGGCACTAGTTCCTCTGCTAAAGGTAAATCCGGATTCCCATATGTCTTCAGGTTCCCCTCCCGATCTTCGGGAGCCTTTTTCAAGACATGGTTCATACCTTCGATAAGGAGTAATTCTGCCTCAGGGTTAGCATCTGATAGAATTTGAGCATCTTTTTTAGTAACTTGAAGATCGTTTGTTCCATTAACAATAAGAGTCGGGATTTCCAATCCTTTCATCTGTTCAGCGGGATCATAGGCCATCCAAGAATGTAAGAAAGGCTGTACGGAAGGTTTGAACACACTCATTAGAGGATCACTTACTTCTTCAACGGTCTCCCCTTCTCTTAACCTCTCAAGGATTGTGAGGCTTTCCTGATATAAATCATCCGGCTGACTTTCAGAAAGCTGCTCTTCTAACAATTGATCAAACGTTCGTCCAGCTCCTGAGATGGATACAAAAGCATCCGTACTTCCTGATTCAGATGCAACCATACCAACCAGGGACCCTTGACTGTGTCCAATTACAACTACTTCGGAGAATCGTTTATCTTCATTAAGCTTATCTATCCATTGCTTAGCATCATCTACAAACTGATCGAAGCGTATATCCCCTTCCTTCGTAACGGCTTGAGCATTTTTGCCTGCTCCTCGTTTGTCGTACCGTACACTCGCCACTCCTCTATCCGCAAGTTCTTCCGCAAGAAGTTTCAGGCTATTGTTTTTTCCTTGTATGCCGGGACTGTTGCCATTACGATCCGTAGGTCCCGATCCAGGAATAATTAAAGCTACCGGGTGCTTTGAACCTTTTTCGGGTAAAAGCAGTGATCCATACAAAGTGCCGGTAATGGTTTCAATCGTCATAAAGTCTTCCTTACTCGCACTGGAGGAAGAATCTTTCTGTTTCTGTAATTCAAAGTTAAAATTCTGGCCGGACTGAGTAAACGTTCCTTTGATTACATCTTTTTCTACCGCTCCAATGAAACGAAGGGACTGGCCGGAAATAGACATTTGGAACGTAAGTTCTTTCCCGTTTAACTTTACTTGGTCCAGGGGATAGTCTTCTATATTTTGAGCGGGGATTGATATTTCACCTTGCAGCGTTTCCTCATCCCGAAACTCCACGATGATATTTATGGGCTGATCAGGCACTTGAATCGAACCACTCCACTCCCCCTCTACATAGTCCTCTCCCACTTTATCACTTCCTTCGGATGTCTGATTTCCTTCACTACAGCCAGTTGTTATGAGCAGGATCAATAGGATGATCGGCAGCCAAACACGCATAATAAACCTCCCTTTTTATTCCAAAGATAAGGGTCTCATTCAAAAGAATATTCCACAATATATGTTATAACAATTTAATAATTAACCTATTTATAACATATGTGTCCGTGAAAATCTTTAATTTCCTGGCTTTATTAGAGGGTATTGTTAATATTTCAAGTTACATTCACTTTTCAGAAAGGATTCTTCATCGCCGCCAATTCGTACTATAAAAACAGCTTATAACGGTTAAAATGCACAATCTTCCAAGAGCAATCCTTTTATTGAATGAATAACAATTACCCTAAAAACAAAGTCAATTACTAAAGACGCATAGTCTCTTGTGAGACCATGCGTCTTTCTTATAATCCGGGCTACGCTTCTTTTAATTGGCTTGACTTCTTACTGTTCATAAACAAGGTAGTGATCAGCATAAGAAGCAAGAATATAAGCACGATACTGAATCCTCCAGCCTGGCCGAATATTTCAGAGGCCAAGCCGACAATATAACCTGCAATACCACCGCCGATACCGGAAGCAATGTATATTAAACCAAGTGCAGAACCCCCTGTCTTGGAAAGCTGTGTACCAAAAGCTGTGGCCGTAGGGAATAATGTTGAGAAAAACAGACCTGCACCGGAGAATAAATAAGGGAAATCATTAGCAAACACGAAGCTGATTCCTACCATGAGCAAGGAGCCGGCAGAGAATGTAATCAATATAACACGTTCATTGATCCAGCTGGTCAGGTAAGCAATTGCGAGTCTGCCTGCCATAAAGAATACAGAGAACAGAGATAGAATGGTTGCTACCATGTCTTCTTTGGCTTCAGTAGAAATCCCGCCTAAATCAAGAGATTTAAGATAAGTCGGGAAGAAGTTCATAAAGGATACTTCCGCCGAGACTTCAAAAACTAAGAAAAACATAAGAAATACGAATTGTGCATCTTTTAACATAGGAATAAAGGCTTTCAAATCAATCTTCTCAGCTTTTCCAGACGGGAAATGAACGGAAGTAATGTAGATAATAACGGCTACAAGGCTTGCCGCAATCCCTATATAGAAATAACGCCAGGAAGCAAACTGGAAAAGATAATTTAAGAACTGTGGAAATACGACCATTCCTAATCCATATACACCCATAGCTAAGTTAAACATCTTGTTTTGTCGATCAGGGTATGCGGCCGGCACGATTGCGTTAGAAGCAACACCTAAAGAACCCAGACCGAAGCCGACAATCATATAAAACCCTAAAAAGAACGTAATATTAGGAGCAAGACCGGTACCTAGAAATCCAAGTCCCATAATAATTGAACCGATGATGGTCATAATGCGAAGCCCTTTTTTATCGGTATAGTACCCGATCAGTACACTGGCTAGTGTAAAACCTAATTGAAATATAAAAACGACAAGACCGAATTGGCTCATATCAAGTCCTAAATCCTGTTCTACCTGATCAAGCACAATTCCTTTTGTATTCGTCACCCCACCCGATATAAACTGGGTAAACATTAGGATGACAAGAGCGTGAATACTCTTTCCTCGGGACATGTGAGTTACCTCCTGATGATTGTAATATATATCAACCTGTTTGATTGCTTGGAGGGTTTTCCCACGGTTTCTTTACTTAAAACTATAAAAATAAATGTAAACGATTTATTATATTAAAAAAATTTATACACCTATTATTTTCATTCTATTGACCTATAATAGTTGTGATAAAATGACAATCAGGCAGTGTTTCTAAATAGGAGGTCGGCTGCCCCCTTATCGAAATCGAAAGGGGGTGATGCCTTTTTTGAGTATCTATGAGGTGTTCATGGTTCTATTTTCCTTTGGAACTTTCCTTATTGCTCTGCTTGCGTTGGTCATAAAAATGACCAATAAAAAATAGACCTCCTGTCTGGTAACGGGAGAGGTCTATTCCTCAAGTGAGTAGCCGATCCCTAAGGAACAGCTGCCTGTCTGGCCGCAGTGGACGCTGCGGCCTTTCGAATGTTCAATTCTGACTACATTATACCACAAGTATATGCCTTCATCCATCACCCTATAACAGGAGGTTTCTTGTTTATGTAATCGTTTAAGAATATTCTATGCTTCTCAAATAGTTGATCCGGCAATTGATCCAACGGAAAAAAGCGGGCATCTAATGTTTCTCCATCCTGAAAATTAAAGGTCCCGGTAAACTCTTTGCAAGTAAATAAAATCTGGACGAGAGCGACCTGATCCCCATTGGGAAACGTTTTATGCAGTTCTGTCCCTGAATACACACCAAACAGTTCCATTTCTCCAAGCTCAAGTCCTGTTTCCTCTTTCGTTTCCCGTCTGGCTGCGTCTTCCACTTTTTCATCCATCTCCATAAAGCCTCCCGGCAGCCCCCACGTCTGCGTATCAGCCCTTAATTGTAGAAGCACACGGTTGTGTTTATCTATAACAAATGCACCGCATACGGTCATAATGACACGCTCTTTCCCTACTTTCGAACGGATGTATGTAATATAGTCCATAAATAATGTACTCCCTTATCTTTATTTACACGCGCTTTGTTCAATTCGTTTGTACTTCTCATTGAATCACTTTCTTATTTCCCCATTCAAGTTATCCGGACTTTATTAAAGGAGGAGCCCCTCTCCAAAGCCTGTGTTAAAATAAATCATATGGTAATATTTGTTTGACCTGAGGTGGTAAAATATGGACGCACTTACCATGAGTTGCTTTTCAATTGAATAGTGAAGTCTTCAACGACTACAGGATACTTAAAAAATAGACAGCAGTAAAAACTCTCATTTGAAAGCGAGGCATAACTTTGAAACGGATCCTTACAGCTATTGGACTAACGCTTGTGGTGGTGTCAGCTATCCTTCTAATAACGAACATCAGAGGGGATACTCAGAACGAGTCAAAAGAGGCAGCTCCCCACTCCCAAATGCCATTAAGAGCGAACGAAAAGAAAAGTTCTCTCTCCCCTCTCTTACATTGGTCTATGGAACAAAAAGTCTCCCAGACCCTGTACATTGGTGTCCAGGGACTTACTTTAAGTAATCAGGAGAAAGAAATGATCAGCCAGAATCAGGTCGGAGGTGTGATTTTACTCGGGCGAAATGTTGAGAGCGCCCCACAGCTAAGAGATTTAGTCGATTCCATTCGCCAGGCAAATGCGACCAATCCTACTCCCCTTTTCTTAGGGATAGATGAAGAAGGCGGACGGGTAAGCCGAATTCCGGACAGCGCCATCATGAATCTTCCTGCCAGCAAAAAAATTGGGGACACAATCGATACAGAGCTTGCTAGACATACAGGACGACTATTAGCTGAAAAAGTGAAAGCATTTGGCTTTAATATGAACTTTGCACCTGTACTTGATATCGTAAACAACCCGAGTAATCAGGTGATAGGAGATCGTTCCTTCGGCGAAACTCCAGAGCGCGTGAAAAATATGGGCATTCCTGCGATGCAAGCCATACAATCAGAACGGGTAATTCCCGTGGTCAAACACTTCCCAGGCCATGGAAACACGTCTGTGGATTCACACTATGACCTTCCTGTCGTGGAGGAATCTATAGAAGAGTTACGGGATTTCGAATGGGTACCTTTTCAGACGGCTGTTGAACAAGGAGCAGATGCTATTATGACCGCTCACATTTTATTCCCTGAACTGGATCAGCAATACCCTGCCACTCTTTCTAAAACCATTATTACAGGGATTCTTCGAGAACAGCTTGATTTCAATGGGCTTGTCATTACGGACGATATGGCTATGGGAGCTATCTCCAATAATTATGGAACAAGTGAAGCTGCCGTACTCTCGATACAAGCAGGAGCGGATATGGTTTTATTAACAGATACAAGTCAATTTCAGAATGTGAAAGATTCGCTTATTAAAGCCGTGAGGGACGGGCAAATTCCAGAAAGTCAGTTAAATACCAGCGTCACACGAATTCTTCAGAAAAAGGAAACTTACAAGTTAAGTGAACCATATGAGGAGACCGAAGAAATACCTCAGCTCAATAAGCGAATTGAAAAGATATGGAATCAAATCCAATAAGCGTGCTTCCCTTTAATCGTAGGGAAACACGCTTTTCTTTTTTAAATTTCTTTATAACGATACCACCAGGGTTTAGCTTCCTCAAGCTGGGCGGCTAATTTAAACAGCGTGGCTTCATCCCCAAACTTCGCCATAAAATGTGAGCCGATCGGCACATTTTGATCATTCCAGTACAACGGGACACTCATGGCAGGCTGGCCGGTCACATTGGCATTAGGAGAAAGGTGAGCATATTGAGCTGACACCGCGAGAATCTCATCAATCGTATTTTCTTCTCCATTATAGCAGCCAAGCGGCAATGCCGACTTAGAAGTAACCGGATGAAGCAGCACATCATAATTCTCAAAAAATCGATGAACTTTCTCACTTTCAGAAGCTAAGAACATTCGGGCCTGCTCGTATTCCATAGCTGTAAATCGAGAAGCTTTATCAATCAAGGTAGAGAGCATTCTTTCAAGATTCTCAGCAGATGGTGCTTTTCCATTCATTTGGGCAGCATCCTGAACAGCAAGCGCTCCTCCAAGCACCCAAACCGTCACGTATGCGTCCATGAAACGGTGCAAATCAAAATCAGGATAAGCAACTTCTACTTGATGTCCTAAGGATTCCAGCAAATGGGCAGTCTCATTCACCGCTTGCTGCACATCGGGTGCAATGTCCATCAATTCCCCGAAATCAGCCAGATAGCCTACTTTAAGGGTGCCTAACTCCTCTTTAAGTACCTCCGTGTAAGGTTTTTCGTAAGCAGGGGTAGCAAACAGATCACCCATCTGCGGACCTTCCAAAACATCGAGAAGTGCCGCACTGTCCCGAACAGAACGGGTTAGAGCGTGACTAACGGCGAAACTATTCAAACGCATGGAAAAAGGTGTCCTTCCCCTGGTCGGTTTGAGTCCAAACACTCCACAGTTCGATGCTGGAATTCGAATGGATCCCCCTCCATCACTACCGTGAGCAAACGGAACCATTCCAGATGCTACAGCCGCTGCAGCTCCCCCGCTTGACCCGCCCGGGGAATAGTTATGGTTCCAAGGATTCTTTGCGAAGCCAAGATGAACAGATTCCGTAGCGGGCGTAAAGCCGAATTCAGGTGTATTCGTTTTACCTAGAATCGTTAATCCTGCCTGCTTATAGCGTCTAACAATCTCATCATCTGCTGATGCTTTAAACCCCTCCATTATCTTAGAACCGTAGGAAAGCGGGTATCCTTCCATCGCATTTAAATCTTTAATTAGAAACGGAAGCCCTCTAAACACCCCATCTCTATTAATATTTGCTGCATTATCAAAAGTCTTATGTACAACTGCATTGAGCTCAGGATTCTTACGATCAATCATTTCCTTATAGTGATTAACAATTTCCTCAGGCTTCAATTTATTCTCTTCAATTAAACGCCGCTGCCCTGTCCCATCTAAGTCATGAAGTTCATATATTTCCATATAATCAACCTCCCTTTCCTTTCTAATTTTCTATGAAATACCATCAAAAATAAACTATTTACTACACCTCTGTCTTTTAACCTTAAGTAGAAAACAGTGAAGGACTTTCCACTAATAAATAAACAAGCCAGCGTTTATTTTCATCCAGCCAGGGAAAATTATAGCAAAGTCAAAGGAGAGGATACGTGAATGAAAACCCATTTCCCCCTTAGAAGTCGAAAGCTAGTTTGGATAATTGGATTCGCCTCTTTCCTTATTGTATTATTCACATTAAATTTAATTAGTGATACACCCTCTGTAAACCTTGCCCGAAGCTTCATTGCGTTTGGCGCTTCGCCCTTGTTTATCCTGTATGCGAACCAAAACCATCTCTGGTTTCGTAAATCCTTTCGATGGCTGGTCTCAAGCAGCCACCTTCTGCTTTCCAGTGCTTTCATTTTCTTTTTCGGTGTCTTAGTCAGCTTTGAAGCTTTCTCTATAATTCCCGGTGGATACGGCTTTTTTCTACATCTCTTCTTATTAGCTGTCTCCTCTGTTATCTATTGGGCGCCTTTGCTGCTTTCCTGCCCGTTTCACAAATCTAATTCATTCATGTCACGATTTGCTTATTTCACGCTTACCACTCTTGTATTTTTTATTTATCATGAAGTAGCTTTTTACTATTACGGTTCACGTCCTTCGGCGGGCTTCATGAATGCAGGCCTTGCCGCCATGCTTATCACTCTATTCTATATTATTACTCAATGGGCTAATGTGGAAAGCCATACCGACCGACCTACTGTAAAAGGATACGTGCATTCTTTGACGGAAGAAAAAAATTCATAAAAAAACAGCCAGCATAACTGACTGTTTCGTCTTAAAATAAGTTAGGACTAATTAATTCTGGCAGGTAAAAAGCCACTCCTGGAATGAAAGCAATGACCAATAGTACGACCAGGACCACTGCGATGTAAGGCAAAACAGCCACAAATGATCGTTCGACTGGAAGCTTTCCAATCTTAGCTGCTAACAATAGACAGAGTCCATACGGCGGCGTAACGAGCCCTACCGCTAAGGTCATGATGGTTATGATCCCTAATAATATAGGACTCACGTCAAAGCTGATCGCTACCGGAAGAATGACAGGAATAAACAAAATCATTGCCGGTATAGCATCCATAAATGTTCCTACAAACAGGAAAAAGCCAATGATGATTAATAGAAACAGCCATTTGCTGCCGATATTGTTCGTGAAGAACTGCTCAGCCCAGATCGACAACTGGTAATAACTCATTAATTCTCCCAGTGCATTAGCTGCTGCTAAGGCAAATAAGGAAAGAGAGCTTAACGTAAGAGTATCCACTAAAATCTTAGGGAAATCTTTAAGTTTTAATGTTTTATAATAAAACATTCCTACAAGGACCGTATATAAAGAAGCGAATGCTGCTGCTTCTGTAGCTGTAAAAATCCCGGTAACAATACCTCCAATTAATATTACAGGTGTCATTAAAGCAGGTATCGTATCTAGAAATTGCTTAACGAAGTTTTTCATGGAAGCCTTTTGATAAGTAGGGTAATTTCTTTTCAGTGCTAATACATAAACAATAATCATCATACCTAATCCGACCAGTATCCCAGGGATAATCCCTACCATAAATAGAGCACCAACGGATACATTAGTAAGACCCGCATATATAATCATAGGGATACTAGGAGGGATAATAACCCCGATGGTAGATGAAGCAGCAGTTATACCGACGGCATTCTCCGTATCATATCCCTGCTTCTTCATATTAGGAATAAGAATTTTACCTACTCCGGCTGTATCTGCCTGCGAAGCACCTGACACTCCTGCAAAGATCATCGATACTAAGATGTTAGCATGAGCGAGGCCGCCGCGTATGTGACCGACGATCGAGAGCGAGAAGTTAATTAGCTTTTGAGAGATCTGGCCACTATTCATGAGATTAGCCGCAAGAATAAATAATGGCACAGCAATTAACACAAAGGAGTCTAGACCATTTAACATTTTCACTGGAACAGTGACCTCCGGGATATAAGGAACATTGAAAATCCCGATCATCGCCACGATTCCGATGACAAACGCTATTGGTATCCCGATCAGCATTAATAGAATGAATAGAACGACTAGAATGGAACCAATCATTGGGCCGCCTCCTTCTGACTGAAGTTTTTAAGCGTTCTTACGATGTGGGCGAATGTATAAATCACCATGGTTCCCCCCATAATCGGAACAGAAATCCAAACATACCCCATCTTTAATTGCGGGAGCGAAACCCAATTGTAGTTCCAGAAGTTTAGTACCGCTTGCCAGCCATAGTAAGTAATAGCTAGTGTGAACACTAAAAGAATTGAATCATTTACCAAATATAAAGTACTTCTGCCCTTCCCTTTAAACTTCTTTAAAAGCATATCAAAATTGAAATGCTCTCTGCGGTTGAGCATGACAGAGGCCCCCATAAAAACGGCCCAGATAAAAGAGTACGTAGCCACTTCTTCTGTCCATACTGCCGACACTCCCATAAACCTTGTGACAACCTGGATCACAATCGTGATAAAGAAAGCGACAAGAAATAAAACGCCAATAACCAATTGAATTCGTTCTAATAATTTTATAAGCATGCTCTCACTTACCCTCCTTAAAGAAGACTAAAGGGAAGGACACAATGTCAACTGTGCCCAGCCTTCTTCTACTTCATTTCTCTTATTTTCTTAAGCATATCTTGAGTGCCTACTCTTTCTGCTGTTTCATCTTGAATGGTTTCTGCCTTTTTAATGAATGGTTCACGATCGATCTGGTTAACTTCTGCACCATCATCTATGGCTTGCTGCTTATACTCTTCTTCTTGAGCATATAAAGCTTCGCGTTCTTTCTTCACAGCCGCTTCGGCCGCTTCCATAACTGTTTGCTTTTGTTCGTCGCTGTATGAATCAAATTTTTTCCCGTTGATTAACAAGAAACGTGTGGTGTAATCATGAGCTGTTTCAGTAATATATTTTCCGTTTTCCGTTTTGTGGTGATTCTGCTGGACAAAGTAAGGATAAGCATTTTCGGCAGCATCTACTACACCTTGCTGAAGGGCCTGGTAAAGCTCACCCCATGCTACTGCCGTTGGAACAGCCCCTGTGCTTTCCCAATATTTAGCAACTGCACCGGAAGTTTGCGTACGGTATTTCATTCCACTAATGTCTTCCATGGAATTCAAAGGCTTCTTACCATAGTAATGACGAACTCCAGCCGTCCAGTAGCCAAGAAGCTTAAAGTCGTTATTAGATTTTTCATTAATGATATCTGCCATTTGATCGCCAATTTCTCCATCTACTACTTTTTCCCAATGCTCGTAGCTATCAAAAATATAAGGAGTAGCAAACATATCAATCTCTTGGATCCCCGTCTTAGACATGAATCCTGGAGATACTAACACAACATCTGCCCCACCTAGTTTAAGCTTTTCTACTAACTCAGACTCGCTAGTTCCTAATGTTCCAGCGTGTACCTCTACCTCTACATTTTCATTTTCTTCTGCAACTTTCTTGAACTCTTTCATTCCAATTTGATAAGGGTTTTCCGGTGAAGTCTGGTTATGCGCTGCAATAATCTTCAAACTTTCGCCTTCACCCTCACCTGATGATCCCCCTGTTTCGTTTCCACTTCCGCCACAACCTGTTAGCGCAAAAACCATACCGGCGATTACAAGAACAATGATAGAAAATGATTTTTTCTGCATAAATGAACCTCCTATTATTTGAATACGCTTTCAAATTTTTATAAATTTTCCATTACAGAAACTTGATCCACATACTCGTTCGCTAATTCTTCCAATCTCTTATAATCTTTTTCACTATTGAGATTACTTGCTGAAACCAATTGACTTCCTATCCCGACAACTTCTGCTCCACTTTCTAAGAACTCCTTCATGTTGCTTAAATGAATGCCACCTGTAGCCATAATTGAAACTTGAGGAAGCGGTCCTTTTATACTTTTAATAAATTCTGGACCCATAGTGCTTGCTGGAAAAACTTTCACCATATCCGCTCCATATTCATAAGCAGTTAGAATTTCTGTAGGAGTGAACGCCCCTGGTATACAAACTTTTCCATATCTATTGGCTGCCCGTATTGTCTCAACGTTTAGTGTTGGAGCCACGATAAAATCTGCACCAGCCGCTATCATTTGGATAGCTGTCTCTCCATCAAGTACGGTGCCTGCCCCTACTAAAAATTCTTCCTTACACTCTTGCTTCACCTGTGTGATCATTGTGGCACAGCCTGGTGTTTCTGCGGTGATTTCAATAGCTTTAATCCCGCCATTTTGCAAAGATTTGGCTATGTTTACGATCTGGTCTTGTTTGGCCTTTCTGATAACCGGGACAACTTTCGCATTTTTTAACTGCTGTAAATGTGTCATGTCCGCCTCCTCTTTTACTCTAAATTGGCATGCCGTTTCGTCATTTCTTCATATGAACTCATCGGACGCTGGTTTAAGCTGTAAATGATAATGGCATCTAAAAGTAAGTGGAGAGATTGATCAAATTGATTGCCGAGTGGTTGGATCGTTTCTGGTTCACTTGGCAATCGTTTCTTAGTGGCTGCCGGTACAATCAATTTCTTATCACTGATCTCGGCAAGCTTAGAATCTGGATTAGTGGTGATTGCTATAACCTCTGCTCCTGCGTTGTGAGCACTTAAAGCCTGTTGATAGATAGAAGCCGTCGAGCCAGATCCGGATATGGCGATTAATAGATCACCCTCTTCAATGCTCGGGGTTATGGTTTCTCCAGTGACATACACGGGATAGTCTCCATGCATTAATCTCATGGCGAAGGCCTTCCCCATCAGCCCTGAACGTCCTTCCCCCGTCACAAAGATTCTGGCTGCCTGGTTGATAGACAACGAAACCTCTGTAGCCTGATTTTCATCTATAAGCGATAGTACTTCGGAAACTTCATTACTGACCGTCAGAATCGTCTGCTTCATATTTATCAATTTCTCCTTTCAGAAGAGATGCTGTTTCTTTAGGATCCGGCTGCTTGGTTATCCCACTCCCAATAATTAAAGTGTCTGGTTCATGGGCGAGGATTGTTGGCAGCGAAGATAAGTTAATTCCTCCAGCAACAGCTACTTCAAGAGATGGAAGATCCTTTACTAAAGAAAATAAGTCATCACTCATCTCTCCTGATTTCTGCATATCTTTACCAAAATGCAGGCTAACTAAATCCACTCCCACAGCAGTTAACTGCTTCAATCTCTCTTGATCTGTTATCCCTAAAAGATCTACCATAATTCTTTTGTTTCGGTCTTCAGCAACTTGGAGCATATCTTGAATGGTCTGATCTGCAGCAAAAGCCATAACCGTGGTAATATCTGCCCCGGCATCAAATGCCTGAGCTGCCTCATGCTTTCCTGCATCACACGTTTTCATGTCTGCCACAATCACTTTCTCAGGATACTCTTTTCGAATACGCCGAATGATACTCATCCCGTATTCTTTTATGACGCCTGTACCTACTTCAATCCAATCTGTAGATTCATAGGTTGCCTGAATCAAGTGCATACATTCTTCCTCGGTTAAACGATCTAACGCAATCTGAAGATTCATTTCATCACCTCAACGTTCTACATATTCTCTTTCGCCTAATTGAATTAACACTTCTTCCAGCTCTGGCAAGCCTTCATTATCGCCATAAACACTAACAACCATGGCGCCAATAGTATTAGCAAATCTTAATGTCCTTTCAAGACCCCAACCTTTAAGAATCCCGAATATAAATCCGGCATCAAATCCATCCCCAGCTCCCACGGTATCGACCACTTTCGCTGGTTTGCTAGGCGGAAGACTCAATGTTTCGTTCCCGCAGTAACCAATAGCTCCTTCTGCTCCTTTTTTAATAGCAATGGTGGAGATTCCGTATTGCTTGCAGGCATCGATGATTTCATCAGGCTGACTAACTCCGAGGAGCAGGGCGGCTTCGTCTACCCCTGTTAGCATAATATCTACGTAAGGAAGTAATTGTTTTAGGTTTTTCTGTGCTTCTTCTTTGCTCCATAGTTTCAATCGAATGTTTGGATCGAAGGAAATAAGGGCTCCATGATCTTTAGCGATGGTTATGGCCCGCTTAAGTAAAGGAATATTCTTTTGAGGGTCAATGGCTGCAAATACTCCTGTAATGTGAAGTAATCTAGTATTTCTAAGGGAATCTATATTTAATGTTTTCTCCGTCAGTTCTGTCGTTGGAGAGGGATAACGATAGTAGAAGGTCTTCCCATTCCCTCCTTCACGAATCTCTTTAAAGTTTAGCGAGGTTTGGTAATTATCCAGAAGTTTCACCGCAGAAGTATCCACCCCTTCCCCTCTCGCAAAATTCCTAATATACTTTCCAAACTCATCATTTCCTAGGCAGCTCAACCACCTCGTCTGCAGTCCCAAACGAGCACAGCCGATAGCAACATTAAATTCTGCTCCTCCTGCTTTCCTTTGAAAAGTAGAGGCAAACCGCATAGGTCCCGTCTGGGAAGGATCAAGCGTGATCATTGCATCGCCTATAGTTAAAACATCATTCATATTTTCGATCCTCCTCAAGTGGCTAATTAAACCGATTCCCTGATCATTAAAGTTGGCTTAAAACGGTAATCAGGCCGGTCATCTCGTATCTTATTCTGCTTAATTTTATTTAACAAAAGCTCGGCTGACATCTTACCCATTTTGAATGTAGGCTGAGCTACTGTTGTAATGGTCGGGGTATAAAAGCTTGCAAAGGATACGTCGTCAATGCCGATAATGGCTAGATCTTCCGGTATTCTGAGATCCTTTTGCTTCACATATTTTAATACCTCCACTAAAACCAGATCATTACCTGCAAGTATAGCTTCCGGGGGCTGTTTTTGCCCTAGCATCTGATCCAAAGCAGCTTGTATCTCCTGAGGAGCTACACTGCTGATATAATTCTCGTTTTCTGGTATACCATGCTTTGTTAAAGCATTTTGATAACCTTTCAGTCTTTCAAGACGTGGTGTAATACTATCAATGATAGAAGTAGTAATAAGTCCAATCCTGTTGTAGTTTCTTTCCACAAAATGATCTACCGCAAGTTCAGATGCCACTTCATTCTCTAGCATAATGGAGGAGACCGGGATATCTGGAACCGAGCGATCCAGAAATACTACAGGGTATTTCTCATCGAGCATGCGCTGGTACAATTCTCTATTATTCCCAGTAGGGAAAATGATAAGTCCGTCCACCTGCTTGGCTCTTAGCATTTCAATGTAACGCTTTTCTTTTATGGGATCGTCGTCTGCGTTACAAACAATGGTATGAAAACCTTCCTCGTTGCACACATCTTCAATAGATCTGCTCACCTCTGTCGAAAAGGTGTGTAGTATGTTCGCCACTATAACTCCTATAGTTTTAGTACTTTTTTGTTTCAGACTTCTAGCCACAATATTTGGTTGATAACCTAGGTCTTCTATTGCTTTTTTTATTCTTGCTTTAGTTTTTTCACCCATATAGTCATATCGTTCGTTTAAATACTGCGACACAGTACTCTTTGAGACCGCTGCGTGATTAGCTACATCGGCTATTGTTATTTTTTTCATCGGCTAGTCTCCATATCTTTATTTGATTATTTCTAAATTACTAAACCGATTTACTAAATCGATTTAGTGAAAGTATAAAATACATGAAAGCGCTTTACAACCTTTTTTTCTGAATTTTTTCGTTCGATTCTCTGCCTGGAAGGTTTTAACCCCATGGAAATGAGGCTTTCAACCAATTTTCTTTTATCAGAAAAATTTCTTCCTCTCTATTCTCTGATCATTAAAAAAACTGCGCAAAAAGGGTCGCCTTTTGCGCAGTTCGCTGTCGTTATTATTAACGAGGTTTCATAAACAGTTGAGTCCAGTACGTACCATATTTCCCAGAGTCTTCTATATAACCTACCCCAATGTGTGTAAACTGATCATTTAAAATATTGGCCCGGTGTCCTTCGCTATTCATCCAGCCTTCCACGACTTCTTCAGGCGTTCGTTGGCCAGCCGCAATATTCTCACCGGCGGCCCAATAAGAGAAGTCAAATTCATCCATCATCTCAAATGGCGAGCCGTAGGTAGGAGATGTATGACTGAAATAATTTTTTTCAGCCATGTCCTCGGATTTTACAACCGCAAGTCCACTTAGACGATTGAACATTTCAAGAGGCTTCAAGCCTTCTGCAGCCCGTTCTTCATTCACCAGCGCTACTACTTCTTTTTCATACTCAGAAGGTTCATAATCTTTAAGAGAAGAAGTAGTAAGATCGGCTTGTTCCTTGTTAACTTCTTCTCCAGAACGTTCTGCAGATTCAGCATTCTGGTTATCTTCAGGGACAACAGGTGCAGGACTAGTTTCTATTTCAGGTTCCGGCATCTCACCGCTTCCAAAATATTTTTTAAGTTCTTCAATTAAGGGGCTGGAAGCATCCCAATCGCTGAACCAATTCCCCACCTGGTGGGCTTTCTCCGTGACCGAACCGAGGTGCTCGTCTTTATTTTCCCATATTTCCTGAGCATAGGACGGGGCAGCTATTGTTCCAATAATTACAGCTACTATTATTACTAACAGGAGTTTTTTAATCATCTACTCCACTCCTTATCATCAAGTTGCCTAAAGTCTAGAGGTTACTGATAAGTCTATTATCTCATTCACGGGAAGGTACCACAAGCAAAGGGAATAAGCCAATCGTTTCCATAAAATTATTCTCTAATTCATTTATCCTAAGCTTTCACAACTCTTTACTAAAGAATACCCCTTGATCCAATTAATCAAGCGTCTTTTAGAGAACCTTTATAGATCACTTTCTCCTGCATCGATAAATCAAGATCACGGGCATGCTTCAACAACCTTTTTTGTTCTACTGGATTCACAAGGGATATTACCGTCCCGTCCGATGCGCCTAACCGTGCTGTACGTCCAGCTCTATGGATATAAGCGGTAGCATCTTTCGGTACATCTAAATTGACGATATGGTTAATATCTTTAATATCAAGACCTCTTGCGGCCACATCAGTGGCTAAAAGCAGTGAATATTCACCTTTACGAAACTCTCTAATTGCTTTAGCTCTCTGTTCTTTCTTTGCATCACTATGCAAAAGACCGAGGTCTAAGTTTTTATAGGTTAGTTTCTCGGCAAATACATTCAACTTCGCTATATCCTGAAGAAATGCAAGTCCCTTAAATCCATCCATCCTGGCAAGCTTACGAAGGACTTCAATCTTATCCCGATCTTCACACACCATATACGTATGCTCGACATCCGGCTTTTGTATTTCGGTTTCCACACGTACGACTTCTGTTTCTTCGTCCATAAACTCCTGTGCTACGTCAATTACTTCTTCAGGCATCGTTGCTGAGAATAACAGGATCTGTCGGTCTTTGAGCATACTTTCCAGGATATCATTAACCGTTCGAATATGTTCCGGTACAAGCAGCTGATCGGCTTCATCCATGACCACTGTTTTGATTTCATGAGCTTTAACTTTTTTCTTTTTCATTAATTCATAAACTCTTCCAGGAGTACCAATCACCACTTGCGGCTTCTTCTTCAGTTTCTCCATTTGACGTTTGATATTTGCTCCGCCAATAAGGGTAGTACTATTAATACCGCTTCCTTTCGTCCAATTCTGAACCTCTTCATTAATTTGCATGACCAGTTCATGAGAAGAAGCTAAAATAAGCACCTGGGTGTGCTTTTGGTCAGGATCGATTTTATGAAGCAGAGGAATAAGATAGGCAAGCGTTTTTCCACTTCCGGTTGGAGCTTCCCCTAATACATCTTCTCCATTTAAAACGAGCGGAATGGCGCGTTCCTGTACCGTTGTAAGGGTTTCATATCCAGAATTGCTCCATGCTTCCTTTAGAAATGGAGATAGTTCATTAAACCATTCTGTTTGGTGATTACTCATATTTTTCATATCCTTTCTTTCGATCATAAAAAAAAGAGGCCTCATACCATATTGGATGGTTTAGAGACCTTTTATACATAATCCATAGCTTGCTTTATATTATACACGATTAATGGTTGGTTTCGATATAATTTTTCAAATGGACAAGGTGGTCCTGATCCTCTTTTCTAATAATTCTTTCAATCAAAGGTCTGGCCAGCTTATTACGAAGCCCTTCTGTATAAAGTTCCCCGCGAAATTCTACCTTCGTACCATCACTCACTTCGGAAAACGTATAATGATATCTCAAGTCAAGACCGTTCTGGACGCTTTGTACAGAATAACGCTGGTCTTTCAGAAATTTAGTCACTTCAATCACAGAGGAAGCCTTCCTGCCTCTGATCTCTCTTGTTTCTTTAAACTGATAACCTTCCCGGACCGGTCCTTCCGACAATAATTCAACTTTAATCACAGCATCCATAATTTCAGGGCTGTTTTTGAAATCAATAGCGGCTTCAAAAACTTCATTAACGGGCTTATTAATGGTTATACTTTTTTCAAGAAAAGACATAAAAACCCTCCGGAACACACAGAATCAATCCTCAATTAAAATAGTTCTCTACTTCACCTTATATCCCTGCTTCAATTAAACAATATTAGAATAGGTTACTTATTTCTTTTTAAAGAAAAGCCCAGTTTTTTAAGCGCGCTCCCTAAGTTTGGCTGACTCTCCACCTCTTTTAATTCATCTCTGATATCCACTGCTTTCACAGCAAGATCCGGCTGCATTCCTGTAATTACAGGGGTAACCCCAATTAGCTTAAGTATATTCACAATTTTTAATAAAGAAGCCCCGACTGTCTCATCGATATTCGAAATCCCTGACAAATCTATGACTAGATCATCCAGCTCCCATTCCTGGCTTTTCTGCAGAGTCATTTGAATGATCATATCCGCTCTCTCCTCACTAATCTCCCCGATTACCGGTAAGATCGCTACGCTTTCCGTGATAGGAACAAGAGGTGCGGACAATTGATTAATCTGTTCCTTAGCACGCTCAAGTTCAAGCACATAAGTCAGGAGCGATGCCATGGTTTCAAACAATTCAATACTCTCCCGGGAAAAATGTAAGGGCTCTGAATGCAGTCCACAGATGGTTCCATAATTGGATCCATCTTTATAAAAAATAGGAACTGCTATAAAACTGCCTTCTTCCAGCGGCCGCTTTCCCAAAATGGCCTGACCTTTTTCTTCTTTCGTCAGATCAGAAATGATAAATGCTTTCTTCCCGTGATCGAGACTCCTTTGACAGAGCGTCCCATCTAAAGGAAAGGTTTCTCCCTTTGATACCAGGGGTTCCTTTTGACTGGCTACTTGTACAACTTTACAAGTTTCTCCGTCATCTGAGGTGAAAAATAAAGTATGAAGATCAGTGGATTGATCCATCAGTTCTATAATACTCCTTGCTACTTCTTCAAAGTCTTGAAAGTTTCTTGGGATTAAAAATTTTTTAGGTGGATGATTCATAACTAACTCACCTTTCTATACTCTTACGTCATTTATATTGACTATACTGGAAAACGCTATTCGTTATCTACCCTTTTACAGTAACAAATATGTCACTATTAAGTAATGTTTTTATTCAAAGTTAAAATCCAATAAGCGAAAGGAATATCTTTTGCCAACTCCACACAACCTATAAAAATCAATCGTGCGAAATGAGGTACATCTATTATGGACTGGATTGCCATTATTCCTTTTATAGTCGTTATATTAGCAGCCATTTGGACCAAGCAGGTGATCCCTAGTTTATTATTTGCCGTAATTGTAGCTGGATACTTGGTAGATCCACATTGGCTTAGAGGGATGATGACAGGTTTCATGTTCATCGTTCAGGGTCTGACAGATGAAAATAATATGAAAATTATTATTTTTCTCTACGCCTTTTCTGCCTTAATAGGAATTGTGAAAGTGTCCGGTGGGATTAAAGGGTTTGTACAGGAAGCCACAGAACGTATTGATAAAAAAAGGGGCGCTTTTATCCTTACCTGGCTATCCTCACTCGGTACGTTCAGTGCTCCTAGTTTTCGCATCGTAACCATTGCACCTGTTATGAAAGCCATGCGGAAAAATATTCCGATGAGTAAGCAGGAACTTGGATTTGTTATCGAGACAACTGCTTCCCCTTTAGTCGTATTAATCCCTGTAGCCACTGCCTTCGTTGGTTACATGACATCTGTGATCGAGTTGTCGTTACAGCAGGCGAATGCAGAAGGTGATCCGTACTCTCTTTATATCAGCAGTATTCCCTTTAATTTCTTTGCTTTTTCTATGCTGATTGTAGGTTTCTATTTAAGTTTTTTTCATCGTAATAAAAAACCTGCCACTGATGCTGAAGATATGAGCCAGGATCAGGGCAAGGATGATGATGAGTGGCAGGACTGTCACCCTGCCGTAACTAAGGAGCTGCCGGCAAAGCCCTGGAACTTAATTGTGCCGCTGGCAAGCGTAATCGTATTAACCTTCTTTTTTATGTATATGGTAGGAGTCGAGGAGGGCGAGCAGGGATTTAAGGCACTGATCAACGATGCTGTGTTAGACGCCATGGTTTTAGGTGTAGTTACTACTCTGATCGGGTTCGTCATTTATTTAAAAATAACAGCATTGCCGCTAAAAAAAATTATGGACAGCTTAATCTATGGGGGAAATGAAATAATGGGGGTTATCCTCTTACTGGGAACGGTATGGGGGCTTAGTAAGGGTTCGGAAGCTCTTGCGTTTGCAGATACCATTTCCTCATGGTTCGGATGGATTCCTCCTGGATTCGTAGCCGTCATTATCTTTATTGTCGGATGCGGGCTTTCCTATTTCATTGGTTCATCATGGGGGACCTGGGGAATTCTTATGCCGGTTGGTGTTTCCATAGCCGCTGTGGCGGGCAGTTCTCTTCCGATGGTCATCGGTGCCGTGTTTGCTAGTGGGACATTTGGTGCTTTTGCTTCTCCTTTGAGCGACGACACCAATACGACCGCGGGGATTTTAAATTTGAATGCCATTAAATATGCTAAGTTCAAGTTGAAGCCTGCTTTATGGGCCGCTTCGGCTGCAGCAGTTTTATACTTTGGCCTCTCCTTTTTCTTTTAAATCCCCCATCGGTAAATTTTCGAATTCCAATTCAAGATAAGCTCCCGTATGTTTAAGATTCAGTTTTAAGATAAATGTGTCCGTTACCTTAAAAGGAGGAGGGCTGGTTGGAAAATAAGTCGCTTTTCTGTGGGATCGCTAAGTTTACTTCAAGAACTTCATCTAACAAGAAGTTCTTTACTTGTTTATCACGGCTGTCCCTGCCACCCAGTCATAGACATTTCTTCGCATTGGATTGGTAAGAGGAAGGATTAAATACAAAAACACCGTGATATATACAACGCTTAATATGACATAAAGAGTCCTCTCCGAAAAACCAGAGGGAAGGATTAAATTCCAGACTACAAAATGAGCAGCTTCCCAGGGAAGGAATTTAATAGTTGTTCGAAGGATAGAACGTCCGATTCCTATCCGCTCCCCTGTAAGATCCACAACACAAATTCCCGCCTTCCTTTTTCCAACAGTCCCCTTCCACTCCGACTGCTCACTAATGATGAAATAAAGTGAAACAGGGAACGTGATAAGCAGGAAGCCTGTCCATTGAGCTGTTACGGGAGAATGAGAAAATAAAGGGGTGATCGATGATCTCAGTATAAAAGAAATACCTCCCACCACAAGCAATCCGTATAATACAATGATGAGATAATCCAGCACAAAAGCATATAATCGTGTTTTGAAGAGGGAAAAAGACATAGCTGGCACCTCTCCTTTTGGAACTATTATACCCTTCGCAAATATAGAAAAGCACCCCCATTTTCTTATGGGGGCGCACAGCTGGATAAACAGACTTATTTTTCAGTTGCATTTATATACATAATCTCGGGGTAGGGATGGCTTAAGAATTCATGGTGTGAAATGGTCCAGGCATAGGCACCTGCATATTCAAATACGACAATGTCTCCTGCCCGCAGCCGATCCACATACTCCTTTCGAACGAGCACATCATTTGGTGTGCATAACTCCCCGGCAACCGTAACCTCCGATTTTGAAACTTCAGGCCGTGCAAAAGGATAGTCCCAGTCTTCTACTGAATAAATTTTAAACGGATGACTCATCTTCCAGGCAGCAGGAAGACGAAGATGATGCGAACCGCCCCGGATCACAGCAAAATGCTGATCGTGATTCTTTTTTATATCGAGCACTTCCGTTAGATAAGATCCGCACGCTGCCGTCATATACCGTCCGATTTCTATGATTAAGGTAAGGTCTTCAGCTTCTGTTCTCAGCCCTGCAATACCGGAGGCAAGTGTTTCCCAGTCAAATGGCTCTTCTGGGTTCCAGTAGTTGATTCCAATACCGCCGCCCAGATCCACGATCATCCCGGATAAACCAAATTGTTCTCGCCACCATTTGGATTTGTCTATGCAGACTTTAACAAAATGAATGTGGGCCTCTGCATCTAAGTTGTTGGACATAGCATGGAAATGAAAACCTTCAATCGAAACAAATTCAGCGTCAAGGGCTGCCTCAATAAAAGCGGGGACCTCACGTTCATCTATTCCAAACTGAGAGGGTACCCCAGACATGCGCAGGTGGCTGTCTGAAATGTTTACACTCAAATTGACACGAATAAGAATAGGCACCTTTATGTTTTTCTTTTTGGCAATATAATTGATTCGATTCAGCTCATGGAGGCTTTCTACGTTTAAGTATTCTACGTTTGAATGAATAGCCGCTTCAATTTCACGATCTTTTTTTCCAGGACCCCCAAAAATCATTGGTTTTTCTGTTTCTGCCGCTACCTTGTTTATTTCACCTTCTGAAGCCACTTCAAATCCATCGACGATCGGATTCAGAGTCTCTAACAACGGTTGATCAGAATTGGCTTTTACGGCATAATACAGCTGGCAGAATGATGGAAGGGTTTCCTTAATAGCAGCTGCATGATCCCTCAGCTGCTTTAAGTCATAGATATAGGCGCAGATCGGATCCTTCGTTTGTTTACGTTTTTCATTTATATACTTTTTGAATGTAAGTTCTTCATTGGTAATCAAGACTGATTCCTCCGACTTTCCTGTTTAATACGCTAATGGGTTCGGGACTTTATTATAGCCATATTCCTTGCTGTCCGTCAGCCGCATTTTCGTGAGTGACTTATGCATCACAGAAGATTGATATAAAAATGCACGATCCTCTTCTACTGCTTCCCTTAAATTCGGATCTTGCCGCAGATTTTCAAAGGTTTTCTCACATGTTAACTTTACCTGTTTCCAAAAATCCTTTTCCTCCAAACCTGAATACAGCACCAGCTGCCTGATGATCTCACCGAGGTGGTTTTGAAAAACCGTATAGTACAACTTGTTATGCACCTCTGATAGGTCATTGGTGACGGAAACCGAACCAGCAGCAAAAGAAGGATTCAAGTGTTGCTTACGAATTCTTTGTTCGTATACACGGGAGCCTCCCCAATCCCTGAAAAAGAAGCGGCTCAGCCGTCCTTTTTTAAAGACCGGGATGCTATTTTGAAGATGCCCTTCAAGCGCGACCCCATATTTAACCATCAAAGTAATATACGCGGGGATTACGATTTCAATATAATCGTTAAAAAACGCCCTCGCTGCCTGCGCTTCCGTCAAGTTTTCCTCTACCCTGATCTGTTCTGCCAGCTCTTTAAGTATTGTTACCTCTGTAACAGGAGACTCTGCATAAAGGGCCATCCCTGCAATAGCCGCTTCATCTTCTTTAATCCTTGCATCCATATTTTCACGAATTAGCATCGTAAGATTTCTACTTTTCAAATGATCTTCTGATTTAAAAGCCGCTCCTGCTAATTCATTCAGCGGAACAAATCCGTCCAAATGCCCCTCTTGATCCATAATTTCCTCGATCATGGAAGAAAATATGGTAGAATTCATAGCTGTTTGTGTAGAAATGGAACGAACCGTAGAGGTCATCTGACTATTTACGGCAAGCTTCAGGACCGGCGCTTCATTGTTCAGGGGAGCTACCGTTCGAAAAGAAGAAGTTGCTTGTGCGCTTAACTTTGGATCTTCTAATAGGATCATAACTTCACGGCGAATCTCTTCTTCATAGATAGAAGGAATGGCATGTTCAAACTGCCATGGATGAACCGGCAGCACATCGTAATCATCAGCATTATATCCTCTGCACATCAACTCTTTTTCGGCATCATGCCACTCCTTCGGAAAAAATTCCTTCAGTATGCTTCCCTGCTCCAGGGTTGTTCTAAGATAATCCCTTCGAACTGCCGCAAAACGGACTTCGAATGACTGATGAAATTCCCCAGCATACTGAAAAACCTCCTGAAAAGATAAACCAAGCTTCGTTTTGGCTCCTGGGTGTAAATGGTGACCTTCCACAACAAGCTGTTCAAAGAATAAACTTTTAGAGAAGTCAGACGAGCGCTTTTGCTTTTCCTCTAAGTACTCGAACGTAGTTGACGCCTCCAGCTGAGATGCTTCTCGTTTAATGGCCGTTTTCCAGCTGTCATTGTACATATATGCGAGCGTTAAATTCGCTGTCCCATTATCCAGTTCCCGAATGAAGGCATCCCTGTTTGGATACTCTTCCTTCGTAAACATTAATCGAACGAGCTCGGAGGCAATCGAAATGATCCGGATCTCATGCTCGCCCAGATAAACAAGGTCACCACTCGTTTCAACGAGATGAAACGAGTATTCCCTCTTAACAGGAAAAAGGATGGCATATCCCTCAAACTGAACCACTTTATAACTCAACTCTTCCTGAAGCGGAAAATACTGCAACTGCTTGTAAATCCCTTCCCATGCCTGTGGCTCTTCATTAATGAACAGGGTCTCTCCCTGCTTTTTTAAATCAATCGCACCGCTATAATAATCATTAATATTCTCTCTTAAAATGGAGTCCGCTAATTTGTGGAGAATTCCTTTTCTTCCTTTTTCTATATAGTCAAGAAACCGGGGAACGTATTCTGATTTCTTCTCATAAAGAAACTTTAAGCAGTTCTGTTCTTCTAAAAGCGGGGGTACTTTTCCGTATTTCTCAAGTCTAGGTAGAGGGATCGTCATGATTGGTTACACCTCACTTCCGGGTGAAAATGGATTGGCAATGTCGACATAACTATTTTCCGTGTATTGATTCATTAAGCGCATCCTCACAAGGGCTTTCATCCTTGAAGGACTTGAAAAAATAATGGCTGAGTCCTCTACAGCGTCTTCAGCTGTCAGAGTGTTCTCTTCTAACGATGCATATACTTCGCGCAGAACTCCTTCTACCGCTTCCCATAACACATCTTCTTCGACACCTGAATGTCTGACTAAAGCAACAATGATTTCCCCAAGATGGTTATGCAGAACAGCATGCGAGAATATATCCAGAAGCTCTCCCCGTTGTTCTGTCAATACGTTCGTACTCGGATTGATCGGCTGCTGAGCAAAAAAGCGATTCAACCGCTCATTCATTATTCGGATACCTCCGTGGTCCCGAAGAATGACCCTTTGCGGCTGCCCATGTTTGAATACAACCACACAATTCTGAAGGTGAGCTTCCATACTAATCCCGTACTTTGTAATAAGCGTAATGATGCCAGGTAACAAAGCCCGGGCATATTCTTGAATAAAAGCTGCAGCTGACTTTGCAAAACCCGCTTTCTCTTGACGCTTGACCAGTTCTTCGACGATTAAATCTCCCGTTATCGGAGATTCAGTTAACAAAGAAGCAGCAGGTACAGCTATTTCGTCTTCAGCGAGTGTGTTCTCCGGGTTTTCACGAAGAATAGACGCTACATTCTTCTGTAAAAAGTGACGTTCCTCTTCAGTGACTGTCCCTTCCGGCTCGTAATGAATCCCTGAAGGTTCACTCATCATAGTTAAGGAAGAGGCAAGCGCGGAATCGTTTGCGAACACCTCTTGAAACAATTTCGATAAGATAGGTCCATTTTGAGTAGACGCTGCCGAAACCGTCCGGATCGCACTTGTCATTTGGACATTCACAGCGGTTTTTATATGGTGATTCATACGATTCTGATACGGAGCCAGAGTACGGAAAGAAATAAGCGCAGCCATCTTAATCCCTGCATCTTCTAAGGGAATGATTCTATTTCTTTCTAATGCTTCCTGGTAGTAGATAGGCAGTGTATGACGGAACTGCCATGGATGAATAGGAATAATTTCATATTCTTCAGGATGGCAATCTTTCGCGGCACACATCTCCTCAAAAGACTTCTTCAACTCTGGATACTCTTCAAATAATATTGATTTGACTGTCTGTTCCTCTTTAGTGGTCATTCTGCAATATTTATGATGAACCGCCAGCGGAATAACACACGGACTCCCTTCCCATTCCGGTGCATACTGAGTCATATCCTTTAAGGAAATCCCCAGTCGTGTACGGGAGCACGGATGAATGGTATGTCCCTGGATGACCCACTGCTCAAAAAAGGTTAAAGGACTAAAGGATGTACTCTCCTGCTTTTTCTTAAGAGCATATGACAAAGCATCTGACGCTTGTAACCCCCATGCTTCTTCTTTTACAGCCAACGCCCGATGTTCAGCAATGGTTAGTGCAAGCCCATAATTCTCAACACTATTCCTGATCTCTTGATAAAAAGCTAATTGAGTCTCAGAAATCTCGTTACCCTCAAATAGTATATCTAGACAATCTTCAGGTGAGTGGATAGTATGCCTGTTTCCTGTCTCATCCACATACTGTACATGATCTTCTATATCGAGATGCCCTAAACGGTACCTTCTGGAAACCTTTATATACAGATTTCCTCCCTTGCCCAATGGAATAGAAATTGCGGACAAATCCCCGGCCCACTCATAGCGGACAATTCCTTCACGTATAATGGCTTGAATCAGCTGATGAAGAATTACTTTTTCAGCTGTTTCTGCATGAGCAGGGTAAGTTTCTCTAAATTGGGGATACTCGTTCTGTATGAAGGGTGTTGCACGCATTGTTTCTTCCATATTATTTCACCTCGATAAAGGATTCCAAGTCCATTCTTAAACTTCATTTAACAAACGCTTTTTCAATTATATATGCTTTGCCTGCTGATTTCTAAAGCTAGGATTGTAACTTGCAGGCCGCTTCAACTAGCATACGTGCCTTCCCCTATTAAATATGATTGCAAGCTGTTGTTGGAATTCTAAAAATATTTTATAATTGATAACAGTTATCATTTCCAAGGTTTTTGGTGGAAAAATACAAAAATGTGGGAGTCATAGATATGAACACTGCATTTGAACAAATCAAAAACAATCATCGAATCTATATTGGCGAGTCATACGAAGGTCAGGTCACCTACAAGGTGGCTGATCTCATTCATGATAAAGAAAGTATTCAGCAGCTCATCCAAATTCAACAGCATCAATTAGGTGCTCCGAGCATGGCCATTACAGGACTTCTTTTTGGAAAGATGTATTCGGTTATTACCATGGGATTATTCGAAATGATTGTAAAACATCAACTTATTCTCGATATGAAGCCCCCAAATGTTGGTATTGAACTAAAGGAAAAAAACAAGATGAATTATATCATCTCAGAAGAGGCCGTTTATTCAACTCATGAGCTTTCCGAGAAAAAGGTAAAGGATTTGATCCATACGTACCTTGTACAACATTTACAGCCTTTATTTCAGCGAGTTGCGCAGACCGCAGGTTGTAGGTCAACTCATATGCGGTCTATTGTGTCTCATAACCTTCATCAAAAATACAGGGAATTTATTCAGATCCATCCTCAGCATGAGGATTATGCAGAAAAAGTTTTTCGCTGGTTTACTACGGAAGTATGTTTTAGTCAGAATATGAGGAACCCGCTTCATTTCGATTTTCGTTTTTATGAAGCAGACAATGGCAAGAAAACTTATGTACGCAGGCATTGCTGTATGAAATATATGCTCCACGGAGCCAATAAAGCCAAGTGCTGTCCCACCTGTCCACTTATTTCTGATGAAGAACGGGACGACCGGCTATAAAAAAAGGAACTTCCCGAGGTCGGAAGTTCCTTTTTTAATAGTTTTGCTCATTTCATTTGCCCTTTTCTGCGAGTGGCAGAGCCGCCCGAAGATCCTGAACTTCCTTGCGGCTTCATGCGCAGGAGTTTAGTAAATTCTTCAACTGCCAAAGCTTAAATAATCTGGCTTTAATAAATTCGCCCCTATCTCCAATTACCCTTTTAAATTTCACTAAGTTAATTCACATTGGACTTTACAGAAAAGCTCCCTTTTGTTGAAGACTTGATTTCGAGACATTTGTTGAGCGGAAGGTCCTGCGGAGGACGATTTCGCTTTTCGGCCCTGCACGATGCAGGGTCGTTCGACGTTGCCACAGGACGTGGCGGTCTTAGTCGAACTTCTTATATGTGCTGAGCTTCCTCGGGCTTAACAGCCCTGCGGGATCTCACCGATCATGTTCATCCCGCAGAAGTCTTCATCGTCCCCCTCCGGACCTTGCGAAATAGGGAGCTCGAAATCATGTT
>NZ_JAIVAL010000016.1 GCF_020171985.1 Halobacillus halophilus
AGATTGATTAGCTCTTTGCACACCGAATGTGCTTGTTTGAATTCCTTCTATATTGAAAGAATATCTTGACGTACTGGTTGGTTCGTTCAGTTTTCAAAGATCAAAAGTTTTTGTTTGCCGCTCCAAAACAGCGACTTAATAATCATATCATTGTGACTCGTTTAAGTCAACAACTTTTTTAATGATTTTTTGTGTGTCGTTTTCGGTTTGCTTTATATCCGCTCGCCTTTCCCGACAACGATTAATAATATACCATGGATCAAAAATGAAATGCAATACTTTCAAAGGATTTTTTTATCTTTTTTTAAATTATCCTATTTATATAGGAATTTAAGGTAACTAAAAAGTCCAGGGTAGCCCCTGAACTTTAACGTAAGCCTAGTTTTCTTTTTTCTTTTTTGGCATGTATTCCAGACATTCTTCCCGTGAACCAAACCTCCGGAATAGTTGAAACAAAACATCATACCGTTCTTCCATGGCTCTTTTAATTCCTATATCTAACCGGTGGTCTCCTAGATCAAATGTGATTTCTTCCATCTCTCTTTTTAAAAGATATTCCATTTCCCGTTGTTCTTGATCATTGATTATTATTCCGTGCATAGCCAGAACCTCCCTGATAACCAATCTTTTTTTATTTTTACCCCAAATTCATTGTTTTTAGCATAGGTTGTCCTTTTTTTCATATGTATAGAACATATTGGAAGGAAGGAGTTGCAGTAACTTTGAGCTTTTATACGTGGAAAGTGGAACGGTTAAAACGATATGTCGTTGTAGTAACACTTGCACTATTTTGTGCGTTATTTCTTTGGTTAGGTCAATGGAGCCAACTTCCTGTTTTCTCTAATAATGGTGAGCCCCGAGCATTAACACAGGGGAGTGAAGATTTATCATTTGTCGCCTTGACTTTTAACATCAGCTGGGGAAGCGACAAAGTGTATGAAATTTTAGAGCAGCTGGAAGCAAACCAGGCCCAGGCGACTTTTTTCATTAGCGGTGAGTGGGCAGAACGCCACCCCGATATTGTGACAGCTATCCAAGAAGGAAAGCATGAAATAGGAATGATGGGATATGAATATGAAAGCTATTTAGAATTAAAACCTGAACAAGTACGATCAGATTTAAGTAAAGCCCAGGAAACTTTTGAAAAACTAGGATTTGAACAAATTAGATGGATCCGACCGCCTCATGGACACATGGATAAAGAGGTGCTGAAAATAATTGAAAATGAAGGCATGCAGGCAGTGCAGTGGAGTCTAAACCCCAGGGATTGGGAAAACCCCGGAACAAACGCCATCATAGATCAAGTTTTAAAAGAGGGTGAAAAAGGAGATATTATTTTATTGCACGCTTCAGATTCTGTTAAGCAGACACCCAAAGCTTTGGAAGTCATCCTCCCTGGATTGAAGCAAAAAGGATTAAAATTTGTCAGCATATCCGAACTGGTAAGCGGCGGAGAAGCAGAAACTACTCAAATTAATTAAAAATCAGCCACTGTGAATCCACAGTGGCTGATTAATTTAAGCAGCATTTTCCTGATTATTTGTCAGGCGGTGTAGAAGCAGAAGCTGGTAAGCATTACACGCAAGCAATGGGATAATCATCATCCATATATAGTCACTTCCCTGTGCCCTCAAAGCAGGAACCCATTCTACTGTGGTCACCACTACCATAAAAAACAGAGCTGGAATAAAAGCATAGGGCTTCGTCTCCTTCGCCTTTATGAAGGCTATTACGAGCGAGATGCCCAAAATCCCCATAGCTGTTAATAAGTAAGCTGCGATTGAACCTTCTTCAGACGCTTGATAACGGAAATAAACAAGATCAAATAATGTAAAGGCGATTAAAAAAAGTTGAAGTGCAGGCCAAAAAGATCTGAATAATCCTTTTCCAAACTGATTAACCGTTAGATAAGCAAAAAATCCCATCTGACTAATAACGCTGAATATAAATCCAAGACCGGAAAAGAATAATAATAAACCCACTAATTCAAATAATTGAAATGGCTGCAGAACTTCGACATAAGAATCTTGCTTAAATATAAAACTGGTTACAAGGGTTAAAACTCCGCCAAGCAGCAGCGTTGTTAAAAATAACCTCACCCATTTACGACTATTCACGCATGTTCCCCCTAAATGCAAAAAAGATTTTCCTACGTATTTTATCATGAAGTGCGGCTTTTTTCCTCCTGCCGTATAAAATTTGTCGAAACGCGAATAGTAAGACTAAGGAGAACGAAAGAAAGGGGACATCCTACCATGTCCAAAATTCGCTTTTTATGTCCCGTCATCATTCTTGTTTTCCTGGCAGCTTGTAACGGCAGCAGCTCAGGAGCAAGCCAACAGGCGGATTATGATACAACGAAAAAAATGATTGTGGATATATTGAAAACCGATGAAGGTAAAAAAGCCCTCACGGAAGTTCTCTCTGATGAAAAAATGCAGCAATCCATGACTCTCGAATCCGAAGTGGTGGCCCAATCGGTCAGTGAAACCTTGGTTTCTGAAAAAGGAAAAGAGTTTTGGAGTAAGCTGTTTGCTGATCCTTCATTTGTACAAGGTTTCAGCAAAACCTTGGAAGAACAAGAAAAGGATCTAATGAAAGGTTTAATGAAAGACCCTGAATACCAGAAGCTCTTAATTGAGATATACAAAAATCCTGAAATGATGGAGCAAATGGTTACGGTTATGCAGGGGCAGAAATTCCGTGAACATCTTGAGAAGACTATCCAGGAAACATTAAATAGTCCTGTGGTTCAAGCCAAGATGAGTGAAACCATGTTAAAGGCTGCAGAAAAAATGAAAACCGGTGAAGATTCTTCCTCTTCCGGAGGAGAAAGCCAGCAAGGTGGAAGTGAAGAACAATCCGGTAGCGGCGGCCAAGAACAGAGCGGCGGATCTTCCCAGTAAAAATCACGCGTTTCCCTTTATTTGAGGGAAACGCGTGATTTCTTATTTAATACTTATCAATAATTTTAGCGGCAATATTCCGGTAGCTTAACCCAATTGGATGATCGGATTGATAAACGGAAGGAGCGAAGACATCTTCATCTTCGTACGGCTGCTGTAGAGGAATATGACCTAGCACGCCGGTTTGCAGCGTTTCAGCAAGCTTCGTTCCTCCTCCGCGTCCAAAGACAAATTCTTTATTTCCGGTTTCCTTACTTTCAAAGTAAGCCATGTTCTCGATAACTCCCAAGATTTCATGCTCTGTCTTCAAAGCCATCTGCCCAGCGCGTGCAGCTACAAAGGCTGCAGTCGGGTGAGGAGTCGTCACAATAATTTCTTTAGACGAAGGAAGCATGGAGTGAACATCCAAAGCTACATCTCCCGTTCCTGGCGGTAAATCAAGAAGTAGATAGTCAAGATCGCCCCATTCCACTTCTTTGAAGAAGCTTGTCAGCATCTTACCAAGCATAGGACCCCTCCAAATAATTGGGGAGTTATCTTCCACAAAGAATCCCATGGAAACGACTTTAACTCCGAATCGCTCAACAGGGATAATCTTTTCGCCGCGAACAACCGGGCGCTCTTCCACACCCATCATATCCGGTACACTGAAGCCATAGATATCAGCGTCAATGATTCCTACTTTTTTACCTAACCGCGTAAGTGCTACTGCCAAGTTGACTGTAACGGTTGATTTGCCAACGCCGCCTTTACCACTGGCAATGGTAAGGAATTTTGTATTGGAGCCGCCATCAAGTAAAGATTCTTCCTGCTGACTTTCGGCTTCCGGCTGAAATTTATTGATCACATCTTCTGGAAGCTGATCAAATCGTAGCCCTACAGTAGCTGCCCCGCCACTTTTCAGTGCATTCACTATAGTCTGTTGAAGTTCCATTTGTTCTGCCGTGTTTGTCTTTGCAATTAAGACTTTAACACTTACATGGTTTTTTTCTTCTTTGATTGATATATCTTCAATCCCACCGGTTTCTTCTAACGTTTTATGTAAAAACGGATCTTCGATTGGATGAAGGATTTCGAGTACTTTTTCTTGTGTTAACAAGCCGTTCACCATCCTTAGAAATGTTCAATAATGCTAGTATAACATATCTGAAACGCTTTCTAAGTAATATGCTTACAATCCATTTTCAGCAGGATATTCTCTTTCTGTTACATATCGAAGTATACCCTGGTAAATAGAGGCTGCCATCTTTCTTTGATACTCCTCCGACTTCAGCAGTTCCCGTTCATCTCCGTTTGATAGAAACCCCGCTTCCACGAGTGCCCCTGGAGCTTCTACATGTTTAAGAAGATAAATGGAGGTCAAGTCCATAGCCTGCCGGTCAGTGTTTTCAAGATTGGTTCTAATTTCAGATTGAATAAATTTAGCCAGATGTTCACTTTCAGGGGTATTTGAATTAAAAAATGTTTGAGCTCCTCTCCACTTAGGAGATGGAATAGCATTTAAATGGATACTTAAATAGAAATCTGCTTCTTTCTCTTTAATGTACTGAACCCGGTTACGTATATCTTCTGATTTCCGCCTTGATAAACTCCCGGCACTCTCAGAAGCCAGGTCCTTATCTTCATTTCTGGTTAAATACACAAGTGCTCCTGCTTCTTGTAGATAGTCACGCAAGTATTCACTCATACGCAGGGTGATCGCTTTCTCCTGTGTACCATCTGCTCCTTCTGCTCCACCATCAGGCCCTCCATGTCCCGGATCAAGCACAATAACCTTTCCGGATAATGGAGATGACCACATAGTCCAGGCATCTTTCGCTTCCTGAAGTGGGTAAGAAACAAGGCAGACAAGTATTATTATTCCCACTAGCCATAAGGGGGTCTTCATTTTACGGATCATTATCCCACACTCCTTAAACTCCCTAATTCACTATATGGGACAAGAGTGAAGAATATGAACAGATGAGAGGTCATACCTTTTAGAAATCAAAAAACCCTCTGACCGGATAGGCCAGAGGGTTTGATTGAAAGATATTAACGCTTGGAGAACTGTGGAGCACGACGAGCACCTTTAAGACCGTATTTCTTACGCTCTTTCAAAAAGGGGAGTAATTACCAATATATGGAAATTGATGAACCGCCATAAATTAACGTTTTCCCCTTTTTGGCTTCTTGGAATTACAACCGATTTATAGCAAAGGGTATTCAAAGGGTATTCAAAAAAGTAATTAAAAATAAATACGCTGGCAGGCTATATATAAGGAAGGTTTTTTTAAACATAATAATAATTTAGCTTTAACAACACAAAAGAAAACAGATACACCTTGTTACAGATTCGTTGTATTTGGCTATTTAATCCATGTATAAATGGCAGTATATTCTGTGCATATAAAAAGACCTTCAAGTTACGATACATGATTTATTGTAGCTTAAAGGTCTTTTTAAACCTCTCTTTGAAGAAGGACAGAGGTTAGTTCCGCATCTTCCATCTTTTTGATCCACTCCGGACAAGGGATTGATCCACTCGTGCCATAAGTGAGCCACTACCATCTATGTTAATGGCCATGAGTTTTAATGGTGTAACCCGTAACATTCTCTCATCGACATTTCACACGAAGACTCGATTCCAAGATAACTATAGTTCCTTATATATTTCCTTTATAACTTTACTAAAGTTATCAAAAGCACATTGGTTCTCGGTCACCTTTTCAATTAATTTCACCAACTGGACCCCGCTAATCAGATCAACAGGTTTATTTAACGCATAATTCCTTGCTTGAGAAGTAAATTCTGCTGTAGATATAAAATATCCTATTTCGGCATTACAGTCTATTACTGCGCTATGAAACTGTTGGATTTTCGGTCTGGTTACTTTTGTTTTATCATAGCGTTTACATTCCACAATAGCACAGTAATCGTCTTTCCTAACGATTATATCTTTTCCTCCGTCCCCAGTGGCCTTTGTTACTTGAGCATCGTAGCCCATTTGTACAAATAAATCACAAATAAAGAATTCAAAGTCTAACGGAGGCATTTTCTTTAGTTCTGCAAGAGTACCTTTTCTTTTTAATAACAGTTTCCTCTGAGTAGCTTCTTCTTCAGCTTTTCGCTTTTTGATAAGCCCTTCTTTTAGCTTTTTGTTCATTTGGATTTTATGTACCACTATTGTTATAGCAATAATAATAGTTCCAATAGCCAACCAACCTATTGCAGATAACGACGCTAGCCAAACAAAGATTTTTTCAATTAAAGTAACTATATACAAAAACAATATAAGGAATAATAATATTGGAAAAATACCAATGGGGACTGCTTTTCGTCTTCCCAATTGAACCACCTCTATATCAGTATGTTCAAAAAGGGATATAAAAATAATAAGGAAAAAACTATATCTTTAAATATATATATAATAGGGACTGCCCTCATATTTATTTAAAATTAATGGCTCTTGTAGTATTACTCCATATTGTTTAAGACTTGATTCCGAGATAGTAAATACATAAATCAGCGAATATATATTCATAGATATAATAATTTATATACCCTGTAAATCATTCACTAAAATAACAGGTTAGAGGTATTCCATAAGTATCTTTTAGGTATGAATCAGTTGCAAGAATAATTTGTTTCATTGGATCAGTGATTTTTAGTATCGAAACTCCTGGTTGAACAATTGAAATTTCAAATTCTGTTTCAAAACCAGATCTCACCATCTTTCTCAGCGTTTGCAGGGTAAGTAAATCCCCTTTCTCAAAACGAGTTTCATTATATTTTTTTTGCCTCCCATTTTCTCGTTCTATCATTCGTTGCACCATTTGCAAGACATTATCATTCCACATAATTGACTTTTCAGTTTGACCACAAACTTCATATAAGTCATCAATCCGCGAACCTGGAAAATTTTCACCTGAATATTTACAATGATACAAATGAAAAACAACTTTTTCATTTTTCGTATCAATTTTCACCGTAACCACATCTGCGATTTCTCCGGCTCCGTCATCATCGAAAATAACATCTGATGTTTGATCTACAATTTTGTGTATCGTAGCGTATTGAATTGAATCAGCTTTTCTGCCTCTCCCTTGAGATTCAGATTTTATATCGACATTTAATCTGTTCCAATCTACAGGAATCAAAGAGTTTTGTGGCAAGGCAGTGTCGCTCTTGGGCTTAATAACAGTTTTTAAATTTTCTTGTACTACAATAATTGTTCCATCATTTTGTATGAAAGAAATTTCCGGTGAGTTTTCGTAAAGATAGTCAGCAAATTTAACAGTTCCATTACCAGATTTCACTAGTAGCTCTTCACCTTCAATTTGCTTGAAACTATAGGACGACTCATTAAGAATCTGTTCAAATACAAATTTTCGTTCATTTATTAGAAAATCAAAGCTAAGATTACCATTTACTATATGTGGATTCTTTAAATCTGTTTGATAAAATGGAAATGACTTCTGTTCTTTAGAAATATACAATTGTTTAGTGGTTGAATTGGACATTTCAATTGACTCAGGCATTGATAATTTATACGGGATGCCTTCTGGAAACTCCTTGATAACTTCTAGGGCAAGGGAATTATTTAATATATCATTTGTATTAATAGTGTTATCCAATACCTTCTGCCCTATCTTCTGACACCAATCCGTCCAGAATTTCACCTTCTCTACCCACCGCATCCAAACTTTTCCTCTATATGAACAACCAATGCTGATTCGTTCCCCGCCTCGATAGCCATAACCAAATAAATTAGACTTTGTAGACCCCGATGCCACAGCCTCATTAATTCCAGATTTAATATCAGCTCCAGCAAACATTCTGAAACTAATTCTTCCGCTAGGTTTTTGCTTTAATCCCAACGTTCCTAACATTAATCTATTAATACCATCTAAGCTCCGGTAAATTGAATCTCCCTTAATTGCAAATGCTTCCGGAAATATACTTTGGACAAGTCTATTTCCTTTGCCGGTATCAGTTTCATTAATATGTACAATTCCATTATCATTATCTAAGAACAGTACAAAGAAATCGTAATCATATTGAACTATATCTTTTTGGTCTGACCAGCCAACCTTTGTTTCAATTTCCTCAATAAAAATATAAACAGAATCTTCTTTATTTATTAATGATGTAGTTCTATCTGGATTCAAGACCTCTTTCCACCCATTAACAAATGTGCTTTTTGAAGGGTGATTAAACATTCGAGTGCTTACTTTCATTTTTAATTGGGAGAGATCTATATCCTCCGCATGACCTTTTTCAAACTTATCGATAAATTCACCATGCTCAACTTCCTTATTAATTGCTTGATTTGAATGGATATTAAGAAGTTCATTCCAATCAGCGTCTTGATGGTATAAATCTTCTATCGCCTCTTTCAAATCATCCATTGCCACATTCGTGATAAGCTTTGCATTGCCCAACTTATTGCCACTTGTCCGAGCAAACCTTCCAATGAATTGAAGTGTTATAGGAAGTGATTTATACTTGTCGTGAATTGCTGCAATCTTCAAAGTTGGAATATCAATGCCTTCTCCAAACATATCCACACAAACTACAATTTTCGACTTACCATCTTTAACTTGTTGCAAGGATTTACTCCTTTTCTTAAGAGGAATGCCACCGTGAATCACAACTGGGTTAAACACATCATATTGAGAGTAGATTTTTTCATATAACTCATCCGCGCGTTTTCGGGTACTTGCTCTTGCCAAAAGTACGTGCTCAAATTCTACAATATCTTTTTCTAATTGCTTAATAGCAGTTTTTGCAATTTCTTTATCAGATTTTTGTTCGTCAAATTCCTGAATAGGATAAAAATCGATCGGTTTAAAATACCCAGCCTTTTGAGCTAAAGCCAAACCATAATTGAAAATTATCCTACCATCGATCTTTTTACCATCATTCCTATAAGGAGTGGCAGTAAACTGTAGAATTTTTTTATCTGAAAACCTTTCTTTAACTGTTCGCCAATCAGGAGCTGCAAGATGATGCGCTTCATCAAATATCACAACGTCCACTTCTTTAATAAGTGTATCAATAACTGATGACGGCATCTTCTTAATCATACCAGGTGTTGAAACAATGATATTTGACTCTTTAAGGGTTTCAACCAGAGTTGTTTCTTCCTCATCTGATACTTTTGACTTATACAGAAAAGTTGTTGGATAAATAATGTCATCCGAAATCATATCTAATTTTGAAAGTATCCCAAAATGCCTTGCCCCCTCAAAAATCTGTTCCCTCAAAAGATTAGAAGGCACAATGATTAGCGTGGTAGGTATCCTTTCAGAAATAATCGTAGCATACATTGTTTCTGACTTCCCTGTTCCCGTGGGTAAGACAATTGTTGCTGGAGAATTTGATGTCGCCCAATGGGCACGAATTGCAGATAACGCTCCAAACTGAGGAATTCTTAAACCTTTCTCTTCCACACTTCGAGAAACTCTCTCGTTATATGACACTTTCCAGCTATTAATAAGATCTGTTTGGTCAAATATTATTCCTTCAGCATCCGTACAACGACTCACCTTGTTATCATCACCAATTGTTGTGATTACATTTTGATACTCTCCCATACAACCGCCCCCTGTCATATAATTACATTTTAGTTAATTATAACAGACCAAAAGAACTAAATTTATATGTTCTTACTTCAACAGAGAACCCATATTCCCGCCCCCCCAAAAGCAAAGGAAGTAATAAATCTTTTCCATAATTAAGTGCATTTTTCATTATTGATTCTATTAAAGTACATAGGGATTCTTTTCTAATAATATTTATAACTATAGAAATATCCTAGCTAATATACGAGTGGGTAATGGATGCACTATATATTGGGTTTCTCCGATCTACTTATTTCGCTTCCTGTTCTTCCTCCTTTTAGGAGAGAAGAACCCTTATCTAAATGTAATCACTGTAAACCAGCCCGTTAAACCCCTTTATTTCAAACTCATATTTATTAACAAGTAGATTGGTGATTTATGATCACACCTCATATTTTCAATAGTACCTGCATCACTTGTATCACCAAAAACTTGAAACCCTTTTATATATTTTTAATTGTATATAACTCATATTTATATACTCTTTTCCTAAAAAGGTGATACAAGTGATGCGAAGCATTAAAACCCTTGGTATATCAGCGTTTAGAGTGCATCACTAACTTAAAATATGGTGTAACAAAGGTGATGCAAACGTGGTCGAAGTGATACATCCAAAAATTTTATAGTGTTGTTTGGTGTGATTCTGTGCTCGCGTCTATAAAAAGTAACAGTTCAAGTGATACATCTAAGGCTAAAGTGATTCAGAAATCCTGGAAGTGATGCACCAAGTGATACCCGAAATATTAAACCCTAACAAACCCTCTATACATGATTTTGCGATTGAATTCACGTTTTTTGGCATCGTTGTTGCCATTGTATGTTGGGTGCATCCATTCGCTAGGTTTGCCGCTTTTTTCAGGCATGTCTAACCCATATTCGCTGATTAGTGGTTCATCCTCGTCCATGCGAGTGTTTGATCGAACGGAGGACGTGGCTTTGCTCGTTCGGTCTTCCCAGGGGTCGCCTTGAGAACTAATGACATTTCGTAATTGCTCTAAAACATTTCGTTTTGCCATAGCCTTACCACTCGGGTTATTCTTATCGTCCCACTTGAGGTACAAGTCGTATAGGAACTGAGTCGGTAATAAATCCCACGTAAATTCATCTTTTAGTTGGTTCCAAAATTCCATAACTGAATTATTCTTTTCACGATACTGATCTAGCAAACTTGCCGAACGTTGCGGTATAATATACTCGTCAAAACTCATACTTAATGCTTTGTGCAACACATATTCTAATACTTCTTTTTGGTTAATATAGTCACTCTTGATGTACTTTCGTTCGCCGTTGTTTGTGAAAGATTTTAAGAATGGAACGAGAATAATGCGGCGGTAAAACGATTCGGATTTATCTTTTGTTTTCGGCAGTCCGTTCATCATTTGTATGTTCGTGCCGTTAAATTGGATACGCAGTGGCTGCTCATATTTTCTATTGATATTAATATCATCACCGGTAATCGACGCTTTGTAATCCTTGACACTATCGATAAATAAATCCACGTCATTTTCATCCGCAATATTCGCCGCAACACCTACCAACGTTGATTTCATAAACTCATGGTTAAAATCCACGACGGATAAAGATCCGTAATTCCCTTTCCCCAGGAGGTTTTTAATTAACTGACCGACAGTTCCTTTCCCATTATTTCCTTTTTCAGAGTAAAACCATATGCTTTTATGACGGGAATAGTTCGGTTGTAAGCAGTCCGCGATGACTTGCCACATCAATTTCGTTGTGTCCTCATCGTTGTCTGTGATGTCACGAAACCACGATTCAACGTCCCATTGGTGACCATCAGGAGCCGTCAATAAAGGGTTAATGGGGTTCGAGTTATAATCGATAGGGATTTTTGTAAGATACACATACTTATTATTAAACGGCATCAATTGATCCGTTTGTTGATTATATATGCCATTGTTTACAGCAAATAAATGACGCTCTTTTGTTTGATTGACCTTAGGTACTGCCCGTTTGATTTTGTGAGCAACCTCCTCCATGTCGCGTTGCTTGAAGCTAGGCGCAAGTCGCTCCATGATTTGATAAAAGTACTCACGACTTGAACTATAGGTTCCAAGCTTTGGAGAATTTATGTTGTAGTCGTACACCGCAAGAAGTGTATCATCTGGACGCTCTGTCATTTGAATGTTTCGAAACGTAAAGAGTGACATCATGATAACAGCTACTTCATCGAAACCAATCTTATCTGGTACACGTTTTTTTGATTTCTTATACACCATGTTGTGCTCTTCCACTTCTTCTATCTTACTTTTTAATGCTGCCTCCCCGACTTCTATTAAGAACTTATTATCGATTTGATTAGGGAGAACCAAAGTTTTTAGATAGTCCTTTAGATAAGACGCTACATAAATGTTGTCAGGTACGTGTACACGTTGTTCAAACAGGCTATTATCTCCGCTGTCACTTGATGTCGTTACCTTGCTATTGTTTCCACTGTGGCCACTTAAATCGTTATCATCTTCCAAATTATAATTTTTGTATCCCGTATGTGGATTGTTGATTTTTTTTGAAATAGTGCTAGAATGGTTAGTAAATAAACTTTTTGTATCGATCATGAGCGAACACACCTCTCATATTTATTTGTTAGGTTCTGACTTTCGTGAAGATGGAAGCAAAGTAGTTCTGACCCGTGGTGGGGTCAGAGTATTAAACACTAATTGATTTTTATAGCTCTGGTGCGTCTCCCGCATTGCAGAGCTATTTTTGTTTTGTATCTATTTCTCTTATATGTGTCCGTCAATCTTACTCTCAACACCAGTTAAGACCTCTCACACCTTGTGATCCTCTTTCACCTTTCACGTGACCTTTTCCCCCATTAACTTCCATCCATTCTGTATTGCGCCATCTTCACCATTACAGTTTTGACTTTACTTCTTGTTCAAAATCAGGCAAACAAATCTGTTCAGCATCCATTTGGAAGATGTATGCCATTGCGTACAAGGCGTACGGCTTGACCTCCCTTTGACCCTTTTCCCAGGAGCCTATGGTACGTTTCGTAACACCTAACTTTTTAGCCAAAGAGCTTTGCGTATAGCCACAGTTTACACGTGCCGCTTTTAAACTAATTTCAAAAGGTTGGCTCATATGGTTTCACCTCCTGTAATTTCCATATATTGTATATTTTTATTTTACTTCACTAAAGGCGAAATGTAAATCCTTTTGTCGAATTCATGTTTCTTTTTGTTACATGCGTATAATGAGCATTTCATTTGTTCTTAATAGTGAATGAAGACATACGTGGCGCCTTTTTCATCCACCAGGTTAAAAGCAAAAGACCGACTCCTAACTAGAGACGGCCTAAAATAAGATTTTATGTAAGAATTTCATGATAGGGAAATATCACAGATCGGGTTTTAAACCGCTTTCATATGGGTTGAAAGTACGCTCTGACGCCTTTTACCACGGATAAATCCACCCTTTTGTGATAGTTAGGTTGTCCTGTACTCTCACATGCACCCAATGTGTGATACTTCGCGGAAGCGTTCTAGATAAAGTAAGAAAAACGGACAAAAACATCCTATAAATTTGCTTATCCTTTCCATGGCTGCGATTCTCTCGTATTGGCCACAGTTTGAATTATGGTTATTTTTTATTATTTGATTTATTTCTCCAATCAAACTCCAATTTCACTAAAATTTAAAAGACTTCAGATTAATCGCTCTAAGTTTTTCTATTGGATTTAGGTGTTTCCATACTCATATTACTGTCTTGCATTACATTTTCTATAACAATTTTTGTATTACTATTCACTATTACATTTTCTGCAACAACCTTCGTATTGTGCAAGCCCCTTACATAAGATGCTTCTTGTTCCAATTGTTTCTTACTCTTTCTGTTTTCATTTCATATAATTAGGTATGTGTTAATGGTACCGCTATTGATTTAACTCTTCACAATAAATTCAGGGTGCGGAGACTTGTTGATAAAATATAATCTAATTCTTGATCGATACCCTTCAAGCTGTGGTTAAGTACTCTAACTATTAATTTGCAGCTTAATGACTGAATACGGACACAAGCCCTCAATCCGTGGCTTTTAGGGTTGAATATGATGGCAGACCTTTTAAACCGGGCTGCTACACCGAGCAACAGAAAAAAATAACCCTACTTTCTTTCTACTATTGCCCCACCTGTGATTAATATAAAAAAGGTTACGACCACATAGATAATTAAATAATCAATTCTTATGAGACTGATACCTGTGACGTATTTGGCCACTACTAAGTAACCAAATAGCAACAGGTGTGCTAACAACAGCACGTACGCTGCAAACTGCTTCACATTATTCGAGACTCGCTCATCATTCGGCGCCTCTACCACTTCCCCTTGATTCCTTTTCCTGCTCCTGATGAGTTCTGAGATACTAAATCCGATGATGGCTGCGGCTAAGCCTACCCACGGAATACTCCCCATTAAAAGTCCAGCTCCAACGAAAGCCACAGACAACGCCGCAACAGCACTTATAAAATGACCTTTCACTTTGAAAATCCCCTTTCGTTAATCTTCTAACCAAAACAATTGATTTAATGGTTGATCAAGCTCCCTGCAGATAAGTAAGCAAATTTTAATAGAAGGATTGTATTTTTCAGATTCAATTAGGTTCATGGTTTGTCGAGTCACACCAACTTGCTTAGCTAGTTGAGTTTGAGTAAGGTTTCCATTATTAATTCGTGATATTTTCACTTTATTTCTTACTTTAACTTCTTTCATATGGCTCATCATCCCTTTCAACAGATAGTAACATATATTTTACTTTAGTCAATTATATATTACTAAATCATTAAACCCACTTAATTTATTATAAATATTCTTTCCTCCTCCTTTATTGAGAAAGCGCTCCCCAAAAGGATAGAGTCAAAAAATGCGAATATTAGAATGTAAGCAAATTAGAGCATAGAAAAACCGGTTCCTATTAAAAGTGTAGGAACCGGTTTTTTATTTTGGCTTATTGAACTGAGACCCTCTAGTTAGCAAACGGAAGACATGAATTCAAGATTTTTAATAACGTAATCAAAAAAACTGAGCGCAAGCGATTAAACAGAGGAGAATAGGAATTGAAGTCTTAAATCCCTGAAGCATCCTCCAAAAAATACTTTTGTTTGGATCGCTTATACACTAACAAAATGATAGCTAAGGAAGTAATAAATAATAAGGCTGTCATTCCTATGATCGTATAACGCAAAGACCACTCCCCAAGTAAACCGATAAATAAAATGAAGGCAATTTGGGCTACACTCTGGAGCACTCCTAAAACACTCGTAATCCTCCCCATACGTTCCACGGGGATATTATTTTGATAGAACGTAAGGATTCCAGTACTCGAAAAGGCATTGAAAAACCCTAGAATAATAAATCCTATGACCAACATCATAAAGGTATGTGAAAATGCGTATATTCCATATCCCACAGACACCAAAAGAAACCCTATCCCTATCAGGTTTTTTGTAGAGATATACTTAGAAACGACAGCAATTAATAAAGAGCCAGAAACAAAACCGATCCCAGTAATCGTGATTAATAGACTGAATTGAAACTCGGATACACCTACGACTTGCTGGGTAAATACAACTTCCTGGGAATCCATGGCTAGTGTGCAAACAGTGGTTACAAGGTACAATATATAAACTGAAATGATAAAAGATTCCCGTTTGCCATAATCAATGACTTCCTTCCAGTCTTCTTGCATTTGTTTTAATGAAAGCTTTTCCTTATTCCATTCCGCTTCACTGTCTAAATTAGGAAGCAAGTATAGAAAAAAAGCTGAAACCAGAAAAGAGATGGCATTTATGTATATAGCCAAGTCCACAGACCCGATCATGATTAAGACACCCGCAATGGAAGGACCGACAATGAACGCCCCTGAAGTAATTAAACTATTAATGGAATTGAACCGTTTACGCTGGTACTTTGGGATAAGCTGGGTCGTAAAAGTCATCGAAGTAGGGTTGAATAATGCTTTTGCCATACCGATGAGGAATAACATGAAATATATGACCCACACGTTTGGCAGGAGTGGAATGACTCCAACTGCTGCTGCACGGACGATATCCATACTAATCATCAGTCGACGTTTATTACTCCTATCGACGAGACTTCCTGCCCAAAACTGGGTAAGAATCACTGCAAGTGGACTGATGGCCCAAAGCCCAGCTACAGCTGTAGCTGATCCAGTCATGTTTAAAACTAGCAGATTAATAGCGACAAGATAAATGAAGTCACCTAACCTGGAAATCCCAACTCCCGTAAGAAGCAAGACGGGTTGTTTCCACTCATGCCTACCTATTTGCTTAATCAATTTATCACCTCGATACAGCTTAATGGAATCGCTTACACAAAACCACAAATGTACTCATTAACCAACCTTTGACCCATTATTCTGATTTAGTTAGGGGTAGTCCTCCCCCCTGTAAACTTCCTTAGCATGACGTTAACATAAATTGGTAATTACCGCGAAATGGAAATATCACAGATTGGGTTATAAGATCCTCGCAGATAGTGTGTAAGTAGGTCCTGACGGCTATTGTTAAGGTTAAATCATCGCATTTTGTGATAGTTAAGGTGCCCTGTACCCTCCCAGCGCTATGTTCTTTCAGAGGTGAAAAATGTATAATTTTACCTCTGAAAGTATTTTTTTCAATTCACCCTTATTCTTGATAACATAAAGGGTAGTAAGCAAGGGGTGAATTTTATTTTATACACTATCACGAAGGTATTCATCGCTATAAACATATTAATGTGTATTCCTGCCGTTCTCTATTTCTTTGGTATCATCATTTTACCATTAGGGTATTTCTATCTAGCATCAACCGCAACGATTATTTCCCTTGCATTTGATGTGAAAAAAATCAGATCAAACCCGTTGGTGTAATGATGGGGACATGTTTTGTACTAGGAGGAATGTTTTTGTTTGTTGGCATTTTCCAAGTGGGGTTATAAACCAATTTTTATTGTCTTGCTTATTATTACGCATTGCGAGAGAAAATTTTAAAGTGCGCAGAAGGAGAAATATCTGTGCATTTTTTGTTCAATAGATACATAATTAAATCCACGTTTTAAGGGTGTTAACCTGCTCTTTAACAATCATAAAAGGATCGCTCGGGTTGCCATTGACGAATGCGTGATGGTTGAGGCTTTAAAGGGATAGAGATTCTTCTATGTGATCCTCTCCTGCTACACTCTCTTATGTTGCTACTCTGCTTGGAGATATGGATCGTCTACGTTTCCGAATAATTAAAGCCTCTTCACTTGCTATAACTTCTTCATTGAGACTTACCACATATATGCTAACAATGGACTTGGGTGTGTTCCATCGCTATTTAGCCAAAAAAAATAGCCCCCCTGTCCGGCAAAATGGGTAAGGGCTACTTTTTCGATTAGATAACGCCAATCCCCTATCGAAAGAATGGGTATCGACTTGACCACAGTTCGCGCTGTGCTCTTTATATAATTTGTTACTTCTATTATACCACATTTTCATTTAAGTAAACGGCTCCAGGACGCATGTTCTATTTCTGTGATTTTATGGTTGGAATTAGATGTTATCCTTTCAGTTTTCAGAAGACGTGTCCGTACTCCTATTATTTTCTTGCATTACATTTTCTATAATATATTTGGTATTACTATTCACTGTTACATTTTCTTTAACACCTTCAGGATTGTCCATCTTCCTTACATAAGAGGTTTCATGCTCCAATTGCTTCTTACTTTTTATGTCTCCTTTTGCTTATTATGTCCCTGTAAAGAGGACTGCTAATGGATTTAACACCCGCCAAGAAATCATGATACGGAGGATAAAAATGAAACCATATTCTCGATCGGAATTCTTCAAGCCGTTGTTACGACCATAGCACTAACACTAGATCTTTGGATTTTATAGATGGCTACGGCCACAGGCCCTCAATCTGTGGCCGTTCGCGAATCAAGTCCTGCCATGTGGATTTGCTGAACAATTACTAACCCCCACATTCGACTGCAGGCAAAGGGATTATGGCTATGGGGATAGAATCCCCCCCCTATGTGACTGACAACGTTGGCGATGGCGTGAGGCAGTTTAATTAATACCTCCATTCCAAAATAATAGTACAGTAGTATAAAAAAACCGCCTCTTAGTGAGGAAGGAGACAGCTTTATGGTAAAAATAAGGTAATGGGTGGTGATCTTATTAGCAACTCTAAATCATCGAACCCCTCACAGGGGGATTTCTCGCTTAAAAATAGCTGGCTTAGCTGGATCACTTTCCTGATAAATCTGGTTGTTATTGTTATTATTTCAAGCGAAGATGTTGAGATACCTAATTATGTCACGATTTCCCATGTTCTTTTAGCAATAGCGGTTCTAACGGAGTTCACAGGTATATTTACCAGTAAAGGGTTTGGAAGATTGGTCGGCGGGTTCTCTGTGATCCTAGCTATAAGTATAGCAATTATATTCTTAATAGTTCGCACCGTAGCAAATGCAAGATATCCGCATTGAGATTTTTTTGACTTTTCGTAGCTCGTACTCTCTTTAGTTAATGTAGCTATTATTAAATGGGGCTAAAGATAATTTACATGATATGTTTGGATATAAAATCTTGTCTAAACGCGAGGCTGCTGTTCCTCCAAGAATTCTTGTAGATAACCAGAACCTACTTCTCTAATTTTAAATAAAGAGGTGGTGTTTATCGATCCTTTAAGTTTTTAAATACGCGATCATGTTCTGCCAGTGTTTCATTGAGCATTTTTATTCCCTCTTTATCCCGCTCACCCTTTTTGCTTAGAATAATTTGGTTATTCTTTATTTTAAATTCAATTTCATCTCCAGGTAAAATATTCAATAAATCAACAATGGATTTCGGAAATCCTATCCCAAGGCTCTTTCCCATTTCAACCACTTTTTGAGTTTCTATTATTTTGAACGCATGATTAGGGAGTGCTGCAATAAATTCAGGCACTGTTTTAACAATGTGGGAAGTATCCAAGGTACGGTGGGACCTTCGCAAAGAGGAGGCATCTTTCGCTCCGAAAACAGTCAGTTCAATACCAGGGAAATTCTTTTTTATTTCCTCGTAAGCACATATTACTTCCTTGGAAGAAGCCACTTCCAACAACGCTCCAGTCAAACTAGATTTAATATATAGTCTGCTCATTTCCATTCCCCTATCAGGAGTTTTTTATTTTATATAGAAATTATAATTTATTATTATGTATATGTTATCATGTCGACTCGAAACAATCATGGGTGCATTATGTTTCTGTCCAAAATGAGGAGATTTACCACGCTTTAAAGGAGCGCAGATTTCAGAAATCATAGGTATCTCATAGAAACATTCTGCCGTTTTCCAAAAGTCTTCATACTCGCTTATGACATTATTTATCTGATAATTAATGTCATATACAATATATTTTAATTAATCTAGAATAATCTAGGAGATGATTCCCGATGAAAGACCTTACCTGCGTGGACGACATCGTACAATAAATCCCGGAGACCGAATCCTTTTTCTACAGGATCTACGCGACGTTCGGTACGATTGTCTTTTCGTACCGGGTGAAATGGAAACTCAGCCCGAATTCGAACTGACCGACGAATCGACGCAGGATTTTAAGATCCACCTGTTCGAACAGACGGGCCGGGCGACTACATAATATAAACTTGTTGAACGTGAGGGTCAGGCGTACTATTCCGATGGCAAACCCCTTTTGCACATGACTCTTCCTGAGCTCCTCACGCTCTTCGAAACACCTTAGACCGACGCCCTCCCCGGCGGTCGGTTTAATTTAGCAAACCATTCAATATTAAGTCATAGTATTACATATCATTATTCCACCTTAGTGTTACGTGTTGTGATTTGTGATTTTTTGCATAAGCTACATGATAATGGATACCGGAATTATGAGTACGGCATGAACCAATAGTGGTTTTCTGCACTTCTCCGTATGAAAATTGTGTTATAATTGTATAAACAATCATAATTATATAGACAAGACGTTATAATTTAACGATTTCTTGTCCAGGATGGGAAGGAGATTGTAAAGAAATGAGTGTGAATGCGTTGAACGAAAAGCATGAGAAGACTTACACACGTAAAGTCAGCCAAGTAGGCAACAGTTTATCCTTCAATATCCCCAAAGACCTTGCTAAGCAGCTGCACGTTTCTAAAGGTGATGAACTTCATATCCATTATGATGAAAAAGAAGACGGGATCATTGTAAAAAAAGCGAATCGCGTCCCCGATGGTGTTCGACCTGAAATGCTAAAAGCGATGAACAGAGCTACTTCAAAGTATGACCAAGCTCTCCGTAATTTAAAAGACAGATAAAGTGGGGTTGTTTGGGGAATGGTGTATTTTACTGAAGAAGAAATTCTCTATTTGCATTATACAATGATGGAGATGTACGACGATCTCGACCAAGCGGGTATTTACTCTCGGAGTGCATTTGAAGCTATGCTGGAAAGACCCAGGACCGAATTATTCGGAGAAGAACAGTTCCCTTCTCTTTTCCAAAAAGCCTGCTGCTATTTTCACTCGATTGCCAGGAGTGGCCATATTTTTAATAACGGAAATAAGCGAACCGCGCTTACGGTCCTTGAGACTTATCTAAATATGAACGGTTGGGAACTCGCTTTTACCAATAAAGAAGCAGAGGATTTCACAGTGTATGTGGCAAAGGATGATAAATTCAAAGAAAACGACTGCATAGACTACCTCCTGGAAGAACTGTCTCCCTATCTCGTCATATTAGAAGATGAACGTTAAAGACAACATTGAGCCCCCAAGACTTCGGATCGGAAGCCTTGCCGGGTTTTATTTTTTGTATTGATTTCGCGCGATCAAAAAAACAGGAATTTACCACCCCCTTCTTGCAGGCTCGGGAAGGTTTTTTGTTTTGAATTATATTCCATGTTATGTAATACATAAACCATTTCATTAAACCTAACCAAAACCCTCACCCGGGATGGCGTAACCAGGCTGGTTTACGCTACACTTCATGTACCCGTAATCTTGATTAAGAGAAAGGAAAATCTCTATGGATCGTGAGATCGAAACCCTCATCGTACAATCCATCACCCTGCCTATGGTCTTGAAGGTTTTCGAACGTGACAAAGAAACGTTCAGCACCTGGCGCATGCAGAAATCATGCTTCGAGTTTCCGTCGTGGATACAAAAGACGGAAAGCAATTGTCCGTCGTCGTAGAGCTTGAGGGGACCAACCATCAGGTGATGGATATAGCCGAAGTCGCCCAGTATGCCGAGGTGATCGGAGAGGCGGGTGTGGAAAAAGTGTTGCTCCACATCCTCAACGAAGAAGAAAAGGCGGTCGAAATGAACATCGAAGGGCCCATTCATTAACGAATAGAAGCGACCATCAGCTCCCGAGGCGGCGGGGGCTTTCTTCTTGTCTAAAAACAAGCCTACATCAAAGGAGTGGATGCAATTGCCGAACACGAAAACCGAACCTTATATCCAACCGAGTCTTTCTGTGGACGCCGCATGCAGCGGCAATCCCGGGGAGATGGAATACCAAGGCGTAGATACCGCCACGGGCGAGCCGGTGTTCACCTCGAAGGTGTATCCGGTCGGTACGAACAACCTGGGCGAATTCCTCGCCGTCGTTCACGCTCTGAAATACCTGCACGACCAAGGGTCGCGCGTCCCGGTTTATTCGGATTCGCACACGGCTCTCGCGTGGGTCCGGAACCGGCGGGCCAACACGAACCTGAAACGAAACGCCGACACCGAAGGATTGTGGCAGGACATCGATGCCGCCATCCAGTGGCTGCATACGCATGAATTTCCCAATCCGGTTCTGAAATGGGAGACGAAATCGTGGGGCGAGGTCAAAGCGGACTTCGGCCGCAAGTGAAGCAAAAAAGGAGGCGCTGAGCGCCTCCTTTTCTTTTATTTCATCACGAATCAGTTCGAATAAAGATAATCCCGGAGCATCTCTTTTCCTTTCGGGCTTACGTACTGCCCGCCGGGGAGTTGAATGTTTTCGTCACTAATTTCCCCTGTGACAAAACAGGCTTTTTCCACTTTATATTTCTGCAAAATAATCCGCTGGTTATCCACGAATATTTCCACGGGGTCTTTTTCTCTTATATCTAAACTCCTTCGGAGCTCCATCGGGAGAACCACACGCCCCAATTCATCCACTTTTCTTACAATACCGGTGCTTTTCATTCGGCACGCTCCTTTATCTGATTCTATCCAAATACCGTCGTCCCCTCACTAAACTGTGAGAATAAGGAAACAAAGGCATCTGTTGGTATTTTAATAGAAAAATAGCTTATAACCAAATTCAGTGTATGTGATCCCCCGAATGAAGACGAGCTGTCGCGCGGGGCGCAACCAGTCAAATGCGCGAAGTTATTAAAAGGAGGATGACCTATGGAACTAAAACCGGTCACATCAGAAAATCATTGCGAGATTTGTGCGAGCCATGAACACCTGTCCCCAGAGTGGATGGATAAACACATTGAAAATAAAGGATGTACGGCGGAGTGAGTCACGTCTATACAACCATCAATCAAAGGAGCTGGAACAGATGAAACTATATGCCAGAGAGAAAGCAACGGGGCAAATCGTCGAAGTGGTGTCCCTCCAGAATACCAAAAGCAAAGTAGGGGTTATTTGTCCGGCCGAAGGACACTTGAGCCTCCAGAAAAACGACATCGATTTGATTGGATTCCGGAACGGCAAAGGAGCGACAGGTGAGCTGCAATGCCCAAACGAAGACGACCGAAAAGACATCGAGCACTATGTAGCGAAAAACTGGATCACATGAATCCGAGCTTACCGCGGCGGAGTTTCGCCGCGGGGGTTTCTTTGGATGAACAGGAGGTTTTCGCGCTGTATGGACATCGCTGATTTCAGTTATCAACTAAAAAACGTTCTTTGGTCCGAGGAGGCATTGTCCCTCATCCCTGATTTCGGGTGGAACGACGGGGGTTGCCGCTCCCTCATGAAAGCCTTTATGATTTGGTTCGGTTCTGATTCATTACGCACGTATCAAATTGTGAAAGAACCGGACCAGTTTCACTCCGAGCACGCGTTTGTACGCCTCGGCGACTGGTTTCTGGACGGGGACGGTGTCTCGGGACTTCTTGAAATGAAACACCGCTGGCTCTATGAGGAAGGATTCAGCGCTGTCATCATTCGCGAATTCGATCCGGAGACCGAACCAAACCACAGCAACGGAGAAGAACCGCATTATATTCATCCGGCCTTGATTCGCAAGCTGGTTCAGATTCTGGATAAACACTTCCACCACCAAGAGGTTTACGCATTACTGCAATCTCCTCTCCAACCAACTATACAAATAAAAAAGGAGCCGTCCCATGAAACTGAATTCTAAACAGCAATCCTACCAGGGCATCCCGCTCAGACTCATCAAACGCAAGTACAAACATTTCAAGGCGAAGCGATTTACGATCAATGATACCAGACAGAACGTGTGGATTCCGAACAAACATCTCGACCATGATGGAACGATCAAACCGGGGGAGGATCTCGATTACATCTTCCGCAAAGCGGAGCGAAAGCTGGAGCTCGCAGAAGTGAGCTGGGGTTGGACCCGAGATTGAAGAAATTTTAAAGAGGAATATAACGCGCCAATGTCTTAGAGAGCGCACGGTAAAACAATCAAAACACTGAAATGAAACACATTTTGTTATAATGGAAAAATACTCCTTCATGTTGGAATATATGTATAGTAATCGGGCAAACTATTAAGTTAGGAGGACGAATATGAAAAAAGCGAATGCAGTTTTTATGATCCTATCAGGATTGCTGGTCTTCTTTAACTTCACCACATCCATCGGTGGTATTGTGATGGGCGGCGAGCAAGCTCTAGCCATTCTTATGCTGGGATTAATCCCATTAATCATCTGGATCATCTTGCTGATTTTGTTACAGAAAAAGAAAGAGGTTGCATCGTTCACTCTCCCCGTGTATATCGGTTTGACCATACTGCTCGGGATTCATTTTTATTTCCTAACCACAGACTTGTCCTACGGATTCAGTACAATCTTATCGTTCTTTGGGTTATAAAAAAAGCGGCATGAGAAATCATGCCGCTTTTATCTATTTAGTTGGGAAGTTAGCAGCGATCAAAGACGGCGTTGATAGTCACGTATAAATCATAATTCGTCCATTTGTTGTCAGCCGCACAATCGAGCAGAATTTCATCACATTGGCAATCGCCGTTTCCATACGTTCTCCAGCAATTGTCGTGAGCTTTACAACAGTCGTCTAACGCATCTCGGCTCGACCCGCCACCAAAGTCTCCGTAAGTGCCGCAGTTCCTTCCGCAGTAACTGTATCCGATATTGACGTTACCCATGACGTAGTAAGGATAACAACCGTCTCCAAAGCTGGCCTGGATGGTTGCACCGTCTTGTTCTTCTTCTGTTTCTTCTTCAGCACCCGTCTCCAAATCTTTGCTGAGAAAAGCTGTCGCCTTCTTATCTTTTACGGAAAACAGCTTGACTCCGTCCCGATTTGGGGTAAAGGCCGCTCCGAAAAATTGAAGCTCGAACTTACCCTTGATTTCTTTGAACACAATGTCCATCTCGGCTTTATCCTCAAACGCCAATTTAATTTTTCCGATAGGTGGTGTGTCCGGGTTTTTCGTATCGACCACGAAAGCCTCCTCGACTTTCCTTTCCACATTGCTAAGGTTTTGAAGCTCATTCAGAGCCATCAAGAGGGGTTGATAATTTTGATGCGTTTTAGCCAAAGCAATGATCTGTTCGACTCTTTTTTCCGTTAATTGTTTCTTCATTATGGTAAATCCTCCTTTTAAATGTCCGAAGCATAGTTGAACGTGACAATTTCTCCATCACATTCAGAATTATTCAGGAATTCCTTGTCCGTTTGCGGATCATGATTACGCTCCGTCTGGAAACCTGCCTTATGGGAACAACGATCTTGCTCACCCCCTATATTTTATAAAGAGGGCAAAGGGCCGAAAAAATCCAAATTCCTTTTACATTTTTTTTAATCAATAAGAAGTCGCGCCGGGCGCAACCAAGAAAACGAGCGACGGTTCTATGTAAAAACTGGTAAATTTATCCAAACAATTAAATATATAATATAATTAGGAGGAATGTCAAGTGTTATTTGAAATCAGAGACGAAAAAGGAAATGTCTATAACAAAGTGGAACATCCCGCGGTGGTCTTCGATAAGGACTGCGGAACGCTTCTTAAAATCGGCAGCCGAGAGAAAATGCTTGCGTATTTCAACGAGACGAACGATAAATACCGGGCGAAAGGGCTCGATGACATGGCGGATAACCTGTACTACATGGAACTACCGAAAGATCAGGACGAAATCGATCGCGTCTTTCACAACACCGGGTACATCAAGCGTCTGTATGAAAAATCGTTCCCTCATCAACGGAACGCGCAGTAAATTCAGCTACATAGAAAAAAGAAAGGAGTGAAGATCCATGAGCATCCGACACCGCCTATTAAACATCGGGACGGGATTTACGGCCTTGTGGCTGGCGTGGGCCCTTATTCAAGTATTCACCTCCCCGATAATCGCGCAGGGACTCCGGGCCGTGGTCGTCCTGGGGGTCGCCGCGGTGATCCTAAACGCGACCGGCAAACGGATTATCGATTTCGTGAAAAGCGCATCGATTCCCCTGCCGAACCTGCCGCACCGGAGGTCCGCCACGGTTCCGCCGACCGAGGACGACTATAAAAACACGTATTGAACCTAGAACTGACCGAAATCCCATACCGTGTGTTGCGGTGTGGGATTTTTTTTCTTTTCCCGTAGGAAAAAGAGACGCTCAGTGTCATTCATTTATAGTTTTTTACATTATTTACTATTTCCTGTCCATATCACACGACCACCTTGCATCGGTTTTTAATTGTAGAATCGGCGGCAACCCGTCGGATCGCTCCGCTCCCGACCGATGAAAAGGATGAGGAAGACTAAACTTAGAGGAGTGTTTTATAATGGAATGTATTATCACAAAAAACAATTTGGACGAAGTTTTCGAGCGCATCGTCGTTGGACTCATCAAGGCGGAAAACTATAACAAAAACTGCTTCGGGACGTCGGATTTAAAACACGCGTGGCATATGAATCACGTCCTGGACACGTTCATCACAAAAGTCGTGGATTCCGGTTACTGCCAGCATACCCTGCTTGGACACACGCTTACGAAATACGGCTATACGCTGGAAGTCCCGCAGAACATGGCACTCAAGCAGGAAGCGGACGATGATTTCCGCATTGATATGAGCGAGTACGAGCGGGCACTCGACATCAGCAACCACGTCTTCGAAAGCACGGTCGCATCGATCAACGAAGGACACATGGCGTACCGATAACCCCCGCACCAAAAACCCATCCCGTATCACACGGTGTGGGTTTTCTTTTTGACATCGCATCGGTATGTCATGCGCATGCCGTCTACCCTAGCGTGTGACCATCACGGAAGTTCTTTTTTGTTATCCCCAAGGCATAGAACCCCTGGTTGCTCGGGACTCCCTCGCACCCCGATTAAACGAGTGCAAAATACTTCCCTTCAGGACATGATGGTCCCTACCCCTTCCTCCGGCTTATCCACCGGGGGAAGGGGGTTTTTTTTTGACCAGCAGACCGACAAGTTCTCTGAACGACCAGACCTCCGGCCGAGCGTGGCGGAACGACCGAAGACCTGGTTGCTACGCGCAACCCGATCAACCCTCTGACTCCCTCCTTTCAATAAAGTAAGGGTCGTCACGGTCTAAAAACAGGGGTGCATCGTGCATCGGCTTCGAACGTCTGTATCGTGGTAGTGCAGGCGAACCACGCGTCGCCCGAGTACCCATCGACATCGCGTAGCTGTATTGGTAGTGCAGGTCATCCTGCGCGTTGTTTGAGTACCCCCTCCCCTCTTTTCCGGATCACCGGAGAGAGAGGGGTACTTTTTTGGCAGCAGACCGGGAACGTGTTAGAACAACCAGAACCTCTAAAAGTGGGACGGTCCGGGATGAATCGGTAACGAATACACGGTTGCTCGCCGCAACCCGGTCAACATCGTGAAACCAAGTAAAAAACACTTAAAAACGAATGGAGAGATTATCATGGCAGATTATAAATACTTAGGATTGACCGCATATATTCGTGGCGTAGACCACAAAGAGGTTGGGGTGCTGCTGGAAGCGATTGACGCCTTGCAGGGCTCCGTCGAGGTGAAGGATTTCGACTTGGATGATTACGCAGAGGTTGTAAATTCCGAGGCGTATGAGCAGGTGTACAACGAAAGCAACTTGAGCTTTATTGAAGAATCCGAGCTTCCGATGAACACGCCGGAATACTACAAAAAGCCTGTCATCGAGCCGGTGGTCGTCAGAGAAGTGAAGTTCACCCGCATTTACATCCCGGCGGTCGCGAAGAACCAAGACCGAATCGAATCGTACATCCATGACGGGGTCCGCCCGTTGATCGAGCAGCTTTTCGGAGACAAACTGGTCTGCATGAAGCAGAAAGACGGCGTGGAGTACCAGGAGTTCAACGAAGGTGCGGAAATTGTGCTGGTATCGACCAAGAAAAAGAAAGAAGCTGTAAACGCGTAAACGTATCGAACCGATCGTCTCTTAACTGAGGCGGTCGGTTCTTTTTTTTGCTATTTTTTTACTCTCTCCCCCTTTAGTGTCTCTTTATAAATTGAAACCGAAAAAAGAAGGAGGAGTTTGAATGAGTCAACCTAACAATGGTTTCGCAACCTTATCCTTACAACAAACGAAAGACCTGGTAGGGGACCTGAAACCCAGCGGCTTGGTTAAGAAGAAATTGGGAGACACCCCTGCTGTGGAACCCACCATTGCCGTGCAGGACGTGCGGATAGACAATGAGGTGTTTTTCCGAGTCGTCACATCTTATTATTACGCAGGAGAGCATTTACAGGTCATGGTGCTAGAAACGAAAGATACAGACAACAACACCGTTGAACTTTCAGAAAAACTTTGGGAATACAATGAAAGTATAGGTAAATTTATTCACAAAAAATATATTAATGGCGTTAAAACCGTCCTACGTGAACAAACGGAGGGATATGGTAAACCTGAAGACGTTCCGGAACTCCGCCCACCGATGAGAACCCAAGGATTTTGGGAGGATCAGCATACTTGTACGGCAAGTGGCTCCTGTTGTTACTTCGGTGGAACTATGGATGAACCTTATAATCATTGCGGCAAGTACTGTGGAGACCACGAATCGTCTGGTGGAGGAACTCCAATCAATACTTGCGATGCGTGCTGTGAAAACCACGATAACTGCTTGCGATCTGCAGGGTCACGATGCCATTGCGATGAAATCTTAAATCACTGTTACCACCTAGAATCTTGTCCGGGTGACTCGATCATGGGAGCTGGAATCCGATCGGCAGCTTTCTTTGCGGATTGTGATTATGAGCAATTTTGGTAAAAATCAAAGGCGATACAACGAAAAACGTACAGAGGTCTAATAGCCTCTGTACGTTTTTTTTTTTGATATTATCCTGAGAAGAAGTTATATACCGAAGCACCGTCGCCAGCCATCCAATAGGATAGAGCACCGAGGGAGATGAGGAACCAAACCGTTCGCCATGTGTTCTGTTTTTTTAAAGACTGAATCAAATAAAAAATACCCCACCACACAAATGTTGTCGAGATTGCAAAATTTATCGAAGGATACGTCACCTGGCTCATCGCATTTCCGAACCAACCGAGCACTCCAACTGCTGATATAATAACCAGCACGATAATGTTAAGTATATGGAACCATTTTCCCTTCATTCTAATCCTCCAATCCATAAATCGCTACTCCAATTTCAATACCACAAAATACCATATTCTACACTTCATCCCATAACAACAATAGGAAAATCATTTTTTTTTGGCTCTGAACCAGCTATGAAAATATTAATTGAAGGTAAAGTGTTCGTTAAGAGGTTGTAAATCATTTGATTCAAGCTCCTCCTTCCACTCTTTAGGGAGTACATCATTTAAAGGAGGAATAATCAATGAAGTTTTTGAACAAATTTGTCACGGAAAGTGAAGCAAGGAATTTCGCCGGGGAATTTAAAAGAAGCGGGCTGGTGAGTAATCTCACCCCCAATACGGTAAAAGAGCGTATCGTACCAAGCAAGATCGGATACAAAGAGGTCCGTGATGAAGAAGATAATGTGATGGGTAAAATGCGCATATCTTATTATTACGTCGATGCCCATTTGCAAATACTGGTCGTGGAAGAAAAGGATGTGAATAATAAAACGATAGAATTCACAGAAAAATCCTGGCAGTATAATGAAAAAACCGGAACGTATGACCATAAAAAATTCGTCAATGGAAAATTAACCAAAAGCAAAAACCTAATTCATGGGTATGACAAGCCTGAAAACATCGCGGAGTTTGAAGGAATTCAAGACGATGGGAGCGATCAAATGCGCATTGCTGCAGATGACCCAGGCTCCTGTTGGCAGACGATCCCAAACCTTCCTTACGAGTCGTGCTGCATGTTTAACGACGTGCGTTATAATTATTGCGGCGCCGGTTGTGGTGTGGCCCGAGAAGACGGCGGCGGAACACCTGTAAATGACTGTGATGAATGCTGTGTATCACACGATGTCTGCATGAATAATAGCTCCGAGCGTTGTGATTGCGACGAGGAGATAGTCGATTGCTTAGCAAGTGCATCATGCCCGGGTGATTCGACAATGGCTTTTGGAATTCGGCAGGCGGCTCGTTTTGCATCTTGTGATTACAACGGTTAATTGGAACAATGAAACGCTGGGCGGTAGAAAACCATCCAGCGTTTTTATTTTACTTAGCTTGGGTTATTTAAAATACTTATGGCAATAAAGATAGTAATACCAATAACCGAAACATTAATGACAGTTAGTACAAAAGCGATACCAGAAACCATACGGCTTTTTTTTGGTCTATCATTCTTTTTTTTGGAACTAAGAAACATAGCAGTTAATATGAGAGAAACAATGGCGCCTCCACATGCCGTGTAAAATAATACTTCTCCAACAAAACTATCCCAAATTGAGAGAGCCGGTATATTTAAAACGATACACAGGGAAACGTAAATACTAATAAGCAAATACGCGTAATCCATTTTTGAATTGTTGATAGGGGTCTCCCCTCCTTTTATGAAAACGTATCTTCGCCTCATGCTTCTGCATATTATCCCAAATATATCCATACCCATCAATATTGTTGTTGCAATCTTTACATGGGATTAATAAAAGTCTTTAGACGTCACTCCCTTGATTTTTTTGTAAACAACAATCTCATTCGAATCTCACACCGCACCGACACCCGGTGCGTACCCACGGCATGTTAGACAGCATACGTATCTCATGCAGAACCCCACGCACAGGACATCCGCACCGTATGCCACACTCCATCTCCAAATACATACCATGTCGCATGGTGTGCGTATAGGATGTGAAACGTCATGCACACGACCGGATTTTAATAGGTGCTCACACGGCATATCACACAGCGTGCGTATCTCATGCGACATATCTTAAACGTGAACGTAACGTGCCTGCGGTGCGGGATGGCGTGCGTATATCGTGTGCCTGATGTACGGCATGGTATGCTCATGACATCAAACCCTTTATCGGATACGTATTTCATAGGGTACAGCGTACGCATGCTATTTCGCATAGAGTGTCACACGGTATGAAAACCCTTCTTTTTTTGATGAACAGACAAACCCGCTTCTCGTTAAGGACCAGACGACTCTCTCCTGACTCGATCGTAAAGACCGGTGCGTAAGACCACACCGTTTTTCGGGCAGCAGACCTTATATTTTCTCGAAATACCGGAGTGTGAAACCGTTGTGCTGACAGCGTTTTAAGGGCAAGCGCCTGCCTTCAAGGCGGGTCCCGCGCCCGTCGGTGGTTTTTGTTGATTCGCTCGCTGTCGCTCGTATAACCGCTCCGGGCTTCCCGCCTTTCAGTCAGGCAAGATCCTTTCATCCAAGCAGCGCGGAGCCTTCCTCCGCTCGGTGGTTTTTCCTGACTTTTTTAGCTCATCCCTCTTGTCCCAATCGGTATGTACAGAGATCAATTTTTTGGCATACAACCGCCTCGCGTCGTCCGCGCTGTCGGACTCTAGGACACTCTCTTGAAGGTCTTTCTTGCCGATCCGCTGGGCGCTCCTCGAACACCTTTCCCGTCAGCTTCCCCTCCACCCTTTTCTGGTAACTCCCCGTCTCCTATCGAGTATTATCCGGCCATTCCGGGGCGTCCTACGCAACGCCCCTGCACGACCAAATCCCGGCGCGTCATTCTTCCTGCAACTCGTCCCTCATGGAGAGATGTCGGGACGGAAATCGCGCCGGAATCCGTTGACGGACGCGTCATACGCCATTTCCGTCTGATAGAGCTTGGCGGATTTTGCGATTCCTATAACGGCGCGGTTTATCGGAAGTAGAATCCGTCACGGATTATGGGTTGGTATCGCCTCGATGTGCTGGACGCCTTGGCGCGCCTGAAACGGTACGGTACTCGCCTCGGGTGGGCGGATTTTCGTAGCGTGTAGGGGAAAGAGCATAAGGGGGACGTATGACAAGCCTCGCTACGCTCATTTGTCAGTCAGCATAGCTGACCGTCCCCCTTACGGCGAACAGAAACGCTTACGCGTCCCTGTTCTTGGTCCTTCGCTTGCGCTCCGGACTGCTCATTCGAAAGCTCCTGTTCGTCGCTTTCTATTATTTCAAGGTCAAGTTCAAGACCTCTCCTGCTCTCCCTCAGCGATCCATCTGGATCACTGTGTCCGCTCCGGTAGAAAAGATATGCTGGAGCCGTCTGTTCCCTCCCCAAAGCTCGCACTTTGGTCGTACACACACGAAACGAATATTAGTACGTACGCCGGGCTGGCATACGGACCGGTGTGCGCTTACTTACACCGGTCCAAAAGGGATGTTCGGCGTACATCCGAAGTACCCTAACCCCACACCTTGTTATTCTATACCCGACTCATGGTCTATCCCGGTGTCGAAAAAGGGTATAGAATAAAAAAGAAAACCTTCCATATATACCCATGTCTATCGTTTTCTGAATACCTCCTTTGCATTTCTTAAATCTTTTTTTAAAAAATTGAAATTCTGTGCAACTTTTCCCGTTTGAAAAACCGTCCTCTATGATGAGGGCGTGATTAAGGAGTTCTTCCATTGGCCAATTTTAAACCCTTTCGATATGTAGAAGATATTTATGAGGCGTATTACTTCGAGTTAAAACGCTACTTAGCCAAGATGAGCAGTCCAGAAGAAGCGGACGACATTATTCAGGAACTATTCACGAAAATCATCACCAACCCAAGCATTGTCGAAGACGTCCGTTCCATTAAAGGCTGGTTGAAAGTGGCGGCACGGAACACCCTCATAGACAAGTACAAGAAAAAGAAGCCCAGCTTGTTCAAAGAAGGAGACGTTGTCGAAAGCCTGCTGATCGATCATGCGTCCCCTGAAAGCCAAACAGTCATCGACACGCAATTGGACGCAATCCTGTCCACCCTGTCCCAGACCGACAAATCCATCATTCTTGCAAAGGAATACTATGGATATGATTACAAGGAAATTAGTGAGATGTTGAATATCAACATCTCGACGATTAAATCACGGGTCTTTCGGGTGAAAAAACGGTGGGCGAAAGCTAGGAGGGATTCAGATGAATGAATATGAAAGAAAAATTCATAAGCTATCTCAGGAATTAATACCTGTATTTGATGAATTGGACGCGGAAACGAAAGAGATTATTCAGGAGCACGCCCGCCATTGCTCAGAATGTGACCGTATGCTGAATACAGGAGATTTTATGGATACAGAAACAGAAAAGACGGAAGATGGCGAGCGTGATGACGCCCCCATTCAACCTCTCCGACAACTGGTCCATATCAATCGGGGCATACGGGTAATGGTGTTTCTAATAAGGATATTAGTGCTGGGTGTCATTTCTTATAACAGCCTGCGCTTTCAAGAATTTGGAGATGTGGTACGGACGTTTCAAGCCGGAACCTTTTTGATCTACCTCCCCACAGCAATTTTCCTGATAGCCTTCACATGGACATTCTTAAATAAAAAATGGGTGTTCTATTCAATAGTGGCGGACGTAATCATTCTTTTGGGGATCTGGCAACTTCCATTGCTTCAATAATTTTAAGGAGGAGATTCGATGTACACCGCACTTGCTGACGGATTGTTTTTAGGTTTATTGATATTTAGCTTCTTTTTTATCATTTCAAAATTCAAGGGTGTGTATTTTCTAGCGCCGCTCTTAACGTTCCTTACGGCGTTAGGTGTCGTTCTATATAGCATTATCATTGTTAGAGGGTTCGAAGCCATGGGGTATCTCTTTCTTGCTGGAGGTATTTTTCTCATTAGCGTATTAGGGACGGCGTTGCTTCCTTTATTGACCAAGTCGGAAAAGCTCAGAAAGGTATCTCTTTGGGAAAAAATCGCTTTGTTTGTCCTCCCGGTGGTTTTCTTCGCCACTATATTCATTGCGACATCAGCTGGAAAGGGTTACTGGATTGTAAATGAAGGTCATGCCGTTGTTCAAAATGAAATGGAGAGCTATTATAGCTTGTCCACCGATTCAAACGGAGATAAGGAAATATATGTAAAACTAGGCAAAGAGTATAAGGGAGAAAAAGTAGAGGTTCAAGAAGTGAATCAAAACGATGACACCGAGGTTGTTGTCCATGTGATGGAGAGTGAAAGCAATGAAAACAACGCTAATAAAGCGCCTTTTATCATTATAGGACTCGATGAAATTAAGGAACCTTTAACGGTTCGCACGACAGAGGGAGAAGAATTACCATCGGTTCTTGAAGTGACGAGTGGGCAGTGAGAATATCTTTTGAAAAAAATATATAGAACTTCAAAACAAGCTCTTTCACATCATTATTTAACATTAACACACCCATTTGCAAAAAAAGCATTTTAAATGATCAATCGCCCCCAATACTATACGGCTCAGTATTGTGCTATATAGTATTGTGACAATGTCTTAATTCTCCTCAATACCTCCAAGCTTTTTCATGGCAATGAACAAGTAGGAGAAAATGACGAAGATGTGACTGAAAAACAGGCTCAGAATCCACCATTTTGTCGTTACATCATCATATGTATCCATAGGATAAGGCATCAGGGTACTTGGATAGATGATTCCTACTACAGCTGCATATGCCAAAACGATCAACCCACTCATAACGTATTTGGGTTGTCCATATTCTTTTAGAATGCTTTCCTGCTCTTTCCTTTGGGTTCGTAAGACGGTCAATTCTTCTTTTAGCCGAGCGAGCTCTTTTTTCTTATCGTTGTATTCACTGCTAACCATGGCAGGGGTTTTAAAACCGGACATCCATCCAGGCACCGTGGAGCTTTGTGCTTCCACCATTTCTCCAAACACCTCATAGATTCGTTCGTACCACTTCTCCCTTTCCGGATACTTCATTGCATTTTTCTCCTTAAACTCCTCAAGTGTTGCTTCTCCTCCTTCGACAATTTCATTTTTGATCTCCAGGAGTTGTTCAAAGTACAGTCTCAGTTTCTCGAGGGGTAATGAATCATATTCCGTTTCCTGTACGATCTTCTCTAGATTATTACCTTTTATTAAACCTTTAATTGCATCGTCATCATCGATAAAGTCATTCAAATCTTCTTGGAACAAGTAAGTTTCTACCTGTTTTAGCAGGTCTTCTTTTGTCTTGATATCATTGTTAAATTCACGGAGTTTCCTCTTAACACTGCTTTGTTCACTAGAAATTGAAATGACACGACTGACCAAAAACCCACCGATAATTGCAACCAGCGCAGCTGTAGATGTGATTACGGTCGTGAGTAAACTATCTAAATCCATCTGTTCTCTTCCTCACTTTTTAACTATATACTTTTCGACAAAGAAAAACGATCCCAGGAAAACAGACTTTTTCAGTCCCCCTTTTCTTCTTATTCTCTTCTTTTTACTGCTTTAATTCACCCTGCATTTCCTTGATCTCGAAACTGCCTCTTACATAATCCTCTCCGTTAACAAAGGCTATATTAAATCTGATACATTTATTAGTTTAAACTCTTGGTAATCCATTGCCCTTAAAACCGATACGACGAAGTTGGAGTCCATAGCGTGATTTCCATTATAATTTAATATCACTGAACCATACACCCAGTCTTTTTGATTAATATCGCTTTTACTTTCATCCTCAGATAAAAAGAACGAATAAACAGTTTCAAAATCCCCTAACAACTTGGCATGTTTATTAAACCTTTTTTCAAACTCCTTTTCAGAAAAACTAGAAGAATATTTAATTTTTAATATATATTCCATTAGAAAACCTCCCTTATCCTACACTTCTATAAAATAGATTATGTTCCCTTCAAAAGAAATCGCATCATACTCTTCAATATCCCGTTTCTTTCAAAAAAAAGTTTCGTCTCAAATCTTGGGATATAAGGGATAGTGTGAGGAAAATGCTGATATACAACGTTAGGTAAATTAGAGCATAGAAAATATGTTCCTAAACGTTTTAAAGGAACCAATTTTCTGATTTAGTCTATTAAGTTAAAGCCCCCCCTTTACATGAAGACTTGATTTCAAGACATTTCGGTTAAATCTAACTAAATAAAGCCTTCTGTAGAATACATGGGAGCCTTTGAACCTGTTTAGCGACTAGTTAAAGCTAAATTTTTAAATTCCATGGGGATACCGTAGAAACTTTTGAATTTAATTACAGTATCTACTATAGTTAGAAAAAGAAGGTTTTATGTCCATTTATTTTTGAAATACTGGAGGTTGGAAATGACTAAAAGTTCATGGAAAAGCTACACGTTTCTTATATTGAGTGTGCTGGTGTTCATCACATGCATCGCATTTTTCATTTTTGGTTTTGCTGATGGTAGCCAATCGTTGTTAAATTTCATGTATTATTTACTTTTAATCTTGGGGATAGCTTCTGTAATCATGGGGGTTTGGAGTTTTATATCTAAATTGGCATGGAAGAAATCAACGATTTCTGCATCCGTCTTAACCATTTTTAATTTCTTTATATTCTCGTTTTTATTCTAAGAAATAGACTCTGTTAAAGTTTAGTGAAAAGAACTTCCAATTTTATGGAAGTTCTTTTTGTTTATTTTGGGCTCATTCAACTAAAGCCCCCATTAGCGAAAGACTTGATTTCAAGATAAACTCAGGAAAAATTCATACTTCATTTGAAACAAAAGTTCCAGCTACAAAATCGTGAATTGCTTTTTTATCTTTGCGAATTACAATCATTAACGCACTCACCAGCGTGGATAAACCAACAGTTAAATACCCTATTAGAAACTTGCCGATGAATTCTCTAAAAAACATATCCGCTATATTTAATTCCTTACCATTAGCTTTATTTATCCTTATGTTTACTAACCTTTTTCCTACGTTGTAGCCTCCCCAGATTACAGGAAGGATGATGGAATAAATGATATACAAGACGTTCCAAGTGACACCTTGTGTCCAATTTAGTGACGGTGTACCTGTATAAAGATAAACAAAAACTCCGATTGGAATAACAATAACTAATGTATCTAACACACCAGCAAACAACCTCATTCCAAAACCTGCTCTATCTAAATCAAACCCCATTTCTTCACCCCTTCTGAACCTTTGCTCAAAACATTACACAACCAAAAACGACTCACTAGCTCTGCTCGAACGTTCTATCAATAAAGTTATATATCCTCCCCCCTATTGAACAATCGCCCCCCCATTCATTAAGACTTGAAATCAAGATAAAGAATCATTTGCTTTTGGGATAATCTTTCTTAATCCAATCAATTATTTCGAAATAAAGATTATATACCCAATCTATATCTTCCTGTTCAGGACCTAATGCTTCTGCTTTTTCCCCTAAGTAATCAATGTGTAAGACCTTATCAGCAATATTAAAGTCAAATAGATGGAGATTATCATATAAAATCCGCCTATTGCCCTCCACATAATTTTTCCAATCGAATTCTTTATTTTCACCACTATGGATGGGGGGTTCTAAGGGGCTATTCTCACCCTCCCTCTTTAGAATCTCATTATATGCAATTGTCTTTTGTCTTCTGTCCTTATTCTTTTCTATTCTCTTTTGGTTGGCGGTCTGTGCTAGATAAGAAACAAATCCACCTATAATAACACCTATCAAAGGCAATAATGCCTGTAGTATTTGCATAGAACTCTCCTTTTTGGTCCTCTCTTATACAGAGATTTCTTACTTCAGATATATTATCCAACCTGTGAAAATGTGGGTTACTTTAGCGTTCTTTTATACTTCGAAACAGAATCCACTACTTGGTATTTATGAACAAACATCACTTCCACATTTAACTCACTTTCTAATCTGTTCCTTAAGAATTCTGATTTAACGGGGAATTTCTCAGCTACAATACAAGCAATTTTAGATTTCTTTGTATTGTTTATTTCGGACACTTTACTTACTGTTTTTATTATTTCTTGTTCTCCAACCATCCCCAGTTTCACCTGTATGTAAATCTGTTCTGTGTGATTTTCGCCAATTAAATCAATTTTTAAATTTTTATCATAATAATCAGAAGCTTCCTTAACCTCATAGTCAAAACCTCTAAAATATTCCATTGCAGCAACTTCTGACAATTGACCTTTTGCAACTTGAAAAGTGTTTAAAACTTTAGCCAAGTCTTTCTGTCTAGCTTTTAGGCTATCTGGGTGAGGTTCATTTATTATTCCAAATTCATAAGTTGCTTTAAAAACATTAATCCAAAAGAAATCTTCAGGGTTGGAAATGATTGTATCAACGATTTCATCAACTAAGTTTTCTTTATTAAATTCTTCAAGGTCTTTAGTGACTAATAAATTGCAAATCTCATTAGAACTTTGCTCCATAAAATGAATATGCAATTCACCAATGTTTTCACCTAAGTAGTATATATCGTATTGCTCACTAGAAGCAGTTCGAATTGCTCTACGGAACTTAAAGTCACTCATTTCAAAACTCCATTCACATTAAGTGTCATAATATATAACTTACTCACCACAAAATAACATTTTATACATAATACGAACTTAACTCTTATAAAGTTTCAACAAAAGCAAATTTTAAACATATTATCTCGAAACTGAGTCTTCAACTAACCTGCCCTATACTGGAAGACTCAGCTTCAAGATATATTCCTGAAAATCAAATAAATATACAGAAGGTATTTAACCTAGATGAAAAAGGGCTACTACAGATTGAGGATTTTGAGTCAGATGCAACAGTAAAACTATCCGATGATAGAACAAGCTTATTAGATAAAGGAGAACATGAAAAGGCTGTTTAACCTATCTGGTCTGGAGTGTACCGAGTAAAGTTTTGATGTACTACCTTTATTATTGAATCTTACTGATAACGGAGCATTACATATGCATTTTAATTCAAATTTGAAATTTCATTAGTGGGAAGACACTTTAGGACAGGCCAAAATGCTGATTATCAAGCAAAAAAGCCGGACAAAAAATGCCCAGCTTTCTTTACCTTGTGATTATAGGGATTCGGGTAAAATTTCACTCTCATATTTACGAATTGATGCAATTCGCCTGCCAGCGATTTGTTTTTTATTTAAGATTTTCAGCTTTTATATTTATTCATGAATTTGACAACATCCTCGCGATCCACAAGGACCTTTCCCTCTAACTCAATAACGGGTAAACCAAGCCTTTCTAATTTTTGTAGGTGTCCAAAAGAGATTCCAATAAACTCACAACATTGTTTTTTGGTCATGAACCTCCCTGCTCCACTAGCATTCTTAGCAGCTTCAAATGCTTCTTTACTAAGTTCATAAAAAAATTCATAATATTTATCTCTAAATTCATTTGATACTTGTAATGGTATGAAAGTATCCATAATTTCTATTCACTCCTTTTGTTTACTATGTTAGTAAATTTTTTACTTACTTTAGTGTACACTACTCTCATAAAAGAAACAATACTTTAGTAAGAAAAAAATTTACTTAGTAAAGATAGTGTGTAATAATGAGGTTTAAAGGAGGGAGAACTTTTAAATGGATGCTAAAGAATTTGGGGCTAAGCTTAAGGAGCTTAGAAAGCAGAAAAAAATTACATTACTCGACTTAAAAGCTAGAACAGGCTATTCTGATTCTTACTTGTCTCAAATCGAAAACGGTTATAAAGATTTACCTAAGCCCGCTTTATTGAGAAAGCTTGCTATAGGATTAGACATTTCACCTATTTATTTAATGAATTTAGCCGGTTATTCAGATTCTTATATAGATGTGGAAAATGGTCATGTAAAACCTACAGGTAATGAGCCTTTTAAAGATGAAAAAACTCTAAATGAAAGGAGAAATATAGAGGTTAGCCTTCCATGCACAGAAGAAAATAAAAAGAAACACGGAGAGAATACGATTCGGGAATTATCAGATGATGAATTAAGAAGAAGATTATTTGACCTTCATGATCTTCTCAATATGAAGGTTGACTTATACTATAAGAATGCATCTTTAACAGATGAAAAACGCAATAAAATTAAAACTATGCTTGAATTAATTTTTGATTAATGTATTCACTTTCCTATATATAAGCTGCCAGCGTATTGGAAAGGAAAGTACTATGACCAATATTAAAAAGTACAAAAAGAATGACGGTACCAACGCTTATATGTTTAATGTATATCTCGGTACAGACCCGGTCACTGGAAAAAAGAAACGAACAACACGACGAGGCTTCAAAACAAAGAAAGAAGCAAATATCGCGCTATCTAATATAATAGTGGAAGCTGATGAACTAGGGCTTCGCCAAAATGATCATATAACCTTCCAGGAAGTTTTTGAGGATTGGTTTAAGCAACATCGTAAAGAAGTGAAGCCAACTACAGGGTACGCAATCGAGAGTAGATTCAGACGCAGAATTCTTCCAGTCTTCGGTCCTTACAAAATGAAAGATATATCCCGCTCGCATTGTCAAAAAGCTATTAACGCTTGGGCCCAGGAACTTAAAACCTTCAAGGATTATAAGATACAAGCTAACCTGGTCTTCCGCTATGCCATGAAAATGGACATTATTAAGAGCAATCCTATGGAATATGTCACGTTGCCGAAACTAAAACATGAGATGGAATATAATGCGGAACTGGAAGAGAAAAAGCATTACTACACGCGAGAAGAACTCAAGAGCTTTCTGAAGTCTATTCAGGACGATTACATGGTATATACCATGTTTCGGCTACTCGCGTTCACTGGAGCCCGTAAAGGGGAATTATACGCCTTGCATTGGTCAGACGTGGACTTTAATCATAAGAAAATCAGTTTTAAAAAGACACTGATTCACACCAGTGGCCAAAAGCAGCTTCAGACATCAAAAACAAAGGCCTCTAGGCGTGTTGTAAACGTGGATGATGAAACCCTTGCGATCTTAAAAAAGTGGCGCGGAAAGCAAATACAGCGCTATTTAACGCTTGCGGCTCCTTTTCAATCTGATGATAAGCAACCCATCTTTACGGTCTATAATCAGTTAAAACATGACATGGATTATTGTCGACTGGCTTACTTAAATGAGAAGTTGGAGCGCATATATCTAAAGAATCCGGAGCTCGCCCAGATAAATGTTCACGCCTTCCGGCATACACACGCTAGTTTATTATTTGCAGCCGGTGCTTCCATTAAAGATGTACAAACCCGCCTTGGCCACACCGACATTCAAACCACCATGGATATTTACACACACGTGACCGATGAAGCGAAGGAGAAAACAGGCGAGATGTTCCAGAAGTACATGAACTTTTAGCCAAGGGTATTCAATGGGTATTCAATTCTAAATTCGGACATGAAAAAGCCCTCCCTGCTCGATAAGAGCAAAGAGGGCAAACCCTTGATATATAAGGTTTATTAACGCTTGGAGAACTGTGGAGCACGACGAGCACCTTTAAGACCGTATTTCTTACGCTCTTTCATACGTGCGTCACGCGTTAGCAATCCTGCGCGTTTTAGTGGTGTGCGGTATTCTGGATCTGCTTCTAACAAAGCACGAGCGATACCGTGACGGATTGCACCAGCTTGTCCAGTGAATCCTCCACCGTCTACGTTTACATAAACATCATAGTTACCTTCTGTTTCTGTAACAGCTAAAGGCTGTTTCAGAATCATGCGAAGAGTTTCATATGGAAAGAAGTCTTCAGCATCACGTTTGTTGACTACTACACGACCAGTTCCTGGAACAAGACGTACACGAGCAGTTGATTTCTTACGACGTCCAGTACCGGAGTATTGTACTTGTGCCACTCTTGATTACCTCCTTTTATTATCCGCGAAGTTCGTAAACTTCTGGTTGTTGTGCTTCATGCTTGTGTTCGTTACCAGCATAAACATGAAGTTTCTTACCCATCTTACGTCCAAGGCTTCCTTTTGGCAGCATACCTTTAACAGCAAGTTCTAGCATTTGCTCTGGGTATTTTGTGCGCATTTCGTTAGCTGAACGGGCTTTCAATCCACCAGGGTGGTTTGAATGACGATAGTAGATCTTGTCGTTGATTTTATTGCCTGTAAGTTGAATCTCTCCAGCGTTGATGATGATTACGTGATCACCTGTGTCAACATGGGGAGTGTACGTTGGTTTATTTTTACCGCGAAGGATCGCAGCAACTTCGCTTGATAAACGGCCAAGTGTCTGCCCTGCAGCATCCACAACATACCATTTACGTTCCACGTTGTTTTCATTTGCCATGAAAGTTGTGCGCATGTCGGTTTCCCTCCTGAATTGTTAATTTTTACAAAGCTTCGTTTATTTATCTCAAATACGATTAGTTTCCGGGGCTAATCGTGGTATAGAAATAAAATGCCATAGAATATAATATAACACTCTTATTACTAATGTCAAGAGATTATACACCAGGAATCGTTGTTATTATAATAAAATTTATTATCCGCCCTTATTCATAATCAACCTTCCATAAGAAAAGTCCATGCGGAGGAGCCGTATTTCCTGCGAATTCACGATTCTCTTTCTCAATAATAGACAAAATATCTGCTGGTTCTCTTTCGTGATGCCCTACTTCAAGCAATGTGCCTACAATGATCCTCACCATATTATACAAAAAGCCTGAACCTTTGAATTGAAAGATGAGTTCTTCACCTTTCTGAACAATAGAAGCCTGATGAATGGTGCGTACTTTGCTTCCTTTCACATCAGACTTTGGTGAACAAAAAGAAGTAAAGTTATGCTCTCCTTCTATATACCGGCAAGCTTCTTTCATAGCTGAGACATCTAATTCTTTTCTAATATGATAATAATAATGGCGCTTAAAAATATTGGGCTCTTTAGAATTCCAAATGAAATAGCGGTATTCTTTTCCCTTGGTATCGTAGCGGGCATGAAAATCGCTGCTTACCGGTTCAGCTTTGGTTACCGTTATGTCTGCAGGAAGCATAGTAGCGAGGGCCCGTTTCCAATTCTCCATTGGAAGCTTCAGCTCGGTATCAAAATGAATGACTTGTCCAATTGCATGAACCCCGGAGTCTGTTCGCCCAGAAGCTATCACTTTTATTTTCCGGCCCTTATGCATTTTAGTAAGAACTTTTTCTAACTTTTCCTGTACGGTTATTCCATTTAGTTGAACTTGATACCCCGCATAGTTGGTACCGTCATATTGAATGATACATCGTATTCGCTGCAAAACGTTTTCCTCCATTTAACTTCTGGTTAAGAAAAGCCCAATTACTAATAAAATGAACATGATATATAAATAGACATCTGATTTACCTAAATGTAGTTCTCTTAATTTTGTCCGGCCTTCCCCGCCTTGATAACCTCGCGCTTCCATGGCCATAGCAAGCTCCTCAGCTCTTTTAAAAGCACTGACAAACAAAGGTACCAAAAGAGGAATCACCGCCTTCACACGGTCTTTAAATGAGCCTGTGCGGAAATCCACTCCCCGGGAAGCCTGTGCTTTTGATATCTTCTCTGTTTCTTGCATAAGAGTAGGAATAAATCTTAAAGAAATTGACATCATTAAGGCTAGCTCGTGAACAGGGAAGTTTACTTTCTTCAAGGGACCTAAAAGCTCTTCTATCGCATCCGTAATTTCAATAGGTGTGGTCGTAAATGTTAAAAGGGAGGTTACCATGATTAATAGAAAGAAGCGAAGGGATATGGCAGCTCCCTGAATAAGCCCCTCTTCATAAATCTCCCACCCTAAGATACTCACCAATACCTCTCCTTGTTTGGTTACTATAAGGTGAAGCAGGAAAGTGAAAATGACTAAAAACCATACGGGCTTAAGGCCCTTCATAATATAGGTGAGCGGGATACGGGAAGTGGCAGCACTCCCAATAGCAAATAAAGCAAGAAGTCCATAGCTCATAACAGAATTAGCAAAAAACACAATGATGACAAAGAAAAAAATAATCGCGATTTTAGACCTTGGATCCAGCCGGTGAACAAATGAATCACCCGGAATATACTGACCGATGATCATTGAATTACTCATACACCCGGTCCCCTTTCACTATACGGGTTAATTCCTTTGCTAATTCTGCTATGCTCTGACCCGTGTATTCAAGTTCCACTCCGAGCTGCTCCCTGACTTTCGTTACAAACTGTATAACTTCAGGCACATCAAGCTGAACATCCTCGAGTGCTTGTTGTTGTTTAAAGATCTCCAGCGGAGCACCTTCCATATAAACCTCACCCTGATTGAGAATCACAATGTGATCTGCATAAGCAAGTGCATCTTCCATGCTGTGAGTGACTAAAATCGTAGTGAGCTGCTTATCTTTATGCAGCCGATGGAACATCTGCATAATTTCTTTCTGACCATTAGGATCCAGACCCGCAGTGGGCTCATCAAGTACAAGTACTCGCGGATCCATAGCAAGCACCCCGGAAATAGCTACCCGTCGCATTTGACCTCCGCTTAAGTCAAATGGGGATCGTTCGAGGAGATCCTCATGAATTTGAGTTGCTTTTACAGCTTCTCGTGTTCTTCGGTGGATTTCTTCTTGGGGAACCCCAAAGTTCTGAGGACCAAATGCAATATCCTTTGCTACAGTTTCCTCGAATAATTGGTGCTCCGGGTACTGAAAAACAACTCCCACTTGTTCACGGAGATTTCTAAGCTGCTTGTTTTTTTCATTAGCCTTAAGATGATACTCTCCAACTTTCACCTCACCACTCGTGGGTTGAAGCAAACCATTCAGGTGTTGAATAAGGGTGGATTTCCCAGAACCTGTATGCCCAATCACTGCTACATAAGCACCAGAGTTGATTTTAAAGGACACTTCATCCAGAGCACGATGTTCAAAAGGGGTATTGGGTTGATAGGTGTAACTTACCTTGTCGAATGAAATGTCCATAATTCCTCCAGTAACTCCTGGTGATTCAGTGGCTCACGTGTTAGAGGCAGACCAGCACCCTTTAATTCCTCTGCCAGTTTGCTTACAAAAGGAGTATCTAAGCCAATTTCAATTAATTGTTCCTTCTTCCTGAAGAGCTCTCTTGGTGTGCCTTCCATCCAAATCTCTCCCCCGTTCATTACAATCACCCTGTCCGCCTGCGTAACTTCTAATAAATCATGAGTAATAGTGACGAGGGAAAGATCTCGCGCGGACTGCACTTCACGAATGGTTTCCATGATTTCTTTTCGACCTTTAGGATCAAGCATCGCAGTTGCTTCATCCAGAATAATATATTGGGGCGATACGGCTAGCACACTGGCAATGGCGACTCTTTGCTTTTGACCTCCGGAAAGCCGATGAGGTTCATGGCGTTCGTAACCATTCATCCCAACGGCCTCTAAGCTCTCTGTAATACGTTTTAACATTAAGTCTCTTGCCATACCATGGTTCTCCATACCAAAAGCCACGTCGTCTCTTACTGTAGTACCCACAAACTGGTTGTCCGGATTCTGAAAAACCATACCTACTTTCCTGCGTATATCCCATACACTCGAAGCTGTAACCTGCTGTCCGTCTACCAGAATTTCCCCTTCTTGAGGAAATAACAAACCATTCATTAACTTAGCAATGGTAGATTTTCCGGAGCCGTTATGACCAATCATCGCAACCCATTCATTATTATTAATCGTAAAACTTACATCCTTAAGAACCCACGGCATATCTTCCTGGTACCGAAATGAAACATTTCTAAACTCAATTTGAGTGTTGCCCATACATTTCTCCTCCACTCATCTGACTATTTCCCAGGAAATACGACATATTTCTGGATTTCAGATCTTTGCACTTCCATAGCATATTTTGAGACATTCAGGTCATAGTAAATATAGTATTTTTGACAAATAAAAAAAGGGCTGGATTCAACCTCATGATGAGATTCATTCCTGCCCTTTTATACCTGTGGTAATCATTAAACTAATTCAATGATCGCCATTTTAGCTCCATCACCTTTACGCTCGCCTAGCTTAAGCACGCGAGTGTAACCACCTTGACGGTCCTCATAGCGTGGGCCAATGTCAGAGAATAGCTTCTGTAGAGCTGTCTGATCTCCTTCTTCATCAGCGTCAGCCTTATAGAGGAATGACTCAGCTTGACGACGGGCATGAAGATCGCCGCGTTTACCTAGAGTAATCATTTTTTCTACTACAGAGCGAAGCTCTTTTGCTTTAGCTTCTGTTGTTTCTAAACGCTCATGAATGATCAAGTCGGTCGCTAAATTGCGAAGAAGCGCCAAACGTTGATCAGTGGTACGTCCTAGTTTTCTAGCCATTGATAATCCCTCCCTTACGGTTAACTCTATGATGCTCTATAATCAGTCTTCTTTTCTTAAACCTAGTCCAAGTTCATCCAACTTGTACTTCACTTCTTCAAGTGACTTGCGTCCAAGGTTACGGACTTTCATCATGTCCTCTTCCGATTTATTCGCAAGTTCCTGTACTGTATTGATACCAGCACGCTTCAAGCAGTTGTATGAACGAACGGAAAGATCAAGCTCTTCAATCGTCATCTCAAGAACTTTCTCTTTTTGGTCCTCTTCTTTCTCAACCATGATTTCAGCTTTTTGAGCTTCATCAGTTAAGCCGACAAAGATATTGAGGTGCTCCATATAGATCTTAGCTCCAAGAGAAATGGCTTCTTCGGGACGAATGCTTCCGTCTGTCCACACGTCCAAAGTAAGTTTATCGAAGTTTGAAGTTTGACCAATTCTTGTATTTTCAACTTGATACGTTACACGGGATACTGGCGTAAAGATTGAATCAACCGGGATGACGCCAATCGGCAGGTCCTCATGGTTGTTTCCTTCCGCAGGTCGATATCCTCGACCACGTTCCGCTGTAATACGCATACGAAGATTAGCTGTGCTATCTAATGTGGCAATATGAAGATCCGGGTTAAGAACTTCAACATCACTATCATGCGTAATATCTGCAGCTGTGACTTTTCCTTCTCCCTGTACATCAATTTCTAAAGTCTTTTCTTCGTCAGAATAAACTTTCAAAGCTAGTTTCTTCAGATTCAAAATGACGGTAGTTACATCTTCTACAACACCATCAATGGTAGAGAATTCGTGAAGAACACCCTCAATTTGAACTGATGTTACAGCAGAGCCAGGAAGTGAGGATAATAGGATACGACGCAAGGAGTTACCTAGAGTTGTACCATACCCACGCTCAAGCGGTTCTACGACGAACTTACCAAAAGTGGACTCATCGCTGATCTCAACCGTTTCAATTTTTGGCTTTTCAATTTCGATCATTTACACTAAACCCTCCTTCAAAACGTCGAAACCCCGGTTAGACCACTAGTCTAACCGAAATTCCTCAGGTAGGCAGTTCCGATACAAGACAACTGCATTTTTTCACTGTCTACATGCGATTGATTTAAAAACCTATCATAACCCATTATAGACAGGGTGACAAATTCTATTCAGAACTATTATACGCGACGACGTTTTGGTGGACGGCAACCATTGTGTGGAACTGGAGTCACGTCACGGATTGCCGTGATATCAAGACCTGCTGCTTGTAGTGAACGGATCGCTGCTTCACGACCTGCACCAGGGCCTTTAACTGTAACTTCTAGAGTTTTCATACCGTTGTCCATAGCATCTTTCGCTGCAGCTTCTGAAGCCATTTGAGCAGCAAATGGAGTAGATTTACGGGATCCTTTGAAACCAAGGGAACCTGCACTGCTCCAGCTGATGACGTTTCCTTGAACATCAGTGATCGTAACGATTGTGTTGTTGAATGTAGAGCGGATGTGTGCCATTCCCGACTCTATATTCTTTTTCGCCTTACGTTTACGAGTACGTGTGTGTCCTTTACGTGCCATAAGGTTAGCTTACCTCCTTTATCTTTCGTTTATTTACGCTTGTTGGCCACTGTACGACGTGGGCCTTTACGTGTACGAGAGTTGTTTTTTGTCTTTTGTCCACGAAGCGGAAGCCCGCGGCGGTGACGGATTCCACGGTAAGAACCGATCTCAATCAAACGTTTAATGTTTAGAGAGTTCTCACGGCGAAGATCACCTTCAACGTTTTGGTTATCAACTGCTTTACGAATCTTAGCAAGTTCGTCTTCTGTAAGATCGCGAACACGAGTGTTCTCTGAAACGCCAGCTTCAGCCAGGATTTCAGCAGCTAGTGATTTACCAACACCATAGATATAAGTTAATGAAACGACGATGCGCTTATCGCGCGGAACGTCTACACCTGCTATACGTGCCATGTGCTACGTACACCTCCTTCAGATTAACCTTGTTTTTGTTTATGCTTAGGGTTTTCACAGATTACCATGACTTTACCTTTTCGTTTGATGACTTTGCATTTTTCGCAAATTGGTTTTACAGAAGGCCTTACCTTCATCATCCATACCTCCTTTAAGATCGGAGTTTTTATTTATAACGGTACGTAATACGTCCTTTAGTTAAATCATACGGGGATAGTTCAACCGTAACTTTGTCCCCAGGCAGAATTCGAATGAAGTGCATGCGAATTTTACCGGAAACATGTGCTAAAACGGTATGACCGTTCTCGAGTTCCACCTTAAACTGTGCATTTGGTAAGGTTTCAACGACGGTCCCCTCTACTTCAATTACATCGTCTTTCGCCATCGAGTTGATCTCCCTTCTTCAAATCAGTCACTGCTTCATTGACATATTTTGATACGGCAAATCGAAGCTTGCCATTTGTGACGCGACCAGTTTCTAGAAGGCTGTTCTGGACTTCCGGAGAGATGAAATCCATAAGCTCAATATGCTGCAAATTCTTTTTCTTTGGTCGATCATACTTACGTTTCTCTCCATCGGCAAGCAGCACAAAGCGGCCATCCAGTACATCGATAACTACCGCATACTGTCCTGCCTCACGCCCCTGCACAATACGAACAATTTGACCTATTCGTGGACTCGACTCAGATTCGTTCAAACACGATCACCTTCATTTAGGATTTTGTTAATACTTCGTAACCCTCTTCTGTAATCGCGATGGTGTGTTCAAAATGCGCACACATTTTACCATCTTTTGTGACCACAGTCCAACGATCGGGCAGGGTTTTCACATAACGTGATCCCGCATTAACCATTGGTTCTACAGCCAATACCATTCCCGGCTTAAGCCGAGGACCTTTATTCGGCGGGCCATAATGAGGGATCTGGGGAGCCTCATGAAGCTTCCTGCCTACTCCGTGTCCTACGTACTCACGAACAATCGAAAATCCTTTCGATTCAGCGTAGCTTTGAATGGCATGGGATATATTTGAAAGGCGCTCACCTGGTTTTGCTTCATCAAGTCCTTTGAACAATGATGTCTCTGTCACTTTTAGCAAATCCAATGTTTCATCATCTACAGTGCCCACCGGATAAGTCCAGGCCGAGTCACCATGATAACCTTGGTATTTAGCACCAATATCAATACTAATAATATCTCCTTCATCCAATACCCGATCTCCAGGTATTCCATGGACGAGCTCTTCATTGACCGATGTGCAAATACTACCACGGAATCCATTATAACCTTTAAAAGATGGGATTGCATCCATACTGCGTATGAAATCATCAGCAATCTTATCCAATTCGCCAGTTGTTATCCCTGGGCGGATATTTCTTTCCATCTCCTGGTGCGTTAAGGCGACTATTCTGCCAGCTTCCCGCATAATATCTAATTCCCGTGGCGTTTTACAATTAATCATTTAGATAGGTCTCCAAGTACTTCATCAATGTTTTTGAATACGTCGTTGATATCCTTATCCCCTTCAAAAGATACTAAATATCCTTTGTCGCGGTAAAAGTCCAGAAGTGGCTGTTGCTGTTCCACATTCACTTCAAGACGTTTCTTTACAGTGTCAGGTTGATCGTCTTCTCGTTGAATCAACTCAGAGCCATCATGATCGCATTTCCCTTCTTCTTCAGGAGGGTTAAATACTACATGATAAGTGGCACCGCAAGTCGGGCAGATGCGTCGTCCAGTCAGACGCTCGATGAGTTGGTCTTTTGGAACATCGATATGAAGCACGTGGTCTAACGTGTCATCCATATCGCTTAGCAAATTTTCAAGGGCGTCAGCTTGAGCAATGGTTCTCGGAAAGCCATCCAGAAGAAAACCTTCCTTACAATCCGGTTTGCTCAGACGCTCGCGAACGATTCCGATGGTAACTTCATCCGGAACCAATTCGCCTTTGTCCATATATGATTTAGCTTCCTTACCTAGTGCTGTTCCTTCTTTGATAGCTAATCGGAACATATCTCCAGTTGAGATATGAGGGATGTTATATTTTTCGACTATCTTCTCTGCCTGCGTGCCTTTACCAGCACCAGGAAGACCCATCAGAATTAAGTTCAACGTGTTCCCCTCGCTCTCATTATTCATTAGTTCTTCACTAATTATTTAATAAATCCTTTATAGTGACGTTTTACAAGCTGACTCTCCAACTGTTTCATCATTTCCAGAGCAACCCCAACAACGATGAGTAAGCTGGTTCCGCCAATTTGAACGGTTGGCGGCAGTTGTGCCACAGAACCTAAGATGATCGGCAGGATTGAGACGGCTGCCAGGAAGATAGATCCTACAAACGTTAATCGGTACATCACTCGCGTCAAATACGTTTCTGTATTTGCACCAGGACGTATCCCCGGGATATACCCGCCTTGCTTCTTCAAGTTCTCTGCCATTTGTTCTGGGTTAACCTGAACAAAAGTATAGAAATAAGTGAAGGCAATAATCAACGCTACATAGATAATCATTCCGGGCCAATTCTGGTAATCAAAGATATATTGAATAACAGATGCAACTTCACTATTTTCGAAGAATCCAGCTACTGTTCTAGGTGCGATAATAAAGGATATCGCGAAGATTACTGGAATTACTCCCGCAGCATTAACCTTGATTGGCAAATGTGTTGAATGTCCTCCAACAGGAGAACGGTTTACCAAACGCTTGGCATACTGGATAGGAATTTTACGCAATGCCTGCTGGATGAAAATAACTCCAACTACAACGGCCACTATAACAAGTGCGATTAACGCAATGATCACAAGATTGATAAACAGCTGATCTCCTGCACCGGAGATATACTGATCATACAATTGGTTAACACCGGTAGGAATCGCAGCTACAATACCCGCAAAGATCAGAATGGAAATACCATTTCCGACGCCGTGGGTTGTGATTTGTTCACCAAGCCACATTAGGAAAGCTGTTCCGCCTGTTAATACCAGAGCAATTACCAGGAATTTCGTAACGCCTGGATCTACGATCAATTGACCGCCCGCCAGAGCATTAAATCCGATTGACATTCCAATTGCCTGAATGAAAGCGAGAGCGATCGTTCCATAGCGGGTAAACTGAGCTAATTTTCGACGGCCGACTTCACCTTGCTTTTTCCATTCCGCAAACTTAGGGACAACATCCATCTGTAACAATTGCATGATGATTGAGGCTGTGATGTAAGGCATGATCCCCATGGCAAAGATGGAGAAGTTCTGTAATGCCCCGCCTCCAAATGTGTTCAAAAAGCCGAAAGCGTTTTGTTCATCCATGAAGTTAATAGCATCTCTGTTTGTAAATGGTACAGGGATGAATGTCCCTAACCGGAATACGATCAACATAGCTAAAGTGAAAAAGATTTTCCGTCGAATATCACCCACGCGCATAAAATTGGAGATTGTACGGAACATTAAATCACCTCAGTTTGACCGCCCGCTGCTTCAATTGCTTCTTTCGCTGAAGCAGAGAACTTATGAGCTTTCACTGTAAGTTTTTTATCGATAGATCCTTTACCAAGAACTTTAATTCCAGATTTTTGGTTGCTTACCGCACCAGAATCAAGCATTAGTTCAGGAGTAACCTCTGTTCCCTCTTCAAAACGGTTAAGAGCATCAAGGTTGATAATCGCAAATTCCTTACGGTGTACGTTAGTGAAACCACGTTTTGGAAGACGCTGGAATAGTGGCATTTGTCCACCTTCGAAGCCTGGACGAGTTTTGCTGCCTGAGCGCTGACCCTGTCCTTTGTGGCCACGACCGGATGTTTTACCATTTCCAGAAGCCATTCCACGACCTACACGATTACGTTCTTTACGAGCGCCTTTTGCCGCTTTTAGTTCATGCAGTTTCATGCGAGCACCTCCTTATTTCTTTTCTAGTTAAACTTCTTTAATCGATACAAGGTGAGATACCTTATTAGCCATACCTCGGATCGCTGGGTTATCTTCAAGTACGACAGTTTGACGGATCTTATTCAGACCCAGCGCCTTGACAGTAGAGCGTTGATCCTTCGGTCTACTAATAACACTGCGCGTGAGGGTAATTTCTAATTGTTTTTTAGCCATTATATTTCCCTCCTTATCCTACAGTTCTTCTACGGACTTCCCACGAAGTCTTGCCACGTCTTCTGCGCGTTTAAGCTCGCTAAGTCCAGTAAGTGTTGCACGCACCATGTTAATAGGTGTGTTAGAACCTAGTGACTTAGAAAGGATGTCTTGAACACCTGCAAGCTCAAGTACGGCACGGACAGGCCCACCTGCGATGACTCCAGTACCTTCAGCAGCTGGTTTCATCAAGATGCTTCCTGCACCGAAACGTCCAGTAATCTCGTGTGGAATAGTCGTATCTTTAATTGGTACTGTAATTAGGTTTTTCTTAGCATCATCAATTGCCTTTTTGATAGCTTCTGGTACTTCTTGAGCTTTTCCTGTACCAAAACCTACATGACCATTTTTATCTCCTACAACAACCAATGCAGCAAAACGGAAACGGCGTCCGCCTTTTACAACTTTTGCAACACGATTGATTGTGACTACGCGTTCTTCAAGATCTAATTTATTAGGGTCAATTTTGTTATTCATTTATGTCCCTCCTTTAACGATTAAAATTGTAGGCCGGCTTCACGCGCGGCTTCTGCTAGAGCTTTCACACGTCCATGGTACAAGTAACCTCCGCGGTCAAATACTACGATATCATAACCGTTATCAACCGCACGCTTCGCAAGCAATTCGCCGACTCTTTGAGCAGCTTCTACGTTACCTGTTACGTCTAGATCAAAGCCGTTTTCCATAGTAGATGCGCTCGCTACAGTTACTTGGCTCTCGTCATTGATTAATTGAGCATAAATGTGTTTGTTAGAGCGGTACACGTTCAAACGAGGACGTTCGGCTGTTCCGAAGACATTCTTACGAACGCGTGCATGACGCTTTTTACGAACGACATTCTTATCTGCCTTTGTGATCATCTGGGTCACTCCTTTCTATACATTACCTACGAATCTTACTTAGCTGTTTTACCTTCTTTACTGCGTACACGCTCACCCTGGTAACGAATACCTTTACCTTTATAAGGTTCTGGTGGACGGATCGCACGAATTTTAGCAGCAACAGCTCCGACTAATTCTTTGTCGATACCTTTGATGGTTAACTTCGTGTTAGTAGGGACTTCAATTTCGATACCTTCGCGGCTAGGAACCTCAACAGGGTGGGAATAGCCAGCGTTAATAACTACTTTTTCTCCCTGCTTTTGCGCACGATAACCTACACCAATAATTTCAAGGGATTTTTCGTATCCTTTGGAAACACCTTCAACCATGTTAGCGATCAGGCTGCGGGTAGTACCGTGAAGAGCACGATGTTCTTTGTGGTCACTAGGACGCTCTACTGTAAGAACATTATCTTCAATCTTCACTGTCATGTCCTTGTGGAAAGTACGAGTCAATTCGCCTTTTGGACCTTTTACTGTGATTGTATTGTTATCCTGAATCACTTCTACACCTTCAGGAATTTCTAATGTTTTTAAACCTACGCGAGACATATTTTTGCACCTCCTGTCTTATCTGAGTTTTCTACCAGATATAAGCTAGGACTTCGCCACCGATGGCTTGTTCACGAGCTTCTTTATCTGTTAATACACCTTTTGAAGTAGATACTACGGCTATACCAAGTCCATTAAGAACTTTTGGAAGCTCTTCAGCTTTTGCGTAAACACGTAGTCCTGGTTTACTGATACGTTTCAGACCGCTGATTACACGCTCGTTGCTTTGTCCGTATTTAAGGAAGATGCGAAGAACGCCTTGTTTACTATCTTCAACATATTCATAATCACGTACAAAACCTTCACGTTTTAGAATGTCAGCAATTTCTTTCTTTAAGTTGGAAGCTGGAAGTTCAAGCTTCTCGTGACGTACCATGTTAGCGTTACGAATACGCGTAAGCATATCTGCAATTGGATCTGTCATTGTCATAACTCATTTACCTCCTTCCCTGTTTCGGGTTTACCAGCTGGCTTTTTTGACACCAGGGATTTGTCCTTTATATGCAAGTTCACGGAAACAAATACGGCAAAGCTTAAACTTACGAAGTACAGAGTGAGGACGTCCGCAACGTTCACAGCGTGTGTACTCACGTACTTGATACTTCTGGTTACGCTTCTGTTTCGCGACCATTGATTTTTTAGCCACTATTTTCCCTCCTTATGGTTAGATCGTTATTTCTGAAACGGCATACCGAATTGAGTCAATAGCTCACGAGCTTCTTCGTCAGAATCAGCTGTAGTAACGATAACGATGTCCATACCACGCACTTTATTTACTTTATCGTAATTAATTTCTGGGAAAATTAATTGTTCTTTAACGCCAAGTGTGTAGTTTCCACGTCCGTCAAAAGCTTTTTTAGAAATACCACGGAAGTCACGCACACGTGGTAGAGATACTGAGATAAGCTTTTGGAAGAATTCATACATACGCTCTCCGCGAAGGGTAACTTTAGCACCGATAGGCATACCTTCACGTAGGCGGAAACCTGCGATTGATTTCTTAGCTTTCGTAATGACAGGCTTCTGACCTGAGATTAATGTTAACTCTTCTACTGCTGTATCCAGAGCTTTAGCGTTCTGAACAGCATCACCAACACCCATGTTGATAACGATTTTCTCGACTTTAGGCGTCTGCATAACTGACTCATATTCAAATTTGTTCATCAAAGATGGAACAATTTCTTCTTGATATTGTTTTTGTAGTTCGTTCATCGTGTGGCCCTCCTTTCCTATCCGGATTATTTATCTAGTGCTTCACCAGATTTTTTCGCGATACGAACCTTCTTGCCGTCCTCGACTTTATATCCAACACGGGTTGGTTCGCCAGTCTTAGGATCGATCGGCAATACGTTAGAAACGTGGATAGGTGCTTCCTGAGTCAGGATTCCACCTTGTGGGTTTTCTTGAGAAGGTTTAGCGTGTTTTTTAACTTCGTTAACACCTTCAACAAGAACACGTTCCTTTTTCGGATAAGCTTCAAGGATCGTTCCTTGCTTGCCTTTATCCTTACCAGTAATAACCATTACTTTGTCACCTTTTTTTACGTGCATACTTCGCGCACCTCCTTACCAAGGCATTTCGTTCTAACATTATAATACTTCTGGAGCTAGAGATACGATCTTCATGAATTTAGCTTCACGAAGTTCACGAGCTACCGGTCCAAAGATACGAGTACCGCGTGGTCCTTTATCATCACGAACGATTACTGCTGCGTTTTCATCGAAACGAATGTAAGAACCATCTTTACGGCGCATACCGCTTTTAGAACGTACGATAACTGCTTTAACTACCTCACCTTTTTTAACAACGCCCCCTGGTGTTGCTTGTTTCACAGTTGCGGTGATGATGTCACCGATATTAGCTGTTTTACGACCAGATCCGCCCAAAACTTTAATCGTTTGGATTTCACGGGCACCAGAGTTGTCTGCAACTTTTAAACGAGACTCCTGTTGAATCATACCATGTAACCTCCCTTCGGATTAACTCCGAGCGAACTTTAATTAGATAATTACGGACTCTTCTACGACTTCTAGCAGGCGGAAACGTTTCGTTGCTGATAGCGGACGAGTTTCCATAATACGGACAACATCTCCAGTTTTAGCCTGGTTATTTTCGTCATGAGTCTTGAATTTTTTAGAATACTTTACGCGTTTGCCATAAAGTTTGTGGAATTTGTAAGTTTCAACTAAGACAGTGATGGTTTTATCCATTTTGTCAGATACGACACGGCCAGTGTAAACTTTACGATTGTTACGTTCAGTCATGTGAGGGTGACCTCCTCTCATCTATTAGTTATTTACGCCTAGCTCACGTTCACGAGCAACAGTTTTCATACGTGCAATGGACTTGCGAACTTCACGAATACGAGCAGTGTTCTCAAGTTGACCTGTTGCCAGCTGAAAGCGCAGGTTAAAAAGTTCTTCTTTTAGAGATTTAACTTTTTGTTCAATTTCGGCAGTGGTTAATTCGCGGATTTCATTAGCCTTCATTGATTTCACCACCAATTTCTTCACGTTTTACAAATTTAGTACGAATCGGAAGTTTGTGAGATGCAAGGCGAAGTGCTTCGCGTGCCACCTCTTCAGAAACTCCTGCGATTTCAAACATGATTTTCCCTGGTTTCACTACAGCAACGAAACCTTCTGGAGCACCTTTACCGGAACCCATACGAACTTCTAGGGGTTTAGCAGTATAAGGTTTGTCAGGGAAGATTTTGATCCATACTTTACCGCCACGTTTCATATAACGAGTCATCGCAATACGCGATGCCTCAATTTGACGGGCTGTGATCCACGCTGGGTCGATAGCTTGCAAACCATATTCTCCGAAAGCTACTTCAGTACCGCCTTTCGCACGGCCTTTTAAGCTAGTACGGTGTTGTTTACGATATTTAACACGTTTTGGCATTAACATAATGCTTTTCCCCCTTCCTTACTTGTCTGTTTTAGTTGGAAGGACTTCTCCACGGTAGATCCACACTTTAACACCAAGTTTTCCGTAAGTGGTGTCTGCTTCTGCAGTTCCATAATCGATATCTGCACGAAGTGTGTGTAGTGGTACTGTTCCTTCACTGTAATATTCTGCACGAGCGATATCCGCGCCACCTAGACGACCAGATACTTGGGTACGAATACCTTTGGCTCCTGCACGCATAGCGCGTTGTAGTGTTTGTTTTTGAGCACGACGGAAAGAAACACGGTTTTCTAACTGACGAGCGATACTGTCAGCTACAAGTGTAGCATCCAAATCAGGTTTTTTAACTTCCACAATGTTAATGTGAACGCGTTTGCCGGTCAAATTGTTGAGTGCTTTACGAAGCGCTTCAACTTCAGAGCCGCCTTTACCGATAACCATACCTGGTTTCGCCGTGTGAACGGTGATGTTTACGCGGTTAGCTGCACGTTCAATTTCCACAGTAGAAATAGCAGCGTCTTTTAGACGTTTTTCAACAAATTCACGAATCTTAATATCTTCATGTAACAAGTCTGCGTAGTCTTTGCCAGCGTACCATTTGGATTCCCAATCACGGATGACGCCGATACGAAGACCTACTGGATTAATTTTTTGACCCACTGATTATCCCTCCTTTTTTTCTGATACGACCACTGTAATGTGGCTGGTACGTTTATTAATTTGGCTTGCACGTCCCATTGCACGTGGGCGGAAACGTTTAAGAGTTACACCTTCATTAACAAACGCTTCGGAAACATATAAATTCTCCGGATCCATTTCATAATTGTGTTCTGCATTTGCAATCGCAGAGTTAAGAAGTTTCTCAACTACTGGAGATGCGCCGCGCTGTTTTAAATTCAATGTCGCGAGCGCTTCACCTACCTCTTTCCCCCGAATCAGATCAATAACTAATCGGGCTTTGCGAGGAGCGATGCGAACGGTTTTAGCAACTGCTTTAGCTTGCATTAGAGTGCCTCCTCTCTACTTAGCGTTTTGTTTTCTTGTCATCGCCAGAGTGTCCCTTGAACGTACGGGTTGGCGCGAATTCACCTAGCTTATGTCCGACCATATCTTCTGTCACATAAACTGGTACGTGTTTACGTCCGTCATAAACGGCAATTGTGTGTCCGACAAAGTTAGGGAAGATGGTAGAACGACGAGACCATGTCTTCACCACTTGGTGTTTACTGTCTTCGTTCAACTTCTCAACTTTTTTCATCAAATGATCATCTACAAAAGGTCCCTTTTTCAGGCTGCGGCCCATGAATAAACCTCCCTTCGCAATTGAAAGACGGGTATTATCGCCCGCCCGACAATTCCGTTATTTTTTACCTCTTCTACGAACGATATATTTATCAGACTGCTTGTTGCGTTTTCTTGTCTTGTACCCAAGAGTTGGTTTACCCCATGGAGTAACAGGAGAAGGCATACCGATTGGCGCACGGCCTTCACCACCACCGTGTGGGTGATCACTAGGGTTCATAACAGAACCACGTACAGTTGGGCGCTTGCCTTGCCAGCGTGAACGTCCAGCTTTACCAACACTGATTAGTTCGTGTTCCAGGTTACCAACTTGACCGATTGTTGCACGGCAAGTGCTTAGTACGAGGCGAACTTCACCAGAAGTTAAGCGAACAAGAGTGTATTTTTCTTCACGACCTAGAATTTGAGCGGATGCGCCTGCAGAACGTACAAGCTGTCCTCCGCGGCCAGGCTTAAGTTCTACGTTGTGAATGATCGTACCTACAGGAATATCTTTTAGTGCAAGAGAGTTACCTGGTTTGATATCTGCACCTACACCAGAAATGATTTCCGTGCCAACCTTCACTCCTTTTGGAGCTAGGATATAACGCTTTTCTCCATCAACGTAGTTGATTAGCGCAATGTTAGCGGAGCGGTTTGGATCGTATTCAATCGTAGCAACGCGTCCAGGTATTCCATCTTTATCACGTTTAAAGTCGATGATACGGTATTGACGCTTGTGACCTCCGCCTTGATGACGAACTGTCAGCTTACCTTGGTTATTACGTCCACCGCGTTTGTGAAGTGGAGTGACAAGGGAGCGTTCAGGTTTGTCAGTGGTAATTTCAGCGAAATCAGATACTGACATGTGTCTGCGACCATTAGTAATTGGTCGGAACTTTTTAATCGCCATCTTTTTTCCCTCCTTTTTAATTAAGATTTATAGTTTATACTTCAAAGAATTCTAGTTCTTCACTGTCTTCAGTCAAAGTAACTACTGCTTTCTTACGATCAGAACGATAGCCGCCATAGCGACCCATACGTTTGAATTTACCTTTAAGGTTCATTGTGTTAACTGAATCAACACTTACATTAAAGATTTCTTCTACTGCTTTTTTAATTTCAGTTTTGTTAGCGGCTGGGCTAACTTCAAACGTATATTTCTTTTCTCCCATAAGGTCAGCAGATTGCTCAGTTATGACAGGGCGCTTAATGATATCACGTGGTTCTTTCATTATGAGAGCACCTCCCCTGCTTTTTCAGCTGCTTCCTTCGTTAGGATCAGCTTATCATGCGTTAGTAAATCTAACACACTTACTTCTTCTACAGATGAACTTTTCACTGTAGGGATATTATTAGAAGAAAGAGTTATATTTTCATCTTTCTCTGCTGTGACAATCAATGCCTTTTCGTTTACATCAAGAGCTTTAAGAAGGCTTACTACTTCTTTAGTTTTTGGAGCATCTAGAGATAGACTCTCAAGAACAATAATGTTCTCTTCTTTTACTTTAGAAGAATAAGCAGACTGTAGAGCTAAACGACGTACTTTTTTAGGCATTGTGTAGCTGTAGCTACGTGGTGATGGACCAAATACAGTTCCACCGCCAACCCATTGCGGGGCACGGATGGATCCTTGACGTGCACGGCCGGTACCTTTTTGGCGCCACGGCTTACGTCCACCGCCGCTCACTTCAGAACGCCCTTTGACTTTGTGTGTGCCTTGGCGAAGATTCGCGCGTTGCATCAACACAGTTTCGTGTAATACGTGAGTATTAGGTTCGATACCAAATACGGCGTCATTCAATTCGACATCTCCAACATTAGAGCCGCTTTGGTTTAATAGTGCTACTTTAGGCATGACATATCCTCCCTTCCGTTAATTATTTGCTAGCCTTGATTGCACTTGAGACTTTAACGTACGATTTTTTCGCACCTGGTACATTACCTTTGATAAGCAGCAAGTTACGTTCAGCGTCAACTCTAACTACTTCAAGGTTTTGAAGTGTTACTGTTTCACTACCCATTTGTCCTGGCAATTTCTTACCTTTTAGTACGTGGTTTGGATCGATCGGACCCATTGTACCTGGACGACGGTGATAGCGGGAACCGTGAGTCATAGGTCCAGTAGATTGGTTATGGCGCTTGATTGCACCCTGGAATCCTTTACCTTTTGAAGTTCCTGTAACATCAATTACATCACCAGCTTCGAAAATATCCACCTTAACCTCTTGACCAAGTTCATAGTCATCAAGGTTTGCATTACGGAATTCACGAACGTAGCGCTTAGGTGTTGTGTTTGCTTTTTCAGCATGACCTTGAGCTGCTTTCTTTAAACGGTTTGATTTTTCATCAGCAAATCCAAGTTGAACAGCTTCATAGCCATCATTTTCGGTAGTCTTCTTTTGAAGAACAACGTTTGGCTCAGCTTGTACAACTGTTACTGGAATTAACTCACCGTCTTCAGAAAAGATTTGAGTCATGCCGACTTTGCGTCCTAAGATTCCTTTCGTCATCCGTTACACCTCCTATATAGTTCAGTTTAATTTATAATTTGATTTCGATATCCACACCAGATGGTAGATCCAAACGCATCAATGAATCAACGGTTTGTGGTGTTGGATTGACAATGTCGATAAGACGTTTGTGTGTGCGCATTTCGAACTGCTCACGAGCATCTTTGTACTTGTGTGTAGCACGAAGTACTGTATAGATAGAACGTTCAGTTGGAAGCGGAATCGGACCAGATACATTAGCTCCAGAACGCTTCGCAGTGTCTACAATCTTCTCAGCAGATTGATCTAACACCCTATGATCATACGCTTTTAAACGAATACGAATTTTCTCTTTTGCCATTATTTTCCCTCCTTCTTCGCCCATTTTTGAAATAGACATTCTCCGCGAAAAAACTTGACTCACTAGCCATGGCAAAGGGGCCGGGTGTGTCAACAACCTTTCGCTTCATCGCCTTTTATGACCAACATTACTCATTATATAGAAGAAATCCGGTCAATGCAAGGTAAATCCATAATTTTTATATATGAACACCTAAATTATTATACTAACCTTTGAGGCTATTTTCAAGGGGGAATAAATTTTAAGTGCTTTCTATAAAATAATCTGAATTTCTTGTGATGAAGATTTTATTTCGCTCCAAAATTTCCATCTTCCATTACAACAAATGAAAATCCTCATTTCAACCATTTTCCCACAAAAAAATGAGCAGCAGCTGAAAAGCTGCTACTCACTCATTTAATCGGCAATTATTTAGTGATTTCACTAACAACGCCAGAACCTACTGTACGTCCACCTTCACGGATAGAGAAACGAGTTCCGTCCTCGATCGCGATTGGGGAAATAAGTTCTACAGTCATTTCAACGTTATCGCCAGGCATAACCATTTCTACGCCTTCTGGAAGTTGAATAACACCAGTTACGTCCGTAGTACGGAAGTAGAACTGTGGGCGGTAGTTAGAGAAGAATGGAGTGTGACGTCCACCTTCGTCTTTAGCTAGTACATAAACTTCAGCTTTGAAGTTTGTGTGTGGAGTGATAGAACCAGGTTTAGCTAGTACTTGACCGCGGTTGATGTCTTCACGGTTCACACCACGAAGAAGTGCGCCGATGTTGTCGCCAGCTTCAGCATAGTCTAGAAGCTTACGGAACATTTCAACACCTGTAACGGTAGTTTTACGAGCTGATTCAGCCATACCGATGATTTCAACTTCGTCACCGACTTTAACTTGTCCACGCTCAACACGGCCTGTTGCAACAGTACCACGGCCAGTGATTGAGAATACGTCCTCAACTGGCATCATGAATGGTTTGTCAGTGTCACGATCTGGAGTTGGGATGTGCGCATCTACAGCGTCCATAAGGTCATAGATTGCTTGCTCGTACTGCTCTTCGCCTTCAAGTGCTTTAAGAGCAGAACCGCTGATTACTGGAGCTTCGTCACCATCAAAGTCATACTCAGAAAGTAGATCACGAACTTCCATTTCTACTAGTTCAAGAAGCTCTTCGTCGTCTACCATGTCAACTTTGTTAAGGAATACAACGATTGCTGGTACACCTACGTTTTTAGAAAGTAGGATGTGCTCACGAGTTTGTGGCATTGGACCGTCAGCTGCAGATACAACTAGGATCGCGCCGTCCATTTGAGCAGCACCAGTGATCATGTTTTTAACATAGTCAGCGTGACCTGGGCAGTCAACGTGTGCATAGTGGCGATTTTCAGTTTCGTACTCAACGTGTGCAGTTGAGATTGTGATTCCGCGTTCGCGCTCTTCTGGAGCACCGTCGATCATGTCATAAGCCATTGCAGATCCAGATCCAGAACGCTTGTGAAGTACTGTAGTGATTGCTGCAGTTAGTGTTGTTTTACCGTGGTCAACGTGTCCAATTGTACCAATGTTAACGTGGGACTTGGACCGGTCGAATTTTTCTTTACCCATAGTATATTTCCTCCTTTAATTAAGTAGCTATATATTTTAATTGAAATATTTATATGAAGCTCAGGAGCGAGCGTCTAAACTGCGCTCCAAAGCTTACATTACAAGTTATACTTCAACTCGTCAAAAAAATCAATTACTCACCAGAATTTTTCTTGATGATTTCTTCTGAGATGCTCTTCGGCACTTCTTCATAGTGGTCAAAGTGCATCGTGTAAGTTCCACGTCCTTGTGTGTTGGAGCGAAGCGCTGTCGCATAACCAAACATTTCGGATAGTGGTACAAATGCTTTAACAACCTGTGCGTTACCACGAGTTTCCATACCTTCAACACGTCCACGACGTGATGTTACGTCACCCATGATATCGCCCATGTATTCTTCCGGAATGACTACTTCAACTTTCATCATTGGTTCAAGAAGAACTGGTTTACATTTGTTTTTGGCTTCTTTAAGTGCCATAGATGCGGCAACTTTAAAGGCCATTTCATTGGAGTCAACATCGTGATATGAGCCATCATATAGAGTGGCTTTGATGTCAACCATTGGGTAACCGGCTAATACTCCGTTTTCCAAGGATTCTTTGATTCCCTGTTCTACGGATGGGATGTATTCACGCGGTACTACACCACCAACGATTTTGTTTACGAATTCAAATCCAGCACCTTCGTCGTTAGGTTCGAATTCAACCCATACGTGACCGAATTGTCCACGGCCACCGGACTGACGTACGAATTTACCTTCAACTTGAGCGCTAGCACGGAATGTCTCACGGTAAGCAACCTGTGGAGCACCGATATTCGCTTCAACTTTAAACTCACGGCGAAGACGGTCTACGATAATGTCAAGGTGAAGCTCACCCATACCAGCAATAATCGTTTGTCCCGTTTCTACGTTCGTTTCAGTTTGGAAAGTCGGATCCTCTTCCGCAAGCTTACCAAGGGCAATTGCCATTTTATCTTGGTCAGCTTTGGATTTTGGTTCGATAGCTACAGAGATAACCGGCTCAGGGAATTCCATAGATTCAAGAATAACAAGACTCTTTTCATCACATAGAGTGTCACCTGTACCCGTATCTTTAAGTCCAACAGCACCAGCAATATCGCCAGCATAAACTGTTGAAATCTCTTCACGAGAGTTGGCGTGCATTTGCAGGATACGACCTACACGTTCACGCTTATCTTTCGTAGAGTTCTTCACGTATGAACCGGCATTAAGCGTACCAGAGTAAACGCGGAAGAATGTAAGTTTACCTACATAAGGGTCTGTTGCGACTTTAAATGCCAGCGCAGAGAATGGCGCGTTGTCGTCCGCTTTACGAACAACAGGCTCCTCTGTCTGTGGAACATGACCTTCGATTGGAGGTACATCTAGAGGAGATGGAAGGTAATCAATTACTCCATCAATCAATAGCTGAACACCTTTGTTTTTGAAAGCAGACCCACAGAAAACAGGATAGAAATCAACGCTTAGAGTAGCTGTACGAACGGCAGCTTTAAGCTGATCATTCGTGATTTCTTCCCCTTCAAGGTATTGCATCATCAAGTCTTCATCAAGTTCCGCTACAGCTTCAAGTAGCTTTGTGCGGTACTCTTCAGCTTGCTCTTTATATTCATCTGGAATTGGACGTGCTTCCGCACGAGTACCCAAATCATCCATGTAATAGTAGGCTTCCATAGTAATCAAGTCGATGATTCCTTCGAATTCATCTTCTGCTCCTATTGGAAGTTGTACAGCAGCCGCATTAGCTCCGAGGCGCTCTTGAAGAGTACCAAGGGAGTAGATGAAATCTGCTCCTACTTTATCCATTTTGTTTACGAACACAATACGAGGTACACCGTATGTTGTCGCCTGGCGCCATACTGTTTCCGTCTGTGGTTCAACACCAGACTGAGCATCTAGTACAGCTACAGAACCATCAAGTACACGCAGGGAACGTTCAACCTCAACTGTGAAGTCTACGTGTCCTGGTGTGTCAATGATGTTAATACGGTGATCTCTCCATTGAGCAGTGGTCGCTGCGGAAGTAATCGTAATTCCGCGCTCCTGTTCCTGCTCCATCCAGTCCATTTGGGAAGCTCCTTCGTGAGTTTCACCAATCTTGTGGATACGTCCTGTGTAGAAAAGAATACGCTCGGTGGCTGTTGTTTTACCAGCATCAATGTGAGCCATTACACCGATATTACGTGTTCTTTCCAAGGAGAACTCTCTAGGCATGATTCTTTCTCCTTTCCAATTGTAAGGTTATTTGTTTGATGATTACCAACGATAGTGAGCGAATGCTTTGTTAGCTTCCGCCATCTTGTGCATTTCTTCACGGCGCTTAACTGCTGCACCCGTGTTATTACCTGCATCTAGAATTTCGTTAGCAAGACGCTCTTCCATTGTTTTCTCTCCGCGAAGACGCGCATAGTTAACAATGAAACGCAATCCTAGTGCCTGACGACGTTCAGGGCGAACTTCTACAGGTACTTGGTAGTTGGAACCACCAACACGACGAGCGCGTACTTCCAATACAGGCATTACGTTTTTCATAGCCTGATCGAAGATTTCCATAGCGTCATTGCCGCTGCGCTCTTGAACTAATTCGAAAGATTTATAAAGAATCTTTTGTGCTTTCCCGCGTTGACCGTCAACCATAATCTGGTTGATCAAACGAGTGACAAGCTTAGAGTTGTACATCGGATCTGGTAACACATCACGTTTAGCTACTGGACCTTTACGTGGCATATGTTCCCCTCCCTTCCATATTTTTAATAGTTAATCGATATCTGAATATCAATTATTTTTTAGGTTTCTTCGTGCCGTATTTAGAACGACCTTGTCTGCGACCTTCAACACTTGCTGTGTCTAGGGCGCCACGTACAACGTGGTAACGAACACCTGGCAAGTCTTTAACTTTACCGCCACGGATAAGAACAACACTGTGCTCTTGGAGGTTGTGGCCGATACCAGGGATATAAGCGTTAACCTCTAGCTGGTTAGTCAAACGAACACGTGCATATTTACGTAATGCGGAGTTCGGTTTTTTAGGGGTCATCGTACCGACACGTGTGCAAACACCACGTTTTTGTGGAGAAGACTGATCCGTCATACGTTTTTTATAGCTGTTAAAGCCTTTGTTCAAGGCTGGAGCGTTTGTTTGTTTCGTTTTGCTTTCGCGTCCTTTACGTACCAATTGATTAATAGTTGGCATTTTTGTATCCTCCCTTCTTCACATTTCTTAATACCACACATCCAGGTGGTTCATAAAAAGGCAAAAAACAAAGCTTTCGCGATTTACCGCCAAAACTTTATTGCTTTATCGCCACTGTAGCAGCTCCAACATCAATACCACAAGCGTTTCCCAGTTCTTTCATGGAAGAAACACGGGTATGAGGGATTTTTAATTCCCTGGCCAGTCGAACTACTTTCATTGTCATCGTCTGATCAGCATCGTCAGCCGTTATGACTTCAATCACTTCACCATTTTTCATGGCTTTAAGTGTTTGTTTGGTCCCAATCACTATTTCTGATTTAGCCTGTGCTACTTTTTCATAAGACATCTTTCATATCCTCCAAAGTAACAAGGATAAACGGAAGCACCTTGATTATATTATCACTACCCAAAATGCATGTCAACTGCATTTCGGGTAGTTTTTTGTGCTTCCATTAATTTTACCCTTTGTTAACATCTATCTATTCTTTTTAAGAATGAGTGACTTCTTCTGGCTGAGCTTGTTGTTCAGGTGCTCCTTCAGACTGAGCTTGAATCTTACGGTAGCGTGTCATGCCCGTACCAGCTGGTACAAGCTTACCGATAATAACGTTCTCTTTCAATCCTAGTAGTTCATCTCTCTTACCTTTAATCGCTGCATCAGTCAGGACACGCGTTGTTTCCTGGAAGGATGCCGCAGACAGGAAGCTGTCTGTTTCAAGCGATGCTTTGGTAATACCAAGAATGACCGGACGACCCACTGCAGGCTGTCCGCCTTCCACAAGAGCCTTCTGGTTCGCTTCTTTAAATTGGTGGATCTCAAGAAGTGATCCAGGAAGTACATCGGTGTCTCCAGAATCAAGTACACGTACTTTACGAAGCATCTGGCGAACCATTACCTCAACGTGCTTATCGGAGATTTCAACACCTTGCATACGATATACTTTCTGTACTTCTTTAAGAAGATATTGCTGAACTCCATCTAGTCCCTGGATGTTCAATAGTTCTTTCGGATCGATGGAACCTTCTGTAAGAGGACTTCCTGCTGACACAGCATCTCCTACAGTAACTTTCATACGAGCGCCATATGGAGCCGTATAAGAGCGGCTCTCTACAGCCCCTTGAACCACGATCTCTTGTTTTTCTTTCACTTCGTTAACTTCCTGTACGGTACCGTCGATTTCTGTAATCACGGCTTGACCTTTAGGGTTACGTGCTTCCACAATCTCCTGGATACGCGGAAGACCTTGAGTGATGTCATCTCCGGCAACACCGCCAGTGTGGAAGGTACGCATGGTAAGCTGTGTACCAGGCTCACCGATAGACTGAGCAGCAATGATTCCAACTGCTTCGCCGACTTCAACTTCGTCACCTGTTGCCAGGTTACGGCCGTAGCACTTCTTACATACACCGTGTTTGGTATTACAAGTGAAGGCAGAGCGGATCACAATGCTCTCAATACCTGCGTCTACGATTTGTTTAGCGCCATCTTCTGAAATGACTTCATTACGACTAGCCAGTACTTCACCAGTTTCCGGGTGTTTAACTGTTTGGAATGCCGTACGGCCAATCAGACGGTCAATCAGTGGTTCTATTACCTCTGAACCTTCCGTAATTGCCCTTACTGGTAATCCGCGGTCTGTACCACAATCATCTTCACGAACGATTACGTCTTGAGCTACATCGACAAGTCGACGAGTCAGGTAACCAGAGTCCGCTGTTTTCAGTGCTGTATCGGCAAGACCTTTACGAGCACCGTGTGTAGAAATAAAGTACTCAAGTACTGTTAAGCCTTCACGGAAACTTGATTTGATTGGAAGTTCAATAATACGTCCAGCCGGGTTGGCCATAAGACCGCGCATACCAGCGAGCTGCGTAAAGTTGGACGCGTTACCACGTGCTCCTGAATCACTCATCATGAATATAGGGTTACGCGGGTTCAAGGAACTCATCAAACGGTTTTGAATATCATCTTTAGCCCCGGACCAGATTTCAATTACTCGGTCATAACGTTCTTCGTCGGTAATTAAACCACGGCGGAACTGTTTAAGAACTTTATCAACTTTACCTTGAGCTTCTTCTAGAATTTCCTGCTTCTCTGGAAGTACTACAACGTCGGATACACCTACGGTAATACCTGCTTTAGTAGAGTAAGCAAAACCTAGATCTTTCATTCTATCGAGCATCTTAGATGTTTCACTAATAGAGAAGCGTTTAAATACTTCTGCAATAATGTCACCCAGGATCCCTTTCTTGAATGGTGATACTTCTTCGCGGTTCGATAGTTCCTGACGAATATCTGTACCTTTAGGAACAAAGTATTGATCTGGTGTTTTAACCTCAAGGTTCTCTTGGGTTGGCTCATTCATATACGGGAAGGAATTAGGCAGCATTTCATTAAAGATCAACTTACCAACTGTGGTAAGAAGCAGCTGCTGATTCTGCTCTTCAGTAAAGGTTTCATTCCCTAAAGAGCTTGCCTGTACGGCAACCCGTGTATGAAGGTGCGCATACCCATTCTGATAAGCCATTAACGCTTCGTTGAGATCTTTGAAGAACATTCCTTCTCCGACAGCTCCCTCACGTTCAAGCGTCAGGTAGTAGTTACCTAGCACCATATCCTGTGATGGTGTAACAACCGGCTTACCATCCTTAGGGTTAAGAATGTTCTGAGCAGCCAGCATCAGGATGCGGGCTTCTGCCTGGGCCTCGGAAGACAACGGCACGTGCACCGCCATTTGGTCACCATCAAAGTCAGCGTTATAAGCTGTACATACTAATGGGTGAAGACGGATGGCGCGACCTTCTACTAAAGTAGGTTCAAACGCCTGGATACCAAGACGGTGAAGTGTTGGAGCACGGTTTAGTAGTACCGGGTGCTCTTTAATAACATCTTCAAGAACGTCCCAAACTTCATGATGCACACGTTCAATTTTACGTTTTGCGGATTTAATGTTGTGCGCAAGTCCACGGGAAACGAGCTCTTTCATAACGAACGGCTTGAACAGTTCAAGTGCCATTTCTTTTGGAAGTCCGCATTGGTACATCTTCAAGGACGGACCTACAACGATAACCGAACGACCAGAATAGTCGACACGTTTACCAAGCAAGTTTTGACGGAAACGTCCCTGTTTACCTTTCAGCATGTGAGAAAGAGATTTAAGTGGACGGTTACCTGGCCCTGTCACTGGACGGCCGCGGCGCCCATTATCGATAAGGGCATCTACAGCTTCCTGAAGCATACGCTTCTCGTTTTGTACGATGATCGTCGGTGCTCCTAAATCTAACAAACGCTTCAGACGATTGTTACGGTTAATTACTCGACGATATAAATCGTTCAAGTCAGAAGTTGCGAAGCGTCCGCCGTCCAATTGAACCATAGGACGAAGCTCTGGTGGAATAACAGGCAATACATCAAGAATCATCCATGAAGGATCGTTTCCTGAATGACGGAAAGATTCTAGCACTTCCAAACGTTTAATAGCACGAGTGCGGCGCTGACCCTGAGCAGTTTTCAATTCCTCTTTCAGAGTTTCTACTTCTCCTTCAAGATCGATATCAAAAAGCAGTTTACGGATAGCTTCGGCACCCATCGCTGCCTGGAAACCCTGCCCGAATTTCTCACGGTATGAACGATATTCCTTTTCAGAAAGCAGCTGCTTTCTCTCAAGGGCGGTTTCGCCTGGGTCCGTTACGATATAAGCAGCAAAATAAATGACTTCTTCCAAAGCACGCGGGGACATATCTAATACAAGACCCATACGGCTTGGAATACCTTTAAAGTACCAGATGTGGGAGACTGGGGCAGCTAATTCCAAGTGCCCCATCCGCTCACGACGTACTTTTGCTTTTGTTACTTCTACACCACAACGGTCACAAACGACGCCTTTATAACGCACACGCTTGTATTTACCACAGTGGCACTCCCAGTCTTTTTGCGGACCGAAGATTCTTTCGCAGAATAACCCGTCTTTTTCGGGTTTTAGCGTACGATAATTGATTGTTTCTGGCTTCTTGACCTCACCGTAAGACCAAGATCTGATTTTATCAGGTGAAGCCAAACCAATTTTCATATACTCAAAGTTGTTTACATCTAGCAAGGGGCCTACCTCCCTTTCAGTATCCGGGTTTTACCCTAAACTTAGAACACGGGTGTCTGGAACAATACGTCTATTAATCGTCTAGGTTTAAATTCTCGGATTCTTTCGTTTGCTCTTCTTCGATATCCCGCATTTCTATTTCTTGTTCATCACCAGAAAGAATTTTCACATCCATACCTAAACTTTGAAGCTCTTTAATTAGAACTTTAAAGGATTCAGGCACGCCTGGTTCTGGAACGTTATCACCTTTAACAATCGCTTCATACGTTTTCACACGACCGACTACGTCATCTGACTTCACTGTCAGAATTTCTTGAAGAGTATAGGCAGCACCATATGCTTCTAGTGCCCATACTTCCATCTCACCGAAACGCTGTCCACCAAATTGAGCTTTACCGCCCAATGGCTGCTGGGTTACAAGAGAGTAAGGTCCAGTAGAACGGGCGTGCAGTTTGTCATCAACCATGTGTGCCAGTTTAATCATATACATGACTCCGACAGATACACGGTTATCAAACGGTTCCCCTGTGCGTCCATCATACAAAATGGTCTTCGCATCGCGGGACATGCCGGCTTCTTCAAGTGTCTCCCACACATCTTCTTCTCGAGCACCATCAAATACTGGAGTTGCTACTCTTTCTCCAAGGAGACGGGCAGCCATACCTAAGTGAAGCTCAAGTACTTGTCCAATATTCATACGGGATGGTACACCAAGTGGGTTTAACATGACGTCTACCGGAGTTCCATCTGGCAAGAATGGCATATCTTCTTCCGGAAGAATCTTGGAAATAACACCTTTGTTTCCGTGACGTCCAGCCATCTTGTCACCTTCAGATATCTTACGCTTCTGAACGATGTACACGCGAATCAGCTGGTTAACTCCTGGCGGAAGTTCATCTCCATCTTCACGATTGAAAATTTTAACGTCCAGTACAATTCCACCTGCACCGTGAGGCACACGGAGAGATGTATCGCGCACTTCACGCGCTTTCTCACCAAAGATAGCATGGAGCAGACGTTCTTCAGCAGATAATTCCGTAACCCCTTTAGGAGTAACTTTACCTACAAGAAGGTCTCCGTCACTAACTTCAGCTCCTACACGGATAATTCCACGTTCATCCAAGTCACGAAGAGCATCTTCCCCAACGTTAGGAATGTCTCTTGTAATCTCTTCTGGTCCAAGTTTCGTATCGCGGGCTTCTGATTCATATTCTTCAATATGAATAGAAGTGTACACGTCATCTTTAACCAGACGTTCACTCATGATGATGGCATCCTCATAGTTGTAACCATCCCACGTCATGAATGCAACTAGTGGGTTTTGTCCAAGTGCTAATTCTCCCATGTCCATGGAAGGTCCATCAGCAAGGATTTCCCCTTTCGTTACACGATCTCCTTTAGAAACAATCGGACGCTGGTTATAGCAGCTTCCCTGGTTGGAACGGATGAATTTCTGAAGACGGTAACGATCAAGATCGCCTTCTACTTCTTTACCATCTACTTCAGATATGCGGCGTATAAACACTTCTTTTGCTTCTACACGCTCAACGATACCTTCGTTGCGGCAGATAACAGCAGCACCTGAGTCTTTACCTGATACATATTCCATTCCTGTACCTACAAGTGGAGCATCCGGCTGAAGCAATGGTACAGCCTGACGTTGCATGTTCGCACCCATTAGAGAACGGTTAGAGTCATCGTTTTCCAAGAATGGAATACAAGCGGTTGCGGCAGATACTACCTGCTTCGGTGATACGTCCATATAATCTAAGCGATCACGGCTTACTACCGTGTTTTCACCACGGAAACGAGCGATAACTTCAGGATCTGTAAAGGAACCATCTTCTTCGAGTTTGGCGTTGGCCTGAGCTACAACGTAATTATCTTCTTCATCTGCTGTAAGATAATCAAATTGAGCGGTTACCTTGTTAGTATCAGGATCCACTCGACGATACGGTGTTTCGATAAACCCAAATTCATTTACCTTCGCATAAGAAGATAAGGAGTTGATCAGACCGATGTTTGGTCCCTCAGGAGTTTCGATTGGACACATACGACCGTAGTGGGAATAGTGTACGTCACGAACTTCAAACCCTGCACGTTCACGTGTTAAACCACCCGGTCCTAAAGCAGAAAGACGACGTTTGTGTGTTAATTCCGCTAGTGGGTTAGTCTGGTCCATGAACTGAGATAACTGTGAGCTTCCAAAGAACTCTTTAATAGAGGCTATAACTGGCCGTATATTAATTAACTGCTGCGGAGTAATAGATGAAGTGTCCTGGATCGACATACGTTCACGTACTACGCGCTCCATACGGGATAGACCAATACGGAATTGGTTCTGCAGAAGTTCACCTACGGAACGAAGACGACGGTTACCTAAGTGGTCAATGTCATCTGTTCCACCCACATTATGCAGTAAGTTAAAGAAATAACTGATAGAAGAAATGATATCTGCCGGTGTAATATTCTTTACATCACGGTCGATATTTGCATTCCCGATTACGTTAATGGAACGCTCTCCTTCTGGATCCGTAGGGTCTACAATTTTCACCGATTGTACACGCATTGGTTCATCAAGTACTCCCTCTACCGGATCAAGAGATCTTTCACTTAGAGTAGTTTCTTCATCATCGAAATGTGGAATCAATTTGTTAAGCAGACGACGATCAATTTTATCGCCTTTTTCTGCCAGTACTTCGCCTGTTTCTTCGTCTACCAACGTTTCAGCTAGCGTTTGATTAAACAGTCGATCTTTTATATGAAGCTTTTTATTCATTTTATAACGTCCGACGCGAGCTAGATCATAGCGCTTCGGATCAAAGAAACGAGAAACAAGTAAACTCTTAGCATTTTCTACTGTTGGCGGCTCGCCAGGGCGCAGACGCTCATAGATTTCAAGCAATGCTTTCTCGCTATTTTCTGTATTATCTTTCTCAAGCGTGTTTTTCAAGTATTCGTTTTCGCCAATAAGATCTATAATCTCCTGGTCTGTTCCGAATCCTAAAGCACGCAGCAGTACGGTGATTGGTAATTTACGAGTACGATCGATACGGACGTGTGCTACGTCTTTTGCATCAGTTTCGAACTCCAGCCACGCACCACGGTTTGGAATAACTGTAGCCGTGTAACCTCTCTTACCGTTTTTATCAATCTTTTTGTTGTAATATACACTCGGAGAACGAACAAGCTGTGAAACGATAACACGTTCAGCACCATTAATGATAAAGGTACCTGTGTCTGTCATGAGAGGAAAATCTCCCATAAACACTTCTTGCTCCTTCACTTCTCCTGTCTCATTGTTTAAGAGACGAACTTTCACACGAAGCGGTGCATTATATGTTACATCGCGATCTTTTGACTCATCCACTGGATACTTTGGTTCGCCAAGGCTGTAGTCTACAAACTCTAATGATAAGTTACCAGTAAAATCTTCAATTGGAGAAATGTCTTTGAACATTTCCTTCAAACCTTCTTCCAGGAACCATTGGTAGGAAGCCGTCTGAATTTCAATTAAGTTAGGTAACTCTAAAACTTCACTGATACGAGCATAACTTCTGCGCTGGCGGTGTCGTCCATACTGAACTAGTTGACCTGTCAACTGATTCACCCCTCAAATCAAGCATTTTAATAACGAAAAAAGCGTTCGGCAAGACATGCCGAACAGGCTTGCGGTTGATCTTGCCACAAGCACTATTTAAACATTCGCCTCTATAGCAAATGGTGATTCTTCATTTCTCTCTAACGTTAGACAAAAAAGAAAAAGGGTCGACTTGATATAGATAACCTCATTTACTTTCACTTATTGATTTTCACCATTTTACCCTTCTACCAAGCTTTTTATACATTTTCCTAAAAAAGACTTGACAGGACGGGCATACATGGGCATTTTCCAATACTAGCATAATTAAATACCCTAGTCAAACTTTTGAGCTTTGAAAATATAGTAGCCTTTTTCTTTACGAACGACCTCAATATTCCCAAACAATTCTTCTATTTTTTGTTTTGCAGAAGGAGCCCCTTGCTTTTTTTGAATGACCACCCATAACTCACCGGATTTACCAAGAGCCTTCTTAGCCTCTTCGAACATAGCATGCACGACTTTTTTCCCTGCACGTATAGGGGGATTGGTCAGTATCACAGCAAACTGGCGGCCTTCCAACTGACGGAGTCGATCACTCTCTTTAATCTCTACATTAGTAACCTGATTCTTAGCAGCATTCTTTTCCGCAAGATTCAAAGCTCTCTCATTTACATCCACCATGACAACCTGACGATCTGGATATTCTAGCGCAAGGGAAAGACCAATCGGCCCATAACCGCATCCAAGATCAAGGAAGCTTCCGTCCACTGGCGGAGCTGTAAACGACTCTATTAGTAAACGAGAACCAAAATCTACTTCACCTTTTGAGAAAACGGCGTGATCTGTAGTAAAGGTTAATAAGCGGTCACGTAATGTGTAAGACCAGTTTTTTTCATCGCTTTTCGCAGCGGTTTTCTTTGAATAGTAATGTTCCGACATGATCCGAACACCCTCTTTTCATCTAGTAAGCAAAAGAAAGCCCGCCGATGATCAGCGAGCTTTACTTTAAAGATACAATTACTTAAGTTCGATCGTTGCGCCAGCTTCTTCAAGCTGAGATTTCATTTCTTCTGCTTCTTCTTTAGAAACGCCTTCTTTGATTGCGCCAGGAGCGTTATCAACTAGATCTTTTGCGTCTTTAAGACCAAGACCAGTGATTTCACGTACTGCTTTAACAACTTTGATCTTAGAGCTTCCAGCTGATTCTAGTACTACGTCGAATTCAGTTTGCTCTTCTTCAGCTTCTGCACCTGCAGCAGCACCGCCGGCAGCAACTGGAGCTGCAGCTGATACACCAAATTCTTCTTCAATTGCTTTAACTAGGTCGTTAAGCTCAAGAACAGACATTTCTTTAATCGCTTCGATAATTTGTTCGTTAGACATGAGAAATTTCCTCCTTATTAATTTTAAAGGTTATAGTTTAGTCGAACGCGAGATTTACGCGCTTTCTTCTTCTTTCTGATCCGCAATAGCTTTTGTAGCATATGCGAAGTTTCGTACAGGAGCTTGTAGTACGCTTAGGAACATAGATACAAGACCTTCGTAGCTTGGGATGTTGGCAAGTTCCTGAAGCTGTTCAAGAGTTGCAACTTGTCCTTCAATTACGCCACCTTTAATTTCAAGGTTATCGTGATCTTTAGCGAAATTGTTTAGAATTTTTGCTGGAGCTACAGCGTCATCCTCATGGAACGCAAGGGCAGTTGGTCCTTGAAGAACTTCATGAAGTTCACTTAGTTCAACTGCTTCTGTAGCGCGGCGAGTCATTGTGTTTTTATACACTTTGAAATCAACGCCCGCTTCACGAAGTTGAGTACGAAGCTCTGTTACTTCTGCAACATCAAGACCGCGGTAATCTACTAATACGGCAGATTTACTATTGCGGAACTTGTCAGCCAATTCATTAACAATTTGCTGTTTCTGTTCAATAATACTGCTCATCTTTCCACCTCCTATTGACTTTTCATCATACCGTTCCGGAAGGTTTCATAAAAAAGTACCTCCATGCAGACATGGAGGTACGTATGAGAGAACAGGGCGTTATTAGCGCTGTCCTGCTTATTCACACACCTCGGCAGGAGATTAAGCGAAGTTTCCTCCGCACCTGCTGTCTACGGTATAACGTATTCATTTATACAACGTCCCTAATTATAATTTAATTAGGGACGATAAGTCAATACTAAATTTTATTATTTAGCGAAATTGGAAACATCAACTTTGATTCCAGGACCCATCGTTGATGAAACAGCAGCATTACGCATATAAGTCCCTTTTGATGCTTGAGGCTTAGCTTTTATCAGGGCATCTGTGATCGCTTCGAAGTTCTCCGTAAGCTTTTCTTTGTCGAAAGAAGCTTTTCCGATTGGAACGTGGATGTTAGCAGCTTTATCAACACGGTATTCAACTTTACCAGCTTTGATTTCGTTAACTGCTTTCTCTACTTCAAACGTTACAGTACCTGTTTTAGGGTTTGGCATTAGACCTTTTGGTCCTAGCACTCGGCCAAGCTTACCTACTTCAGCCATCATATCAGGAGTAGCAACAACTACATCAAAGTCGAACCAGCCTTGATTAATACTATTAATCAGGTCTTGTTCGCCTACGTAGTCAGCACCTGCTTCTTCTGCTTCTTTCGCTTTATCACCTTTAGCGAAAACAAGAACACGCTGGGATTTACCCGTACCGTGTGGAAGCACCATAGCTCCGCGAATTTGCTGATCCGCTTTCTTAGGATCAACACCTAGACGGAATGCCGCTTCAACTGTTTCATCAAAGTTCGCTTTAGACGTCTCTTTTACAAGATCGATTGCTTCTTGTACATTATAAGATTTCGTACGATCAACAAGTTTTTGAAGTTCTTGTTGTCTTTTACTTTTTTTAGCCATTTTAATTTCCTCCTTGTTGTGGTTTTAACGGATTAACCTCCCACGAATAAAGGTTGCGAAAGAAGTTAAACTCCTATTTCGCAACCTTTAACTCCATCAGAGTGACGTTGTGGGATTAGTCTTCAACTGTAATTCCCATGCTTAGCGCAGTACCTTCAACCATGCGCATTGCAGCATCAACGTCAGCAGCGTTTAAGTCAGGCATTTTTGTTTCCGCGATTTCGCGAACTTGATCGCGATTAACAGAAGCTACCTTGTTACGGTTCGGCTCACCAGAACCGGATTCGATACCTGCCGCTTTCTTAAGAAGAACAGCAGCTGGTGGAGTTTTGGTAACAAATGTAAATGAACGGTCTTCAAATACCGTAATTTCAACCGGAATAATCATACCCGCTTGATCTTGCGTACGAGCGTTGAACTCCTTACAGAAACCCATGATATTAATACCAGCTTGACCTAGTGCCGGTCCTACCGGTGGTGCTGGGTTTGCTTTACCTGCAGGAATCTGAAGTTTTACAACTTTAATAACTTTTTTAGCCACGAGACACACCTCCTTAAAGTCCGTGATGTGGTAATAGGGTTTACCCCTCCCACTCATCGCAATATGCTTAAAACGCCTCTTCATCCGAGGCACATATAGAACATAAAAATTCTAGCATCTTTATATTCATAATGCAAGGGTAGGATGATATTTTATAGTTTTTCTATCTGAGAAAAATCCAGCTCAACCGGTGTTTCCCGACCAAACATGTTGACGTGAACTTTCACTTTTTGTTTATCAGTGTCAATATATTCGATTGTTCCAGTGAAATTAGCAAAAGGTCCATCAGTCACTTTTACACTTTCTTTCACTTCTAAGTTCACTTCAGTTTTCGGTTGTTCATTCATACCCATGCGTTTTAGTACAGTCTCTGCTTCTTCGGGCAGGAGAGGGATGGGCTTTGAGCCCGAACCAGTAGAGCCAACGAACCCGGTAACGCCTGGTGTATTTCGAACAACGTACCACGAATCATCTGTCATGACCATCTCAGCCAGTACGTAGCCAGGGAATACTTTCTTTTTGTTAATTTTCTTTTTACCATTTTTAATTTCCGTCTCTTCATCTTCAGGGACAAGAACGCGAAAGATCTTATCTTCCATTCCCATCGATTCAACACGTTTCTCTAAGTTCGCCCTTACTTTGTTTTCATAACCTGAATAGGTGTGAACAACATACCATCTTTTTTCCATTATCTCAGGACAAATACTTGCCCTTCCCTCCCTTATTTTAAATTAGAATTTTTCTCCAACATAAAAAACCCGCTGAACGGGTTTTTTGTAAGTCTATTTACAAGTATAGCACAAAATCAACTCTACTATTCTTTAGAAATAAGTTCAAGCACCTCAGAAATCCCAAGGTCCACAATAGCAAAGAATACGGCAACAAAAATAACTGTACTTAAAACAGTAATGGTGTACCGTGTAAGTTCCTGTCCCTTAGGCCAGCTCACTTTGCGCATTTCTCGAGCTACGTTTTTAAAAAACTTAAACATGCTGCAAATACCCCCAAACTTGCGCCTGCCGGCTTTCTTTCTCTATTTCGTTTCGCGATGTAAGGTATGTTTGCCACACTTCTTACAAAACTTACGAACTTCCAGACGGTCGGATTGATTAGATCGGTTAGTATATGAACTATAATTACGACTTTGGCATTCTGTACAGGCGAGCACTACTTTTTTTCTCATACGTTCTCACCTCGTTACTAGAGGTTTACACACTCAACAAATGTAGCACGCTTCAAACATACTGTCAATCTGTGTTTTATAGTGTGATTTCGCTTACTTCCAGGTACTTTTCAAGCTTTCTTTTAACCCGTTGTAGGGCGTTATCGATCGATTTAACATGTCGATTTAATTCAACCGAGATCTCCTGATAGGACTGCCCGTCCAAGTAAAGAGCAAGGACTTTTTTCTCGAGATCACTTAAAAGCTCAGAAATCTTCTCTTCCATATCACAGAACTTTTCTTTATTCACGATTAATTCTTGAGGATCTATTGCTTTCGATCCAGCTATTACATCAAGCAAAGTTCGATCTGACTCTTCATCATAAATGGGCTTGTCTAAGGAAACGTAGGAATTCAATGGAATGTGCTTTTGGCGTGTGGCGGTTTTGATAGCGGTAATAATCTGACGGGTGACACATAATTCTGCGAAAGCTTTAAACGAAGATAACTTACCTTCCTGGTAATCTCGTATCGCTTTATAAAGACCGATCATTCCTTCTTGAACAATATCTTCACGATCTGCACCAATAAGAAAATACGTTCGGGCTTTTGCGCGAACGAAATTCTTATACTTATTAATTAAATAATCAAGAGATTGGACCTCTCCCTGATTAATTCGTTCGATGATTGTTTCGTCATCAAGTTTGCTAAGATCCAACTCGTTGATGTCTTTCTCCGTTTGAATGATGCTCACTCAGGATCCCCCCGACCGTGCTGCCTCAATATAGCAATATTATACAGTAAGCGTTTCAAAAGCGTCAACAAGTTGTCAGAATTATTTATCTCCTCGGCGCCACTTTTCAAAGAGTTCTCTTACTTCTTTATTCATTGGTATCTTGGGCTGGTACTGAACCTGGTTCTGAGTTTCGACATCTTTTTTAATTTGTTTTTCAATGTTTTTCACTTCAATATAAAGCTCTCTGGCAGACTTTCGAAAGGCTCCTTGTCCAAAAATTGTTCGCTGTTCGGCATAATCCGAGGTCGCTACATATACTTGAGTTCGGACATCATTTAGTTCTCCCGCGAGCTTTTCAATCCGTTCATCCGCTGTTTCATTTTCTTTCGTAAAAATAACTTCCACTTTGTAATTTTTTTGTTTTTTGGCAACACCTCGAACATGATAGGCATCAAAGATCACGATGATCCGGTCTCCGGTGTAGGACTGGTACTCGGCCATCATTTCAATTAAAAGATCTCTTGCCTGACCAAAATCTTCTTCTTTTAATCTTTTTAATTCAGGCCAGGCCCCTATCATGTTGTACCCATCAACTATTAGAACATTCATTATTACTCACCGACAGGGCGGCGCTTTCTATACACTTCGTACATTAATAAAGAAGCAGCAACGGATGCATTCAGAGAGGTTACTTTACCAGCCATGGGAAGACTTACGGTCCAATCACATTTATCTTTCGTCAGACGGCTCATTCCTCGTCCCTCGCTTCCAATCACAAGCGCGATCGGCATATTCCCGTCCAGCCTCCGGTAATCTTCCGTACCATCTGCGTCTGTTCCGACTACCCACACAAATCTTTCTTTCAATTCGTCGATCGTTCTCGCAAGATTGGTTACTCTAGCTACGGGAATATACTCAATAGCTCCAGTAGACGTTTTAGCCACCGTAGAGGTAAGGGCCACTGAACGTCGTTTTGGTATAATCACGCCGTGCGCTCCGCTTGCATCCGCAGTTCTTAAAATTGACCCAAGATTATGAGGATCTTCAATTTCATCGCAAATGATGAAAAATGGCGGCTCCCCTTTTTCTTCAGCTTTAGCAAACAAGTCCTCAAGGTCACTGTACTCATAAGCTGCTACCGAAGCTGCTACCCCCTGATGATTACCCTCGACAAGCTGATCAATCTTCTTTTTGGGTACTTTCTGCACAATAACCCCATTCTCTTTAGCTGCCTGCTCCAGTTTTTTATAGGCCTGATGTTGAAGCTGCTCGGACACTATGACTTTATTAATAGCCCTTCCTGATTTCAAGGCTTCCTGCACGGGGTTCTTTCCTATAATCCATTCGTTATTCACCTTCTCCACTCCTTTCTTCAACAAATTGGATCGTCTTTTCAATTAATTCGTCCAGTCGCTCGGTTTTTCCAGATAAATAGAGAAAACCAAGAACCGCTTCAAAACCAGTTGAATAACGATACGTTTGTACATTGGTGCTCTTAGGTACAGAGCCGGACTTGGCATTCCTGCCTCTCCTGAGTATGGCTTGTTCTTCTTCTGTCAATATTCCTTCTTCCTGCCAATACCCTACCGCCCTAGCCTGGGAAACGGCAGAAACGAATTTCACGGCTGCTTTATGCAGCCGTTGAGGTTGTATTTTTCCACTTTCTAAAAGATGCTTCCTGACATACAACTCATAAACAGAATCTCCCATGTAGGCAAGCGCCAGGCTTTTCATTTGTTTCACATCGTTTATGGTCATAGGGTCAGCCCCTCTTCCAACGTGTACCCTGGGAAGTGTCTTCCAATATAATATTTCTGTCTTTTAACTCATCACGGATCTGATCGGCTCTTTCAAAATTACGATCTTTTCTTGCCTGCTTCCGCTCTTCAATCAGAGCATCAATCTCTTCATCCAGCAATTCCGACTGGGTTTCAATCTCAAGACCAAGAACCATCATCAGTTCTTTCAACGTATTCTCATAAGCCTCAAGTACACTTGTATGGGTTTGTTCTTCCTGAAGATAAAGATTAGCTGATTTAGTAAGGTCGAATAAAACAGAAATGGCGTTTGCCGTATTAAAATCATCATCCATTTCTTGAATAAACTGCTCCTTGTAAGCTTCTATTTCCTTAATCCAGCGATCCGAATCATTTTGAAGGTTCATGCTGGCAGATTTACGATGCCTTATATTCTCATAAGCATTACGAATACGGTCAAAACTGCTTTTCGCGCCTTTTAATAATTCATCACTGAAATTAATAGGGTGACGGTATTGAACACTAAGCATAAAGAAGCGAATCACTTGAGGGTCATGCTTTTTCACAAGATCGTGTGCAAGAATGAAGTTCCCAAGGGATTTAGACATCTTTTCATTTTCAATATTAATATACCCGTTGTGCATCCAGTAACGCGCAAATGACTGGTCATTATGTGCTTCTGACTGGGCGATTTCATTTTCGTGGTGAGGGAAAGTCAAATCTTGTCCGCCGGCATGAATATCGATGGTTTCCCCTAAATACTTTTTAGCCATAGCGGAACATTCAATGTGCCACCCCGGGCGTCCATTCCCCCACGGACTTTCCCATGATATTTCGTCTGGCTTGGCTTCCTTCCATAATGTGAAATCAAGCGGGTCTTCCTTTTTGTCTCCCACCTCTATGCGAGCACCAGATCTCAGTTCATTAACGGACTGATGAGAAAGCTTGCCATAATTATCAAAGGAACGAGTTCGGAAATATACATCCCCTTTTGCTTCATAGGCGTACCCTTTATCAATCAGACCTTTTACAAAATCAATAATTTCATCCATGTTTTCAGTAACACGCGGATGATCGACTGCTTCTTTCACGCCAAGCGCGCCTACGTCTTCTTTGTAGGCATCTATAAAGCGGTTAGCGATATCAGGAACCTCTTCGCCTAACTCATTTGCCGCTTTAATAAGTTTGTCATCTACATCCGTAAAGTTCAGAACGTAATGCACATCGTAGCCCCGGTATTCAAAATATCTGCGTACCGTATCAAATACAATAGCAGGACGGGCATTCCCAATATGAATATAGTTGTAAACGGTTGGCCCGCAGACATACATTTTCACTTTATCCTCTTCCAAAGGCTGGAATGGTTCTTTTTTTCGTGTCAGCGTGTTGTATATTTGAATACTCATGCTAGTTCACTCCTTTAGCTTCTTTTACTTCCTCTTGTAACTGCTTAATTTCCTTTTCTAACTGGTTGATACGATCATAAACTGGATCTGGAAGCTTATGATGATCGAGATCTTTCTGCTGTACTTTCTTCCCGTCCTGCACGACCACGTGGCCCGGTATTCCAACTACGGTTGAATTATGGGGGACGTCGTGGAGGACGACTGATCCAGCTCCTACTTTAGAATTCTCTCCAATTGTGATGGATCCCAGAACCTTTGCTCCTGTAGCTACCAAAGAATTGTCCAGTAAGGTTGGATGACGCTTCCCTTTTTCCTTGCCTGTACCGCCCAGTGTAACGCCCTGAAACAAAGTAACATTGTCTCCTATTTCACACGTTTCTCCTATGACTACTCCCATTCCGTGATCAATGAAAAAACGACGGCCGATTTTGGCCCCAGGGTGAATTTCTATCCCGGTAAAGAAGCGGCTTAATTGGGAAATCACTCTGGCCAGAAAGAAAAATTTCTTTTTATAGAATGCATGGGCAACCCGGTGGGCCCAGATAGAGTGCAAACCTGAATACGTTAAAATGACTTCAACGTAAGAACGAGCAGCAGGATCTTGATCAAAAACGACATCTACATCTTCCTTAAACATCTTAAAAATCCCCATTTGCTCTCCTCCTTTGTTAACCAATAGTGGGAATCAAGCTACAAAAAACGCGCCTCCGTGCCCTAAGGCACAGAGACGCGTTCCGCGTGGTTCCACTCTGCTTGGGAAAATTGATTCCCCTCTTCAGCCTTGCTAACGGAAGGTAACCGCTTCAGCCTACTTGTTTCGGCAGAAGACTCAGAGGTGCATTTCAAAGCGGTCCCAAATAATCACTTTCAGCCGGGGGTGATTTTCTCTGTGTATGGGAAACCTCTTCTACTTCTCCTCATCAACGTTTCTTATTGGTAACTCTACTATATGACATAAGAAGTCATTTGTGAAAAGTTTAGCCTTGAAGTTTGTTTAATACATCATCTAAACGGACATTGACTGTCTCCAGACCAAGCAGGTGAATAGCATTAGGCAGTTCAGGACCGTGTGTTTGGCCGGTAGTAGCTACACGAATCGGCATGAAAAGCTTTTTCCCTTTATGGCCGGTTTCTTTTTGTACAGCTTTAACCTGTTTCTTAATTGCTTCTGGTGTGAATTCATCCAATTCATTTAACTTTTTCTTGAATGTATCAAGCACTTCCGGCACCTGTTCGCCTTCCAGCACTTCCATAGCGTTCTCATCATATTGTATTTCCTGTTTGAAGAATAATTCCGTAAGCTCTACAATTTGCGCGCCATAATCCAATTGCTCCTGGTAGAGAGCAATTAATTCATGAACCCAATCCCGGTCGGACGCACTCATATTCTCTGAAACGCGGCCCGCTTCAATGAGATGAGGCAGAGTTAATTCTACTACACGATCAAACTCAGCTGATTTAATATACTGGTTGTTCATCCACTTCAGTTTTGCAGGATCAAAAACCGCTGCTGAAGTAGAGAGACGATCAGCATCGAATATTTCAATCAGTTGATCCTGAGTGAAGATTTCTTCTTCGCCTACCGGTGACCAGCCAAGCAAAGTAATAAAGTTAAATAACGATTCAGGTAAATAACCTAAGTTTTTATACTGCTCAATGAACTGCAGAATATGTTCATCACGCTTGCTTAGCTTTTTACGATTTTCATTCAGAATGAGTGTCATATGCCCAAACTTAGGGGGCTCCCATCCAAACGCTTCATATACCATCATTTGCTTAGGTGTATTTGAGATATGCTCTTCACCGCGTAGTACGTGAGTGATAGCCATAAGGTAATCATCCACTGCTACGGCAAAGTTGTAGGTCGGGGTTCCGCTTTTCTTTACAATAACCCAGTCCCCAAAATCACTGGATTCGAACGTGATGTTTTCACGGACGATATCGTTAAACGTATAGGTATGGTTTTCAGGTACACGCAGACGAATACTCGGTTCGCGTCCTTCCGCTTCAAACTGCTCAATCTGCTCCTGACTTAAGTCACGATGAGCCCCTGAATACTTTGGTGCTTCTCCACGTGCAATTTGTGCTTCTCGTTCTGCTTCCAACTCTTCTGCTGTCATATAACATTTATATGCCAGTCCGCGCTCAAGCAGATCATCTACATATTTTTGGTAAAGATCGAGACGCTCCATTTGACGATAAGGTCCATATTCCCCACCCTTATCCGGGCTTTCGTCCCAATCAATTCCCAGCCAGCGTAAATAATTAAGCTGGCTTTGTTCTCCACCTTCTACATTTCGTTTTTCATCTGTGTCCTCAATGCGGATGACCATCTTTCCTCCCGCATTTCTTGCAAACAAATAGTTGAACAGGGCCGTTCTAGCATTCCCAATATGAAGATGGCCGGTCGGACTGGGTGCATAACGTACTCGAACTTCATTCGACATAATTGTACTCCTTTCGTTACCGTTCCTTTTTTTCAGTTTTATTTTATCATTTTTTTGTCAGGCTTGTTGATCTTTTTGCAAAAGAACGACGGCTTGAGCCGCGATTCCTTCTTTCCTTCCAGTAAAACCTAGTTTTTCAGTAGTAGTAGCTTTTACATTAATCTGTTTCGTCTCCGCGTCCAATAAAGAAGCTATATTCTCACGGATCTCCTCCACAAAGGGAGCCATTTTGGGGGCTTGCGCAATGACCGTACAATCGACATTTCCAAGTACATACCCCTGTGCTTTTACAAATTTCCAGACCTGCTCAAGAAGCATACCAGAATCGGCGTTTTTATATTCAGGGTCTGTATCAGGAAAGTGTTTGCCAATATCTCCTTCTCCAATTGCGCCTAAACAGGCATCGGCAATGGTATGAAGAAGAACATCAGCATCCGAGTGTCCAAGAAGCCCTTTTTCGTGAGGAATTTCAACTCCCCCAATGATGCACTTACGTCCTTCCGTCAGCTGGTGTACATCAAAACCTTGACCAATTCGAAACATAGGATTCTCCACTTCCTTTCCTTTACGCTGGTTTTGTATATAAGATTCTGCTTTATGTAAGTCCTCTGGCGTCGTTAGTTTGATGTTATCATAGCTTCCCTCAACAATCGCCACTTCTTCTCCCAGGATTTCGACCAAGGAAGCATCATCCGTCCCATAGTATCCGCTCTCCTGTGCTTTTTGATGCGCTCTATAGATTAATGAAAAAGTGAAACTCTGAGGTGTCTGGGCTGCCCATAGCGTCTTTCGATCCAACGTGCTAAGAAATTGATCATTCTTCTGTTTGATCGTATCTGTGACAGGAACCGCTAATAGTGCAGCATCCTTTTCAATCGTACGCTCGGCCAATTCATGCAAGAGCTCTTGTTTAACAAAAGGACGTGCTCCGTCATGGATAAATACGGGCAGATTTGTATTATTTACGGCTTTTAATCCCGCAAACACACTATCCTGCCTCTCCTCTCCCCCATTTACCAGCTGAATATCTTTATTTAAAGAATAAGCTCGAAGAAGTTCTTCCATCTGTTGTCTTTCTTTTGGATTCGTCACTAAAACGATTTCGTCACACCATTCGTCTTTATCAAAAACGGAGAGTGTATGTAATATTAACGGTTGATCTTCTATTTTTAAAAACTGCTTATTTTTACCAGCCAGCATGCGCTTGCCCTGCCCTGCTGCAAGTATCACTGCCGTATAATTTATCATAGTATCCATCCTAAACTGGTTTAAACCATAAAATAACCACTATAACTATCTCTGTAAATAACAAAAGCGATAACACCCCGGTTATCACTTTTGTTAGTCTCTATTTGTTTATACCGTTTTTAAAGGGCTTTTTCAAGTGATTTCGGTTTAGCAAAAATCATTCGGCCCGCAGATGTCTGAAGGACACTGGTAACGACAACTTCAATTGTCTTTCCAATATAACTTTTTCCTTCTTCTACTACGATCATCGTGCCATCATCTAAATAGGCTACACCCTGATTTTGTTCCTTCCCGTCTTTGATCACCTGTATACTCATTTCTTCACCGGGAAGTACGACTGGTTTCACTGCATTGGCAAGGTCGTTAATATTCAACACTTGGACATTTTGAAATTCACATACTTTATTTAAATTAAAGTCATTCGTAACAACAATCCCATTCATAACCTTAGCCAGTTTAACCAGTTTACTATCTACTTCCTGAATATCTTCAAAGTCTCCCTCATAGATCTCAACATTGACTGGGAGATCTTTCTGGAGACGGTTCAAAATATCAAGTCCGCGACGACCGCGGTTCCTTTTCAATCCATCAGAAGAATCTGCAATATGCTGGAGCTCTTCCAGAACGAACTGAGGAATCACAATGGTTCCTTCAAGGAAATGGGTCTCACAAATATCTGCAATACGGCCATCAATAATCACGCTCGTATCCAGAATTTTTTCTTTTGGAATTAATGAACTGTCTACTCCTGCAGGCGCAGGAGATGAAGAAACTCCTTCATCGGCTTTATCTTTTTTCGAAACCATGTTCAAGAACTCGTCCTTACGTTTGAATCCCACCTGGAAACCGAAGTAACCCAGTAGAAAGGTTAAGAAAATCGGCACCACCTGATTAACCACTTGAATTTGAATATCTTGCACCGGGATATTGACTAGATAGGCAACAATCAGACCAACAATTAACCCAAGGCTGCCAAATAATAGATCGGCGACAGGCGCCCGTACCAGGGTGTCCTCAATCCATCTAAGAAAATCTACAATATAATCCACGATCCAAAATGTTAATAAAAATAAAATAAGTGCTCCAAGTACGGCCCCTAAAACTGCTTGCATCCAATTCTGCCAAGTGAGTCCCATGGCTGTAAACAATTCTGGAAAATAGAGGTAACCGATCGTTCCACCGGTTATGACAATAAACAACTGTACAATTCGTTTAAGCACTTGTATCCACCTCCTCACTCACAGTATGACCAAACCTCACACCTAATAACCGTGTAATAAGAGGAATGATGCTTTATAAAATAGCATAGTTTCCAAAAAAAGTCAATCTCCAGAACGATTTATCATACCATATTCATAGCGAATAAGTCAATAGAATCATATATGACGATCTACAAATAGCTGCTCTTGTATCCGTTCTAAACCATCCCGAATTTTCGTCGCCCTTATCTCTCCTACCCCATCTACTCCTACCAGATCCTTTTGAGAAGCCTGAATCATATCGTCCAGGGTTCCAAACCTTTCTACTAGATGCTCAATAATTAAAGGCGGAAGACGAGGGATACGGCTTAAAATCCTGTAACCTCTAGGGTGAAGCGGATCCGACATCTTCGTATTAGGAGAATACCCTAACAGCTTCAGCACCTGTTCATCTGACAACAACTCGGGATTTGTTACTTCCTGCATTTTTCTTAAAATATAGTATGGTTCGTAGTCAGGACGCTTACTGTAATCTTTTAAAAGTAAGGCGGCCTCTTCTTCAATATTCGATACCAGCTCTGTCATCTGCAGTTGAATTAAACGTCCTTCGGTTCCGAGTTCATTCACATAGTTAAGAATTTCTGTTTTCGTACGAAGCACCATTTCCACCCGGTGTACCACTTGAATGACTTCCGAAAAGGAGACCATGTTTTCAAATTCCATTGCACCGAGGTTGGTTATGGACTGATCCAGCACATTTTTGTATTTCTCCAAGGTCTGTATGGCCTGATTAGCTTTAGTTAATATTACGCCAATGTCCTTCAAGGAATACCGCAGAGACCCTTTATATAGAGTAATAACATTCCTCCGCTGTGATATGGCAATAACTAAAGAGCCTGTCTGCTTGGCTACACGCTCCGCCGTTCGATGGCGCATCCCAGTCTCCGTTGAAAGAATGTCCGGGTCGGGCATAAGCTGCGCATTAGCATATAGGATTTTGGTAGCCTCATCGTTTAGAATCAGCGCCCCGTCCATCTTAGCCAGCTCATACAAGTGTGCAGGGGTAAAATCTGATTGGATATTAAATCCGCCATCTACCAAATCCCGAATGACTTCATCATAACCAAGGACGATCAACCCTCCTGTATTAGCCCTCAGCACATTATCGATACCATCACGGAGCGGCGTCCCTGGAGCCACAAGCTTCAAAATTTCTCCTATACCATTCTCTTTCATATCATGCCATTCCATTTATGCGTCCCCCAATGTAACCTTCATAGCTTCCTGTACCGTACTTACACCTACCACTTCAATTGAAGAAGAAGGCTTCCACCCATCCAGGTTTTTCTTAGGAATAATCACACGCTTGAAACCTAACTTCGCAGCTTCCTGCACACGCTGTTCAATACGGGCGACACGTCGCACCTCTCCTGTCAGACCGACCTCTCCCACTACTACATCTTCAGCCTTGGAAACTTGATCTCTAAAGCTTGAAGCAATGCTGAGTGCAACAGCTAAGTCTATCGCAGGCTCATCCAGCTTCACTCCCCCTGCTACTTTCACATAAGCATCCTGATTTTGTAAAAGGAGACCGGCCCGCTTTTCTAAAACGGCCATGAGTAATGGTACACGGTTGTTATCAAGCCCTGTAGCCATTCTTCTTGGATTCCCGTAGGCAGTAGGAGATATTAGAGACTGTATTTCTACAAGTACAGGACGTGTACCTTCCATAGATGCAACCACAACAGAGCCGGCTGCACCTTGAGACCTTTCTTCCAGGAAAATTTCTGATGGATTTAATACCTCGACTAATCCCTGTTCTTTCATTTCAAAAATGCCCATCTCGTGCGTACTTCCAAAACGGTTTTTTACACTTCTGAGTATTCGGAACGTATGGTGTCTTTCCCCTTCGAAATATAAAACGGCGTCTACCATATGCTCAAGAAGTCTAGGTCCTGCTATAGAACCTTCCTTAGTAACATGCCCTACAATAAAAATCGGAATACCTTTGTTTTTGGCTATTCTCATTAATTGACTGGTACATTCTCTAACTTGAGATACGCTTCCTGGAGCTGATGTAACATCTTCTTTGAAAATGGTCTGAATGGAATCAATCACCACAAACTCTGGCTCTATAGCTTCAATTTGATTAAGAACATCCTGCAGATTTGTTTCAGATAATACGTAGAGTTCATCTGAGGTTATATTTAATCGTTCTGCTCTTAACTTAGTTTGTCTTGAAGATTCTTCGCCAGAGATGTAAAGAACAGGCTTATTTTTATTGGCAAGCTGAGCCGATACTTGAAGTAATAATGTTGATTTCCCTATCCCCGGATCTCCACCAATTAAAACCAGGGACCCCGCTACGATACCGCCGCCAAGTACACGGTTAAACTCTGGCATATCCGTTGGGAGACGTGGTTCCTTTTCGGATTTTATAGAATTAATTTTTTCTGGTTTTGTTTTTGTGGAAGTGGAACTAGTCTGAAACACATGGCGGGAATTCGGACTGGGAGCACTCACTTCTTCAACGAGTGTATTCCATTGTTGACACCCTGGACATTTGCCCATCCATTTCGCCGTTTCGTAACCACATTCCTGGCAAACAAACTTTGTCTTTCTTTTTGCCAAGATTACTCGCCCCTTCCCTTCTAGTTTATACGATTATGATTGTGAAAAAGTTTCACATGCATATCAATTAGATTAATTTCCTCTTACTAAAAGCATATAGGAATAAGAAAAAAACCGGAAGGCAAACGCCTTCCGATTTTTAAATTTAGCACTTAACAGCTATGGTTTATTTAATTTGTAGATTCCTGCTCTGAATAAACAACGAATTCATTATTGTCATTCAAGTCAATTTTCACGGATTGACCTTTAGCAATATTCTCTTTTAGCAACTCTTCAGATAGAAGATCTTCAACGTTTTTCTGAATAGAGCGGCGCAGCGGGCGTGCTCCGTATTCAGGGTCGAATCCTGTTTCTGCAATATGCTCAATAGCTTTATCAGATAAGGTGAAGTTGATCTCCTGCTCCTGCAGACGTTTTCTCAACTCTTCTGCCATTAAGGTTACGATATCTTTCATGTGTTTTCTTTCTAGTGAATGGAAGACGATAGTTTCATCAATACGGTTAAGGAATTCTGGACGGAACGCTTTCTTCAGTTCATCCGTAACTTTAGATTTCATATCTTTATAACTCTGGTTCGAGTCATCCATACTGAAGCCGACGTATTTATTACTTTTCAGCTCCTGTGCACCTACGTTAGAGGTCATAATCAGTACGGTGTTACGGAAGTCTACTACGCGTCCTTTAGAATCTGTTAAACGGCCATCTTCCAGCACTTGAAGTAAAATGTTAAATACTTCAGGGTGCGCTTTTTCCACCTCATCCAACAGGACAACAGAGTAAGGTTTGTTACGGACTTTTTCAGTCAGTTGACCGCCCTCTTCGTAGCCTACATAGCCAGGAGGTGAGCCTACTAGTCTAGAGGTGCTGTGTTTTTCCATATACTCAGACATGTCTATACGAATCATAGCATCCTCTTCACCAAACATGCTTTCTGCCAGCGCGCGAGCCAATTCAGTTTTACCTACTCCGGTTGGTCCCAGGAAAATGAAGGAGCCAATTGGGCGTTTCGGATCTTTTAGACCTGCCCTTGCACGACGGATAGCTTTAGATATTGATTTAACAGCTTCGTCCTGACCAATAACACGGTTATGAAGTGTTTCTTCCAGTTGAAGAAGACGTTCACTTTCATCTTTCGTCATTTTGGATACAGGAACTCCTGTCCAAGTGGATACGACAGAAGCAATATCTTCTACCGTAACTTCTGAATCCTCTTGCCCTTGTTTTTCTTTCCATTCATCTTTTGTTTCATCCAGTTCATCGCGTAAACGCTGTTCACTGTCTCTCAGAGAAGCCGCTTTTTCAAATTCCTGGCTTTGAACAGCTGCATCTTTTTCCTTACGAACTTCTTCAAGTTTTTGTTCAAGTTCTTTTAAGTTCGGCGGAGCTGTATAAGAACGCAGACGAACTTTTGATGCTGCTTCATCAATTAGATCGATCGCTTTATCTGGAAGGAAACGATCTGTAATATAACGGTCTGAAAAACGAACGGCAGACTCAATAGAGTCATCAGGTATGGTTACTCTATGGTGTGCTTCATAACGATCGCGCAGACCTTGAAGGATTTGCACTGATTCATCAAGGGTTGGTTCATCTACTTGGATAGGCTGGAAACGACGCTCAAGTGCAGCATCTTTTTCAATATACTTACGATATTCATCAAGAGTAGTGGCACCGATACACTGTAGTTCTCCACGGGCAAGTGACGGCTTCAGAATGTTAGAAGCATCAATAGCACCTTCTGCACCACCTGCACCAATTAAGGTGTGAAGTTCATCAATAAATAGAATGATATTACCGGCCTGGCGAATTTCTTCCATTACTTTTTTCAAGCGGTCTTCAAATTCACCACGGTATTTTGTGCCCGCAACCACGGTTCCCATATCCAGGGTCATTACGCGTTTATCACGAAGTATCTCTGGTATTTCATTATTAATAATCTGCTGGGCAAGACCCTCTGCGATGGCTGTTTTACCTACACCCGGTTCACCTACTAGTACCGGATTATTTTTGGTACGACGGCTGAGCACCTGAATAACTCGTTCAATCTCTTTGCCTCTTCCAATAACAGGATCAATATTGCCCTCTTTAGCAATTGTCGTTAAGTCTCGAGCCAGTGAATCAAGCGTTGGTGTATTTGCACTGGCTGCCTGACCTCCAGATCCCCCTCCACGACGATTTTGACCGCCGGTGGACTCATTATTGCCAAGAAGCTGCAACACTTGCTGACGTGCTTTATTCAGGCTTACACCGAGGTTATTAAGCACTCGGGCAGCTACACCTTCTCCTTCACGGATTAAGCCGAGAAGAATGTGTTCTGTTCCTACATATGAATGACCAAGTTTACGTGCTTCATCCATGGATAATTCGATAACTTTCTTGGCGCGGGGAGTATAGTGAATGGTCTGGGAAACCTTTTCACCTTTTCCAATCAGTTTTTCTACTTCCTGCTGAATTTTTGAAGCTTCCAGACCTAGTGCGGTTAATGATTTAGCCGCTATTCCTTCTCCTTCACTTACTAAACCAAGCAGAATATGCTCTGTGCCGATGTTATTGTGTCCTAAACGAACAGCTTCTTCTTGTGCTAGTGCAAGTACTTTCTGAGCTCTTTCTGTAAAACGCCCAAACATCATGGACATTCCCTCCTAACATTTATTCTTCATTTTCTAATTGAAGTCGTTCTCTAATTAGTGAAGCTCTGCGTACATCACGCTCATCTGGATTTAGAGAGGCTTTAGCATATTGTTGCAAAAACCCGGGCTGAGTTAAAATCATCAGCTCATTTAAAATAGTTCTTGGGATATCGTCAATAAGTTTAAGATCAATTCCCAGCCTCAAATCAGATAAACATTTGGCAGCCTCTTTAGACTCTATGATACGGCTGTGCTTTAAAACACCGTAAGAGCGAAATATACGATCCTCCAGTTGAACTCCTGATCGGCTTATCAACGCCTCACGGGCTCGTCTTTCCTGATCAATTAATTGCTTTACTACACTATGCAGATCCTCTACAATGTCCTGCTCCGATTTTCCAAGCGTAATCTGGTTGGAAATCTGATAGATGTTTCCAAGAGCCTCGCTTCCTTCACCGTATATTCCTCTAACAACAAGTCCAAGCTGGTTAATTGCCGGGGTCATACGATTGATCTGCTGGGTCATGGATAAGGCCGGAAGGTGCATCATCACTGAAGCCCTCATGCCCGTGCCCACATTAGTTGGACAGGCTGTTAAATAACCTCTTTTTTCGTCAAAAGCATAGTTGATTTTTTCTTCAAGCCAATCATCCAGCTGGGAAGCCTGCTCCAGAGCTTTATCCAATTGAAAACCAGGAAAATACAACTGCAATCGTATATGGTCTTCCTCGTTGATCATAATGGAAACCTGCTCATTTTCTGATATCAAAGCTGCTGAATGCTCAGGTTTTTCCGCCAGATGTGGACTAATGAGATGTTTTTCAACCAGCACCCTTTTTTCCACGGGTTCAAGATCATTCATTTGGACAATCTCAAAGCCCTTGTAATCGCGGAAGGATTGACCTTTATATTCCTCTTTGAAGAAATCCAGAACCTTTTCCAAAGTCTCATCAGAAGCGATTAACGGGAATGGAGAACTGGAGAAATTCCGAGCCAGTCGAATGCGGCTGCTTAATACAATATCACTGTCAGGCCCATCCTGTTTCATCCAAGGACTAAGAGCCTCGTTCATAAATTGCTGCAATGACATTATTGCTCACCATCCTCCCCCTCATGAATTCGGCTTTCCAAAGTTCGGATCTTATCTCTAACTTTCGCTGCTTGCTCGAATTCTTCCTGCTCAATTAATTGTCGAAGATTAGATTTATGTTCATCGAGTTCTCTTTTTAAATGGAGATGGCCACCTTCACGCTTTGGAATTTTACCGTCATGAGTAGTATTTCCGCTGTGAACTCTTCTCAAAACAGGGTTCAAGCGTTCGTCAAATGTTTCATAACAATTCCCGCACCCAAATTTCCCGATTCGCGCAAATTCCTGGTAAGTCATTCCGCAAGTAGGGCATTGCAGCTGAGGAGTTTGTTGCTGGGTGTGAGCTTGTTTTCCTTTAAAAGTAGATGGACTTTCAGAATGGAACAGTCCTGACAAAAGGTTGCTGAGAGAAAAATTTTCTTCTCCGTAACTCATATAACCTTTATCTTTAGCACAATGTTCACAAACGTGAACTTCTGTTTTTTGACCATTTATTACCTGAGTTAAATGAACCGTAGCTTTCCTTTGGTGACACTCCTGGCATTCCATAACGCTCTCTCCCTTCCGATTCAGCCTTTATACTTTAGAGTGAAGAGCATAGCCGTCATCATGCGAGAACGGACTTCATCACGCAGAGGAAGAGGGAACGTGAGGACTTCACGGTCAATAATGCTTCCCATAAGTTTTGCTTCCCTCTCTGTGATTATTCCACTCTCTAATAACCTCTCAATCACATCCGCAGCTGCTGTTTGAGAAACGAGGGGATTAATCATCTCAACAATCTCTTCAATCATATCCGATTCCTTGCGATGCTGGATACGGCTAATGCGAATGTATCCGCCACCGCCACGCTTACTTTCTACTATATAACCTTTTTCCACAGTAAATCGAGTTTTAATCACATAATTAATCTGAGAAGGCACACATTGAAATTGATCAGCTATTTCACTGCGTTTTATTTCAATTGTCTTTTGCTGGTTCTTATTCAAAACCTCTTTCAAATATTCCTCTATTACATCCGAGATATTCCTCATTTTCCCTCCTCCTCTTTTGACTTTGACTATCTTTGACTTTAATTTTATTATACTCAATTTTGTGAGTTACGCAACTAAAATGTTTGGATTACATACACATTCATGATTCCCTAATTTCATTTCTGCTAAAACAAAAAACCATGCCGAATTTTGACATGGTTTTAGAATTTATGATTGATCTGAAGGACTTCTTCGTTACTGGAAAGCTGTTCGATTAATTCAGCACGATTGTACTTTTGGCCTTTATCTATTTCAATAATCAGTTTGTTATGATCTTGCTCCTGTTTCTTAATATTAATTCCTTTAATCCTCAGTTCTCTTTCATCAAAAATTGCAGTGATTGATTGCAATTTAACATCGGATCTTACCTTTAGTTGAAAGATATAAGGTTTCTTCTTATTAAAATTTTCTTTTTCAATTTTATTTAATAGCACTAGACTCAATAATACGATTATAGTAGTTAAGATAGCGACATCATGCATACCGGCACCTACCACTAACCCTATCCCCGCTACTGTCCAAATCGAAGCAGCCGTAGTAAGACCTCTAATAGTTAAGCCATTAACGATAATGGTTCCTGCACCTAAGAAGCCAATACCACTTATCACATAGGAAGGTATACGCGCTGGATCAAATCTTACATTTTCAAATTCATCCATGTAAGATTCAAAGCCGTATAAAGATAGAAGCATCATCAAGCAGGAGCCTACACCGACTAAAATATGAGTCCTAAATCCTGCGGAATGATTCTTTAACTCCCTTTCGAACCCAATCAGCCCAGCTAATATCAAGGCAATTACGATTCTTATAGTAAATGTAAGAAAATCATCATCAAAAAAAACTCCTACTTCCATAAATGTCCCCCTCTCCTTCATAATTTTTCAGATACAGAAAAAACCAGAAGTACAAACTTCTGGTTTTATATTAACGTGGCGGCGTCCTACTCTCACGGGGATCGACCCGACTACCATCGGCGCTGAAGAGCTTAACTTCTGTGTTCGGCATGGGAACAGGTGTGACCTCTTCGCCTTCACCACCACATCAT
>NZ_JAIVAL010000017.1 GCF_020171985.1 Halobacillus halophilus
GGTGGCGGAGGAAACGACGAGACTCCCGCGGGAGAAGGAGCTAGGCGAGACCCCGCAGGGAGTGAAACGAGCGAGGAGACTTGCCAGTTCCCCCGCAGGAAAGCGAGTTGTTTCCGCAGTCATCCCTTCTCTATATTAAGTAACGGACCCGATTTATCTCGAAATCAAGTCTTCAACAAACGGGAGCTTTACTGTTAAAGCAGCAAGGTGGTTTAATAGTCAATCCACGAAAGGTAGAAAGGACTTGAAACATCATGATGGCCACAGGACACCAAGTCGTTGGAATTACATTTGGAATAGGAGCATTGACCTTACTTCCCCAGCTCGCCCCTCATGCTAATGAGCCATTTTCAGCGGTATTTTTCTCTGGTATATAAACTTAATATTTTAGTTAATTTAAGATATTTTTAATAAAAATTGAAAAATGACTTAATATTTACCTTAAATTTACAAAATAATCTGATAGATTGCTAGACTTTACCAATAAAATACAATAAAATGAATAATAGGTAATGCGAAAGGGATGAAGCTGGATGGTCAGTTATCAGGTTATTGAACCTAGTCCATTGCATCAATTACAATTAAACTATACCTCATCCTTGTATGAAACATATATCCCCTTATTAAAAAAACAGTCCAAACAAGAAGCCACTTTTCAGGCAAGCCGATACTGCTTGACTCATCCGCCTAAGTATTTGGAGGATCAAATCGCATATCTGGAATTTCTTTATATGAATGATTTTTTTAAGGAGATGGATAAACTCCTTCAAAACCATAACTTGGACTCCCGTCTTGTTTATTTATATAGACTGCTATTAAACCGACTGAATAGCAAACCTTCAATAGGGCAACTACAGTCCTTACAAAAAGAAAAATTCCTCCATCCATCACTTCATTGCTTACATCTTTTCACAATTATTTATTATTATTATGATTTAAAAGAATATACGGGACTCGACAAGTACCTGGAACAAATCGATGAAGCTATTAGTGCCGTTAACGAACCTCTGACTCTTTACTATATGAGGATCAGGTATCATGAATTATTATTCCAGCATTATTGGAAGACGAATAACCCGCTTCTTGCTAAGAAATATGCTTATAAAATTACCAATACAGAATTATCACCTAAGAAAATCTGCCGTGTTTATCACAATCTTGCCCTATGCAATTTATATACCGACTATCCCACTGCCATGGAACAAGCTTTGAAGGCATTTGAAGCTGCAGAAAAGTATAGTTTAAATCGATGGGCCGCTATTATTAAAAACCATACGATTCCTTTTATTGCTGCCTATCATCTTCAGACAGAAGAAATAACAACGCCTGACCCCGTAGAAACAGCTCATTTAGCCATAGCTGACAAAGAATTTAATAAAGCTAGAACCATTCTGAAAAATATGGAAACTTGGACTCCGTTTCAAGAGTGCTACATGGGGGCAGCGAGTAAGAATATTCATCTGTTGGAAAACGCCCATTATCGGTTTATTCATGAGCTAGGAGATCAATTCTTTGCACTTTTACCCAAACACTATTTGAAGCGTTTATAAAATAAGGGGAGGTAGAAGAAAATGAAAAGACGTTTAACTGTATTTCTCTTAGGTATAATGTTGGCCGCAGGTACCTTGGGATCGGCATCTCTTGCATTTGATAATCAGGAAGATCAAAAACCTGAAGAAAGTTCGGAAGTCACTCTTGCCAAATTTAAGGCTCATGATCCAGGAGATTTAGGTATGGGGTAAAGATAGTCTGAATAAAGTTGAAAAAGCTGCCTCCTATGAAAGGGAGGCAGCTTTTTCATTATCTTGCCTTGCGGTGTTGTTCAATTTTTTGTTGAGCAGGTTCTTCTTTTCTAATCATCTTCGTAAATGCATAGACAAAGAGTATGATCACTATGGTAAATGGTAAAGCAGAAACAAGGGAAGCAGTCTGTAAGGCATTCAGCCCGCCTGCTAACAGCAGAACTCCAGCAATGGCTGCCATTAGAACCCCCCAAACAATTTTAATGATAAGCGGAGGTGTTAAGCTTCCATTAGTCGTCATACTTGCCAGGATGTACGTAGCGGAGTCTGCTGAAGTAATTAAAAATGTTGCAATTAATAAGATGGATAAAATAGATAGTATTCCCGTCATGGGAAGATGCTGGTAGGTTTCAAACAATGCTAAAGTTACGTCATTGTTAACCGCCTCAGCTATGTTTGTTCCGTTATTTAAATCGCTGTTTAAGGCTGTACCTCCAAAAGTAGCAATCCACAAGCAGGCAATTAATGGCGGCACGATCAGCACGCCGAAGATGAATTCTCTGATGGATCTTCCTCTTGATACACGGGCGACGAAAGTTCCAACGAATGGAGACCAGGCAATTACCCATGCCCAGTAGAAGATGGTCCACTCTCTCAGCCAGTCCCCTCCACCATCTTCATAAGGAGTGAGACGCAGGCTGTAACCCACGAAGTTTGTAATATAATCTCCAAGCCCTAGGGTGAAGGTATTAAGTATAAATACAGTAGGTCCTGCTATGAATACAAAGGCTAGTAAAACCATACATAAGCCAAGGTTCACGTTACTAAGCCACTTAATCCCTTTATTTAATCCTGTACTGGAAGAAGCTAAATAAAGGACGAGAAGTACGCCGGTAATGGCCAGTTGAATCATGGTGTTATTTGGCACACCGAATACGGCTTTTAGACCACCATTCATTTGCAGAATCCCAAGTCCGAGTGAGGTCGCGATACCCATGACCGTGGCAATGACGGCAAGCGAGTCAATAAAGGTCTTCACCCCTTTATTCTTACCCAGAACTGGTTCGAGTGCGGTGGAAATCAAACCGCTCTTATTCTGCCTGAACTGTAAAAATCCGATTAAGAGTCCGACAATGGCAAAAACAGACCACTGATTGATGCCCCAGTGGAAAAAAGCATATCCCATAGAAATTCGAGCTGCTTCTTCAGTCTGTGCTTCAAGCGTATTAAATGGAGTTGTGAAAAAGTGACTCATCGGTTCAGCTACGCCCCAAAACACTAAACCTGCTCCAAATCCAGCTGAGAAAAGCATGCCGATCCAAGTGAAGAAAGGATACTCTGGTTCAGAATCTGGCGGGCCGATTTTAATTTTCCCGTACTTACTCAGGGCTAACGCACCTAAGAAGATAACGAAGCCAAATACAGAGATGAGGTAAAACCAACCGAAATTTTTCGTTGTAAAACCAAATAAAGTGCTGGCTACACTGCCAAAACCTTCAGGATTGACGGCACCTATGACTACTAATACGGCAATCACAGTGGCCGAAATAAAAAATACTGGATTTTTCATACTGACTCCCTTCCTGGAAATGGATTTTGATAAATAGATCAGTGAATTAAATCAAATAATATTGATAATTTTATTCCCTTAAAAATCCCAAAAAAAACATGTAATAGGAGATATGTACAGTAGCTGTATTATTTTAACGTGAGCTGGAGTCAAATTCGCTTTTCAATATTCCCATAAGAATGGTGTCATAGTAGCTTCCTTGAACGAATTCATTTCTACGCAGACGCCCCTCCAGTTGAAATCCGGATTTTTCATATAACTGGAGGGCTTGATGATTTCCGCTCCAGGTATCGAGTTGTACCCTTTCTAAATTAAGGGTATAAAAAAGGTGATTGAGCAAAGTGTAAATAATATCTTTTCCATATCCCCGGCCCCAGTAATCGCGTTCCCCAATGGTGAGCCCAATCTCTGCGGCTCTTGTAACAGGATTCAAATTTCGATAATCACATTTGCCGATAGGTTCTTGCGTTGCTTTTGAATAAACAATAAAAACAGTTCCATGTTCCCATAAATGGTGTGCATTCAGATTTTTTTCATACTGGGCTTGGAGAGCTTCCAGAGGGTTATTATTCTGGGTAGCTGATTCACTTCCTGAACTAAGAAAAGTAAGGGCCTCATCATTAGCCCATGTGTAAAGATTCTCCAAATCTTTGCGAGACACGGGCTTTAAATCTACTAAGCGTCCTTTTAACATATCCCACCTCCTATGCCTCATTATTCGACTAAATATTGGATTTGTCAAAAAACACTGAATTTTTTATGTAGGTTCTATCTAGCTTTCCATTTCAGGGTAAGGAGGTATTCATCGTGTTTGAATCATGTGTGCAAGTAAAGAAGTTCATGAAAGACTACCCGGGTCACTGGTGGATCGCGGGTGGATGGGCGATTGACCTTCATATAGGCGAAGAAATAAGAGGGCACGAAGATCTTGATGTAGCTGTATTAAGGGAGGAGCAGTATATGCTCCAGACACACTTCAAGAATTGGAAAATGGAGTATATTAAAGAAGGGGAAGGAATAAATTGGAATTTGAAAGATTGGCTGGATGCCCCCATTCACGAGATGCATGCAACGAATCATTCTGGAGAACATATAGAGGTTTTATTAAATGAAAGGAAAGGGGACTATTGGCACTTTAGGCGTGACAATAAAATTAAATTTCCGCTTAGTTATATGCATCTTCGCTCTGAACAGGGAGTTCCTTATTTAAATCCGGAAATTGTCCTTCTTTACAAAGCAAAGAACACCCGTGAAAAGGACCACCAGGATTTTCACTCTATATTCCCCCACTTAAATGAACGTCAAAAGGAATGGATCAAGCAGAGTCTGATGCACCACCAGCCTGAACATGTCTGGTTAGAAAAATTATTATTTTAAAGTAAATCCTTAAGACTTCTCGTACTAAAATGATATGGTGGGAAAGTGAGTTAAACAGGAAGGGAGAAAGAATTTGATGAACAGAGAGAAAATTTGGGTAAAAGTGCGGGACAGTTTCTGGTTTCTTCCAACTCTTTACAGCCTAATATCTATCATTTCAGTTATTTTAATAAGTATTGTGGACTTATGGATCGTTCCGCAAGTTCAGGAAAGTATGCCGAAAATATTTTTAACGGAGAAAAGTGTGGCCACGACCCTGTATGGGTCTTTGATTACCTCAATATTGACGATGACCACCATTAGTTTTTCGACTATTATGGTGGTGCTGACCACTTATTCCACTCAGTTTTCACCGCGTACATTACAGGATTTTATGAAAAGCCGAGTGACCCAGCACGTTTTGGGGGTCTATTCATTTGGGTTTATCTTTGCACTTGTTAATTTATTATTACTAGGAGGCACCCAGAAAAAAGGTCTGGTCAGTCCATTTTTAACTGTGGTCGTATCCATCATTTGTTTAGGTTTTTTCATCCTGTTTATTCACCATTCCTCCCGCTTTTTACAAGTGAACAATTTAATTGGTGATATCCGCCAGACCACTTCAAGTGTTATTGCTAACACGTTTAAGGAAAAGAGCTATAATGAATCAACAGAGTGGGATGAAGAAGAGCTGGAAAGCTTGAAACAGAACAGTCAAGGAGTCATTTTTGCAAATGAATCGGGTTATCTTCAAGGAATGCAGATGGGGTTATTCATTCAGTGGGCTGTGAAAAATGATTTATTTATTGAAGCCAACACGTTAATTGGAGATTACATTCAAAAGGGTATGCCTCTGTTTTATTATTGGAAAGAGGATTCCTCAGAAGAAATTAAACCGGAGGAAGCGCTGCAATATATTATAGTAGGAAATGAGCGTACCGATATACAGGACATTGAATTTTCAATACAGAAACTCGTTGAAATAGCCGTCAAAGCCATCTCACCTAGTATTAATGATCCACATACAGCGGTGAACTGTATTAATCGAATAGGTTCGCTGCTTGCTGAATTAGGTTCAGTGTATGAGCCGATCCGCTATTATGCTGATGATAATAATCATCTTAGGCTGAAGATAGAGCCAAGGAAATTTCACGATTATCTGTACACCAGCTTCTATCAGATGCGCATCTATGGGAGTCACGATTTCTCTGTGATGAACGGAGTGATTGAAGCTCTCTATAAAATCTCTGTGGTGCATGATGAGAAGATTAAAGAGGACGTATGGAGGTTTGGCCGATATATGATGAAAGCTGTCGATACAAAGAGTATGGATCAGCTGGATTTTGAATACTTTGATAAGCAGGCTCAGAAGTTAGCATCAGCTTGTAATAAAACCGTTCAGTTCCCGCGCCCATATTAAATAGGTACATTTTTCCGGGAAGTCGACATTTTTTACAGTTTTTAGACAAATTGTTTACAATTTTGAGGATGGGGTAACAGTTAACTAGTCCACAATTACCATTTCCTCGCAATTATCTATTGATGTAAAAAAAGTTGAGCACCGGAAAGGAGAAAATGATGAAAAAAGTTACGTCGGTATTTTGGATTACTCTGGCCATCGCCTTATTTTCAGTTATTTGGGGGGCTGTTGCTCCTAAAAATCTGGAAAGCATTACAGGTTCGATACAGTCATTCATTTCTGTACATTTTGGCTGGTATTACTTATTAATCGTTACGGGTTTTGTCATTTTTTGTATTTATATGATTTTCAGTCCATATGGGAAAATTAAGTTAGGTAAACCTTCTGATAAGCCGGATTACAACTATGCCACATGGTTTGCGATGTTATTCAGCGCAGGTATGGGGATCGGTCTGGTTTTCTGGGGGGCAGCAGAACCGATTTACTTTTACTCAAAGAATGCTCCAACTGCAGAAACAGGCACTCCTGAAGCTTTGAACGAAGCCATGCAGTTCGTGTATTTTCACTGGGGAGTTCATGCCTGGGGGATCTATGCGATTGTTGCTTTAGTACTCGCCTATTTTAAATTCCGCCGTGGAGCGCCCGCTCTCGTAAGTGCCACTTTAGAGCCGCTATTTGGGGATAAGATGAAAGGTCCCTGGGGGAAAGCGGTTGACGTGGTTGCGGTTTTTGCAACTATTGTAGGTGTAGCTACTACTTTAGGATTCGGAGCAGCACAAATTAATGGTGGACTGACATTCCTTACGCCTATTAAGGATTCGTTTACTGTGCAGCTGATTATTATTGGTATCGTAACGGTCCTGTTTATGATGTCAGCTTACACTGGACTTAGTAAAGGGATTAAATACTTGAGTAATACTAATATGATTTTAGCTTTACTTCTGTTAGTAATGATGATGGTAATAGGTCCTACCTTATTTATTATGAATATGTTTACGGATACGATAGGAGCTTATTTGCAGAACTTGCCTTCCATGAGTTTTAGATTAGCTCCGAATAGTGAAGAGAACCGAACTTGGATTAACAACTGGACCGTATTCTACTGGGCCTGGTGGATCGCCTGGTCTCCGTTTGTCGGTATTTTTATCGCCCGTGTGTCCAAAGGACGTACAATTAGAGAGTTTCTATCCGGGGTGCTGTTAGTGCCATCTGTAATAGGATTTCTATGGTTCTCTGCTTTTGGATCTTCTGCCATCAATGTTCAGCAGGGCGGCGAAACGGACTTGTCTGAATTAGTTACGGAACAGACGCTATTTGGTGCTTTTGATAATTATCCATTAGGATTGATCATGTCCATCATTGCGATGATCCTTATTGGAACTTTCTTTATTACCTCCGCCGATTCTGCAACATTCGTATTAGGTATGCAGACTACGAACGGCTCGTTAACACCGCCGACTATGGTTAAATTTGCCTGGGGAATTATCCAATCCTCTATGGCAGCTGTGTTATTGTATTCTGGCGGCTTACAAGCCTTGCAAAATGCTTTAATCTCGGCAGCATTTCCATTCTCGTTTATTATGATTCTCATGGTTTTCTCGCTTTATAAAGCACTTCGTGCTGATAAAGCTTCCATAGAGAAAGAACACAGAGAATCTGAGGAAAAAACCTCTGCCTAAAATATTGGATAAAAGGACCGGGTAAAATCCGGTCCTTTATTTATGCTATAAGAATGATTGATTGAAGGCAATTTTTAGGATACATTAAATAAGGATCATAAAATCATAGACAAGTACGATAGAATAAGTGACACTATTAAAAAGGAGTATTGAACATGTGGGAATGGAGAAATATCTACCGTGGTATGCTTATGGGAGCAAGTGACGTAGTCCCAGGCGTAAGCGGTGGCACAATTGCGGTAGTCCTCGGTATCTATGATCGTCTAATTGAAGCGATCAACGGTTTCTTTACAAAGGAATGGAAAAAACATCTTAAATTCTTACTGCCGTTGGGAATTGGGGTTGTTACGTCTATTCTGCTGTTGGCAAAATTAATAGAATGGTTATTTGAACATTACCCTGGTCCCACTCAGTTTTTCTTCCTGGGATTGATTATAGGGGTTCTTCCGTACTTAACACATAAAGCGGATGTGAAGCATAAATTTAAAGCGAACCATTATTTCATCTTACTTATCGGTGCAGCACTCGTAGCTTCAATGGCATTCTTCCAGACCAATGAAACGGAACCTATGCAGAACTTAACGCTTTCCACCTATATCCTTCTTTTCTTTTCGGGCTGGATTGCGAGCAGTGCCATGATCCTGCCGGGTATAAGTGGGTCATTTATCTTGTTGATTATTGGGGTTTATTCAACAGTAGTCGGTGGAGTATCAGATTTGAAATTTGATATTATAGCAGTGGTCGGATTAGGAATTCTATTTGGTATTGTGGTTATGAGTAAGATTGTTAAATTCTTTTTGGAGAATTACACCTCAGGGACTTTTGCCCTCATTATTGGTTTAGTTATTGGGTCAGTATTTGTTATTTTTCCTGGTGTACCGGAAAGTGCAGCATTGTGGTTGGTAAGTGCCCTGACCTTCTTTGGAGGTCTTGTGGCTGCATGGCTGCTGGGCCGTGTGGAATATAAATAAGCAAATCATAAGACAAATGCATTCTTACCGATTATCATATGGATAAGAATCTGTTTAAAAGGAGAATGATGAGCATGGAATCAATTCATACAATAGAGAAATTCAACGAAACAATCGAGAGTGAGCAACCGGTTATTATTAAGTTCCAGGCAGACTGGTGCCCGGATTGTCGTCGAATGGATATGTTTATCGGAGAAGTTTTAGAGGAATATAATCAGTATCACTGGTACGACGTTAATCGTGACGAAATTCCTGAAGTTGCGGATAAGTATGAGGTTATGGGTATTCCTAGTTTGTTGATTTTTAAACAAGGTGAAAAAATAGCGCATTTGCATAGTGCAAACGCAAAAACCCCTGAAGAAGTAGAAGAGTTTTTGCAAACAAGTCTTTAAAGTAAACGTCCACATGGTTATTCCATGTGGACGTTTTGTATAAAGGGGGAACCTGTATTGTCAAAGCGATTGTTATTAGTAGGAGCAGGGCATGCGCATCTAGAGGTGATTCGAAGACTGAAAAGCGAAGCATGGGTAAATGTTGAGGTGTGTCTGATTTCTTCCTCCAGGTACCAATATTACTCTGGAATGTTTTCGGGATTCACAGAAGGTCTATACTCACTTGAGGATACACGAGTTTCATTGGAAAAGATTACAAGAGAAGCACGTATCCATTTCATTGAAAAAACCGTGGTCAGTTTGCGACCTAAACAGAAAAAAGTAATTTGCCATGACGGTTCCGTCTATCCGTTTGATGTTGTAAGTTTTGATATTGGCTCCAGAAGTTTACCTCAGGAGTTTGAAAATTCGGTAGCTCGGACCATCAAACCTAATTATGAATTTATATCTCAAATTGAAGAAGTTCGTAATACAACTCATCCTTTAATTGTAGGTGGAGGTGCTGCGGGAACGGAACTTGCTCTTTCGCTCCAAACTTATAAAGAAAAGAACCAAATTCCGGGACAAGTTAAGCTGGTAACTGCTGAGAAGGTCATGAGTGGATTTCCGAAATTAGTTTCCCATCGGCTTAAATCTTTACTTACTAAAAAAGGAGTCCAAGTGTGGGAGGATGAGAGTGTGGAGGAAATTCACGATCATTACATTGTGACGGACTCCGGTAATAAGATTCGGCATACGAGTGTTCTTTGGCTGGGAGGAGCTTCTGCGGAGCCTATCTTTAAACAGTCGGGCGTCGAAGTAGATGAGAAAGGATTTGCGCTGGTCCGGGACACTCTGCAATTTCAAGATTATGAATATATTTTTGGATCAGGGGACTGCGTAACCTTAGCGGGGTATCCTGAACTTCAGAAAAGTGGGGTCTATGCTGTTAAACAGGGCCCAGTGTTATGGAACAATTTGAGCCAATTCTTGTCTGGTCAATCCCTCCAGGAATATGATCCCCAAAAAAATGCCCTCTATATCTTATCAACTGGAAAACAGCAAGGATTTATGGTCTATGGTGCGCTGAGTCATCACAGCCACCAGGCCTGGAAGTTAAAAAATAAAATAGACAGAGATTTCATGGCTAAATATAAATAAGCGTCTCCATAAAGGAGGCGCTTATTTACTATATTTTCAGCCAGCTTCTCACTTTATTCCGGAATAGAAAAGTCAGGGCGAAGATCAGAGCAAATACAGTCAAGGCGATGAAGATCAATTGGCGGTCTCCACTTGCCAGACTAGTACCAACTAAACTATAAGCAAACGTTCCGGGAAGCATTCCAAAAACGGTGGCGATGATAAAGGATCGCAGCTTTACGCGTGTAACGCCCGCCAAGTAACTTAAGATGTCAAATCCTACAATAGGGATGAGCCTTAGAACGAATACATACAGAAAACCCCGTTCCTTCATACGGTAATATATCTTTTCAGACCATTTGGATTCTTGGAATTTCAAAACCGAATCTCCAAAGAACCGGCCCATTACGTAACCCGTAATACCAGCAGCGGTAGCACCTATTACAATATATAACATGCCTGGCCATAAACCGTATGCAAAAGCAGCAGCTAGTGAAAGAATAGATGTTGGAAATACCACGATCGGACCTATTGCGTATAAACCCATAAATAGAAGCGGTCCATAAATACCGAAAGAAAGAATGAAGCTGCGAATGCTATCCGCCGTGACATCAAATTGCTGCCGTATAAACCAGGCAATAACAAGGAAAACGATAACAAACAAGAGGGCACGTATGAGGCTTTTCCACTTCATAAAGATGAGCCTCCAAACGTCCGGATGCTCGATTCTTTTATATATAGAGTGACTTCTTCACCGGATATAGGTTTTTCGAGAGGAAGAGAGATCTTATGATCCAGGTCCTCTAAAAATATATGACCGACCGCCTGACCGTTCTGATAGGTAATGTGCTGGAGGACGCCGTTATAGGAGCGTGCTTCTTGTTCATTAATAGGATCGAGAGAGCATTCCTTTAGTGGAACATAGTTTTGTTCATCAATTACCAAATGACCTCCTAAAAAATCGGCAACAAATGAATTAGCTGGGTGCTTATGAATCACTTCTGCCTGATCGATTTGCTGGAATTTCCCTTCATGAAAGAGCGCAAGCCGGTCACCCATAATCATCGCTTCCTCGGTATCGTGAGTTACGAAGACTCCTGTTATGGATTGATTAACTAAAAAGTCTCTTACCCAGTATCTGATCTGTTGACGCAGCTTAGGATCAAGACTACTGAAAGGTTCATCAAATAATATGATTTCCGGCTCTGTGGCCATAGCACGAGCTAAAGCAACCCGTTGCTGCTGCCCCCCGGAAATTTCTGAGGGGAAGTAACTTTTGAAGCGATCTAATCCAGTCGATTTAAGCAATTCAGAGATTTTGTGGTTATTCTTTTTGCCCGCCAGTTTTGCTCCATAGGTGATATTTTCCTGAACGGTCATATGCGGAAATAATAAAGGCTGTTGAAAGACAAGGCTGATGTCCCGTCGATTAGCTTTTTGGAAAGTAATTTCTTTCCCATACATATGAATACTCCCTTGAGAAGGAGATTCCAAACCAGCCAGTATGCGCAATAACGTTGTCTTTCCACTTCCTGATGGTCCTACAATGCTGAGGATTTCTCCTCTTTTAAGTTGAAAGGCAAGGTCAGACAGGATGAGATCTTGATTAAATTGTTTACTCAGATGCTGAACGTCCAGTGTGTGGCTCATCTTGTATTCCTCCAGGGCATTCTAGAATAGGGGAGAAGGAGAATGAACGCTTCTACAATGATATACATTGCGAGTGGAATCATAGCAAACCATACAGCAAATGCAGCCATGACTGATGTATTTGCTGTATCAAGAAATGGAAAGAAAATCATGGGCAGGGTAACAATCCTGCCTCCCCCGATAATAGATGTAATGGCATATTGACTTAGACTGATAACGATTGTTAAGAATGTGACACTGCGGATCGCAGGTTTCATTAAAGGAAGTTCTACAGTGAACAATTGCTGCAGCGGCCCGGCTCCAAGAACCACTGGCTGTTCCAGCATGTGCTTTCCTAGCTGAGCATACGAATTGTGAAAAATTCGTATGCTGTATGGAATGGTCGGAACCAGGTGGATAAGGATAACACCAAGGGCGGTATCAGCCAGTCCTGCTTGAATCATGAACAAATGAAGGCCCATAGCGACCGCAAGCACAGGAATTAAAACGGGAGACAGAAACAAGGCTTCCAGCAGCGGTTTTCCTTTAAAGGAAAGTGTAGAAAGCGCTTTTCCTGCAGCGATTCCCACTGCCATATTCAGGATAAGCACTCCGGCTCCGACCACAATCGACCAGAGAGTAGCTTCAAGAAGGTTAGCAGCTGACCATAGCACCTGGAAACTTTCAATTTGAAAATGAAATGATTCTCCAGACTGGAAACGCCAGGGAGAACTGACACTCTGTAACAGAAGCAAGAGGACGGGCATTATAAATAATAAAAGAGCTAGCATAACGAAGGTCATTTTCTTTATATTCATATGGATCGTCCTCTCATAGCTCGCCAGCGCTTTTTCTGAAGGATAGAGAACCCGGCAGCCGAAAAAGCAAGAATGAGCAGACTTAGACTGACCATCGCTGCAAAAGACATAGGGCGATCTTCCCATCCGCTGCCATAAAACCATTCATAGCTGAGTACAGATATCATTTCTGGAAAAGTCGTTCCCATTAAAGCAGGAACTTCATAGGCAGAAATTGTGAAAGAGAAAACAATCAATGCGGTTTCGATTAATACTGGAAATATAGCAGGCCACTCGATTGCTGTGAACTGTCTGAACTTGCTCCCGCCAAGGGTTTTCACAAGGTCGTAGTATCCTGGTTTAATGGAGCCGTAAACCGGCAGAAGCATAAGAATTACAAAAGGAACTTCCTTCCATACATACGTAACGATAATACCAATTCCCTGAGGATCCCTCGTCCATATGGGGAAGGCGCTGCTGTTCTGGAGCACTCCTGCTTCTACAAGTAATTGGGCAGCTAGTCCTGTTTCCGAAAGCAGAAGGATAATCATATAGCCCCAAACAAAATGAGGAAACAGCATCGGAAGCCACACGAGAAGACGCGGGACGTGATGTTCCAAGTAGGGATAAAAGGACCGGGTGATTAGGACTCCGATAATCAAGGATACAATCGTTGCGATTAAGGTTGTTCGGATACTGAACCAAATCGAAGAAAGGAAGCGGGTGGATTCCAATAAATCAAGATAATATTCAAATGTCCATCTGTCTCCCCCTGACAGACTCTGAAAAATGGCGGAAAAAAACCCATATAGAGGAAGAGTCAGAAATAAAAGGGCAGGTATTAATAGGTAGACAGACTTATTGTTGAACAACTTCATTAAACCACTGATCCTTAATCCATTCTACATAGCTTGCTTCTGATTCTGGAAGGAAGCTTTCCTCAAGCTTTTTCTGGCTTAGTACGCTCTCCCCTCTTTCTACGGCTTTAAATTTTTTACGCATATTTTCGGGAAGCTTATCCAGACTGATGGGGGTATTCTCTCCCCAATAATCCGGCTTTAGCTTAGCCAATTGGGCTTCTGGAGAAAGCATGAAATTGATAACGGTTAAAGCTCCCTCAGGTTCAGTAGTGTTAAAAGGAATTGAGAGGAAGTGTGTATTTCCGATAGAACCGGGCTCCATAATAAAAGACCGCGTGGTTTCGGGGAAGACTCCTTCTTCAATAAGTGACTCAGCGCGAGCTTCATTGTACCCCATCGTCATCCACACTTCCCCTTGGCTGTATAACCGATCCAGCTCAGCTAAGGTGTTCGGATAGTGTTTACCCTTCCGCCATAGATTAGATTCTATCTCTTCTAAATAACTCCAGGTCTGATCAGCTGTTGCTGCTATTCTTTCTTCATCTAGAGACTGTTCATATATAGCAGAAGGTTCTTCAGCTTTCGCGTATAAGACATGTCTCAGAAAAGCGTTTCCTGTAAAGTCTTCCGCGTTTGGATAAGTGAATTTACCCGGATTCTGCTCGACCCAGCTTTTCAGCTCTTCAAATGATGAAGGTGGGGTGTCTAATTTGGACTGGTCGTAATGAAAAACAAATTGTACTTTACCCCATGGAGCTTCCATTCCATCGGCTGATGTACCGAAATCCGTCTGAAAAGCAGGATCATCAGTATCGTAATATTCTTGGAAGTTAGGAAGTGCATTTACAAAAGAGCCAGCAAGCAGACTGTTTTCTTTAGCATTTTTAAAATTCTCACCGTTCAGCCAAATGATGTCAATCGTTCCTTCCGACTTACCAGCCTTCTTTTCAGTTTGAAGCTTTTGCAGGATTTCACCCGTATCCATAGGAACTCGCTCCAACTCAATATTATAATTTTCTTTTAGACGGGGAGCTGCCCATTCATCAATGTACTGGTTGATCCCTTCATCGCCGCCCCACATAAACAAGCGCACGGTTGTACCATCTGCAGCACTTTCTATATCTGACCAGGGCTTTTCTGTCACTTCAGATAATGCAGTTTCGTTTGATGATGTATTTCCGCAAGCGGCTAATAGCGCTATTAGAATGATACTAAATAGAAGCCATTTTTTTCTCATTGGAATCCCCCTTATCTCCGGCACCCTACATTATTTTATAAAAGGTTTCTGTAATCTATCATACAAACAAATCCATCTTAAGGAAACTAAATAACTTATAAATAGCGCATAGGATAGCTGAAGGGAGGGAAAAGAGACAAGAGAATATGAAAAGGAGTGGGACAGAATGTTGTATAAACAGTTTGCTAAGCCGGAAGGATGGATAGGTAAAATGACCGGCTGGTTTATGGTTAAAGAAAATGAGACAAGAAATGAATGGACGTTGTCTTTCCTTGATATCCAAAAGAATGACAAGGTATTGGAAGTGGGATTTGGCCCAGCGGATGCTCTAAAAAAGATAGCGGAGAAAGAAGGGGTTTCCTTATACGGTATTGATCCGTCAGAGTCAATGGTGGAGACAGCACTTCGCAGGCTGAAAAAGGAGAAGGCACCTGAACAGATATGTATGATGCAGGGGGAGGCTCAAATGTTGGAAAACTTCTATCAGCCCCTTGATAAAATCTATTCCATTAACAACATTTCATTTTGGGAGACCCCTGTAAAGACGTTACATCATCTGCATTTCTTGTTGAGGCCTGGAGGAAAAATAGCCTTAACCCTTTCCCCGCACGGACGTGGGACAAGTGATGAGACGACTGAAGTGATGGGCGGACAGCTTCGCGCACTGTTGGAAGAAGCAGGATTTGATCAAATTGAAGTATTTATTAAGCCGACATTTCCGAATGATACCGTCTGTGCCCTCGGAATGAAGAAATAGTATAGTAGTAGATAGTTTGGTTTCTAAAACTGTAACGATACAAACGTTATCTAACGCTTATTTTCGTAAAAGGTTATGGTAAGCTTTAAGTAGAAAGGGGGACTGATTTGAATGCTTCCATCTTTGAAAAAGGAAGAAAAAGATTACGTAATTGCCAAAATTCAGGAGTACTTTGAATTTGAACGAGGCGAGGAGATCGGTGATCTGGCAGCTGACCAGCTTCTACAATTAATGATCGAAGAGCTGGGTCCCTTTATATATAACAGAGGGGTTCAGGATGCACGTCAGATGGTTGAGCAAAAAGTGATGAATTTAGATGAAGATTTGATGTCCTTAACAAGACCGGCAGGGCGTCCTAAACGCTAGCTACATAATGAAACCTCCGTCCTAATCAGGACGGAGGTTTTCTCCATATAAAGTTTTAAAGCACTTTATAATAAGGGAAGGGATGCAAAAAACTAAAACTGGATAGAAAAGAGGGGAATTATAAAACAAAAGAACTTGGTATGAGATACCAGTTCCTGTGTTTACACTTACTCTTTGTGAAGTTGAAAAGCTTCAGCTAATAGTTCGTATGAGCGGAGTCGTTCCTCAAAAGGGGAAACGATCGTATTAATAATAATTTCGTTTACTTGATAGCTCTCTGCTAACTCCTCAATCTCTTGCTTTACTCGATCAGGAGAACCGACAATCATACGGCTGCGATTATCTTGTATTCTTTCCTGTTCAAAAAAAGTATAAGAGTGTTGCAGGGCTTCGTCAGGAGTAGGAAAACCGGATCTTCTCGCACCCTGTTCAATTTGTAATAAAGCGAGATCAAGACTCGAAGCTAAATACTCGGCATGTTCATCTGTCTCTGCACATACGACGAAAATCGAGACATTCGCATCCGGAGCACTTTGCTGCATGGAAGGGGAAAAGTATTTCTTGTAACGATCCACGACTCTTGTTCCTCCGTGGCCATTAATAAAATGGGCAAAAGAATACGATGCGCCTAAATCTGCAGCAAGCCGGGCACTTGTCCCGCTGGACCCGAGCATCCAGATCGGGGGAGAGGTTTCTCCTTTAGGAGTAGCATAGACATTCATTCCTCGAGGGTCCTGCCCATGCAAATAGGCCATCAATTCTTCTATTTGAGCCGGGTACCCTTCAATATCAGGTGAGCTGCCCCGGTTTAAAGCTAAGTTTACGTTTGGCATGCCGCCTGGCGCACGTCCTACGCCGAGGTCAATTCTGTTCGGGTGTAAGGCTTCCAGCACACGAAAGGACTCTGCAACCTTATAGGCGCTGTAATGAGGAAGCAGAACACCGCCTGTTCCTATGCGTATGCGGTTAGTGCGGGCTGCTAAGTGAGCAGCTAAGATAGCAGGTGATGACCCCGCCAGGCTTTCCGTACTGTGGTGTTCAGCTACCCAGAAGCGGTGGTAACCTAATCGGTCTGTCCATTCTGCCAGCTCTGTTGTTTGCTTTAGTGCATCTTGAGAAGTCATCCCGGATAATATGGGGGATTGATCTAATACACTTAATTTCATCTATAGGTCCCCCTTTACTTTAAAATATCATGTATATCGTGCCATGCAGCGTCTCATTATGCAATGGATAGGATTATCATCCATCATTAGAAAGCACCCTTTCCTTTAAGGGAGAAGGGTGCTCACCTGATCAAATTAACGAGCTAGCAAACCTAGCAATCCATAATTCACAATACTTTCCTGATCTGAATGCCATATTTGCGAAACATCCAAGTCCTGATACTTGAGAGGAGTAAAAAAGGTGGACTTCCTTCTAAACTCGTCTTTGGGCTGATAGGCTACCCATTCACCAGCTTCCAAACCTTTTTGTATTTCTATCAGGTTATCTTCTTTAAGGCCTGTTTCTACTTCTTGCCGGTCGATTTTTCCATCTTCATTCATCGTCCACACGTAGGATTTCTTCTCTTTAATGAGTCCGTCATCAAGAGTGGTAACCACCCCGTCAACTTGCTTTGTTATAATATCTACTTCTGCATGATAACCAGGCAAAACCTTCTCATCTACTTCATCTACCGTGACTTCGTATGGGTACCTGCTGCTTTCGTTGATTTCTACCTCTTCCGGATGGTCCTGAATGGCTGCGAGAGATCCATTAAGCTCCATGTTCAGTTCAGGAACGTACATCGTTACCGGCATTTCCGGTTTTACCTCTGGGCGGTCTTCTTCCTTTAAATCCCCTTTAAGGTTCAGTTCAGTTGAAGAGAGGGTCATAATGGGTTTGTCCAAATCATTTGACGTATCCGTAACGGTTCCTGAAAAAGGACTGCTGACCGTAATAACCTCTCCATTCTCACGTAGTTGATTAAGTTGACTTTCCACCATGGCAGCCATAGCTTCTTTTTGAGCCAGGACAGTTTCTTGCTCGGCAATTTTTTCTTTTTTTAAAAACTCTGTTTCAGCATAGGATCCTTCTGTGGCACTATTACCAGTTTCTCCATTAGCGGGACTCTCTGGGCTGAGATTCCCGACATTTGAATTATCTTCCGTGTTCTGATTGGTACGGCCAGGTGTGGTCAACTCATTTTCAGGGTCAGGTACTGTGTAGCTCTCAAGTTCTTGTATGTAATTTTCAATAGCCGCTATTTCCTGTTCTAAGCGGGTTTGTTTATTCTCAAGCTGCGCTTCCTTACTAGCATAGTCTTCTACTTCATAAGAATATAGGTCATCGCCTTCCTCAACGGTTTGACCTTCTTTGGCAACAAACTCATGAAAAGCGCCGGAATCCTGGTTGAAGTAAACAGGAGTGGTTTGAGCGGATGCAAAAACCCCTTCAGAAGACAGGGTGTTCTGCAAATCCGATGTAGTCGACTCAGACCATTCCTTAATATAGGACTTGCGTTCTACCTGCTCCTCGTCGTCAAAGTAAATAAGCAGAGCATTGGCTGCTATGAATGAAATTATTAAGAAGCCTAGAATTCTTTTACTATATCTTTTATTTTTCATATACCTTCACACCTTCTGCTTTCTTACCTGAGTAAATAGTGTAAAAACAGGTCATAGTTGGATAGAGCTGCGGTTCCGGTCCACAAAAGCAAGTGCCAAAAGATAACACCTGTCCATATCCACCTTTTTTTGGTGGGGGAAATGCTCGAGATGCACGTCACCTGATACCAAATGATGAACAATTGAAAGATGGATACAGAGCCAAGTAAATAAATGATCCAATCAATATTGGTTATGTAGGAAGTGATAATTCCAAATGAAAAAGGTGAAACATACCAGTCAAGTCCGAAATAAACCATTAGCGGGATCCAAAGTACACGCTCAAGAAGCATAATCAACAGGACATTCATTTGGATAATCAATAGCTTCTTATAAGTTACATGATTAAATAACCAGAAAAAGAAAGAAGAGATAAATAAGATGAAGACATATAATAGAATTCCAAATGCTACACGGCCGATTAAGAACCAGGCTTTTCGGAATTCATATTCCACTCTGTTTAAGGTGGTCATCTCATCTGATAGAGGATCGGTTCCAAGGCCCATCCAGGATGTCCAGACATAGGTCAATACGGTTAAACCTAGTAATAAGAATAATAGTTTCCAAACGTTTTTAATTCGTTCCGCTTCCCTCAATTTGAATAGATGGTCTTCGCGGCGAATAAACAGTTTAATCAAGTTTACTGAATAAGTCATTCGGTCCATCCTTTATCTTTTTTGTCTATTCTGTACTTATTTTAACTGAATTTGTCACACCTTGCTATATGATAATTGGAATCATTGGAAAAAATAACAATTTGTCACCTCTCTTAATTTAAAGGTAGGGTGGATATGATCGTGATTCTAGTAGAAGTTAGTGTTTAATTTGTTATATAAAGATTATTAAATTATCGGAACGAAATCTGAAAGCCTTAATTTTGACCTACAGGTTTACGGTGGTGGTTCTGAGTAGAACGATTCGCTGCAGCTCTGCAGCACGAAACATCGTACGCCCCATTAAACTGAGTCTTAGCACCAATCAGGAGCTTGTATGATAAATCATCGGGAAATGATTAGGATTTTACATAATCATAAAGCTCTGTTTAATCCTCCATGTAGATATTAAGGTAAAGCTCCCGTTTGTTGAAGACTTGATTTCGAGATAAATCGGGTCCGTTACTTAATATAGAGAAGGGATGGCTGCGGAAACAACTCGCTTTCCTGCGGCCCTACAAGATGTAGGGTCGATCGACGTTGCCACAGGACGTGGCGACTTTAGTCGATCCTCCTTTTCCAAGGAGTCTCCTCGCTCGTTTCACTCCCTGCGGGGTCTTGCCTAGCTCCTTCTCCCGCGGGAGTCTCGTCGTTTCCTCCGCCACCCCAGCCATTTCACATGAACGGACCCTGGCAGTAGAAAAAGCAGGAAGCTTTAATCGTCTTAAACGCTTCTATAGCGCCGCTTATACCTTTGATAGACTCCGTATTTAGCGTTAATCATATAGGTTATTCTTCCTCATATGAAGGCCATTACGTAAAGGTTCGTGCTCCCCATAATCGTAAAGGGGCGGAAGGGAACGGTGAAGACTCCTGCGGGATGAACATGATCGGTGAGATCCCGCAGGGCTGTTAAGCCCGAGGAAGCTCAGCACATATAAGAAGTTCGACTAAGATCGCCACGTCCTGTGGCAACGTCGAACGACCCTGTGTCGTGCAGGGCCGGAAAGCGAGCCGTTCCCTGGAGCCCCTTTCTCCACACAATATCTCGAAACTGAGCCTTCAACAAACCGGCCCGTTTGCTTAATAAGCCTCTATTGAAAAATCAACATAAACTGTTAAAGAGCCTTATTAAAAAAACACGACGTTCTTGGACGTCGTGTTTTCCATTACAAAGATGTCGGGGCGGTTTCATAAGGTGGCTTCTCTTTCTTTGACTTAAAGAATAAATCCCTATCTTTATATAGAAAGAGAATAGAAAGCAGGAAAGCCATCAGATCAGCTAATGGAAAGGCAAGCCATACACCGGAAACACCAAAGGAATATGGAAGAATTAATACGAGCGGAATTAAGAATAATACCTGCCTGGCCATGGACAAGATCATCGCAGGTTTTGCCATCCCAAGTGCCTGGTAAAGCCCGCCGCTGACTACTTGAACACCAATCAGCATAGCGAGGGCAAACATAATTCGTATCGCATAAGCCCCGGTTTCAATCGTAGAAGTATCTCCCGTAAAGATATGCATGAGTCCCTCTGGGAAGATCATCATAATGGCAAAGATCCCAAAAGATATTAAGGTAACAACTTTCATGCCGAGGAGAATGGTCTCTTTCAATCGATCATAGTTGTTAGCACCGTAATTATATCCAATAATAGGCTGCATGCCCTGCAGGACACCAATCATCGGCATAATTGTAAACATGGATAGCTTCTGGACGATGCCGAACACACCTACTTCAAATTCTCCCCCAAATTTAATAAGCATAAAGTTGATGGCAATCATCATTCCGCTCCCAGATACTTGACGAATGAAAGCGGGCATTCCGATGGTGATAACTTCTTTAAGAACTTTCAGGTGAGGCCGTAAAAAAGGGACCTTAATCTTTAGGGATGATTTACCGCTAAGGAAATAGTAAAGTACCACCAAACTTACCGTTCCCTGTGAGATTACAGTAGCGATTGAAGCTCCTTTAACCCCCATATCCAGTCCGAAGATAAAAATTGGATCAAGAATGATATTTAACACAGCAGGTATGATCATGGTGATCATAGCAAAGCGTGAATTACCTTCGGATCTGATTATATTGTTGGTTGTAAAAGCAAAGGAAAAGAATAATGTACCCAGCAGAATGGGATACAGATAATCCTTAGCGTATGGCAGAATGTTTTCTGTAGCTCCAAAGAGTTTAAGCAGCGGCTCCATAATAGTGAAAGCACTGATAAAACCAAATACACTGATAACGAGTATGGTGAATAAGACATTACCAAATACTTGGTTAGCTTCTTCCGGCTTGCTCTCCCCAAGTCTTCTTGAAATAACGGAGGCTCCCCCGATTCCTACAGCGGCTGCAACTGCCATCATAATCATCATGACTGGGAAACCAATACTCACGCCAGATACCCCTAGGATCCCGACTCCTCTTGCAATAAACAGGGTATCAACAACGTTGTATAAAGCCATAACAAACATCCCGATCATGGCAGGGATGGACAAGTTAGCAAGAAGCTTTGGTATTGGCTGAGTGCCTAAACGCTGACTCTGTTCTTTCATTGTTGTTCACTCCTTCCTACAGAGGGTTTCATATTCTTCTGGACTTTTTTAAGCCATGTAACCATAATTGTCTGTTCTTCTTCAGAAAGACCTTCTGTGGCCTGAAGTTCAATCTTTCGGATAATTTCCTGAATAGTGCTATGCAGTTCGCGACCTTGATTCGTTAAAGTGATTAAATTAGAACGTTTGTCATTCGGACTTGTTTGTTTCTCAATTCTTCCATGCTTAAGCAGGGATTCAATGACTCCATTCATGGAGGAAGCTTTAATATATAGTTTTTTTTGTAAAGCAGTTTGTGATTGTTGACCGCAAGTAGCCAGGAAATAGATCACTCTCGCTTGAGAATGAGTAAGATCGTACTCCCCAAGCTTTTCGTTATAAACATTTTGCATAAAGTGCGAGACCATATGAATGTTGTATCCTAATGAGTCGCTGAAGTCTTGTTTCATTTGTTTAGCCCCCTAATAAAATTAGTGTAATCGAATTTATTATTGAAGTAAATATATTTGATTCAGGGAACTTTGACTATAGGTGAATATACATGGAAATTGAATGAAAAACAGATTATTAAACAGTTTATACAGTTCTTTATAGTAATAGATGCCGTGTGAAAGATTTTTATCATCCATGCAGTTATATTTAGTGGGCTAAATATTTTCAAGTCGAATGTTTATGGAAATAGGGAAGGGGGGTAATGGTTTTTATAAAGGAGGAACTTCGATGGACACTTTAACAATTATTTCAATTACAGCGCTCGCTATCGGCCTAGTTTCATCACTGGTTATTATTATTGATGTAACACGCCACCCTCAGCAGATGGCAATCATGAATGTGGTATGGCCAATCAATGGATGGTTTCTTGGTCCGATAGCTATTTGGACTTACTTTAAATGGGGACGTATTAAAGCGAAGGATATAGACCGGGAAGACAACCGAGGCAGTGGAGCTCAAGTGTTTACATCTACCAGTCACTGCTCAGCAGGCTGTACCCTGGGTGACGCGGTCGGCGTTCCATTTGTAGCGCTGACAGGCATAGCAATAGCAGGTTCGGTATTATTCGCACATTATATCGTTGAATTCATTCTTGCGTATATCTTCGGTATTATATTTCAATTTTTCGCAATTTATCCTATGAATAAAAAAGCCGGAGCTACAAGCGCTATAAAAGAAGCGGTGAAGGCAGATACACTTTCACTGCTCGCTTTTGAAATCGGAATGTTCGGTTGGATGGCTATTGTTCATTTTGTATTATTCACAGAGCCTCCCAAACCTTCTGACGTAACTTATTGGTTTATGATGCAGATCGCTATGATTCTTGGTTTCCTTACAAGCTATCCAGCCAACCGTTGGCTTGTGAAGAAAGGGATTAAAGAGGCCATGTAAGATGTTGATAACATTGCGGCCGTAAATTCCACATCCAAAAGGGAGGAGCCACAGTCCTCCTATGACTGTCGAGTCTTTCTCGACAGTCTTTTTGTTTTACATGCATCCTTTAAGAATTTTCGAGGTGTTAGAAGTTATGCTCGTCGGGCTCAGTCTAAGGGGAATAGAAAGTGCTGATACGTTAAAAAATTGCGGTAAATTGGAAACTTCCTGATATGGAACTTTCAAGTTTTCTCTCCAAATCAAATAAAAAAAAAGTCTATGAAGCAGCTGTTTAGCAGGCCGCATAATTTATACATATTATATGGGCATCCGTGCCCGGCAGGGAGGTAAAGTAGTACTCCTGCCACTCCTGTAGTAAAATAAAGGAAGAAGGGAAGTTTAGTTGAAGGGGAGAAGTGTGTGAAGATTTCGCTAAGCCATAAGCAGTCTCTGTACTTCAGTTGCGGTTTCATTATCCTCGTTTTATTTTCAAATTTTCTGCTCCAGAAAGTAGAAGTAGCAGGGCGAGTGAGTGCCCTGCTTGTATGGGGCACAATCGTTGATGTGATGGTAGTCATTCCTGGAGTTGTATTTCTTTTTATTTTGAGAAGAAAGCCGGCAGTATCTGTTTTAGCCCCTATGATGATGGTTGGTCTTTTTATCGTTCATTGGCTTGTTCCTCCTTATGCAAAGGAGAGTCTCGTGTACTTGAACTATTCCGTAATTGCGGTAGAGGTTGGATTAGTGGGGATAGAACTTACCATCTTATTTCTATTCTTAAAGACTTTCCCCCAATGGAAAAGAAACTTCAAAAACGCTCAGTTCAATCACCCGTTCGTGTTAGGTAGGATGTATGAAGCGAACCGTATTACTTTCGCCCCCTATAAATACCGTGTTTATTTTCAACGACTCAGCGGATTTCTTGCTACAGATGTATCTGCGGTCCGCTATGCATTATTTCCTCAATTGGATCGTTATCCTCCGGAAGAATGTACCTTCAGTTACCATAAGAAAAGTGAATATTTTGGGGTTTTCCTTATGCTTATTCATGCTATGGTTATTGAAATTATTGCGGTCCATGTCCTGCTCATGCAATTCAGTCATACAGCAGCCTGGCTTGCCACTATTCTCGATGTGTATGCTTTACTTTTTCTAATAGGGGATTATCAGGCTATTAGAAAAGCTCCTGTGCATATAGGGAACCAATCTTTGGATCTGCAAAAGGGACTACGTTTCCATATTTCCATTCCATTTGAAATAATAGAACAAATTAGACCCTGCCACCAGACTGCAAAAGAATGCTCAAGCGATAAGGCGGCTTTGGATCTGACACTTGCAGGGTTAGAACCTGCGCAGCCTCAATATATTCTTGAATTATCGCAGCCGTTGGAAGCTCATTTATGCTTCGGGTTAAAGCGGGAAATTAGCCGAATGTACATAACGGTCGATGAACCGCATGCTTTTGTGGAAGAATTGGAGAAACACGGCGTGGTTTTAAATGTGATAAATTAGTAAATCATACCTGTAGGGTTTATAGAAAGGGAGGTTCTCATTATATGGCACGATATGAAACCGGATTATTTATATACAATGGAAATGAAGATAGCAATGTACTCGAAACAAACCTTTCACAAACGATACCAATTTTGACTCAGGAAGTGAAGGAGCTTAAAGTTCTCCAGACGGATTCACTTGATGAGTTCAGGGAAGCCTGCAGAAATTATGGACCAGAAGTGGAAGTCCTCTTTATTCTGGGAGGTGATGGAACGGTTCACGAGGGAATTAACAGCATGGCTGATCTGGAAAGACGTCCAGTGATAGGAGTGCTGCCTGGAGGGACGTGTAATGATTTCAGCCGTGTACTGGATACTCCTCAGAATATGCAGCAAGCTGCACGTGCAATTATTAAAGGGGAAGAGCTGACTTTAGATGCTGGAAAGACTAATAATTATTACTTTATTAATTTTTGGGGGATTGGATTAGTAACCCAGGCTTCATTTAATATTGACGAAGATAGTAAAAACCGTTTCGGCGTATTAAGCTATTTCATGAGTGCTTTAAAAACCATGAATGAGGCAACTCCTTTCGAATTTACGGTGACAGTGGATGGAGAGAAATTAGAAGGAGAAGCTATCATGATTCTCGTGATGAACGGACAATTTATCGGAACTCGCCGTGTTCCTGTCCCTTCCATCGACTTACAGGACGGTCTTCTTGATGTGCTCGTAGTTAAAAACTCCAATTTGAAATTATTCAAAGAACTGATGACAATGAAACGTCCATGGGCGAATGAGGAACGTTTTCAAGAACTACATCATCTGCAAGGGAAACAAGTGAAAATTGAAGTCGATTCTTCACAGGAAATCGATATGGACGGCGAAATTAAAGGAGAGACCCCAGCTGATCTGGAAGTGCTTCCTGATCATTTCACTTTCTTGAGCGGCGGGCCGAATGCCCTGCATGCCTTTTCTGAAAAATAAGCAGAATTAACTGCAAAAGCCCCGGCTGCTCCACAGGGAGAAGCCGGGGCTTTTTATTTCTCGCATACAGCGACACCAAGAGGGTAATAAACATTTTCTCTCGGCGGCTCAATTAGTACGCCATTCTGATAAAAAAACTCCTGTTTAGCATAATTGGTAAATAACTTCCGGAATTCTTGGGGAGTGATCTGATGGACATGGAAAGGGGAACCGCACTCTTTCCCGCGGCCTTTTCCAAAAGGGGTGGAGATGATGAGTTTTCCACCTGGGTTAAGCAATTGGTAATAGTTATGCAAAAGCTTTTCTTCTTCATCAATATGTTCATACGTTTCAAAGCTAACGATCACATCAAACCTTCCCAGGTGAGAGGACAAATGAGGATCGATGGCATCGTGTGTCTCAAAGCTGGATTTTGGATGATAATAGGTGCCTTTTGCGTAACGGATAATTTCCTGATCAATATCGACTCCCACAACGTCATCAATTTGATGTTTACATTGCTTTGCGATCATATGGGTCCCATACCCCGCTCCGCACGATAAATCTAAAACTCGGCCTTGCATATAAGATAATGAAAACTGGTATCTGGCTACATGCTCAAGCAGCAGATTATTCATAGGATCTGTGTACTCTGGAATGAGACGCTCCCCTGTATTTTTTACCACATTTTGTCACCGCTTTCTATGCGTCTAACCCCTTTCATTATGCCATATTTTTAAGAATGCACAAAAAAGGGTATAGCCAAATATAAAATTCATGGTGGTTTGACATCTTAATTTTGTTAAACTTATACTATCTTTATCTATAGAAAAGGACGAAAGGGCGAAGGTTTATGAGCGAACAAGAGTCATACTACAAGAAAAAACAGGATCCCTCGTTGAAATTATTTGTCGTTTTAACGAAGGCACAGCGCTCCGTAGCTGACCTGGTTAGAGATGATATCCAGCGTTATGGATTAAATCCTACAGAATTCGGAGTTCTGGAACTGTTGTATCATGAAGGAGAACAGCCACTACAGAAAATTGGTGAGAAGATTCTTTTAGCCAGTGGCAGTATTACGTATGTCGTAGATAAGCTGGAAAAAAAGGAATATCTAGAACGGGTTCCATGCCCGAACGACCGGCGGATTACGTTTGCTTCTATTACAGAAAAAGGAAGGGAGTTTTTGAACGAGATCTTCCCTGACCATTGGAAGCAAATAGAGAGGATTACCGGAGGGCTAACGGACGAAGAAAAAGTACAAGCGATTGAACTGTTAAAAAAACTCGGGAAAAACACAGAAGGAAATCAGGACTAGAGAATTTTCTGAATATAGTTTATACTAAGACTTAATTCTAAAGGCAAAGGAGGGTATGACGATGTTACAAATGCATGTGCTTGACTATCAATTGAACTATGTCCGCCGTGCGATTATTCACAATTCATCTGTTAAAGGGACACGTCTGTCCAATTTTACAGGTGAATAGCGAATAAAATGTAACGTCTCATATCTGATTATACCAATGCGCAATGAAGTCAGAGGTTACGGGACCTCTGGCTTTTTTTGTCTTTAGGAGGAAAATAAAATGCTTATTACATTGAAAGATATATATAAAATCGTTGGTGGCCGAGTTTTGTTTGAATGCCTTAATTTTGAATTGAATGAAGGACAGAGGGTTGGGCTTGTCGGCCGCAATGGAAGTGGTAAATCTACTTTATTCCGCTTGATTACGAAAGAGGAAGCTATTGACGGCGGAGATGTGTTTATCCGCAAAAACTTAACGATTGGGTATTTAAAGCAAATTCCTGAAGAGTGGGAATCATCAGGTAAAGCTTATTTGGAAGCGGCTTTTGAAGAATTGCTGCAAATGAAGAATGATATGCAGGGGCTGGAAGAAAAGATGCGTGACCCTGAAAGAATGGAACGAGCTCTTAGTGAATATGGAGAAATTCAAGAAAGATTTACTCAGGCAGGCGGTTACGAAATTGAATCAACCATCAACCAGGTGGCTAATGGTCTGAAGGTTCAGGAGCTTCTTGATCAGCCCTTCTTCCAGTTAAGCGGCGGTGAAAAAACAAAGCTAGGATTGGCTCGAATCTTATTGGAAAAGCCGGATGTATTACTGCTGGATGAACCAACAAACCACTTGGATTTACAAGCCATTGAATGGCTTGAAGAATACTTGCAGCAGTATGAAGGTTCTGTATGTATGATTTCCCATGACCGGTCTTTTCTCAATCATACAGTCACGGATATTATGGATTTGGAATCTGGAGACATTCAAACCTATAAAGGCAGCTATACCTCTTTTGAAAAACAAAAAGAAGAGAAATTGCTCGCGGAATTTCACCAGTATCAGGAACAGCAGAAAAAAATAAAAAAAATGAAAGAGGCTATTCGCCGGCTTAGACAATGGGCTAATGAAGCTAATCCACCGAATCCTAAACTATTTAAAAAAGCAAAGAGTATGGAGAAAGCACTGGAGCGTATGGAAAAAATAGATAAACCAATTGTTGATCCTAAAAAGATGAACCTTGCGCTCCAGGCAGAGGGAAGAACCGGTAAGGATATACTTGTGGCTGATGACGTCAAAAAATCTTACGGGGATCGGGTGATTTTGAATGGCGTTCATCTTCATTTAAGAAATCGTGATCGGCTAGCTCTGGTGGGAACAAACGGAAGCGGAAAATCCACTTTGCTGCGCTTATTACTCGGACAGGAAGAACCTGAAGAAGGATCAATCAAAACAGGGCCTTCGATCAGAGTAGGGTATTTGCCTCAAAACCCATTAATGGGGGCGGACCGTGACCAGCGGATGATTGATTATTTTCGAAATTCGATTCGAGTGACGGAGGGCGAAGCTCGTCATATGCTTGCCGCTTTTATGTTCTACGGGTATGATGTATTTCAAAAGATCAGGCATTTAAGCGGAGGAGAACAAATGCGGCTGAAGCTTGCCGTGTTTATGCATGAAGGTATTAATGTATTAATATTGGACGAGCCAACCAATCATTTAGATATTGAGTCTCAGGAAGTACTGGAAGAAGCTCTTAAAAAATTCGAAGGAACCGTACTTGGGGTTTCTCATGACCGATATTTCTTAAATCAATGCTTTTCAGATACAGCTTATCTTGCAGGCGGGAAAATTTATAGATATATAGGTTCTTATGATGAAACAAGGAAATACTGGATGGAACTTCTGGACCAGCAGCAAAGGAAAAACGCTCAAAAAGAATCTCCTTCAACGGCAGAGAAGCATAGAAACCATCGACCTCACATTAAACAGAAATTTGCAGTCGAAGAGGCCATAGCAGGTTTAGAAAAAGAAGTAACACAGCTTGAAAGCCAAATGGCAGAAGAGAACAATGTAGAGGAATTAATGAAGCTTCAGATAGAAAAGGATCAATTGAATGAAGAGATCGAAAAACTTTATGCACAGTGGATGGAAGAATAAAGTATAGGTCCTTGATCATTGTTGAGAAAGTTTAAATATAGGATAAGAAAAGCCTCGAGCGCAGTCGCTCGAGGCTTTATTGTAGCAGCATTCTTTAAAGCAAGGACGTGTGTTTTCGCTGATCGTGTTTATGACGGCCGTAATAATCAATAAGTGTCTGCACATAAGACGTTAAGTCAGGGCAGGTAATGGAAGAGCCCTGTAAGTCATTCTGAGCTTCAGTCGAGTCATAGTCACTTTTGGTAAGAAAATAGTCCATCGCTTCTTTCTGAATACCAAGTTTCTTTCTTATCGAACGAATTTGTAATCCCTGATTGGCCATCGCTCCCGGAAGGCTAAGCATAGGACGGCGTTCAAGGTAGGTATCGGAAAATAATTGGTAGATTTCTCGAGCCGTGTAAGGATCAGGGTCCGTTAGATGGTACGTTTTTCCTTTACTTTTCTGAATATGCACTAAATAGATACTGCCTTTAATTACATAATCCTGAGGTACTAAATTAACCTTTGCATCCCCCTTTCCAAATTGAGGGATGACCGGCAGTGCGCGGAAACGATCCAGCATATTTAACACAAAGTAGGGTCCGTCGAATTTGAGTGTTTCTCCTGTCCTTGAATGACCTACGACAATTCCCGGCCGAATGATGGTTATAGGGAGATGCTCTTTTTCTGATTCGACGAGCTTTTCAGCTTCGTATTTTGTATATTCATAATGATTCTTGAAACCTTCTTGATGTGTCAATTCGTCTTCATATATCTTTCCTTCTCGTTTTCCTGAGATGTAGGCCGAACTAAAATAAAGATACCTTTGTAACTTTAGGAAACTTCGAAGCCAATGGTTTACCTCCCTTGTTCCCTGTACATTCACACGCCATGCTTTTGTAAGAGAAACAGCCAAATCGTAGAGTGCAGCAAGGTGAAAGAAATGGGTGGTCTCTCTTTCAAGTTTTGCACGTAATGAAGGATCAAGTCCCAACCCTGGTTTTGTAATATCTCCTGGCACAAGCTCGATTTTCTGCCTGTCTACGTAAATTTCCTTCGCTAATTCTTTCACCCTTTGCTCAGCCAATTCTTTCATTTCAGGTAAATGAATTAAGTAAATTTTGTCTACTGGATACCCTTCGAAAAACAGCTCTTCTACGATGTTGGATGCCAGGTACCCTGGAAATCCTGTACACACATAGGTGTTCGCCAAATCAATCATCTCCTATTAAGTGGTTATTTTATCCATTCGTCAGTTGAGTCAGGTTTTCCTTCTTCAACGTCTGATCTCCTTTAATGGTGGAGGAAGTGCGGGAAGAGAATCTGGCTTATAAGAACATCATGGGGGAAGTATGTTCTCCCCTTTACATATTTGTAGGTACATTCTATCATAATAGGTGGTTTTGAAACTGTAATAAAAGGGTAACGGAAAAGTAATAAACAGAGACGCAAAGGCAATGAGGAGGGACAGCTATGAGTGACCAGAAAGTTGTGGTGTACACGAGCAGGAACTGTGCAAAATGCGATCAGGTAGTAGCCAAACTCTCGGAATGGGAAATTGATTATGAAGAGCGCAATGTATCCACTAACCGTGATCACTTTAAAGAACTTCAAAATATGAAGATATATGGAACGCCAGCAACATTTATAAATCAGGAGAAAATCCTGGGCTTTCAGGAAAGAAAGTTAAAACGAGCGCTGGGAATCCAGTCCGCTGAACGTTTTGTAGATTCCGATATGATGAATTATTCATAATTCTGCAAGTGATTCTCATGGATCACTTGCTTTTTTTTACACTTTTTCATCTTTCCAACATAGGCTGAAGTAAACACGTCAAGAAGGTGGAACATCATGTATCCCTATTATCAACAATGGTATGACTGGTCCCGTCAATCGACTGTTTATCCTTATGATCCTGCCTTTTATCAAGGTGCATACCAAAACCAGGGGAATGTAAATGGCTGGTATAATCATGGTTATAACCAAAATGCGTATGTGCCTCAAAATCCATATCCGTATAGTTACGGCTACACAGGATATACTGAAAATGGAAATCCTAAAACATCCTCCTTCCAAGCAGGAGCGCTTCCAAAAGGCGTTATGAATTATTTTCAAAATGAGGATGGGCAGCTGGATTTTGATAAAATGATGTCGACCACGGGTCAAGTAGTGAAAACAGTTCAGCAGGTTTCGCCGATTGTAAAGGGCATCGGCACGTTTGTAAAAGGCTTCAAATAAACGCGCTCCTATTTGCGGGCGCGTGTTTTTTCTTATGGAACAAGTCATGTGATATAATATTTCGCATAGCGAAATAATAGTGGAGGCGCGGATAATGAGTATTGGTTGTTTATGTATTCATGGCTACACGGGAAGTCCTGAGGAAGTTCAACCCCTCGTAGATTTTTTAAGTGGACGAACCACCTGGGAGATTTCCAACCCTACTTTACCCGGTCATGGGGAAGAACTGGATCTCCAGGGACATTACTACCAGGAATGGATCGCGACAGCGGAGCTTGCATTATTAGACTTGTTGAAGAGGAACGATACCATTGTCATAATCGGGTTCTCTATGGGTGGGATGATTGCTGCGTATTTAACGGCTAAATATAGGATTAACCGTCTTGTATTACTCTCGGCAGCAGGGAAATATGTGAGCCTGCCGCAAATGTACAAAGACATTTATGAAATGCTTGCAGATGCCTGGAAAGGGGCGCTGGCTTCCAATGAGCTCTTTACGAGATACCAGAGGAAATTACAGCAAACCTATCTATTCTCCACATTCGAATTTATGAAGTGCGTGCAGTTCACCAGACCTTACTTAAAGCAGGTAAGATGTCCTGTGCTGATCATTCAGGGGGAATTGGATGGGATGGTTCCTAAGAAAACGGCGGAATTCCTCGATGAAGAAATTCCAGCAGAAGAAAAAGAGCTGATCTTCCTTAAAAATTCCAAGCATTTAATCTGTCATGGCGATGATAAGGACGAGCTCTTCGATGCGGTATTAGAATTTTTAAACTGATTTTAGAGAAAGGGTGCAGTTAAATGACGAAAGATCAAAATACAAAAGCACCCCTTCAAACCTCATTTTATTATGGGTGGATCATTGTTGCGGTTGCTGGGCTTAGTGTATTTTTCTCAGGGCCGGGCCAAACCTATTCGGTTTCAATTTTCATAGATTACTATATTAAGGACTTTGAGTATTCGCGTTCCCTCGTTTCAGGTATATACTCAGGCGCTACATTGTGTGCCGGGTTTGCCTTATTCATGATGGGGAGACTGGTCGATCGATTTGGTCAGCGAACGATGATGGTATCGGTGGGGATATTATTATCTCTGGCATTGTTTTGGAACGCCTTCCTGTTAGGCCCGATCATGATGTTTTTTGGCTTTTTTATGATTCGTTTATTTGGTCAGGGCTCGATGACTTTAATTCCTAACACCCTGGTGCCTCAATGGTTTATTCGCAAAAGAGGCCGCGCGCTAAGTGTGATGGCGATTGGTGGATTCGCGAGTTCAGCCTTAATGCCGCCTTTGAATACATGGATGATCGAAACGGTAGGGTGGAGAACAGCATGGGGAATCTGGGGCAGCTTATTATTGATTGTATTTGTTCCCGTGGCATTCTTCTTTGTCCGCAACCAGCCTAAACTGGTTGGAGAAATACCAGACGGAACTCCAAAGCCTGTGAAAGGCGGGGACGATCCGAATCCGAATATAGAAGTTAATGAAAAAAGCTGGACTTTAAAAGAAGCTATGGCTACGAAAGCTTTCTGGTTTATACTTTTTTGCGTGATCGTACCTGCTCTTGTAAATACAGCTATTACCTTTCATATTGTATCGATTATGGGCTTAAGAGGCCTTGATACGGGAGTCGCTGCAATGGTGTTGACTTTAATGGCGATTATCGGATTCCCTGTTACATTCCTGACAGGGTACTTAGTGGATCGATTCCAAGTACATTACATATTGGCTATCACTTTCTTTGGTCATATTTTTACTTTACTGCTTCTATTATTTACAGATACTTGGTGGCTTGCTGTAGCTTTTGGAGTGCTTTGGGGTTTTGTGAATGGATTTGAACGCATTGTTCTGAGTATTGTTTGGCCGAACTACTTTGGCCGTGAGCATTTGGGAAGCATTAAGGGACTCGCGCAAACCGTCATGGTTATCGGGTCTGCCTTAGGACCGCTTCCGTTTGGCATTTTTTATGATTGGCTTGGAGGCTACCAGGAAGTCATTCTGCTAACCATTGCGTTCCCAATAACGGCTGGGATTCTGGCTTTGAGTTCTCCGCAGCCTAGATATGAAGACTATCACGCCTGATTGTCAGAGCCCAGATCCGGATGAAAAAACCGGGACTGGGCTTTTGGTGTTAGATATAGGTCTGTCCGTCTATTTGACATAAACTCTGGAATAATTCTTAAACTCATGTCTATCTCGTTAAACTCATCTATTGTTACATGAAAACCGCAAACCTCCAGTGAAGTTTTGAGCACGTTCTCTATTTCCTGACATACTTGCAGATCCTTCCTTGATAGAATTCATAAGGAACCAGCCTTTTGCTTTTCATCTGTTCCATTCATTAGCAGGTTCCAGTAACTCAACTGAGCGGAATGATATTGAAAAAGCTCCACGTCGCGTCTATCCAGGGACTGATTCATTTTTAATTGATGATAGTTAATAGAAAGCGCAATATCTGAGTACATATACAAATTATTCAAGTAGTATTCCTCTAAATAAGCGGAAGGAATAAAGAAGGGAAGCTTCGTGTCCGTGTGTAAAGAGACAAGCCAGCCTATCGATTCTACGTAGTGATGATCATCGCCTATGTAAATAAACTCTCCTCTCTTAAAATGAAGACATTTATTGGGGCTGCCGGGATCTCTATGGTAGGTAAAATCGCATGTAACAATGAGACAATCTTTCATGTTCATTCCCCTTTATAAGAAGATGATTAAATTATAATTGTCAATGAAGCGTCTGCTTTTTAAATGTAGACATAGGGAGGATCATGAACTCAAATTGCATTCTTAAAGTCAATAAAAAAGCTGCAGGGCAGATGCTCCGCAGCTTTTGGTTAATCTATTAATCTCGGAAGAAAGCAATAACTAATCCACCTTCGCCTGCATAAGTCGAGATAAGAGGACCCGTTTCCATAAACAAACTTTCTTTAGGATTATAACGTTCTTTTATATCATCGAGAACTTTTCGGCCTCTTGCTTCATCATTACAATGGGATAAAGCAATCACTCTGTCTTCTAAGGTGTGGGCATATTCACCAATCTGGTCAATAAAGCGGCGGATGGATTTCTTGTTTCCGCGAACCTTTTCCGTAACTTCTACGGCTCCTTCATCATCACTGGCTTTCATAAGAAGTTTAATGTTTAATGTCTTGGCGATCGTACCTTTCATTCGATCGAGACGTCCGCCTTTAATCACGTTTTCAAGCGTTTTTAAAATAAATAACGTCGTGGTTTTTTCGATGCGTTCTTCCATATGAGCTACCAGAGCTTCAAAATCCAGACCTTCTTCAATTTTCTTGTTGGCTTCATGGACGAGCAAGGCTATGCCGCAAGAAGCGGTTCTCGTGTTCAATACGGCTATTTTTCGTTCTGGATCTTCCTCAAGAAGCATGTCCATCCCCATTACAGCACTTTCGTACGTACTGCTCAGTCCCTGAGTGAGTGCGAGAACCAGAATAGGAGTGTCACGATCTACTTCTTTATATTTTTCATAAAAGTCATTCGGACTTGGAGAAGAAGATCTTGGCAATTCTTCTGATTGTTTTAGTTTTTTATAAAAAGTAGGCAGATCAATGGTCTCACCTGTTTTATAATGTTCCTCGCCAAAATGAATATTCAAGGGTACATTTTTGATGGAATGTTGATCGTTCATGGAGTCGGGAAGGTCTCCCCCTCCATCAATCAAAAGTTGTATGGTCAATCTCTTCACCTGCTCTCAAGTAATGGTACATCTTTACTTTTCTATCATTATAACAGACATCTTCTAATTACTGTTTTTGATGGGCATGTGTAATTTTGGGTTTAACTTTTTTCGTCGTACTGAATATAAACATCATCAGTCCAAAGAGTACTATGGAGCCGCCAAGCCACTGGGACCAGGTAACAGGCTCGCTCAACAGCCAGTAAGCAAGAATGGCTGCACCAATCGGTTCCAGTAGCACGGCCATTGAGATCGTTGAAGTGCTGATCCAGCGCAGAGTCCAATTAAATAAGGAATGGCCGAAGAAAGTCGGTATGATAGCCAGTGCAAGGAAGATTAGCCATTGAGAGCCGTTGTAACCGGTGAATGATTGATTTAAAATAAGGTTGTAAAGCAGTAAAGTGACGGAAGCTGTGCCATAGGCAAGAAAAGTGTAAGTCATAAGGGAGAGACGTTTTCTTAAGTTCTGACCCAGCAGGAAATAGCCGGTAACCATAAAGGCTCCTAAAAGGGCCAGGATATCTCCGAGAAGAGCCAAACCGCTAATTTGAAAATCGCCCCAGCTTATAATGACACTTCCTGTTATTGTTATGACCAGGCTTAAAACCGCACCGATTGTGAAACGCTCTTTAAAGAAAATGAAAGTCCCGATAAAAGCAAAAATGGGCTGCAGCGAAACGAGAACGACCGAGCTTGCAACAGAAGTGTACGACAGGGACTGAAACCATAAAATAAAATGAAACGCTAAAAACACCCCGGATAAACTAGCCATGAGCCAATCTTTTTGATTAATTTGTTTGATTTCATCAAAATGTTTCCATAATACATAAGGGGACATAATAAGCACAGCCAGCGACAGTCGGAAAAAAGCTACAATGGATGCCGGAGCATCACCGGCCAATTTAACAAAAATCGCTGCTGTAGATATGGATAGTACCCCTATGAATAAAATTATATATGGATGAATTGGAGGCTTATTCATTAAACCCCTCCTCTGGTAAACAACAGTTGTGCACTTATTTTATCATTCTTCGGATTGAAAAGCATAGGAGAAATGTGTAGAATTAACTGTGTTATGTATGTTATGATGAATGAATCTATTAGGCAGACACCAGAGGAGCCTCTCCCGATTTCTGTGGCGGAAGGCTTTTTTTACATGTTTATAGGCATATAAGTTATATATGATTTTATATAAAAAAGGAGTATGAAATAAGTGACAACATTTAATTCACTAGGGTTATCAAACCCAATTCTAAAATCTTTAGATGATATGGGTTTTGAAGAAACCACACCGATTCAAGAACAAACAATACCTCTAGGGCTGGAAGGCAAAGACGTGATCGGTCAAGCTCAGACAGGTACAGGTAAAACAGCAGCATTCGGTATTCCGATGCTTGAGAAAATTGACAAGCAGGTCAAATCCGTTCAGGGATTGATCGTAGCTCCAACTCGTGAACTGGCTATCCAGGTCGCAGAAGAGATGAACCGTCTTGGTAAAGTCAAAGGAGTTCGCGCACTACCTATTTATGGTGGGTCGAACATGGAACGCCAAATCCGGTCTCTTAAGACAAATCAAATTGTCGTAGCTACACCGGGACGTTTGCTTGACCATATTCGCCGTAAAACTATAAAGCTTCAAAATGTACACACGGCTGTACTGGATGAAGCAGATGAAATGCTGAACATGGGCTTCATCGAAGATATTCGTGACATCCTAAAAGCTCTTCCTGAAGAGCGTCAGACGCTGCTTTTCTCAGCTACGATGCCTAAGGAAATTCGTGATATCGCGACAACCTTAATGAATAACCCTGAAGAAGTAAAAGTTAAATCAAAAGAAATGACCGTTGAAAATATCGAGCAATACTTTGTGGAGATCCCAGAAAAACACAAATTTGACACATTGACTCGCCTGCTTGATATTCACGACCCTGCTCTTGCCATTGTATTCGGTCGTACGAAGCGCCGTGTAGATGAGGTAGCGGACGGTTTACAAGCACGTGGATTCAGCGCAGAAGGAATTCACGGTGATCTGACTCAAGGTAAGCGTATGTCTACGTTGAACAAGTTCAAGCGTGGACGTATTGAAATCCTGGTAGCTACAGACGTAGCTGCTCGTGGGCTGGATATTTCTGAAGTATCACATGTGTATAACTTCGATATCCCTCAAGATCCTGAAAGCTATGTTCACCGCATTGGACGTACCGGCCGTGCAGGACGTAAAGGTGAGTCTATTTCTTTCGTAACACCACGTGAAAAAGATCAGCTTAATTTGATTGAAAAGCTTACGAAGAAAAAAGTGGAGCGTCTTAAAGTTCCTTCTTCTGAAGAAGCTTCCCGCGGCCAGCAAAAAGTAGCGGTAGAAAAGCTTGTAGAATCTCTTGGTTCAAACGACCTTAAGAATTACAAGCATTCAGCTAACGAATTGCTTGAGCAATATGATTCTGCTGATATCATAGCGGCGGCTCTTAAAATGATGACGAAAGAGCGCAGCGAAGTACCTGTCAGCTTGACTTCTGTACAGCCGATCAGCGTGAAAAATGCTCAGCGCAGTAAAGGTAAGAAGAATTATGGTAAAGGCGGAAATCGTAATTACAACTCGAAGAATAAATCCCGCAACCGTAATTTCAACGGAAAAGGCGGCAAGCGTGGTTACCAGAACAAAGGACGTAACTCAAACGCTAAATAAATCATAAAGAAAAAAGGTCAGACCCATTGAGGTCTGGCTTTTTTTTATTGGGAAACTCTTTTCAGCCTCCGTTGTTGTATTTCACAGTTAGGTTATACCACTAAAGGGCCGGATTGTGTAAGACTCCGTTTCGAGATAACTTGGGTCCGTTGCCTAAAATCGATGAGGGCGGCTGCGGAAACAACTCGTCTTGTTCCATCACCCAGACACTCGAGACATAAGCCGCTCATCAACGGATTGAAAAACCGCCATCCTTTTGATGATCGGCTTATGCTGGTCGTGTCTTTCGGGGTGATTCCACATTTGAACACTTTCCTGCGGGGGAACTGGCAAGCCTCCTCGGTCGCTTCACTCCCTGTGGGGTCTCGCCTAGCTCCTTCTCCCGTGGGAGTCTCGTCGTTTCCTCCGCCGCCCCAGCAATATCTGGTAAACGGACCCTTCTATAGGCGGTGGAGAGGTGCTTGGATCTGCCGCAAATGCTTGTATAACGGGAATTATCCACCCATGTACGCTTATTTTTAATAGTTAATCACCACCATAAACCGGTGCGTTTCGAATAAGATTTCGAGCTCCATATATCGCAAGGTCCGGAGGGGGACGATGTAGACTCCTGCGGGATAAACATGATCGGTGAGACCCCGGAAAGCTTTAGCTTGAGGAGGCTCAGCACATATAGGAAGTTCGACTAAAACCGCCACTTCCTGTGGCAACATCGAACGACCCTGCGTCGTGCAGGGCCGGAAAGAGAAATCGTCCTCCGCAGGACCTTACGCTCAACAAATATCTCGAAATCGAGTCTTACAGAAAAGGGAGCTTATATGGAACAAACAACTAAATAAAAGAGTATAGTAAAAAAGCCTCTCCTTAGTCTAGGAGAGGCTTTATGGTTAAGAAAACAGCCAATGTTTATAGTACTCGGCTGAACAGGGCTACGGCTACGAGGAAAATTATCACAAACCAGAATGCGTAACCACCGTATTTTTTCCAAGGAAACCGCCGCTTCTTCCATCGATTAGGATTAAAAGAAATATCTCCGCTTGACTGACTCGAAGTACGGGCGCGCTGCTGCCAAATTGAAAATGGTCTTGCATTTCGGAGAATGGTTGGAGCGATGGCAAACCCGCCAATCAATCCAAACAAATGGCCGAGTACATTGATGTTAGGTCGCGTAAATGTCATGAACAAACCTAATATAAAAATAACCATAACGATTTGTGAGTTGGCCTGATCGATTAGGTTCTTGCGGAAAAGGACCATAAAGACGTAGACGCCAAAAATTCCAAAGATGGCACCTGAAGCGCCTAGATGCTGGTAATAAGCGTCTGGATTTACGATAAAGGTTCCTAGATTACCTGCAATTCCTGCGAACAAATACATAAAGATGAATTTAAACTTACCAAGAATCTGTTCAAGTGCCGGACCGAATAAAACAAGTGAAAAGGAATTAAATAAGGCATGAGCAAATCCTGCATGCAGAAAAATTGGGGTGACAAGCCGCCAGTATTCTCCTTCGAGGATTAAGACATTAACTCCGACTCCAAAGCGCAGGAGCTCCAGTGCAAATCCGAATTGGAGAAAGTCAATTAATATCCACAGCAAGAGATGAATACCAACAAGTGTGGAAACAATGGGATAGAACTTCAGAAATTCTTTGAAACTTTCTGTTCTGACAAACATAGGCGTTATTCTCCTTTAAGTTGCGTTCCTACTATCATACTATGACGCGCTCCGAATCTCATATCCATTTTTATCGGCATAAAATTCGGGTATACTGTTACTACTTCAGTAGAAAAGGAAGATCTTATGTGATCAGAGGTATCGGAATTGACATCATTGAAATGGATCGTATTAAACAAAGTATAAAGCGAAAGCCTCGATTTATTCAACGAATTTTAACGGATGGAGAGTACCAGCGTTTTAAAGAATTAAATGAACGCCGGCAGACTGAATATGCTGCTGGACGATTTGCTGCTAAAGAAGCTCTCGCAAAATCCCTGGGTACAGGTATTGGTGCTTTGAGCTTTCAGCACATTGAAGTTTTATCGAATGGTAAAGGAGCCCCGTCTATGAAGGTTCAGGGGTTTGAAAATTTGCACATATGGTTGTCGATCAGCCACAGCACTACGCACGCTGTTGCTCAAGTGGTGTTAGAAGAGAGGTAATAGATCTGACATATTTACATAGTTTGTCTCATAACATTGTAATGCGGGTAGGAGGGAACTTTTTGGATATTGTAACCGCACAAGAAATGTACGAAAGGGATCAGGCAGCCATTGAGTCTGCCGGGATTGATGGAAAGATGTTAATGGAGAGCGCCGGTCGTGCGGCAGCTGATGATTTGGAGCATAGAATTAAGCGTAAAGATCAGGTGATTGTGCTCATAGGATCCGGAAATAATGGCGGAGACGGTTTCGTCATTGCGCGGACGCTTCTGAACAGAGGCTACAAGGTGGAAGCCTGGCAGGTCGTTCCTGATGAAAAAATCTCAGGGGACGCGGAAGCCCATCGGGATATTTTTAAAAACTCAGGGTTTGAGCTGAAGAAATTTTCCCTTATGGAGGAATTCCTGCCTTCCCTATACCAGGCATCCGTGATTATTGATGCGATGCTTGGGATTGGTATAGAAGGACGTCTGAGGTCCCCCTTAGCCGAAATTGTTGAAAAAGCAAATGGGCATAAAGCGCTTAGACTAGCGATAGATCTTCCGACAGGTCTTCCAGCCGGAGAAGGTGTTGATGATTTTGATGCCTTCCATGCAGACTACACGACCATTATAGCTGCTCCAAAACTAAGTGTTTTTCTGCAGCACACAAGTCCTTATTACGGAGAGTGGAGTGTCGTAGAAATTGGACTTCCTGTAAAGAAACTTCCAGAAGTTAAGCGGTATTTATGGAGTGTGGAGGACGTTCAGAAGAATTTACCCCAACGAGATAGTCATTCTCATAAAGGCAGTCATGGGAAAGGTGTAATGGCAGGAGGCTCCTATTTTATGCCGGGATCTATTGCTATGGCGGCAAGAGCAGCGTTAAGAAGTGGGACGGGTCTGCTTACCATTGCAACCGCTGAAAGTATTATTCCTTCCGTTACTTCTTATGTCCAGGAAGCAACTTTTTCCGGATTGGCAGAGAAAGAAGGAGTGATTACCGGACAAGTGATCCCTGAATTATCAAAGTATGACGGGGCTGCGATTGGTATGGGGCTTGGACGTCACGAAGAAGCTGCAGGACTAGTATTGCATATGCTTCAAGAGTGTAAAGGTCCTTTATTGATTGATGCAGATGGTCTTTATGTGCTGAAACCCATGCTTAATTCTATGAAAGACAGGAGTCTGCCTACGGTCATAACCCCTCATCCTGGAGAATTTGCTTATCTTGCGGGTATATCTATTCAAGAAATTCTGCAATCCCCTTTTCGAAGAAGTCGAGAATTCGCTTCTGAATACGGAGTGTATCTCGTCCTGAAAGGTCCTTACACTATTATTACTGCTCCAGATGGTGAGCAGCGGGTCGATATGACTGGTAATGCTGGTCTTGCGAAAGGCGGAAGTGGAGATGTTCTGTCTGGTATTCTATTTGGAATGATGCTTCAGTCAGACAATATTCTCGATGCCTTAAGTAATGGCTGTGTGATTCATGGTTCGACCGCTGATTATTTGGTTCAGGAGGAACATTCGAAGACTGATCTTCTCGCTTCGGATTTGGTTGAAGGTTTATCCCATACCTTTCGTACATTTTCTGCGTCATCCAAAGCATAACGTTCCCTTTGTCCTTCAGTAGAGACAAAGGAGTTGAGTCTTATGCAAAGACGTTTTCTCATCATATTGTTCACCATGCTGGTTCTTGGAGCGTTAACCGCTTGTGGCTCGCAATCAAAAGAGGATGTTATGAAAAAGCTCGAAAAACAATCAGAAGAAATGGCTGGATATAAGACAGAGGCCAATATGAAGATGCGGACAGGAGAAGAGGAGCAGAAATATCATATCCAAGTCTGGCATAAGAAGGACGATTTCTATCGTGTGAAGCTGGAAAATGATCAAGATGAAAAAGGGAGCCAGATTATCTTAAAGAATGACAGTGGCGTCTATGTATTAACACCGGCCCTTAATAAGAGCTTTAAATTCCAAAGTGAGTGGCCGCAAAATACAAGCCAGCCTTACCTTTATGCTTCTTTACTGAAAGATATTCAGGCCGATGGAGATGCTGAGTTCAGCGCTACTGAAAACCATTTTAAATTTAAGACCAAAACCAACTATCAGAACAATAAAACATTACCTTACCAGGAAATCTATTTCGATAAAAAGTCCTACCAGCCCGTTATGGTCAAAGTTTTTGATCAGGATATGAATGCTCTGGTAGAAGTGCAGTTTGCTAATTTCGCAAAAGATGAATCCTTGAAGAAAGAAGATTTCGATGTTGATAAGAATATGGCTATGGCTCCTTCTGAAGTGCCGGTAGCAAGTATGGAAGGAACCGAAATGGCTGAAGTTCTTTATCCTCAAGAAACTTACGGAGCAGACCTTGCTGAAGAGCAGGAAGTTAAGACGGAAGATGGTAAACGGGTTATTATGACGTATGGCGGCGACAAGAGCTTTACGCTTATTCAGGAAAAAGCAGAGGTGCAACCTGCCAGCGCCCAATATTCTGTACAGGTAAACGGAGAGCCTGTTCAGTTGGCTGATGGGGTTATTGGAGCGATGGAAAATAATCGGCTGGAGTGGAGCCAGAATGGTACAACGTATCAGCTGGCAAGCAATGACTTAACGCAAGCTGAAATGGTTTCAGTGGCAAGCTCCATTAATAGTACAGCAGTGAAATAATCATGGAAGGAGCAGGCTTAACGGTCTGCTTTTATTTTTACTTGTTGCTGCAGGAACGCCATTGACAGGGGAACCCCCACGTTCAATAATAGAAAGATATGGAACAAAAGAGGAGGGGACCCCGTGTCAATCGAAACTTTTTATCGAGATTCCTGGGCAGAAGTGGACCTGTCCAAGATTGGTTACAATATCCGGCAGTTGCAGGGGCGTCTTCAGGATGGAACTGAAATCTATGCGGTGGTAAAAGCCAATGCTTATGGCCATGGGGATATCCAGGTTGCAAAGCAAGCATTAAAGTCAGGGGCAAAAGCTCTTGCTGTTTCTCTTTTAGATGAAGCAATCCGTCTTCGGGAAGCTGGAATAGAAGCCCCTATATTAGTAATGGGATGGACTCGGCCGGAAGATGCTGTAACGGCTTCAGAATACAAGGTTTCAGTAACCGTTTTTCAAAAAGAATGGATGGAGCAAGTACAATGTCTTCATTTTGAAAAACCGCTGAAACTGCATATGAAATGGGATACAGGAATGGGGAGAATTGGTATTCGAACGACAAAGGAAATGGACGATATTCTCGATCATTTCCGGCATAACCCGAGCTTAGAATTGGAAGCGGTGTTCACTCATTTCGCGACGGCGGATGAAGAGGAAACGGGGTATTTCGAAGAACAGGAACGACGGTTTGAGTATCTATTTTCCCATTTTGAGAGGGTATGGCAGGAAAATGTCGAAGTTCATACAGGAAATAGTGCGGCCAGTATGAGATTTCCAGACCGAATGAAACACTTTGTCCGGTTTGGGATTAGTATGTACGGTTTATATCCATCAGACGTGGTGAAAGAAGAGCGTCCTATCGCCTTGGAACCTGCCTTTTCCTTGCAGAGCCGTCTCATTCATGTGAAAAGATTGGATGCAGGAGAGGCGGTCAGTTATGGAGCAACCTATCATACCCGAAAAGAAGAATGGATTGGTACGGTTCCTCTTGGTTATGCTGACGGATGGATACGAAAATTACAGGGGATGGAAGTGCTGGTTGACGGCAAACGTCACCCGATTGTTGGCAGGATCTGTATGGATCAATTTATGATTCGTCTTGATCAGGAATATCCTTTGGGCACAAAGGTTACCTTAATTGGTAAACAGGGGGCTCACGAGATTACCACGGATGAAGTGGCAGATTATCTTGAAACCATTAATTATGAAATACCCTGTATGATCAGCTACAGGGTTCCGAGAATGTTTTTTGAAAACGGCCATATGGTGGAAGTAGATAATCCTCTATAAAAAAACGGGTCCAGGTGTGAGACAATCCTCCCTATGTTTGGATGTAACAGAGCACATTTCACGAAAAAATTCCAACATGCCTTTGCAATAGACACTCCCCTTTGATAAGATTAGAGTGGAATTATTGACTGGTTTTCTTTCTGAGAGAAGATGGTGGAGGTGTATGGTTTTGTCCGATAGCATGCAGGAGATTGTCATCCGGATTCCGGATAACCTACTCAATGAAGTGGACGGCTTTATTCAACTCGAAAATAGTGATCGGAGCGATTTCATGTGTCAAGCAACTAAAATGTATTTGCGTGAGAAGAAACAGCGTCATGTCAGGGAATCCATGCGAAGAGGCTACATGGAAATGGCGAAAATTAATTTAAACATCGCTTCAGAAATGTTTCAAGCTGAAGAGGAGGCAGAACACACCCTGGAGCAATTAGTGGGCGGGGTGTGAAGCCAGTGATAGTCAAACGAGGAGACGTTTATTTCGCTGATTTGTCCCCGGTAGTGGGATCAGAGCAAGGCGGGGTGCGTCCTGTACTCATCCTTCAAAATGATATCGGTAATCGTTTTAGCCCTACAGTTATCGTAGCTGCAATTACAGCGCAAATACAAAAAGCCAAACTTCCCACACACGTAGAAATCAATGCAGAAAAATATGGGTTCGAACGAAATTCTGTGATCCTATTGGAACAAATCAGAACGATTGATAAACAGCGTTTGACCGACAAGATTACTCAACTGGACGACGCAATGATGCTGGAAGTCAACAAAGCGCTGCAAATCAGCCTTGGATTAATTGATTTCTGATTACAACAGAGCATAAGGAAAAAACGATGTTTTTTTCCTTAGATAAAGTTACCTGCGTGAGGTAGCTTTATTTTTTTTTATTGTGTAGTTTATAATAGAAATATGATGAAGATTCTTGTAACTTATTATATTAGCATTCATTTCCACAACGTATTAGTATGATGTTACCCTGATTTTTGGTAACATTATATCTGAATATTATTAGAGCGTGTCCTAATGATTACTGAATAGGGTTCCGAGGCGGAGGTTTAGATAATGGATGAGAAATTAAAGAATGTCGTGTTAGAACACAGCGACGATATTGTAAAAATGTGGCTGGAGGAAATTGATACTCACAAGAAGAATGATTATACATCGACAATTTCTGAAGAAATGTTTGAAAGTACCAATCGTGAATTTGTGAATGTCATTTTTTCCAGTATTGAAAAGAAGGGCCTCTCTTCAGATTTAGATGATTTTTCGGAACGATTAATTAACCTGGGGTGGCCGCTTAGCTATCTTACAGATGGCATGCAGGTGTTCAGGCGTGTCGTAACGGGATATATTCTGCAGCAGTCCGAAAAAATCGATTCGGATTATTTTTCGAAAGTGTTAAGAGAAGTCGATGACTGGGTGGATCCGATTATCAATCGTTTAGTAAATGAATACTCTGGCAGCTGGGAACACATTGTATCTCTGCAGCGGGTAGCGCTGCAGGAACTGTCAGCGCCTTTGATACCCGTCATGGAAAACATCACGATTATGCCTCTTATAGGAACGATTGATACGGAACGTGCCAAGCAGATTATGGAGAACCTTCTAGATGGAGTTATTAAACACAATGCTGAGGTTGTTTTAATTGATATTACGGGAGTGCCTGTCGTTGATACAATGGTGGCCCATCATATCATTCAAGCTGCAGAAGCTGTCCGTTTAATTGGCTCCCGGTGTATCTTAGTGGGCATACGTCCTGAAATTGCTCAAACGATTGTGAATCTAGGAATTGATCTCGGGAAATTCCCGACAAAAAGTTCACTTCGTAAAGGGTTCCAAACAGCACTCGAATTAACGAATCGCCGCATAGAAGAAACTCAGAATAATGATAAAGATATTGAACGATTAATCGATTCGCTAGACAGGGAGTGAACAAATTGAGAATTCCTATATTAAAATTGCACAATTATTTACTGATCTCCATTCAAATCGATTTGGATGATCAGACAGCTATACAATTTCAAGAAGATCTGTTAAGTAAAATTCATGAAAGCGGTGCTTCTGGTGTCGTTATCGATTTAACTTCCGTTGACATCATTGATTCATTCATCGCGAAAGTCCTTGGAGATGTGGTCACAATGTCCGATTTAATGGGTGCCAAAGTGGTGCTTACGGGTATTCAGCCAGCTGTGGCTATGACTCTGATTGATTTAGGGATACACTTGCAGGATGTCCCTACTGCATTAGATTTAGAACAAGGATTGATTAAACTTCGTCAGGAACTGGAGGAGTAGCCCATGGACTTCCAATCCTGTGTGAATATAAAAAAGGAGTGGGACATTGTAGGGGCACGCCAACTTGGTCGGGACATTGCCAGAAAAATTGGGTTTGGCACAGTCGATCAGGCGCGGATAGCCACTGCCATATCAGAGTTAGCAAGGAATATTTATTTGTATGCTGGAACAGGTAAAGTCTGCTTTGAAGCTCTTGAAGATATGAATCAAAAAGGAATCAGGATACTGGCCATAGATAGTGGTCCTGGTATTAAAGAACTCAGTCAGGTGATGGAAGACGGGTTTTCTACATCTGGCGGACTCGGTGCAGGTCTTCCGGGTGTAAAGCGTCTAATGGACGATTTCGATATTACATCCGAAGAAGGAAAAGGGACTGAAATTACAGTCATTAAATGGCTCCGTTAAAGGAGGATAAGACGATGAGTACACTAAAGCTTGACCTGGAAAATTATAAAGAACTTCTACAGGAATATATCAAAACACAAGATGAACAAGCTCTGTATCAGGCAGAGCAGTTCAGTAAGCAGTCTATGCAGCAAAATATTTCACCTGAAGAAATTATAAATGTGCATATTCAATCTTTACAGGAACTATACCCGGAAATGCCCGATTACATTCAGGCATCGATGAATTTTCTTTTAGAAACTATGATTTCTTATGGACTGGCTTATCAAGAACATCAATCGCTTCGCGAAAAACAGCTGGAGCTTAAATCCGAAATTTCTGTAGCCGCTAATATGCAAAAAACCTTATTGTCCACTGTTAAACCGGATGTGGAAGAGGTGGACATTGGAGCTTTGAGTGTACCTGCTAAACAGATGAATGGGGATTATCACCATTTTGTTCAGGATGGCAAAGGTTCTCTCGGAATAGCTGTAGCGGATGTCATTGGAAAAGGGGTACCTGCAGCATTGTGTATGTCTATGATCAAATATTCAATGGACAGCTATCCGGAAATGCGTATGGATCCAAGCGTGATTCTGGGCAGTCTGAATCGCGTCGTTGAACGAAATGTGGATGCGAGTATGTTCATTACAATGTTTTATGGACTCTATAATTCTAATACGCACACGTTCTCTTATTCTTCTGCTGGTCATGAGCCTGGTTTTTATTACTATAGTGACCGGGATGAGTTTGAGGAAATAGATGTGCCTGGACTTGTGCTGGGGGTATCTCCTGAAACAAGCTACACTCAGTACCAGAAGAAAGTTGAAAAAGGCGACATGATTATCCTTCTGACAGATGGAGTGACGGAGTGCAGGCAGGGAGACCGTTTTATTGAACAGGAAGAGATTCTTCACGTTATCAAGCAATATTCCCATTTGCCCGCTCAGGAAACAGTCGAGAATGTTTATAAGCACTTTGAACGTCTTCAGGATTTTCATCTGCGTGATGATTTCACCCTGATCATTTTAAAAAGGAATGTTTAGTCCTTAATTGAAACGGGTATTTACCGTTTGATGGACTTTTACAGGAATATTAGGAGGACTTTTAGATGAACCTAACGATAGATGTTACGAATAAAGAAAATGTCGCTTATGTTGTGCTTTCGGGAGAGGTGGATGCATTTACAGCACCGAAGCTAAAAGATGCTTTATTGCCCTTAACGAAAGAAGAAGGTCAGACTGTGGAAGTTGATCTTCATAATGTGAATTACATGGATTCTACAGGTCTTGGTGTCTTTATTAGTGCTTTAAAATCTACAAAAGAGTACAATACTGAGTTGAAATTGGTACAAATGCAGGAGCGTGTGTACCGCTTGTTTAAAATTACCGGTCTTACAGAGATCATGAATATAGATTCTACAGTACAAGGTGGAATGCAATAATGGAACCATTTGATTTTGTTGAAATAAAGGTCCCTGCCAAAGCGGAGTATATCGGCGTGGTACGTTTGAGTATTTCTGGTATCGCCAACCGCATGGGCTTTACCTATGAAGATATTGAAGATTTAAAAGTAGCCATCTCTGAAGCCATTACGAATGCTGTTAAACACGGCTATAATGAAACAGGTGAAGGAGAAATCACTATAGGTTTTGGTGTGTATGATGACCGTCTTGAAGTAATGGTTGCAGACCACGGCGGCAGCTTTAACCTTGGAGACATTAAGCAGGATATCGGCCCTTACAAACAAGATGACAATATTGAAGAGCTCCGTGAGGGTGGTTTCGGATTGTTCCTGATCGATGCACTTATGGATAAAGTTGAAATTAATAGTAAATATGGAGTGATTGTACTAATGACGAAATATCTCCATGAAGCTGAGGTGGGTCAGAATGGCGACCAGATCTCAACATCACAATGATGAAGTATATGAATGGATAGAACACTTACAGGAAAATCCTACTGATGAAGCGGTCCAGGAGAAGATTGTGCTTGTTTATAAAGACCTTGTGGAATCCATTGCACGCAAGTATTCCAAGAACAGCACTATCCATGAAGACCTGGTCCAGGTCGGCATGCTGGGGCTTTTAGCGGCCATTCGCCGTTACGATCCCTCTTTTGGAAAGTCTTTTGAATCTTTTGCTATCCCTACAATCATCGGAGAGATTAAACGATTTATCCGTGATAAAACGTGGAGTGTACATGTTCCCCGTCGGATTAAAGAGCTTGGTCCTAAGATTAAAAAAGCGGCCGAAGAACTCACCAATACTCTCCAGCGATCTCCATCCGTTATTGAAATAGCGGACCATCTGGAAGTTTCAGAAGAGGATGTCCTGGAAACAATGGAAATGGGTAAAAGTTACAAAGCTTTATCTGTCGATCGTAAAATTGAAGCGGATTCTGATGGAAGTACAGTAACGATCCTTGACCTTATCGGCAATCAGGATGATGGATATTCTCAAATTGATCAGCAGATGCTTCTTGAGAAAGTCCTTCCCATTCTAAGTGAACGTGAGCAGGAAATTCTTCAGTGCACTTACTTTGAGAATATGAGCCAAAAGGATACAGGAGAAAAACTCGGGATTTCCCAGATGCACGTTTCTCGTCTTCAACGACGAGCTCTTCGCAAACTAAGGGAAGCCTTGCAAGCTGAATCGGTAGAGGCCTTCTAGTGGAAGAGCAGTCCAAGCATGTCCGTCTATCGATTTATCAAAAAGCGAAAAAAGGCAACTACTATTGCGGAGATAGTTACTTTTATAAAGAAACTGAGGATGCTTTCATATGTGCTTTAGCTGATGGATTGGGCAGCGGAGAAATGGCCCATGAATCTTCTAAAGCCGTTATGAATGTCATTGAAGAACACACGGATTTAACTATTGAAGCCCTGGTTCGGAAATGTAATGAAGTGTTAGTAGGTAAACGAGGGGTCGTTCTTGGGATACTTAGAATAGACTTTACTGCTAAAACATATTCATACTCTTCTATTGGGAATATTGGAGTCATAATCATTGAACCAGATGGCAGAAGACATCGCAATATTCCATTGGCCGGTTATTTAGCCGGATTCTCTCGTAAGTTAAGAGTTTCAAGAGGAGAGATCAGCGCAGGCATGATCTTTTTACTTTTTTCGGATGGAGTAAATGACCGTAGATTAACATCTAAATATATCTCCACAAATAATGTGAGCGATATTACTGATCAATATAAAGAACTTTATGGACAAGCCAGAGAAGATGATACCACATTAATTGCCATGGAGTATGTATAAAAGGCCTTATTCTTATGAAAAGAGAATAAGGCCTTTTTTAATAACTTAAAAAGAGAAAGGATAGTCTCGCGTTCTTCTGACGGATCAACCAAGAATTTGATACAATACAGAGTAGATGTTTGTGAAGGAGGCCTTTTTTTGAGTGAAATAGAGCAGAAGCCTGAGTTGATGAGCTTGGTAGCTCAACAGACCAGTATCAAGGAGTCATCGGTTAAGCAAGTTATAGAATTACTGAATGAAGGGAATACTGTGCCTTTCATTGCCCGCTATAGAAAAGAATTGACGGGTGGTTTAGATGAAGTACAAATTAAATCAATAGAAGATCAGTGGAGTTATGTAAAAAACCTGACCCAAAGAAAAGAAGAAGTCATTCGGTTAATTGATGAGCAGGATAAATTAACGGAAGAATTACGTAAAGAAATCCAGCAAGCGACTCAGCTTCAAAAAGTTGAGGACCTATATCGTCCGTATAAGCAGAAGCGAAGAACAAGAGCCACGATTGCGAAGGAAAAAGGTTTGGAACCTCTTGCTTTGCGAGTCTGGGAGCAACAAGACATGGATTTCTCTAAAGAAGCTCCATCCTACTTCTCTGAAGAACATGAAATGGTAAGTGAAGAAGAGGTAGAGGCTGGTGTAAATGATATTATTGCCGAATGGATTTCGGATGACCCAGCCTACCGGGATCAAATAAGAAAACAGACCTTTCAAAAAGGGACGATCCAATCATCGGATAAAAACGCAGATAAGGACGAAAAAAATATATTTGAGATGTACTACGAATATCAGGAACCTGTAAGGTCGATCGTTTCCCATCGTATTTTAGCTTTAAATCGTGGGGAGAAGGAAGGCGTGTTAAAAGTAGGAGTGCAGCCTCCAGAAGAATCCATTGTTGATTACATAAAGAAAAAGGTGATCAAGAATTCTACTTCTGGCAAACTCCGGGAAATTTTAACGGAAGCTATTCAGGATAGTTATAAACGGTTAATCCAACCCTCTATCGAAAGAGAAATCAGGAACTCCCTCTCTGAAAGCGCTGAGGAGCAGGCTATTGAAGTATTTTCCAGTAACCTGCGAAGTTTGTTGCTGCAGCCGCCGCTAAAAGGGAAAGTTGTATTGGGGGTGGATCCTGCCTACCGTACCGGATGTAAATTGGCGGTTATTGATGAAACCGGGAAAGTGCTTGATATTGCCGTTATTTATCCAACGGCTCCAAAAAATGATACGGCCGGATCAGAGAAAAAAATATTGTCGTTTATGAAAAAATATCCGATTGAACTTATGGCGATTGGTAACGGCACAGCTTCCAGAGAAACAGAACAATTCGTTGCGGATATGATTCAAAAACATAACCTGGATGCTTCTTATATGATTGTGAACGAAGCGGGAGCGAGTGTGTATTCTGCTTCTAAGTTAGCGCGTGAAGAGTTCCCTGACCTGCAAGTCGAAGAAAGAAGTGCTGTATCTATAGCCCGGAGAGTTCAGGATCCATTGGCTGAACTGGTGAAAATTGATCCAAAATCCATTGGAGTGGGGCAGTACCAGCATGATGTCACTCAGAAGAAACTAAATGAATCATTGACGTTCGTTGTAGAAACTGTAGTCAACCAGGTAGGAGTAAACGTTAATACGGCTTCTTCTTCTTTACTTCAATACGTATCAGGTCTTAGTAAAGCTGTAGCCAATAATGTAGTGAAGAAGAGAGAAGAAATCGGGAAGTTTACGAAACGTTCAGAACTTAAGGATATTCCAAGGCTTGGCGCCAAGACGTATGAACAGAGTATTGGATTTTTAAGAATTCTGGATGGAAAAGAACCGTTGGATCGTACGCCGATTCATCCTGAAAGCTACCGTTCAGCCCGCTCACTCTTGAAAATGGTCGATGCGACTGTTGAAGATCTAGGTAGCGCGGAGATTGCAGAGAAGCTTAAAGCAATGGATACAGAACAAACGGCTGACGAACTGGATGTAGGCACGATGACCTTTGAGGACATAAGGAAGTCACTCGTTCAGCCTGGACGTGACCCAAGGGATGACTTGCCAAAACCACTGTTGAAAACGAATGTACTCTCTATGGAAGATCTTGAACAAGGTATGGAGCTTGAGGGGACGATTAGAAACGTAGTGGATTTTGGGGCTTTTGTAGATATAGGAGTTAAACAGGATGGGCTTGTCCATATTTCCAAGCTTTCAAATAAGTTTGTTAAACACCCAATGGACGTTGTTTCTGTAGGAGATGTTGTAACGGTATGGGTAGAGCAGGTGGATACCCAAAAACAACGAATCGCTCTCACGATGATGCCTCAATCATAAGATTTCCATAGATACCCGGGAGGAGATTTTCCTTCTGGGTACTCTTTTATTTATAGAGGTGTTGGTAATAGTACCAGCACTGGTTCAGCATTTTAATTTGATATTTATCTTTATTGGCGAAAGCTCTAGCCATTTGATTTTTTAGCCATGCAGGCATGGATATCTACTCCTCTGTATTCATCTTTTTTGATACTTATGATAAAGTATGCTAAAAAGCCGGTAGGTGTTCCTATATGACGATGACAAATGAAGAATTACAACAATGGACAGAAGAAATCTCCCTTGCCAATTTTCAAAAGCCTTACGTAGATAATGTTGAATTTAATCCAAGACTTAGAACTACAGGAGGAAGGTATATTCCTTCTAAAAGAGTGATCGAACTAAACCCTAAGTACTTGGATGAATTGGGGGAGGAAGAGTTTAAGGGCATTATTAAACATGAACTTTGTCATTATCATTTGCATATCGAGGGTAAAGGATACAAGCATGGGGACCGTGAGTTTAAAGAACTTCTGAAAACAACTAACTCTCCAAGATTCTGTAAAGCCTTACCATCTCAAAAGCAGAAGCAGGCAGAGTTACATTATTATACGTGCACCTCATGCGGTCTGGAATATAAGAGAAAGAGAAGAGTTAATACGAAAAGGTATGGTTGCGGAAAATGCGGGGGAAAACTTAAAAAGAAGTGAAAAATCCATTGACGGATTATTAAGTGCGTGTTAAATTAAATAAGCCTTAACAAAACAACCCCCGAAACAAGAAAAAGAAACAAATTTTTTGCGGGAAAGGGTTTGACATTATCAGCTGAATATTATATTATATAAAACGTCGCTGATAACGAAGTTGTTTTTAGGACAAGCAAATGAATCTAAAGTTTTTTATTATTCCAACGTAGCTCAGTGGTAGAGCAATCGGCTGTTAACCGATCGGTCGTAGGTTCGAATCCTACCGTTGGAGCCATTACGGAGAAGTACTCAAGTGGCTGAAGAGGCGCCCCTGCTAAGGGTGTAGGTCGCGCAAGCGGCGCGAGGGTTCAAATCCCTCCTTCTCCGCCATTACTTATTTTTGTGATGGCCCGTTGGTCAAGTGGTTAAGACACCGCCCTTTCACGGCGGTAACACGGGTTCGAATCCCGTACGGGTCACTTTTTATTACATAGGTCCGGTAGTTCAGTTGGTTAGAATGCCTGCCTGTCACGCAGGAGGTCGCGGGTTCGAGTCCCGTCCGGACCGCCACTTTTATGTTTGGGCCATAGCCAAGCGGTAAGGCAACGGTTTTTGGTACCGTCATGCGCTGGTTCGAATCCAGCTGGCCCAGCCATTTTCTTTTGAAAAATGAGTTGACAAAAAGCAACGGACGTTATATGATAGTCCTTGTGCTTTTAACGAAAGCTTGTTGATTTCTCATTAGAAAATAGATTGATAACATTGCGAGCCATTAGCTCAGTTGGTAGAGCATCTGACTTTTAATCAGAGGGTCGAAGGTTCGAATCCTTCATGGCTCACCATTTATTAACGCGGGTGTGGTGGAATTGGCAGACACGCTAGATTTAGGATCTAGTGCTTCACGGCGTGGGGGTTCAAGTCCCTCCACCCGCACTTTCCAATCACCATGATCAGCAGCGGATTGTCTTTACAACTTGCGGTCGTGGCGGAATCGGCAGACGCGCTAGGTTGAGGGCCTAGTGGGGGCAACCCCGTGGAGGTTCAAGTCCTCTCGGCCGCACTAAGTTTTTTCAAAAAAACCCTTGCGTTAAACCGTAAAGCATGTTACATTAATAAATGTCGCTTTTTTGATAAGCGCCCGTAGCTCAATTGGATAGAGCGTCTGACTACGGATCAGAAGGTTAGGGGTTCGACTCCTCTCGGGCGCGCCATTATACGGGAAGTAGCTCAGCTTGGTAGAGCACTTGGTTTGGGACCAAGGGGTCGCAGGTTCGAATCCTGTCTTCCCGACCATCGAGCAACTCTTACATTTAATAATTATATATTGCGGGTGTAGTTTAGTGGTAAAACCTCAGCCTTCCAAGCTGATGATGAGGGTTCGATTCCCTTCACCCGCTCCATTATTTCTTTAACATTGGGGCCTGTAGCTCAGTTGGTTAGAGCGCACGCCTGATAAGCGTGAGGTCGGTGGTTCAAGTCCACTCAGGCCCACCATGAACACTTTTGATCTTTGAAAACTGAACGAACCAACCAGTACGTCAAGATATTCTTTCAATCTAGAAGGAATTCAAACAAGCACATTTGGTGTGCAAAGAGCTAATCAATCTCAACTTTTATGGAGAGTTTGATCCTGGCTCAGGACGAACGCTGGCGGCGTGCCTAATACATGCAAGTCGAGCGCGGGAAGCAAGCGGATCCCCTT
>NZ_JAIVAL010000018.1 GCF_020171985.1 Halobacillus halophilus
TATGATGTGGTGGTGAAGGCGAAGAGGTCACACCTGTTCCCATGCCGAACACAGAAGTTAAGCTCTTCAGCGCCGATGGTAGTCGGGTCGATCCCCGTGAGAGTAGGACGCCGCCACGTCAATAGTTAACCTTAGAATTTATTCTAAGGTTTTTTTGTATCTTTTTTTAGGATAGAAGTATATAAATGATAGATTCGGAGATACTAGAAATAGAAATCAATATAGTACCTGGTTAAAAGATTAGAAGGAAGAGGGAGGGAATTTATATGAGTCGTAAAGAGTGCTGTAGCATATGTTCGAAGGAAACGGGAGACGGCATTTATTTATTAAGCGTTTATATCTGTGCTTCATGTGAGAAAGAAATGATAGAGACATCTACCGATGATCCTAAATACCAGTTCTTCGTCAATCAGATGTCTAAAGCCCATCGGTCCATGATCCTTTCTTAAAAAAAGCTTAGCAGCTATGAGAGAATCACTTCATTTAGGATGAGGTGATTTTTTTATGGTCGAATTGCTCCTCGCCCGGGTTTTCTGTACGATAGGATGAGAGATTAAAAAAGTAGGTGAATACGAGTGCACGATCAAAATCAAACGCCGCTTTACGATGCGTTAATTCATCATGTGAAGCAGGATCCTATTACCTTTCACGTTCCAGGCCATAAGTTTGGAAAGGTATGGCCGGACAAAGGTCACGATAGTTTCCATTCTATTTTATCCATAGATGCCACTGAAATTGAAGGACTTGATGATTTACATTCTCCTGAGGGAGTCATTGCTGAGGCGCAGCATTTAACCAGCCGTTATTTCGGCAGTGATGCGTCCTTTTTCTTAGTAAATGGAAGTACAACAGGAAACGTAGCGATGATTCTTGCTATATGTAAACGTGGAGATACAATTATTGTGCAAAGAAACAGTCATCAGTCAGTATTACATGGAATCGAACTGGCAGGGGCTTATCCAGTTTTTATTTCCCCTGAATTTGAAGTGGAAACGGGGCGGTATAGTAAGCTTTCGGCCGAATCGGTTCAACAGGCTATTACCAGGTACCCTGAAGCGAAGGCTGTGTTCTTAACCTATCCGGATTATTTTGGACGTACATATGATTTAAATCGAGTAGTGGAAACGATTCATGCGCATGATCTTCCAGTGCTGGTCGATGAGGCGCACGGAGTCCACTTTCAGCTGGGAGATCCTTTTCCCACCTCCGCTTTACGCTCTGGGGCCGATGCGGTTGTTCAATCTGCCCACAAAATGGCTCCAGCAATGACAATGAGCTCGTATCTACATTGCCAGAAAGACCGCATTCCCGTTTTAAGATTAAAGCACTATTTAAAGCTTCTGCAATCGAGCAGTCCATCCTATCCATTGATGGCAAGTCTTGATCTAGCCAGATATTTTTTAGCACAGCGAACGGAAAACGAATTACAATCTACTCTGGCTTTTATTCATGAAGTAAGAGAGATTTTTAAGAAAGCAACGAGCCAGTGGGAGGTAAAGCCGCTTTCTGTCTATGATGATCCTCTTAAGATGACGTTAGAAGCCAGGGAGTTTACCGGTTTTGATATAGCTCAAGTATTGGAGGACCTTAACATTTATCCTGAACTTGCTACTTCCGATCAAGTATTAATAACGTTCGGGTTAAGTCCTCACTTGGATGCGGAAGTCTTAAAACAGCGCCTGGAGGATGTAGATTCGCAATTAAAAAACAAAGAAAAGCGTGCTACAATAAAAATAGAACAACCATCGTTTCCTAAAATTCAAACCTTAGATATAAGCTACTCTGATTTAGAAGACAGTCTATCAGAATGGGCTGACTGGTCTAAAGCTGTAGGTTACGTATCAGCTGAAGATGTCATTCCATATCCTCCGGGAATCCCTTTACTTATGAAAGGGGAGCGTATATCTAACCATCATAGAAAACAAGTCCAGTCGCTTCTGGATCAAGGAGCCCGTTTTCAAAATGATAGAATAGGAGAAGGAGTACGAGTGGTTAAAGGAGAATTGTCGTGAAGGGATTATTTGTAACATTTGAAGGCGGAGAAGGAGCAGGAAAGTCTTCCATGCTGCATGCCATTGGAAAAGAATTGAGTGAAGAAGGTTATCAGGTACTTGAAACAAGGGAACCAGGCGGAATTGAAATCGCTGAAAAAATCAGGCATGTAATTTTGGATACTTCTCACACAGCCATGGACGCTCGTACAGAGGCGCTTCTATACGCAGCAGCACGAAGACAGCATTTAGTAGAAAAGGTAGTGCCAGCGCTGCAGGAAGGGAAAATTGTGTTATGCGACCGCTTCATTGATTCCAGCTTAGCCTATCAAGGGTATGCGAGGGGGCTTGGAATGGATGAAGTGTACAAAGTAAACGATTTTGCCATTGAACATTGCATGCCTGAACTTACGCTTCTTTTTGATATAGAACCGAGTGAAGGACTAAGCCGAATTGCAGCCAATAAAGGAAGAGAGCAGAATCGTTTAGATCTTGAGGAAATAGATTTTCATCAAAAGGTTTACGATGCTTACCATCAATTGGCCGGCAAGTATCCAAACCGTATTAAAGTAATCAATGCCGGGCAGCCTTTTGATAAGGTAAAAAGCGCAGCTTATCAAGTTCTTCGCACCCATCTTCCCGAAGTTAAATAATGAATTTTGTTATAATGATATAAAATACCCAACAGGAGGGTTCGATCCAATGAAAATGATCATTGCGGTTGTCCAGGACAAAGATAGTAATCGTTTGACCGATGCCTTAGCAGAGAACGATTTTAAAACCACTAAATTATCTACGACAGGTGGTTTCCTGAGAGAAGGAAATACCACATTTATGATTGGCTGTGAGGACGGAGAAGTGGACGATGCTCTCGAAATCATAAGAAATAACTGCAGTCAGCGTGAACAAATGGTTGCGCCTATTTCTCCAATGGGTGGCAATGCCGATTCCTATATACCAAAGCCTGTAAAAGTAGAGGTCGGTGGCGCTACGGTCTTTATTTTACCTATCGATTCTTTTTTCCAGTTTTAACATAAAGGAGCCGCCTTACATGAAAATCACCCATGATATGAGAACTCAAATGGAGTCTGCCCAAAAGCAAGCTTCCCAGCAATCGCAAGGCAGACCACAATTTGATCAACTTGTTCAATCCCAAACCAGGCAGCTTCAAGAAGTTCAGTTGAACCAGCTTATTAAAAGTATAAATGCTCAAGGAGAGCGCGTAGCGAGGTTTCGTTCCTTTCGGGACCTGGCTAAATACAAGAGACTAATCAAGGATTTCGTTAAGGAATCCGTCAATTATGGAATGAACTTAAAACATTCCCACAGCTGGAATCAGTATGGACAAACAAGCAAACTAACTCTCGTAGAGTCAGTAGATGAGAAATTAGACGAGCTTACGGAAGCTGTGATGGATGAGGAGAAGAAGACTATCGACTTACTGGGACTTATTGGAGAGATTAAAGGTCTGCTCATTAATTTATATACGTAAGGACGGACGAACAATATGCAGACATGGACAGAAATGAAAGAAATTCAACCTTTAGCTGCTCAGATGCTAATGAACAGCTTCCATAAGAACCGTATTTCGCATGCCTATTTATTTCAAGGAAATCGCGGAACCGGGAAAAGGGAAATGAGCATTCTTTTTGCTAAAAGTATCTTCTGTAAATTTCGTGAAGGGGCTGTTCCCTGTCAGTCATGCCGGGATTGTAACAGAGTAGATTCAGGAAATCATCCTGATCTTCATTGGATTGAACCAGATGGTCAATCCATTAAAAAAGAGCAAATCCTTCATCTTCAGAAAGAATTCACTTATACCGGTTTGGAATCTAATCGCAAAGTTTATATCATCGTGGATGCCGATCGGATGACAACCAATGCTTCCAACCGTCTATTGAAGTTTCTGGAAGAACCGAGCCAGCAGACTACGGCCATGCTGCTAACTGAAAGTGGCCAGACCATGCTGGACACGATACGATCACGCTGTCAGCTTCTCGCTTTTCAGCCTCTCAACCCAGAACGAGTGCAGAGTAAACTTATAGAAGAAGGCGTGTCGCAATCAAACGCAAAAATATTAGCTTCTTTAACCAATAATTTAACAGAAGCTATGGAGATTAATGACGATGATTGGTTTGCTAATGTGCGAAAATTAGTGATACAATTAATTGAAGTGCTTCAAAATAAACCAAATGAAGGACTTCTATTTATCAACCATCAGTGGATGCCTCACTTTAAAGAGAGACAACAGCTACAGCGCGGTCTTGATGTCTTAATGCTCTGGTTCCAGGATGTAATTAACTATTATTTGGACCGGGAAAATTCCATCGTCTTTACAACGGAACGGGAGAAATTAGAGCAGGCGGCCATGAGGTGGTCGAGGCAGTCAGCAGCGCAGTGTTTGTCCTATATCCTTGAGGCGAAGCGAAAGATAAATCAAAATGTCCATCCTAATTTAGTGATGGAACAACTTACCCTTCAACTACAGAGGTGATGATCCGGATGATCGAAGTTGTAGGTGTCCGATTTAAACAGGCGGGAAAAATTTATTATTTTGACCCTGGACAGTTAAAAATGACCACAGAGGATTATGTGATTGTCGAAACCGTGCGCGGTATTGAATTCGGAAAAGTTGTCATTGCTAATAAATCCGTAGATGAAGAAGACGTAGTCTTACCACTTAAGAAAGTCATTCGTATTGCGGATGATAAGGATAAGGTGACGGTGGATGAAAACAACGACAACGCTGCAGAGGCTTATCGCGTCTGCGAAGCGAAAATCCGTGAACATAAATTGGACATGAATCTTGTTGACGTAGAATATACGTTTGATCGTAATAAAGTAATTTTTTATTTTACAGCGGACGGCCGAGTTGATTTCCGAACACTGGTTAAAGACTTAGCTTCCGTATTTAAAACCCGGATAGAGCTGCGCCAGATTGGAGTCCGGGATGAAGCCAAAATGCTTGGTGGTATCGGTCCATGCGGACGCATGCTGTGCTGTTCAACATTTCTGGGTGATTTTGAACCAGTATCCATAAAAATGGCGAAAGACCAGAATCTCTCGTTAAATCCGGCGAAAATTTCAGGATTGTGCGGGAGGCTCATGTGCTGCCTTAAGTATGAAAATGACGACTATGAAGCTGCTAAGAAGGAGCTTCCCGATCTAGGCGAGAACATTTCTACTTCCTTCGGGAAAGGGAAAGTCGTCGGATTAAATATGCTTGAGCGCATGGTCCAAATCGAATTTAGAGAAAAAGAACGTGTTCTTGAGTACTCCTTGCAGGAATTAATTGATGAAGGAGTCGTCCAAACCGAAGCCGCAGAATAAGAGGGTGGAGTCAAGCGTGAATAAAAAAGCTATATTCGAACATGTATCCCATTTAGAATCTCAAATAGGAGAGCTTTATGAACAGCTCGGTGATCTGAAAAAACAGCTCGCTTATCTACTAGAAGAAAACCAGCATTTATCGCTTGAAAATCATCACTTGCGGCAGCGTTTAGACAAAGAACATGAAGCAGAAAAGCAAAAAGCTTCTTCAGGCACAAAGCAGGAACGCGGTCCTGCTGTAGGCGAAGGTTACGATAACCTGGCCAGGCTTTATGAAGAGGGGTTTCACATTTGTAATTTACACTTTGGAAGCCCGAGAGATGAAGACTGCTTATTTTGTCTCTCCTTTTTAAATAAGAAAAAGTAATCCCAGGTCCAAGCCTTTCCTTGCTCTTCCAAGGAAAGGCTCTCTTTATATTAAGACATGTTTAATCTAGTTGTTGATTTCATAAGAAGCTCACCGTTCCCCCATAGGAAAGTGTTCAAATGTAGCATCACCCCGTAAGACACGACCAGCATAAGCCGAGCATCAAAAGGGCGGTGGTCTTTCCGTCCGTTGATGAATGGCTTATGTCTCGAGTGTCTGGGTGATAGAACAAGACGAGTCATTTCCCCACCAGCCCTTTCCTCAATCAAACGTATTGGACTTAGTTATCTCGAAATCAAGTCTTCAACAAAAAGGAGCTTTTCTTTAACAATCAACACGGATAATTAACTGAGCTTTATATTAAATAAGAAATGTCCATGATAAGCTTATTAGGAACATCTATGATATAAGAAGATCTGATTAATTTTCATATGTTAGAAAGGAAACAAGCATGATGGTACAACTTTATGATGATGAACGAATTGACTTTTTATTGGCAAAACAAAATATGAGAATCATTCAAAGTCCGACGGTATTTGCTTTTTCCCTCGATGCGGTGTTGCTGGCTGATTTTACATATGTACCTAAAACAAAAGGGAAGATTCTCGACCTTTGTACAGGGAATGGCGTCATTCCTTTATTTCTATCCACCCGTTCTGAAGTACCCATAACCGGTGTGGAAATTCAGGAAAGATTATATGACATGGCATGCCGGAATATCGAGTTAAATAAGCTCCACACACAGCTCGACATGATTCATGGGGATTTAAAAGATATGCCCGCTCGATATGGCAATCGAAAATTTGACCTGGTTACCTGTAACCCTCCTTATTTTCCTACTCCTCAAATGGATGAGCAAAATATAAACGAACATTTGGCAATTGCCCGTCATGAGATTTATTGCACGCTTGAAGAGGTTATCGAAGCTTGCAGCCGGTTGGCTAAATCCGGGGGTAAAGTATCAATGGTTCATCGTCCGGAGCGAATGGTGGAGATTATAGAACTGTTTCGAAAACACCGTTTAGAGCCAAAACGGATGCGTCTCGTTTATCCAAAGGAAGGAAAAGAAGCAAATACTTTATTAATTGAAGGAACCAGAGATGGCAAGCCAGGACTTAAGATTCTGCCTCCTTTATATGCACTTACCTCCGAAGGTGAATACACTTCTGAATTGAAGGAGATTCTTTATGGAGAATAATCATATCGTGTATATTCTGCGCTGCCGTGATCAATCGCTTTATACAGGCTATACGAACAATCTGGAAGCGCGTTTAAAGAAGCATGAGGTTGGAAAAGGCGCCAAGTACACGCGCGGCCGTGGCCCCTTTAAACTTGAATATACAAAATCATTCGAAACTAAGCGAGAAGCTCTGCAGCAGGAATATCGAATAAAGCAGTTGTCTCGTGTGAAAAAAGAACAATGGATTGCTGAAACACTAGAAGGAGAGATCCAAGGTGAAAATACAGAAAAGCTATAAGAAAGATGGATCAGAGAGTGGAATTTTATATGTTGTTCCTACCCCAATAGGTAATTTAGAAGATATGACGTTTAGAGCTGTCTCAACTCTGAATGAGGTTTCTGGTATTGCGGCAGAGGACACAAGAAATACGAAAAAATTGATGAATCATTTTGATATTCAAACTCCATTAATCAGTTATCATGAACATAATAAACAAACACGAGGCCCTCAGCTGGTCGAACGCATGAGGAAGGGAGAACAGCTGGCCGTAGTGAGTGATGCTGGTATGCCGGGAATCTCCGATCCAGGATCAGATCTGGTTAAAGAGTGCATAGAAGGAGATATTCCTGTAATCGTGCTTCCGGGAGCAAATGCGGCTCTTCCTGCACTGGCTGGTTCTGGAATTTCTACTGAAAAATTTTATTTTTGTGGCTTTTTGCCACGTAAGAAAAAAGACCGAATAGAAGAATTGGAAAAGCTGCAATCTTTACAAGCGACTTTAATCTTTTATGAATCACCGCACCGCTTGAAAGAAATGCTTTCCCACACCCATGAACAATTGGGAAATCGAAAAGCGACGATCGCGAGGGAACTATCAAAAAGGTATGAAGAATTCGTAAGAGGAAACTTGGAAGAGCTCCTTGAATGGTCGGCTAAAGAGGAAATACGTGGAGAATTCTGCATCATTGTTGAAGGGGCCTCCTTTGAAGAGGAAGAAGAGGATCCATTCTGGTGGACGCATTTATCCGTTATTGAACATGTGGAACACTACATGGAAAAAGAGCAAATGAAGAGCAAGCAGGCGATTAAACAAACATCTATGGATCGAAAATTATCCAAACGAGAGGTCTATCAGGCTTATCATGTGCATGAATAAAGAAATCCCTTACTGCCAGGCCTGTGAACAGTAAGGGATTTTATATTACAACATATGTCCAGTTGTTTTATTCTCTTTATTAACCAATGTCGTCACTCTTTGTTTATTTATCTATTTAAGATTTTGCTGCAGTTCCTGCAAGAGAATTTGCGCGCCTTCTTTGCTTAACACAAGATTGCCATTTGCTAGTTTCATATTTTCATCAGAAACTTCCCCCGTAACATGGCAAGTCATGTTAGGCTTGTACTTTTTAAGGACGATGCGATCATCGTCAACATAAATTTCCAATGCGTCCTTCTCATTAATTCCTAATGTACGACGTAGTTCGATCGGAATTACCACACGACCTAACTCGTCAACTTTACGTACGATACCTGTAGATTTCATTTTTCTGTCTCCCCTCAATCAAAAGTTATTTCGTCATGTTTCGACATATGTCTCGCCATTATAGTACCAACCATTCCCAAACGTGTCAATTACTTATAACCGATGTTTATTTCCAACCTTACATACCGGTTAGGGTATTTTGGGTGGTGTCACTGAGTACCTGAGCAGGCCTGTGCGAGTAATTGAAACTTTCTACTCTACCAAAAATGGTTGAAATAACCATCTTTTGATTACACTTAATTTTACCAAAGTAATGACAGATGTGAAATGTATAATCTTAACTTTTTTTTGACAGTTATCCAATTCGTTCGGTATATTTTAATGTTAGGAATGGAAATAAAGTAGATAACTCGATAAAATGTTACAATAGCCATTATGAATGAATAGAAGCTTACACAGCTTGGAATATCAGAGGAGGGAAAATAATGCCTGAGGAAAAGAAGACCTTTTACATTACCACTCCGATTTATTACCCTAGCGGTAATCTGCATATCGGACATGCTTACACGACTGTAGCCGGTGATGCTATGGCAAGATATAAACGATTGCAAGGATACGAAGTCATGTATTTAACTGGTACTGATGAGCATGGACAGAAAATTCAGCGTAAAGCAGAGGAACAAGGGGTAGAGCCCCAGGCTTACGTGGATGATATTGTCAGCGGCATTAATGATTTATGGGATAAACTCGACATTTCTTACGATGATTTTATTCGTACCACCCAAGATCGTCATAAAGAAGTCGTTACGAAAATTTTTGATTACTTAATGAAAAAAGGCGATATCTATTTAGATGAATATGAAGGCTGGTATTGTACTTCATGTGAATCCTTTTTCACAGAACGCCAGCTTGATGAGGGTCACTGCCCTGATTGCGGCGGTCCAGTTGAAAAGGTTAAAGAAGAATCCTACTTCTTTAAAATGAGTAATTACGTAGATCAACTACTGGAATTCTATGAAAACAACCCTTCATTCATACAGCCAGAAAGCCGAAAAAATGAAATGATCAATAACTTCATTAAGCCTGGTCTTGAAGATCTTGCTGTTTCCCGGACGACTTTTGACTGGGGAGTAGAGGTTCCAGGTAACGCAAAACACGTTATTTATGTATGGATTGATGCGTTAAGTAACTATATTTCGGCTTTAGGATTCGATACAGAAGACGATGAGCGCTATCAAAAATTCTGGCCAGCTGATGTTCAGCTTGTAGGAAAAGAAATTGTTCGATTCCATACGATTTACTGGCCTATTATGCTTATGGCGCTTGATCTTCCGCTCCCGAAAAAAGTCTTTGCCCACGGCTGGATTTTAATGAAAGACGGAAAAATGTCTAAATCTAAAGGGAATGTGGTAGACCCTGTACAGCTAAGCGAACGATATGGTCTTGATGCACTACGTTACTACCTGCTTCGTGAAGTTCCATTTGGATCTGACGGTGTCTTCACTCCGGAAGCATTCGTAGAACGAACCAACTATGACCTGGCCAATGACCTTGGGAATTTACTCAATCGAACGGTGGCTATGGTTAGTAAATACTTTGATGGTCAAATTCCTGAACTTATTCTTGGAGAAGACGAATATGATCAGAGTCTGGAAAAGCTTGCGCTTGAAACCCGCCATAATGTAGAGAATGCGCTTGAGAACATGGAGTTCTCAGTAGCTCTGGCTGACTTATGGAAGTTTATCAGTCGTACGAATAAATATATTGATGAGACGCAGCCGTGGATCCTGGCTAAAGATGAAAGCAAGAAAGATCGCCTAGGTAACGTTATGGCTCATCTCACAGAGTCCCTGCGTCAGATTGCGGTTATGCTTCAGCCGTTCTTAACTCGTACACCTGAGCGTATTTTCACACAGCTTGGTGTAAAAGAAGAAGCACAGAAAACGTGGCAGAGTCTTAGCGAATTTGGCGCGATTGAAGCGGGCACGGCCGTTCAAAAAGAAGACCCGATTTTCCCACGCCTGGATGCGGAAGAAGAGACACAAATTATTAAAGATATGATGAAAAAGCCTGCTGCTCCTAAGGAAGAAGAGCAGAAAGAGAAGCCGGAAACAGATGAAGTCACAATCGATGATTTCATGAAGCTGGATTTCCGCGTGGCTGAAGTCGTTAAGGCAGAGCCAGTGAAAAAAACGGATAAATTATTAAAGATTCAGCTGGATCTTGGTTATGAAAAACGCCAGGTCATTTCCGGTATCGCTGAACATTATACTCCGGAACAACTCGTTGGGAAAAAAGTAATTTGCATCACGAATTTGAAACCTGTGAAGCTTCGCGGCGAACTATCTCAAGGAATGATCCTAGCCGGTGAAGATGATCAGGGAACACTGTCCTTAGCTTCTGTTGATCAAACGTTAAGCAATGGCACTAAAGTGAAATAACTGAAGGGATGACAGAAAGGGAGAGCCAGACTAAGCTTTCCCTTTTTGTTATCAAATGAAGAAGAAAGGGGATTTCTATGCTTTTTGATACACATGTCCACTTAAATGCGGATCAATTCGAGGAAGATTTGGAAGCTACCATTCAACGCGCCAATGATGCAGGTGTAGAGTATATGACAGTCGTTGGCTTTGATCATAAAACGATCCCTAAAGCTATTGAAATTGCTGAAAGCCATGAGAAAATCTATGCGGCCGTCGGCTGGCACCCTGTTGATGCCGTTGACTTGTCAGACAAGGAGCTTGAGTGGATTGAAGAACTCTCCTCTCATCCTAAAGTTGTGGCAATCGGAGAAATGGGGCTGGATTACCATTGGGACAAGTCTCCGGAAGATGTTCAAAAAGAGGTCTTTCGAAAACAAATCCGTCTGGCTAAGAAAGTGAAGATGCCCATTATTATTCATAATCGTGAAGCGACTGATGATATCGTAGAAATATTAAAAGAAGAAGATGCTTCTGAAGTAGGAGGAATTATGCATTGCTATAGCGGCCCAGTGGAGACGGCCCGCGAATGTATAGACATGAACTTTATGATTTCTCTCGGAGGACCAGTCACTTTTAAAAATGCCAAGCTTCCGAAAGAAGTGGCTAAAGCGATAGACTTGAAGCACATGCTGGTAGAAACAGATTGCCCATTCCTTGCCCCTCATCCTAATCGAGGCAAGCGCAATGAGCCGGCATACGTAAAACTGGTGGCCGAACAAATAGCTGAGTTAAAAGAAATCACCTTTGAAGAGGTAAGTGAAGTGACGACCTCGAACGCCCTTCAATTTTTTGGTATTAAATCATAATACAGGGTCAATTGTTACAGAAACACCTCTCATTTGTACTTGAACTGTAACATGACTGTTATGTTAATTATTCATGGGAAATTGCATAATAAAGAAGCTAGCTCTACCTAAGCTGGCTTCTTTTTTTATTTGCTCTGTAAAAATTACTTTTTTAAATACTACATATAAGCTCCATTCATAAAAACTCAAAATGAGGAAGAAGGATGAACATGAAGACGAACCCGTTCCAATCCGTGATCAGATATAAGGAAACATGGATACTTGTATTAACTATTATAAGTTTATGTTTTATATCAATGGTAACCTACGAAGCTACGAAAGCTTCTGTACAACTCACAGAAAACGGCAAGTCTGGAATCATTCGTACTCATTCTAATACGGTCGGTGATCTGCTGACTGAACTTGAAATAAAAGTTAAACCTAATGACGAACTTTCGCATAAACTCACAGAACCCGTATCATACGGGATGGACATTCAATACATAGCTTCTAAATCCTTGTCGATAGCTATTGATGAGCAACCGGCTAAGACTTACCATACTACGGCCGCAACAGTAGGAGAATTTTTTGTAAAAGAAGGGCTGAGTTTTCAAGAGCGAGATTTAATTTCGCATTCTAAACCAGCTTCTATTAAAAATGACATGCATATAACCGTAAGACAGGCTATTCCTGTCGTTATAGACGACGGTGGCGTTGAAAAAGAAGTATGGACTACAGCTTCCACTGTTGAAGAGGTTCTAAACGAGCAGAAAATAACCCTTTCCCCATTAGATGAATTAAAGCCTGCCCTTAATGAAACGTTAACAGCAGATTTACCCGTACATGTGACACGGGTTGAAAAAGTGACAGATTATAAAGATAAGAAGATCGATTATTCTGTAGAAACCCGGAAAGACGATTCGCTTCCGAAGGGGGAAAAACGTACGTTACGTTATGGAGAAGACGGACTAATCACCCAAAAATTTGAGGTAACTCTTAAAAACGGTGAGGTAGCTGCTCGTGAATTGTTGGAAGAGACGGTGGAAAAAGAAAGCCGTAATCAAGTGGTTGCTATTGGAACAAAAACAGAAAAAGTGACTAAAGTTTCGGAGACTGATAACGCTGACCTTTCTCGCCGAACAGCCAGTCAATCCGCCCCTAAGTCAACCATTCAAACAGAAAATTCAAAAAAACCTTCGAATCGCTCAACATATGAAGAAGTAACGGCAGCCTCCAGGGACAGTCAAAGTAATAAAGAAGAGACTCTTTATATGCATGCTACGGCATACACTGCCCAATGCACTGGCTGTTCAGGAGTAACCGCTACTGGTATAAATCTAAACGGCAATCCAGATAAAAAAGTGGTAGCCGTAGATCCGGATGTGATTCCTTTGGGAAGCCGTGTCTGGGTAGAAGGCTACGGATATGCTGTAGCAGGAGATACGGGTGGTGCGATTAATGGTAAACGTATAGATCTTTTCGTTCCAGATAAGGAACAAGCACTAAGCTTCGGCCGGCAGCAAGTTAAGGTCAAAGTTCTGGACTAAGCAGAGGTATCTTTCCTCTGCTTTTTTTCCGTTATACACTCGTGGTATGCTATGAAAAGATTAATTGAGGTGAATAAACAGGAGGAAAAAAAGTTGAAAATAAAAGAAGTCATTGTAGTGGAGGGAAAAGATGATACGGCAAGAATTCGTGAAGCCGTGGAGGCCGACACCATTGAAACGAATGGATCTGCTATTGACGAAGAGGTGTTAGAGCAGATCAGCCATGCTCAGGCTAAACGAGGGGTTATCATCTTTACGGATCCTGATTTTCCCGGAGAGCGGATTCGACACATCGTAGATCAATACGTTCCTGGCTGCAAGCATGCTTTTTTACCTAAGCACTTGGCGCGTGCCAAACGTGATAAAGGGGTCGGAATTGAACATGCCACTGTAGATGATATTCAAGAAGCATTGAGCTCTGTGTATGAACTAATGGAACTCTCCGAAGGTTATATCACCAAAGAGGATTTAATTGATTATGGCCTGATTGGAGGGCCTTCTGCCAGAAAACGAAGGGAAAAGTTAGGGATTGAACTTCATATAGGCAAAACCAATGGTAAACAATTGCTGCGCCGATTAAATATGTTTCAAATCACTCTAGAGCAATTAGAAGAGGCAATGCAGCGTATTATAGAGGAGGAAAGCAATGAATAATAAAGCAGTCGCCACGCCCACGCGGACAAAGGAAATATTAGAAACGTATGGATTTTCTTTTAAGAAAAGTCTGGGCCAAAATTTCTTAATAGATGTAAATATATTGAAGAATATTATCGAGCATGCAGGGATTGATCATTCTGTAGGTGCCATTGAAATAGGCCCAGGGATTGGAGCTCTGACTGAACAACTGGCTATTCATGCCGACCGGGTGGCTGCTTTTGAAATTGACCAGCGTCTGCTCCCCATTCTTGAAGATACGCTGAGTGCTTACGATAATGTACACATTATCAATCAGGACATATTAGAAGCTGATGTGACAAGCGTTATTAAGAATACCTTTCATGAAGGACAGGAAATCCACGTCGTAGCGAATCTTCCCTATTACATTACGACTCCAATATTAATGAAACTGCTGATGGATCAGCTTCCGATTGACAGTATCACGGTGATGATCCAAAAAGAAGTAGCCGACCGTATGGCTGCTGAACCAAATACCAAAAGCTATGGTTCGCTTTCTATAGCGGTACAGTATTATACCGAAGCTCATGTATCCATGAACGTACCTAAGACCGTGTTTATGCCGCAGCCTAATGTAGATTCTTCTGTACTTCACCTTAAAATGCGCGACCAGCCTCCTGTTGAAGTGAAAGATGAGAATTTCTTTTTTGAGATCGCCAGAGCAACATTTGGCCAGCGTCGCAAAACTTTAATGAATAACTTAGCCCGGCATTTTAAAGGTAAAATGGATAAAGAAGAAATTCGACAGCGTCTGCAGAGCGCTGATATTGATCCTGGACGCCGTGGAGAATCATTAACGATGGAAGAGTTTGCTCGATTAGCAAATGTTTTTTATGCAGAATCCATCTAAATGACACAGGGCAGCCAAACTCACATACACTAATGTAGTGCTCTTTGTGAGGTGGGTGAACCATGATAACAAAAGGAGATCTTGTTACAAGAAAGTCGTATCAGCATGACATCATTTTCCGTGTGAAAAATTGTGATAAACCACTTGTTAAACTCATGGGAGAACATATCCGCTTAGAAGCGGATGCGCCCCTTGAGGATTTAGAAAAAGTGAGTGGAGACGAATACCACAGAAGAAAAGTAGAAGTAGATGAGCAGGAAGCTTTTTCTTACAGACTCTTTAAACAGGATTATCGGCTTCTAAAAGAGAAACGGGATTCCCAGGCTGAGAGTGGTTATGCAACAGGGAAGGATGCTAAATACTTTCAAATTCCTCCCCGTGTACTTCATATAGATGGAGACCCTCTTTTCCTGAAGAAATGTATTGCTCTTTATGAAGAGCTGGGAATACAGGTTCATGGTCAATATATGCATGAAAAAGAAATGCCGGAGCAGGTAATGGGGCTTATAGAGAAAGTCCAGCCGGAAATTGTGGTGCTTACAGGCCATGATGCTTATTCAAAGACTAAAGGTTCTGTAAGGGAGCTTGAAGCATATCGCCACTCGCGTTTTTTCGTGGAGGCGGTTAGGAATATAAGGCAGAAGTATCCGAATTTTGACCAGATGGTTATCTTTGCGGGAGCCTGTCAATCGCATTTTGAATCTTTAATCAGAGCGGGAGCTAATTTTGCCAGTTCACCTTCAAGGGTTAATATACATGCCATTGATCCCGTATATGTCGCCGCACGAGTAGCTTACACTTCTTTTATGGATCATATTAATATTTGGGAAGTCATACGTAATACAATTAGTGGAGAAAAGGGGCTCGGTGGAGTGGAGACCCGCGGCCTTTTGAGAATCGGTATTCCTTATTCCGAACATTCGGAAGATCCCTCCTAATGACATCAATTAGTTATATTTGAACGGAAACACTCATATACTCAAATTAACGTGTGTTTGGTCCACACATGTAGAAGACCTGCCTAAAGAAGAGAAAAAGCAAGGTCTTTTTCATTTTTTGAAGAAAGTCACATATTTTTCCTGTTATTGGATAACCTAGCAGAGAACATCTATAAAATTTTTATGTTGACATGGATTTTGACATATTGGTATAATTTATAGTTTTATTTGACTTTGTCCAATCTGTGTGGTACTATAAATAACAGTGAGGTGGAGTGTAGTGGCTAAAACGTTAGTAGAAATCAAACAATCCCTGGAAGGGCAAATTGGCAGACGTCTAACCCTGAAAGCAAATGGGGGACGTCGTAAAACGATTGAACGCTCAGGAATTCTGGCTGAAACATACCCAGCCGTTTTTATTGTTGAACTGGACCAGGAAGAAAATGCTTTTGAACGTGTATCCTATAGCTATGCCGATGTTCTTACCGAGACTGTAGAACTGAATTTCGATGATTTACAGACCTTGGCTCTTGAGCAGTAAACTCCACGTTTGCTGCTTTTTATTTTTTATAAAATGGGAACAGCTGTGAAATCATCCAATTATTTCTCGGATAGCTTCCTGACAAAATCATATACTAACCTTGTCGTAGCTTTAGTGGTTGCGAAAGGAGCTGAAGACGATGGGGCGCAGAAGAAGTATGATGTCCGATTCGTTTAAAGAAGAGATCGCGAAAGAACTTGGGTTTTACGACAAGGTTCAAAAAGATGGCTGGGGCGGTATTACGACACGCGAGGCCGGCAATATGGTGAAACGGGCGATAGAGAAAGCACAAGAACAGATGATAAGAGAACAGCAAAAATAGATCATAGCTCCTTAAAGCCTCTAGAGGCTTTAAGGAGCTTTTTTACATCTGGCCATATTCAACAATAGGGCCGGTTACTTGAAGACTCAGTTTCGAGATATCTTAGGTCCGTTGCTGATATAGAGAGGGGCTGGCTACGGAAACAACTCGCTTTCCTGCGGGGGAACTGGCAAGCCTCCTCAGTCGTTATCACTCCCTGTGGGGTCTCGCCTAGCTCCTTCTCCCGCGGGAGTCTCGTCGTTTCCTCCGCCATCCTATGATGAAAGGGTGAACGGACCCTTCTATAAGCGGTAGGGAGATGCTTGATCCGCCTCAAATGCTTCTATAGCAGTGATTATCTACACGTATACGCTAATTGTTATACGTTTATCTGAGTCATAAGGCTGGACGTTTCAAACATGATTTCGAACTCCCTATTTCGCAAGGTCCGGAGGGGGACGATGAAGACTTCTGCGGGATGAACATGATCGGTGAGATCCCGCAGGGCTGTTAAAGCCCGAGGAAGCTCAGCACATGCCCGCGAAAAGCGAAATCGTCCCCCGCAGGACCTTCCCTCTCTTCAAATATCTCGAAACTGAGTCTTCAAGTTATGGGAGCTTTTCTTTAAAATCAACGCAGAGATTACCAAAGTCTTGTAGATATGCAAATTTCAGGTCCTCTGCCTAACGCCTTAAAATATGGTACAATGCTCTAAGATAATCTGTTAGGATGAGGTGCTTGAATGCAAATTTTTGAGAAAGCTCCCGCTAAAATCAATTTGTCTTTAGACGTCTTACATAAACGTGAAGATGGGTTCCATGAAGTCGAGATGGTGATGACCACTGTGGACCTTGCTGACCGGATTGAGTTGAATACGTTAAAGGACGGTTCCATACGTGTAGAGTCGGAAAGTCGTTTCGTCCCAAACGATGAACGTAACCTTGCGTATCGGGCAGCTAAACTAATGAAAGATCACTATTCAGTTAAGCAGGGCGTGCGTATTTTTATTGAGAAGAATATTCCGGTGGCTGCTGGTCTCGCAGGAGGGAGCAGTGATGCAGCAGCAGTACTTCGTGGAGTAAATCGTTTGTGGGGCTTAAATAAAAGTCTGGACGAACTGGCCGTTTTAGGAGCTGAAATTGGCTCTGATGTTTCTTTCTGTCTTTACGGTGGCACCGCACATGCGACCGGGAGAGGGGAAAAGGTTACGCCTCTTCCAGCTCCTCCCCCTTGCTGGGTAGTGTTAGCTAAGCCTCCTCTCGGTGTTTCTACCCAGACGGTCTATCAGAATCTAAACCTTGCTGATGCTCATCATCCCAACACCAATGCGATGATTGAAGCGTTAATGAATTATGATTTTGATGCCATTTGTGCACAGGTTGGAAATACACTCGAAGGAGTAACCCTCAATCTTCATAGAGAAGTAGGACAGATTAAAGAGCAGATGCGACAGGCTGGAGCGGATGCGGTGTTGATGAGCGGAAGCGGTCCAACCGTCTTTTCTTTAGTCGATACGGATGCAAGAGCTCAAAGGATTTACAACAGCTTAAAAGGTTTCTGTACAGAAGTATATGTCGTTCGTATGCTTGGATATCAAGAAAGAACTTGATAAAACCCGTACAAATCTGATATATTTATTATTAATATTCGGATTTCGGGGTGTATTGCCAATGAAAAGAAGTGAACGGTTGGTTGCAATGACTCATTTTATTCTTGATCGGCCGCGCGAATTGATCTCGCTGCCATTTTTCTCAGAGAAGTACGATGCAGCTAAATCCTCAATTAGTGAGGATTTAGGCATTATAAATAAAATGTTTCAACATGAAGGTATTGGTTACTTAGAGTCTGTTTCTGGAGCTTCAGGAGGAGTTAAATATATTCCGGCATTTTCTAAAGAGTACAGCGAGGAGTTCGTTCACAAGCTTTGCAGACGATTAGAAGATCCGGAGCGGCTTTTACCTGGGGGTTATTTATTTATGAGCGACATCCTAGGGGATCCTGAAGCAACAAGAAGCATCGGCCGGTTGTTTGCTTCTGCATTCAGAGACAGAGATATTGATGCTATTATTACGGTCGCGACAAAAGGCATTCCGCTTGCCTATGCCGTTGCATCGTATTTGAATGTCCCGGTCGTGATTGCTAGAAGAGATCCTAAAGTTACCGAAGGATCTACTCTTAGCATTAATTATGTGTCCGGTTCAACGCGGAAGATTCAGACCATGGTTTTAACAAAACGATCTTTAAAAGAAGGCTCTAAAGTTTGTATCATAGATGATTTCATGAAAGCTGGAGGAACAATCAGCGGAATGAAGAATCTTCTCAATGAATTCAATGCTGAGGTAGTCGGTATCGGCGTTTTAGCCGAAGCAGAAGATGAGGATGAAGAACGAGTGGTGGATGATTACATTTCACTTGTTCAAATCTTGAATGCAGATGACCGCAAAGGCTCCATTGAAGTTATTCCCGGAAATCTTCTTAATTATTTATAGTCTCAAGAAAGTCCTGACTTGTTCGGGACTTTCTTTTTTTGATTTGAGATTTTCATAAGGCTTATTACGCAATAGGGCCGGATTGTGGAAGACTCAGTTTCGATATATTGGGTGGAGAAGGGGCTCCAGGGAACGGCTCGCTTTCCGTGGGGAGGATCGACTAAAGTCGCCACGTCCTGTGGCAACGTCGATCGACCCTACGTCGTGTAGGGCCATAGGAAAGTGTTAAATGTGGCATCACCCCGAAAGACACGACCAGCATAAGCCGAGCATCAAAAGGGCGGTGGTCTTTCCGTCCGTTGATGAATGGCTTATGTCTCGAGTGTCTGGGTGATAGAACAAGACGAGTTATTTCCCAACCAGCCCTTCTCCCAAATATCGTAACGGACCCCAAATATCTCGAAACTGAGTCTTCAAGTAATGGGAGCTTTACCTTAAAATCAACACGGAAGTTTAACAGAGCCGTTGATTTAAAAGAAAAATTAAGGAAAAGGAAATTTTTTTATAAAAGTTGCAGGAATTTTTACCGTTTTGTGGAATTTAGATACATAAGTTCTTTTGTAAAAAAGGTGGTGAATGATAATGGAAGTAACTGACGTAAGACTGCGACGCGTGAATACTGATGGAAGAATGCGAGCAATTGCTTCTATTACCTTAGATCAGGAGTTTGTTGTCCATGACATACGGGTGATTGATGGTAACAATGGATTGTTTGTAGCGATGCCTAGTAAACGTACTCCTGATGGAGAGTTCAGGGACATTGCACACCCTATTAATTCTGGCACACGTGGAAAAATTCAAGATGCTGTGCTGGAAGCTTATGAACGTGCTGGCGACGAGGAACAATCAGAAGTGGAATATGAAGAAGCTGGAGCTTCTTAATACTTACGAAGATCAAAGGAGTCTGACCTTATTTTAGGTTAGACTCCTTTTTGATGGGGAAAAACTCTTTTTATAGAGCTCCTTTTACAAAAGGACGGATTGTTGAAATCAAGAGGATTTTAAGATATTATTCATAATGGATAAATAGGATGGAGGTACGTTCATGACTAACCGATATGCTGTCGTGCTGGCAGCAGGCCAAGGCACTCGCATGAAATCAAAACTATATAAGGTTTTGCATCCTGTGTGCGGTAAGCCTATGGTGCAGCACGTCGTTGATCAACTAAATACACTGGAACTTAACGAACTAATTACGGTCGTTGGATTTGGAGCTGAAAAAGTTCAGCATCAACTGGGTGAAGACAGTCACTATGTCGTTCAGGAAGAACAGCTCGGGACAGGCCATGCGGTTCTACAGGCAGAGGATATTCTGGCTGATAAAGAAGGCACTACCGTCGTTGTGTGCGGAGACACCCCTTTATTAACAGCCGAAACTTTGCAAAAGCTTCTGGATCATCATGATGAACAAAATGCTCAAGCCACTATACTTACAGCCCATGCAGATGATCCATCAGGTTACGGCCGCGTAATCAGGGGCGGCAATGCGCAAGTAGAGCGAATCGTGGAGCAGAAAGACGCTTCTGAAGAAGAAAAAGCGATCCAGGAAATCAATACAGGTACTTACTGCTTTGATAACCAGAAACTTTTTGAAGCTTTGCAGAATGTTGCAAATGATAATGCGCAAGGTGAATATTATCTGCCAGACGTAATTGAGATCCTTAAGAACGAATCCGATACAATCAGTGCTTATCAAACCCCTGATTTTTCTGAATCACTAGGAGTAAATGATCGAGTGGCACTATCTAAAGCAGAAAAGTTAATGAAACAGCGTATTAATGAGCACCATATGAGAAATGGTGTTACGATCGTTGATCCTGACCAGACTTATATCGGTCCGGACGTACAAATTAGCAGTGATGTTGTTATAGAGCCTGGCTGTGTTATTGAAGGGAACACGATCATCGAAGAGGATGCGGTGATAGGTCCTCATTCAACGATAACGAATTGTTCTGTCGGAAAAGGCACCGTAGTGAAACAAAGTGTGGCAGCTGACAGTCAAATTGGTGAACGTGTGCAGGTAGGACCCTATGCTCACATCCGTCCGGCTTCTTCGCTTGGTGATGACGTGAAAGTAGGTAACTTTGTTGAAGTTAAAAAAGCTTCATTCGGAAGCGGAAGTAAAGTTTCCCACCTCAGTTACATCGGGGATGCAGAAGTTGGAGATGGAGTGAATATCGGTTGTGGTACAATAACTGTGAATTATGATGGACATAATAAACACTTAACCACAATTCAGGATGATGCCTTCATAGGCTGCAACTCTAATTTAGTAGCACCTGTAACTGTCGGAAAAGGCGCTTATGTAGCAGCGGGTTCTACGATCAATGAGGATGTACCTGCTGAAGCTTTATCTATCGCTAGAGCGAGACAGACCAATAAAGAAGGTTACGCTGCAAAAATGAAATCGAATAAAAAAGAGTAACGGAGGGTTCATTCCATGGCAACTGGATATAAGGATTCAAAACTGAAAGTATTCTCACTGAACTCCAATCCTGAATTGGCAAAGGAAATTGCTGAAAATATCGGGGTGGAATTAGGTAAGTGTACGGTAACAAGCTTTAGCGATGGAGAAATTCAAATTAACATCGAAGAAAGTATCCGTGGCTGCGACGTTTACATCGTTCAATCTACATGCGAACCTGTGAACCAGCACATCATGGAACTTCTGATTATGATTGATGCCTTGAAGCGTGCTTCAGCCAGAACGATTAACATCGTCATGCCTTATTATGGTTATGCACGTCAGGATCGTAAAGCCCGTGCACGTGAACCAATTACGGCTAAGCTGGTAGCGGATCTTCTGGAAACAGCCGGAGCTTCCCGCGTCCTTATGCTGGACCTTCATGCTCCTCAAATTCAAGGGTTCTTTAACCTTCCTATTGACCATTTAGTAGGCGTTCCGATTTTATCGGATTATTTTGAAGAGAAGAACTTTGAAGATGTGGTTATCGTTTCACCAGATCACGGTGGTGTAACGCGTGCTCGTAAAATGGCCGATCGCCTGAAAGCGCCAATCGCCATTATTGATAAACGACGCCCTCGGCCGAATGTTTCTGAAGTTATGAATATCGTTGGGAATATTGAAGGTAAAACGGCCATTATCATTGATGACATTATTGATACGGCAGGAACAATTACACTCGCCGCGAATGCATTAGTTGAGAATGGGGCCACAGAAGTGTACGCATGCTGTACTCACCCTGTACTGTCCGGTCCTGCAATTGATCGCATTGACAGCTCTAAGATTAAAGAGCTGGTCGTTACGAATACCATTCCACTTGGTGAAGATAAAGCAAGCGAAAAAATCACTGAACTATCCGTTGCCGGTTTAATCAGTGAAGCGATCATTCGAGTTCATGAACGCCAATCCATCAGTATCTTGTTTGATTAAGAAGTTTATGAGAAAATAGGTTTAACGTTTGAGCGAAACGGGAAAAAGACCAGATGACTGGTATATAATTGGAGGTTGAGTAATTTGTCTATTTCATTAAAAGCATCTCAAAGAAACGAATTAAAACAATCAGTGACACGTGAATTGCGACAGGAAGGTAACGTACCAAGCGTAGTTTACGGGAAAGATAAAGAGCCAATCACTGTTTCTGTTAACAGCATCGAATTGCTTAAAACAGTACGTGATGAAGGTAAGAACGCTATCATTTCACTTGATATAGAAGGTAAAGACAGTGTAGATGTTATGCTGCACGAATACCAGATTGACCCTCTAAAAGATGAGTTAATCCATGCGGACTTCTATATCGTGGACATGAGCCAGGAAATGGACGTTGAAGTACCTGTACACCTTGAAGGGGAAGCAGCGGGAAGTAAAGAAGGCGGCGTTCTGCAGCAGCCACTTTACGATCTGGCCGTTCGTGCGAAACCGGCTAACATTCCTGACGAAATTCTAATCGATGTTTCTGAATTGAACATCGGGGACAGCATTCTGGTAAGTGATATTACATCTGCCCGTGGATATGAAATCACAGAAGATCCAGATACAACGATTGTTGCAGTTACTCCTCCGGAAGAAGTACCGGAAGAGCCTGAAATCGCTGATGAAGATGCTGAGCCGGAAGTCATCAATGAGAAAAGTGATGATGAGGATCAGGATGAAGAAAAGGAAGATAAAGAATAATAATCCTGAGTTGAAAAAAGGGCGTGGCCAAAAGGCCCGCCTTTTTTCTATGTTAAAGCGCCATTATTAAGGGCTGTTTTTCAGGCTCGATATAAACTGACATTATTTTTAATCAACCTTTGTTATACTAAGGAGAGCACGACTATGTTGGATAAAGGAAGTTTGCAATGAAATGTATAGTAGGTCTTGGAAACCCAGGTAAGAAATATGCAAAAACGCGTCATAACATCGGGTTTATGATTCTTGATGAGCTGGTCAAGCAAAATCATTGGTCCTTGGAACAGACGAAATTCCGGGGGATATATACAACAGAACATGTAAATGGTGAAAAAATACTATTGTTAAAACCTCAGACGTTTATGAATCTGTCTGGGGAATCTCTGGTTCAGTTTATGAATTTTTTCGATCTGGAAGCAGACGATATTCTCGTTGTGTATGATGATTTGGATCTTCCTCCCGGAAAGATACGTTTGCGTAAAAAAGGCGGACACGGCGGGCATAATGGCATCCGTAATATTATTGACCATTTAGGAACTAAGGAATTTAATCGTTTGCGAGTAGGGGTAGGACGGCCGGACGGCCCTGTTTCCGTTGTGGACTATGTTCTTGGAACGTTTGCTAAACAGGAACAGGAGGCCGTATCTGAAAGTATAGACACTGCTGTGAAAGCATGTGAAGCGTGGATGACCCAGCCTTTTAACGAAGTTATGAATGATTTTAACGCGACATAAATAATTAAGTCTTACCTTGTTTAGTATAAGCTTAATACAAGCCGGCAAAACTAATGACCATCAGCTTTGAAGGAGGATGGAAATGAAAATTCATTATTATTGCCGGCACTGTCAGCGTCAAGTAGGTGAATTAGATGCAAAGCATGTGGATGTATCTCAATTAGGTTTGGACTTATTAAACGAAGAAGATCATCAGCAAATGGTTCATATGCATGCTAACGGTGATTTAAATATTCGTACGATATGCGATTCATGTAAAGAGACCTTGGATCAACATCCACATTATCATGAGTTAGATTTTTTTATTCATTAAGTCAAGAGCGACCTTTTGAAGCGGTAGGCCTTGATGGTGGAGGAGTTCGTTATGCAAGGAATTAAAGATTACTTATATCCCCAGGATGATGTCCATTCAATCATAGAGGGCTTTGAATCAGGGATGAAGGAACAAATGGTTGCAGGATTGTCTGGAGCATCCCGGAGTTTAATGATCTCCTTGCTTAAGGAATCATTGGACCGTCCTGTTCTGCTTGTTACCCATCAATTAATTCAAGCCCAGCAGTTGTATGAGGACATGCAAGAACTGACCGAGGAGGGCCAGGTTCAATTATATCCCGTAAACGAACTGATCGCCTCTGAAATTGCGATTGCAAGTCCTGAATTAAGAAGTCAGAGAATTGAGGCCTTGAGCAACTGGCTGAAGCAAGATAAAGGGATTCTTATTGTCCCTGTAGCTGCTCTAAAACGCATCATGCCGCCAAAATCCTACTGGGAGCATAATCAGCTCCCTTTTCGTGTTGGGGAGGATATTGAGCTGAACACGTATTTGGAGCAGCTGGTAAGTATGGGGTATGAGCGTACAGAAATGGTAGCTACCCCTGGAGAGTTCTCCCTGCGCGGGGGAATTTTTGATATTTATCCGTTAACGGCAGAATTTCCATACCGGATTGAACTGTTTGATACGGAAGTAGATTCAATTCGGACGTTTGATTCGGAAACCCAGCGATCACACGATAAACTGAATGAAGTTACGGTAGGACCTGCGACGGAATTACTGCTGCATAAGGAAGACTTTACGAGGGCCTATCATCGCTTGGAAAATGCTCTCAGCCACTCCTTGAAAAAGTTGACGAAAGCGGATGCAAAAGAAACCTTGAACACCGTGATTGAGCAGGACCTGGACCGTTTGAAAGATCAGGAACGCTTTCAGGAGATGTATAAATACATTGGATATTTTTATGAAGAGTCTGTAAGTCTGCTAGACTATCTTCCTGAGAATGGATTAATGGTTCTGGACGAGATGAGCCGTATTCAAGAAACCGCTAACCGTCTTGATCAGGAAGAAGCGGAATGGCATCAAAGCTTATTAGAAGCAAACCAGACGGTCCGCGATTTGAATATTTCTTTTGATTGGCAGGACACATGGGCCAAGATGAAGCATCCTACCCTGTATATGTCCGTATTTATGCGTCATATTCCAAATACTCACCCTCAGAATGTAGTTAATATTTCAAGCCGTCAAATGCAGCAATTTCATGGGCAGATGAATTTATTAAAGAATGAAATGGAGCGGTGGGAGAAGCAGGATTATTCAGTTATTATTCTGGCTCCTGATCATAATCGCAGTGAAAAGATTCAGTCGGTGCTAGAGGATTATGATATGGAAGCTGTGATCTCTAAATCAGACGTTAAACTGCCTCTTGTGAAGCCGACAATTGTTATCGGGAATATCAGCAGCGGCTTTGAATGGCCTATGCATAAATTGGCCGTTCTCACCGAAAATGAACTGTTTAAAACCCGTACAGCCAAGCCCAAACGTAAGCAGAAGCTCTCCAATGCTGAACGCATCAAGAATTACCAGGAGCTTAAAGTGGGTGACTATATCGTCCACGCTAATCACGGGATTGGTAAATACTTAGGTATTGAAACACTTGAGATGAATGGCAATCATAAAGATTTTCTAATGGTTAATTATTCAGGTAACGATAAGCTTTATGTCCCGATCGACCAAATTGATCTTATTCAAAAATATGTGGGTTCTGAAGGGAAAGAGCCTAAAATATACAAGCTCGGTGGCAGTGAGTGGAATAAAGTCAAGCGTAAGGTCCAATCTTCAGTAGAGGATATCGCTGATGATCTAATTCAGCTTTACGCAGAGCGGGAAGCTTCTAAAGGTCACGCGTTCAGTAAGGATGGCGAAATGCAAAAAGATTTTGAGATCGCTTTTCCTTATGAGGAAACCGATGACCAGGTGCGTTGTATAGAAGAAATTAAGGAAGATATGGAACGTATTCGACCTATGGACCGCTTGCTATGTGGAGATGTCGGATATGGGAAAACGGAGGTAGCGATTCGCGCAGCCTTTAAAGCCATCTATGAAGGCAAGCAGGTGGCAATTCTTGTACCTACCACCATATTGGCTCAGCAGCATTATGAAACCCTTCAGGAACGCTTCCAAGGGTTTGGCATTAACCTGGGATTAATGAGCCGCTTCCGCACGCGCAAGCAGCAAAAAGAGACGACAGACAGACTCAGAAAAGGATTGGTGGATATTATCGTGGGCACCCACCGAATTCTTTCAAAAGATGTACAATTTAAAGATCTAGGGCTGCTCATTGTAGACGAAGAACAGAGGTTTGGCGTAAAACACAAAGAAAAAATCAAACAGCTGAAGCATAATGTAGATGTTCTCACATTAACAGCTACCCCAATTCCTCGAACACTTCATATGTCCATGCTCGGCGTCCGCGATTTATCGGTTATTGAAACACCGCCTGCGAACCGTTTTCCTATTCAAACGTATGTTCTTGAATATAATCCGATCTTCCTGCGGGAAGCGATTGAACGAGAAATGGCGCGCGGCGGGCAAGTCTTTTTCTTATTTAATCGAGTGGAAAATATCGAACGGATGGCTCAGGAAATCGCTGCACTTGTTCCCGAAGCTCGCGTAACATTCGCTCATGGCCAAATGAATGAAACGGAGCTTGAGAATGTTATGTTTTCCTTCTTGGAAGGGGAATATGATGTCCTTGTGAGTACCACCATTATCGAAACAGGAGTCGATATTCCGAATGTGAATACCCTTATAGTTTACGATGCGGATCGTATGGGCTTAAGCCAGCTTTATCAACTTCGTGGCCGCGTAGGCCGTTCGAATCGTGTGGCTTATGCTTACTTTACCTATCAACGGGATAAAGTACTGACGGAGGTAGCTGAAAAACGTCTCCAGGCTATTAAAGAATTTACCGAATTAGGATCAGGTTTTAAAATCGCCATGCGGGATCTCTCTATACGAGGAGCAGGAAATTTATTGGGATCTCAACAACACGGATTTATTGATTCCGTAGGGTTTGATATGTATTCTCAAATGCTGAAGGATGCGATTGAAGCGAAAAGACAAGGCAAAGAACCTGAAGCCGTGCAACCGTTCCAGCCAGAATTGGATATGATGATGGATGCATATATTCCTGGCACGTATATTCAGGATGAAAAGCAGAAGATTGATATGTATAAACAATTCCAGGCAGTGGAATCTGTAGAAGACGTGCATGATTTACGTGATGAATTGATTGATCGTTTTGGAGATTATCCGGAAGAAGTGGAGAACTTATTCAGAGCTACTTCCATTCGCCTCTTTGCTAAACAGGCACGGATTGAATCCATCACGGAGAAGAAAAGGAAACTCGAAATGGTCATGGATTCAGACCAAAGTCAGCTGATTGACGGAGCAAAGCTGTTTGAGTACGCCAATAAATATGGTCGTATCGTACAGTTGGGCACGGAAGATAACCAGTTAAAAGTCACCTTTAAATGGGATCGTCAACCGCAGGCTAAGCGGTATGAGATCGTCGAAGAGTTCTTAAGTCAGCTTCCATCCATGATTCGTGAAACGACCACAGCTTAATTAGAATAGAGGTCTTCCAAGCAGGAGGGCCTCTTTTTTATGCGATGATTCAGGAATGTTCAAGTTAAAATTTGCAAGAAAACGGAATTTTTATAAAAAAATCCATACCAAGGGTGTATAGGTTTTTTATGCTGTACCATACTATCCTTAATCACCCGCTTATTCTCCATGCGCTTCAAAAGGATAATAACAGGAATATCATCACAGAAAGGGAGGCAGCATAAGAATGAAAGCAACTGGTATTGTACGCCGTATTGATGATCTGGGGCGTGTGGTAATTCCAAAAGAAATTCGCCGCACGTTAAGGATTCGTGAAGGAGACCCTCTGGAGATTTTTGTGGACCGCGAAGGTGAGGTTATTTTAAAGAAATACTCGCCTATCAGTGAGCTTGGTGATTTTGCGAAGGAATATGCAGAAGCTCTTAGTGAAGCCTTAGAAGTCCCTGTAATGATTTGTGACCGAGATGAGTATATAGCCGTAGCTGGTGTAACGAAAAAAGATTACCTGAACCGATCCATCGGTTCGAAAATTGAGCAGGTGATGGACACAAGAACGATGAGTTATGAAAAACACCCAGCACCGATAGAGTTTACCCGCGGCCAAGAAGAAGATGTCATTTCTTATATCATTCATCCTATAATCGCCCAGGGAGATCCCATCGGTTGTGTAGCAGCTTTCAATAAAGAAGGTTCACCTATCGAAGAAGGATCAAATAAAGCAGTCCAAACAGCAGCCAATTTTTTAGCGAAGCAAATGGAATAGGTAAAGGGTCAGGTCCGTATAGGTAAAGGATCTGACCTTTTTGTATGATATAATGGATTCGTTTACTATCATACAAAGAAGAAAGGTATAACTATGGGCAATCATTCCTCCCCCTCTGTACTAAAGGGGGCATTTATATTAACGGTTGCTGGACTTCTGAGTAAAATACTTAGCGCAGGCTATCGAGTGCCTCTTCAAAATATAACTGGAGATTTGGGTTTTTATATTTATCAGCAAGTGTATCCAATTCTAGGGCTCGCTATTGTATTATCACTTTATGGATTTCCTGCAGCTATATCTAAGCTCGTTTCGGAAATCACAGAAGAAAAGCGTTCCCTTTCCGTACCTTCCTTCTATCTTCCTGTCTTTTGCTGGTTGATGGGGATATGCGGAAGTATTTTTATAGTAGGTTTTACACAGGCTCCATTGATAGCCGATGTAATGGGTGACGAAAAGCTTATTCCATCTTTAAGATCTGCTTTTTATGTGTTTTTAATCGTTCCTTTTGTTTCATTATTTCGCGGAGTTTTTCAGGGAAGCAATCAAATGAAACAGACAGCTGTTTCGCAGGTAATCGAACAGATCATACGGGTCACCATCATCATTTTGACAGCTGTTTTAGTGATGAAGCGGGGAAATATGTATGCCATTGGAATTGGAGCATCCGCTGCTTCATTTCTGGGAGCAGTGGGAGCTTTGATGGTACTGGCAGCTTATTTTAAGCATTCGCACAACTGGACTTTTAAACGTTGGTCTTCATCCTTTTCATACATAAAACCTATTTTCTTTTATGGTCTGTTTATCTGTTTTAATTACATGCTTTTATTGTCTTTTCAAATGGTTGATTCTTTAACCCTGATCCCAGGTCTGCGCCAGGCAGGGGTAGAATTGGAAACGGCTCGAATCTGGAAGGGGATTTTCGATCGCGGTCAGCCTCTGATTCAACTGGGGACGGTGCTTGCTTCTTCCGTCGCGTTAGCTGTCATTCCATCCGTTACGAGGACCCGTTTCGTGAAAAACCGGAAAGAAGTTGAAAGGTACGTGTTTGCCTCAACCAAATTCAGTTTAATCATCGCACTGGGGGCTGCCGTCGGATTAATCGTTTTATTCCCGTCTATTAACGCTTTGTTCTTCCAAGATACGGAAGGGACAGGACCTCTTAGAATATTAATGCTTGTGATAATTTTTAGTTCGGTCTCCATTACTACCTCTTCTGTACTTCAGGGACTCGGTTATGTGAGTCACACAGCAGTCATTGTCATAAGCGGGGTATTCATTAAATATCTTATGAACGCATGGCTGATTCCCGTGTACGAATTAAAGGGGGCCGCTTTTGCTACGATAATAGCTGCCGCTTTTGTTTTATTTGGAAATATCGTAATCTTAGGGAAAGATTACTCAATAAGAAAATGGGCAGGAATACCCTGGGTAGCTTTACTTGCTGCTTTAACAGGAATGGCAGGATTGCTGACAGCCGTCACCAGTATAGCTGGATACGACATTTTTGAGTCCAGCCGGCTGGGACTGTTGGCTTATACGTTAACATTAACAGCAGCAGGTGCCGGAGTATATTTCATACTACTTCTCCGACTAGGGGCCTTTTTCAGTTATGAAGTTAAAGTCCTGCCTTTTCATAAATGGTTGATTCGATTACTTCCGAAAGGGATGAAACAATGAATAGAATTACTGTCGTGGGGCTTGGAGCAGGCGATCTGAATCAATTGCCCCTTGGAATATATCGCTTGTTACAGAATGAAAACCAGGAGATTTTCGTCCGTACCTCTGATCACCCTGTGCTTCAGGAATTAAAGAAAGAAGGCCTGCATTTCGAAAGCTTTGACCACGTTTATGAAGAAAAAGCACAGTTTGAAGACGTATATAAAGAAATCGTCCGGCAGCTCATGGAAGCAGCAGAGCATCAGGATATGGTTTATGTGGTACCGGGACACCCGATGCTTGCGGAAAAAACGGTACAACTCCTCATTGAAAAGAGAAAACAAGGAAAGGTGGACCTTCACATAGAAGGAGGTCACAGTTATCTGGATGCTGCATTTTCATCACTGGAAATCGATCCAATTGAAGGCTTGCAGTTTTTAGATGCCACGGATTTGAAGCGGGAAGAGATTCAGTACCGCAACCATATCATTCTATGTCAGGTATCTGACGCTGGAGTGGCTTCTGAAGTGAAGTTGACGCTGCTTGAAGACTTACCCCCCGAATATCCAGTGACAGTGGTTACAGCAGCTGGCAGCAAGGAAGAGAAACTAGCTACGGTGCCTCTGGCAGACTTAGACCGGAGCATTAAGGTCAACAATTTAACCAGCGTGTATGTTCCTCCAGTAGAAAAACAAAAACTCAATCATCAATTTGGTCGTTTGAGGGAAATTATTCGTATCCTGCGTAGTCCGGAAGGCTGTCCATGGGATCGTAAGCAAACCCACGAATCGCTACGTAAATATTTGATAGAAGAAGCTTATGAATTCATCGATGCTGTTAACAGGCAGGATGATGAACATATGGTTGAGGAATTAGGGGATGTTCTTCTGCAAGTTATGCTTCACAGCCAAATTGGAGAAGATGAAGGATTTTTTACAGTGGATGACGTAATAGTATCGATAACAGAAAAAATGATTCGTCGTCATCCTCATGTATTCGATGAAGCAACAGCTGAAAGCGCTGAAGAGGTAGTTACCAATTGGGAGACGATTAAGATGGAAGAGAAAGGTACGAAACCAGTATCTATTCTAGAATCAGTACCTGCGAGTTTTCCGGGACTTTTACAGGCAGAGGAATTGCAAAAGAAAGCCGCTAAAGTTGGCTTTGACTGGGACTCTCCAGAACCTGTGGTTGAAAAAGTTAAAGAAGAGTGGGAAGAATTCCAGGAAGCACGTCTGAACAAAGATCAGGAAGAGATGGAGAAAGAATTTGGAGACTGGTTGTTTGCCATAGCGAATTTAGGCAGGCACTATGGAATAAATAGTGAAAATGCCCTGCAGCGTACGAATCAGAAGTTTAGAACCAGAATCTTCTCCATGGAGCAAACCGCGGAAATAGGCGGAAAGTCCTTAGCTGATTATGATTTAGACGAGCTGGAGCAATTATGGGTGGATGCTAAATTAAAGCATAAAGGAGCGGAATAATGATGCGCTTAGATAAATTTATGAAAATTTCCAGACTGATTAAAAGACGGACCCTGGCGAAGGAAATCGCCGATCAAGGCCGTATCAGTATTAATGGAAATCAAAGTAAAGCGTCAAGCAATGTAGACATTGGAGACGAGTTAACCATTCAGTTTGGTCAGAAGATTTTAACCATTGAGATTAAGTCGCTTAAGGAAAATGTAAATAAAAATGAAGCGGCGTCTCTATATGAAATCAAAAAAGAAGAACCAGTCAAATAATGAAACAACAAACCACTGCATACTCACGCAGTGGTTTATTGTTTTTTAGCTCGGAGAAACTTTTTGTTGAGTTTAAATTATAGGTTTATTCAACAATAGGGCCGGATAGTTGAAGGCTCAGTTTCGTGATATTGGTTCACCGTGAAGGTCCTCCAGGGGATGATTCGCTTTCCGCGGCCCTGCACGACGCAGGGTCGTTCGACGTTGCCACAGGAGGTGGCGGTCTTAGTCGAACATCCTTTGTGCTGAGCCTCTGGAATGTCAACACTTGATTGGACAACTTAATTAAGGTGGTAAGATTTGTATTCTACTGGACTTAAGTAGCCCAGAGTACTATGAGTTCGGATATTATTAAACCAATGCACATAATCA
>NZ_JAIVAL010000019.1 GCF_020171985.1 Halobacillus halophilus
CTTTTTCCTTTAAAAGGAATACAAGGAATAATACGGTTCGAGAGAAGCTTACAAAAAAATTTTAAGAGATCGAAAGATCTTAAAAACCCCTGATGTGTCAACATTTCCGGAGGGAGTCTTCATCGTCCCCCTACGGACCTTGCCAGATCAGAAACTCGAAACCACTCTGAATCTTACCTGCTTCGTTATCATGATATCAGGGAACTATTTCCTACTTTCTCCTTCATTATAGTGGAAAACGTTGATATAAAGGCGTTTACTGCAAATGAGATATGAACAATTCCTCTTTTTCAAAATGTCCGTTTTTCTTCCTACCGTTGGGTTGGTGGGGAAATGGCGAGACTCCCATGGGAGAAGGGACTAGGTGAGATCCCACAGGGAGTGAAACGAGCGAGGAAGCTCTTGGCCAAAAGGAGGATCGACTAAAGTCGCCACGTCCTGTGGCAACGTCGATCGCCCCTACGTCGTGTAGGGCCATAGGAAGGCGAGTTATTTCCCCACCAGCCCTCTTCCACATAAAGTAACGGACCCGTTTATCTCGAAACTGAGTCTTCAAGTAACGGGAGCTTTTCTGGAGGATCATCACTGAGGAGTTTTGTGTTAAATTAATGAATAGAGGTGATGGAGATGGAACAGGTCCGTCTGGACATTAAAGAGGAAAAATACGCAGTACTCACGCTTCAAAGGTCTGCAAAAATGAATGCGGTTACTCGACAGATGACAAAAGAGTTGAATGAAGCGCTGGATCAGGTAAGTTCAGATCATACGCTGAAATTTCTCGTTATTACCGGGGAAGGGGAGCGTGCTTTTTGCACAGGGGGAGATTTACACGAATTTCATGGTGATATGTCAGCAGAGGAAGCGTATAATCTGCTGCGTCCCATGATGGAGGTACTCCATCAGATCGCTACCATGCCTATTCCCGTGATCGCTCTATTGAACGGTCAGGCAAGAGGAGGAGGCTGTGAAATCGCTACGGCCTGTGATTTTCGTTATGGACGTCAAGATGCTAAGTTCGGCTTCGTTCAGGGAAACTTAGGGATAACTCCTGGATGGGGCGGAGGAACCCTCCTATACCAGCGTATAACTCCAGGAAACGCCGCTCACTGGCTCATGGATGCGGAAATGTATAAAGCAGAGAGAACATTACATATAAGCTGGCTGCACAAAATATCTTCTTTGGAAGATATAAAAGGTTTAAAAGATATTCAGCCTTTTTTAAATAAAACGGCTGCTCAAATGCGTGTATTTAAAAAACAGCTTCTCAAAGAAAGCTTTCCAGAGGATCTTTATGAGCGGATGGAAGAAGAAGTACGACTCTGTTCGAACCTATGGGAAACTGAAGAGCACAAACTAGCGGTGGAAAAGTTTATGAGCACAAGAAAAAAGTTATGAATACTATTCTATCAACCATCCTTGCTGCATAACTATAAACAAACAATAGAGGAGGGATGGTATGGATGCCCCTAGACAAGACGCCTGGAAGGAAGAAGAAGATGTACTTCTGGCTAACACGGTTCTTAAGTACATCCGGGAAGGGAAAACTCAGCTTGAAGCCTTTCAGGAAGTCGCTGAACATTTAAATAGAACGCCTGCTGCCTGCGGGTTTAGATGGAATGCGACTGTACGAAAAGACTATTACGAAGAAATTCAAGAGGCGAAACAAAACCGCAAAGAAAAGCGTACAATTTATACAAGTATACCTTCAGCTGAAGATTCACCACTATCGATTGACGCTGCAATATCCTTCTTAAAAGAAATGAAAGTAAAACAGTACGACGAAAAAGGTAAACAGAAGCTTGAATATGAGTTAAAACAGCTGAGTGAAGACAATCAGAAGCTTAGACACCAGTTGAAACAGTGGGAAGCGGCTTGGAATGAAATGGATAAACTCGTTCATTGGGTCAAACAGCATCAGAAGACTCCTATGTAAATGAACAAAGCTATTTTAATGTATTCTCATTAACGGATAGGTCCGACAAGCGGATATTACCGCTGCAAAGTCAGGATAAGGAAAAGGCCCCTACACGTCACTGTAGCGGCCTTGTTTGTGTTTATATATTATTAAGCGTTTGTATCCCTTTCCTCGACACCTGTAGGCATCCAGATGAGTGGATTTTCACCTAAGTCACGCTCCACATCATAACTCGCTTTTTGAAAGCCCATTCTTTCCCAAAAACCGTGGGAGTTAATGCGTGGATTCGTTTTTATTGGGAGTTCGAAGCTTTTAGCAAACTCAACCAGATCTTTTCCAAAACCCATGTCCCGGTAGTCGGGAAGGACTTCAAGTTTCCAAAGCTCGAGATAGTCCTGAGGGGGAACGAAATACTTATCGTATTTAGCGCGAACACGGTATAAGCTCATCCGAGCCACTAAAGCGCTTCCATAGTACACACCAAAAAAAGGCGATTCGCTGTCATTCTCTACAATGTTGCTTTCAAGATCTTCAAGCATAGCAAGTTCCTGATTGCCATATTCTTTGAAACGTTTGAACTCTTCTAATGTTTTATAATTCACCAGTAAAGGTTTTACTTTCGTGGAAGTCATCATGAAGATTCCCCTTTCAATTTATCTTTATCTTCCTTTATTATAATATAAAAATTTTCAGAATGAAACGAACAATTAGTGGAATGACAATTATCGACTGCTATTGTACATAAGAGTCTGCTACAATAAGAAAAAATATTGAACGAAGTGAGGGAAGACGGATGGAGATAGGAATCATTGGGGGAGGTTCCGTAGGGCTGCTAACGGCTGCCTATTTGGGGAGGAACCATGAAGTTCACCTGTATGTTAGAAGAGAAAGGCAGAGAAATCATATAGAAAGTGAAGGCGTACAATGTGACGGTTTGGGGGAATCTACTCAGGTAAGGGCACATACCATTGAAGAGGGTGTACAGAATCATAGTCTGTTAATCATTGCAGTGAAACAGAAAGATATTTATCCGCTGTTAGACATGAATTTGCCTTCTGATGTACCATTCCTTTTTTTACAAAATGGAATGGGGCACCTGGAGCGAATAAAAGAACTCCATAATTCCTGCTGGCTCGGGGTAGTGGAACACGGCGCATTGAGAGTGGATGACAGCCATGTAAAGCATACGGGGAAAGGAAAAATAAACATAGCCTCCCTCCCTTTGCAGGAAGCAGGTCTTCAACAGATGGTTAAAGCGTTGCATACTGAAGAATTCCCGGTAGTTTTTAGAGAAGATTATGAAGATATGCTTGCTTCGAAATTGCTGATTAACGCTGTGATCAATCCTTTAACAGGCCTATTTCGAGTTAAGAATGGTGATATCTGCACAAATCATTATCTTAGATCCCTGGCCTGGAGTTTGTGCCGCGAAGCCTGTATGGTACTAGGGCGCAGTGTGGATCAGGAATGGGAGCGTATATTATCGATTGCACAACTTACGTCTGAAAATCAATCATCTATGCTTAAGGACTTAGAAAGCGGGAGAAAAACTGAAATTGAAGCCATAAATGAGTATTTGATAAAACGTAGCGCTCATCCTTTGCCGAATCACCAATTTGTAGTAGATGCTGTGCACGCCCTTGAAGTTATAAATGAGGGGAGACAAGCGGAGAGATGATGGATTTCCTGGTTTTCTTATTGGCTGCGATCCTCACCTTGCCCGTTCCGGTACTGGTGATCTTCTATATGTTTGCCAGGAAATTTAAGCGCCACAAGTGGAAAGCGATTCATCAGACCGCTAATTTCACAGCCCCCATCTTTATCTTATCTGTGCACCTCCTATTGCTCGTTATATTTGAAGAGAATTTTTTTGCCTTTATCATGATTTTTCTGCTCATTCTTTTAGGCCTTTCCCTTATTGCCCAGTATCGTAAGGATCACGATGTTCGGCTTAGACGGGCGCTTAAAGGTTTTTGGAGAGTCAGCTTCTTAGTTTTTACCCTTTTCTATTTAGGGCTTACTGTTTATGGTCTGGTCGATCGATTACTTGGGTAAGAAACAGATTAGATGAACTCCCTGAATCTTTTTTGTACAATACTAAGAGGATACATACTACAAAGAATATTTGCCCGACAAAGGAGTAGTTCATAAATGCGTATCGATCCTATTCAATTAAAGCCGAAACAGAGACTGTTTCATGATTTTAAATATAACTTCGAAAACGTAAAAGATAAATTCTCATATGCGCCTGGAGATTCGGAAGCCTGGAAAAACCGACTGCAATTTTTACAAGGCCAAACTTATCAGCGCAGCAATCTTTCGGAAGTTTTAAGAGAAATGAACGAACGGTGGGAAGCACCAGAAAGTACACTCGACAACATTGAAAGGCTGAAAGATGAAAACGCAACCGTTGTCATAGCGGGACAACAGGCAGGACTGTTAACAGGCCCGTTGTACACAGTTCATAAAATCATCTCTGTCCTTCAGCTCGCTAAAAAGAAGGAAGCTGAACTAGGTAAGCCTGTTTTACCGGTTTTCTGGATTGCGGGAGAGGATCATGATTTTGATGAGATTAACCACATTATGGTTAAAAGTCACGGAAAAATGAAAAAAATGGCGATCTCCCAGGAACCCGACCGAAAAGCTTCCGTTTCAGATATTAAAATAGACGAGAGAGCTGGAGAAGAATGGCTGAAGCAAATATTCAGTGAGATAGATGAGACCGAATACACAGGTGATTTTTATCAACAGACTCTGCGCTTATTGGAGCAATCGGAGAGCTATAGTGATTTCTTTGCCAAGTTGGTTTATCTCCTGTTCCCCGATGAAGGTCTGGTGGTGATTGACGCTCACCGTCCTGAAGTGCGGAAGCTTGAGTCTGCTTACTTTAGTACAATGATTGAGCATAATGCTGAAATTGCTCACCGTGTTTTTTCTGCCATTCAATTAAATGCGCAGGAAGGGTACGAGACGGTGTTAGACAGTGAAGCAGAAGACGCTCATTTGTTTTACCACCATGAGGGAGAGCGTGTCCTTCTCACTCGTGAGAAAGAGGGTAGCTTTAGAGGTAAACAGAATGAAGTCCTGTTATCGGAAAAGGAATTATTAGAAATAGCAGAACATCACCCTGAGTGTTTAAGCAATAATGTAGTGTCAAGACCGCTTATGCAGGATTTCTTATTCCCTGTACTCGCTTTTATTGGTGGACCTGGTGAAATTAATTACTGGTCTGTCCTTAAACCTGGCTTCGAAGCCGTCGGTCTTCAAATGCCTCCGGTACTTCCTCGTTTATCCTTTACATTGGTGGACCGTAAATCTGAGCAGGAGTTGAAACACTTCCACTTAGAACCTCAGGAAGCTGTACAATTTGGCACCGGCGAAAAGAAAATGAGATGGATTGCATCTAAGAGCTCCCCGCCGATTCCTCAGCTAAGTGAGCAGGTAAAAGAGGAAATTGAGCGTATTCATAAGCCTCTTAGAGAAAAATCTGCGGAACTGGGGCCTGATCTTGAAGGTCTGGCAGATAAAAACCTACATTACATTTACCAGCATGTTGATTATTTAGAAAAGCGGATGGCTAAAACGTTGGAAGAGAAATATGAAAAAGAAGTGACCCAGTTTAATGAGTTGGATTTACTTCTCCACCCTGCAGGCGGCCTTCAAGAACGGATGTGGAGTATCCTCCCGTGGGTGAATCAACAGGGAACGGACTTTTTCCAGCGACTAAATCAGCATTTGTTAACATTTGATCAAGATCATTATGTGGTGTATGTGTAAAAAAACCTCCACCTTCCTCCACCTCATAAAAAAATCATGAATCCCTTTAAAATCTTGCCTTTTCAGGCAGGATTTTTTTTGTGGGTGCAGAAAAATTAAAAGTATGTGGAGAAAAGTGGGGCGATGTGGTAAGGTGAAAACAGAAGGTGGGGAAGCAACATGTTCATGGGTGAGTTCCAGCATAACATTGATACGAAAGGACGGATTATAGTACCGTCCAAATTTCGTGAAAATCTTGGGGAAACGTTTGTCCTTACTCGAGGTTTAGATCAATGCCTATTTGCTTATCCTATGAACGAGTGGAAGATGCTTGAAGAGAAGCTTAAGAAACTCCCCCTCACCAAAAAAGATGCCCGCGCTTTCACCAGATTTTTCTTTTCAGGTGCCGTTGAATGTGAGGTAGACAAGCAGGGTAGAATCAATATCCCTCCTCCTCTTCGGAAATATGCTTCACTTGAGAAAGAATGCGTTGTCATTGGCGTATCCAACCGTATTGAGTTCTGGAGCCATGAACAATGGGAAACGTATTTCGAGGCATCGGAAGAATCATTCTCTGAAATCGCGGAGAATATGCTTGATTTTGATATTTGAAGATGAGAAACGAGTGAGTACATGTTTGAACACTACAGCGTATTAAAAGAAGAAACTATAAAGCACTTAAACATTCATCCTGACGGTACATATGTCGACTGTACGCTTGGCGGTGGAGGACATTCAGAAGTGATTGCCTCTATGTTAAGTGAGAAGGGCAGGTTAATTTCATTCGATCAGGATAAAGCAGCCCTTGGAGCGGCTCGTGAACGTTTGGATGAATATTCAGATCGAGTAATTTTTGTGCATGCAAACTTCCGTGAACTAGAAAGTGAACTGGAAGAATTAGGTTATACCGAAGTCGACGGAATTTTGTACGACCTTGGTGTATCAAGTCCTCAATTAGATGTTGAGGAACGTGGTTTCAGCTATCATCAAGATGCACCTTTAGATATGCGGATGAATCAATCTAATGAACTTAGTGCCAAAGAAGTTGTAAACGAGTGGCCGTATGAACGTCTCGTTAGAATTTTCTTTAAGTATGGAGAAGAGAAGTTTTCTAAACAGATTGCCAGAAAAATTGAAGCAGCACGAACTGAGAAAATGATTGAAACAACAGGTGAACTTGTCGAACTAATTAAAGAGGGAATTCCTGCACCTGCAAGACGAAAGGGCGGGCATCCGGCGAAGAGAATTTTCCAGGCAATTCGTATTGCCGTAAATGACGAACTGGGTGCTTTTCAGGATAGCCTGCATCAGGCTGCCCGGGTTTGTGCCGTGAATGGACGTATTGCTGTGATTACCTTCCATTCTTTAGAAGATCGCTTATGTAAGCAAGCTTTTAAAAAATGGAGTTCTAATCCGCCTCTGCCCAAAAATATCCCCGTCATTCCAGAAGATAAACAGCCGCCATTTGAAATGGTAACACGGAAACCGATTGTCGCCGAAAGTGAAGAATTGGAAGAAAATCGTCGTTCGCGTTCAGCAAAATTGAGAGTTGTAGAGAAGATTAAACCTTGGAATTCAGAGTTTCAATTTGAAGAAGGGTGGAAGCAAACATGAGTGTAGAGAAAATAAGAAAAGAGGAGCAGCCTTTTCATCAGCCTGAGAGACAGAAACAGGTTAAAAAAGTAAAGCTCCGTAAAAAACAATGGATCAGTACAGGGGAGAAAATGTTGTATTCCGCAGCCACAACATTATTTCTCGCAGCTTCTGTATTCCTTGTGCAATTTTCAGCGTCAACGGATGAGCTGAATCGTGATATTAGAAGCTTGGAACAGGAAATTTCTAAACAGGAAACTCAAAATGAGAATCTGGCTTTTCAAGTGAAAGAACTGAGCAACCCGGACCGTATTCTTAAGGTCGCCAAAGAGAATGGACTGGATATCCAGAATGCGCAAGTCAAACAAGCAGCAAATATCGAGTAATAAAATCTTAAAACTGGTGATGAATATATGAAAAATCCAAACACACATAGGGGTGCAGCTCTGCTCATCCTTGTGTTTTCTTTTGTATTTCTAATTATTGTCGGCCGGTTTCTTTATATTGAAACTACAGCGACTGTAGAAGGTGTAGATTTGAAGGAATGGGCGGAAGAGATCAGAACAAGCTCTTACCAGATTGATGCCGATCGAGGTAAAATCTATGATAAGAACGGAATGGTTCTGGCTTATGATCGCCCCATGTATCGTTTGCAGGCGATTGTAGACCCGGAATATTCGGCAAACCTTGAGAACCCTAAACACGTAACAGACCCTGAAAAAGTAGCTTCTAAACTTGCTCCTATACTTGGACTTAAGGAAAGTGAAATGCTTAAAACCATTAAGAATGGTCAGGAAAATGAGCGCTTTCAAGTAGAGTTTGGAGCAAATGGGCGGGAAATCTCTCAAGAAGAAATGGAAAAGATTAAAGACTTGAACTTGACTGGTATCACCTTTCAGGAAGAAGCTAAGCGCTACTATCCTAACGGAGTATTTGCCTCCCATCTCATAGGGTTTGCCCGGTCGCAGGATGGAGATATCAAGGGAATCACAGGGATAGAAAAGCAGATGCAGAAGTATTTGAAGGAAAAAGAAGGAAAAATAAGCTATGAACGTGATAAATATGGAACTAAATTGCTGGACCCGAATCAGGTGATGAAAGAGCCGGATGATGGCGAAAATGTTTACCTGACAATTGACCAGAAGATCCAGACCTTTCTGGAAGATGCCATGTCACAAGTAGATGAGCAATACAGTCCTGAAAAGATCATGGCCGGTGTTATGGATCCTGATACAGGTCAGATCTTAGCTATGAGTAACCGACCAAGTTATAACCCTAATGATCTTGGTGAGGTAGAGAACTGGTACAATGATTTGATAGCTTATCCTTTCGAACCAGGTTCCACTATGAAAATGTTCACGTGGGCATCAGCTATTGAAGAAGGTGTCTATGATGGAGATGAGCTTTATAAATCCGGCAGGTATCAAGTGACGGAGAATTCAAGTACTATTGGTGATCACAACAATGGAGAGGGCTGGGGAATGATTTCCTTTAATGAAGGATTTCAGCGCTCATCAAATGTGGCTGCCTCCATCCTTGCTTATGAGAAGTTAGGACCTGATAAGTTTAAAAAATATCTTTCAGACTTTCACCTGAATCAAAAGTCTGGAATTGACTTACCTGGAGAGAAAACAGGTTCACTCGTTTTTGATAAGCCAATAGAGCAGATTACCACTGCGTTTGGCCAAGGCTCAACGGTTGCACCGATTCAGCTTATGACAGCAGCTACATCCATTGCAAACGACGGCAAAATGATGAAACCTTATATTCTTTCTAAAATCTCCTCAAGTAAAGACGGGGAAATTATGAAAGAACGCTCTCCTGAGGTTATTGGCGAACCTATTTCAAAATCAACAGCTTCACAGGTAAGAGATTTAATGGGGCAGGTAGTCACCTCGGAAAATGGGACCGGTGGGAAATTCAAACTTGATGATTTTTCACTCGCAGGAAAAACCGGTACCGCACAGATTAGTAAACCAGGAGGCGGCTATATGACCGGAAGAGAGAACTACACGTTTTCCTTCATGGGTATGGCGCCTAAAGATGATCCTGAACTATTAATGTATGTAGCCGTGCAGCAGCCCAATCTGGGTAATACGGAGTATGGCTCGGATCCAGTATCTCATATTGTGAAAACGGTTATGGAAAACAGTTTGCATTATCTTGATATTAAACCAGATGAAGAGAGTCAAACCAAAGTTTCTCAAGTAAAACTGCCTGATGTGACCGATCTTTCTGTTGAGAAAGCGACCAGTCGATTAAAAGAGGATTTCAATAGGGTCGAAGTAATCGGTCAAGGCAGTGAGGTAGAGAAAATATTGCCTGAACCAGGCTCAGAACTTATAAAGAATCAGAGGGTAATGGTAATAACCGATCAACCAACCATGCCTGACCTTACAGGCTATTCTTTGAGAGATGTCCATCGCCTCGCTGAGTATTTTGGCTTCAATATAGAAACGATGGGTAATGGATACGTAACCAAGCAAAGTATAGCCCCAGGTTCAGAAATTAAAGAAGAGGGTTATCTAGTGGTGGAACTAGCACCGCCGGAATCATAGGAAGACCAAACCAGACAGTGTTCTAATCGCTTCTACAATGCATATAGTGATACAAGCTGACTCTACCGACTTTCAAAAGGAGTTATGTGGATGAGAAGAGTATCGCAAGTCATTGTGAAGAAGCGGTTGATCACTGTTTTTCTTGTGGGAATGTTTATTTTTTTTGTGATTATAGGAAGGCTCGGGTACGTGCAATTTGTACTCAGTGATTTTCTGATCGCCAAAGCAGAAGAATCATGGAGCCGTGATATCACGTTTGAACCAGAACGAGGCAATATTGTGGACACTAATGGGGAAGTTCTTGTCGGTAATCAGTCCGCTCCAACCGTCATGGTTGTACCAAGGCAGGTAAAGGACCCTGAAACTACGGCTAAGCAATTAGCTCAAATTCTTGAGATGAGTGTGGAGAAAGCGTACACCCACGTCACGAAACAAATATCTATTGAAAAAATCCACCCAGAAGGGCGGAAAATTTCTGAAGAAAAAGCAGAAGCTATCCAATCTTTGGGTATGCCTGGTGTCTACATCGCAGAAGATTCGGAGCGGTACTATCCTCATGGTGCATTTCTTTCCCATGTTCTCGGCTTCAGCGGCATTGATAATCAGGGGCTGCTTGGTCTTGAAGCCTACTATGATGAGGAGCTTAAAGGTGAAAAGGGAGCCCTTTCTTTCTTCTCCGATGCAAAGGGGAAACGGATGCCTGACATGGCCGACATTTATAAACCACCGGTAGACGGAAAAGATCTTCAGCTTACGATTGATTATAAAGTCCAGGCCATTGTTGAAAGAGAGCTGGATATTGCCCAAAGCAAATATAATCCAGATGGTGCGGTTGCTTTAGCAGTGGATCCTGACACTGGGAAAGTAGTAGCTATGGCCTCGCGCCCGAATTTTAATCCTGCTAACTATCAGGAAGTTGAACCAATGGTTTATAATCGTAACTTGCCGGTTTGGAGTACGTACGAGCCAGGTTCTACTTTTAAAATTATTACGCTCGCAGCAGCGCTCGAAGAAAATCTGGTCGACCTCCATGAGGAGCACTTTCACGATTCAGGTGCTGTGAAGGTGGATGGAGCCACTTTGCACTGCTGGAAGCGTGGAGGGCACGGGGATCAGACGTTTTTGGAAGTTGTTCAAAACTCCTGTAACCCGGGATTTGTCCAATTGGGCCAGCGCTTAGGAAAAGATAAACTTTTTGAATATATTGACCGGTTCGGTTTCGGTGAAAAAACCGGTATAGACTTAGAAGGAGAAGGCAAAGGGATTTTGTTTAAGCCTGAAAATGTTGGTCCTGTAGAACAAGCGACGACAGCCTTTGGACAAGGCGTTTCTGTTACTCCTATTCAACAGGTGATGGCCGTAGCGGCAGCTGTGAATGGAGGATATTATTACGAACCTTATATTCAGGAAGCCTGGCTTGATCCAGTCACAGGAGAAGCTGAAGAAAAGAATGAGCCGAAAGTAAAGGATCGCGTCATCTCGGAAGAAACATCAGCACAAATCCGTAAAGCGCTGGAGAGCGTTGTGGCTAAAGGAACAGGTCGCGGAGCTTACGTCGAAGGCTATCGTGTAGGTGGTAAGACAGGTACCGCACAAAAGGTTGGTCCGGACGGAAGGTATATGGAAAACAACCATATCGTTTCCTTCATTGGTTTTGCGCCTGCAGATGATCCTGAATTAGTGGTTTATCTCGCCATTGATAACCCGAAGGATACCGTCCAGTTTGGCGGCGTGGTGGCGGCTCCTATCGTGGGGAATATCATGGAAGACAGTTTGAGGGCTTTAGAAGTGAAACCACGTAAAGATGGGCTGGAAAAAGAATATACATGGCCTGAGGAGCCGTTGGTTGAAGTTCCGAATGTTACGGGGCTTGAGAAGAAAGAACTCAATCAGCTGCTCACCAACTTAAAAATTGAGGCAAGTGGAAAAGGCGATAAAGTAATTACTCAGGCTCCTGAAGCTGGAGTGAAGGTGCCGAGCGGATCCAAGGTCCGCGTTTATATGGGGAATTAGCCACCGTCTGATACATGATGTTTCAGGTTAGTGAACAGACCGTTACGATAAATCGTAAAAAAACAATTATGGGCATACAGAAGGTTCGTCAATTTGCTATAATGAATCTTGTATGTGGGTAAGGGTGACCGTTATGAAAATGAAAAAGTTACTGAAGCTTATGCCTTTTTATAAAGTGACTCAACCCCTGTCAGACATTACGGTTCAAGGGATTTCGATGGATTCCAGATCCACGGATCCCGGCGACCTTTTTATTTGCATTCACGGTGTAGAAGCTGATGGACATGAATATGTGCAAGATGCAGAAGCTAAAGGAGCCGCTGTCGTCATTGCAGAAAGAGAAGTCAACACCAATCTTCCTGTGGTAATCGTAAATGATACGGTGAGGGCTCTCGCAATGGCAGCGTCTACCTTTTATGGTTTTCCATCAGAGCACTTGAGAGTGATTGGAGTTACTGGTACGAATGGGAAAACCACCATTACGTATTTATTAGACGAAATCTTTCGGAGTTTTAATCAACGGACAGGAATGATCGGCACGATTCAGGTGTCCATCGCGGGAAAAACCTATCCCGTTAAGAACACCACTCCGGACAGTCTCTCGCTTCAGCGTTATTTTGCAGAAATGCGCAAGGAGAAGGTAACGACAGCGATTATGGAGGTTTCCTCTCATGCACTGGATCAAGGCAGGGTCTATGGCTGTGATTTTGACATTGCCATCTTCACCAACCTCACGCGCGATCATTTAGATTACCATGATAACTTTGATGATTATCTTCGGGCTAAGTCCCTATTGTTTGCTCAATTAGGTAACGGGTATAATAAAGGGCGTCGCAAATTTGCTGTGATTAATAAAGATTCCAAGCAGGCGAAACGTTTTATCCGCTCAACCTCCCAATCCTTGCTGACCTATGGGATTCACTCCAAGGCAGATATAATGGCCAAGAACGTCACACTAGGAGAAACGGGCGCCGCTTATATTCTGGAAACCCCGAGGGGGGAGATTTCCATTAACAGTCCTCTAATGGGACTGTTTAGTATTTATAACATGCTTGCGGCAGCTGGGGCAGCCATTTTGTCGGGTATTCCTCTTACTGTTATTAAGCATGTGTTCGAAACGACCCATGGTGTAAGGGGGCGTTTTGAGCCAGTTCGCGAAGGACAGGAATACGGAGTAGTGATTGATTATGCCCATACACCGGATTCTTTGGAAAATGCTTTAAATACGATCTCAGAATTCTGTAAAGGTTCCATCTATGTAGTGGTGGGGTGCGGGGGAGACAGAGACCGGAGTAAGCGTCCATATATGGCAGATGCCGCTATGCAAGGAGCAGATTACGTAATTTTTACTACGGATAACCCACGTACTGAGGATCCTAAGCAGATTTTTCAGGATATGACCAGCCACTTAAGCGAACCATTTGAATTAATTGAAGACCGGGAGCAGGCGATTGAATATGCTCTTAGGATGGCAAAAGCAGGGGATATGGTCCTTATTGCCGGAAAAGGACACGAAACCTATCAGGAAGTGAATGGTGTCAGACACCATTTCGATGATAGTGAAGTAGCAAAAATGATATTAAAGAGAATGAAGGAGCGTCCATCATGATTTTAGAAGTGCAAGAGCTGACTACCCTCTTTCCTGAATTTAAAGGAGCGGCACAAGACAGAATCACACTGAAAGAAATTTTAACCGATACAAGAGTGGAAGCCAAGCAGAGTTTGTTTATACCTATAGTGGGGGAGAATTTTGATGCCCATGATTTTATAAAGGACGCGATTAAACAAGGAGCGGTCGCAGCTCTCTGGCAGAAGGATAGAGAGCTTTCTTCCGCCGTACCGACCGATTTCCCCGTCTTTTTTGTTGAGGATACAACGAAAGGACTTCAGGAAGTGGCTGCGTATTACTTGCAGAAGGTTCGCCCATTAGTTATTGGAATTACCGGATCTAATGGAAAGACAACGACAAAGGATATGACAGCTTCGGTATTAAGTCGGAAGTATAAAACGCATAAAACAGCGGGAAATTTTAATAATCATATTGGACTTCCCTTGACGATTCTCTCCATGAATGAGGATACAGAAGTTCTCGTTCTGGAAATGGGAATGGACCATGCAGGTGAAATATCTGTCTTATCAAAACTTGCTCATCCCAAATATGCTGTCATTACGAACATCGGGGAATCCCATATTGAAAACCTTGGCTCTCGGGAAGGGATCGCTTCTGCTAAGCTGGAAATTAAGGATGGAATGTCTGAGGATGGTACCTTAATCATTGATGGGGATGAACCGCTCTTAAATATCGTCAAACAGGATAAAAGATCAATTTCATGCGGATTCAACAGCGAAAACAATGAGCAGGTGAAGATGGTCAGCACTTCAGATGATGCCAGTGAGTTCACAATGAATGAAAAAGAAACTTTTAAGCTCCCTCTGGCTGGAAAGCATAACGTGAAGAATGCCGCTTATGTGATTACACTTGCAAAGAAGGCAGGACTCACGTTCGCTCAAATTCAAGAAGGCTTTGATCATCTTCAGATGTCTAGCATGCGTTATGAAAAACACATAGGAATAAATGATTCCCTAATTATTAATGACGCCTATAACGCTTCACCGACCTCTATGAAGGCTCTGATAGAAGTGATGGCTCAACTGACTACGAAGTCTCGTAAGGTGCTCATTCTTGGAGATATGTTTGAACTTGGGTCACAGTCCCGGGTCTTACATCGCAGTGTAGCTGAAGCCGTGACGGATAAAATTGATGCCGTTTATACCATTGGCGAGCATTCCGAAGAAATATCCAGAGCAGTCGCAGAACGGCAGCCTCAGATAGCAACAAAACATTTTACAGATAAAGAAACTTTAAGTCATCATGTACGTGCAACATTAACGGCCGACACTGTAGTTCTGATTAAGGCTTCGAGAGGAATGAAGCTGGAGGAATTACTGAACGATCTCGTAAAATGATTCATAGGAGATGATTGACAACGAACTAACAGGAGGTACTACAAAATGAACGACTACATATTACTAATCACCATGGCATTATCATTCGCTCTTACAGTTGTGATATCGCCGATCATCATTCCTTATTTGAGACGTTTGAAGTTCGGTCAGGCTATTCGAGAAGAAGGTCCGGAATCTCACCAGAAAAAATCAGGGACCCCTACGATGGGCGGGGTAATGATTATCATTGCGGTACTTGTCACTACCCTCTGCGCTTCATACTGGTTTACACCGGGTTCCTCAAGCGTTCACCTATTTCTTGTTTTATTTGTTTTGCTCGGGTATGGTCTGCTCGGGTTTTTAGATGATTATATAAAAGTTGCCTTAAAGCGAAATCTCGGTTTAACTTCAAAACAGAAAATGGCTGGCCAAATTATTATCGCACTTGTTGTTTACATTATCTTAGAACGTACAGGTTTTCCGACCTTTATTACGGTACCCGGCACATCTTTTGAATTGGAACTGGGCTGGGGATATGGCCTTCTCATTCTATTCATGCTTGTAGGGGGATCCAATGCGGTTAACTTAACAGACGGTTTGGATGGTCTGCTTGCAGGAACAGCAGCTATAGCTTTCGGAGCTTTTGCTATTCTGGCATGGACGGACCAGTCTAATGTGGAAGTAACTATTTTCACACTTGCGGTTGTAGGAGCATTACTAGGCTTTCTTGTATTTAATGCCCACCCCGCCAAAGTATTTATGGGAGACACCGGATCGCTCGCTCTTGGGGGAGCCATTGCGATTGCAGCTATTTTAACAAAACTGGAGCTCATCCTGGTGATTATTGGCGGAGTGTTTGTAATCGAAACACTCTCTGTCATTATCCAGGTTATTTCATTTAAAACGACAGGCAAAAGAGTCTTTAAGATGAGCCCACTGCACCACCATTACGAACTGAAAGGCTGGTCCGAATGGCGTGTCGTCACAACGTTTTGGACAGTAGGTCTTGTATTTGCCGTGCTTGGGATTTATATTGAGGTGATGTTTGGATGAAGACGTTAACGAATTTTCCTTATAAGTATGTGTTAGTTGTAGGCTTAGCAAAAAGTGGCACGGCGGTCTCCCATCTTCTGCTGGATTCAGAAATCAATGTTAGGATCAACGACTTGAAGGCAGATAAAGAGAGTGAAGAAGTGAAGAGTTTAATCGACAAAGGGGCGGAAGTTATTACAGGTGGCCATCCGCTTGAAGCACTTGAAGGAATAGAACTGATTGTTAAAAACCCAGGCATTCCTTATGAAAACCCCTTAATTGATGAAGCTGTAAAACGGGAAATTCCGATCGTTACAGAGGTAGAGCTTGCGGGAAGACTGCATGAGGGCCCGATGGTTGCGATTACGGGTTCAAATGGAAAAACCACGACCACTACATTAATCCACGAGATCATAAAGGCTGACCATAAACCTGTTTCCGTTGCGGGGAACATCGGCAAAGTTGCTTGTGAAGTGGCTCGTTCTACCAGCGATGAAGAAATCATGGTTGTTGAAATGTCTTCCTTTCAGCTGTTGGGAACAGAAACGTTCAAACCGGACGTTGCTGTATTATTAAATCTATACGAAGCTCATCTAGATTATCATGGTACGCTTGAGGCTTATCATAATGCAAAAGCAAAAATAATAGAAAACCAGACCTCAGAAGATACATTTGTGTACAATGCCGATGATAAGAAGATCATGAGCTACCTTCCGTCTGCCAAGTCAAAACAGGTTCCTTTTACTCTCAATCAACAGGGTAGCGGGGCGTGGACAGATAAAGAATGGATCTATTTTAACCAAGAAGCTATTATGAAGAATTCGGAAATCGTACTGGTAGGGGAGCAGAACCTGCAAAATATCCTGGCAGCTCTAGCTGTGGTGAAGACAATCGGGGCTTCTAATAAAGCTATTCACCAGGTGCTGACAACATTTGCTGGGGTAAAACACCGCCTGGAATATGTACAGGAGAAAAACGGCAGGTTTTTTTACAATGACTCTAAAGCGACCAATATATTAGCTACATCTTATGCATTGCGGTCGTTTCAGCAGCCGATCATTCTGCTGGCAGGGGGGCTCGACCGGGGCAACAGCTTTGAAGGACTTGCGCCGTACCTATCGAACGTGAAAGCAATGGTCGTATTTGGTGAAACGGCTGATCTTTTAAAAGAGACCGGAACGTCAGTTGGTATCAAAGATATCATGAAAGTGGATAGTATGGATGAGGCCGTAACTGAAGCTTATCGTCTTTCTAATCAAAATGACGTCGTATTATTATCTCCGGCCTGTGCGAGCTGGGATCAATATCGCACATTCGAAGAAAGAGGCAACATGTTTACAGAAGCTGTGCATAAGCTGAAGTAAGGGCTTTATGCGACAAGCTTGAGCCCTGTTTTCCATTCTGATGGGAGGTAGGGCTTTTTTTATGGAGGAAAAACAAAGAAAGCCGGATTTTTGGTTAGTGGCCGCTATACTAGGGATATTGATTATGGGTATTATCATGGTTTACAGTTCATCAAGCATCTGGTCTGAATACAAGTTTGATGACCCGTGGTTTTTTGCAAAGCGTCAAATGCTTTTTGCTTCCGTAGGACTGGTTGCCATGGTGGCGTTATCAAGAATTCCCTACTATGTTTGGCACAGACATTCCAAGTGGATTCTAATTATGTGTCTTGTGTTTCTGATCGCTGTGTTAATTCCAGGTGTGGGGATGGTACGTGGGGGTGCCAGGAGCTGGATTGGCGTAGGGATGTTCAGTATTCAGCCTTCAGAATTTATGAAACTTGGTTTAATTTTATTTTTGGCGCGTTTTTTGTCTGAGCGTCAAAAGAAAATGAATTCATTTCAGCAGGGATTCCTTCCTGGACTAGCTTTAATTCTGGTTCCATTTGCATTAATTATGCTTCAGCCTGATTTAGGGACAGGCGTGGTTATGGTTGGGACATGTATGGTGATGATGTTTACGGCTGGAGCAAGAATCAGTCATTTTATGTGGATGGCAGGAGCGGGGATGGCTGGAATGATCGCTTTAATTGCTTCAGCTCCCTACCGGATTAAACGTATTACTGCTTTTCTTCACCCATGGGAAGACCCTCTTGGGAGTGGCTTTCAAATTATTCAATCCCTGTATGCTATTGGTCCAGGGGGATTGCTTGGACTTGGATTGGGCAACAGCATGCAGAAATTCTTTTACCTGCCTGAACCTCAGACAGACTTTATTTTTGCGGTCCTTGCAGAAGAACTTGGGTTCATAGGAGGAGCTTTTATCCTGATTTTATTTTTCATTCTCCTGTGGAGAGGAATCAGGACCAGTCTCTATGCACCTGATCTTTTCGGTTCACTTCTTGCCCTCGGCATTGTGGGCATGGTATCCATACAGGTAATGATTAATGTTAGTGTTGTAACAGGTCTGATTCCCGTAACCGGAATTACACTTCCTTTAGTGAGTTATGGTGGATCATCTCTCACTCTTACTCTTGCTTCGCTGGGATTATTACTTAGCGTCAGCAGATTTTCAAGTCATTAAAAGACGATACAGAGCTATCTGCATCGTCTTTTTGTTATTTCCTGAACTTATTAAACGTAGTAATCGATTATTTGAAAGACTTATTGACTATTGAACCCTGCACAAACCAGGAGCATTCGACGTGGTTTCAGGACGTGACGGTCTTAGTCGAACATCCTTTTACAGTTCTATTTATACCGAAGCTGAGTCTAACATAGGATCTTATGCTTATCTGTATTATCTACATTCGAATTTAAAAGGAGCATTTCTATAATTTTATTGTGAAACTCTTGGAAAACGGATGACGAGAGGCTGTAATTCTGACATACTAGTCAATGAAAGCGGATAAATGAGAAAATAGGAGAAAATATTATAAAACTAGTTTAACTCACGTAATCCGTTAGCGAAAATTTGTGATATAATGGGAGTCATTAGATGAAGAAACCTCTTCATTGAATTAAGTAATGGTAAATCATTCTTTCATACAGCTTAATGCAGCATCGAAAGGGTGTCTAGCAGTAAGGAGAAATGCCCGTTATGGAAGAGAGAAAAGTCGTTTCCATAGAAGATCGCATACCTAAGTTGAAGCAGACAAGAAGGAAGAAAGCAAACAGAAGACTGATTCTTTATTTGATGATTCTCTTTTTACTTATTGCGATTGTGATTTATTTACAGTCACCGCTAAGTAATGTAGGTAATATAGAAGTCCAGGGAGAAAGGCATGTAACTGCTGATGAAATTAAAGAACTGGCTAATATAACCACAGAGACTAATTATTGGAAAGTAGATACTGATTCTATAAAAAATAATGTTGAATCTCATAAAGAAATTAAAAGTGTGAATGTGAATCGAGATTTTCCGAATACTGTCCAGATTCAAGTGGAAGAAGCAGAACGAATCGGATACGTACAAACGAACGGTGAATTCTCTGCCATACTTGAAAATGGAACTAAACTAGAGACCTCTTCTTCACTTCCTGGAGGAGATGCGCCGATCCTGGCAGGCTTTTCAAAACAGACTTATCTTGAGGAAATGTCCAAGGAGTTAAAGGAATTACCGCAGAGTGTAACCAATTTAATTTCCGAAATTCATTGGGAGCCTAAAGAGGACAACCCTTATCAAATTCGGCTGTATATGAATGATGGCTTTCAGGTATTTGCTTCTATCCGTAATTTTTCAAATAAAATGACCATTTATCCATCGATTGTGGCCCAGTTGGAAGAAGACGCTGAAGGGATTATCCATATCGATGTAGGCGCTTATTTTGAAGAATATGCCAGTACGGGGGAAGAAGGAGATACGGAAGGGGAAGTCCAGGCTGAAAATCAGGAGCAGGTCGAGGACCCAATCTCTGAATTCGAAGCAAATAATATTCCAGACCCAGAATCGGAAACAGATAGTACTCCTCAGGAAAATACGGAACTGACCCCTCAACTTGAAACAAATGAGGATTCCGAGCCTGGTATGGAAGGCAATCCAGCCTCTGATCAGGGTGCTGGCCAAAGCGGAAGTGCAGAAGATAGTGATGAGTCTGTTTCCGAAGACGATTCCGGATCGGAGGAATCCGAGCAGTAAGCTTAGACAACTGGTAAGGATAAAGGAAAAGTTTTAAAGGTTCCGACAGCAGCAGGACCGAGTGAATTCATCTAAGTTCTGCGAATGCTCCTTGACTTAAATTTGAAAAAATGCGATGAATGAAAAGGATATTCTTTAGACTTTGTGGAAATCAACTAAAAGAATTGCTTTAAGAATGATCTAAGAAAAGCCCGAGTCTCAAAATTTATCAATCGATTTACGAAATGGTTGCAAAGATTGTTTTTTTATCGTAAATTCGATATGCTTTGAACTACTCAAATGGCTTGTAATAGGAGGTGCGCCACTGGTGAAACAAGAAGAAATATTAGTTAGCTTAGATATAGGAACGAGTCGTATAAAGGTAATTATTGGAGAGATCTCAAATGATACCCTCAATATTATTGGCGTAGGCTCAGCCAAATCAAACGGTATGAAAAAAGGGGCAATTGTTGATATAGATCAGACGGTCCATTCTATACGTTCAGCTGTAGAACAGGCAGAACGCATGGTAGATATGAAAATTGATCGTGTAGTGGTAGGTATTAACGGTAATCATATTCAACTGCAGTCCTGTCATGGCGTGGTTGCTGTCTCTAGTGAAAGCAGAGAAATTGGTAATGAAGACATTACCCGTGTGATTGATGCAGCCCAGGTGCTATCTATACCTCCAGAAAGAGAGATTATTGATGTCATACCCCGCCAGTTTATCGTGGATGGACAGGATGAAATTACGGATCCTCGCGGAATGATTGGCGTTCGATTGGAAATGGAAGGTATGATTATTACGTGTGCTAAAACCGTTTTACATAACACTTTGAAGTGTGTTGAGCGTGCGGGGCTTGAGGTACTGGATGTATGTCTTCAGCCTCTTGCTTCAGGGACAGTTTCCTTGTCCAGCGACGAAACCAATCTTGGTGTTGCACTACTGGATGTGGGCGGTGGATCTACTACAATTTCTGTTTTTGAAGACGGTCACCTTAAAGGAACCAGCTTAATCCCGTTCGGTGGAGATAATATTACCAAAGACTTGTCAATCGGATTAAGAACATCGACTGAAGAAGCAGAAAAAGTGAAAGTCGAGCATGGGCATGCATTTTTTGATGATGCCAATGAACAGGAAACATTTTCTGTCACAATCATTGGAAGTAATCGCGAACAGGCATTCAATCAATTGCAATTATCTGATATGATTGAAGCTAGACTAGAAGAAATATTTGTCTTAGCAGCTGAAGAGCTTCAACGAATGGGAGTAAGAGAATTGCCGGGAGGTTTTGTACTGACTGGCGGAACGATGAACATGCCTGGCATACTAGAACTTGCCCAGGACGTATTCCATTCTAATGTTCGATTGGCAATCCCGGATTATATCGGTGTAAGAGAACCGCAGTTCACAAGTGGAGTGGGTATCTTGCAATTCGCCTATCGTAATGCGAAAATACAAGGAAAAGAGATTTTCCCATCAGTAACTGAAGAATTTGCACAACCAGCGCCTAAAAAACAAAAACGCGCTGCGAAACAGCAAAACGAAGAAAATGAAAAGCCCGAGAAGAAGAAAGAATCAGGCTTGTCCAACTTATTAAAGTATTTCTTTGATTAATGACAGGTCAAGGTCGGTCAGCGGACGGACACAAACAATAAATCTTGTAATCTCGTGTACTAGGAGGAACGGAAGATGTTAGATTTTGATACAAGCATGGACCAACTGGCAACCATTAAAGTTATCGGAGTAGGCGGCGGCGGCAGTAATGCCGTCAACCGTATGATTGAGCATGGAGTACAGGGCGTAGAATTCATCGCCGTAAACACAGATGCTCAGGCACTGAATTTATCTAAAGCAGAAGTTAAAATGCAAATTGGTGGTAAACTGACTCGAGGTCTTGGCGCGGGTGCAAACCCGGAAGTAGGCCGCAAAGCCGCCGAAGAAAGCAAGGAACAGTTAGAAGAAGCTCTTCAAGGGGCAGACATGGTTTTCGTTACAGCCGGAATGGGCGGCGGAACAGGAACAGGTGCTGCACCAGTCATCGCACAAGTTGCTAAAGAACTTGGTGCACTTACCGTAGGTGTTGTAACACGTCCATTTACATTTGAAGGACGTAAACGTTCCACACAGGCTGCAGGCGGAATCGAAGGATTGAAAGGAAGCGTAGATACGCTGATCGTTATTCCAAATGACCGTCTTCTTGAAATTGTGGATAAAAATACACCGATGCTGGAAGCATTCCGCGAAGCAGACAATGTACTTCGTCAAGGTGTACAAGGCATTTCAGATTTAATTGCTGTTCCAGGACTGATCAACGTTGACTTCGCAGACGTTAAGACCATCATGGTAGACAAAGGATCAGCATTGATGGGCATTGGAATAGCTACGGGTGAAAGCAGAGCTGCAGAAGCTGCTAAGAAAGCCATATCCTCACCATTGCTTGAAACATCCATTGATGGGGCACATGGCGTACTGATGAATATCAGTGGCGGAACTAATTTAAGCCTGTATGAAGTTCAGGAAGCAGCTGATATCGTTACATCAGCAGCTGATCAGGAAGTAAACGTTATCTTTGGTTCAGTTATCAATGAAAACCTTAAGGATGAGATTGTAGTTACGGTTATTGCAACTGGTTTTGATGAGACACAAATTGCTCAAGGGCAAAAGAAACGTCCATCTACGAGCCAGCCAAGTCCGAGCCAGCAAAAACCTAGTCAGCCTGAGCGCAGCGTGCGTGAGGAACAGCCTCGCCGTGAAAGCCCTCAGCCTCAAAATCAAAAGCCAAACCAGGAAGAAGACACCCTGGATATCCCGACATTCCTAAGAAACCGGAATCGTCGCCGTTAAAAACAAGTGATAAGACCGCTGCACCCCATGAGGTGCAGCGGTTTTTTTGTGGGCTATGAGCTATGTATCAATATATCGTTGATTTTATATGCTCGTTATTAAACTAAAGGGCCGGATTGTGTAAGACTCAGTTTTGAGATATTGGGGTAGTCTGTAGGTCCTGCAGGGGACGATTTCGCTTTCCGCGGGCATGTGCTGAGCCTCCTCGAGCTAAAGCTCTCCGGGGTCTCACCCATCATGTTCACCCCGCAGGAGTCTCCATCGTCCCCCTCCGGACCTAGCCGAACAAGAGGCTCGAAACCACTCAGCATCTTATCTTGGACCGGCTACAGTTGGTTGGACAGGTTGGTTAAGGTCAGATAGACTGAATTAATACAAAACACGAGGAGCTTCCGTTATGACCCCAAGAATTCGACGTAACTTCACCCAAGAATTCAAACAGCAAATGGCCCAACTGCACCAAAACGGTAAACCA
>NZ_JAIVAL010000020.1 GCF_020171985.1 Halobacillus halophilus
GCACACCGAATGTGCTTGTTTGAATTCCTTCTATATTGAAAGAATATCTTGACGTACTGGTTGGTTCGTTCAGTTTTCAAAGATCAAAAGTTTTCGTTTGCCGCTTCAAAACAGCGACTCAATAATCATATCATTGTGACTCGTTTAAGTCAACAACTTTTTTAAATGATTTTTGGCTTGCCGTTGCCGGCTTGCCGTGCTGTCTTAATGCGACAAGTAATAATATACCACGCTGAAATAATGTTGGCAATACCTTTTTGTATATTTTTTTCTAATCATATTTCCATTGAATCAAAGAGAACCCCCGGAGCCTGTCAGCCGGGGGTTCATAAAACCATCTATTCCTTCTTAAGATTCTCGGTTTCTCATCTGAGGGAAAAGCAATACATCTCTAATGGAAGGAGAGTCTGTTAAAAGCATAACGAGCCGATCAATTCCGATTCCTAAACCACCTGTTGGCGGGAGCCCATATTCCAATGACTCTAAGAAATCCTCATCCATCATGTGGGCTTCATCATTTCCTTCTTCCCGCTCTTTCAACTGAGCTTCGAAACGCTCTCTTTGATCAATTGGATCATTAAGCTCGGAAAATGCATTGGCATGCTCCCGCCCTACAATGAACAATTCGAAACGATCTGTAAATCTTGGGTCTTCCGGATTCTTCTTGGCAAGTGGCGAGATTTCAATAGGGTGTCCGTAGATAAACGTAGGCTGAATCAATTTATCCTCCACATATTGCTCGAAGAATTCGTTGACGATATGACCAAAAGTCATGGAGTCCTGAATTTCAACATTATGCTCTTCAGCTAATTCCCTCGCCTTTTCATCACTCATATCCTCAAAGAAATCAACGCCTGTATATTCCTTAATGGCATCGACCATGTGCAATCGCGTCCACTCTGGTTCTAAATTGATTTCCTGGTCGTTATACGTAACCTTCGCAGAACCAAGAACCTCTTTTGCAATATGGGCAACCATGTTTTCTGTCAGGCTCATGACATCATGGTAGTCAGCATATGCTTCATATAGTTCCAGCATTGTAAACTCTGGATTGTGTCGTGTAGATACTCCTTCATTACGGAAAACGCGTCCTATTTCATATACTTTCTCCATACCGCCTACGATCAGACGCTTCAGATGGAGTTCAATGGCAATTCTCATATAGAGCTGCATGTCCAATGCATTGTGGTGAGTAACAAATGGACGTGCGGATGCTCCGCCTGGGATCCCGTGCATCAATGGAGTTTCTACTTCTAAGAAACCAAGACCATCCAGGTACCGGCGCATAGATTGTATAATTTTGCTCCGGGTAATAAACGTATCACGGCTTCCAGGGTTAGTAATCAAATCTAAGTAGCGTTGACGATACCTTTGTTCTACGTCCTGCAAGCCATGAAATTTTTCCGGAAGAGGACGAAGAGCCTTTGTCAGCAAGTGGAACTCGTCCGCTTTCACGGAAAGCTCCCCTACTTTTGTCTTAAACATAACTCCAGTTACTCCTATTATGTCGCCAAGGTCAGCTGTGTTAAAAACTTCGTAAGCTTCCTCTCCGATTCGATCTTTACGAATGTAAAGCTGAATTTGTCCACTTACATCCTGAATATGAGTGAATCCTGCTTTCCCTTTTCCACGTTTAGTCATAATTCGACCAGCAATAGTTGCAGGGAATTGTTTCTCTTCAAGTTCTTCTTTACTATACTGATCGTATTTCTCGATGAGATCTTCCGCGAGATGAGTACGTTCGAACTTGTCGCCAAATGGATCCAGGCCCTGCTCCCGGTAAGTATTCAGTTTATCTCTGCGCACCCGCATTTGTTCATTGAGTTCTTCCGACATTCTAATCACTCCGTTCCCTTATCTATTGTAAAAGTAAGCCGCTTCAATAATAAAAACTGCCAGCTTCGGACTGGCAGTATTCTAACTATGATTTAGTATAGAAAAGACGTCGAATTGTGTCAACGCCGACACTCCGTGCATTTTCCTGGTTCTTTATCCTTTTCAAGTCTCTAAAGGATGTTTACGTATCTTCATTATAGCCACTTTTTTATTTTTCAATCGAACAATGCCGTCCATATGAAGCATAGCTGCATCGATTCACGATTATACCCTTCCCCATACTCTCATACTTTGGACATCTTCCTCCGGCAAATCTTCCAGAATCTCTTCCGCTTGTTTCGTTACACACGGTATTTGTACTTTTGGATTCAATTCTGCTAATGGCACCATAACAAAAGCTCTGTCCTGCATATGTGGGTGAGGAAGAACGAGGCGCTCTGCTCTCATATTTTCTTGATTATATAGTAAAATGTCAAGATCTATTGTACGCGGCCCCCACTTCACCACTCGTTTTCGTCCCAATTTCTTTTCAATGGACTGGCAATGATCAAGTAATTGTAAAGGAGGCAGAGAGGTTTCAATTTGTATAACCATATTTAAGAAATCATTCTGCTCAGTATAACCTACTGGTGCTGTTTCATATACTGCTGATTTTAAAACCACCGTAATCTCCGGGTGATCATTTATACTCGCCACTGCTTTTTTTAAAAATTCTTCTCTCTTAGAAATATTGGAGCCGAGTGCGATATACGCTGTATTCATTCGGTACGACTCCGGTGAATTTCGATAGCCACCGACTGATAGTGGCCAGGTATAGGAGGGTCCGGTTTATAAACTTTCAGGCGGCATCCTTGCACGGGGCCGAACTGATGAAACAACTCAGCAGAAAGTTTTTCTGCGACCGTTTCCACTAATTTATGAGCTTCTCCTTCGACTACTTTTTTACAGGTTTCATAAATCGCGCCATAATCGACAGATTTCGTCATGTCGTCCGTTTCAGCAGCAGGCTTTAGATCTAATTCAAGTTCAGCATCTACATAAAAGCGCTGCCCCAGTTTGTTTTCTTCGGGAAAAAGACCATGATATCCCCAGAATTCCATTTGATTTACATATATTTTATCCATCGTAACCTTCCTTTCCCATCATAGCATCCATCATTTTTGTCATTCGAGCTATAGATTTCACGTCGTGGACCCGGACAATATGAACTCCCTGAGCAATTCCGTAACAAACGGTAGCTCCTGTACCTTCCATACGTTCATCCTTAGGCAAATCCAAGATGGTTCCTATAAATGTTTTCCGAGAACTGCCCAGCAACAAAGGATATCCCATAGATTCAAACTGGTGAAGATTACGCATCACTTCTAAGTTCTCTTCTTTTGCTTTGGCAAATCCAATCCCTGGATCGAGCACAATGTTTTCCTCTTTAACTCCTGCTTGCTTGGCGATCTTAATGCTCTCCTTTAAGTCAGCTTTCATATCGTCAATTAAAGATGTGTAGATTCTATCTTTACGATTATGCATTAAGATTACCGGCACATTATATTCAGCCGCGACCTTCGCAATGGCCGGTTCTTTTTTAGCGCCCCACACATCATTAATAATGGAGGCACCTGCTTCAATCGCCCTCCTGGCAACTTCTGATTTATACGTATCTATCGAAATAGGCAGATCCACTTCATTGTGAATGGCCTGGATGATCGGAACAACCCGCTCAATCTCTTCTTTTTCGCTGACCGGTTCATGACCAGGACGCGTTGACTCCCCGCCTATATCAATAATATGTGCCCCATCCTTTTCCATAGCAACCGCACGCCGCACGGCTCCTTCCACCGTGTTGAACCTGCCTCCGTCTGAAAAAGAATCCGGGGTAACATTTAAGATGCCCATGACTAATGTTCGTTCGGATAAATCATATGAATAATTCTGCGTTCTTAGCTTAAATCCCATAGCCGGTACCTCTTTCTTTAAAAGCTTCTTTCCCTATCTTACAACATTTTTTTATTTCTATCACTTACCGTATCTATTTGTTATTCCCATAAAAAAATACGCCCTGTTAAAGAGCGTATTTTTAAGAATAAATTATTCGTCTTCTTCAAATTGATAAAGCGGCGTAGAGAGATAACGTTCCCCATTACTCGGAATCACTGCTACGACTTTTTTACCTTTACCAAGTTTCTTAGCTACCTGTCTAGCCACATGAATGGCTGATCCGGAAGAAATTCCGCCTAGAATACCATCCTTACGGGCAGCTTCGCGCGCAGCCGCAAAAGAATCTTCCGTGTTAACTTGATGAACTTCATCGTAAATCTCTGTATTCAGGATGCCCGGTACAAAACCGGCTCCAATGCCCTGAATTTTATGGGGGCCTGGGTCTCCTCCCGACAATACAGGCGATCCTTCTGGTTCTATCGCATGAATTTGAATATCAGGGTAGTGTGCTTTCAATACTTTTCCTGCACCCGTAATCGTTCCACCTGTACCAATTCCTGCAACAAACGCATCCAGTTGGTCACCCATCTGCTCCACAATTTCAGGACCCGTCGTTTTTTCATGAATTCTCGGATTAGCTTCGTTATTAAATTGCTGAGGCATGAAATAGTTGTGCTGTTTTTGAAGTTCAGCTGCTTTCTTAATTGCTCCTTTCATACCTTCACTACCCGGAGTCAAAACAAGATCGGCACCATAAGCACGCAGAAGATTACGACGCTCCTGACTCATGGTATCCGGCATCACAAGAATGGATTTGTAGCCTTTAGCGGCAGCAACCATAGCGAGACCGATACCCGTGTTTCCGCTTGTCGGTTCAATAATGGTATCGCCTTCTTTAAGATCTCCGGACTTTTCTCCTTCTTCAATCATCGCTAATGCGATACGATCCTTTACAGAACTACCCGGATTCATGTATTCCAGTTTCAAATAAATGTCCGCGCTATCTTCTTCTGCAGACCCATTCAATTTTACCATCGGAGTCTGCCCGATCAGTTCACTTACGTTATTAACAATTCTCATTTTTACACCCCTAAAACCAAGTATTTTGATAGGATTTAACTCTAATGTACTGAAGGATGAGCATATTGTCAAACATTTCAATTATTTATTCATATCGTTCCCTTCAAAAAAAGGGCGAAACAAGATTCTTGCATGAATGGTGCACAAGAGTTGTTCCGCCCCTCTGTCTACCTATAATTATACTTCGAGGTAAACGATTATTCAGCTTCCTGAGATTGCAGGTCTTTTAATTGATCGACATCAAATTGATAATCCTCATTACAAAAATGACATTTAGCCTCTGCCCCTTGATCTTCTTCAATCATACGTTGAATTTCTTCATCCCCAAGGCTTGCTATAGCCACTTCTACACGCTCACGTGAACAATGACATTTGAACTGCACAGGCATCGTATCCAATATTTGCAGCTTATCTTCTCCAAGCACCGTTTGTAAAATTTCTTCAGGACTTTTTCCCTCCTGAACTAGACTTGAAATGGCCGGCATCTCTGACAAGCGCTTTTCAATTTCACTAGTAGTGGCATCGTCCGCCCCAGGCATCATTTGGATAACAAATCCACCTGAAGCAAGTATGGAATAATCCGTATCCACTAGAACTCCGGCACCTACCGCAGATGGAACTTGTTCGGAATTGGCGAAATAATAAGTGAAATCTTCACTTATTTCACCAGAAACGAGTGGCACCTGCCCCGTAAAGTGATCTTTCATACCAAGGTCCTTAACGACGCTTAAGGTACCATTAGTGCCAACTGCACGAGCTACATCCAGCTTTCCATTTTGGTTTAAATCAAAATCTACGTGAGGATTAATAATATAGCCGCGTACTTCGCCTCTTGCATTTGTGTCGGCTATAATAGCCCCGGCCGGGCCATCACCTTCTACTTTCACCGTAATTTTATCCTCCCCTTTAAGCATAGCTCCCATCATGGAACTAATGGTAAGGGTTCGACCTAAAGCAGCAGAAGTCGTCGCCCATGTATCCTGTCTGCGCCGGGCTTCCTCTACGGTATCCGTTGATTGCACGGCGTAAGCTCTTACTTGTCCATCAAAAGCCAGAGCGCGTACTAAATAATCTGACATGGCTCATCATTCTCCTTTGAATACTTTTTTTCCTTTATTACGCTGATATATTTTATGAAGACCTTTTAAAGTTAGATAAGGATCTACATGATCAATAGTCCTCGACTGACCGGCAATCAGTGTAGCCAACCCTCCTGTCGCAATGACTGTAGGGGTAGACTCAGCTGTTTCTTTCATCCGTCGGACCACTTCATCTACTTGCCCAACATACCCATAAAAAACTCCAGATTGCATTGCTTCTACTGTACTTTGCCCTACGACGTTATCAGGACTCTTAATTTCAATTTTAGGGAGTTTAGCGGCTTTAGCATACAAAGCTTCCATCGAAATGTTAATGCCCGGGGCAATGGCACCTCCCATATATTCTCCACGTTCGTTAATATAACAATACGTGGTGGCTGTACCAAAATCTATGATGACGAGTGGCAGTGCATAATCCTCAATGGCTCCTACTGCATTAACTACGCGGTCCGCCCCAATCTCTTCAGGATGCGGGTACTTCATTGCAAGGCCATGAGATACATTTCCTTCCCCTATAATCATGGGCTGCTTTTTAAAATAATAACGAGACATGCGGTCAAGTGCAAACATTATAGGCGGTACGACAGAGGAAATAATTACACCGTCCATATCCTCAAATGTTAACCCCTCATGATCAAATAGCGATTTAATCAACATGCCATATTCATCTTCCGTTTTATGTCGATCCGTTTTTATTCTCCAATGATAACTTAAAGATCCATTGTCAAATACCCCGAGAACGGTATTCGTATTACCTACATCAAGAACAAAATTCATGCTTACAGCCTCCTGCCTCATTTCCTTCGGCTACCATCATATCACAACTGACCCATTACTTGCCCACAAGTGCGCACACGAAAAATGTCACATCAGCCATTAAGGCCGATGTGACATGTTACGCCGTTAAGAACGACGATCTTCAGAATCTGATTGGCCATTGTCGTCTACTTGTTCAGTAGATGGGGTTTCCTTAGTCGACTCTGACTCTTGTGCTTCATCTGTTTCTTTTGATTGAATATTAACTCGTACATCATCGTCATCACTAAAGTGATCTTGACCTGATGAAGTATTGTTCTTAATTTTTGCGTTGTTCTTACGTGCGAGTTCTTCCAGTTCTTCATCTGTCGGAAGACGTTCTTTGTCAAACAGGGAACGAATTTGAGTGGCGTCAAGAGTTTCTACGTCAAGTAGAGTCTTGGCAATCAACTCAAGCTTAGATTTGTTATCTGTAAGAATCGTTTTCGCTCGATCGTAACAATAATTAATAAAGTTTTGCACTTCTTGATCAATTTCATAAGCAATCTGATCACTGTAATTTTGTTCATTTTGGATATCGCGGCCTAGGAATACCTGACCACCTGAGTTAGAACCAAATTGAAGAGGGCCGAGTTTTTCACTCATGCCGTATTCGGTAACCATCTTGCGGGCAATACCAGTGGCACGTTGGAAGTCATTATGAGCTCCTGTGCTCACTTCACCAAATATTATCTCTTCAGCCACACGTCCACCGAGAAGACCGGTGATTTTATCAAACAATTCTGGTTTAGTCATAAAGTAGCGATCTTCTTTAGGAAGCATGACGGCATATCCGCCAGCTTGACCACGTGGCACGATCGTTACTTTGTGAACCATGTCGGCATCATCCAGAACCATTCCAATAACAGTGTGACCACTTTCGTGGTGAGCCACGATGTTTCGTTCTTTATTGGAAATTACACGACTCTTCTTAGCTGGGCCTGCAATGACACGGTCAATTGCTTCATCCACGTCATCCATATCAATTTTATTCTTATCTCCGCGGGCTGCTACAAGAGCTGCCTCGTTCAATAAGTTTTCAAGATCGGCACCTGAGAAACCAGGGGTACGGAGAGCGATCGTTTTCAAATCAACATTTTCAGATAGTGGTTTATCTTTTGCATGGACTGCGAGTACGGCCTCACGACCTTTAACGTCTGGACGGTCTACCGTGATTTGACGGTCAAAACGTCCTGGACGAAGAAGGGCAGGGTCCAGAATGTCGGGACGGTTAGTAGCAGCGATAATGATAATTCCCTCATTAACACCGAAACCATCCATCTCTACTAGTAATTGGTTCAACGTTTGTTCACGTTCATCGTGTCCTCCGCCAAGACCGGCGCCACGCTGACGACCAACGGCATCGATCTCATCAATGAAAATAATGCCTGGAGCGTTCTTCTTCGCGTTCTCAAATAGATCACGTACACGAGAAGCACCGACACCGACAAACATTTCTACGAAATCTGAACCACTGATAGAGAAGAATGGAACTCCCGCTTCTCCTGCCACCGCACGAGCAAGTAAGGTTTTACCTGTACCAGGAGGTCCTACGAGAAGGACACCCTTAGGAATGCGGGCACCTACGGCAGAGAATTTACGAGGATCTTTTAGAAAGTCTACAACCTCTACAAGTTCCTGCTTTTCTTCGTCTGCTCCGGCTACGTCTTTAAAACGAACTTTTTTCTTGTCTTCCGTGTACATCTTAGCCTTACTTTTACCAAAGTTCATGACACGGCTTCCGCCGCCTTGAGCTTGATTAAGCAAGAAGAAGAATAAGATGAAAATAATGATAAACGGGATGATCGATGTTAGAAATGTCACCCATGCGCTAGGCTGCTCTTCTTCTTCAACATTAAGAACACTTTGTTCCTGAGCGGTTTGGGTAATATTTGAGACGATTTCATCGTTTGCAGGGATTTTTGCTGAGAACTCCCCTTGATCTTCACCTTCTCCAGCCAGCTGTCCGGTGATTTGAATTACACCATTTACAGGCTGAATGGTCATCTCTTCAATTTGACCATTATTTAATTTATTGTAAAAATCATTTACGTTCAACTGCTGCTGTGGCTCACCTTGACCTCTAAATAGACCGACGACGCCGATAACTACGAGGAAGATAAGTAAATAAAATATAGTATTACGAAATATCCGGTTCATTGCCTACCTCCTCCCAAGCGAGAAAAACTATAGTAAATAGTATCATAACAAAAACGGACGACACAACTAATTACCCTCAATCCTGCAGCTTCAAAACTCATAATCACCGATTGATTTTTCATCCGCCGTAAACTTCCGGCTTCAGAATTCCAATGTAAGGTAAATTGCGGTACTTCTCTTGATAATCTAACCCATATCCCACAACAAATTCATCGGGTATTTCAAAACCAATCGTATCTGCCTTAATATGAGCAGTACGACCGGCAGGCTTATCAAGCAGGGTTACGACTTTAATGGAATTCGCCTTACGGTATTTAAATAAGTCTACTAAGTAGCTTAACGTCAATCCACTATCAATGATGTCTTCTATAATTAAAATATCCCGACCTTCCACTTTCGTATCCAGGTCTTTAACAATTTTAACTTCTCCAGACGATCTTGTACCACCGTGATAGCTTGAAACATCCATAAAGTCCATCTCCAGATGGATTTCTACTCTTTTCAGTAAGTCTGCCATAAATGGGGTTGCGCCTTTTAATACTCCGACGGCTAACGGAAATCGGTCCTTATACTCTTCCGTTAAGTGGGCTCCCATCTCCTTACACTTTTCCTGAATTTCTTCTTCAGAAATCAGGACTTTCTCAATTTCGCTGTGCATGTCTGCTCCTCCTACGTTTCTGCTTTATTTTCATAATGCAACCGAAGCCAAGTGCCTGAAGATCCATCCGTACTTCCCCCGCTTTTTTTTAAGCCGACCAGCCATAGAATCTCTCCACTGCTGTCTGTTACAAGCGGCCAAGTATTGCGCAAATGAGCCGGTATTTTCTGGTCAATAAAAATATCTTTCACTTTTTTTGAACCATTCATTCCTCTCACACGCATTCGATCTCCATTCCGCCTCGTTCTTACAATAAAGGGCAATTTTACGTGATGAGCATCACATGTAAAGACAGAATCTCCCTCTTTTTCCTGAGGACTGCCCCACTCAGCATATAAATGAGCACCATCAGGAAGAACGACTGTTTCTCCAGCATTAAGGAAATATTCATACTTATCTTCCTCGTCTGAACGGTCAAAAGAAAGTGTCACTTCATCATAAGCGCGAACGGCTTGTAAACCTTGAGGAAAGTCCAGCTTTGCATTCGGTTTGTGATCGTATAATAGGTTCATAAACATTTCCTCATGCAAATAGGAAATATCTTCAGTTTGGTTAACATACAGATAGTTCAATATTAGATGAAAGGCACTTCTTTGTAAAGCAAGTGGAAACGTTTTAAAAGTCGATAAGGAGAATTGTACGATTTTCTTCATATTTGAAGAAAAATACATCGTATCCAATACTTCTCCTGCCTGCTCCCTTATGTATGCCTGGTCTTCCCTCATTCTTTGACTCATTGCCTGCATATGAGAATGGAACTTTGGATTCTGCTCCTTCAGAAAGGGCATAACATGCTTACGAAAAGCATTTCTTGTATAATTGGTCTCCTCATTTGAAGGATCTATCCGTGTCCTCACATGATGACGGGCATTATAATCAGCAATTTGACTCTTGGATAAAGATAGGAATGGTCTTACAAGTTTTCCTCTTCCAAATGGCCGCTGAACCGGCATTCCTTGTAAAGACTCAGGACGGGCACTGCGAACCAGCTGCATCATCATAGTTTCGGCTTGATCGTCTCCATGATGACCCATAGCCAGTACATCTGCTTTTCTTTCTTCCATCATTCTCTCAAAAAACTGGTAACGTAAGTAGCGGGCTGACTCTTGAGTTCCCGTTCCGGCCTCACTTCTGTATGAATGGACATCGACAGAAGCGCCCGCAAATTCAATACCCCATTCTTCACATTGATTTTTCACAAATTCCAAATCATCCTTAGACTCCTGTCCTCGCAGTCCATGATCTACAGAAACACCAATGATCTTCAGGTTCCAGGAGTTTTTAATGGAACAAAGGAAGTGTAGAAGAGCCATGGAGTCCGGTCCTCCTGAAACAGCTGCCAGTACGGTTTGATGTGGGGAAATAAGTTGATGTTCTTTTACAAATGAATGAACGATCTGCTCCATGCGAAGATCACTCCTGTTAGATTCAAACTGCCTGCTTTCTTTCTCCATCGTACCACTCTTATCACCTTCTGCAAAAGAATACACTTATATCCAGAAACTAAATATTGAAAATCCACAGAATACCCCTGCGACTGCAGATAAAGCCAATAGCTCACCCCAGTCAGAGGAATGTTTCTGAGCTTTTATCTGCTTTCTGGAAACAGGTGTTCCTTTTGCTCGTTTCATGACTATATAGGATAAAGCTTGTTTCATTTCTGAAGCACTTTGAAACTTCCCTTTCCACACTCCAGCAATAAGAGAATGATAAGGTTTCAGATCATTAGAGGAGGCAAGCTTTGCTGCAAGCGTCCTTCTAGGATGAGCCCCTTTTTCAAATTTATTCGGTTGAACCATCTCTAACATAATCATGGTTACGGCAAACAAATCATAAGAAGGTTCGGCTTTCCGTGAGCCAAATCCCCAGTAACCCCGATCATAAAATTCTGTGTACTCTTTAATAGCCCGGCCAATCGCTGTAACGCCTCCTACATCAATCCATCGCACTTTTGAATTTGACATTAACAGATTATCCGTCTTCAAATCTCCAAAGACGAATCCCGCTTTGTGAAGATGCTCCAGATCGGTTAAAAGCTGAATGGTACATATTCCGATCCATTCCTTACTTTTCCCTCTTAAAAAATCAGACAGTGGTACCCCTTCTACATATTCCATAACATAAAAAGGGAAAACTTGAAGAGACGGTGCTTTCCAATCATCCACATCAATAAAAGCAGGCCCAAGTTTCACCCCTTGGACCTTACTGAATTTCTTCAACATATTTACCTCAAGCATCATTCTGGAGCTGTCTTTCCCTACTTTGAGGGCTACCTTTTCCCCCTGAAGATTATGGCATAAATACACGGCGCCGCAAGCTCCCGCTCCAAGTTTTCGGATCACTTTATATTGATGACCATTCCACTTTCCTTGTAAATATGTCCCGGGAAATAATTTAAAATCCTGTTTCTTCATAAGGATCTTCTCCGTCCTGTATGCTTCTGAAAATAGGTTTCTCAGTAAAGGCATAGAGAGCTTCTTTCAGCGCAGGACCCGTAGGCGTATATCCACCGCTTGAAAGTTTAGAGAAAACACCATTGATCTCTCCTAGTTCCGGTGTCCATTTAATGACCCGCCGGATCGTATGTTTTACATCAGGAAATGTATAAATACTGAATTGATTTGATCCGGTACGTGCATTGAGACTCAATGAAAGATCATAAAGCGCTTCTTTCACGGTAGGTAATTTATGCTGCATGCTCGCACTTGTATCCACAAGTACAAGTACTTCAAGCTCACATGCCTCACCTAAATCTTCCACCACTTCTACCACTTCACTCCTGGTAGCAGGCGGCAGCTCTTCAATACTCTGGCCCTCTCCCAGAATTTCCTGTAATTCTTTATTAACGACACCCTGAATGGTTTGAGTCATGGCTTGCCTCGTAACCATCTGCACGGTTTGGGACAAACTTTTCTGATATACAATTTGACTGACGCCTCCACCTGCCTCAGCAATCGATTCAACTTCTTCAAGCCCTTGAGGCTTCTCCTTCTGCCGATCGTCAAGAACGCCAATCACATTGACCGTTACTCCCTGATTTCTAGCCAGAGCCGCTACGGCTATAGGGTCTTCTCCATGGTTCGAGCATCCATCCGTCAATAATAGAATTTGTTTTAAACGCCCTGCTTTCATTTCGACATCCCTCCTGTTTCGTTGCTTCCATCTTCGCCGAAAAGGAGGAATCTTATACGCCGGTTAAGCCTGTTTTTTCTCTGTAGGGATAGAAGACCACTCTGGCATATACCGGTCTATTCTCGCTACAAGAATCGTCATATCATCATTGATGGAACCTCGATGGGTACGAATCACCTCTTCCAGTAAAAGATCAGCTACTACCTGAGGATCGCTGCTGTAAACCTCCTTTATTTTTCTCTTAAACCAAACCTCTACATTCTCTACGTGATTAGGACCTTCTAATATCCCATCACTCAGCATGATTAGCAGATCGCCTGCCTTCAACTGCTCGTTAGTCATATCCACATCCACTTCCGGTATAATACCCATCGGCAGGTTACCGGACTCGACCGTTAAAATCTGATCTCCTCTCTTAATAAAGCTAGGTGTGCTTCCCACCTTTATAAATTTGGAAGTAGCTTTATGCAAATCGATGACAGCTAAATCCAGGGTTGAAAATATTTCATCATTCGTACGCAGCGATAATATGGAGTTTATCGACTGGATAGCTACGGATTCCTGCATACCCGATTGCAGAATCTGCTTCAACAGTCTCAGCGTTTCCATACTCTCTTCGTGAGCACGTTCACCATTCCCCATTCCGTCGCTGATCGCGAGCGCATATTTCCCCCTTCCTAATTCCATCATGGTAAAGCTGTCTCCCGATATAAATCCTCCTCCTTTAGCTGCATGGGCTGCGCCTGTTTCAATAGCGTAATGTTTAGCTGAACCAAACGTTAAATAGCACCTGCCATTAGGATAAGGAGAAATCTCTTCCATCGTAACCACAATTGTTTCCCCTAAAATATCCGATAGCACAGGTGCAATAATCTTCGCTCCTTCCCCTCGGTAATTATTGATTTCGACTACGAGCTCTAAATCAATATTTCCGGCATCCAATGTATAGATTTCAAGTTTTTGAATATCCATCCCCATTCTTTCTAAGGCGTTATATATAATTTGTTCTTTTTGTTCGTGATGTTCTCTTTCCTTTACTATTTCTTTAGCAAAAGTACTCATTACATCGGAAACGCCCTGAAGCTGCTCAGCTACAAAGCGGCGGCTTTCCAAAACCTGTTTTTTTAATTGTTTGTTTGCATGATAGAAGGACAATTCGTGGTTCATCGTATCAATTAACTTCTGTGATTTTACACAGTGTGCGTCCACGTTTTTCCGGGTCATCCTGGTGGGTTCCCCTCTTTCGTCCAGCTCCATCATTAAACCTGTCATTAAATCATGAGTCTCATCAAACTGATTAACCCAGCATTTTTCCTTCTTAAAACAGGATTGACAGGTTTTTTCTGTTACATGACTAAGAAAGTAATCAATTTCTTCTGTGCCTTCTACAGCTTCATTAGAATGGTCTAGATCATTGAAACTCTTAGAAAGCGCTTTAAAAACATCAGAGAACTTACCTACTCGTACAGCGGTAACATCACGCACCTTTTGTAAGTATTTTTGTTGTTCAGAATTATGCTCTTCTGTACCTGGAATATAACGGGATAGACGTTTAACCCAGGAATTCGGAGTCAACACAAATAAAATAATGGCCCATCCCGAGGCCCATATCGAATCGGACAGCCCTCCTCCACTGGATACATAAAATCCAATTAATAACGTACCTACTGCAAGCCCCGCACTCACCCCCAGTTTTTTACCCTCTTTTAATAAACCTCCTAATAAGCCTGAAAATGCTAGCAGGCTCATTTGATAGATATGATCCATATTAGATAAGCTAAGTACAAGTCCCGTAACAACACCAACCGTTGAACCAATGGCAGCCCCTGCAATATAAGCAAGAAGAATTACCAGGTAGCGTGCGAAGACATCGACCACCGCTACACCTTGAATCTGCCATCCAATCATTCCAGTTAACACGGAAGCTAACAATATAATTAAGCAGACGATTTCCTCATTTTTTAATGTTGGATGATATTTTTGCGGTGATAATAAAGGAAGACTCTGCATAAATATTAGTACAAGTATAAATGTAAGAACTCCTTCAGCTAACATCAAAGTAAGTTCGTAAAGCTGCCATCGATCGAGTAATGCGAGGCTTGCCGTACGGGGAATCAAACTTGCTACTAAGGCAACAGTTGGCAGCCATTTCTGGGGGTGACTTGTTCTGCGCAGCGCCAGACTTAATAGCAAAAAAGTCGTCGATGCTCCTACTACGAACCCTGCATGGGTGAAACTGTAGGTAGACGCCCCTGCCGCCATCATAATCGTAACCGGCAAGACTAAAGGTCTTTTTAACCACCAGATCACGGCTAAAAATGCGACCGAGAATGGTGCCATAGAAGATAATATAATGGCTCGTCCCAATAATAAGGAAAGCACCATGTGGAAAACGCCTTTGTCCGCCATAAACGAAAACATTCCCAGTGAAGCTTTTTGTAACCCTCTACCTAAACTAGACTGCTTAAGTGTTGCCTGACGATCTTCACGCTTCATCACCGTACCTGACATTTTTTCATCACTCCTTTTGTTATTGAACTTTATTAAACCACATGAAAGACAAGCATTTTGTCAAAACAACAGGAGAACAGAAACAAAAACTTCGATGCTTTTTTCAAGAAGCAAATGCCTTTCTACAAAATCTACCTGCCCTCCTCCCTTATCCATTCAAAAACCACCTCCATTCCCTATCGAAATTTACATACTAGTCTGATATTTTTATTTTTTATTGACAGTTTTTTTTTCATGGTGTACTATATTCCTTGTGACTTTGAACACAACATATTTTCTTATGGCGGTGTAGCTCAGCTGGCTAGAGCGTACGGTTCATACCCGTGAGGTCGGGGGTTCGATCCCCTCCGCCGCCACTATTTTCAGATTTAGATAGCTGCAAAAAAGCTGTTTACATATAAGGCCCGTTGGTCAAGTGGTTAAGACACCGCCCTTTCACGGCGGTATCACGGGTTCGAATCCCGTACGGGTCATCGAAACATTCTTGTCCTAAAAAAATGGACCCTTCCTTAAAGTTTAAGGAAGGGTCCATTTTTTTAATTAAAAAGCTCTTAAGAAAAATTATTGTTAATTTTTTTAAGAGCCTTATTACGCAATAGGGTCGGATTGTGTAAGGATAACTTGGGTCCGTTACTTAATATAGAGAAGGGATGGCTGCGGAAACAACTCGCTTTCCTGCGGGGGAACTGGCAAGCCTCCTCGGTCGTTGTCACTCCCTGTGGGGTCTCGCCTAGCTCCTTCTCCCGCGGGAGTCTCGTCGTTTCCTTCGCCCCCCCTATGATGGAAGGGTGAACGGACCCTTCCATCATAGGGGATGATTGATCCGCCTCAAATGCTTCTATAGCAGTGATTATAGACACGTGAACGTTCGTTGTTGTACGTTTATCTCCATCAATAAACTAGGACGTTTTAAACATGATTTCGAGTTCCACGGGAGCTTAACCTTAAAAACAACACGAAAGTTTTCTTGCCTCAGCAATTACTCATGGAAAAAGTGTCGTTTGCCCAACTACCATCATTTCACAACATTTTCAATCGCTTGCTTATGAGCTTGTACTGTGCGTTTTAGATCTTCTTCACTATGCGCCGTAGAGAGAGAATAGCGATTGAGAGGTTTAGTATAGATCCCCAGATTTAATAACTCATAGTCCAGTTCTTTTCGTAAGGAAGTGTCTGCTTTCTTTAAATCACGGTAGTTCTTAATAGACTCCTCTGTCAGAATAATATTAAAAATACTCCCTCGCCCCACCGTTTGCATCGGAATGTTATAAGCTTGATATAATTCTTCCAGCTCGTTTCGAAGGCGGTTTGTTTTATCAAATAAATCTTCCAACATACGGTCTTCGTCCAATAGTTCAATAGTGGCCAGACCGGAAGCCAGAACGGTAGGATGACCATTATAGGTGCCACTGTGGAATAAAGTATCATGCTTGGCTCGCTGATCTGTCCCTGCTGTTAAGATATCTCTCGAACCATCTGGAGAAAGAATATCCATGATTTCTTTTTTTCCACCTATCGCCCCTACGGGAAATCCTCCACCAAGTACTTTTCCAAGTGCTGTAAGATCCGGGGTTACTCCATAACTTTCTTGAGCTCCTCCAAGAGCTAACCGGAATCCCGTTTTAACTTCATCAAAAATTAACAGGATACCAAGTTCTTCCGTCAGAGTTCTTACCCCTTCTATAAATGTTTGATCAGCAGGTATGAAACCTCCCTGTACTGGTTCCATGATGATTGCAGACACTTCATCGGCTCTTTGTCTTAAAATCTTCTCAGTGGCGTCTAAATCGTTAAAAGGAAGGACGACTGTATTCTGCTGGTAGTAATCAGGAATTCCTAAAGATTCGGGTACAGCATTTGGCGAAGATGGATCCCCTGCTGCTCCGTGATCTGGATTCACACTCATGAGTACCTGATCATAACCGCCGTGGTAATGCCCTTCAAACTTGGCGATTTTTGACTTACCGGCATAGGCCATAGCCGCTCGAATCGCAAGCATGGTAGCCTCTAGTCCTGAGTTGGTAAATCGGACCATCTCAATACTGGGGTATAAAGATACGAGCTTCTCAGCCATGACTGTCTCGAGCCGGTGAGGCGTTCCGAAAATCGTGGTTCCCGCTTCTCTCATCTGTCCTATAGCCGCATCAAAAACCGCCGGGTGTCCATGCCCTGCTATTAAAGCTCCATAACTTAGTAAGTAATCAATATATTCATTTTGATCTACATCATAGAGCTTGCTTCCGTCTCCCTTTTCCATAACGATTGGATGAGGGTCTATGTGTTTAATGTTAGCAGTGACTCCTCCAGGGATTACTTCTTGTGCTTTTTTATGAAGCTCCCGGGATGTTGCTGTATTATGTGATATGAAATCTTGCCTATTCAATGCCAATCCTCCTATGATCGTTAATTTCAAGCTATAATAACACAATATAAACAAGACAAAAATAAAATATAAAAAAACCAGCTCCTATTTTTTGGGAGCTGGTTTTTATTAAAACGTGCATCTTTTACTCATTGTCCTAGACAGCAAGCTATCCTCTTTTAGCACCTCGACCTCCACGTTTGGATTCCGTGTGCTTTTTCAGTGATGCTAGACGCTCGTCGCTATCCTTCATAAACCTGTTCATCTTCTGTTCGAAAGATTCAGCCGGTTTACGAGGCTTTTGAGGACGACGACTTTGGCTTTGTTGGTTTTCTTTCGCTTTTTTGATGGACAAACCAATTTTCCCATCATCTCCAACATTAATGACTTTCACTTCCACCTCATCGCCCTGGCTTAAGTGTTCATTAATGTCTTTTACATAGTTGTCGGCAACTTCACTAATGTGAACGAGACCGGTCTTCCCCTCCGGGAGTTCAACGAACGCTCCGAAATTAGTGATACCTGTTACCTTACCCTTCAGCTTGCTGCCTACTTCAATTGACATAAAAAAAATGCTCCTCCTTAAAATTTCGATAAAAATATCCTTCTTACATATTATATATAAGCTTTGAAAAGGGTGTCAATATGAAGGGTCTTCATTCGGCATTTTAAATATGATTTCGCCCTCTTTTGAATAGAAATAATTGGTTCTGGCAATTTGCAGAACGTATTCTTCATCATTCAATAGCTTGATTTCCTCATTCAAATCTTTTTGTTCTTTTTCCAACGTGCTCATTTCCTGATGAAGTTCTTCATACTTCTGGTGCTTATCCGCGTACAGCGACTGTTGGTTGACGTGGTAAATCACCATAGAGCCAGCAACGATCATCACTAAAAGGGCAAACATGACAAGACGGCGAACTAGTCGCTTTTTCTTTTTCTGGTGTCTTTCCATGTACGCATCGTAGTGCTTCATGTATGTAGAATCTAAGCGAGCTACTGACTCCGATTGTGTTTTTGCCATTTGCGTTCGTCCTCCTTTACTTACGGAATTTTTTAATCCAATTGATCCCTATATTCTTGATTTTATCCAAAAACCCTGCTAAACGCCTTAAGTAATTTCTCGTGTTTTTCGGCAATAATCGCCAAATCAAACGAAAAATAACCTTAATTGGATAAAATGCGACAAGAAATAATAAGAATATACCTTTTAAAAGTATCTTAAAAATCCCAATAAGTAAAGTGATAATTAGGAAGAAGATGGATTTTAACGGGATAAAAATTAAATGGAAGAATATTTTTTTAATGCCGCGTAAAATAGAAGTAACCACCCTGATCCATACTTCAAGCATTTTCATGTAACCCGATTGAAGTATGGCGCGATAAGCTGCATACCCGCATAGCACTGCTAAAAACACATAGACACGCAGCTCACCATAATTAGCCAAATATAAAAGATAAAAAAGAAGAGCGGCTTGAGAAATCCAGAAGGTGAGCTGATAGATGATTTCAAACCAGCTCTTCTTATTCCTTTTATGGAAAAGACGTTCAAATGTGTCTAAAGAAGCACCTACAAATATTCCCCCAGCTATCATCGAAAGGATGGTAACAAATTGGGTTGTAAGCGTCATTTGAAGAGCTTGCTAAATAATCCTTTAGCTTTCTCCCCTTGATGCTCGTCCAAGTAAGACATGTCATATATTTTCCCTTTAATGGATACAAGACCTGAGTCGAGATCTAAATTTTTCATTTGGAGATTCTGGCCTCTGACCACTAAGTAACCCATGGAAGTCTGAAGAAGAAATTCCTCGCTATCAAAACTGTCCACTTCTTTCACGCCTGAAATTTCTATGTTTCTTCTGTTCCATATTTTCACATTATGCTCGACCTGCGGCTGGCTGCGCAAGTTTTGGTTTTTATCGTAACCTTCCATCTGTACCGCCTCCTTCTCTAGTACAAGCTATGAGAAGAAAGGGGCATTTAGAACGTGGAAAGTCAGTCAGAAAATAAGTTTACATTTCTAGATCTAAAACACATGGCCCGCTAAATATCCACGTTGATTATTAAATAAAAGCCCCCGATTGCGTAAGACTTGATTTCGAGATAGTTGGGGTCCGTTGCCAAAAAAGGATGAGGGCGGCTAAGGAAACAACTCGCTTTCCTGCGGCCCTACTAGACGTAGGGTCGATCGACGTTGCCACAGGACGTAGCGACTTTAGTCGATCCTCCTTTAACAACAAGCCTCCTCAGTCGCTAACACTCCTTATGGGGTCTCGCCTAGCTCCTTCTCCTGCGGGATAGACATGATCGGTGAGACCCCGGAGAGCTTTAGCTCGAGGAGTGGACCGGCTACAGTTGGTTGGACAGGTTGGTTAAGGTCAGATAGACTGAATTAATACAAAACACGAGGAGCTTCCGTTATGACCCCAAGAATTCGACGTAACTTCACCCAAGAATTCA
>NZ_JAIVAL010000021.1 GCF_020171985.1 Halobacillus halophilus
GGGAGTGAAACGAGCGAGGAGACTTGCCAGTTCCCCCGCAGGAAAGCGAGTTGTTTCCGCAGCCATCCCTTCTCTATATTAAGTAACGGACCCGATTTATCTCGAAATCAAGTCTTCAAGTAACGGGAGCTTATCTTTAAGAACTGTGATTGTATTTTACAGAACTTTTTCTAAAGGAAATATAGGGGCTGGGAACGAATTAGTGATAGAATAGGATAGGTTTGAATCGGAATAAATCGTATTGATAGAAAGGAAGTTTCCTATAATGTCAGAAAACAACACGACCCTTCGCCAGCTCACACCCTCCTACGACCCCTGGGAAGCCTATATGGACGTAAAAGATCACGGAAAGCTGACTCTCTCTAATATTGAGTTTACTACCACCACATTGTGCAATATGAGATGTGAACACTGCGCGGTCGGATACACCCTTCAAAATCAGGATCCAGATGCGCTGCCAATCGACTTGATCCTCGAACGCCTGGAGGAAATTCCTCATTTGCGAACGCTAAGTATTACCGGCGGGGAACCGATGATGTCTAAGAAGTCAGTTGACCAATATGTCCTTCCGCTCTTACAGTATGCACACAGCCGGGGTGTTCGCACTCAGATCAATTCTAATTTAACTCTCCCTTATAAGAGATATCTCCCAATCATTCCTTATCTGGATGTTCTTCACATTTCTCATAACTGGGGCACAATCGAAGAATTCATACATACCGGTTTTGCCCGTATGGAAAGGAAGCCTTCAGAAGATAATCGTAAAATGTATTTCGACCGGATGGTTGAAAACTCCCAGCGCCTGTCCGATGAAGGTGTGATGGTATCTGCCGAAACTATGCTAAACCGTCGTACATTCCCTTATTTAGAAGCCATCCACGACCACGTGAACGAGATGAAATGTGCTAGACACGAGGTGCATCCTATGTACCCGGTAGATTTTGCGAGCAGCCTGGAAACCTTAAGCCTTGAGGATATGCGTAAAGGCATCAACCGTCTGCTGGACCACAGGAACGATAACATGTGGATGTTATTCGGCACGCTTCCTTATTATCCTTGCAGTTCCTCTCAGGAAGACCTTGATATGTTAAAACGTTTATACAGAGAGAAAAATGTCACAGTCCGTAATGATCCTGACGGCCGTTCCAGGTTAAACGTCAATATTTTCAGCGGTGATATCATCGTCACAGACTTTGCGGATGAAGCTGGTCTTGGCAACATTCAGCACACTTCCCTTCCGGAAGCCTTTGAAAACTGGCTGGATTCAAGCACAGCAAAAAGTTTAAACTGTCATTGTCCGGCAGTTGAATGTCTCGGACCCAATGCTTTGGTTAAAAACACATACTATCAGGATGTGGATTTCCAAAAACGAGAAACCAACATCTCTCTATGAAAAAGTAAAGCTTAGAGCTATGCCTTTAAGCTTTTTTATTTTTTTAAAAAAAGGCAGGTCTTGAACGAAGCTATTTATTCAAAAACTATATTTCTTGACTTCAAGATAATTCATCACGGTATACTGGATCGTAGAAAAGAAGTTTTAATATAAAGGGGACATTATAAAGCTATGACTATTACAATACGAGAAGCCAACCAGGAAGAGCTCGGCTCGATTCGGGAACAGCGCGTTCTTGCCTATAAAGACCATGTTCACGCCTTACCTGACGAGCATTGGCAGGCTCTCAAGCAAGCGATATCTTCAGAGGCTGACCAGCAGCCCGGTGTTGATCTGCTCGTTGCTGAACTTGATGGAATTCTTGCGGGAAGCGTAGCCCTTTTTCCTGCTAACACAGACGCGTATGAAGGGTATGTAGATGAACTGGACTACCCTGAAATAAGGGTACTTGCCGTATCGCCGGAGATTCGCGGCCAAGGAGTGGCGTCTGCTTTAATAGATGCCTGCATGGAAAGGGCTAAGGCTAAGGGGTACCGTTCGATCGGACTTCACACAGGTGATTTTATGTCTGGAGCTATTGCTCTATATGAACGGTATGGATTTGAGCGCGTGCCGCAGCATGATTTTGAACCGGCGGATGACGGGATTATCGTTAAAGCCTTTTATCGAACTATTTAATGGTTGAAATCCCCCTGATTAGATTTTTGTTATGGGATGCTTAAAGAGGTATGAGGCAATCGCCTTCATGAACGCCTGGGTTTAAAAGACAGGTTAGCTGGATACATACCTGTATCAACGAAACGTAGGAGGCAAAAAGATTATGAAATCATTTGAAGATGCTTTAAAACATAAAGTAGGACTCGGCACGGCTCCACTCGGTAATATGTTCAGGGAAGTTCCAGAGGACGAAGCCCGCTCCACGATTCAAACGGCCTGGGATCAGGGGGTTCGCTATTTTGATACCGCTCCTTTTTACGGGGCAGGTTTAGCAGAAATGCGTCTTGGCGAAGTATTATCGAACTATAACCGTGATGATTATGTATTAAGCACAAAGGTCGGTCGCTATATGACTGATGAAAAAGAAGAAAAAGAGGGGTTATTCAAGGATGCCCGCGATAACAAGGTGATCACGGATTATACCGCAGAAGCTACCGAGAAATCGATAGAACAAAGTCTGGAACGTCTGAAAACGGATCGTTTAGATTTTGTCTTTGTTCACGATGTATCTCCTGACTTCCATGGTGACGAATGGAAAGCAAAATTTGAAGAAGCTAAAGAAGGCGCCTTCCGCGTGCTCACTCGGCTTCGTGAAGAAGGTGTAATTCGTGGCTGGGGACTGGGTGTGAATACAACAGAACCGATTGAACTCGCCATGGAACTTGAGGAAACAAAACCGGATGTATGCTTATCCGCTACCCAATACACTCTTCTTCAGCATGAGCATGCTTTACAAAACATGATGAAGTCTGCCGAAGCAAACAACGTAGATATTGTCGTGGGCAGCCCTTACAACTCAGGTGTACTTCTCGGCGGCGATCATTACAACTATGAGAAAGCGCCGGAAGAAATCATAGAACGGGTAAATCAGTTAAATGAAGTGGGGCAGAAATACGATGTTCCATTGAAAGCAGCCGCACTGCAATTTTCAACCGCTCATCCGTCTGTAAAATCCGTCATTCCTGGCTCTACCCGCCCTGATCGAATTAAGGAAGACCTTGAGATGATCCAGCGTGAGATTCCAAAAGAGTTCTGGGATGAACTAGTGGAGAAAGGATTCATTTCCTCTGAAGCACCATTACCTGTTTCAAAATAGAGATCTTGTTCAATGGGAGAAAATCACAGTAGCTAGCATCTGACTCTACGCCTGTCGAGCACAAACTCGACAGGCTTTTTTATGCAAGAGTCGAGAGCACTCCATTAGGAAGCTTTTTTCTGACGACGTTTATCCTTTAGATCTAAAATAAAGGCCCATCCACTTGAAGCAATTATTCCAGCCAAAAAACAAACGCAGATGAAAATACAGGCCCTTCAAAAAAAGAATCACCGATTAGATTAACTAACAACAGTACCATATAAACGAAAAACCCCTGATAAATTCCCTGGCGAGAATTCTTAATCTGGCTTTCAGACATCTGCTTGAAAAAAATGCCCACTTCTCCGCCTCCTTTTATAAGCTTTGAAACCGACACTCCAGGCCCCCTCCGGCAAGGTAGTCAGCTACCCTCTCCGTGCCAGTCGAATGAATTACTTCTTCAATAAATAAGGCTCTAGTGATTTCAGGTATGTTTCACTTTCCGCTATATACTCCTGATACTTCGTTACTAGAAAGATGGCTGCAGCTAAATAAATACATAGCCCTACTACATTTAAGACGATACGCCAAAAACGATTGATATATAGACGTGATGGCGGAAATAATTTATCACCTGCCATGCTGTAAGCGATTTGGACAGGTACAAGCAACACAAGTACAACATTTGCAAAAACTTGTTTGAAGCGGTCAGGAAGAACATGGGTTTTGATTGAGTTGTCTAAATGAGAGGAAGCAATTGTGTACTGGCTGGAAACCTCTCCCTTCCAGTCATACTCTTCCACTATCGTCTTCTCGCCCTGTATTTCAAAATCTGTACCCAGAGGCACATGGTAATCTCCTACTGATAAGTAGAAAACCAACGTAAAAACCCCTAATGTGAGAAAGAATTGAGAAATGCGGAACCATATTTTTTTCATGATCTCACTCCTTTAATAGGCTAAGAATTCTAGGAGATCAAAATAAGATAAAATGTTTCCTGATTACTTTAATAACGACCTGTCTCTTAAGCGCTTTGATTTAATAAGCGCTTGATAGCTCTAATTTGCCCGCGATGGTTGATCTCGTCTTCCATTACATGAAACCAAAGGTAGTAGTGATTATAAGGAACACCGTGATCCCATTTATCTTCTTCCAAAAGCCACTGATCATTTTTAGCGGCTAGAGTGGCCAGTGTATTTACCCGAACTTGGTTTAATTGCTCTATGTAATAATCCAGAGGTTGATCGTGGATCTTTTCTCTAGCCTCGTCTCCAAGCTCCAGCGCCAGTTTCCAGTCATCGTATTCCTGCTCTGATAAGTCTCTTTTTTCAAAAGACACGACTTGATGCACGAATTCGATCGATGCGATATGCAATAACAGGGCTCCAATTGTGTTCGAGGATGGATGCGGAAGTGCATCTAAATCTGTTTTTTTGAGACCAGCAATCTCCTCTAACGTAACTTCCCGGGTATGTTCGAGCATCGATACAAGCTCCCCTATTTTTTCTGTATAGCCATCATTTGATTTTATGCGGTAATCCATTTTCTTCCCCCTTTATTTGTATATTTTAGGTTACCAGAGTTTAGTGAAAATCATAGTCTGGTATTTTCCTTCATTCCGGTATATGCTGGAGATGGTATAAGAAAAGGACCGCTGTATAAGCCGCCCCGTGTTCGAATTAATCCTGTTCCTGTTTATTACGGAAATACTCCACCGCTTCCCGCAACCGTTCATTCTCTTGTTTTAAGGCTTCTACATCTTCCTCGTGGATCCATTTGTAGAGCAGCAAAGCGCTGACTATTATGAGACAAATCCACCATCCGATCAAAGAGAACCATTCCGGTTCATGCCGATACTCATAATAAAATTGGCTAACATGAAAGTGGGTAAAGAAAATAAGAGCTGCAAATGATAAATAGATCCCTCTCCACCAGGGCTTTTCCTTTTTCCCGTTCGTTTTTTTATATTTAATAGACCATGCCCAGTAGCCGATTACCAGAACGATAAACCAGAGAAGCACGCCCCAAGAAGTTGAGCCGACAAACATACCATCCTCTCCCGATTCTGTTTGAGTAGATAGCTTTTATTTTAACATATATATCCAATTAACCCGTGAAACTATTCCGCCATATACGGTTTAATCAAATGGCCAACCCTCCTGTATAGTTGTATGCCCACCTCATCTCTTTCTTACGTTATGACTAATACAAATAATAAATGCCAATATGGCAGGATACACGATCAACCCGCCGATGATCACGAAACCAAGTACTGGGGCAGGATCATCTGCAGGATGATGAATGGGAAAGAGGAAAACAAATATACTGGTCATTAAAATAAAATAAGGAAACCAGAGTATTACGGTGAAGTAATCTGATTTCCTTTTCTCCAGCCATCGGGTTATGAACAGATAACAAACGATTACTCCCCCAGCTAACCAAATTCCAAGGAGGATTATGGAGACATCGACTACTACACTTACCTCCACGTTTAGCAGCCTGCTAAGCCGATAAGTATTAACCATCAGCTCCAGCGCTGCAAAAAAGAGAAAAGCAAATAGGATACTAACGGTATTTATTTTCCCAAAGTAAGCCATACATCCACCTCACGGGTTGCACATCTGTTAGTCGTTCTTGAATTGTTTTGAATGCTTTTTAGCGAAATCAATAATTTTTTTATACGTTTTCGGATCTATTTCCTTTTTGGAAGGTATATAAAGCTTCGCCGTGCCTTCGTCCAGTATTTTAATCATCTCTTTACCGCGAACGTATAAGATCACGTATAGAAATGGATGGGTCATCTGGCTTTCCAACAGGAATTCCTTAGGGAAATTGGCCGTAATGAGAAGACGGTCTTCCACTTGCTTTAAGGATAGCTTGCTGTAACATTCAAGGTTTTCTATATCTTTAAGATACATCTAAACCCCTCCTTTATTTTACTAGTCATTCGACGTCCAGCTGCTTTTGAGTGCGAATGATTTAATCCTACTCATTGACTATTTCCTGTATTCCCTAAAAACGTGAATCCTTTGTAAATTTTCGAAGACATTTTTCTTAAGTTGATAGCTTATCTTATTAAGCCCTGAATGTGCAACTGTTATGTCAGAATTTTTACCAAATTTAATAATTAGGCTCTGGTAAACTTCCGTGTTGATACTAAAGTAAAGCTCCCGTTTGTTGAAGACTTGATTTCGAGATAAATCGGGTCCGTTACTTAATATAGAGAAGGGATGGCTGCGGAAACAACTCGCTTTCCTGCGGGGGAACTGGCAAGTCTCCTCGC
>NZ_JAIVAL010000022.1 GCF_020171985.1 Halobacillus halophilus
GCTGAAATGAGTGATGAACAATTCCTCTTCTTCAAAAGGTCCGATTTTCTGCCTATGGTTGGGCTGGTGGGGAAATGGGGAGACTCCCATGGGAGAAGGAATCAGGTGAGATCCCGCAGAGAGTGAAACGAGCGAGGAAGCTCACCGTTCCCCCATAGGAAAGCGAGTCATTTCCCCACCAGCCCTTTCCTCAATCAAACGTATTGGACTTAGTTATCTCGAAATCAAGTCTTCAACAAACGGGAGCTTATATGGAAGATCAATTCAAGGTTTCATACAGCCAAAAAAACCTTGTTCAGAACTCTTCTTTTTCATTCCGATCTGTTATAACCATTGACACCTACGATGTTACTCATAAAAATCTCTTCAGAGAACGAAACAGAGAAAGGCGGGTAAATTGCGGTAAGAGTAATGAAGGTTAACAACAAGATGCTACGATTATTGGCCGTTACATGATGTTACAAAACTTGCTAGGCTGCTAATCAGATTGTGACAGACTTTTCAAAAGGACAGGCTTATAATTTGATATAACAATAGATGAAGGGAGCGGGAGTCATCTATCTAGATGCTGTCTGGTTGCTCAATCTTTTAATGGATGCCATGATCCTCTATCTTACTCAGGGTGTGGTAAGGGCTAAATCTTCTAAAATCCGTATGTTTTGTGCAGCTTTTGCAGCCTCCAGCATTGTGCCTATATCTATCTTTATGCCGGATTTCTGGTTGACGAGCACCCTTGGGAAGCTGGTCTTTTCTCTACTTATCATTGGAATTGCCTTTTCCTTTACCTCACTTCGTGCTTTTATTCTACAGTTGGTCAGCTTTTATTTTATAACATTTTCCATCGGAGGAAGTATGCTTGGTGTCCATTTTTTCCTAGCCACGGAAATAAGTATTCAAGGAGGATCGATTGTAACATTTACAGGGGGGTATGGTGACCCGGTTAGCTGGATGTTTGTATGTGTTGGATTTCCTTGTTCATTTTTGTTCACAAAATGGCGAATGGAGCAAGTAAGCGTCCACAAAATGAAGCTTGAGAACATTTATGATGTGAAAGTCACTTGGAATGGTAAAGAAGTCCTCTGCCGTGGAATGGTCGATAGCGGTAATCAATTAATTGATCCAATCAGCAGAAAGATGGTCTTCCTGGCTGATCATACGGTGATGGGACAGTTTCTTGAACCGGAAGTACTTGAAAAACTTAAAGTAGAACAAGTTGTGACTTCAATGGAAGAGCTGCCACCAGATATTCAATCGTCTGTTCGCTTAGTACCTTTTCAAGCCGCAGGTTCCAAGGGTCAATTGCTTGTTACAGTGTTAGTGGATCAAATATCGATAGTAACTCCACAAGGAAACTTAGAAATGAAACAGCCATTGGTCGGTGTACAGCATCATGACCTTACCCATGATCGTCTTTATCAAATGCTGATACATCCCCACATAATGGTTAAAGGAAAAACTGCCTAAGGGAAGGGGAATGACATGGTCAAATGGTTCTTTAAATTAAGGCTTTGGTTTTATCGTATTCTAATAAAGCTTGGGATTAAACAAGATGAAATTTATTATATTGGAGGTAGTGAAGCTTTACCACCTCCACTTTCAAGAGAAGAAGAGAAAGAACTGCTTGAACTTCTGCCAAAAGGAGACAAAGCAGCACGGGCTATGTTAATCGAACGGAACTTACGTCTTGTAGTTTATATAGCTCGAAAATTTGAAAACACAGGGTTAAATATAGAGGATTTAATCAGTATTGGAACTATCGGCTTAATTAAAGCTGTCAATACATTTGATCCTGAGAAAAAAATTAAGCTCGCCACTTATGCGTCCCGCTGTATCGAAAATGAAATTCTTATGCACCTGAGAAAGAGTAATAAACTGAAGACAGAGGTTTCATTCGATGAACCGCTAAACGTTGACTGGGATGGAAATGAACTTTTATTATCCGATATTTTAGGAACGGAAGAAGATTTGACGACAAAAGGTATTGAGAAAAAAATTGATAAGAAATTACTTATGTCTGCATTGGATCAATTAAATGATCGTGAAAAACAGATTATGGAATTAAGGTTCGGTTTAATCGGAAAAAAAGAAAAAACACAAAAAGACGTGGCGGATATGATGGGGATCTCCCAATCATATATATCAAGGCTTGAGAAGAAGATTATTCGCCGTTTACAGCGTGAATTCGATAAAATGGTCTAATAGAACTAATAAAACAGATGCATAATTTTTCCTCCCAAGGAGATACTGAGAACTGATTACAGCTTCTTGGGAGGGTCTTATTTGACACGACATAAAGTAGAAATATGCGGAGTAGATACATCAAAACTTCCAGTGCTGACCAATAAAGAAATGAAGGCCCTGTTTATACGTCTCCAAAGTGGTGAAACGGAAGCACGTGAGGAATTAGTCAATGGGAATCTTCGTTTAGTATTATCGGTTATTCAGCGCTTCAATAATCGCGGAGAATATGGTGATGATTTATTTCAGGTAGGCTGCATTGGATTAATGAAATCCATAGACAATTTTGATTTAAGCCATAATGTTAAATTTTCTACTTATGCTGTACCTATGATTATCGGAGAAATACGCAGGTATTTACGGGATAATAATCCGATACGCGTTTCCAGGTCTTTAAGAGACACGGCTTATAAAGCGTTGCAAATGAGAGAAAAAATGATTGGTGAAACCAATAAAGACCCTGCTCCTCACGAAATTGCTGAGAGGATGGGGGTTCCACCAGAAGATGTCGTATTCGCAATGGATGCCATCCAAGATCCAGTGTCGTTGTTTGAGCCAATATACAATGATGGAGGAGATCCAATATTTGTGGTTGATCAATTAAAAGATGATCGTGAAAAAGACTCCATTTGGTTAGACGAACTCTCATTGCGTGAAGGTATGAAGAAATTAAATGATCGTGAAAAAATGATTCTGACGAAACGATTTTTCCAGGGGAAAACTCAAATGGAAGTTGCGGAAGAAATTGGGATTTCTCAAGCGCAAGTATCTCGTCTAGAAAAAGCTGCAATCAAAGAAATGAATTCATCTATGTTTCAATAAGTATTATCACTCTGTTCGTTAAGAAGTGATCTGGCTGTCGAGACTTTCTCGACAGTCTTTTTTTGTGTCTGTAAAAGTAAGTATATAATTTAACTCTATAATGTAGAACGAGTCTTGAGTTTCAACTGATCTTTGGTTCGTTATTTCTAAAAGCTTTGTAGAGCCTTCCTGTTGATCTTCCAGATAAGCTCCCATTACTTGAAGACTTGATTTCGAGATATTTGTTGAGCTGAAGGTCCTGCGGGGGACGATTTCGCTTTCCGTGGGCATGTGGTAAGCTTCCTCAGGCTACGCCTTCCGGGATCTTACCGATCATGTTCATCCCACAGGAGTCTTCATCGTCCCCCTCCGGACCTTGCCGAATAAGAAACTCGAAATCCACCAAAAATGCCTACTAAAATGAACTGGAGAGCAAAAGAGTATCTAGCTTATTTAAGTATACAACCCCTGATATACAAAGGGTTAGGCTGATTCAGAACGCTTACCTCACCTATAGTAGGGTCCGTTCACTCCTCCATCTTAGGGTGGCGGAGGAAACAAGGAGACTCCCGCGGGAGAAGGAGCTAGGCGAGACCCCACAAGGAGTTAACGACTGAGGTGGACCGGCTACAGTTGGTTGGACAGGTTGGTTAAGGTCAGATAGACTGAATTAATACAAAACACGAGGAGCTTCCGTTATGACCCCAAGAATTCGACGTAACTTCACCCAAGAATTC
>NZ_JAIVAL010000023.1 GCF_020171985.1 Halobacillus halophilus
AGACTCCCTCCGGAAATGTTGACACATCAGGGGTTTTTAAGATCTTTCGATCTCTTAAAATTTTTTTGTAAGCTTCTCTCGAACCGTATTATTCCTTGTATTCCTTTTAAAGGAAAAAGACAGGACGCGTTGCGTTCCCTAATTTGGATTAGAGTTTCCATTTTGGTGATATGGATGCACTTGGGATCTCTGCTTTCTTATGAGGACGTACCCTCCCATGGCTCATGGCTTCGTGCGCCTGCATTCCTGCATGTGGTCTCATCATAAGGCAGAGGCTGGCTTCATTCTCCTGCATGGACTCGTAGTCTTTCGTCTTATTTGGTGCCAGCTTCTCCGTGTCATCGTATCGAGGTGAGAACGCGCTTGGTTATGCCGCTGTTTTCAGGCAGTGAAGATCCTGTCTCATGCGATCCTCACTGAAAAGAACCTGGTGATTCGAAAGACCAAAAAAGATTTTTAAGAGTTTTCCACTAAGCACGACTGTGGCTTGCTTATGCTTTAAAGGATTCTTAGAGCGTGTCGTATAGTACTGATACAATTCATGAAAGACCTTGTTATTTTGAAGCAGAGGTAAAATGGCACGATACAGAAGGTTTCTTAGCCGTTTTCGACCACGCTTGGATATTTTCTTCTGACCTTCATGTGTCCCGGAAGAATCTTCCCGCAGCGTTAATCCCGCTAGTTTAAGAAGTTGGCGTGGATGTTTGTACTGCTTGAGGGATCCGGTTTCGGCTATCAGGTCAATCACGGTGTTCTTGCCGATGCCAGGAATGGATTCAAGGTATTCGAATTCCTCTAGCTGTATGACCAGTTCCTCCAAACGGTTATTGACGTCTTCTAACCGACGTTCGACAAGAAGGAATTGGTCGACAAGTGTGGCGATTTCAAAGCGGGCCATTTCGATACCTTCGGTAAGGCCAATCGATCCCTCAGCCAGGTGCCTCATGCCGCGAATCGTTTTCTTCGCCGGGGCCCTTACACCAGCTTTCTCTTTATAGTGCCGGGCCAATTCTTCGACTTCCTGGTGGATCAGGTCTTGCGGCAAAGGCGTGTACTTCAAAATGGCACAGGCTAATTGTCCGAAGTTCTTAATTTCGGTTTTGAATTCCGGGAAGTATCGGTCCAGCCACCCCGTCATCTGGTTTTGAAGGCGGATGTGTTCCTCTTTGAGCTTCCACCTCATAGCCGCGCCATTTCTCAGTTCAGCTTCCACGTCTTCCGGAATTCTGGGATAGGTAAAATTACCACCGACCATGAGCTTTCCAATTACACGCGCATCCTTTTGATCATTTTTGGTTTGAAGGTTATCGTCAAACTCCTTCGATCTCTTGACGTGCATGGGATTGACGATCACGAAAGGGAGATTTACTTCCCTTAGGAAAGCAGCGAAATTCTTCCAGTAATGCCCTGTAGGTTCAAACCCGATGAGAACATGGCTTTTCTTGTGATCCTCAAGCCATTGTTCCACCTGTCTACGAAAGTTTTCAAACCCTTTTAAGCTTTGATGGATGCCAACGGGCCGGTGAAGTTCGCGCCCACGATCGTCCAAAGCACAGGCATAGTGCGTTTTCTTCGCAATATCAACACCGAGGACTAACGTGTCTTCGGTGATTTGATTTATTTTTTGATTCCTTTTATGATTCATAGAGGAGTCCTCCTTTTGATGTTTGTATTTGTAGGTACAAATGCATCATAACGGAGGGCTTTTTTTCATACAAGAACCCCTATTTGAAATCCCATAGGAATCTCCTG
>NZ_JAIVAL010000025.1 GCF_020171985.1 Halobacillus halophilus
CAGATAGACTGAATTAATACAAAACACGAGGAGCTTCCGTTATGACCCCAAGAATTCGACGTAACTTCACCCAAGAATTCAAACAGCAAATGGCCCAACTGCACCAAAACGGTAAACCAAGAAAAGAAATCCTTAAAGAATATGATTTAACTCCTTCATCATTTGATAGGTGGATCAGTCAGTACGCCCATAGTGGATCTTTTAAAGAGGAAGATAATCGTTCTCCTGAAGAGAACGAAGTAATCAAACTCCGTAAAGAAGTTCAGCGATTGAATATGGAAAATGATATTTTAAAACAAGCCGCGCTGATCATGGGACAAAAATAGATGTGGTCCGGAATAACCGCCACAAATATTCAGTATCAGCAATGTGCGACGTCCTCCAACTCCCTAAAAGCACCTATTATTATGAAGCCAAACAACGAGATACAAAGCAAGAAGAAGAGCTTGCCGTTCTTCTAACGGATATCTTTCAAGCCAGTCGCCAAAGTTATGGTACACGTAAGATCAAGGTAGAGCTCGAGAAAGAAGGCCGGACCGTCTCTCGACGTCGAATTGGACGAATCATGAAAGAACAAGGATTAGTTTCCAAATATACGGTCGCTCAGTATAAACCCACGAAGACGACATGTAACGAGTCCAACGTGACCAATGTCTTAAACCGCGAATTTGTTCAGGACCAACGATTAAAAGTGGTAGTCAGTGACTTAACTTATGTCCGTGTCGCTAATAATTGGCATTACATTTGTGTGATGGTTGATTTATATAATCGGGAGATTATTGGATATAGCTCGGGTCCCAATAAAGATGCCCAGCTCGTTCATCGAGCGTTTGCATCGATAAACGAAGATTTAACTCAATTGGAAATGTTTCATACTGATCGAGGCAGCGAATTTAAAAACGCCCTCATTGATCAGGCTTTAAAAACTTTCGGGATCCAGCGTTCTCTAAGTTTTAAAGGATCACCTTATGACAATGCCGTAGCTGAAGCAACATTTAAGGTTATCAAAGTTGAATTTGTCCATAACCAGGTATATGCCCATCAATCGATCTTGGATATTGAATTATTTGATTATGTGCATTGGTTTAATAAT
>NZ_JAIVAL010000026.1 GCF_020171985.1 Halobacillus halophilus
CCAAACCAAGTGCTCTACCAAGCTGAGCTACTTCCCGTATAATGGCGCGCCCGAGAGGAGTCGAACCCCTAACCTTCTGATCCGTAGTCAGACGCTCTATCCAATTGAGCTACGGGCGCATATGAGTATGGTGCCGAGGGCCGGACTCGAACCGGCACGGTGGTGACCCACCGCAGGATTTTAAGTCCTGTGCGTCTGCCAATTCCGCCACCCCGGCTTGACATGTTTTTCATATGGACTATCTTGTTGTTCAATTATAAGTATATTAAAGTAACTATTGGAGCGGAAGACGGGATTCGAACCCGCGACCCCCACCTTGGCAAGGTGGTGTTCTACCACTGAACTACTTCCGCAATAAGTGCGGGTGGAGGGACTTGAACCCCCACGCCGTGAAGCACTAGATCCTAAATCTAGCGTGTCTGCCAATTCCACCACACCCGCAGGCAAATGGTGAGCCATGAAGGATTCGAACCTTCGACCCTCTGATTAAAAGTCAGATGCTCTACCAACTGAGCTAATGGCTCATAACAAAATAAATCTATTTCGTTTTTAAATCAAAGATCTCATGGTGCCGGCCAGAGGACTTGAACCCCCAACCTACTGATTACAAATCAGTTGCTCTGCCAGTTGAGCTAGGCCGGCAACTAAAAATGGTGGAGGATGCAGGGATCGAACCTGCGACCCCTTGCTTGTAAGGCAAGTGCTCTCCCAGCTGAGCTAATCCTCCGGATTATATAAAGTTTGGCGGCGTCCTACTCTCACGGGGATCGACCCGACTACCATCGGCGCTGAAGAGCTTAACTTCTGTGTTCGGCATGGGAACAGGTGTGACCTCTTCGCCTTCACCACCAAACCTTATTTCTTTTTTCAAGGACAAGATATATTATATTGTCCTGAGAGAAAAAATTCAAGGGTAAATTACAAGTTTTTTTGTAAACCCTCAAAACTGGATAAGGCAATCATTCAACCATCGGACGAGCGAACGTCTCTTCCGACTTCTTTTTCATACTAGATAGATAAGTCTTCGATCCATTAGTATCCGTCAGCTTCA
>NZ_JAIVAL010000027.1 GCF_020171985.1 Halobacillus halophilus
CACTTTTCTATGGTGCGCCGATGGCGCAAGAAGTGGCTGGAAGGTGGAAAAGAAGCCCTTGAATCCACGAGGAAGGGGCCAACCCAAATGACGTCTCATAAGAAGAAACAAGATTCTACGGATTCGTTTGAAGCCTTAAAGAAAGAGAATGAGCGCTTACGGATGGAAAATGAATACTTAAAAAAGTTAAAGACCTTAGTTCAGAAAAAGAAAGCATCTCAAAAGAAGAACAAGCGCAAATAATCGACGAGCTAAGGTTTCGATTTCCTGTTAAACAACTGACTGAAATAGCTGCTCTTCCCAGAAGCACCTATTATCATTGGAAAGAAAAGCAACACGAACCAGAAACGGAACAACCATTGAAGGAGCTTATCACCTCAAAATTTTATGAACATAAGGGCCGTTATGGCTATCGGCGAATTGAAAATGAGCTTCGTAATTGCGGTCATGAAGTGAACCATAAAAAAGTCTATCGTCTTATGAGAGAACTAGGGCTGCAGTCTACGGTAAAAGTGAAGAAATATAGTTCTCACAAAGGAAAAGTCGGAGAAACAGCTCCAAATATTTTAGATCGAAATTTCAAGGCAGATCAACCGAATCAGAAATGGGCTACAGACATTACGGAGTTTAAGCTATTTGGCCAAAAGCTTTATGTTTCCCCTGTCTTAGATCTATTTAACGGAGAAATCATAACATACACCATTGGTTATAAACCCACCTATTCCTTGGTAGATGACATGTTAGATCAAGCATTTGAACACCTTCATCCATCGGATGAACTGTATATGCACTCCGACCAGGGATGGCATTACCAAATGGCTC
>NZ_JAIVAL010000028.1 GCF_020171985.1 Halobacillus halophilus
TGCTTAACCTCGCATACGGTCGTAACTCGCCGGTTCATTCTACAAGAGGCACGCCGTCACCCATTAACGGGCTCCGACTACTTGTAGGCACACGGTTTCAGGTTCTCTTTCACTCCCCTTCCGGGGTGCTTTTCACCTTTCCCTCACGGTACTGGTTCACTATCGGTTACTAGGGAGTATTTAGCCTTGGGAGATGGTCCTCCCGGATTCCGACGGAATTCCTCGTGTTCCGCCGTACTCAGGATCCACTCCGGAGGAAGAAAGGTTTCGACTACAGGGCTGTTACCTGCTATGGCTGACCGTTCCAGGCCGATTCATCTACCTTCCTTCTTGATAACTCCAAAGGAGTGTCCTACAACCCCAGAAAGCAAGCTTTCTGGTTTGGGCTGTTTCCGTTTCGCTCGCCGCTACTCGGGAAATCGCATTTGCTTTCTCTTCCTCCGGGTACTGAGATGTTTCAGTTCCCCGGGTGTGCCGTCCGATACCTATGTATTCAGTATCGGATGCTGTCCCATTACGAACAGCGGGTTCCCCCATTCGGAAATCTCCGGGTCAAAGCCTACTTACGGCTCGCCGGAGCATATCGGTGTTAGTCCCGTCCTTCATCGGCTCCTAGTACCAAGGCATCCACCGTGCGCCCTTATTCACTTAACTATCGTCGTGAAAAGACGTTGTTTCGTTCGATGTTTCTGTTGAATGTCTTGTCATCACTAGCGTCTGAAACGCTATTGATTCCTTATCCAGTTTTCAAGGTTCACA
>NZ_JAIVAL010000029.1 GCF_020171985.1 Halobacillus halophilus
AATGATGGCTGCTTCTAAGCCAACATCCTGGTTGTCTAAGCAACTCCACATCCTTTTCCACTTAACACACACTTTGGGACCTTAGCTGGCGGTCTGGGCTGTTTCCCTTTTGACCATGAACCTTATCACCCACGGTCTGACTCCCAGAACAAAGTCGATGGCATTCGGAGTTTGACTGAATTCGGTAACCCGATAGGGGCCCCTCGTCCAATCAGTGCTCTACCTCCATGACTTTCTATTCTGAGGCTAGCCCTAAAGCTATTTCGGAGAGAACCAGCTATCTCCGTGTTCGATTGGCATTTCACCCCTACCCACACCTCATCCCCGTAATTTTCAACTTACGTGGGTTCGGACCTCCAGTCAGTGTTACCTGACCTTCATCCTGGACATGGGTAGATCACACGGTTTCGGGTCTACGACCGCATACTCACGCGCCCTATTCAGACTCGCTTTCGCTGCGGCTCCGCTTCTTTTGCTTAACCTCGCATACGGTCGTAACTCGCCGGTTCATTCTACAAGAGGCACGCCGTCACCCATTAACGGGCTCCGACTACTTGTAGGCACACGGTTTCAGGTTCTCTTTCACTCCCCT
>NZ_JAIVAL010000030.1 GCF_020171985.1 Halobacillus halophilus
TTATTCACTTAACTATCGTCGTGAAAAGACGTTGTTTCGTTCGATGTTTCTGTTGAATGTCTTGTCATCACTAGCGTCTGAAACGCTATTGATTCCTTATCCAGTTTTCAAGGTTCACACCCATTATTTTAGGGTTGAATATAAAACACAAAATCACACTTTGTGTTTAAATCATTCATTTAAATGGTGGAGCCTAGCGGGATCGAACCGCTGACCTCCTGCGTGCAAAGCAGGCGCTCTCCCAGCTGAGCTAAGGCCCCAAAATTGAATGGTGGGCCTGAGTGGACTTGAACCACCGACCTCACGCTTATCAGGCGTGCGCTCTGACCAACTGAGCTACAGGCCCATCCAATTACTATGGGATTAAATATTTTTAAATAGTTTAATCTCTCAAAACTGAACAACCAACCAGGTACGTCTTCCGTCCGGTCCAGCTTCCACGACCATCGGTCGTTTCCGCCTTTCCGGTTTCCTTAGAAAGGAGGTGATCCAGCCGCACCTTCC